>NZ_VSRY01000104.1 GCF_008271805.1 Streptomyces sp. TRM49041
CAGGTGTGATGCGTGCTCAGCCCGTGAGACCGAGTTCGCGTAGAGCGTCGGCCGGGTGGTTGCGGTAGTGGTCGTGTGCGGCGGCGTTGTTCTTCCATCCGGCGAGGTGGGCGAGGCTGATCGCCAGGCTGCGGAAGGTGGCGAGGGCTCGGGGCAGACTGCCGGTGCGGGCCCGACAGGCGTCCTCTCCGAAGGTCACGTCTCTGATGAAGTGCTGGGATTCGATGGCCCATTGGTCTCTCACGCAGCGGGCGAGGATGGCCGCGTCGGCGGTCTGGACAGGTGCGGTGGTGATGCCGAGTTCGGCGTCCGCGTGGGTCTTTCCGTCGCCCCGGCCGGTGGTGTACCGCTCCACCAGCAGGGCATGGGTGGCGTGCGGGAAGTTGACCTGGCCGTCTTCCAGTGCCTGGACGCGGACGATGCGGGTCTCGTGGCGGCCGCTGTTGGTCTCCTCGGTACGGACCATGCTGATCTGCGGGTTCGTGGTCTCGTCCCAGTCGAGCGCGTCGAGCCGGGCGAACAGGGCGGCGCGGTTCTCCTTGACCGGGAAGAGTCCGAAGGCGCCGCGTCGGTGCAGGTAGCGGGCGTGATCGGCCACCGTGTGCAGGGCGTCGGCGGTCACGATCGCCCCGGTGATGTCGGCGATCAGGTCGAGGGCGGCGGTGAAGTGCACGGTCTCGTGGGGCTTGTGGCGCATCTCGCGCTGGGCGAGCATCACGCCGGGATCGACCTGGTAGACGCCGAGCAGGTGAAGCTGCAGGCCGTCGGCGTCGCGGGCGCCGCGAACCGTCTTGCCGTCCGCGGCCAGCTGCAGCAGGGGCGGATCTCCCGCGATTCCGGCCAGCGGGTCGGCGGCGTGGGTCTGTACGAAGGTGCCGACGGCCGCATCGAGTGCGTCGGCGTCGATCCGGGCAAGGGTGCGGGTGAGCGTGGTGGCCACCGGCAACTGCGCCGGATCACCGTCGGGGACTTCGAGTGCGGCCAGGATGCCGGCGCCCTGACCGTTCGCCCAGCGGATCACACCGCGCACCGAGCGCGCCCCGCACAGCAGGGCGCAGGCCACCAGGCCGAGCAGCATCGGGAGGGGGTGCGTGACCAGGTGCACAGAACGCGGGTCGGGCACGGCGTCGACCGCCTCCAGGAGCGAGGGGAGTTTCGCGGGCGTGCACAACTCCCCGACCCCGACGCCGAGTTGATCGGCGAGTTGACGAGAGGTGGGCAGGGTCGGGCAGGATGGCATACGGGCGCGGCCTTCACGATCTTGCGAGTGGAATCACATGATCATGACGGGCCGCGCCCTTCGACGTTCCCCTGCCCCCGTCCAAGATCCGAGCACGCATCACGCCTGGAGCGCGCAGAGTGCATGCAGGTCATGTGGCCGGATAGATTCGGTAGTTCTGAGGTGATGCACTCTTCCTCATGGTCAGAAGTCAGATCGCATTCTCCGATGCCTGCCGCAAGATGGCCGGTGCGGAGCAAGCGGTTGAGCTCCATGTAGGAATCGGCCGTGGCCTCTAGCAATTCCCATGAAGGTAGTTCTTTGTCGATCCATCGCCGGTTGACGGTGATGGTGCCAAAGGGTGGCATTCCTCTTGAATGGAGGATGGCTTCAATGATTTCACTTATGGTCATCCGAGGCGGAAAATTCGCGACCACCTCTAGTCTGCTGTACCAATCTCCAATCCAGACCACCCGGCAAGAGCTGTGAAGCTCCAGATCGGATTCGTGAACGATCCGATTGCGTGACTTTTTTGCCCACCGCATAATGTCGCTCTTGGCGGCGCCTTCCGCAAACTGCGTGAACCACTCCTGAAACCCTGTAAGCGTCGCCTTGTATTTGAGAAGGAGTGACGTTACGCTCCGATGGGTCTGAAGGAACGAGTTCAATGCCAGACGGAATTCTTCAGGCCCGAAATAGGAATCTTGCAAACTGTGCCATTGGGCGTGGCAATCCAGGAGTCGCCTATGGGCATGAGGCATTGGGCACGGTGAGATGTTTTGCGACATGATGAAGCGGCTCCTTGGAAGTCACAAGCACACTCAGTCTGGCACGTCTACTACTGATCCCATAAGTGTTTTCGCCTTTGCCCGGCTTCTACTCGTCCTGGGTCAGGGGCGAGAGGTTTCCAGGGCTGCGATCATGGCCGACGAGGCCGTTCTGGAGGTCAGGCCAAGCGTGGGCGTCGCCGCAGATGTGAGGCCCTTCAGGCGCTGGACAGAGTGCATGGCCTTGCCGGACCCTCTCGGCGACCTCGAGGTGTCACATCTGCGTTGTTTGCCCAATATGGGACACGAAGGGTGGTGAGCCATGGCGGACGCGGCAAGCTCGCTGACCAGCGATGTGCAGGTGAGACGGCTTATCGTCGGTGACTCCGTGGAAGAGCTGACTGCCTTGCTTCATCGCTCCTACGCTGATCACGCGGAGGCCAGCCGAGTCTTCTTCGCCTCGTATCAGTCGGTGCAGGACACCGAGCGTCGAGTACGGAGGGGGGAGTGCTGGCTCGCTGCCCGAGGCGCGGAGCTTGTGGGGTCGGTGACAGTAAAGGCTCCGTACTCCCTACCTGAGGGGTATCCCGCTCCGGCGGGTGCGGGGTCGTTCTGGCAGCTGGCTGTGGCCCCGGAGTACCGCGGGACGGGGCTCGGGCAGCGCCTTCTGGCCTTGGCGGAGGAACGAATTGCCGTGCTCGGGTCGGCGCAGGTGGTGATCGACACGTCGGCCGAGGCGGTCGATCTGGTCGGCTGGTATCGCAGGCGCGGGTACGTGTCAGTCGGGTCCTGGCGGTGGAGCGTCACGAACTACGAGAGCGTGGTGCTCTTGAAAGAACTGGTGCCAGGCGGATACGGGCTGTGACACGGACTGCCGGTGCCGCCTGTGGTGGCACCGGCAGTCGCGGCTACTGGGCGAGGGCGCGGGCGGCGTCCTGGGCGGCGATCGTGAGGGCCTCGTCGAGGGCTTCGGTGCGGCGGCCGCCGGCGCTGGCGACGGGGCCCTTGCCTCCGGCTCCGCCGCCGACCGTACGTGCGGCCGGGATGAGGATGCGGCTGGCGTCGGTGCCGATGTCGTGGAGGCTGCGGGTGACCGCGGCGGCCAGGAGGGCCTTGCCCTGGTGCTCGGTGCCGAGGACGACGACGGCGTGGCCGGCGCCGAGGAGGCTGGCGGTGTGCTGGGCGAGCGTGCGGAGCTCGTTCGGGCCGAGGCCGGTCACCTTCTCGGCGACGACGCGACCACCGGCGACCGTGCGGGCGGAGGCGGCGAGCTGCTGGGCGCGGTCTTGCAGCTCGGCCTCGCGGAGGCGGCCGAGTTCCCGCTCGGCGGAGGCGAGGGCGTCGAGGCGCTTGCGGAGGGCGTCGGGGGCGTCTTGGGGGCGGGTGCCGAGGAGGGTGGAGAGTTCTTCGAGGAGGCGGCGTTCGGTGTCGTAGTAGTCGAGGGCGTCGCGGCCGGTGAGGGCTTCGATGCGGCGGAGGTTGGAGCCGATGGAGGCTTCGCCGAGGATGCGGACGGGGCCGGCGTTGGAGCCGTGGCCGATGTGGGTGCCTCCGCAGAGTTCGCGGGAGAAGTCGCCGATGTCGACGATGCGGACGTGGTCGCCGTACTTCTCGCCGAAGAGGGCGGTGGCTCCGGCGGCCTCGGCTTCGGCGCGTGAGGCGTGCCAGACGCGTAGCTCGGGGTCGGCGAGGAGGCTGTCGTTGACGAGGTTCTCGATGGCGGCGAGCTGGGTGCGGTCGACGGCGGAGAAGTGGGCGAAGTCGAAGCGGAGGCGGCCGGCGTCGACGAGGGAGCCGTGCTGGCGGGCGTGGTCGCCGAGTGTGCGGCGGAGCATGGCGTGCAGGACGTGGGTGGCGGAGTGGGAGCGGGCGACGGCCTCGCGACGGGCGCCGTCCACGAGGGCCTCGGCCTGCTCTCCGGTGCGGATCTCGCCTTCGGCGACGCGTACGGTGTGGACGTGGAAGCCTTCCAGGCCAGGCTTGGTGTCCAGGACTTCCAGGAGGGTTCCGTCGGCGGTGCGGATGGTGCCGGTGTCGCCTACCTGGCCGCCGGATTCGGCATAGAACGGGCTGCGGTCCAGGACCAGTTCGAGGGTGCTGCCCTGGTCGGCGCCGGGTACGACGGTGCCGTCGGAGATGAGGCCGAGGACGGTGGCTTCGGTGTCGAGGCGGTCGTAGCCGACGAAGTCGGTACGGCCGTGGCGGGCGGACAGCTCGCGGTAGGCGTCCTGGCGGCGCAGCGCCTGGGCGGTCTTGGCCTTTCCGCCGGCCTTGGCGCGTCGCTGCTGTTCGGTGAGCAGGTCGGCGAAGCGGTCTTCGTCGACGGTCAGGCCGGCGTCGCGGGCGGCTTCGACGGTCAGCTCGACGGGGAAGCCGAAGGTGTCGTGCAGCTCGAAGGCGGTCTCGCCGGTCAGGGTCGTGGACCGGTTCTCGCGGCTGCGGGTGATGGCGGCGTTCAGGAGCCGTGTGCCCTGGGCGAGGGTGCGGGTGAAGGACTCCTCTTCGGCGGTGACGACCTGCTCGATGAGGGCGGCCTGGGCGGTCAGCTCGGGCCAGACGCCGCCGAGGTTGGCGATGACGCTGGCGGTGGCCGGGGCGAGGACGGGCTGGTCGATGCCGAGGAGGCGGGCGTGGCGGATCGCGCGGCGCATCAGGCGGCGCAGGACGTAGCCGCGGCCGTCCTTGGCGGGCAGGACTCCGTCGGCGATCAGGTAGGCGATGGAGCGGGCGTGCTCCGTGACGACTTGGAAGGAGACCTTCTCCTCGCCGCTGCCGGGGTAGTCCCGGCCGGCGAGTTCCTGGACGGTCATGAGGGTGGGCCGCAGGAGGTCGGTGCCGCAGACGTTCTCGACGTCCTGGAGGATCGCGGCGAGGCGGTCGAGGCCGAGGCCGGTGTCGATGCTCTGCTGGGCGAGGTCGCCGAGGATCGGGAAGCCGCCCTTCTTGTCGCCCTCGCCGCGCTGGGACTGCATGAAGACGAGGTTCCAGATCTCCACGTACCGCTCGCCGTCGACGGCCGGTCCGCCCTCGCGGCCGAAGGCCGGCCCCCGGTCGTAATTGACCTCCGAGCACGGTCCGCAGGGTCCGGGGACGCCCATGGACCAGAAGTTGTCCTCCATGCCCAGGCGCTGGATGCGCTCGGCGGGGACGCCGATTTTCCGCCAGAGCTGCTCGGCCTCGTTGTCGTCCTGGTAGACGGTGATCCAGAGGCGGTCCTTCTCCAAGTTGTAGCCCTGGGTGAGGAGTTCCCAGGCGAAGGCGATGGCGTCGGCCTTGAAGTAGTCGCCGAAGGAGAAGTTGCCCATCATCTCGAAGAATGTGGCGTGCCGGTTGGTCCGGCCGACGTTGTCGATGTCGGAGGTGCGGGCGCACTTCTGGATGGTGGTGGCGCGGGGGAACTCCGGGGTGACCTCGCCCAGGAAGTACGGCTTGAACTGGTTCATGCCGGCGTTGGCGAGCAGCAGGGTCGGATCGGAGGGAATGAGCGGGCTGGACGGGACCTGGCGGTGGCCGCGCGAGGTGAAGAAGTCCAGGAAGGTGGAGCGGATCTGCGTCGAGCGCATGGTGGTGTGGCCCTCACGGAAGAGTCGTGGAGAGATGTGGGTCGATCACACGCCGAGCCGGGCCGAGAACAGGGACTGAGAGGTTCTCAGTTCTCCAGCTCGACGCAGATAGCTCGCGCCCCCACGGTGTAGACCATGACTCCAGATCCGTCGCTTGAGGTGGCGCAGCCGACACCGGACGCAACGGTCCGCTGCGACTGCGCCACCCAGCGTAGCGGGTCCGGAGTCAAGATCACTTGGATTTATGCGCCCCGCCGCCTGGCGCCTGTCAGGGACAGCAGCGTTCCGGCGAGGTCGTCGGTGTGGGGGAGTACGACGGCTGCGCCGGCCCGGGTGAGCGCCGCCGGGTCGGAGAAGCCCCAGCCGGAACCGATCGGCGTCACGCCGGCCGCGCGGGCCGCGTGCATGTCGGACGCCATGTCGCCGACGAACACGGCGTCGCCGGGTGACACGCCGAGCTTGTCGAGGGCGAGCAGGAGGCCGTCCGGCGCGGGCTTGGGTGCCGCATCCTCGTAGCAGACGACGACATCGACCAGGTTCAGGACGGCGGGTGGCAGAAGCCAGTCGACCCGCTGGCGGCTTCGCAGGGTCACGATGCCGGTGGCGACGTCGGCGGCGCGGAGCGCGGCGAGCGTGTCGGCCACGAACGGGAACACCTCGGCGCTGAGGGTCGCGGTGGCCGTCGCCGCGTCCCAGCTGTCCTGGTTGATCGCTCCTGCGTAGCCGAGTTCGGCGAGGATGTGCTCGCGCGGGGTGGTCGCGGCCCCGGCCGGAAGGTTGGCGACGGTGACGCGTCGGCCGAGGGCGGAGGTCGCGAAGCCCGCCAGGGTGGCGAGTTGGGCGTGGCGGCTGTCGACCAGGACGCCGTCGAGGTCGAACAGCACGGCCCGCTTCACGCGGGATCACCCCTCCGAGGCGATTCCGGCAGGTCGGCCTCGGTGAGCAGGGAGTGGAGGGTGATGTTGTGCTCGGTCAGCAGCGTTCTGCCGCCGAGCGGTCGCTCAAGGACGCACAGTGCGTCGCTGACCGGTGCACCGGCGATCCGCAGGATGCGGGCCATGGCGAGCAGTTGTCCGCCGGAGCGGACCACGTCGTCGACGAGAACCGTCCGTCGGCCGGTGAAGGGCGCGCCTTCGATCTGCCGTCGGGAGCCGTATCCCTTCGGGCGGCGGCGCACGAAGACGGCGGGCAGGCCGGTGGCGGCGGACAGGGCGACGACGAGGGGGACGCCGCCGAGTTCGATGCCGGCGAGGAGCTGGGCATTGCTGGGGACGAGGGTGGCCATGGCTGCGGCGGTGTCGCGCAGGAGCTCGGGGTCGGCGGCCAGACGGTACTCGTCGAAGTAGCTGTCGAGCCTCGCGCCGTCGGCGAGGTGGAAGGGGGCCGTGACGAGGGCGGTTTCGGCGAGCCGGACGGTGAGGTCGGGCAGCCGGGTGCTGGTGGTCATGCTCCTCCGTTCGGTGCCGTGTCGGACGTGTCGAGAGCGGCGAGGCGGTCGCGGAAGATGTCGGCGGACTCGGTGGTGCTGAGGAATCCGAGGGGCCGGGTGGGGGTCTCGTACAGCCACTTCTCCTCGCGCAGGAAGGCGAGCAGGCGCAGGGCGGTCGGCCCGGCGAGGAAGATCGGTACGGGCCGGATGGTGGTCGCGTAGTACATGGCGGCGGTCAGCTCGTGGAGGGTGCCGATGCCTCCGCCCATGGCGACGACGAGGTCGGCGTGGTCCAGGTAGTGGTTGAGCCGGGTGCCGAGGTCGGGCAGGTGGACGGACGTGGTGGCGTGCGGGTTGAACGGGCCCCACTCGTCGTGCTTGCTGATCAGGGTCACTGCGGTGACCAGGGCTCCTTCGGCGGCGGCCCCGCGCGCGGCGGCTTCCATGAGGCCGTTGTAGCCGCCGTGCAGGAGCTGGTATCCGGCTTGGGCCAGGGCCTGGCCGATTTCCTCGGCCAGCTTTTCCTCCTCGCCGGAGGCGGGGCGGACCCCGCCGAAGAAGACGGCGGTCAGGCCCTCGCGGGCCCGGTCGGAGGCCGGGCCTGCGAGGTGGAGCGCGTTCACATCAGCTCCAGGTAGGTGCGGTACGCGGCGATCGGGCTCTCCAGTCCGCTCAGCGCCTCGGGGCAGGCCCGTTCGACGAGGGAGAGCGTCCGTTCGACGGCCGCGTCGACGTCGGCGGCGAGGGGGATGGCCGGTCCGCTGATCGCCGCTTCCAGGTCGCTGAGGCAGGCCCGGCCGATCGGGGTGACGGCGATCTCCTCGCGCAGCTGGTACCAGCCCCAGAACCGCGAGGTGGGTGCCAGAGCCGTCTTGATCAGGTCCTTTGTCGCGGTGTGGAGGCGGTGCCACTCGGAGTAGGCGACGAACCGCTGGCCGCGCTTGATGCGCTTGTGCAGCAGCACGGCCAGCACCATGTGCTCGATGAGCAGCTCGGTGCACGTACGGGGCCGGGCGAGGAACTCGGCCGCGAACCGCTCGGCAGCCGCTGTTCCCTCGGCAGGGGCGATGGCCGGCTCGCGGTCGAGGAGTAACGCGGTGGCGACCGTCGCCCGAAGGTGTGGGATGCGCGAGGCGGGCGCGAGGTAGAGGTCGATCTGGTGCAGGTGTCCTTCGTCCGGGACGAGGAAGACCATGCCGACGCCGCCGAGGTCGGCGACGATCGTGTCGCGCCAGCCGGGCAGCAGGGCGCCGGCCTCGATGGACATCAGGTCGTCCAGGGCCTCGACGAACGAGGGAAGGTCGGCGTCCTGGACGCCGACGACGAAGTCGACGTCCGAGAGGCGGTCGGCGGTGCCGTGGGCCAGCGACCCACGCACCATCAGGTGCGTGACCGCCGGCGAGGTGGCCAGGATGTCGGCGAGCCGGGACAGCAGCGGGAGCTGGAACGGGCGGTTGGCGAAGGTGAGTTCCGCCAGGTGCAGGGTGGGCACGTGCGTCCTCCGATCGGATTTCAGCGTGTGGGCCGTGGCGGTCAGGCCGTGAGGGCGAGGAGGCGGCGCTTGGCCGACGTCCAGCGCGTGGCGGCCTCCTCGTCGCCGAGCGAGGTGTGCAGCTCGGCGATCAGGTCGTAGACCGCGCCCTCGGGCAAGGCGTAGGTGTAGAAGAGCCGCAGGAGCATCCGCTCGGCTGCGTCGGTGTAGCCGAGACCGGCCATGCCACGGGCGGCCTGAAGTCGTTCGGCGAGCACCGTCTGGTCGGCCGAGGCCAGCGGTTCGGCGGAGCCGGGGTTGAGCGTGGGCCGTCGGGCGAGGCGCCGGTAGGCGTCGTCGGCGTACACGTCGGCGATCAGGTGGATCCGGTCCGGCCCCAGCAGGTTGCACACCCCGTGGGCGTACGTCGGCGTCAGCCGCCAGACTCGCCCGCCGGTCATGTGCACCTTGGTGCCGCCGGTGACTAGGAACGCCGACGTGTTGGTGTGCAGGGGGATGTGCAGCCGGTGCCGCTCGACCTGGTCGAGCTCGTCGTAGTCGCGGTGCTCCCACAGGAAGGCGTTGGCCTCCAGCCGGGCGAGCCGCACCCACATGTAGTTCAGGCCGAGTTCGGTCAGCAGGGCGGCGGTGGCCGGCATCTGCGCCAGCAGGTCGGTCGGCCGGGCCTCGCAGTCGCCGATCGTCACGTCGGCTGCGTCACCAGAGGCGTTCATGAGCGAGGTCGTCCACCAGCCCCCGGACTGGTAGGCGCTGTACTCCTCCTTCCAAGGTGCCGGGGCCGTCAGGGCCTCGTGGCGCATCCGCTCCAGCTGAGCGGAGTCGACGGCGTCGAGCTGGGCGATCTGCCCGGCAAGGGCGGTCAGGGTGTCCATCAGTTCCCTCCCGTCGTCGGCCCGCTCATGAACGGGCCGACGGGCACGTGGTGCTGGATGGGGCGATCGGCCAGAGCCGCTGAGACAGCTCCCGATCTCACGCTCCGCCGCCGGAAGTACACGTACGGCGAAGTGGCGTTCAGCATGGGGGTGGGCGGTGAGGCATGGATACGACGTCGCCGCCGTCATGGCACCGCACTCCCGGGATGGCCGGCGACCCGGTCGATGTCGGTCGTGCGTCATGACCACCGTCATGGCCGCCGTCATCTCGGTCGGGGAGCCGCCGAACGGGTTTCCTGCCGATCCGACGCGGCTATCGTCGGGTGGAGACGAACGGGGACGGAGAGGATCTGCCGTGGCTGAAACTCCCACGCTCTTACGGGTCTTGACGCTCCGGCGGCACTGGCAGGTCTACGACACCTTCCGCCTCCGGTTCGAAGCAACGGCGAGCTCGATCGCCGAGCACGAGAACGATCCCCGGCTCCGGGGCCTGTCGGTCTCGAAGCGGCAGTTCGAGCGCTGGTACGGCGGCGCGGTGAAGACCCGCCCCTACCCCGACCAGTGCCGGGTACTGGAAGCGATGTTCGACGTCGGCGTCGATCTCCTTCTCGCTCCCGCGCCGCAGGCCGCATCACCGACCGCGCCCGCGGCCGATCCCCCGCTCGTCGTCCCGCCGCCACGGCCGGCCCCTGTCCTCCTCCCCACCGAGCAGGCAGCGGCACTGCCTGTCGGCGGCCCGTTCAGCAGCGAGCCCCGCTTCGACGCGGGCACAACGGAATTGGAAAGGCAGGTCGCGATGGCGGCTCGTCGTGCGCTTCGGTTCACCGCGATGGCGGAGGGCAGCAGCATCGGCCCGGAGACCCTGGGCCAGATCCATGACGAAGTGCGGCGGCTCACCGCCGCGTACCCGAGGCTGGCTCTGCCGACGCTGCTCGGCGACCTGGTCGAGGTGCAGGACCTCACCTTCCGGCTCCTGGAGCACGGCCGGGTCAAGCCCCTGCAGGCCCGCGAGCTGTACCTGCTCGCCGGGATCACCTCCGGCATGCTCGCCAAGGCCAGCCACGACCTGGGCAACCCGAGCGCCGCCATGATGCAGGCCCGCACCGCCTTCGTGTGCGCCGACAACGCCGACCACCACGCCATGCGCGCCTGGGTCCGCTCCCTGCAGTCGCTCATCTCCTACTGGGCCGGCCGCCCCGCCGAGGCCGCCGACTACGCCACCCTCGGCCAGAACGTCGCCGGCAATGTCCGTGGCACGACCGGCGTCTGGCTCGCCTGTCTCTCCGCCCGTGCCCACGCCCTGATCGGCGACGCCGACGCGACCCGCACCGCCATCCAGCAGGCCGAGGACGCCCGCGCGGCCGTCGAACCCGACGACCTCGACGCCTTCGGCGGCATCATGACCTTCCCCGTACCCCGGCAGCTGTACTACGTCGCCGAGGCCACCGTGCACCTCGGCGACGAACCCGCGCTCGGGGAGACCCGGTCGGAGGCCGCCGTCACCGCGTACCGAGACGCCGCCGAGGACGAGTGGGCCTTCGGCGACGAGGCCGGCGCACAGACCGACCTCGCCCTCGCCCGCATCGCCCGCGGCGAGATCGAGGGCGCCATCGAGGCCGTACGACCCGTGCTCGACCTCCCCATCGAGCAGCGGAACTTCGGCATCACGAGCAGCGCCCAGCGAGTCCACGCCGCGCTGCACGCCGACGGGCGCCGAAGCGGCGGCGTGGCGGCCGATCTGCGCGAGGAGATCGAAGCCTTCACCGCCACCCCGACCTCCGTCCTCGTCCGATGAACCCGCAGGTAGGCTCCGCGCCCATGACCCCAGTCCACCTGGCCGGCCCCCGGCTGGCCCTGCGTGAAGTCGAGCCTGAGGACACCGACGCCCTCCTGGCCATCTACGGCGATGCCGAGGCCACCCGGCACCTCAGCTTCGAGCCCCGCACCCCCGAACAGGTCCAGGCGATCGTCGATCGTTCCATCGCCTCCGCCACGGACATGCCCAGGACCGAGTACTGCCTCGCCATCACCCGACGCGGCGAGCACCAGCTGATCGGCTACGCGCGCTTGGCGACCGAACCGCAGCAGGCAGCCACTATCGGATTCGCCCTGCACCCGGCTGCGTGGGGCAAGGGTCTGGGGACGGAAACCGTCCACCTGCTGTGCGCGCTCGGCTTCCAGGCGCTTGGTCTCCACCGCATCTGGGCGGCCCGCTCACCTCTCAACGAAGTGTCCGCGCGAACCCTGCTGCGGGCGGGTATGACCGAGGACGGCCGGATTCGCGACCACGTGTTCGTCCGCGGAGCGTGGCGGGACTCGATCACGTACTCGATCTTGGAGCACGAGTGGATGCCGATCGAAGGCGTGGACACCGGGAGTCGGCCGTCCCCTGTCTCGCCTGACACGGACCGCGGACAGGAGAGGTGAGCCGGTGATCACCGAGGCGGGCTTACAGCACCATCTGGTGATCCCCGGCATCGCCGAATTCGCGCGCGGCGGCCTGCCCGACCCGCCGGCCACCGACGACGGCAACCACTGGGTCGACGGTCTCTGCTGGCTCTACTGCGGACAGCAGTCGACCCGCGTCCTGTGGATCGGACCGGCGAGCGTGGCCGGTGCACAGGCGCCGATGTACGCCTGCGGCCCGTGTATCCAGGAACTACAACAGCGGGTCTGGCGATCCCTCCTCCTCGACGACGAGCCTGCTCGGACGGCGTCACGTGTCGTTCCCGTTGAGGCGGCTTCGCCCGCCGGACGGAGGGGCGGCCGTCATCGACGGCCGTAGCAAGCTCCTACGTCGCCAGTAAACCGTCCGGCTATCGGCATGGCTGTGCCCCGGCCTGCGCGACCGGGGCACTCCACGATCTTCTGTTACCGACGGATGTGAACCGTCACGGTAAGGACCGTGCTGGCGACCGTGCCTCCGGCAAACACGGAGCCCCCGAGCCATGCGACTGCGGGGATCTGTTCTGTCTCGCCAAGAGCGACCATCAGGAGTACAGCAGTCATCGCCAGTAGGGCCACCAGCCCGGGAAACCACTGGCCAGCGCGCTCAAGGCGGGCTGCGACGCCGCTTGCTGTACTAACTGCGGTACGGTCGGTTGTTGCCGCTTCAGGATTCAAAATCCGTCCTTTCGACAGGGCTCGGATAGGACCTCCTGCGCGGTCCTGGGGAGCCCCCCAGCTGCACCGTGCCGCCAAGCTAGGGTGCAGCGCTGGGGCTCCCCGTCGCCGTGCGGGAGCTTTACGGGAACACGGAACGCTCCGATACCCCACCTCCGGCGCAAATCTCCACCAGTGGGCGGGAGTTCCCGATGCCGCATCCTCCCCCTACCGTCAGCGGGAACGCCAATCCGGCACCCTTTGGGGTCACACGAAAAGCGCCAATGCGCTGTTCTGGTGACTGGCTGGTTGCTCTACGGGACGTGGGCAAGTAGCTCTTCCGAGGGCGAGGGTCCTGCCACCGGACGTGTTGCAACTGCTCGACGGGGTGAAGGCGCGTGGTGCCTCGGGCTTTGTCGGCCAGTGCAGGGCTGACTGCCCTGGGCTGTGCTCCTCTACCTCCACAGCCGCCCTGTTCATATTGATCCGAAACGGTTTGGGTTCTGGGTCGTTGGTGGGGTGTGAGCGATCTGGTGGGGGACGCGCGGCATCTGTCGCCGTCGGCGCAGGAGGCCCTGCGGCTGCGGGCGGTGGCCGCGTTGGTGGCGGGCCGGGACCGTGAGGACGTGGCGGCGGTCTTCGGGGTGTCGCTGAAGGCGGTCGACGGGTGGTGGGCGAAGTGGCAGGCCGGCGGACGGGAGGCGCTGGTCATGCAGCCGCGGGGCAAGCCGGTCGGGGTGCACCAGGTCCTCGGGGAGGCCGAGCAGGCCGCAGTACGGCAGGCGGTCCTCGACCACCGGCCCTGCGACGTGGGGGTGAGTGGGCAGTTGTGGACGCGGCGGCTGGTGGGTGAGCTGATCGCGAAGCTGTACCGGGTGCGGCTGACCGAACCGGGGGTGGGCAAGTACCTGAAGCGGTGGGGGCTGTCCTTCCAGCGTCCGGACAAGCGGGCCGTCGAGCAGGACCCGGAGGCGGTGGCGCGCTGGCATCAGGAGACCTGGCCGAAGATCCGTGCGAAGGCGAAGGCCGAAGGCGGTGAGATCCTCTTCGCCGACCAGGTCGGCATCCGCTCGGATCAGGTCACCGGCCGCACCTGGGGCGAGAAGGGGAAGACGCCCGTGGTGCGGCGGAGCGGGAACCGGTTCTCGGTGAACGCGATGTCGGCGATCAGCACCAAGGGCCGGATGCACTTCATGGTCTTCACCGAGAGCTTCACCGCCGAGGTGATGTGCCGCTTCCTGGACCGGCTCGCCGGCCACTTCGACCACAAGGTCCACCTCGTGGTCGACGGGCACTCCGCCCACCGCTCCAAGAGGGTCCGCGACTGGCTCGCCGCCCACCCCGACGACGTCGAACTGCACTTCCTGCCGCCGTACTCGCCAGAGCTGAACCCCGACGAGCTGGTCAACGCCGACCTCAAGCACAGCCTGCCCCGGCAGCACCGAGCCCGTGACCAGGCCGAACTCGCCGCCGAGACCCGCCGCTTCTTCCGCCGACGCCAGCGTCAGCC
>NZ_VSRY01000105.1 GCF_008271805.1 Streptomyces sp. TRM49041
CGGGGCGGCGGCGCGGTCGCGCTCGGCGCGCTCTGCGCGGGTGCGCCGGGCGGGGGGTTCGGGCCGGCGGCCGGGCGGGCAGGGCTCGATCTCGCTGCCGTCGACGGGGTTGACGGTGAGCAGGAAGTCGCCGGAGATGAGCTGCGTGGTGCGGGCGGGAGCCGGTGTCTTGCCGGGGCCGAGCGGGGGCGGGAGGTCGTCGCGGGCGGGGCGCGGGCGGGCGGTGTCGCCGCTCTGGGCGCCGCCTTCGGTGGTGTCGTGGCCGTGGTCGTCCGGCCGAGGGTTCATCGGGTCCATGGTGAAAGCCCCCCAAAAGCGTGGTGCGGCGAAGCCCCTCCCGGCCGATCTGCACGCGCGGTGTCGCTTCTGGTCCGGTGCCCGCCGTGTGGGTCCGTCGATGGGCAGACGTCCGAAACCCTAGACGCTTCCCCGGTATCCCGGAACAGCCGGGGTGCCGGCCGCCCAAGACGTCACGGTCTTGTGAGGATTGGGCAGCTGGGCTCCGCCTGGGGCGTTTTGCTCCCGCATGTACGGACCGGCCGACGGCCGGGGGGCCGGTCGTCGGCCGGTCCGTACACGCCGACGCGCGTGGGTCAGACGCGGGGCAACGATTCAGCGGCCAGGCCGCCCTCGATGGCGAGGATGCGGTGCAGCCTGGTGGCCACGAGGAGGCGCTGCATCTGGGGTGGTACGCCCCGCAGGACCAGTCGGCGGCCGCACCGGCCGGCCCTCCGGTGGGCGCCCATGATGACCCCGAGTCCGGTGGCGTCCCAGGAGTCGAGGCCGGTCAGATCGAGCACGAGGTCGCCGGCTCCGTCGTCGACGGCCGAGTGCAGGACCGTACGGGCGTCCGCCGCGCTGCGGACATCGAGGCGGCCCCCGACGACCAGCTCGGTGTGGTCGCCCCTGATGTGCATATGCGCTCCCCGAGAGTGCTGTGCTTGTCTGTCCGTCACGTCTTTCTGTTGCAACAACTGACTGCCGCATCAACGGAGCAGTTGCGCGTTGTAAGCGAACCGATACCAGATTCACCCTATGGGGTGACGGCGGTCTGGCGGTGGCGGCTCAGTGCTTGTAAAAGCCCTGCCCGCTCTTGCGGCCGATGTCACCCGCGTCCACCATCCGGCGCATCAGCTCCGGCGGGGCGAACTTCTCGTCCTGGGACTCGGTGTAGATGTTGCTGGTGGCGTGGAGCAGGATGTCGACGCCGGTGAGGTCGGCGGTGGCGAGCGGGCCCATGGCGTGCCCGAAGCCCAGCTTGCACGCGATGTCGATGTCCTCCGCGGAAGCCACGCCAGACTCGTACAGCTTGGCGGCCTCGACGACGAGCGCGGAGATGAGCCGCGTGGTGACGAAGCCGGCGACGTCGCGGTTGACGACGATACAGGTCTTGCCGACGGACTCGGCGAACTCGCGGGCCGTGGCGAGGGTTTCGTCGCTGGTCTTGTAGCCGCGGACGAGCTCGCAGAGCTGCATCATCGGGACGGGCGAGAAGAAGTGGGTGCCGACGACCCGCTCGGGGCGCTCGGTGACCGCCGCGATCTTGGTGATCGGGATGGCGGAGGTGTTGGAGGCCAGGACGGCGTCGTCCCGTACGAGCTTGTCGAGGGCCCGGAAGATCTCGTGCTTGACCTCGAGCTTCTCGAAGACGGCCTCGACGACGACATCCGCGTCGGCGGCGGCGTCGAGGTCGGTGGTCGTGGTGATGCGGGCCAGGGCGGCCTCGGCGTCGGCGGCGTCGAGCCTGCCCTTGGAGACGAACTTGTCGTACGACGCCTTGATGCCGTCCGTGCCCCGGGTGAGGGCGGCGTCGGTGACATCGCGCAGCACGACGTCCCAGCCCGCCTGGGCCGAGACCTGCGCGATGCCGGACCCCATGAGTCCGGCGCCGATGACGGCGAGCTTCCTGGCCACGATCTCTCCCCTTAACACGCGTTCACATTTCGGTTCTCCGGCGGGAGGTTACTGCCCGGGAGAGGCGCTGTGGCGGTGAAGAGATGCGCGTCACGTCTCAGATGACGGACATCACACCGGAACGGGGCCTCACGTGAGCCGTACCCCGTAACCGAGGAGCGATACGCGGCGCACGCCGTGACGGTGGGCACACGTGTCCGCCGGACGGCCGGAGCATAACTAGGCTGGCCGTATGGTCAACCTGACGCGCATCTACACCCGCACCGGCGACAAGGGCACGACGGCGCTCGGCGACATGAGCCGTACCGCCAAGACGGACCTGCGGATCGCCGCGTATGCCGACGCCAACGAGGCCAACGCGGTCATCGGCACGGCCGTCGCGCTCGGCAGCCTGCCGGAGGAGGTCGTCAAGGTCCTCGTCCGGGTGCAGAACGATCTCTTCGACGTGGGCGCGGACCTGTCGACCCCGGTCGTCGAGAACCCGGAGTACCCGCCGCTGCGGGTGGAGCAGTCGTACGTCGACAAGCTGGAGGCGGACTGCGACCGGTTCCTGGAGGACCTGGAGAAGCTCCGCTCCTTCATCCTGCCGGGCGGCACCCCGGGCGCGGCACTCCTCCACCACGCCTGCACGGTCGTCCGCCGCGCCGAGCGCTCGACGTGGGCCGCGCTGGAGGTGCACGGCGAGACGATGAACGCCCTGACGGCGACGTACTTGAACCGGCTCTCGGACCTGCTGTTCATTCTGGCCAGGACGGCCAACAAGGAGGTCGGCGACGTGCTGTGGGTACCCGGCGGGGAACGCTGAGCGCTCTGCGGGAAGTGCCGCGATACGCCGTCGGTCCGCTGCGGCTCCGTCGTGGCTGGTCGCGCAGTTCCCCGCGCCCCTTCAGGGCGCTACCGAACCGCAGCCGACTTCACCCGACCTGCTCAGCCGTCCGTTCTGGCCGGTTCGCGGGTCGCGGCCGGGTCCTTCTTGGGCCAGATCGCGTACGACAGGGCGATCAGGCCGTGGATGCCCGCCGCGCGCCACGCGGCGCCCATCCAGCTCTCCAGGGAACCGACCCTGCCGGGGTCCGCGACATACCAGACGGCCGCCTGAAGCAGGGCGGTGGCGGTCACGGCGCCCACCAGGGTGCCCAGCCAGATCCGGCCCTCGTGGCGGGCGCGAGCCATGCCGTGGGGGGGCGGGCCGGCCGGGCGCGGGGCGCCGCCGAAGCGGTGGGCGGCGTGGCCGTCCAGCCACTTCACGGTGCGGTGGCCGTGGCCGACGGTGTAGCCGATGTACAGCGCCGCCAGCCCGTGCGTCCAGCTCGGCTCGGCGCCGTTTCGCAGGTCGACCGCGGTGGCGACCAGCAGGAGGACCTCCAGCACCGGCTCGCAGAGCAGGAGCGCCGCGCCCGTACGGGGCATCCGCAGCAGGTAGCGCGCGGCGAGCCCCGCCGCCAGCAGCACCCAGAAACCGACCTCGCAGACCACGATCAAGGTGAGGACCATGTCCTCAAGCCTGCCGCCCGGCGCGCCCCGGATCGTCGTCGGCGATGACGAATCCGCGCTGCATCCTTCGATGTAGTCGAAGCTCAACCCGGACGGGGAGGCCGGCACGGGCCGGTGCCGTGTTGGATGGGACCGTGACACTCCCCCGGCCGCCCCACCGCGACGACGTCTTCACGGCCGCCACGGGCCTGGCCGGCGGTCTGCTGCTGTGGTCCCTCGGGCTGCATATGCAGGGCGAGCGGCACGCGCTGTTCCACTCGCAGTGGCTGATGCTGGTGCCGCTGTTCGTGATGGCCTCGCTGGAGCTGGTGCGCCGCACCATGCCCCGCACGGCCCTGTTCGTCGGTACGGCCGCGATCGTCGCCGACCAGCTCACCCGCGGCAACATCGCGACCGTCCTGATGTTCACGGACCTCGTCTACGCGGCCGTCGTGTACGGGACTCCCGCCTCCGCCCGGCGTATCCCGGTCACGACCGGGCTGATCACCGTCGGGGTGTCCGTCGGCTTCCTGGCCTGGTTCCGCGCCCCCGAGGGGCTGCTGATCGGGGTGGTCACCGGTCTGGTCTCGTTCGCGCCCGCCACCACAGGCGCCATCGTGCGCAACCACCGGCAGGCGGCCGACACCGCGCGGCTGCGCGCCGAGCAGACGGCGCTGCTCGCGGAGATGGACCGTACGCAGGCGGTGGTCGCCGAGCGGGCCCGGATGGCCCGGGAGCTGCACGACATGGTCGCGGGTCACCTCTCGGCCATCGCCATCCACTCCACCGCGGCGCTCTCCCTCGACCACCCTGACACCAGCCGGGATGCGCTCGGGGTGATCCGCGAGAACAGCGTCGAGGGCCTCGCCGAGATGCGCCGGCTGATCTCCCTCCTCCGGGACAGCGGCGGCCACGACGAGCCGGCCGCCGCGCCGACCCTCAGGGGCCTCGCCGCCCTCGTACGGCAGGCGGCGGGGAACGGCACCTCCAGCGGCCTCACGTTCACCCTGACCGGCCCCGCCGCACCGCCGGACGGCCCGGCCCCGCCGGAGGGCACCGCCGGGCTCCCCGCCCCGGTGGAGCTCGCGGCGTACCGCATCGTGCAGGAGTCGCTTACCAATGCCCTCAAGCACGCCGATCCGGGCGAGGTGACCGTCGCCCTGGACCACGCGGACCACGCGCTGACCGTACGGGTGACCAGCCCGTTCGACCGACAGGCGACGGGGCCGCGCGCCCCGGGCTCGGGCGCCGGGCTGGTGGGCATGCGGGAGCGGGTGGCGCTGCTGGGCGGGGAGTTCGAGACGGGCCCGGTGGACGACGGCGGGCGGAGGACATGGTCGGTACGGGCGGTGCTGCCCGTGGCGAAGGACGACAAGGAGCCCTCGACGTGACCGAATCCCGGAAGGTCCGCGTTCTCGTCGCGGAGGACCAGAAGGCCGTACGCGCCGGTCTGGTCCTCATCCTGGGCAGCGCCCCGGACCTGGAGGTCGTCGGCGAGGCCGGGGACGGCGAGGCGGCGGTGCGGCTGGCCCGGGAGCTGCGCCCCGACCTGGTCCTGATGGACGTTCAGATGCCGCTGCTCGACGGTGTCTCGGCGACCCGGCAGGTGGTGGGGGAGGGTCTGGCCGACGTACTCGTCCTGACCACCTTCGACCTGGACGAGTACGTGTTCGGGGCACTGCGCGCCGGCGCGGCCGGGTTCCTGCTGAAGAACACCGAGGCGCGGGACCTGATCGAGGCGGTGCGGACGGTGGCGCGCGGCGAGGGGCTGATCGCCCCGGCGGTCACCCGGCGCCTGATCGCCGAGTTCGCGGCGCCGCGCAGGCGGCCGGGGGCAGGGGGGCGGGCGGAGCGGACGGCCCCGGAGCTGAGCGTGCTGGACCCGCTGACCCGGCGGGAGCGGGAGGTGCTGTCCTGCCTCGGCGAGGGGCTGTCGAACGCGGAGATCGCGATACATCTGGACATGGCCGAGGCGACGGTGAAGACACACGTCAGCCGTCTGCTGGGGAAGCTCGACCTCCGCAGCAGGGTGCAAGCGGCGGTGCTGGCGCAGGAGTTGGGCGTCTGACCCAACATCCCGGGACTGGCCCGGAACTGGTCTGGACCTATTGACGATTGGTCCAGACCTTCCTACGCTCACGGCGCGCACATGTCACGGACGCACGGACGCAACGCACCCCCACCATGTCCGTCCGCACCTTGAGGAGCACCGTTGAGTACGAGCACTCAAGCACTTCCGCGCAGAACGAGTCTCCTGGCCAGAGCCACGGCCGGAGCCACCGCACTGCTGCTGCCGCTGGCCGCCATGGTCGGCCTCGCCACACCCGCCCAGGCCGCCGCCTCGGCGACCGCCACCTACACCAAGGTCTCCGACTGGGGGTCCGGCTTCGAGGGCAAGTGGACGGTGAAGAACACCGGCACCACCAGCCTCAGCTCCTGGACCGTCGAGTGGGACTTCCCCTCCGGCACGTCCGTCACCTCCGCCTGGGACGCCGACGTCACCAGCAGCGGCACCCACTGGACCGCCCACAACAAGAGCTGGAACGGCACCCTGGCCCCCGGCGCCTCCGTCTCCTTCGGATTCAACGGCACCGGCGCCGGATCCCCGGCCGACTGCGAGCTCAACGGCGGCTCCTGTGACGGCGGCCCGAGCGAGCCCGGCGACAACCCGCCCTCCGCGCCCGGCACCCCGGCCGCGTCCGACGTCACCGACACCTCGGTGAAGCTCACCTGGACAGCCGCCACCGACGACAAGGGCGTCAAGAACTACGACGTCCTGCGCGACGGCGCCAAGGTCGCGACCGTGACCGGCCTGACGTACTCGGACAGCGGCCTGACCGCCGGCACCGACTACTCGTACAGCGTCCAGGCCCGTGACACCGCCGACCAGACGGGACCGGCCGGCGGCTCCGTCGCCGTCCGTACGACCGGCGGCGGCGACCCGGACCCCGGCCCCGGTCCCGGCCCGTCGTCCACCGTCAAGATGGGCTACTTCACCAACTGGGGCGTCTACGGCCGCAACTACCACGTCAGGAACATCGTGACGTCCGGCTCGGCCGACAAGATCACCCACATCAACTACGCCTTCGGCAACGTCCAGGGCGGCAAGTGCACCATCGGTGACGCCTACGCCGACTACGACAAGGCGTACACCGCCGACCAGTCCGTCGACGGCGTCGCCGACACCTGGGACCAGCCGCTGCGGGGCAACTTCAACCAGCTGCGCAAGCTGAAGGCGAAGTACCCGCACATCAAGGTGCTCTGGTCGTTCGGCGGCTGGACCTGGTCCGGCGGCTTCGGACAGGCCGTACAGAACCCGGCCGCGTTCGCCCAGTCCTGCTACGACCTGGTCGAGGACCCGCGGTGGGCCGATGTCTTCGACGGCATCGACCTGGACTGGGAGTACCCCAACGCCTGCGGTCTCACCTGTGACACCAGCGGCCCCGCCGCCATCACCACGATGATGCAGGCCATGCGCGCCAAGTTCGGCGCGAACAACCTGGTCACCGCCGCCATCACGGCGGACGCCTCGGCCGGCGGCAAGATCGACGCCGCGGAGTACGGCCCGGCCTCGCGGTACGTCGACTGGTACAACGTGATGACGTACGACTTCTTCGGCGCCTGGGCGGCGAAGGGCCCGACGGCCCCGCACTCCCCGCTCACCTCCTACCCGGGCATCCCGCAGTCCGGCTTCAACTCCGCCGAGGCCGTCGCCAAGCTCAAGGCGAAGGGCGTCCCCTCCGCGAAGCTGCTGCTCGGCATCGGCTTCTACGGGCGCGGCTGGACCGGTGTGACCCAGACGGAGCCGGGCGGCACGGCGACGGGGCCGGCGGCCGGCACGTACGAGCAGGGCATCGAGGACTACAAGGTCCTCAAGAACACCTGCCCGGCCGGGGGTACCCCCTCCGGGGGAGGCACGGTGGCCGGCACGGCCTACGCGCACTGCGGCACCGACTGGTGGAGCTACGACACCCCGGCGACGGTCCGCTCCAAGATGTCCTGGGCGAAGACCCAGGGGCTGGGCGGAGCCTTCTTCTGGGAGTTCAGCGGCGACACGGCCAACGGTGAGCTGGTCACCGCGATCGACGGCGGGCTCCGCTAGCCGCCCCCGTACAGAGACCGGGCCGCACCGAGAGGTGCGGCCCGATCCATGTGCGTGGGGTGCGTGAGGTGCGTACGGGGTATTACGCCACGTTGACCCGCTGGCCCGGGGGCGCCGCCTCCAGCCAGGCGAGGAAGCCGGTGAGGGCGTCCTCGCTCATGGCGAGCTCCAGACGGGTCCCCCGGTGCAGACAGCCCAGCACGACGGAGTCCGACAGGAGGGCCAGCTCCTCCTCGCCGTCCGGCATCCGGCGGTCGAGGACCTCGATGGCCGAACGCTCCAGGATGCGGCGCGGGCGGGGCGCGTACGAGAAGACCCGGAACCAGGCGATCTGATCGCCGCTGTAGCGGGCGACGCCGTACACCCAGCCCTTGCCGGAGGTGTCATCCTCCTGCGGGACGTTCCAGCGGAGGCTGCAGTCGAAGGTGCCGCCGGAGCGCTGGATGAGCCGCCGCCGCAGGCCGAAGACGAAGAGCCCGATCACCACCAGTGCGACGACCAGTGCGCTCACCAGCAGAGCGAGGAACATCTCCACCGACCTCCTCGCCTCGTCCCGTAACGGAATACAACCTGCATCTGCATCGGCTCAGCCGCGGCCCGGTCTGGAGAATCCAGCCCGGGCCGCGGCTGAGGGGCCGGGCCGCCCCGTAAAGGGGCACCCGGCGACGTACACATCCGCAGCGGTGCGCTAGCGCGCCGCCACCGCGCGCAGCCGGATCTCGGCGCGCCGCTCGGCCTCGGCGTCCGACTCCGCCTTCGCACGCTCCAGCGCGCGCTCGGCACGCTGGCTGTCGATCTCATCCGCCAGCTCGGCGATCTCCGCGAGCAGCGACAGCTTGTTGTCGGCGAACGACAGGAAACCGCCGTGCACAGCGGCGACGACCGTTCCACCATCGCTCGTACGGATGGTCACCGGGCCCGACTCCAGCACACCGAGCAGCGGCTGGTGGCCGGGCATGACGCCGATGTCGCCGGAGGTGGTGCGCGCGATGACCAGGCTGGCCTCGCCGGACCAGACACTCCGGTCCGCGGCGACCAGCTCGACGTGCAGCTCAGCAGCCAAGGGTGGCTCCTCGGGTCACCACCCGGCGGGTTCTGCCGGGTGTTGGGTCATAAGTCTAGTAGGGCCACCGGCGCAGGAGCGCCGGGACCCGCCCCCGGCCGGGACGGCCGGGGCACCGGGGGTCTCCCCCGGGTGGTGCCGTGCGGAAGGGGGCGGGACGGACCCGCCCCCTTCAAGAGTCACGGGACTCAGGAGACGCCGAGCTCCTTGGCGTTCTTCTTGAGGTCCTCGAGACCACCGCACATGAAGAACGCCTGCTCCGGGAAGTGGTCGTACTCACCGTCGCAGATCGCGTTGAACGCGGCGATCGACTCGTCGAGCGGCACGTCCGAACCGTCCACGCCGGTGAACTGCTTCGCCGCGTGGGTGTTCTGGGACAGGAAGCGCTCGACACGACGGGCACGGTGGACGACCAGCTTGTCCTCCTCGCCCAGCTCGTCGATACCGAGGATCGCGATGATGTCCTGGAGGTCCTTGTACTTCTGCAGGATGCCCTTGACGCGCATGGCGGCGTCGTAGTGGTCCTGCGCGATGTAGCGCGGGTCCAGGATCCGGGACGTGGAGTCCAGCGGGTCCACGGCCGGGTAGATGCCCTTCTCGGAGATCGGACGGGAGAGAACCGTCGTCGCGTCGAGGTGGGCGAAGGTGGTGGCCGGCGCCGGGTCCGTCAGGTCGTCGGCGGGGACGTAGATCGCCTGCATCGAGGTGATCGAGTGACCACGCGTCGACGTGATGCGCTCCTGGAGGAGACCCATCTCGTCGGCCAGGTTCGGCTGGTAACCCACCGCGGACGGCATACGGCCGAGCAGGGTGGACACCTCGGAACCGGCCTGGGTGAAGCGGAAGATGTTGTCGATGAAGAACAGCACGTCCTGCTTCTGCACATCGCGGAAGTACTCCGCCATGGTCAGACCGGCCAGGGCCACGCGCAGACGGGTGCCCGGGGGCTCGTCCATCTGGCCGAAGACCAGCGCGGTCTTGTCCAGAACGCCGGACTCCTCCATCTCCGCGATGAGGTCGTTGCCCTCACGGGTGCGCTCGCCGACGCCCGCGAAGACGGAGACGCCCTCGTGGAGGTTGGCGACACGCATGATCATTTCCTGGATCAGCACGGTCTTGCCGACACCGGCACCACCGAACAGACCGATCTTTCCACCCTTGACGTACGGGGTGAGAAGGTCGACGACCTTCAGGCCGGTCTCGAACATCTCGGTCTTGGACTCGAGCTGGTCGAAGGCCGGGGCCGTGCGGTGGATCGGCCAGCGCTCGCCGACGTTGGCGTTCTCCTCCGGGAGGTTCAGCACCTCACCGAGGGTGTTGAACACCTTGCCCTTGGTGAAGTCGCCGACCGGGACGGTGATGCCCTTGCCCGTGTCGGTCACCGGGGCCTGGCGGACCAGACCGTCGGTGGGCTGCATGGAGATGGCGCGGACGACGCCGTCGCCGAGGTGCTGGGCGACCTCGAGCGTCAGCGTCTTCTTCTTGCCCTCTTCCGCCGGGTCGGCCACCTGGACCGTCAGGGCGTTGTAGATCTCCGGCATCGCGTCGACGGGGAACTCCACGTCGACGACCGGGCCGATGACCCGGGCGACGCGGCCCGTGGCGGCGGCCGTCTCAACAGTGGTCGTCATTACTTGTCACTCCCCGCGGTCGCGTCGGCCAGGGCGCTCGCGCCACCGACGATCTCGCTGATTTCCTGGGTGATTTCGGCCTGGCGGGCCGCGTTGGCAAGGCGCGAGAGCGAGTTGATCAGGTCTCCCGCGTTGTCGGTGGCGGACTTCATCGCCCGGCGGCGGGCCGCGTGCTCGGAGGCGGCGGCCTGCAGAAGGGCGTTGTAGATCCGGCTCTCGACATAGCGCGGCAGCAGGGCGTCGAGGACGTCCTCCGCCGACGGCTCGAAGTCGAACAGGGGAAGGATCTCGCCCTTCGTCCCCGCCGTCTCCGCGGCCTGAGAAAGGCTGAGCGGCAGCATCCGGTTGTCCACCGGCGTCTGCGTCATCATCGACACGAACTCCGTGAAGACGATGTGCAGCTCGTCGACACCGCCCGCGGCGGTGTCCTGCTGGACGGCCGCGATGAGCGGGGCGGCCACCTTCTTGGCGTCCGCGTAGCTCGGGCTGTCGGAGAAGCCGGTCCACGACTCCGCGATCTTGCGCTCACGGAAGCCGTAGTAGGCGACACCCTTGCGGCCGACGATGTACGTGTCGACCTCCTTGCCCTCGCCGCGCAGCCGCTCGGCGAGCCGGTCGGCCTGCTTGATGGCGTTGGAGGAATAGCCGCCGGCCAGACCGCGGTCGCTCGTGATGAGCAGGACCGCGGCGCGGGTCGGGGCGTCCGCCTCCGTGGTGAGGGGGTGGTTGGTGTTCGATCCGGTCGCCACCGCCGTGACCGCGCGGGTGAGCTCGGTCGCGTACGGCGTGGAGGCCGCCACCTTGCGCTGCGCCTTGACGATGCGCGAGGCGGCGATCATCTCCATCGCCTTGGTGATCTTCTTCGTCGCGGTGACGGACCGGATGCGACGCTTGTAGACCCGGAGCTGCGCTCCCATGGATCAGGTCCCTTCCGTCGTCACTTCGAGACGTTGGCGGCGGCCGGGGCGTCCTCGCCGAGCAGCTTGCCGTCGTGGGTCTCGAACTGCTTCTTGAAGTCGGCGATGCAGTCGGCGACCTTGGTGAGAGTGTCGTCCGACATCTTGCCGCCCTCGCGGATCGAGGTCATGAGCGACTTGTGCTCGCGGTGCAGGAAGTCCAGCAGCTCCGACTCGAAGCGGCGGATGTCCTGGACCGGGACGTCGTCCATCTTGCCGGTGGTGCCGGCCCAGACGGAGACGACCTGGTTCTCGGTCGCCATCGGCTGGTACTGCGGCTGCTTCAGCAGCTCGACCATGCGCTTACCGCGCTCCAGGGCGGCCTTCGACGCGGCGTCCAGGTCGGAACCGAAGGCGGCGAACGCCTCCAGCTCACGGAACTGGGCGAGGTCCACACGGAGGCGGCCGGAGACCTGCTTCATGGCCTTGTGCTGGGCGGAGCCACCGACACGCGACACGGAGATACCGACGTTCAGGGCCGGGCGCTGACCGGCGTTGAACAGGTCGGACTCCAGGAAGCACTGGCCGTCGGTGATGGAGATGACGTTGGTCGGGATGAACGCCGAGACGTCGTTGGCCTTGGTCTCGACGATCGGCAGACCGGTCATGGAACCGGCGCCCATCTCGTCGGAGAGCTTGGCGCAGCGCTCCAGCAGGCGGGAGTGCAGGTAGAAGACGTCACCCGGGTAGGCCTCACGGCCCGGCGGGCGGCGCAGCAGCAGCGACACGGCGCGGTAGGCGTCGGCCTGCTTCGACAGGTCGTCGAAGATGATGAGGACGTGCTTGCCCTCGTACATCCACTGCTGACCGATGGCGGAGCCGGTGTAGGGCGCCAGGTACTTGAAGCCGGCCGGGTCGGACGCCGGGGCGGCGACGATGGTCGTGTACTCCAGAGCACCGGCCTCCTCCAGCGCGCCGCGGACGGACGCGATGGTGGAGCCCTTCTGGCCGATGGCGACGTAGATGCAGCGGACCTGCTTCTTCGGGTCGCCGGTGCGCCAGTTGTCGCGCTGGTTGATGATCGTGTCGACGGCCAGGGCGGTCTTGCCCGTCTGGCGGTCGCCGATGATCAGCTGACGCTGACCACGGCCGATCGGGGTCATCGCGTCGACGGCCTTGTAGCCGGTCTCCATCGGCTCGTGCACCGACTTGCGCTGCATGACCGTGGGGGCCTGCAGCTCAAGGGCGCGGCGGCCGGACGTCTCGATCTCGCCGAGGCCGTCGATCGGGTTGCCGAGCGGGTCGACGACGCGACCCAGGTAGCCCTCGCCGACGGCGACGGACAGAACCTCGCCGGTGCGCTGGACCGACTGGCCCTCCTCGATGCCGCTGAACTCGCCGAGGACAATGGCACCGATCTCGCGCTCCTCGAGGTTGAGGGCGAGACCGAGGGTGCCGTCCTCGAACTTCAGCAGCTCGTTGGCCATGGCCGAGGGCAGGCCCTCCACCTTCGCGATGCCGTCGCCGGCAAGGCTGACCGTACCGACCTCCTCGCGCGAGGCCGCGTCCGGCTTGTACGACTGGACAAAGTTCTCCAGCGCGTCCCGGATCTCCTCCGGCCGGATCGTGAGCTCCGCCATCTGGGTTCCCTGCTCTCCTTGTTGGGCCCGAAGTCTCTTTGGGGGATCTGGGGGCTCCCCCCAGAACTTCTGCATCCTGTGCACGGCCCAACCGGGCCGTAGGTAACGCTTCTTGTCTTTGCTGACCTGGCTGCCGGTCGGTCGTCAGCCGGCCAGTCGCCGCGACGCCTCGTCGAGACGCGTGGCGATCGTGCCGTTGATGACCTCGTCAGCGACCCGCACCGAGATCCCGCCGACGACCGTGGGGTCGACGTCCAGGTTCAGATGCATCTGGCGGCCGTACAGCGTGGCCAGCGCGGCGCCGAGGCGCTGCTTCTGCCGGTCGCTGAGCGGGACCGCCGAGGTGACGACCGCGACCATGCGGTCCCGGCGCGCGGCGGCGAGCTTGGACAGGGACTCGAGTCCCGCTTCCAGGCTACGTCCCCGCGGCTGGGTCACAAGGCGCACGATCAGCCGCTCGGTGGCCGGGTTGGCCTTGCCTCCGAGGAGGCGGCGCAGCAGCTCGCTCTTGGCCGTGGCCGTGGCGGCACGGTCCGTGAGCGCGGCGCGCAGCTCCGTGCTGGAGGCGGTGATCCGGCCGAACCGGAACAGCTCGTCCTCGACGTCGTCGAGCGCGCCGGCCTTCTGGGCCGCGGTGAGGTCCGCGGTGTCCGCCAGCTCCTCAGCCGCGTCGACCAGGTCGCGCGACTGGGACCAGCGGGAACGGACCATGCCGGAGACCAGGTCGACGGTCTCGCCGCCCACCTGACCGCTCAGCAGTCGCGCGGCCAGATCGGCCTTGGCCTCTCCGGCCTGCGCCGGGTCGGTGAGGACCCGACGCAGCGACACCTCGCGGTCGAGCAGCGCGGTGACGGCGGCCAGCTCCTCGGCGAGCTTCGCCGCGTCGACCGACGTGCTGTCGGTCAGTGCGTCGAGGCGCTCGCGCGCGGCAGCCAGCGCCTCGCGGCTCGCTCCGTGCATCGTCATCGGGTCGCCTCGGCCTTCTCCTCGAGCTCGTCGAGGAACCGGTCGATGGTGCGGCTCTGGCGGGCGGAGTCCTCCAGGGACTCGCCGACCAGCTTGCCGGCCAGGTCGGTGGCGAGCTTGCCGACGTCCTGGCGCAGGGCGGCGGCGGCCGCCTTGCGGTCGGCCTCGATCTGGGCGTGGCCGGCCGCGACGATCTCCTCGCGCTGGCGCTGGCCCTCCGCCTTCATCTCGGCGATGATCGTCGCGCCCTGCTCCTGTGCCTCCTGGCGCAGACGCGCGGCCTCGTGGCGGGCCTCGGCGAGCTGAGCCTTGTACTGCTCAAGCACACTCTGGGCCTCGATCTGGGCCGACTCGGCCTTCTCGATGCCACCCTCGATGGCCTCGCGACGCTCGTCCAGAACCTTGTTGATGTTCGGGAGGAGCTTCTTGGCGAGGAAACCGAAGACGATGGCGAAGGCGATCAGACCGACGACGAGCTCGTCGAGATGCGGGACGATAGGAGGCTGGGACTCCTCCGCCTGCGCAAGGAACAGAGCGTTCACATCAGTGCCTTCCGTGAAAGGTGTTGGGCTGTCGAATCCGGCTTACTGGAAGACGAAGCCCATGACGATGCCGATGAGGGCGAGCGCCTCACAGAAGGCGAAACCCATGATCTGGTTGGTACGGATCAGACCGGCAGCCTCGGGCTGGCGGGCGAGGGCCTGGGTGCCGTTACCGAAGATGATGCCGACGCCGACGCCGGGGCCGATGGCGGCGAGGCCGTAGCCGACAGCGTTGACGTTGCCGGAGACGGTGTTCTCGGCGGCGAGGGTCTGGAGAACGGACATGCCGGATCTTCCTTCTCTTTCAATGACCCGGTGGGGGTTGGCCACCGGACGATTGCGGTTCTTGGGGGGTCGGGCTGGCTCAGTGGTGCTCGGAGAGCGCGCCCTGGATGTAGCTGCAGGCCAGGAGCACGAAGACGTACGCCTGGACAGCCTGGATGAAGAGCTCGAAGGCGGTCATCACGACGACCATGACGAACGAGGCGCCGGCGTAGACGATGCCGAGGCCGTTCAGCAGGTACCAGCTCGCCAGGGAGAACATCACAAGCAGCATGTGGCCGGCGAACATGTTCGCGAAGAGCCGCACCGCGTGCGTGAAGGGCCGAATGATCAAGTTGGAGAGGAACTCCAGGGCCATCACCAGCGGGAGGATGGCGCCAAGGCTCTTGTCGTAGCCGAGGATGTTCTTCCAGCCGCCCGCGAAACCGTGCTTCTTGAAGGTCAGGCCGACCCAGAGCACATAGACGATCAGGGCGAGAGCAGCCGGGAACGCGATCAGCGAGGTGACCGGGAACTGGGCGAGCGGAATGATCGACCAGAGGTTCAGGATCCAGACGAAGAAGAACAGCGACACCATCAGCGGGACGTACTTCTCACCGTCCTTCTTGCCGATGATCTCGTAGACGATGCCGCGGCGTACGAAGTCGTACCCGGCCTCGCCCACCATCTGGACCTTGCCGGGCACCATCTTCGGCTTGGCGAACGCGGCCCAGAAGAAGCCGACGATCACGACGGAGCCGAGAAGCGCCAGCAGCATCGGCTTGGTGAACTCGAAGCCCGCGACCGTGGCGATGGGCTCGTAGATGAACGAGTGGAGGCCCGGTGCCGGGAAGCCGCATCCGGTGAAGAGATGACAGCTCGGGTCGAAGGCAAGCGTCTGGTCAGCACTCACCGCGGGCTCCTTCAGCGTGGCGCATAGGTACGGCAACCTCGTTGTGTCGGCGCGGCAAGCAGCCGCGGTTCGGCACTGGACTGGTCTTACGGATAAGGGGGCGGCGGTTAGGCGTCGAGCGTCGCGCTGGGACAGGCGTCAGCTCGGATGGCCGCGCCCGCAGTGCCGCAGTTGGCATCGGACGATAGCAGCATCGCGAACAGCTCTTTATCCCGGCCCTACCTCTCACGCCGTGGTCCCGCTCTTGGCGGGGTTTCCGCCCTGCCCTGCGGCCGGGTCGACGTAGAGGATCTTGGCCTTCATCCAGCTCCGCGCCTGTGCGGCGATCCATGTGACCGTGGCCGCGAGAAGCGTGAAGGCGAAGGCCTTGAAGTCGAATAGCGCGGTGTTCTTGAACATGGTCAGGAACATGAAGAGCAGGAGCAGCTGGGCCACGTAGAGCATCAGACCCATGGCCTGGAAGAGCTGCGGCAGCGACTTGGCCGTGCGCTGCAGCACCACCAGTCCGACTCCCATGAACAGGACGACCACGAGCGTTCCCACGACGGCGCCGATGGCGCCCTCTCCGCCGGCGACCACGGCACTCACCGCGGTGCCGACGGCGCCGACGGCAAGCGTGGGTACGGCGGCGGGCAGGACGGTGCGGATGTCGTTGGACGGCATGGCGGCATCTCCGCTTGCTGGTGGGGGCAGTGGTGTCGTCATGGACGAGCGTAGGCCCGGTCCGAGTCAGATCTCGGGGCCAACGGACCGTCGCACTACGGCCCTTCGGCACTGTCGCCGGGTCTCGTGAACGGTATCACAAACTATTTGAAGAGGTCTTTACCCGAAGGTGTGCTAACTCTCACACATGAGAGTGGCGCCGCGCGTGTGTGCACGTCTGCGAGTGTCTCTGTCTGGTAATGACCCCCGCTGAGGCTTTCGTCAGCTCGGCGTTCCGGCCTTCATGCGTTCGGGGAGGCGCGAACGTGCCCCGACTGCGGTCGCCCCATTGACCCCCGCGGGGATGGGCATGTGGTCCTCCTCCGCGGGCTGCGAGGCCACCTTGCGGCGGCGGTAGCGCGGCGGTACGAACGACTCCGCCCAGCGCGGCGCGCGGGGCCGGAAGCGCGGCAGGAGCAGCAGCACCAGGCCGACCGCGCTCAGCGCCACGATCGGCAGCATGATCCACATGGACGCGGAGTGCACCGAGTACATCAGCGTGCCGAACGCGATCAGCGCGGACCAGAAGTACATGATCAGGACGGCGCGGCTGTGGGAGTGGCCGACCTCCAGCAGCCGGTGGTGCAGGTGCCCCCGGTCGGCGGCGAACGGCGACTGGCCGTTCCAGGTGCGCCGCACGATGGCCAGTACCAGGTCGGACATCGGGATCGCGATGATCGTCAGCGGCAGCAGCAGCGGGATGAAGACCGGCAGGGCCGCGTGCGTGGTCTGGCGGGTGGAGCCGCCCTCGAAGATCTTCAGCGCGTCCGGGTCGACCTGCCCCGTGATCGAGATCGCGGACGCGGCGAGCACCAGGCCGATCAGCATGGAGCCCGAGTCACCCATGAAGATGCGCGCCGGGTGCATGTTGTGCGGCAGGAAGCCCAGGCACATGCCCATCAGCACGGCGGCGAAGAGCGTGGCGGGGGCGGCGGCCTCGATGCCGTACCCGAACCAGATCCGGTACGCGTACAGGAAGAACGCCGCGGAGGCGATGCACACCATGCCGGCGGCGAGGCCGTCGAGGCCGTCGACGAAGTTCACCGCGTTGATGGTCAGGACGACCAGCGCGACGGTGAGGAGCGTGCCCTGCCACTGGGTGAGGGCCACCGGGCCGATGCCCGGGATGGGCAGCCACAGGATCGTCAGGCCCTGCATCACCATCACACCCGCGGCGATCATCTGCCCGCCCAGCTTGATCAGGGCGTCGATCTCGAACTTGTCGTCGAGGACACCGATCAACCAGATCAGGGCGGCGCCGGAGAGCAGCGCGCGCGGCTCGTTGGAGAGCGCGTAGACGCTGTTGAGGCGGTCCAGGTGGTCGGCGACCAGCAGGCCCGCGCACAGCCCGAAGAACATGGCGATACCCCCGAGCCGTGGCGTCGGCTCGCGGTGCACGTCGCGGGCGCGGATCTCCGGCATCGCGCCGACCGCGATGGCGAACTTCCGCACCGGCCCGGTGAGCAGATAGGTCACCGCGGCCGTGATGCAGAGCGTCAGCAGGTAATCACGCACGGGCTGCCCCACAGGAATCGCTGGCCATCACAGCCCCACACCCTAGTCGCGCCGCCCATATGGTGGAGGACACCCGGGTGCGGCGCACGGTTGCGGGAAGGCGCTTCTAACCCCGATACGGTGGAAACCGCTCGGCCAGTTCACGCACCTCGGCGCGTACGGCGCGGCCCTCCTCGTCCGTACGGAGGGCCTCGGCGAACAGCGCGGCGATCCGCTCCATCTCCGGGGCGCCCATGCCCTGGGTGGTCACGGCGGCGGTGCCGAGGCGGACGCCGCGGCCGTCGCCGTACGGCAGGGCGCAGGTGTCCAGGACGATCCCGGCGGCCGCGAGACGGGCGCGTGCGGTGCGGCCGTCGACGCCGAGGGGGCCGGGATCGGCGGTGATGAGATGGGTGTCCGTGCCGCCGGTGGTGAGGACGAACCCGTGCCCGGCGAGCCGCTCGGCGAGTACGCGCGCGTTCGCGACCACCCGACGGGTGTACTCGGCGAACGCGGGCGTCGCCGCCTCCCCGAAGGCGACGGCCTTGGCTGCGATGGTGTGCATCTGGGCGCCGCCCTGCGTGAACGGGAACACCGCCCGGTCGATCCGCTCGGCGAGTTCGTCGCCGCACAGCACCATGCCGCCGCGCGGACCGCGCAGCACCTTGTGCGTCGTCGCGCAGACGACGTCGGCGTACGGGACCGGGTTGGGCGCCGCTCCCCCGGCGACGAGCCCTATCGGGTGGGCGGCGTCGACGATCAGGGCCGCGCCCACCTCGTCGGCGATCTCGCGGAAGGCGGCGTGGTCGATGTGCCGGGGGTACGAGATCGAGCCGCACACGACGGCCTTGGGGCGGTGCTGGTGGGCGAGGGCGCGCACCTGCTCGTAGTCGATGAGGCCGCTCTCGGCGTCGACGCCGTACGGGACGAAGTCGAACCAGCGCCCGGAGAAGTTGGCGGGCGACCCGTGGGTGAGGTGACCGCCGTGGGCGAGGCCCATGGCCAGCACGGTGTCCCCGGGGCGGAGCAGCGCCGCGTACGCGGCCAGGACCGCCGAGGAGCCGGAGTGCGCCTGGACGTTGGCGTGTTCGGCACCGAACAGCGCGGTGGCCCGCTCGACGGCGATGCGCTCGGCGGCGTCGGCGAACTCGCAGCCGCCGTGGTAGCGGTTGCCGGGGTAGCCCTCGGCGTACTTGTTGGCGAGCCGTGACCCGAGCGCGGCGAGCACGGCGGGCGAGGTGAAGTTCTCGGCGGCGATCAGCTGGAGGCCCTCCCCCTGCCGCCGTGCCTCCCCGTCCAGTACGTCGGCGATCTCGGGGTCCTGCCGGCGCAGGGCATCGGCGTCCGGCCCGTACGCGCTCTCCAGCGCGTCCTCGGCTCCAGCGGTGACCGGCATCAGTGGCTCCAGGCGCTCCATGCGTGGACGGGGCCCCACCCCCTCCAAATGTAGGCCCGCCCCACGGCCTGTGCGCGCGGGGCCACGCCCTCAGCGGCGCGCGGGAACCCCGGTCAGTGCGGTGACGACCGGCTCCAGGGCCTGGTTGATCTCGTCGCCCACCGAGCGGAAGAACGTGATCGGCGCCCCGTACGGGTCGTTCACCTCGTCCGCCTCGGCGCTCGGCGCGAGCAGCCAGCCGCGCAGCGCGGCCGCCGCGTGCACCAGGGCGTGAGCGCGGGCCACCACGCCGTCGACGCGGGGGTCGGGGAGGGTCGCCGGGTCTATGGCCCGTACGAGTCGGGTGAACTCCTTCAGCGTGAAGGTGCGCAGGCCCGCGCTGTGGCCCATCGAGATGACCTGGGCGCGGTGGTCGCGGGTCGCGGTGAGGACCAGGTCGGCGCGGATGACGTGCTCGTCGATCAGCTCACGGCCCACGAAGCCGCTCGCGTCGGCGCCGAAGTCGGCGAGGACCGTCTCGGCGTTGGCCTCCATCGGCGCGCCCTCGTGCCCCCAGGTACCGGCGCTCTCCACGACGAGCCCGCCCAGCGGGGCGCCCAGCCGGTCGCTCAGGGCATGGCGCGTCAGCCGCTCGGTGATCGGCGAGCGGCACACGTTGCCGGTGCTGACGTGGAGGATGCGGAACGTGCTCTCCGTGCCTATGCCACGCCCCTCAGGGGCTGTCAATTGGCCACCTCGAGGTCGGGTACGACCTTGCGCAGCTCTTCCGCGGAGATCGCGCCGGCCCGCAACAGGACCGGCACCTTGCGCGTGACGTCGACGATCGAGGACGGGACGATGCCCGGCGTCGGACCGCCGTCCAGGTACACCGACACGGAGTCGCCGAGCATGCCCTGCGCGGCGTCGCAGTCCTCCGGGGCCGGGTGGCCGGTCAGGTTCGCGGACGACACGGCCATGGGGCCGACGTCCGTCAGCAGCTCGATGGCCACCGGGTGCAGCGGCATACGGACCGCGACCGTGCCGCGTGTGTCACCGAGGTCCCACTGGAGGGACGGCTGGTGCTTCGCCACGAGTGTCAGGGCACCCGGCCAGAACGCGTCGACCAGCTCCCACGCCTGCTCGGAGAAGTCCGTGACCAGGCCGTGCAGGGTGTTGGGCGAGCCGATGAGGACCGGCGTCGGCATATTCCGGCCGCGCCCCTTGGCGTCCAGCAGGTCGCCGACCGCCTCCGCGCTGAAGGCGTCCGCGCCGATGCCGTAGACGGTGTCCGTCGGCAGCACGACGAGCTCGCCACGGCGGACGGCGGACGCGGCCTCGCGCAGGCCCGTCGTGCGGTCGGTCGCGTCGTTGCAGTCGTATCGCCGTGCCATCAGCGGGCCTCCCTTTTCATGGTCACTCGGTTCCGCCCCTGCCTCCGGCGGGGGCACCCCCACGGGGCGCCGAAGGCCCCGCCGGTCACGGGGTCGCCTTGCGCGCCGTCGCGAAACGCGGACGGTTGTTCAGGTCGGGGTGGTCGGCGGCATCCGACCAGCCGGCCTCCTCGTTGAAGATCCACGGCACCTGGCCGCCCTGGGTGTCGGCGTGCTCGATGACGACGAGGCCGCCGGGCCGGAGCAGGCGGTGGGCAGTGCGTTCGAGACCGCGGATCACGTCCAGGCCGTCCTCACCGGAGAACAGCGCCATCTCGGGGTCGTGGTCGCGGGCCTCGGGTGCCACGTACTCCCACTCGGTGAGCGGGATGTACGGCGGGTTGGAGATGACCAGGTCGACCTGGCCGTCCAGCTCGGGCAGGGCGGACAGCGCGTCGCCCTGGTGGACGCTGACCCTGGTCCCCTCGGCGTTGCGCAGGGTCCACTTCAGGGCGTCCTCGGACAGCTCCACGGCGTGCACGCGCGAGCGCGGCACCTCCTGGGCCATGGCGAGCGCGATCGCGCCGGAGCCCGAGCACAGGTCCACGATCAGCGGCTCCACGACGTCCATGGCCCGTACGGCGTCTATGGCCCACCCGACGACCGACTCGGTCTCCGGGCGCGGCACGAACACCCCCGGGCCCACCTGGAGTTCCAGGTAGCGGAAGAACGCCCGCCCGGTGATGTGCTGGAGCGGCTCGCGGGCCTCGCGGCGCGCCACGGCCTCCCAGTAGCGGGCGTCGAAGTCGGCGTCCTTGACGTTGTGCAGTTCCCCCCGCTTGACGCCGTGGACGAACGCGGCGAGCTCCTCCGCGTCGAAGCGCGGTGACGGCACGCCGGCGTCGGCCAGCCGCTGGGTGGCCTGGGCCACCTCGGCGAGCAGCAGGTTCACGTGTCGGTCCTCCGGGCTGCTGGTCGTACGGGGGTCGGGGTCAGGCCGCCGCGAGCTTGGCGGACGCGTCGGCGTCGACGCACGCCTGGATCACCGCGTCCAGGTCCCCGTCGAGCACCTGGTCGAGGTTGTACGCCTTGAACCCGACGCGGTGGTCCGAGATCCGGTTCTCCGGGTAGTTGTACGTCCGGATCTTCTCGGACCGGTCGACCGTACGGACCTGGCTGCGGCGCGCGTCGGCGGCCTCCTTCTCGGCCTCCTCCTGCGCGGCGGCGAGGAGCCGGGAGCGCAGGATGCGCATGGCCTGCTCCTTGTTCTGGAGCTGGCTCTTCTCGTTCTGGCAGGAGGCGACGACGCCCGTCGGCAGGTGCGTGATGCGGACGGCCGAGTCGGTGGTGTTGACGGACTGGCCGCCGGGGCCGGAGGACCGGTAGACGTCGATCCGCAGGTCGTTGGGATTGACCTCGACCTCGATCTCCTCGGCCTCGGGGGTCACCAGGACACCGGCGGCGGAGGTGTGGATACGGCCCTGCGACTCGGTGGCGGGCACGCGCTGCACGCGGTGCACCCCGCCCTCGTACTTCAGCCGCGCCCAGACGCCCTGGCCGGGCTCGGTGGCGCCGTTGCCGCCCTTGGTCTTGACGGCGACCTGGACGTCCTTGTAGCCGCCCAGCTCGGACTCGGTGGCGTCGATGATCTCGGTCTTCCAGCCGACGCGCTCGGCGTACCGCAGATACATGCGCAGGAGGTCGCCGGCGAAGAGGGCGGACTCGTCGCCGCCCGCACCCGCCTTGATCTCCAGGATGACGTCCTTGTCGTCGCTCGGGTCACGCGGGACGAGCAGCAGCCGCAGCTTGTCGGTGAGCTCCTCGCGGCGCGCCTCCAGCTCCTTCACCTCCGCGGCGAAGTCGGGGTCGTCGGCGGCGAACTCGCGGGCGGTGCCGATGTCGTCGCCGGTCGACTTCCAGGAGCGGTACGTGGCGACGATCGGTGTCAGCTCGGCGTAGCGCTTGTTCAGCTTGCGCGCGTTGGCCTGGTCCGCGTGGACCGAAGGATCGGCGAGCTTCTTCTCGAGATCGGCGTGTTCGCCGATCAGTTCCTCGACCGCCTCGAACATCGGGGGCTCCTGGTTTTCCGAACGACAAAGGGCTGCTGCGGGGAGACGACCAAAAAGCCGGTCCCGGCCGCTCCCGTCGGGGCGGCCGGAGACCGGCGGAACGGCTCGCTACTTCTTGGCGGAGCCGGCAGCCTTGCCGAAGCGGGCCTCGAAGCGGGCCACACGGCCACCGGTGTCGAGGATCTTCTGCTTGCCCGTGTAGAACGGGTGGCACTCGGAGCAGACCTCGGCGCGGATGGTGCCGGCCTCGATCGTGCTGCGGGTGGTGAACGACGCGCCACAGGTGCAGCTGACCTGCGTCTCGACGTACTCGGGGTGGATGTCGCGCTTCAAGGTGTCTCCTAGTTTCGGGAGGGCGCCGGGTCGCACGCGCGGGATGCGGGTGCGTGAACCGGGGCCGACGTACCAGTCTGCCAGGACCGGCCGTATCTCCCAAAACCGGGGTGGGGCCGCCGCTATTCCCAGCCCGCCGACGCCCTGTTCCACGGCCTGCCGGCGTTCTGTCCCCCGCCCTACCTCACGACGCCTTCGGCCTTGCCCGTGGCGGTGTCCTTGGTGGCGGACGCGGGGATGGGCAGGTCCTGCCTGAGGGCCGTCCACACCTGCTGGGCCTGGAGGTCGACGGGGACGACGCGGTTGGGGTCGACCCTGTCGTACACCACCGGGAGCGTGATCATCTGGACGTCGTCCGGGCCGAGCTCGGACAGGCCGCCCGCGAAGTCCGCGAGCTCCTTGACGCCGTCGAGCTCGGAGTCCGGGGTGATCGCCTTGGTGGCGGTGTCGGCGAGGCCCCAGAGCTTCGCGGGGCTGGTGAAGACGCCGACCCGCTTGACCTGGTCGATGAACGCCTTGATGAAGGCCTGCTGGAGCTGGATACGGCCGAGGTCGCTGCCCTCGCCGACGCCCTTGCGGGTGCGGACGAGGCCGAGGGCCTGCTCGCCGTCGAGGGTGTGGGCGCCGGCGGCCAGGTCCAGGTGGCTGCTGTCGTCCTTGATCGCCTGTGTGGTGGTGATCCGCACGCCGCCGAGCTCGTCGATGAGCTTCTTGAAGCCGGTGAAGTCGACCTCGATGTAGTGGTCCATGCGGATCCCGGACATCTGCTCGACGGTCTTCACGGCGCAGGCCGGGCCACCGACCTCGTACGCGGTGTTGAACATGGCCCGGTACGCGGCCGGCACGTTCGCGCCGTCCTCGTCGGTGCACTCGGGGCGGGTGATGAGTGTGTCGCGCGGGATGGAGACGACGCCGGCCGTCCTGCGGCCCTCGTAGACGTGGACGATCATCGCCGTGTCGGAGCGGGCGCCGCCCTCGTCCCTGCCGTACGCGGAGTTGGCGCCGGAGCGGGAGTCGGAGCCGAGGACGAGGATGTCCATGGACCCGTCGTCGATGTTCTGCGGCCGGTCGTCGCCCAGCTGTGTGCTGATGTCGACGCTCTCGATGTTGCCGTCGAGCTTGACATAGGCGAATCCGAGCCCGGCTCCGCCGAGCACGAGCAGTGCGGCCGTCGACCAGGCGACGGCGGCGAGCACGCGTCTTCCGGGCCGCTCCTCGTGGCGGCTTCCGGTGCCGCGTATTCGGCCGCCCTGCTCCTGCTCGCCCATGGTCTCCTCGGTTCTCGTCGGTCCTGTCCGGATCGCTGCCGTAACGGCACATGGTCAGACGGTGAACGATCCGAAAGGGTTGCACAGGCTCCTGAGAGCTCCCTGGGAGAGACGTGTGTGCCCGCCGCGCGGGGCACGGCGGGCACACGGGGTCTTGTCGCAGATCACAGCCAGGTCACGGCTGTACGGGTGGCCCGTACGAGCCGGGGACGGCTGTGAAGTGGATCTCTTCTCACCCGAAGACGTCGAACGCGTTCCAGCCGGAACCGATCCTCACGCGGGCGCTGAACGGGGCGGTCGCCGAGGAACGGCCCGCGTAGAACCACAGTACGCCGTCCTTGTCGCGGGCCAGCAGGTCCGCGCGGCCGTCGCCGCTGACATCGCCGGTGGCGGCGTACGCGGTGTAGTTCCAGCCGCGGCCGACGTACGTCCGGGTGCCGAACGGCGCCGTCGAGGAGCCGCGGCCCGGGTAGACGTACAGCCGGCCCGAGGTGTCCCGCGCGAGCAGGTCGACCTTGCCGTCACCGGTGTAGTCGCCCTTGCCCGTGACGGTGAGGACGCCCCAGCCGGAGCCCACCCGGAGGCGGTTGTTGAACGTGCCGTCGCCGCGGCCCGCGTAGTGCCACATCACGCCCGAGGCGTCCACCGCGAGCAGGTCCGCGTTGCCGTCGCCGGTGAGGTCGCCGGGGACGGTGATGGACTTCATCACGCCCCAGCCGCCGCCGATCCGGGTCTCCTGCCAGCTGCCCGTGTCGTAGTCCGGGTGGACCCACCAGAGGTCGCCGGCCGTCGTACGGATCATGTACTCGACGTAGTTGTCGCGCTGCAGGTCGACCTGGCGGATCAGGTTCGTACCGCTCCAGTCGCCGATGGACACCCGGCCGCCGACGCTGGTGCCCCGTGAGTAGTACTCGAACAGCTCACCGCCGGTCGTCCGGGCGAGAAGGTCCGCCCGGCCGTCGAAGTTGAGGTCCGTGTCGTCGATCCGCGGGTTGATACGGCCGACGTACGTGCTGGTCTTGGCGTACACGCTGTACGCGCCCGACTCGACGCAGTCGACGACGCCCCACGAGACGACGCCGGCGATACGGCCGTTGACGACGAGCGGGCCGCCGGAGTCGCCGTTGCACGGCGAGACGGTACCGGAGTCCTGGCCGCTGGCGGGGTTGCCCGCGCAGACCATGTTGCCCGCGACGAAGTCCGAGCCGTAGTACGTCGAGCACGACGAGTCGGCCCGCATCGGCACGGTGGCCTTCTGCAGGGTGTCGGCGCCGTCCTGGCTGGTGGAGCTGACGCGGCCCCAGCCGTAGACGGTCGCCGGGGTGCCCGCCTTGTACGAGAGCGTGTCGGCGGCCGTGGTCACCTGCAGCGTCCTGTACGGCAGCGGGCTGTTCAGGGTCAGGACGGCGACGTCACCGTTGATGGCGGCGTCGTCGTAGTCGGGGTTGACCCACTGGCGGGCGACGCCTACGAGGGTGCCCTCGCCGGACGTGAACAGCTTCTCCGTACCGCCGATGACGGCGCCGTTGAGGGCCCAGTCGGTGCCGTCCACGCAGTGCGCGGCGGTGAGCACCTTGTTCGGCGCGACCAGCGAACCACCGCAGAAGAAGCCGGTGTCGGAGGCCGCGTCGTAGTAGTACAGCTGGACCATCCACGGCGCCTCGGCGATGGTCGCGTCCTGACCGCCGATGATCTTCGGGTCGACGGTGGACGGCGAGCTGTCGGGCGCGGCCCCGGTCCCGGTCCCGTCGGCGTCCTGCGACGTGCCGTTCTCGGGTGCGTCGCCCTCGCGCGTGTCGTCCTTGCGCGCACCGCCCTCCTTGAGGACGGTCCTCACACCGTCGACCCGGGCCCGCAGCTCGTCCTGCGACGGCGTGGGCAGCTCGCGCACCGACCGGTCGCCCGGGAGCGGAGACGTGTCGGACGCCTGGGCGGGCGCGGCGCCGAGCAGCGCACCGCCCAGGGCGAGTGCGGCGGCGGCCGCGGGGAGGGCGGTACGGGCCCTCCGCTGAGCAGATGTCACTCAGAGCTCCTCTCGAGACTGTGCGCGGGGAGGAGCAGAGCCACCGGGGTGCGTCATGGGACGGGCGTGCGCGGCCCACACAACGGCGCGGAGCCGCCCGTCGCTTCAGGGCATGGCTCCGCCAACTCAGTGGGCGTATTCGCAAATACGTTCCCCCCCACTACAAGTGCTGATCGTACAACGCGGAACCGCCCCCGGTCACCGAGGTGACAGGGGGCGGTCCGGGGTGCCGCTGATGAGACGTCAGTCGTTGTTGCCGGCCGACGGCGTCGTCTTCTGGATCTGCAGCAGGAACTCGGCGTTCGACTTGGTCTGCTTCATCTTGTCGAGGAGCAGCTCGATCGCCTGCTGCTGGTCGAGCGCGTGCAGCACCCGGCGCAGCTTCCAGACGATGCCCAGCTCCTCGTTGCCGAGCAGGATCTCCTCCTTGCGGGTACCGGACGCGTCGACGTCCACCGCGGGGAAGATGCGCTTGTCGGCGAGCTTCCGGTCGAGCTTGAGCTCCATGTTGCCGGTGCCCTTGAACTCCTCGAAGATCACCTCGTCCATGCGCGAGCCGGTGTCGACCAGCGCGGTGGCCAGGATGGTCAGCGAGCCGCCGTCCTCGATGTTCCGCGCGGCACCGAAGAAGCGCTTCGGCGGGTACAGCGCGGTCGAGTCGACACCACCGGACAGGATGCGGCCGGAGGCGGGGGCCGCCAGGTTGTACGCACGGCCCAGGCGGGTGATCGAGTCGAGCAGGACGACCACGTCGTGACCCAGCTCGACGAGGCGCTTGGCGCGCTCGATGGCCAGCTCGGCGACCGTGGTGTGGTCCTCGGCGGGGCGGTCGAAGGTCGAGGAGATGACCTCGCCCTTGACCGACCGCTGCATGTCGGTGACCTCTTCCGGACGCTCGTCGACCAGGACGACCATCAGGTGGCACTCGGGGTTGTTGTGCGTGATCGCGTTGGCGACCGCCTGCATGATCATGGTCTTGCCGGTCTTCGGCGGGGCCACGATCAGACCGCGCTGGCCCTTGCCGATCGGCGACACGAGGTCGATGATGCGCGTGGTCAGCACGCCCGGGTCGGTCTCCAGGCGGAGCCGGTCCTGCGGGTACAGCGGGGTGAGCTTGTTGAACTCGGGACGGCCGCGGCCGGAGTCGGCGGCCATGCCGTTGGCCGAGTCGAGGCGGACCAGCGCGTTGAACTTCTCGCGGCGCTCGCCCTCCTTCGGCTGGCGCACGGCACCCGTGATGTGGTCACCCTTGCGCAGGCCGTACTTGCGGACCTGGGCCAGCGACACGTACACGTCGTTCGGGCCCGGCAGGTAGCCGGAGGTCCGGATGAACGCGTAGTTGTCGAGGATGTCCAGGATGCCCGCGACCGGGATCAGGACATCGTCCTCGGAGACCTGCGGCTCACCCGCGAAGTCCTCGCGGCCACGGCGGCCACGGCGGTCGCGGTAGCGGCCACGGCGGCCGCGGCGGCCACCCGCCTCGTCGTCGTAGCCGTCGTCCTGCGGGCCCGCCTGGCCCTGCTGGGCGCCCTGGCGCTGCTGGCGCTGGCCGCCGCCCTGCTGCTCGTCGCCCTTGCCGCGCTCGCGGCGGTCCCGCTGACGGTCCCGCTGACGGTCGCGGCGGTCCCGGCGGCCGCCCTCGGCGGTGTCCACGGAGCCTTCGGCCGTACGGGCCTCGGACTGGCCGTCGGGGCGTGCCTCGGTCCGGACATCGGTACGGACGTCGGCGGTGCGGGTCTCGCCCTCGGCGGTGGGGCTGCCGGCCGCGGCGGTGGCACGGCGCCGACGGCGCTCGCCCACGGCGTCCTCACCTGCGGCGGCCCCCTGCTCGACCGCAGCGGACTGCTTCGGGGAGGGCTGGCCCGGGATCTCGATCTGCTGCTGGGCGACGGCCTTCTCGGCACGCTCGGCACGCTCGGCCTTCGGGGCCTTGTCGGCCTTCTCGGCCCGGTCCGCCTTCTCCGCCTTGTCCGCCTTCGCGGGCTTGGCGGCGGCGCTGTCGGCCGCCTGCGCGGCCTCCGTGCCCTTCTCGGCGGCCTTTCCGGCGCCCGCCGCGGCGGCCTCATCGCCCGTACGGGTGCGGGAGGTGGTGCGCCGCTTCGGCTTGGTCTCGGCTGCGCCCGTCTCGGCGCTCTTCGGCGCGGCGCCGCCGCCTGCCTGCGCCTCCTTGATGACCTCGATCAGCTGGCTCTTGCGCATGCGCGCGGTGCCCCTGATGCCGAGGCCGGACGCGACCTGCTGCAGCTCGGCCAGGACCATGCCCTCGAGGCCGGTGCCGGAGCGGCGGCGCCGTGAGGTGGTGCCAGTGGCAGCACCTGCGGCGGGCGCGGCGGTGTCGACAGTCTTGTCGGCAGTCACGCCCATCAGATCGGTGGTGTCGCTCACGAAGGGTCCTTCCCTGGAGCGGACGTCGGCCTTCTGGCTCGGCGACCGGTTGTGCTGTCCGACCGCGGTCCTGATGTGGGAACCGTGCCGGGGCGGTGGGTCCGCCGGGGTACGGCGGCAGAAGAAATAACGTGCGTGGGTCCGGCCCGAGACCCCCTGCTCGGCCCTCCCTGGGAAAAGCGAGGGGTGATTCGCGCCGGTTCCGGAGCGTGCTCGAAACTGCTCAGGCAGGCTGCTCAGGCAGTTTGGGAGGCTCCCGGAAGAATGGTGGTCCCTGATGGGGACACGCAGCACCGCGCCACAAAGACGTCGGGTGCAGACTTGAGGTTAACACTACCGGCTCCAACAAACATTCCCCCTCTCCCACACCGGCAATCAGTGTGTGCGGCAATCCACGCCGTGGCGGGTCCCGCCGTGGCGCCTCTCCTACGGTGCGAGCGGCAGCACGCTCGCACCCGCGGCGTCGAGGCCGAGCCGGTTGGCCGCCCAGCCCTCCCCCGCCAGCAGCGCGACCTTCTCCGCCGCGCCGTCCTCGGCCAGCGCGAGCACCGTGGGGCCCGCGCCGGAGATGACCGCGGGGATTCCGTCCGCCCGCAGTCGGTTCACAAGAGAGATGCTCTCCGGCATGGCCGGAGCCCGGTACTCCTGGTGGAGCCGGTCCTCGGTGGCAGCCAGCAGCAGCTCGGGGCGCCTGGTCAGGGCCTCGACGAGCAGCGCGGCACGGCCGGCGTTGGTGGCGGCGTCCACATGGGGGACGGTGCGGGGCAGCAGGCCCCGGGCCGTCTCGGTCAGTACCGGCTTCGAGGGTACGAAAACCACCGGAACGACGGAACGCGCGGGATCCATCCTGATGGCGCGGGCCGCCCCGGCCTCGGTCCAGGCCAGCGTGAAGCCGCCGAGCAGGCAGGCGGCGACGTTGTCGGGGTGTCCCTCGATCTCGGTGGCGAGCTCCAGCAGCGCGGCGTCGTCGAGCCGGCTGTCGCCGCCTATCGTCACGGCGCGTGCGGCGACGATGCCCGCGCAGATGGCGGCGGAGGAGGAGCCCAGGCCGCGGCCGTGCGGGATACGGTTGGCGCAGACCACCTCAAGGCCCCGGGGCTGTCCGCCGAGCAGGTCGAACGCGGTGCGCAGGGACCGTACGAGGAGGTGGCTCTCGTCGCGCGGGAGGGTGTCGGCGCCTTCACCGGCGATGTCGATGTGCAGCCCGGAGTCGGCGACCCGGACGACGACGTCGTCGTAGAGCCCCAGCGCGAGGCCGAGGGCGTCGAAGCCCGGGCCGAGGTTGGCGCTGGTGGCGGGGACGCGCACCCGTACGGCGGCGGCGCGGAACGCGGGACCGGCCATCGCTCGTTGACTCTCCTTGATCTGGACCTGCGGGGGTGACCTGCGGGGCGGGGACGGTTCGGGGGGGGGACTGCGGCTTCCGTCAGACGTACGAGGACCCGGGGGCCGCCTCGGCAGTCACCAACGGCATCGTCACCCGCGGCAATGCGGCGGGGTGGGTTCGGTACAGCTTATCGAAGGAAGGTTCTGCGGCGACATAGGGCGCACAGGAGGCGCACGATGCGTGTCGCGGGGCTTCTGTGCTCCTACGGCGGTTGAACTGCGCCCGCGGGCCCGGGGAGGGGCCCAAAGGGCCCCACAGAGCCCCACAGGGGTGCGGCACGCCCCTGTGGGCCCTTCCCGGCGCTTCGGCGCCGACCGCGGCGTCGAAGCGCCGAAGCCCCGCCGACCGCGCGTCCGGCGGCGATGGCGTCAGGCGAGGCCGAGCCGCTCGGCGGCCGCGGCGGCGTCGACGGGGACGGTGACGGGCTGGGGCGCTCCGGCGACGGCCCAGTCGGGGTCCTTGAGGCCGTTGCCGGTGACGGTGCAGACGACGGTCTGGCCCGGGTCGACCTTGCCCTGCTCCGCGGCCTTCAGCAGGCCGGCCACGGACGCGGCGGACGCGGGCTCGACGAAGACGCCCTCCTGGGCGGCCAACAGACGGTAGGCCCGCAGGATCTCACGGTCCGTCACCTCGTCGATGAGGCCGCCGGACTCGTCGCGGGCGGCGAGCGCGTACTGCCAGGAGGCCGGGTTGCCGATACGGATCGCGGTGGCGATGGTCGACGGGTCCTTGACGACCTCGCCGCGCACGATGGGCGCGGACCCGGACGCCTGGAAGCCCCACATGCGCGGCCTGCGCGTGGACATGCCGTCCGTGGCGTACTCGCTGTAGCCCTTCCAGTACGCGGTGATGTTGCCGGCGTTGCCGACGGGCAGAACGTGGATGTCGGGGGCGTCGCCGAGCATGTCCACGATCTCGAACGAGGCGGTCTTCTGGCCCTCGATACGGACCGGGTTGACCGAGTTGACGAGCGCCACCGGGTAGCTCTCGGAGAGGGCGCGCGCCAGCGTGAGGCAGTCGTCGAAGTTGCCGTCGACCTGCAGGATCTTCGCGCCGTGGACCAGAGCCTGCCCCATCTTGCCGAGCGCGATCTTGCCCTGTGGGACGAGAACGGCGGAGACCATCCCGGCCCGTACCGCGTAGGCGGCGGCGGAGGCCGAGGTGTTGCCGGTGGAGGCGCAGATGACGGCCTGGGCGCCCTCCTCCTTGGCCCGCGTGATGGCCATGGTCATGCCGCGGTCCTTGAAGGAGCCGGTGGGGTTGGCACCCTCGACCTTCAGGTGCACCTCGCATCCCGTGCGCTCGGAGAGGACCCGAGCGGGGACGAGCGGCGTACCGCCCTCACGGAGCGTGACGACGGGCGTCGTGTCCGTGACCGGAAGGCGGTCCCGGTATTCCTCGATGATGCCGCGCCACTGGTGGGTGCCCTTGCTGGTCATGGGTCCTTACTCCCCTTCAACACGCATGATGCTGGCGACACCGCGCACGGTGTCGAGCTCGCGCAGCGCCGCGACGGTCCCGGAGAGGGCGGCGTCCGGCGCGCGGTGGGTGACGACGACAAGGGATGCCTCGCCGCCCTCCCGTCGCCCTCCGCCGCCCTGCTCGAAGGCGACTTCGTCGCCGCTGCTCTGATTTCTGCCCTGCTGGCGGACGGTGTCGATCGACACGCCGTGCTCGGCGAAGACCGTGGCGACCTGGGCGAGGACGCCCGGCTTGTCGGCCACGTCGAGGCTGATGTGGTACCGCGTGACGACCTCGCCCATGGGGCTCACGGGCAGCTGGGTGTACGCGGAGTCGCCGGGCCCCGTCGCGTCGCTGAGGCGGTTGCGGCAGACGGCGACGAGGTCGCCGAGTACGGCCGAGGCGGTCGGCGAACCGCCGGCGCCCGGGCCGTAGAACATGAGCTGCCCGGCCGCCTCGGACTCGACGAACACGGCGTTGTAGGCGCCGCGGACGGAGGCGAGCGGGTGGCTGAGCGGGATCATCGCGGGGTGCACACGCGCGGTGACGGACTCGCCGTCGGCGGCGCGCTCGCAGATGGCGAGCAGTTTGATGGTGCAGCCCATGCGTTTGGCGGAGGCGAAGTCGGCGGCGGTGACCTCGGTCATGCCCTCGCGGTACACGTCGTCGAGTCGTACGCGGGTGTGGAAGGCGATACCGGCGAGGATCGCGGCCTTGGCCGCGGCGTCGAACCCCTCGACGTCGGCGGTCGGGTCGGCCTCGGCGTACCCCAGGGCGGTCGCCTCGTCCAGCGCCTCGGAGTACCCCGCCCCGGAGGTGTCCATCTTGTCGAGGATGAAGTTGGTGGTCCCGTTCACGATGCCCAGGACGCGGTTGACCTTGTCCCCGGCGAGGGACTCCCTCAGCGGCCGGATGAGCGGAATGGCCCCGGCGACGGCTGCCTCGTAATAGAGATCCCGCCCTTGCTCCTCGGCGGCGGCGTGCAGCGCGGCGCCGTCCTGGGCGAGGAGCGCCTTGTTGGCGGAGACCACGGAGGCGCCGTGCTCGAAGGCGGTGGTGATGAGCGTACGGGCGGGCTCGACACCTCCGATGACCTCGACGACGACGTCGATGTCCCCGCGCTTGACGAGGGCCGTGGCGTCGGTGGTGATCAGCTCGGGGTCGATGCCCTCGCGGACCTTGGAGGGTCGGCGGACGGCGACGCCGGCGAGTTCGACCGGGGCGCCGATGCGCGCGGCGAGGTCGTCGGCGTGCGTCGTCATGATGCGCGCCACCTCGGAGCCGACCACTCCACAGCCCAGCAGCGCCACCTTCAGCGGACGCGTACGCATCATCCGACCTCGTTTCCTGTCCTTCTTCGTATTTCTACGGTGGTCCAGTCTCACTCACCGGACGGAAGTTTCTATCCCCCGTCCGGATCCTGAGACATCTATTTCACTACCCGACATCGAGACGCAGGAGATCTTCCTCCGTCTCACGCCGGACGATCACCCGCGCCTCGCCGTCCGCGACGGCGACGACCGGCGGGCGGAGCACATGGTTGTAGTTGCTGGCCATGGAGCGGCAGTAGGCACCCGTGGCAGGCACGGCGAGCAGGTCCCCGGGGGCGACGTCGGCCGGCAGGAAGGCGTCGCGCACGACGATGTCGCCGCTCTCGCAGTGCTTGCCGACGACGCGGCTGAGCATGGGCTCGGCGTCGGAGGTCCGGGAGACGAGCGCGACGCTGTACTCGGCGTCGTACAGAGCGGTCCGGATGTTGTCGGACATGCCGCCGTCGACGGAGACGTACGTACGGAGCCCTTCGAGGGGCTTGATGGTGCCGACCTCGTAGAGGGTGAAGGCGGTGGGGCCGACGATGGCGCGGCCGGGCTCGACGGAGATACGCGGCGTACGGAGCCCGGCGGCGTCGCACTCACGGCCGACGATCTCGCCGAGGGCCTTGGCGATCTCGTGCGGCTCGCGGGGGTCGTCGTCGGAGGTGTACGCGATCCCGAGCCCACCGCCGAGGTCGATCTCGGGCAGCTCGACGCCGTGCTCGTCCCGGACCTCGGCGAGCAGCGAGACCACCCGGCGGGCCGCGACCTCGAACCCGGCCATGTCGAAGATCTGGGACCCGATGTGCGAGTGGATGCCGATGAGTTCGATCCCGTCGAGCCGGAGGGCACGGCGGACGGCCTCGGCGGCCTGCCCGTCGGCGAGGGCGATGCCGAACTTCTGGTCCTCGTGGGCCGTGGCGATGAACTCGTGGGTGTGCGCCTCGACTCCGACGGTCACACGGATCTGCACGCGCTGGCGCCTGCCGAGGGACTGGGCGATGTGCGAGACGCGGACGATCTCCTGGAAGGAGTCGAGCACGATACGGCCGACGCCGGCTTCGACGGCCCGTCGGATCTCCTCGGCGCTCTTGTTGTTGCCGTGGAAGGCGATGCGCTCGGCGGGCATGCCGGCGGAGAGCGCGGTGGTGAGCTCGCCGCCCGTGCAGACGTCGAGGTTGAGCCCCTCCTCGTCCAGCCACCGGACGACGGCCCGGGAGAGAAACGCCTTGCCCGCGTAGAAGACGTCGGCGTCCTTGCCGAAAGCGTCGGCCCAGGCTCGGCAGCGGGCGCGGAAGTCGGCTTCGTCCAGGAAGTAGGCGGGCGTGCCGAACTCCTCGGCGAGCGCGGTGACTTCGATGCCCCCGACGGTGACGACGCCGTTCTCGTTCCGCCGGACGGTCCGGGCCCAGACCTTTTCGTCGAGGCGGTTGAGATCGGCGGGGGGCGCGCTGTAGTGGCCCTCGGGGAGGACGTCGGCGTGGCGGGGCCCGGCGGGGTGCGCTGAACGGCTCATGTCTGTGGCTCTCTCAGAGATGGTCGGGGGCACTGATGCCGAGCAGGGACAGGCCGCCGGCGAGCACCGTCCCGGCGGCTTCGGCGAGGGCGAGCCGGGAGCGGTGGGCGGCCGTGGGTTTCTCGTCCCCACGGGGCAGCACGGTGTGCTGGAACCCGAGGAGGGCGTCCGCGGTCGCCTCCAGGTGCCGCGCGAGCCGGTCGGGCGCGCGGTGCCGGGCGGCGCCGAGCAGGACGGAGGCGTGGTCGACGAGGGCACCGGTCAGCACCGCGGCGTCCACCGGGACCTCGTAGGCACTGTCCACGCCCAGCGCGGCGGCGTTACGGAGGAGGGCGCGGGCGCGGGAGTGGGCGTACTGGACGGTGAAGAGCGAGTTGACCGCCTCGCTCTGGCGGAGCAGCGGCTCCGCGTCCAGGACCCGGTCGTGCGGCGCGGGCCGGAGCAGCGCCCACCGGGCGGCGTCGGGCCCGAGGGCGGCGTGGACGTCGTAGTGCGCGGGGAGGGCGTGGAGCTCCTGCGCCCCGTCGGTGGTGACGCGGGCGGGGGCGCCCTGGGAGCGGAGGAGGGTGACGACGGTGTCGGTGAGGACGGCGAGGCGGGGTTCGCCAGGGGGCGGGAAGCTGACGAGCGCGGCGTCGAGGTGACGCAGTGCCTCCCCGTGCCCGTACCGCCCCTTCTCGGCGAGGACGCGCTCGACGAGGAGCTGGTCACCCTCGGCGCGGGTATCGGCGCGGAGGGTGAGGTTCAGGAACCCGGGCCCCGTGATGTCGACGCGCTCGATGCCGGGCGCGTCCAGGAGCCGCTCCCGAAGCACCTCGGCGACCCGCCGGGGCGGCAGCGCGGCGGGCCCGGCCAGCTGCAGGGCGGCGTTCGTGGCCCAGTCCCCGCACCCACCCGGCCGCGGCCGCTCGACAACCACCCGCCGCGGCACCTCGACGGCGCGCAGCACACCATCACCGACGGCACGACGCACGGCGCGCAGCACGGTGAGGGAGAGATCAGCGGGGGTCACGGGGACAAGCGTAGGCGAGGAGGGGGGTGGGTACGCGAACCGGTTTCGGCATGCGGGCAGGGGGTGGGTGCGGGAGGGGCGGGTGGGGGCGCGGGGGTGCGGGTGCGGGGATACGGCTTGGGGGCCTGCGGGGCAGCGGATGGGGGGCGGCGGGGGCGTGTCAGGGGCTGCAAGTGAGGTGGGTGCCGCGAGGGTGCCGCGTGTGGGGCGCGGCACCGGGTCCGACGGGGGGCGGATGCAGGTCGACCGGGGCCGGGGGCGCACGGAGCCGCGGGGCCGGTGAGCGGACCACTGCGGCGGACGCCACAGGAGCCGACCCCGCCTCAGGAGCCGGCCCCGCCTCAGGTGGCGCGGCGCCAAGTGGGGCGCACGGCGGGGCCACGGACTCCAAACAGGCGTCCGCGGCCCGTCTCCGCGGCGGGCGCCGCTCAACCCCGCGTCGTACCGGCGTGGCCGGCGCCGTGGCGGCCGTCCATGGGGGGCGGCATCAACCGCCGTACGAGCCGGACGAGCTCCGCGGGCTCGAAGGGCTTGGCAAGGAAGGCGTCCACCCCGACGTCGAGTCCGCTCTCCACCTCGTCCTGGCTGCACGCACTGATGATCGCGACCGGCAGCTGCCGGGTCCGCGCGTCGCTCCGCAGCCGCGCGGCCGTACGCAGACCGTCCAGGCGCGGCATGACCACGTCGAGCGTCACCACATCGGGGCGGAACCGATGGACGACTTCCAGACACTCGGCACCGTCGGCCGCGGTCACCACCTCGAAGCCCTCCAGCTCGAGGTTGACCCTGATCAACTGCCGGATCACCCGGTTGTCGTCGACAACCAGCACCCGACCAGGCACGCCTGACACAACTCGAGAGTAGGTCCCGCCCAGCCCCCGCGTCCGGCTTTTCGCCACTTCCGCCTTCAGCGGGCGACCTCACGCCAACCAACCACGGGAAATACCTGTTCACAGGCACCCATCGGGAGCTGGTAGGGTTCTACCCGTCGCCGCGAAACACGGCGGACGCCCCCGTAGCTCAGGGGATAGAGCAACGGCCTCCGGAGCCGTGTGCGCAGGTTCGAATCCTGCCGGGGGCACCGCAGATCAGGTGCCTAAAAGGCCCTCTGATCAGGCAATACGCCAGATCGGAGGGCCTGCAGCTATCTGCAGCCAAGCGCCACCGAATGCACCCGTAGGACAGCCCCTGCGGGACATACGCGGGATCGGACATTGACTGACCTTTAGGGCTTGCCGGAACAAAAGAAACACCCCGAGGCGTCCACCTCGGGGTGCTAAGTGTGACCATTGTCACGCGTATTCGAGTAGCAGTTTCTCGATCCGCTGGTTGGCGACGACATGCCTCCCGTGGAGACATTTCGCGTATCTAGCGAGCAGGACCTCTACTGTGTTCCCGGCGCGCTCGGCAACCTCTGTCGGGTCCACGCCAGCGTTGAGCCAGGTCGAAAGCGCCGAGTGCCGGAGATCGTACGGGCAGTCGGCCAGAGGGCTGGCGACGAGTTCCGGCGGAAGGGCGAACTCGCGGGCTTCGGTCCAGACACGCGAGTAGGTCGAGGAGCCCACCAGACCGCCACGCTCGTTAAAGAACAGCCGGCCGTCGTCGGCGGTGCCGAAGGTGTCGATACTCTCCCGCCACATCGCCACCAAGACGGGCGGAAGCGGCGTAGGCCGCACCTCCTCCGGGGCGCGGTTCTTCAGCCCGCGGTCGTCGTGCACCTCGCCCGTCTTCGTCCACTTCTTTCCCGCAGTCGGCCGCGTGCGGTGAAGGTTGGCCAGACCCCAACCCTCGTTCGGGAGGTGGCAGTCCTGGATGGCGACGCCAACCGCTTCCGCCGGCCGCATACCGGCGTAGTACATGCCACCGAACAGCCCGACCAAGCGACGCCCTCGGGCACGGTTGTAACCCCCCACGTACGAGACGGCCCCCAGGAGATTCGAAGCCTGCTGAGGGTTAGCGACCACGCGAGGATCGACGGGAACGACTCTAGGCGGCTTCTTTACGGCAACTCCGTGAACGGGGTTCTCATCAAGCTCCCCCAGCTCGGTCGCATAGTTGAGAGCATTGACGAGCACCTTGCGCTTCCGTTTAAAGGTCTCGCTGCTCGCCGCCTCCCCGTTGAGTTTGAGCTTGAGGGCCTCCAGCACTCCCCGCATCACAGCGGGCTTTTTCAGGTCGGCGAGCGGCGGCGAATTCTTAGCCAGCCAGTCGATCACAGCCCTCGCCTCGGGCGGAACGTCGCGTTCATCCGGGCCGGGCAACACGAACGCCCAGTCGCGCAGAGCCCTCTGCATGCCCTCATCCGACGGTCGGCCGGAGCGCATGGGGGCGAGTGCCTTCGTGACTCCCGTCAGCGCCTCGTTGATCTCATCACGGTAATTCGGTGCAGCGTGCGGCCACTTCATACGCAGGTACTTCAAAGCAAAGGCGTACCAAGTGAGAAGCGGCCCCTGCTCCTCCATCGAAGGAGGAAGCCCGGTCACCGTGTCAAACTGTTCCCCGTTCTCCTGCGCCATGAGGAGCTGAGCCCGCAGCTTGTCTGCAAGGCCCTTGGTGCGGCGCGACCGAGAAATCTCGCGGCTGGCTACCGTCCAACGGACCTCGTAGGTGTCTTTCCCTTGCCGAGATTTCGGCCTGACGCCCCATATTCGAACGTCGGTCGTTTTCAAGCTGCTGCTTCCTCTCTCTCATGCAGCCAATCCATGAAGGCACTCCGCCATACACGCAGCTCCCCATTCGGGAGCTTAAGGACTGCGGGGCCAGTGCCCATTTCTCGCCAACGGTAGAAAGTTCGGCGAGAGACACACAGCTCCGCCAGCAGTTCGGGCACCGTCATAAGATCGTCGCGCTTGTCGGCTCTCTTCACGAGAACACTCGTCCGCTGGCCGCTGGGAGTTCCAGCCCTGTATTGCATGCACGGTTCCTTGCAGAGTGACTGCTGCCACACAGCAGAGCCGTCTGGCGATTACCGTTCACGCCAAGGTGCGGGCTGGACACACTCGCCGAGTCCCAGCAAGACATCCGCTAAGGAGACGACGACCAGAGATCCCGCCCGCGCCGGAGCCACCGCCAAGTGTCGGCGCGAACAGCATCAATAGTCCGCGCGATCGCCGGTTTGGCTAACCGGCGATCGTCGGCTATGTTCCGCTCGCGCCCCGCCCCTCTCCGCCTGGTGTGGCCGACCACGGCATCAATCCATACACGGTCAGGTGTCTGCTCCCCTTTTGGTCCGCAACCGATAGCTTCGCCTCGCCGAGGTGAAGGTGTAGAGGGGACGGACAGCCAGCGAGACCGAGCGGAGCGCATGCATCGACGGAAGAGATTCCTCATCGTGTCCCGGTGGGTCATTCGCCGACCGTGTGCTTCCGGGGTGTTGTACGTTGACATGGCTCCGGAAAGTGTTCCAGTCCTTTGAGGCCCTTTATCGTCTGCCGTGAGCGAATGAGTCCCTTGGGGCGCTTTCTCGTCTGCCGTCGGCGAATGCGGGCAGCAGGTGCAGCATCACCCGGACCTGCTGCCAGCCATCTGGCGCTGAGGAGAGTGCCAGCCCCCCTCACAGAGCCTGCGGACGGCCTCAGCGGCGAGGGCGTAGTTGCCGCCGAACGGTCAGCCTGCTCATCCGGTCACAGCCGCACTGCGCAGCGCGATAGATAGCAGATGATCCCCGGTTAGCGAAACCGGGTTTCTGTGGATCGTTGCATGTCGTCCGCGCTGGCCATCTGGCGGTGGGAAAGTGCGGACTTCTCTTCAGTCCCGGGTGCCGACTTGGGGTGGAAGAAGGGCAGATCAGGACCCACCGACTCCCGGGAGGCTGGCTTGAACGTGTTCACCCACAGACCGGTGCACGCCTCGTCACGGAGGTTATGCGCTGAGCCGGAAGACGCCCATGCCAAAGACATCGCTACGAGTTGCTCCCGGACAACGGTGGCGCCCTGCACGTACGCACAGGCCCAAAGCGAGAGAGCGTCGAGGTGCCGCTGGTGCCGTCCGCCGGCATCAAGGCCGGTGGATGCAACCGACCTCCAGGAATCGCCCGTGTGTTCGTTTCCTGATGCATTGTCAGTGCCGTGCTCTAGCGTGAATTCCCTGTCGGATGAGCAGTGTTGGGAGGATGCCCGGTGTTCTTTGGCGACTCGTCTGCGGCGTACGAGAGCATTACGTCGCGGATGAAAGCGCTGGCGGTGGTACGGCCGCTGCTGGCGCTTGACGACAGCCCGGTGAAGCGGGAGCGGGGCTGGGAGGGCTACCGGCTGGCCGAAGTCGCGCTGACAGCGATTGACTGCGTGACGCTGCGGATAGGGACACGGTCGGCAGTGCGGCAGGAGGTTGTCGTGGAGGAGGCGGCTGAGTCTGCCGCGCTCCAGATGCCCGGCCGGCCCGGAGGCGAGTACCGGGAGGTCGCCCGCTGGGTGGTGGAGCGGCTGATCAATACCGAGAAGCACGACCGGTGTTTCTCGCACGACATCGGCACCGTGACAGCCGACGGTTTCGTGGTCAAGGACTTCCCGTTCCAGATCCTCAAGGACGTGCCGGACGAGGCCGGGCAAGCGGCGCTGACGGTTACCGATGCGGCCATCACGGTGCTCGTCCACGCGGTCGACGTGGACATCGCTTCCGAGCAGATCGCGGCGGAGGCCAAGCTGGAAGCACTGCTCAAGCGCGCGCGGATCAGCGAGGCGTGGCAGGCCGCCCGCACCGCCCATCTGCAGAGCCTGCGGTATGCCAAGGAACTGCTCGACCGCATGGAGGAGATGAAGCGGAACGTGCGCACTATCGACTGGGAAGCGGACCTTGAGGGACCCCTGAAGGAAGCCCAGGACCATGTCCAGGACAGGTCCCGGGTAGAGAGTCAGATGAAGCAGCAGGTGGCCCAGCTGCTTGAGGTCACCGAGGAGGATCACAAGCGGCAGCAGCTGGAGTCGCTGGATGCGTTGATCGGGGACTGCCTGCAGCGGCACTCGATGCTGATCGACATGCTGCTCAAGGTGGTGCCTGAGTTCCGGCACCAGCAGGACCGGCAGATCTTCGTGGCTCCCGTGGTCCATGCGCGGGTGCACTTGCGCAGCCAGCTCCTGGAGCCGGCGCTGGAGCTGAGCATCGAGGACAGCCAGCGGCCGTTGGAGGCGTTCGTGCGCGGGGTGCTCGGCCCGGTCCGGCCGCGGGTGATGTACCTGCCGGACTACTTCGAGGCCCTGATGCGTGTGCCGGAGCAGGACGATGTCGAGCTGGTCGAGGTACACGCCCTGGAGGACTGGGAAGAGGTGCCCGATCTGCCACGGTTCGATGAGGCGCAGCACGCACTGGTGGACAGACTGCTTGCGTCCGTACCCGGGCAGGGCATCAGGCTGTCGCAGTTGCTTGAACGCGCCCGCCAGTGGGGAGAGGACAGAGGGCCTGACGATGACACCGACCATTTGCTGGCCATGAAGACGGCGCACCGGTTTAGGCATGTCCCCGTCGCCGAGCTGCTGCGCGGGGAGGAAGCCGTCATCGCTGTTGATGACGGGACCTCTCTGGACGATCTGGCCTTCGGTGGCAGCGACTTCTTGTTGATGCCGGCCAAGGGCGAGCCGGTGGGCGACGGAGTTGATGCGGGCCCTGGCGCGCAGCCGCCTGACGCGCCAGGGTCTGGCGCCCGGAGCACGAGCGAAGATCTGGAGCCGAGTGCATGACGCAGTACGACGACGTTGCCGCGGCTGCCCGGATGGTGGCCTTGGCCATGACCCGCGGCAAGTCCCCGGCGCGCTCCGGCGAGTACGCCCGGCTCGTACGGCGATTCGACGCGGAGCCGGACTTCGCCCAGCTGGTGCGGAAGGTCGCACAGGGCTTTGAACTGACCGCCCAGGAAGCGCACCCGCAGGCCGGTCTGATCCTGGCAACCACACCCGAGACGGACTTCGCCGTCTCCGTCGCCGACCTCGTGCCGCAGACGGAGCACAGGCCGCTCTATCTGCTCGCCCACCTGGCCATCGCCTCGCGGGCCTTCCCCCGTCCCGAGGACATGGACGACGACGAGCACGTCGCCCGCATCTCGGTGCATAAAGTCGACGAGGACGTCCGGGCCTATGCAGCCGTCCTGGAACGCCGGGCCGCAGCCGCCGGCGAGGACACCGACCCACCGGCGGGCAGCCCCGGGTTAGAGGGACTGTGGCGGGCCTATCTGCGCCGCAACCCCACCGGCCGAACGGACAAGGACAGAACACCGCTCTCGGCAACCTACGCGCTGGTCAAGAAGGCGTTCACACACCTCGAGCAGCGCGGGTTCGTCCGGGGGACCAGTGAGGAAGGCGGCGGCACGTACGCCACCAACGTCCAGTACCGGCTGCACATCCGTGACCAGGCAGCCCAGGACATGCTCCAGGAACTGGCCGCCCTGGGAGTAGCGGCCCTGGCGCACCACGACGCGACGCCCCCGCCCGGCGCTGCGGAACACACCGACAGTGCAGACACCGGCATGCTGCCGGACTCCGCCCCTCCCCTCTGACCTCTGACGCCTCCGCGACGCAAGGACCCATCTTCATGTACGAGTTGAACCGCATCCTGCTGCGCAATTTCGGGCCGCGCGATGCCCGCTACGAGAACGTGGACCTGGACTTCTCCGCAGTGGGCGCACCGGTACAGGCGGCCTCCCTGGTGCCGGTGGCCGGGCACGTCACGCAGCGGCCCTCACCAGCCAGCCTGGTCATGCTCCAAAACGGCGGCGGCAAAGGCGTGCTGCTGACCGGCATCACCTGCACCACGATCCCGCGCCGCCACCAGGACCTGGAGGTGCTGCGAAACTTCGTGGTCTCCCTGGCCCAGCCCTCCCACATTGTCCTGGAATGGGCCGATGCCTGCACCGGCAGGCTCCTGGTCACCGCGCAAGTCCTCGCTCCCGAGGGCGACGGCGTCAAGCGCCGCTTCTACAGCTTCCACCCGAGCGCTGCCCTGAGCGCCGACGACCTTCCCTTCCACCGCGACGGGCACTGGCTGCCCTTCGACCACTATTACACCGAGCTGCGCGAACTACAGAGCACGGTAGAAGCGTTGGAACTGCAGATCCTGGAAGTGCAGGAGAAGTGGGAAAAACACCAAGACAGCCTGGGACTTGAGCCCGGCCTCTTCGATGTCCAGCGCAAGATGAACGCCACTGAGAGTGGCGCGGCCGAGGCGTTCACCACCTCCAGCGCCGGAGCGTTCGTCCAGTGGCTGCTGGAGAAGGCCAACGACGACGACAAGTACGCAAAACTCGGCGACGCCTTCGCGACCTATGCGAGCGCGCACGACCAGCGCGAGAAGCTGGGCAAGGAGCGGCAGTTCGCCCTGGCCATGGAGCAGATCTGCTCCCAGGTCGCCGACCGGCACCAGGAACACACCGACCAGCAGCGGGAGACCGCCCAGGCCAAATCCGGCCTGGTCACCCTCGCGGCAGGGCTGATGCGCCGGCATCAGATCCTCATTGCGGCCGCGCAGACAACCACCGGCACGGTCAACACCGCATACCGCGACCATGAAGCAGCCAAGCAGGACCTGGACGTCGCCAATATGCGTGTGGCCCATGTGCGCTGGGCTTCTTGCGGCATCGAGCTGCGCGAAGCAGCCGCGGAACAGAAAAGAGTGGCCGGGGAAACCCAGGAGCTGCAGGACAGCCTGGCGGGCTGGCGCAGCGTCCCCGTCGCCCTGCGTCACGCGGCAGCCCAGGATCACCACAGCCGTATGCAGCAGGCCCTCTCGCAGGCCGAACAGGCCGCTGCCCCGTATGTACAGGCACGTGACACAGCCGCGGCAGCACTGCGGGCGCGCTACGCGGCAGCCGAGTCGCAGGCACGCACCGAGGCCGACGATCTGAACAAGAAGATCGTCGAGACTCGCGGCAGCATCCAGCAGTGGCGCGAGCGCAGCAACTCGCTCCACACGCACGCTGGCACGGCAGAGGGAGAACAGCGCCTGCTCCGGCGCCAGGTGCAGGACTTCGAGCAGCAGCTGCACACCGCCCGTGAGCAGGAGCAGGTAAAGACCGACGAAAGCGCCGCGGACGCCTCGGCACGGATGGACGCCGAAGCAGATCACCACGGCCGCCTGCTCGAGGAAGCAGAGCAGGAACAGGGCCTTGCCCGCACCCGCCGCACCCAGGCATACCAGCGGCTGCCCGACGTCCAGCAGCAGGCTCTCGACGACCGCCGAGCGGCCAAGGAAGCCGAAGCAGCCATCACCCGGCTGCGCGACCGCGCCGAGACCGTACGCCGCCACGCGCTGACCGCAGAACTACTCGAGCTCAGCCCCGAGCACCTCCAAGACGGCGATGCCCTGGCCTGGCTCGCCGACCACTGCACCGCACTGCAGAACCTGGCCGAGCGCCGGAGCACTGCGCTGGACACGACACTGCGGCGGACCCAGCACGAGCACAGCGCGGATGAAGAACTGCTCGCCGCCCTGGACATCAGTGACGGCCTCCTGCCCGCCACCAAAGAGGTCCGCTCCCTGTGCGCCGAGCTCACGGCCCACGGCACCGACGCCGTCCCGGGCTGGCAGTGGCTGCGCGACAACGTCCCCGCAGACGACCACCACAGCGTCATCACCGCCCACCCGGACCTGGTCGGCGGCGTCATCGTGAGCGGCGGCGCCCCGGCGCTGGAAGCGGCGCAGCGTCATCTGGAGCGCACCCGTCCCCTGCCCGCTGCGGCCATCGCGGTGGGGACCGGAGAGCGGATGCTGACGCCCGCACCGGACGTGAGCGGCCGGATGGTGCCCGAGCCGACGCCGGCCCTGCACGACGAGCAGGCCGCCGCAGTGGAACGCGCCGGAGTCGAAGCACTCCTGGCGGCCTCCGCCCAGGCATTGGCGGAGCTTGAGGACCGCCTCGCGCTCACCCGCGATCTGGACAACAAGATCGCGAACTGGCTGCACGAAACCGGCTCCGTGCCCGTACCGGTCCGGCTCGAACAGCTCCAGGAGCTCCAAGCTGCGGCGGAGGCATCCCAAGTCAGCCTTGACGCCGCGCGCACCCGTGCCGAACAACTCGACGACGCCGTCGCCGCTGCCGAAGGTGCCTGCAAGGAGCAGGACTCAGCCCACCGCAAGGCCACCGGCACCGCCCAGGACCTGCGTCGGCTCGCGGAGGCGGAGAACAAGGCCGGCCAGGCAGGCGACCGGATCGTCGTCCTGGAGGAAGAAGCCCAGCAGCGCCGGCGCGAACTCGAAGCATTAGACGAGAAAGAAGAGGCGGCCGACGCCGACATCACGCGCATGACCCGGGCCGTGGAAGCCGTCACCCAGCTGGCCCGGAGTCATGCCCAGGCGCGCAAGAAGATCACCGCGACGCCCGAGGCAGAGCAGGCTCAGCAAGCCGAGGGCACGCCCCCCGAAGCGCTCGCCGCACTTCAGTACCGCTACGAGCAGGCCCTGGACGACCTGCGCAGTGTGGACATCGGAGAAGACCAGCGCCAGCGCGCCACAGACGCAGAAGACACCCTGCGCGCCTGCCAGGAAGAGTGGGCGCAGGTCCCCGACCGGATCAAGCCCCTCGCCAAAAAGCACAGCCGCACCCCTGCCGCCGCGGATGAGGTCCAACGAGACGCCGTAGAGCGCGGCCTGACCCAGCAGATCAACAGTCTCCAAGACCAGCTTCAGCGGCTACGCGACAAGGAGAGCCGGCTCAAAGAACGACAGCACACGCTCACCGGCCCGGCTGGAGACCTCAGTGCCCAGGACACCGAGCGGTGGACCCCGCGCACCCTCGAAGAGGCCCGCGGCCTGACCGCACGCGCCGAGGGCGCCCAGGCGCAGGCCAAGGAAGCCGAGCGCCGCACCAACGAACAGTACAACGCGGCCCGCAGGCAGCAGAGCCAGCACACCCGCGAACTCGATGCCTTCGGCAATGTCTTGGCGCGCTTGGGCACCACGATCGAACACCTTGGCGTCCATACCGCACCGGACGCCTATCAAGGCACCGCCGATGCGGCCGAGCCGGCCGTGCAGCAGGCGATGGCTCGCTATGAAGGCGCCCAACGCAAACTCACCGACACCGAGCGCCGGGTCGAAGCGAGCGTGTCCAACCTCAAGGACCAGATCGCAGACGTCACCTTCGAGCAACTCGACATCCCCTTGCGCACTCAGATGTCCGCTCTGGACAGGCGATACATCCCCGAAGCGGCCCGTGAGTGGACCACCGCACTGCGCCGCGCCGCCGCAGCCCTGACAACCCAGCTCGAAGGCATGACCAAAGCTCGTGAGGCCCTCGCGTCCCAGCTCAGCGGCTACGTCACCGAACTCCTCCAGCAGGTCGACCAGGCAAGCCGCTTCTCCGTCTTCCCCGATGGCCCTACCCCCTGGGCCGGACAGCGCTTCCTCACCATCCGCTACAAGAAGCCCGACCCCGCCATGCTCGCCGCCCAGATGCGCGAAACCATCGACACCCTCGCCGCCAACCCGCGCACCCGCAAGCTCAAAGGCACCGAGGTCGTCATGCGTTGCCTGCACGCAGCCGTTCCCCGCTTCACCGCCGAGGTCATGAAGCCCAATGCCACCCAACGCGTGGACCGCGTGCCGGTTGAGAAGATGGGCAAGATCTTCTCCGGCGGCCAGGAACTGACCGGAGCGATCCTGCTGTACTGCGCGCTCGCCGCGCTGCGCACCTCCCCCGGCCCCCGCAGCCGCACCCGCCACGGCGGACTGCTCCTCCTGGACAACCCCATCGGCCGCGCCAACGCCCCCTACCTCGTCGACATCCAGACGCAGATGGCCGCAGCCCTCGGAATCCAGCTCATCTACACCACCGGCCTGAGCGACGAAACCGTCACCGCCCGCTTCCCCGCCACCATCCAGCTGCGCAACGACGCCGAAGCCCGCACCGGCCTCGCCCGGATCCGTCTCGACGACCAAGCCCGCAACGCCCTCATCCCTGGCCCGCGAACCGCCCCGGACGCCCACGCCCCCGAACCGACCGGGTACCTCAGCTCCGCACGCCTGTACGCCACGGGAGAGACGGACCGATGACAGCGCCCACCCCCGAGCAGCCGCCCCGCCTCTCGCCTGGCGCTGCCCGCCTCAGCGCCGCGCTCCACGCCCGCGCCGAGCGGGCCACGCTGCCGCGCGCCACCGTGATGGAAGCCTTCACCGCGGCCCTGCCCGGCGCCGCGCGCAGCGACAACTCCCGCACCGCGCTGGCCACCCTGCTCGAGGAACTCTCCGATGCCGGCGTCCTCCGCCTCCCCCACGGACAGGCAGGCAAGTGGGACGCCGGCCGCCCAGCCCTGCCCGAACACATCCGGCTGCCCGCAGTCACCCCGTCCAAGGCCGCCCCTGCCGCCACACGACGCTCCTACCGCCCCGAACTCGACTGGGCCCAGACCGCGCGCCTCACCACCGCCCATCACGAAGTCGTAGCTCTCATCAACCGGTGGTTTCGCGACACCAGCAACCGCCTGGAACTTCGCGCGCCGATCCCCCTGCGTGAACGCTCATATGAGATTTTCCAGGACGAGAAGCGCCTCGACGCGCTCATTTCCGGTGCGCTCTTCGCCCCCGGTCGCCTCACCCTGGAACAGCTCGGTACCTACCGCGAACCACCGCCCCTCGCCTTCCGACAGCTCGGCGACGGCGACACCCTCCTCGTCGCCGAGAACAGCGATACCTACGCCACACTCCGCGACCTACTCGCCCCGAACCCCGGGCGCACCAGAGCCGTAGCCTTCGGCTCCGGACGGGCCTTCGAAGCCTCCATCGAAACCGCCAAAGAAATCCGAGGAATCCAGCGGATTCTCTACTACGGCGACCTCGACGCAGAAGGACTGTCCATCCCCGCCCGCGCCTCCGTAACAGCCACCCAGAGCGGGCTGCCCCCCGTCGAACCTGCCACCGCGCTGTACGACCTGCTCCTGAGCCACGCCTCCACCCCGGTACTCCAGTCGCACTTTGTGATCTGAGGGGCAGTGGAGCCTGGAGGTCATGCGAGGGCGGCAAGGCGTTTCTTGTAGTGGTGCCAGCGGGAGCGGGCTTGGTGGCGGCGTCGCCAGGCGGACCATTGCAGGTGGAAGGCCATGCGGCGGGCCGCGAGGGTGGTGGGCAGGTCCCGCAGAAGGGCTGTGAAGAGCTGGAACAGGCGGCGGGCCTCCGGGACGGTCAGGGCGATCTGGCCGAAGTCCTCGGGTGGTTCAGCCTCGCCGTCGGCGGGCAGGACCGGGGCCGGGTGCACGCGCCGGTCCAGGCTGGAGATCACGGCGAGCAGGGCGAGCGCGGCCATGGCGAGCACGATGTGCCGGCGCCAGGAGCGGTAGCGCCGGGCCTGGGTGTGGTCCAGTCCGACCGCGTCCTTCCCGTCGGCGAAGTCTTCTTCCACCGCCCATCTGATTCCGGCGATCTTGACCAGGCCGGGCAGGGCCATCGACCGGCCCTCGGGCACATACGCGTAGAAGAAGGCCAGGTCGGTGGGGTCGGCGAGGGAGCGTCGGACCAGCAGATGATGCCGGGGGCTGCTGGTGGCGACCTGGGCCCAGTCGTAGACACGCGGGCCCTTGGCGCCCTGTCCGCACGAGATCCGGTTCCACGCCCGCTTGGGGATCTTCTTCGCCGCGAGCAGGTCGGCCCGGATCGGTCCGACGCTGGTGGGCACCTGGAAGTTGACGCCGACGGCGAAGACGTAGCCGATGCCCTGCTCCTCGAAGAAGCCCCGCAGCTTGGTGCTGCGGCCGTAGACCTCGTCCCCGGCTGCCCAGTCGATGACCAGCCCCGCGGCCACCGCGCGGCGGGCCTGTTCCAGGGCGATCGCGGTCTTGGTGTGGAAGGTGAAGTCCCGTCCCAGTCCCGCGCGTTCGCATCGGTCGGGGTCCTTGGTCCAGTGCTCCTGGACGTACAGGTCGCCGTCGATCAGGCAGTGCCCCAGGGCGCTGGCGTAGGTGCAGTACACCGCGACCACGGCGTTGCTGACCTGCCCGGTCGTGCCGGTGTACTGGCGGCCGACGCCGGCGGTGACGCTGCCCTTCTTCTCCTGGCCGGTCTCGTCGAAGACCAGCACCGCGCCGGGCGCGGCCAGGTGGCGCACGGCGAAGCGCCGCACCGCGTCGCGGGCGGCCTCCTCGTCCCACACCGCCTGGTAGAGCAGGCGTTGCATCCCGAACGCGCGCGCCGCTCCGGCCTGCTCGGACAGGGTCCAGCAGTTCTTGCGTGGCAGATCGGCCAGCAGGCCGCGCACGTACGCCGCAGCGTGCGCCCGCGGCTCACGGCGGGCGAACAGCGGTGCCAGTTCGGCGGCGAGCTCGTCGAACTTCTCCTGGAACAGCGAGGGATCTATGCTGACGGCAGAGGCCCCCTGATCTTCATGTTGCGTCACAACACCATGATCAACAGGGGGCCTCGCCCATGCCCCGGCGCCCCCACGTCACCCGTCGCCCCGTCAGATCACGAAGTGCGACTGGAGTAC
>NZ_VSRY01000011.1 GCF_008271805.1 Streptomyces sp. TRM49041
CAAGTCGAACATCGGTCATACGTCCGCCGCGGCGGGTGTCGCGGGTGTGATCAAGATGGTGATGGCGATGCGGCACGGGACGCTGCCGCCGACGCTGCACGTCGACGCGCCGTCCCCGCACGTGGACTGGGAGTCGGGTGAGGTCCAGCTGCTCACGGAGGCGCGGGAGTGGCAGGTCGACGGCCGTCCCCGTCGCGCCGGTATCTCGTCGTTCGGTGTGAGCGGTACGAACGCGCACATCATCGTGGAGGAGGCGCCGGCCGAGGAGTCGGCGACCGTCGAGCTGACCGCGCCCGCCGCCCCGGTGCCGGTGGTGCTGTCGGCGCGCAATGACGTGGCGCTACGCGACCAGGCGCGGCAGTTGCGGAAGCACGTGGCAGCCGATGCGGACGTGTCCGTCGCGGACATCGGCTTCTCGGCGGCCACCACCCGCGCGGAGCTGGAGCGGCGCGCGACCGTCGTGGCCGCGGACCGCGCGGAACTGCTGGCAGGCCTGGACGCACTCGCCTCGGCCGAGCCGGCGGTGAATGTCGTGGGTGGCCAGGTCGTCGGCTCGAACCTGAGGCCGGTGTTCGTGTTTCCGGGTC
>NZ_VSRY01000106.1 GCF_008271805.1 Streptomyces sp. TRM49041
CGGGCTCACCGGCCGGGCCCCGACCGGCCGCGGCCGCGGCTCCCGGCCGGCCCGCCTGCGCCAGGCCCGGCTGGACGACCACCACCACGGTCGGCTGCGGCTCGCCCGGCAACGGCAGCGCCGCCAGCGTGAGCCGCACGGGCTCCTTCGGCCGCTGCTGGAGCCGTACGGTCAGGCTGCGGCCGCCCTCGCCGCGCGCGGTCGCCGCGGTCTGCGTACGGAACCGGGCACGGTCGGCGGGCGTCAGCAGCGCGGCCAGCGGCCGGCCCGTCGCGTACCCGGCGCGCACGCCGGTGACCACCGTCGCGGCGAGGTTCATACGCCGTACGACGGTGTCCCGGTCGATCAGCGCGACGGGCAGCGGAAGCCGCTGGAACAGCGCCTTCAGCAACTGCCGCTCCCGCCGCTCCGCGGGCGCACCGTCCGGGGCCCGCGCCGCGAGCCGCTCGTAGCGCGGCCACAGCGTCTCCGCCGCGTGCTGCAGTTCGAACAGGGCGGCGTCCAGCACACCCTGCTGCTCCTCCGGCGGCAGGGCCCGCGCGCTGCGCAGCTCGGCGACCCGGCGCACGAAGTCCGCGAGGTCCTCCCCGAACGCGTCGGTCTCACTCACCCGACGGCCCCCGCTCCCGCCCGAGCCCCGCACTCCCGCCCGAGCCCCCGCTCGCCCCGCGCGCACTCCGTCGTGCGCCCCTCGGTCATATGCCCCGTCGTCTGCATAGGAGCACCGTAACCGCCCAGTACGCCCCCCGCGCCCGGCCGTTTCACGGGACGGACAGCGGGCAGCCGCACATCGAAAGGAGATGCCCCCCTGATGCTGACCGAGCACGATCACGAGGGACCCGACTCCGCGTCGTCCGTGCGCCGACTCCAGCAACTCGCCGAGCAGTGCGTACGCTCCGTCCCTGCCTGCTGCGGTGCCGTCGCGACCCTCGGCGACGAGGACGACGACACCGACGAACGCCGCACCACCGCCACCCACCCGGACCTGGCGGCACTCGTCACCGTCCAGCTCGACTCCGGTGACGGACCCATCCGCACCGCCCTCGACAGCGGCGAACCCGTCGACGCCCAGGACCTCCTGCACGACGACCGCTGGCCCGCCTACCGCGCCGCCGCACTCGGCACCGGCGTACGGGCCAGCGTGACCCTGCCCTTCCACCGGGCCGGCATCGACATGACCCTCAACCTGTACGGATTCCGCCCCGGCTCCCTCGGCAACGCCGCGCACGGCGCGGCCGCCGTACTGGGCGAGGAGGCCACCGCCGGGCTCGTACGCGACCGCCGCTACCGCGCCGCCCTCACCGAGGTGGGCCAGCTGGAGACCGCGCTGCGCTCCCGGCCCGTCATCGACCAGGCCGGCGGCATCGTCATGCACGTCCTCGGCTGCGGAGTCGAGGAGGCGTACGCCGTGCTGCGGCGCGTCTCCCAGCTCACCAACCGCAAGCTGGCCGACGTCGCGGAAGCCGTCGTACGGACCCGGGGCCGCGGCCTGGAGAAGGAACTGGCCCGGCTGGCGCCGAGCCCCGGGACGGCCGCACGCCCGCCGAACGGCGAACCGTCCTGAATCTTCGTATAAAGGGTTCCAGGTACGTAGAGCCACGTACAGCACCCGGCAGCACGGGAGGTCGACGCGATGCGCAGCTCCGCCGCCCACGGGCACGGCCAGGTGCGCTACGCGCCGCCCGCCCCCGACACCGGCCTCCCCGTCGTCGCCGAACTCGCCGGCCTCCTCGCCGCCGCGGCCGCCCGGCCCGACGCCGAACCGCCCGGCGGCGGCCCCGTCCTCCGCGAGGCCGCCTGCGGCTACTTGTCGCGGCGCGGCCTGCGCTGCCACCCCGAGGACCTCGTCGCGGCGCCCGGCACGGGCCCGCTGCTGGCGGCGCTGCTCGCCGCGCACGGCGGCGACGTGCTGATGCCGCGACCCTGCCCGCTCGCCTGGACCCCGCAGGCCCGGCTCCTGGGGCGGCCCGCCTACCACGTGCCCACGCCCGCCGAGTGCGGCGGCGTCCCCGACCCGTACGCCCTCCTGGAGACCGTACGGCGGGTCCGCGCCGAGGGCGGCCACCCCGCCGTCCTGCTGCTCTCCGTCGCCGACGACCCGACCGGCACGGTCGCCCCGCCCGAACTCGTCCGCGAGGCGTGCGAGGCCGCCGTCGGCGAGGGCCTGCACATCGTCAGCGACGAGACATGGCGGGACACCGTGCACCGGCCGCACGACACGGTGTTCGTCAGCCCCGGCGAGATGGCCCCCGACGACGTCACCGTCCTGTGCGACCTCGCCGGATCAGTCACCCCGGCGGCCTGGCCCGCCGCCGTGGCCCGCTTCCCGGCCGCCGCGCCCGCCGCCGCGGCCCACCGCGCGCGCACCCTCGACGTACTCACCGCGCTGGGCGCCCAACTGCCCGGGCCGCTCGCCGTGGCCGTCGCCCACGCACTCGACGAGCCCGAGCCGGTCACCTCGCGGGCCGCCGCCGCGAACACCCTCCACGCGCGCGTGGCCGCCGCGGCCCACCGCGCGGTCCTCTCCGCCGGCGCCTTCGCCCTCCCGCCCGAGGCGGGCCGCCACCTGTACGCCGACCTCGACCCGCTCCGCGGCCACCTCGCCGAGCGGGGCGTCGCCGACTCCATCGAACTGGAGGAGTACCTGACCGGACGCCTCGGCACCCCGGTCCCCGGCGGCCACCGCTTCGGCGACGAACTCGGCGCCCTGCGCGTCCGCCTGGCCACCGCCCCGCTGCTGGGCGCCACACCCGCCGAGCGACTGGAGGCCCTGACGGCGGCGGACCCGCTGGACCTGCCCCATGTGAAGGAGGCGCTGGAGGCCCTGTCGACGACCTTCGGCGAACTGACGCCCGGTGAAGGAGCCCGAAGATGACGGACCGGACGCACACCGACCTCACCACGGCACCGCACCCCACCCACCCCCCGGCCCGGCCGGCGCCGCGCCCCCTCGGCGAAGTACGCACCTGGCCCCGCTCGTTCGCCGACCGGCTCACCGCACCGCTGCCCGGCGTCCGCGCCCTCGCCCGGCTGGCCCGCGAAGGCGCGGCGGCCGTACGCCCGGGAAGCGACGGCCTGCGCGACATCCCGAGCCTCCCGTTCGCCCCGGGCCCGCTGCCACCCGCGGGCCCGGGCACCGTCGCCGTCACCTGGGCGGGCCACGCAAGCTGGATCCTCCGCGTCGGCGGACTCACCGTCCTGACCGACCCGGTGTGGTCCCGCCGCATCATGGGCACCCCCGCGCGCATCACGCCCGTCGGCGTCCGCTGGGAGGACCTGCCGCCGGTCGACGCGGTCGTCATCAGCCACAACCACTACGACCACCTCGACGCGCCCACCCTCCGCAGGCTGCCGCGCACCACCCCGCTGTTCGTCCCCGCGGGCCTGGGCCGCTGGTTCCGGCGGCGCCGCTTCTCCCAGGTCACGGAGCTCGACTGGTGGGAGGCCGCCGAACTCCGAGGGGTCCGCTTCGACTTCGTACCGGCCCACCACTGGTCGAAACGCACCCTCACCGACACATGCAGGTCGCTGTGGGGCGGCTGGGTGGTGTCCGACCGCCACGGCAACCGCGTGTACTTCGCCGGCGACACCGGCTACGGCCCCTGCTTCCGCCAGATCGCCCACCACCACCCCGGCATCGACCTGGCACTCCTCCCCATCGGCGCCTACGCCCCCCGCTGGTGGCTCGGCGACGTCCACACCGACCCGGAGGAAGCGGTCCGCGCCTTCCAGGACCTGGGCGCCGGAACGATGGCCCCCATGCACTGGGCCACCTTCGTCCTCTCCTCGGAACCGGTCCTGGAACCCCTGACCCGCCTCCTGGAGGCATGGCGGACCGCCGGCCTCCCCGAGGACCGCCTGTGGAACCTGGCGGTGGGCGAATCCCGGCTGCTCGGGTCCCCGTGCTCACGCACCGGGACGGCCGACGGCGACCCGGGCTGACCCTCCCTAGCCGCCCCGGGCAGGCCGCAGCCGCCGCCACACCGACGGCGCCCCGCTGATCAGCACCGTCAGTCCGATCGCCGCCACCACGCCCTGCCAGGGCCTCGGGAAGAGCGATCCGCCCACCACGCCGATCAGCTGGTACGTCGCCGCCCACGCCAGGACCGCGGGCACATCGGCCCACAGGAAGCGCCGCAGCGGCATCCGTGCCAGCAGGCACGCCAGCATGACGGGGATACGGCCCGCGGGGATCAGCCGGGAGAGGACGAGGACCGGAACCCGGTGTTCCCGCAGCCTCGTCTGGGCACGCTCCAGGCGGTCCGGCGCCGCCCGCGCGCGCAGCGCGGCCAGCCAGCGGGAGCCGTTGCGCGACCTGACGCCGCGCCCGCCCAGCCAGTACAACGCCACATCACCCACGAGCGCGGCGGACGCCGCGACCACGAAGACGAACAGCAGCGCGAACGGCGCCGTCTGGTGGAAGGCCACCACCGCCGCCGAGCTGACGATGGCCCCGGTCGGTACGACCGGCACCAGCGCGCCCAGCGCGACCAGCAGGAACAGCGACGAGTAGCCGACCGCCCGCTGTGTCTCCTCCGGAGGCAGCTGGCCGACGAGCTCGGCGATCACCAGGACTCCCCCGGCCGCACACACTCCCCGTGGTCCAGCAGATGCACCGCCACCCCCGGCGCCGCCCGCGCCGCGAGCCGTACGAACTCTCCGCCCGGAGCGTGGAACTCGTGCGGCCGCACCGCGTCGAGGCCGATCGGCCAGTACGTCCCGTAGTGCACCGGCACCGCCGCGCGGGGACCGAGCGCGGCGAGAGCCTGGGCGGCGCGGCCCGCGTCGAGGTGGCCGTGGCCCAGGTACGGGCCCCAGCCGCCGACCGGCAGGAGCGCCACCTCGACCTGGCCGACCGCCGCCGCCATGCCGTCGAACAGCCCGGTGTCCCCGGCGAAGTACGTACGCACCGAGCCCTGGATCACATACCCGAGCGCGGGGGAGCGCCGCGGCCCGACCGGCAGCCGCCGCCCGTCGTGCGCGGCCGGCACGGCCCGTACGACCACGGGCCCGGCCTTCACCTCGTCCCCGGCCCCGACCTCCATGACGCGCAGCTCCGTCAGCCGCCGCAGGGCGGGCACGGACCGGGTCGCGCCGCGCGGCACGACCAGCCGCGTCCCGGGCGCGAGCCGGGCCAGCGAGGGCACGTGCAGGTGGTCCGAGTGGAGATGGGAGATCAGTACGAGATCGGCGAGCGCGGCCTCGGGAGGGGGCAGCGCGCCGCGCCGCCGCCGCAGATGCGCGAGCCGTCGTACGAACAGCGGGTCGGTCAGGACCCGTACGCCGGAGTCCTCGACCGTGCAGGTGGCGTGGCCCCACCAGGTGACCTCCATGCCTATGAGCGTAGAGCCGCCGCTCCTCCGCCGGGCGCCTTCCGGAGTAGGGTCTGGCCATGGACGACGTACGCGTGGCGGCGATCGCCAGCCTGACGCCGCTCGAGGAACTCGACAGCGACCCCTTCCTGGTGGACACACGCAGCCAGCACGCGATGTGCGAGCGGTGGGCGGCCGACAAGGGCTATGCCGTCATCCGGCAACTGCTCCTCTACGGGCTGAGCCCCGACCACGGGATGCTGTGGGCGGATGTGGAGGAGGGCGCCGTCGACGTGTTCGTCGCGCCGAACGACCGCGTCCTGGAGCGGGCCGTCACCTCGGCGCGGGACTTCTCGGCGGAGTGCGAGCGCCGGGGCGTACGCCTGGAGACGGCGGGCATGGACGAGCCCGCCTACGACGCGGTGATGAAGGCCCGGGTGCACCGGCGGCTGTCCATGCCCACCGCCGGGTACGACGGCTGCTGAACCGTCCTCCGCCACGGCACGTTGTGCCACGCTGGACTCCCGGATGAAACGGGCGAAAGGCGAGAGGAGCGGACGGCGTGGGCGTGGCACGTTGGCGCGCGGTGGGCGGGGCCGTACTGCGGGTCGTCGTGGTGTGGGCCGTGTCGACGCTCACGATGCTCGCCCTCGCCGGGGCGCTCCCCGACTTCCAGCTGCAGTCCGACGACGGCGACACCATCACCCGTACCGCCGTCACCGCCGCCTGGGGCGCGGGCGCGTTCGGTCTGCTGAGCGCGCTGGTGTGGCCGCTCGTCGTACGGGCCCTGCTGCTCGTGCCGGCGCTCGTGCTGGGCATGCTGGTGTTCTTCCTGAACGGTTCGCTGCTGCTGGTCGCGCTCTGGCTGATCCCCGACGGGCGCGGCGAGGCCGACCCGCAGAACGCGGTCGTCGTCGCCGCCGTCATGTCCGCCGTGGCCTCGGCGACGTCCACCGCCCTCGCCGTCCGGGACGACAACGCCTACCGGCGGCGGCTGTACCGGCTCGCCGGGCGGCGCCGCACCGGCGTCGGCCTCGGCCCCGGCAGCCCGCCCGGCACGCTGTTCCTCCAACTCGACGGCGTCGGCCACCAGGTGCTGCGGGACGCGCTCGACGCCGGGGTGATGCCGACCGTCGCCGCCTGGGCGGGCACCACACACCGGCTCACCCGGTGGCGCACCGACTGGTCCAGCCAGACCGGCGCCAGCCAGCTCGCCATCCTGCACGGCACCAACCACGACGTGCCCGCGTTCCGCTGGTACGAGAAGGAGAGCGGCCGGCTCATGGTGAGCAACCGGCCCGCGAGCGCCGTCGAGCTCCAGCGCCGCGCCGCCGTCCGCACCGGCCACCCGGGGCTCCTCGCCGCCGACGGCGCCAGCCGCGGCAACCTGTTCGGCGGCGGCGCCGACCAGCTCGCCCTGGTGCTGTCCGTCACCGCGCGCCGAGGTCCCGGCACCCGCTCGCGCGCCGGGTACTTCGCGTACTTCCGCGACCCCGCCAACGCCTCCCGCACCGCGATCTCCTTCGTCGCGGAGATGGTCCGCGAGATCGGCGAGTCGGTCCGGGCCCGGCTCCGCGGCGACAGCCCGCGCGTGCCCCGCGGCGGCATGTACCCGGTCCTGCGGGCCTTCGCGACGGTGGTGGAGCGGGACGTGGTCGTCGCCGCCGTGATGGGCGACGTGCTCGCCGGCCGGACCGCCGTGTACGCCGACCTCGTGGCGTACGACGAGGTCGCCCACCACTCGGGCCCGCAGAGCCGGGACACGGCGAAGGTCCTGGAGCGCCTCGACCGGTGCGTCGAACTGATCGCGAAGGCCGCCGAGCACGCGCCGCGCCCGTACCGGATCGTGCTCCTCTCCGACCACGGCCAGAGCTTCGGCGAGACCTTCGAGAGCGCGTACGGGCTGACACTGCGCGACCTGGTACGGGCCGGCTGCGGTCTGCCGGTCTCCCGCCGCGCCCGGCACACCGCCGGCGGCGCCGAGGCCCGCAACGTACTGCGCAGCGCCCTGCACCGGCCGGTCGAGGGGGAGCGGCGCGGCGAGCGCCCGTCGCGCGGCGCGGGCCCTGTGGTGCTGGCCTCCGGCAATCTGGGGCTGGTCTCCTTCCCCGACGTGCCGTACCGGATGTCCCGCGAGGAGATCGACCACCGGTACCCCGGACTGCTGAGCACCCTCGCCGGGCATCCCGGGGTCGGGTTCGTCCTGGTGCGCAGCGAGCGGCACGGGTCGGTGGTCCTCGGCGCCGGCGGGTTCGAGTCGCCGGTCGACGACCTCACCGACACGTCGGGGCCGCTCGCCGTCTTCGGCCCCGGCACCGCCGACGCGATCCGGCGCACCGACTCCTTCCCGCACGTCGCGGACATCATGGTCAACTCGATGTACGACCCGGAGACCGGCCGGGTGCACGCCTTCGAGGACCAGATCGGCTCCCACGGCGGACTCGGCGGCGGCCAGTCGGACGCCTTCCTGCTCTGGCCGCACGACCTCACGCCGCCGGTCGCGGACGGCGAGGCGCTGATCGGCGCGGAGGCCGTGCACCGGGTGCTGCGGCGCTGGCTGGAGGAGAGCCAGGGGCCTCAGGTGCCGATCGGACCCGTGCGGGAGTCTCCGCCGGCCGGGCGAACGGACGAGGGCTCTCCGGTGACGGACGGTCTCGCACCGGACCAGCACGGGTGATTCGGCGGGGCGGGACGGCTGCCCGCAGGGTGCGCGGCGCACGCCGGACCCGGGCCGGGGCCCCCTCCGGGCGGCGCGGTACGGTGACGGCGCCCGCCCGCGCACCGCCACGCCGCACACGTGTGACGGAACCAGAAGGAGGCCCCGTGCCCACGGCAGACGAACTGCTCGGCGCCGACACCGTCGCCGGTCTCGCCCGCTGCCTCACACGCGCGAACGGGACCCCCGCCGAGGAGACCCGTCGCCGCGCCGGCCGACTGGACGGGCTCGGCTTCAGCGAGCGGGTCACCGCGGTACGGGACGCCGTCCTGGCCGATCTCCCCACGGCGTACCCGGACTTCGCCCGGGTCCTGCGCGCCGCCCTGGACGACCCGGAGTTCACGGGCTGGATGACCTTCCCGGTCACCGAGGCGGTGGCCGTGCGCGGCCTCGACGCCTTCGAACCCGCCCTCGCCCTCCTCGCCGAGCTGACGCCCCGCCTCACCGCCGAGACCGCGATACGCCCGTTCCTCCGCGCCGACCTGGAGCGGGCCCTGCGGACCGTCACCGAGTGGACCGGCCACCCCGACCCGCACGTGCGGCGCCTCGCCTCCGAGGGGACCCGGCCCCGGCTGCCGTGGGCGTCCAGGATCCCCGCGCTGATCGCCGACCCGACGCCCGCGCTGCCGCTGCTGGACGCGCTGCACGGCGACGCATCCGAGTACGTACGCCGGTCCGTCGCCAACCACCTCAACGACATCAGCCGCGACCACCCCGCCATCGCCGTCGACGCGGCGGCGCGCTGGCTCGGCGGCGAATCCGGTACGGCCACCCGCGTCGTACGGCACGGTCTGCGCACCCTCGTCAAGGCGGGGAACGCCGACGCGCTGACCCTCCTCGGCCACTCACCGGACGTCCCCGTCGACGTGACGGGACCCCAGGTGCGCACCCCGGTCATCAAGGTCGGCGACCATCTGGTCTTCGACTACGCGGTCACCAACACCGGCGACCGCACCGTCGAGGTCGTCATCGACTACGTCATCCACCATATGAAGGCCAACGGCACCCGCACCCCCAAGGTCTTCAAGCTCACGACGCGTGCCCTGGCACCGGGCGAGCAGTGGTCGGCGACCCGCAGACACTCGTTCCGGCCCATCACCACACGCCGCTACCACCCGGGCGTCCACGCCGTGCAGCTCCAGGTCAACGGCCGCCCCCGCGGCGAGGCGTCCTTCACCCTCGGCGACGGCGACGCGGACCCCGCGTAGACGCTCAGCCTCCGGACGGGAACCCGGACGCGGGCCCGGCCGGGGAGCCCGGGCCCGACAGGCCCGTCGCCGACTCCGCCAGGGCGTTCAGCACCGGGCGGATCAGCGGGTGGTCCTCGGCGCCCCTGCGGACCGCCGCGAAGACCCGGCGGAACGCGGCCGGGCCCGCCACCGGCCGTACCACCACGTCCTTGAGTTCGATGCCGCGCAGCGCCGAGCGCGGCACCAGGGCCACCCCGGCGCCCGCGCCCGCGAGTGCGACCACCGCGCGGAAGTCGTCCGAGACGTGCACGAGCCGCGGCTCGAAGCCCGCAAGTTCGCAGGCGAGCAGCACCATGTCGTGGCACGGGTTGCCGGGCGACTGGCCGATCCAGTCACTGTCCGCGAGTGCCGCCAGCGCGACTTCGGGCTCCTGCGCCAGCGGATGCCCGGCGTGCAGCACCGCGTCGAACGGCTCGGCGTACAGCGGTACGCGCGCCAGCCGCCGGTCGCCCTCGCGCGGCGCGCCCCGGTACTCCACCGCCAGCGCCACGTCCGCCTCGCCGTCCAGGACGAGCGGCAGCGACTCGTCGCCCTCCGCGTCCCGCACGCGCAGCCGGATGCCCGGGTGCCGCTCGGCCAGCCGTCCGATCGCCGGGGCCAGGACCTCCGCGATGCCCGTCGCGTACGCGGCGACGGACACCTCGCCCGCCGTACCGCCCGCGTACGCCGCCAGCTCGGCCTCGGCACGCTCCAGCTGGGCCAGCACCTCGTTGGCGTGGTCCAGCAGGATCTCCCCGGCGGGTGTGAGCTGTACGCCCTTGCCGCTGCGGGTCAGCAGTGTGTGGCCGGTCTCCTGTTCGAGCGCGGCGAGCTGCTGGGAGACGGCGGACGGCGTGAGGTACAGCGCCGCGGCTGCGGCGGTCACCGTACGGTGGTCCGCCGCGGCCCGCAGTATGCGCAGCCGGCGAGGGTCGATCACCCTGCCATTGTCACTCAGCCGCCACGCGTCCCACGCAGCTCGGCCGTCGGCCGTCGGCTGTCAGCCGTCCGGCTCACGCCCCCATCGCGGCGCGCGCGTCCACGAACGCCGCCACCGCCCGCGACACGTCCGCCGTCGAGTGCGCCGCCGACAGCTGGACCCGGATACGGGCCTGGCCCATCGGCACGACCGGGTAGGAGAACCCGATCACGTACACACCGCGCTCCAGCAGCAGCTCCGCCATGCGCCCCGCCTTCGCCGCGTCACCGATCATCACGGGCGCGATCGCGTGGTCGCCGGGCAGGATCTCGAAGCCCTCCTCCGCCATCCGCGTACGGAACAGCTTCGTGTTCGCGTCGAGCCGCTCCCGCAGGTCGCCCGCGGACTCCAGCAGGTCGAGGACCTTCAGCGACGCGGCGGCGATCACCGGGGCCAGCGAGTTCGAGAAGAGGTACGGGCGCGACCGCTGGCGCAGCAGCTCGACGATCTCGGCGCGGGCCGCGACGTAACCGCCGGACGCGCCGCCCAGCGCCTTGCCGAGGGTGCCGGTGATGATGTCCACCCGGTCCATGACCCCGTGCAGCTCGGGCGTGCCCCGGCCGCCCGCGCCGACGAAGCCGACGGCGTGCGAGTCGTCGACCATGACCATCGCGTCGTACCGGTCGGCCAGGTCGCAGATGTCCTTCAGCGGCGCGACGTAGCCGTCCATCGAGAACACGCCGTCCGTGACGATGAGCCGGCGCCGGGCGTCCCGGGTCTCCTGGAGCTGCTTCTCCAGGTCCGCCAGGTCACGGTTGGCGTAGCGGTGGCGGCGGGCCTTGGACAGCCGGATGCCGTCGATGATCGACGCGTGGTTGAGGGCGTCGGAGATCACCGCGTCCTCGGGGCCGAGCAGGGTCTCGAAGACACCGCCGTTGGCGTCGAAGCAGGAGGAGTACAGGATCGTGTCCTCCTGGCCCAGGAACGCCGACAGCCGCCGCTCCAGCTCCTTGTGGACGTCCTGCGTGCCGCAGATGAACCGTACGGAGGCCATGCCGTAGCCCCACCGGTCCAGCGCGTCCTTGGCGGCGGCGACGACCTCGGGGTGGTCGGCCAGGCCCAGGTAGTTGTTGGCGCAGAAGTTCAGTACGTCACCGGGCGCACCGCCCGCGGTGACGGCGACGGACGCGGACTGCGGGGTGCCGATGACCCGCTCGGGCTTGTACAGCCCGGCATCGCGGATCTCGTCGATGGTGGCGCGGAGTTCGTCACGAACGGACGCGAACATGAAGGCGTGCTCCTAGAGAGGGAAGGTCAGACGGTCCAGTCGAGGATGATCTTGCCGCTGCGGGCCGTGGCCGCCTCGTCGAACGCGGCGTCGAAGTCCTTGTACGCGTACTTGCCGGTGATCACCGGGCTCAGGTCCAGGCCGCCCTCCAGCAGCACCGTCATCGCGTACCACGTCTCGAACATCTCGCGGCCGTAGATGCCCTTGATCGTGATCATCGAGGTGACGATCTTCGCCCAGTCGACCGGGAACTCGTCGGCCGGCAGGCCCAGCATCGCGATGCGGCCGCCGTGCGTCATGTTCGCGACCATGTCCCGCATCGCCTCGGGGCGGCCGGACATCTCCAGGCCGACGTCGAAGCCCTCGCGCAGCCCCAGCTGCCGCTGAGCGTCGGCGATGCCGCTCTCCGCGACGTTCACGGCGAGCGTCGCGCCCGCCTTGCGGGCCAGCTCCAGCCGCGGCTCGCTCACATCGGTGATCACCACGCTGCGCGCGCCGGCGTGCCGGGCGACGGCCGCCGCCATGATGCCGATCGGACCGGCGCCCGTGATCAGCACGTCCTCGCCGACGAGCGGGAACGACAGCGCCGTGTGCACGGCGTTCCCGAACGGGTCGAAGATCGCGGCGACATCGAGGTCGACCTTCGCGCGGTGCACCCACACATTGGACGCGGGCAGCGCCACATACTCGGCGAACGCCCCGTTCCGCCCGACACCAAGGCCGATCGTGGCCCGGCAGAGATGGCGACGGCCCGCCAGGCAGTTGCGGCACTTGCCGCACACCAGGTGTCCCTCGCCGCTCACCAGGTCGCCGACCGTGATGTCCTCCACGTCGGAGCCGACGGCCGCGACCTCGCCGACGAACTCGTGGCCGAGGATCAGCGGCGTCGAGACCGCCTGCCGGGCCCAGCCGTCCCAGGACCGGATGTGCAGATCGGTGCCGCAGATACCGGTTCGCAGCACCCTGATCAGCACATCGCCGGGACCGGTCTCGGGCTCGGGGACGTCCATCAGCCACAGACCGGGCTCGGCCTTCTGCTTGACAAGGGCCTTCATCGCGGCGACTCCAGGCGGGAAGAGTGGTGAATGCCACCAATGTGCCGAGCGCGGCACGGCCGCGTCCATCGAGGTTTTCTTAAGCGGTCCAACAGCCCAGCTTCACGCGCCCCGCCGACCGGGTGAACCTCCGCCGCACCGGCCATTACCCCGGCGGTAATCGACCGCCCCCGACCCTCCCGGGCAAGGTGTCCGCACCGGGGCCCGGGCGGCTCGCACTCCGCCCGGTTCCCGCCCCCGGTCCATGTTCCGTACGACCTCGACGGAGGCTGATCCGCCATGTCCCACACCCTGCTCGCCGGCCTGTCCCGCACCACCGAGCCGCGGACCATGCTGCGCCGCTTCCTCGTGCTCGACGCGGCCGTCACCGGAGCCGGCGGCCTGGCGTACGCGTCCGCCCCCGGTCCGCTCGGGCGACTGCTCGGTGTGGACGCCACGCTCCTGCGGGGACTGGGCGTCTTCCTCCTCGCGTACGCGGCGGTGGTGGGCTACCTCGGCTCGCGGCCCCGGCCGCCCGCCGACCCCGTGAAGCTGGTGGTCGACGCCAACGTGCTGTGGGCCCTCCTCAGCCTCGTCGCACTGGTCGCGTGGCTGGAGCCGAGCAAGGCCGGCAGGCTCTGGATCCCCGCGCAGGCCGCCACCGTCGCGTGCCTCGCCGCCCTTCAGTGGTCCGCCCTGCGCGCCACCGCCGGCCAGGCGGCCTGAAAGCCGTGGCGGCCGCGCCCCCGTCCGTCACCACGCCTGGCCGAGCGACCGCAGACAGGCGGCGGTCTCCGGGTCCGCCGGCAGCAGCGTCTCCACGGCCAGCTCCGCGACCGTCACGTCCAGCGGGGTGTTGAACGTCGAGATCGACGACACGAAGGACAGCACCCGACCGTCGTGCTCGATACGCAGAGGCAGCGCGAAGTACGGGTACGGGGCGCCCGCCGCGTCCGGGCCGTCCGGGCCGTCCGGGCTCTCCCCGCCCTCCCGGCCACCGAGCTCCCGCTCCGGGCCGGGCGCGAGCGGGTACGCGGCGACCTCCTCGTACACCGCCCGCAGCGGCTCGGACCGCGACAGCGCCATCTGCCGCTCCATCTGGGCCAGCAGGTGCCCGCGCCACTCCCGCAGGTTGCGGATTCTCGGCGCGAGCCCTTCCGGGTGGAGGGTGATCCGCATCGCGTTCAGCGGTGGGGCCAGCAACCGCTCCGGCAGGCCCGCCAGCAGCATCGCGACCCCGCGGTTCGCGGCCAGCACCGTGTAGGAGCCGTCCACGACGAACGCCGGATACGGCTCGTAGCCGGCGAGCAGCCGATCCACGCCCTCGCGCAGCGGCCCGAGTTCCGGGCCGTCCAGCGACGACTCGGCGTACCGGGGCGCGTAACCGGCCGCCAGCAGCAGCGCGTTGCGCTCCCGCACGGGCACGTCCAGGTGCTCGGCGAGGCGCAGGATCATCTCCTCGCTCGGACGGGACCTGCCCGTCTCGATGAACGAGACGTGCCGGGCCGACGAGCCCGCCCGCAGCGCCAGCTCCAGCTGGCTCAGCCGCCGGCGCTGCCGCCAGCCCCGCAGCAGCGCTCCCACGCCCGTGCCCGTCGCGACAGTCGTCATACCGCAGACGGTAGCCGAGACGGCCGTGTTGACCACCGGCGTACGGTCCCGGGACCGTAAGGTCGGGATCGTCGCCACCGCACGCCGGAACGCCGGCCCACCGGCACCGAACGGGAAGGGAGCACGGGACATGCCCACCGAACCGCTGTCGCAGAAGGAGATCGAGGACCGGCTGCGCGAACTGCCCGGCTGGTCGCTCGCGGGCGACCGGATCGCCCGTACGTACCGCCTGTCCACGCACTTCGCGGCCACCGCGATGGTCGTGCACATCGCCCGGATCCAGGACGAACTGAACCACCACTCCGATCTCACCCTCGGCTACAACACGGTCGCCCTGTCGGTGAACACCCACGACGCGGGCGGCGCGGTCACGGACCGGGACTTCGAACTCGCGTCACGGGTGGACGCCGTCGCCGCGATCCACGGGGCCGTCTGACCCTCGTCCGGTCGGTCACGCCCCGGGCGTGAACGCGGCCTTCACGACCTCGGCGAAGTCCCGCGGCTCACGCCCCAGCACCCGCCGTACCCCGTCCGTCACGGACGCGTTGTGGCCGTCCAGCAGTGTCGCGAACAGCCCCGCCACCCAGGCGGCGTCCGCCTCCGGCAGCCCGTATGCGCCCAGCGCCGCGGCGTACTCCGCCTCGGACACCGGCACGTACCGCACCTCGCGGCCCGCCGCCGCGCCGGTCTCCGCCGCGACATCGGCGAACGTCAGCAGCCGAGGCCCCGTCAGCTCGTGGACGAGTCCGGCGTGTCCGTCCTCCGCGAGAGCGGCCACCACGACGTCGGCGACATCGTCGGTGTCGATGAACGGCTCGCCGGTGGAGCCGGCCGGGAAGGCGATCTCGCCCGCCGTGACGCCGTCGGCCAGCAGGCCCTCGGTGAAGTTCTGCGCGAAGAACGAGGCCCGTACGACGGTCACTTCCACGCCACTTCCACCTCCGCTCCCGTTCCCAGCCGCCTCGCGCAACGCCTGCTCGGCGCGCACCGCCTCGGGTTCACCGCGCCCGGACAGCAGCACCAGCCGCCGCACCCCCGCCTCCGCCGCGAGCCGCCCGAACTCGCCGAGCGCGTCCACCGCGCCGGGCGCCGCCAGGTCCGGGTAGTACGCCACATATGCCGCGTCCGCGCCGCGAAGGGCCGGGGCCCAGGTCGCGGACCGCTCCCAGTCGAAGGGCGTGCCGCCCGTGCGGGACCCCGCCCGTACGCCGAGGCCGCGCTCGGTCAGCCGCTCCGCCACGCGGCGCCCGGTCTTGCCCGTCGCCGCCGTCACCAGCACCGTCATCCGCTCATCCGTGTTCTCGTTCATGACGACCAGCTTCGGGGCCGGAGCCTGGACGATCCATGCTCCAGAGGCTCGATGCCCTACGTGTGCGTCTACGCTCACCGCATGGACGCACTCGCCGGACTGCTCGACGGACCCAGGGCCCGGGGGGCCTTCCTGCTGCGCATGGTGATGGCGCCCCCGTGGTCGGTGAGGGTCGAGGACCGGGCGCCGCTGTGCGTGATGTGCGTCAGCCGCGGCGAGGCGTGGATCATCCCGGACGGCGACGGCTCCCGCAGCGGCGACGGCAACGGCAACGGCAGTGGCAGTGGCAGTGGCAGTGACGGAGGCGCCGAGGCCCCCGTGCGGCTGCTGCCCGGCGACCTCGCCATCGCGCGCGGCCCCGCCCCGTACACCGTCGCCGGCGCCGCCGACACCCCGCCGCAGGCGCTCATCGGCCCCGGCGGCGCCTGCCACACGCTGTACGGCGAACCGCTGGAGGAGACGATGCGGCTCGGCGTACGGACCTGGGGCAACGCCCCGGACGGCCGGGACACTCTGCTCGTCGGCACGTACCGCGTGGAGAGCGAGGTGAGCCGCAGGCTGCTCGACGCGCTGCCGCCCCTGCTGCACCTGCCCGCCGACGCCTGGGCCTGCCCTCTTGCCCCGGTCCTGGAGGAGGAGATCAGCCGCGACGAGCCCGGCCAGAGCGTCGTCCTCGACCGGGTCCTGGACCTGCTGCTGATCGCGGCGGTACGGGCCTGGTTCGCCCGCCCGGAGGCCGCCGCGCCCGCCTGGTACCGGGCCATGGGCGACCCGGTGGTCGGCACGGCCCTGCGGCTGCTCCAGAACGAGCCCGCACATCCCTGGACGGTCGCCTCGCTCGCGGCACGCGCCGGGGTGTCGCGGGCCGCGCTGGCGCGGCGGTTCACGGACCTGGTGGGGGAGCCCCCGATGGCGTATCTGACGGGCTGGCGGCTCACGCTCGCCGCGGACCTGCTGCGCGAGACGGACACGACGGTGGAGAGCGTCGCGCGGCGGGTCGGCTACGGCGGGGCCTTCGCGTTCAGTGCCGCCTTCAAGCGCGTACGGGGTGTCAGCCCCCAGGAGTACCGGGCGGGCAGAACGGCGAGCTTGCCGGAGCGGCAAGTTTCCTTGCGGTAGATGCGGGTGCGTCGCACGCTGTCCCCATGACCCACCATCACGACACCACCCATATGGACTGGAACGAGATGCTCCCGCTGCTGGAGGCCGGCGCGGAGCTGCGGACTCCGCTGTACCGGCAGGCCACGGCCTGGCTCACCGATCTGCTGCCGCTGGGCGGCGTGCGCCGCGTCCTCGACGTCGGCAGCGGCCCCGGCGTGCTGTCCTGTCTGCTCGCGGAGGCGTTCCCGTACGCCGAGGTGGTCGCCGTCGACGCGACCCCCGAGCTGCTGGCACGCGCTCGCGCCCGGGCCGCCGAGCGGGGCGCCCGCGTCACCACGCACCTGGCCGAACTGCCCCGGGACACGGGAGACCTGGGCGAAGCGGACCTGATCTGGGCGGGCGAGTCGGTCCACCACCTGGGTGACCAGCGAGGAGCCCTCGCCGGGCTCGCCCGGCGGCTGCGCCCGGGCGGCCTGCTCGCCGTCGTGGAGGGCGGCCTGCCCGGCCGGAGCCTGCCCCGGGACATCGGCTTCGGCCGCCCCGGCCTGGAGACGCGGCTCGACGCGGCGTCCGCCGACTGGTTCACCGAGATGCGGGCCGCCCCCCCCGGCGCCCGCGAGGAGACCGAGGACTGGCGTTCCCTCCTCGGCGCGGCCGGCCTCGCCCCGAGCGGCACGCGCACCTTCCTGCTGGACATCCCGGCACCCGTCCCCGACGCCGTGCGCGAGCATGTGACCGCCACCTTCAGCCGCCACCGCACGGCGCTCGCCGACGGCCTCTCCGAGGACGACCGCACGAGCCTCGACCGCCTCCTGGACCCGGACGATCCGGCGAGCCTGCACCGCCGCCCGGACGTGTATCTGCTCGCCGCCCGCACCGTGCACACCGCCCGCAGGGTCGCCCCCTGACGCCGGACCGCTCCGGCCGTCACCACCGGGACCGCGCGTCGACGTCCTCGCCCCGCCGGACGTCGGCGCCGCTCTCGGCCGGCGCGGCCGGCGGATGTGTACCGACGGCGAGTTGGGGAGGACACACCCCGGTCAATATGATCCGGCGATGATCACACGAAAGCGACTGGCGGCCGCGTTGTGCGGCCTGCTGGTCACATTGACGGGCGGGCTGTCCCCGGTCGCCGCCTGGGCCGACGACGGGGAACCGGCCACGGCCGAGAGGGAAGCGCCCAAGGTCGAACTCGTCCTGGACGTCAGCGGATCGATGCGCGCCCGTGACATCGACGGGAAGTCCCGGATGGCCGCGGCGAAGCAGGCGTTCAACGAGGTCCTCGACGCCGTCCCGGACGAGGTGCGGCTCGGTATCCGCACTCTCGGCGCCGACTACCCCGGCAAGGACCGCAAGGAGGGCTGCAAGGACACCCGGCAGCTGTACCCGGTCGGCCCGCTCGACCGCACCGAGGCCAAGGCCGCCGTGGCGACCCTGACGCCGACCGGCTGGACACCCATCGGACCCGCGCTGCTCGGCGCCGCCGAGGACCTGGAGGGCGGCGAGGCCACCCGCAGGATCGTCCTCATCACCGACGGCGAGGACACCTGCGCGCCCCTCGACCCCTGCGAGGTCGCCCGGGAGATCGCCGCCAAGGGCATCCATCTCACCATCGACACGCTCGGCCTCGTACCGGACGCCAAGACCCGCGCGCAGCTCATCTGTATCGCCGAGGCCACCGGCGGCACTTACACCTCCATCCAGCACACCGACGAACTCTCCGGACGCGTGAGTCAGTTGGTGGACCGCGCCGCCAAGCCGGTCCTCACGCCGGTCGCCACCGAGGGTGCCGCCCAGTGCGCCAAGGCCCCCAGCCTCCAGCCCGGCCTCTACACCGACCGCGAGACGTTCGGCCAGCACCGCTGGTACCGCGTCGACGTCCTCCCGGGCCAGGAGCTGCGCGCCTCGGTGAGCATCGCCGCCGACCGTGCCGTCGACCGAGACTACGGCGTCCTGCTGCGGGCCTCCACGCTGTCCGGCCGGGAGATCGTGCGGGGCGAGTCGGCCGGTGACGGCCGTACCGATGTCATCTCGACCGGCCTGCGCTACCCGAAGCCCGACATCGAGGACGCCGACTCGGACAAGCCCGCCGCGGAGACCGTCTGTCTGCGCGTCAGCAACTCCTTCTCCGCGCCCGCCTCCGTCAAGACCACGCCCGGCCTGCCCGTCGAGCTGAGCATCGCCGTCGTGGACGGCCCCGACGAGGCGGCCGATGCCGCGTTCCTCGGTCTCGGCCGCGGCTGGTGGCTGCTCGGCGTGCTCGCGCTGGCCGGCTTCGTCGCCGGGCTCCTGTGGGGCTGGCTCTCGCGCTGGCGCGTCGCCGTCTGGAGGACCAACTGATGCGTACTGCAAGGACGACCGTACGGACCGCGCGGAGCGTACGAGGCGTACGAGGCGTACGAGGCGTACGAGGCGTACGAGGGGCGCGAGGGGCACGAGGGGCACGAGGGGTGCGGACCCTGACGACCGCCGTCCTGCTCGCCGGGGCCGCGTTCCTCGGTCTGGCCCTGCCGGGCGCGGCGGCCGCCGCGAGCCCGACGCCCACCCCGTCCGCCGCCTCGGACGGGGAGCCGCCCGCGCCGACGGAGGCGGGCACGTCGTTCCGGGCCGCCACCGCCGTGCGCCCCGGCCAGCGCGCCACCGCCCAGGCGTCGACCGGTGACTACCTGTACTGGCAGTTCCCCGGCGACGCCGGTGACCGCGCGACCGTCCGGGCCACCGTCACGCTCCCCGAGGCGTCCGCCCGCCAGGCCGGCACCTCCTGGCGGATCGACGTCTACGACGGGCTGCGCCGCCGCCAGGCGTGCCGCTACGGCAGCGACTCCAGAACCCTCGCCGCCGAAGCCCGCTCGGTCGAGCTGACCTGTCACCTGCGCACCGTCCGCGCCTGGGCGGAGCCGTGGTCGAACGACCCGCTGCCCGGCGCGTACTACGTCCGCCTGACGGCCGTCCGTCTGGCGGCCACAGACATCGGCCTGCCCTTCGACGCGGCGCTGGACGTCACCGTCGAGGGCGCGGGCGGCGCCGCGGCGGTGGACGGCACCCTGGCGACCCCGCTCGTACAGGGCTCGTCGGCCACGGTGGAGCCGGAGGACGGCTGGTCGTCCGGCTGGTGGTCGACCCGCTGGCTGTGGACCGCGGGCGGCGCCGCGCTGGCCGCGCTCGCGGGTATCTGGGGCTACACCCTGACCCGCGGCAACGGGCGCCCGGCGGGGGTGCCGGGCAGGACCTAGCGGACCCGCGGCGGCCGGGCTCCCCGGGGCCCGTGCCGCCGCGCCCGGGCGTCGCACGGGAAGGCTCGGAAACGCTCCGCGACGCGCGTTGCCCTGACGGTGCGTCGGCAGGTCGCCCGCCGCCGTACGACCGCCGCCGTACGACCGCTGCCGGAGGCCCCGACGGACGAGTCCCGCAAGGACTGAACGGCGCCCGGACGTACGGCCCGATGGGGTCCGCCCGGTCCCCCGATCCGGGCGGACCCCCCCTCCGACACCGCTCCGCCCCCGCCCGGCGGGCCGCGAACGGCTGCTGCCCAACCCTGACCGACACCCCGGCCGACGGCCAAGAGATCGGCGAACCCCGGGGACATCCCGGGACGGGACACGGCTGACCTGCACGATCCCAGGCGTCTCCAAGCCGCTTGGGACACGAGCACCGCGATGAACGACCTGCTACGCCGTCGGCGCCGACGCGCCGACGCGCCGCCGGAGTCGCCACGCCCCCGGGTCCGGCGTGCCGCCGGGGCTGCCGCGCCGCCACCACCGGGGCGCCGCCGCGGCCTCCAGGCTCACCGGTACAGCGCGTCGACCTCCGCCGCGTACACCGTCTCGATGGCGCGTCGCTTCAGCTTCAGGGACGGTGTCAGGAGGCCGTGCTCCTCACTGAACGGGTGGGCGAGGATGCGGAAGGTGCGGATCGACTCGGCCTGGGAGACCAGGGTGTTGGCGGCGATGACGGCGCGCCGGATCTCCTTCTCCAGGGCCGGGTCCCGGACCAGGTCGGCCGGTGGCAGGAGAGCCCGGCCCTGCATGGCGAGCCAGTGCTCCACCGCCTCCTGGTCGAGGGTGATGAGCGCCGCGATGTACGGCCGGTCGTTGCCGACCACCACGCACTGCGCGACCAGCGGGTGGGACCGTACCCGGTCCTCCAGGGCGAGCGGCGCGACGCTCTTGCCGCTCGTCGTCACGAGGATCTCCTTCTTCCGCCCCGTGATGGTCAGATAGCCGTCCTCGTCCAGCGCCCCGAGGTCCCCCGTGGCCAGCCACCCGTCGTGCAGGACGGCGTCGCCGGCGGCCGGGTCGTTGAGGTAGCCGGAGAACACGTTGCGGCCGTTCAGCCACACCTCGCCGTCCTCCGCGATCCGTACGGACGTGCCGGGCACCGGCAGCCCGACGGTGCCGTACTTGGTCCGCCCGGGCGGGTTGGCGGTCGCCGCCGACGACGTCTCCGTCAGCCCGTACCCCTCGTAGACCGTCACGCCCGCGCCCGCGAGGAACAGCCCCATCCGGCGGGCCATGGCCGAGCCGCCCGACATCGCGTGCCGCACGCGCCCGCCGAGCGCCTCGCGCACCTTTCCGTACACGACCTTCTCGAAGAACTGGTGCTGCACCCGCAGCCCCGCCGACGGCCCGGGGCCGGCCCCGAACTCTCTTTGCTCCAGGGCTTCGGCGTACCGCACCGCCACCTCGACCGCCCGATCGAAGACCGCCGCCTTCCCCTCGGTCTCGGCCCTGCGCCGCGCCGCGTGGAAGATCTTCTCGAAGACGTACGGGACGGCCAGCACGAACGTCGGCCGGAACGCCGCCAGATCGGGCAGCAGCGCGCTCGCCGTGAGCGTCGGCTGATGGCCCAGCTTCACCCGCCCCCGCACCGCCGCGATCTCCACCATGCGGCCGAAGACATGGGCGAGCGGCAGGAACAGCAGCGTCGACGCCTCGTCGCCGGGCTTGGGGCGGAAGACGGGCTCCCAGCGCTCGGTGAGGGTGTCCGCCTCGAACATGAAATTGGCGTGGGTGAGCACGCACCCCTTGGGGCGCCCGGTCGTCCCGGACGTGTAGATCACCGTGGCGACCGACTCCGGGGTCACCGCCCGCCGGTGCCGCTGCACCACCTCGTCGTCGATCTGCGCCCCCGCAGCCACCAGCTCGTCGACCGCCCCGGTGTCCAGCTGCCACAGCCGCTTCAGATGCGGGAGCCGGTCCACCACCGAGCCGACGGTCATGGCGTGGTCCTCGTGCTCCACGACGCACGCGGTGACGGCCGCGTCGTGCAGCATCCAGTGGACCTGGTCGGCGGAGGACGTCGGATAGACGGGCACCGGCTGGGCGCCCACGGTCCAGAGCGCGAAGTCGAACAGCGTCCACTCGTAGCGTGTACGGGACATCACAGCGACCCGGTCCCCGAACCGTACGCCGTGCGCCAGCAGCCCCTTGGCGAGGGCCAGCACCTCGTCCCGGAACTCCTGGGACGTGACCTCGCCCCACCGCCCGGACGCGTCCTTGCGGCCCAGCGCGACCCGGTCCGGATCGCTGGCGGCGTGGTCGAAGACCGCGTCGGCCAGTCCACCGACCAGCGGAGCCGTCGCCAGGGGTGGGACTGTCAACTCGCGCAATGGCCTGCTCCTTGTGGCGCTCAGCACAGCGGAGGGTGACGGTACCCCACGGAGAGTTGATGCGGGAGGGGCTTCATCAAGTCTGGACAAATGACGTTGCTACTGGTCAGACCGGTAAGCACATGGTCACGGCGGCTATGGGTGAGCTCTTACTGACTCACGAGTAAGGAGCGGGTGGCCGAATCTCCACCAGATCTGTACGCGCCGATCACACTGAGGCGTGACCGAAGATGGGAGAGGCGACATCAGCACCACTGCCCCAACGAAGCCCCCTCATCCGCCTCCGACCCCGCCCCACGACGAGAGCCCCCGAACCATGACCCGCAGCCCCCAGAGCCCGCGCAGGGCGTTCCGCCCCCGCATCCCGGCCCGGCTGCCGGTCGACCCGTTCATCGTCGCCCTTGTCGCGACGGTCGGCCTCGCCGCCCTGCTTCCCGCCTCCGGCCAGGCCGCCGAGGTGGCGGACGGCGCCGCCACGGCCGCGATCGCGCTCCTCTTCTTCCTCTACGGTGCTCGCCTCTCCACCCGGGAGGCGGTGGACGGACTGCGCCACTGGCGCCTCCACGTCACCATCCTGGCCTGCACATTCGTGCTCTTCCCGCTGCTCGGGCTGGCCGCCGCGAAGGGCCTCGGCCCGCTCGTCCTCACCCCGCAGCTCGCGTCGGGCCTGCTGTTCCTGTGCCTGGTCCCGTCGACGGTCCAGTCGTCGATCGCGTTCACGTCCATCGCCCGCGGCAACGTCCCCGCCGCGATCTGCGCGGGCTCGTTCTCGAGCCTGGCGGGCATCGTGCTCACCCCGCTGCTGGCCGCGCTGCTGCTCGGCGGCACGGTGGGCGGCTTCTCCGCCGACGCGCTGCTGCGGATCGTGGGGCAGCTGCTCGTACCGTTCCTGGCGGGGCAGGTCGCGCGGCGCTGGATCGCCGGGTTCGTCGGCAGGCACCGCAAGGTCCTGTCGTACGTGGACCGGGGCTCGATCCTCCTCGTCGTGTACACCGCGTTCAGCGAGGGCATGGTGCGGGGCGTCTGGCACCAGGTCACCCCGGCGCGCCTCGCCGCGCTGCTCGGCCTCGAGGCGGTGCTGCTCGCGGCGATGCTGGCACTCACCTGGTACGGGTCACGGCGGCTGGGCTTCTTCGGGCGTGAGGACCGCATCGCGATCCAGTTCGCCGGGTCGAAGAAGAGCCTCGCGGCGGGGCTGCCGATGGCGAGCGTGCTGTTCGGCGCGCAGGCGTCGCTGGCCGTGCTGCCACTGATGCTCTTCCACCAGATGCAGCTGATGGTCTGCGCCGTGATCGCCCGCCGCCGTGCGGGGGACCCGCGGCCCGGAGAGCCCGGAAACCCTGGGGACCCCGGAAGCCCCGGAAACCCTGGGGACCCCGGAAGCCCCGGGGACCCCGGAAACCCAGGAGACCCCGCCCCGGCCGACCGCCCGGTGGCGTGAACACGCCCTGCCCTCCCGCCGCCATGATCACGACAGCTACCGTGATGGCATGCCCGCACCAGAGCACCGCCCCGCGCCGCCCGCCGCCCCGCACCCTTCGGGCGGCGCCCGGTGACCCGTAGCTGGATACGCCCCGGAGCCACCCGCCCCTGCTCCCTCGTCGTCTGCCGCGGCTGCTGCTGCGGCGACGCCCGCAAGAACCCCGGCACCGACCACGCGGGCCAGCTGGAGCGGCTGCGGCAGGCGGCCGCGGCGTCCGGCGGCAGGCTCGCCGTCCGTACGAGCGACTGCCTCGGCCCCTGCGGCCAGGCCAATGTCGTCGTCGTCCAGCCCTCCACCGATGCCCGCCGCCGGGGCGCCCGCGCCGCCTGGATCGGCTGGGCCCTCGACGACGACTGCCTCGACGACATCCTCGCCTGGGTCGAGGCGGGCGGCCCGGGCGTCGCGGAGCCCCCGTCGACCCTCATGCTCCAGCTGATCGACCCGCCGATGGACGCGAGGCGCCGCGCCCGCTGAGACGGGACCGGACTCAGCCGCGCACCGCGGTGTCGTCCCCCACCACGAGCCGGTGCTCGCCCGCGTACACGTTCATGGACCCGCCCCGCAGGAACCCGACCAGCGTGAGCCCCGTCTCGGCGGCCAGGTCCACGGCCAGCGACGACGGGGCCGAGACCGCCGCGAGCACCGGCACACCCGCCATCACGGCCTTCTGCGCCAGCTCGAACGACGCCCTCCCGGACACCAGCAGCACCGTCCGGCCGAGCGGCAGCCGGTCCTCGCGCAGGGCGCGGCCCACCACCTTGTCCACGGCGTTGTGCCGACCCACGTCCTCCCGTACGTCGAGCAGCTCACCCGACTCGGAGAAAAGCGCGGCGGCGTGCAGCCCGCCGGTCCGCTCGAACACCCGCTGCGCGGCCCGCAGCCGGTCAGGAAGCTCGGAGAGCAGCTCGACGGGTATCCGCGGCGCCGAGCGCTCGTCCGGCGCGAACCGGGTACTGGTCCGCACGGCATCGAGGCTGGCCTTGCCGCAGAGCCCGCACGACGAGGTGGTGTAGACGTTCCGCTCGAGCGTGATGTCGGGTACGGGCACGCCGGGCGCGAGCTGGACGTCGACGACGTTGTACGTGTTGCCGCCGCCGTCGTCCCGGGCGCCGGCGCAGTACACGATGTTCCGCACGTCGGAGGCGGCACCGAGCACGCCCTCGCTCACGAGGAACCCGGCGGCGAGCGCGAAGTCGTCGCCGGGCGTGCGCATGGTGACGGCGAGGGGCCTGCCGTTGAGCCGGATCTCCAGCGGCTCCTCGGCCACGAGTGTGTCGGGTCGGGCGGACACGGCGCCGTCCCGGATGCGGATGACGCGGCGGCGCTCGGTGACCCGTCCCATGTTCCCCAGTCCTGCCCGTGGTCGTGTGTTCAGGAGACATTCTCCCGCACACTCGATGTGAGTGGACTCTCCAAGTACCGGGCGCGAATCCTGTCGGATCACGCGACGGGTTACCGGTGAGTCGCTGAGCAGACTTGAGGGCTCCTGACCATGGACGAACCAACAGCTGAGGGGGTACCCGGGCATGACGGGCACTCGTATCGCCGCGCTCGGGCACTACCAGCCCGCCAAGGTGCTGACCAACGACGACCTGGCGGCCATGGTCGACACCAGCGACGAGTGGATCCGCAGCCGGGTCGGTATCCGTACCCGCCATGTCGCGGGCCCGGACGAGCCGGTCGACGAGATGGCCGCGCAGGCGGGCGCGAAGGCGTTGGCGTCGGCCGGGCTGTCACCTGCGGCCATCGACCTGGTCCTGGTCGCCACGTCCACCGCGATCGACCGGTCCCCGAACACGGCCGCCCGCGTCGCCGCCCGCCTGGGCATGACCGGTCCGGCCACGATGGACCTCAACGTCGTCTGCGCCGGCTTCACCCACGCGCTGGCCACCGCCGACCACGCCGTACGGGCCGGGTCGGCGCGCCGCGCCCTGGTCATCGGCGCCGACAAGATGACCGAGATCACCGACTGGACGGACCGTACGACGTGCGTCCTGGTCGGCGACGGCGCGGGCGCCGCGATCGTGGAGGCCGCCGACTCCGAGGGCATCGGCCCGGTCCTCTGGGGCTCCGTACCCGAGATGGGCCACGCGGTCCGGATCGAGGGCACCCCGCCCCGCTTCGCCCAGGAGGGCCAGGCCGTCTACCGCTGGGCCACCACCCAGCTCCCGCCCATCGCCCGCCAGGTCTGCGCCCGCGCCGGCCTCACCCCCGAGGACCTGGCCGCGGTCGTCCTCCACCAGGCCAACCTCCGCATCATCGAACCCGTCGCCCAGCGCATCGGCGCCGTCAACGCGGTCGTCGCACGCGACGTCACGGAGTCGGGCAACACCTCCGCGGCGTCGATCCCGATGGCCCTCTCCAAGCTCGTCGAACGCGGTGACGTCGCCTCGGGCGCCCCGGCCCTCCTCTTCGGCTTCGGCGGCAACCTCTCGTACGCGGGCCAAGTGATCCGCTGCCCCTGAGCCCCCCGCCAACCCTCCGTAGCCCGCCGCGAGCACTGCGTACACCCCCGCCCCGGGCCTCACCGGCACCGCCCTGACCACGGGATATGTGGGTGAAGGCGACCTCGAACCCCTGGTAGAGTTATCCATGTCGCCGCGGGGAGCACCCCGAAGCGGCAAGACACCTGGTCCGGGTGGCGGAATGGCAGACGCGCTAGCTTGAGGTGCTAGTGCCCTTTATCGGGCGTGGGGGTTCAAGTCCCCCCTCGGACACTCACTTACGTACACGGATGACGCGGGTTGCGACGTAACGGTCACAACCTGCGTTTTCGTGTTGTAGACGAGTCCGAGCCCGAAGGCCTGGTAGACCGGAGCCTTGCGCTCGGGTGGGGCGGCCAGGAGCCGGTCGGTGAGATCACCGAGATCCTCGATCATGCCGAGGATCTGCTCCTCGGTGAGGACGCTCCGCTGAGCGGTGCGGGCCGTGATCAACTGTTGCTGGGCCACGGCCTTGTCGGCTTCGGCCTGGCGGATCCACTGCGCCACAGTGACCGGGCTGGCTCCCGCGTCGAGCGCGGCCTGGTACTGGGCGAGGCGTCGATCACAGTCCGCGACGATACGGCGCGCCGCTTCGGTGCCGGACTGGGTGGCTGCGTCCGCCTGCTGAGACTGCTGCATGGCCTGCAGAGTGTTCTTGAGACGCCTGGGCGCGAAGACCTTCGCGATCCACTCGTCGAGCTCCGGCAGGATGTGGTCCTCCCGGACGTAGACGGTGAGGTGGTGGTCGATGGCGCTGCTCTGGGCGTACTCGGAGGGGTATCGGCAGCGGTAGTGGGGGTGGCCGTGGTTGAAGATGCCTTGCATCTTCCGGTTGCACAATGAGCAGCGCATCAGTCCGCGCAGTGCATAGGGACGGGTGGTGGCGCGGGGACTGCGCTCGGCTGTCTGCCGCCGGCGGCGGCTGTACAGTTTGGCCTGAGCCTGGTTGAACGTGGTTTTGCTGACGAGAGGTTCGTGCACGAGCTCGGTGGACTAGATCCAGTCGTCGGGGGAGTTCCAGACGTACTTGGTTCGGTGCCCGAGCGTGACGGACCGAACTCCCGCTGGACGCACTGGAGATGGCGCTGTGGCGGCGACGGGTCAAGAAGGACTCCGGGCTCATTCATCACAGTGACCGCCGATCAGTACGTATCCATTCGGTACACCGACCGGCTCGCCGAGATCGGCGCCTCGGCATCGGTCGGGTCCGTCGCGGACAGCTACGAAATTGCGATGGCCGAGGCACTGAACGGCACTTTCAAGGCCGAGCTGATCGAGATGCAGGGCCCCTGGAAGGACTTCGACCAGGTCGAGCGGGCGATCTTCCAGTGGGTCACGTGGTGCAACGAGGAACGGCTCCACTCCGCCCTCGACTATGTACCGCGCGCCGAGTACGAACGCGACTGGTGGCGACAGCAGGAAGCCACCCTGCAGTCCGCCTGAAACAAGATCACCGGACTCTACGAAACTCGGGGCAGCTCAAGTGGCCGATCTTGTCGAACGCAGCTGACAGATCGGCATCCAGAATCCATACCCGTCGGGCGCGTGGCCCACTGAGCGTGGAAGACAAGGAGCCGATCGCATCGGCGCAGCTTTGCCCGGGGTGGAACCCATAGGAACGGAGCTCGAACCGGGCTTCCCACTCGGGCTCCAGTGCACTGCGGGCCCGTGCCTGATGGCACCGGTCCAAGATCACGGGAATGCCGAGCGGCCGCTGCTTTCCATTGGCCTTCGGAATTTACACACGTCGGACCGGCATGGGGTCCCAGGGCGGTGCGGTGCACCCGCATCGCCACCGTCGCCCTGTCTCGGGCGACAGGGCAGTTTCCCCGTCAATCCCGGCCGTCCGACGCCCAGTATTTCGTTGAGTGACCTGTCGAACGCTGACCAGCGTGTTCGACCAGGACCTCAGCATCAGTTTCTGCAGGGACCGGACCACGGCCCAGTCCTCATCTCGTGTCGCCTTGAAGATCCTCCGCCGCAGTCTCACTACGTTCTTTTCGTGAGTCCGCCAGACAATGGCGTCCCAGTCGAGAACGTCCTCGGGTCCGTTCACCGCAATGGTGTCCAACATGTCCCTCGGTTCGAGAGGCTCTCGGCCTCGGCGTTCAAAGGCTCACCAGCCCACGTCAGCGCCCTTTCAGGCCCGGTCGCCTGGAGCGGTATCCGGCGGGTTCCCCGTGACAGCCGCCTGGAGTGGTAGCCGTGATGTCACGAGTCCCGTTGCCTTTCGGCAGCCAGCATCCGCTTCTTGGACTTCCTGTCCCGCCGAGGGCTTACGCCCCTCTCACGATCGGCCTACCCGGCCTCAAGGCCGGGACCCCGACGGGGTTTCCACGTTCCGCCCATACGAGACGCGACCGGGGAGGACGCCCCCTAAATACTCCAGCAGGATTTCGCTGTCTGACCTGGGCTTTCGTCGGGTGGCGGGAGGGTAGCGGGACTTCGATCGTGCGGGATGGTCTCATGGGGACCGCCCCTCGATCGTGCGACAACGCCGTAGGTAGTGACAGCGGCGGGCGACTGCTTGGCGTCGGCGGCGCCAGTTCGACCAGCTCAGCGCGTGGTGTCGTCCGCGGTGTCCGCTCAGGTGCGGGGGGCGGGCACGACAAGCTGCCAGGAGTCGCCGAACCTCCGCCACTGTGGAACCGTTCGATCATCGCGGCGGCCAGTTCCGGCTTGGTCGCGAAGACGGTGTCCTCACCAAGCCCCGCGGCCCGGCAGCGATCCGGGTCGCACGTCGCTGCAGCCGAAGCCGTCGCGGAAGCCAATGCCATCGGCTTCCATCAGTCCGAGCTCGCCCGCTGGCAGGAACTGACCAGTGCCGAGCGGCCCACCCGGCTGACGGGAGTCGCCGGACCCGGGTCTGATGGGCCGATCAGGCCCCAGTGAGAGCGGCGGTGACGATCCGGCCCAGTTGTTCGGCCAGGCCGTCCGGGGAGCGGTTTTGGAGGTAGACCGTGGCGAAGACCGGGCCGGCCACCAGGGCATGGACGAGGTCGATGTCCGGGGATGACGGGAGCTCGCCGCGGGCGACCGCTCGGCCGAGCAGTTCGGCGAGGCCGGCCTGCTGGACGGTGACGAAGGCGTCGTGGAAGCGAGCGGCGAGCTCCGGCGAACTGCGTACGTCGGCGAGCAGCCCGGGGATCGCGGCGGCGGCCGCCGGGTTGGTGACGTGGTCCACGATCTCCTGGACGAGCACCGTCAGGTCCCCGAGCAGGCTTCCTGTATCGGGGGGCGGGGGCAGGTCCGCGCTGTGCACGGCTGCTGCGAACACCATCTCCTGCTTCGTCGCATAGCGCCGGTAGATCGCCGCCTTGCCGATCCGCGCGCGCTCGGCCACGGCGTCCACCGTGAGCCCGGCGTATCCGCTCTCCGCCAGGAGACTGCGGGTGGCGGTGAGGATCGCTTCGTCGACCCGGCTGTCTCGAGGTCGTCCCATGCGGCCATGTTACGGTACTTACGGTTCCGAAACTCATGGTTTCGAAAAGAGGGAGCGGTGATGGGACGCTGGGCAGGACGGATCCTGATGATCCTGGGAGCGGTGCACCTCATCGTGCTGGGAGTGCAGAACGTCCAGTACGCCGACGAGTGGTTCACCGGAGCACTGTGGGGGCTGCCGCGTGACGAGTTCATCCACCCCCGTGGCGCGAACGGTGCGTTCTGGATCTCGATCGGCAGCTTCGCCGTGCCGATGATGCTGCTGGGTGCGCTCGTATCCGACCTGGCCCGGCGGAGCATCGCGTTGCCGGCGTCTATCGGCTGGGGGCTGGCGGTGTGGTGCGTGGTGGCGGCGGCGGTTCTGGAGCCGACGCCGATGCTGCTGGGGCTGATCCCGGCGGCGCTGCTGATCCGAGGCGCGCGAGCTGTTCGTTCGGCGTGAGGTGCCTTCAGTCGCGGCCCCGGCAAGCTGGAGGCCGCGACTGAAAAGGCGCTGCGCGCCTTGATCTTGCTGGTCGCCTCGGTGTCACCATGCCGACCGAGTAGGACAGCCACCGTCCCCGCTGAGCGAGCCAGGCGACGAAGTCGTCAGTGCCGCCCGCGGAGTCGGTGCGGATCAGGGTCCGGTGCCCGCGTCGGTACTTCTTCGGCAGCTGGGCCAAGGCCAGTTGGGCGGCGGTGATGTGGTCGGTTGGCCGTGTTCGATCCCGCGTTGCCTGGTCTGAGCAGGGCCGCGACCGGTTCACCCGTGCCGCCCGGTCCGTGGTCGACGAACCCCGTCAGCGGGTGGTGGCCGTAGGTTCGCTTCCACGTGGGTGCGGCGTCTTCCTTGTCCGAGTGCGCGATCACCAGCACCCCGTCGAGGTCCACGGTCACCGCCCCGCCCGCATCAGGCGCTTCCCGGCTGGCCAACCGCCAGACACGTCGGCGGATTTCAGCCCGCGCGGCAGGGGAAGAGGGCTTCGGGCTGTCCGTTAGCAGTCCCGACAGGCACCCGAAGCAGGCCTCCGGTACTGGCACCTCGCAGTATCAGTGATCGGTACTCTCACGGGCATGGGGCTGGACATCACTGTGATAATCGCCGGCTGGTCATTGCTGGGCGACGTTCCGCCCAGAGAGAGGCTGTCGCGGTTGAGGGATGCCTGGTACGCCGACGAGACAGGGCTGTGGGATCACGACGCGCCGGTGGTCGAAGGCGACTGGGCGTGGCCACGAGGGCCCCACAGTGCCTCCTTCGCCGTCTACGAGTTCCGGGGCACCCTCGGCTCGTTTAAGCCGCACTTCTGGGCCGGGGAGCGGTGGAATTCCGTGCGCGACCATGCCGACCCGCTGGTGCGGACCGAGCTGGACACCTTGCTGCTCGGGCTGATCTGGGGAGGGCTGGACCATGCGGACGAGCATGTGGAACCGGGCTTCTTCTGCGATGACCCCGCCGTCACCTATGGCGTGCTGCTCGCGCGGTCGCCGGACAGCGTGCGGGAACTGGCCGCGACGTGGGAGCAGGTCCGGCCCCGGCTCGGCGGGCTGCGTGGTGCCTTCAACGAGCACGCCGCCGTTCCCGAAGGGTGGATCGGCGACTTCGACAAGTTCAGCGACCTGCTGGACGACTGGGGCCGCGTCCTTTCCGAAGCCGCCCGGCGGGGCTGGGGAGTCGTGGGACTGAGCGAGTAGGGCGCAACGGGCCACCTCGCGTGATGTGGTCACGCCGGATCGCTGCGTACGGTTTAACCTCCACATCTGCGGAATGAGCCACTCCTCGGCCCCCTGCTCCGCTCGCTGGGCTCCGAAGAGCTGTTCACCAAGGCCCTGACCGACGAAGGATGAGCCTCCCTCCACGAGAGGCCCCGGCCCCGGGGGTGCCTCCATGGGTTTCGTCGACCCTGCCGCGGATCTTCGACGCGTCGACCGCCAGGTCCGTGACAATGATGCCCAGATGCGTGACGCCCTGGCGGCCGCCCGCACCGCGCTGACCGCACTGCCCGGACTGGGCACCGTGATCGCCGCCAAGCTGCTCGGGCACGTGGGCGACGCCGCGCGCTTCCCTACCGAGCACCACTTCGCCAGCTATACCGTTACGGCCCCACTGGACGCCTCCAGCGGGAAGAACACCCGCCACCGCCTCAACACCGGAGGAAACCGAGCCCTCAACTCGGTCCTGCACATTGTCGCTGTCTGCCAGATCCGCGACGGCGGCCGTGGACAGGAGTACTACCTGCGCAAGATCACCGAGGGCAAGACACCGGCCGAGGCGCGGAGGGCCCTCAAACGACGCCTCTCGAACGTGGTCTACCGCACCCTCAAACGCGACCGCCACAAGGCTCTCACTACGGCCGCTTGACACACAGAGGCACTCATCAGCGTCTCCGACGGCACCTCCCGGGCCCGGTGACACCCCCCCAGGTCATCCGTTCGACAGGGGGACACAGTCATGCCGGGCCCGGAGGCCAGCGGCCCTCTTGCAGGACCGCGGAAAGCATAACGGGGGACATCGGCGGCCTCCCCGCGCTGCGTGGCGGCCACGCGTGACACGCCGGTAGTGGCCCTGACCGGGGCGGGCGAGCGCTCGCGCTTCGTAGAGGGCGTACGGCTGGACGCCTCCAGCCGCATCACTGCCGTCCAGGCCCCCGACTGGACCGAGCAGTACGCCTACAACCTGGCCGGCGACCAGACCCACACCACGCTGCCCTCCGAGGCACCCGGCCGACACACTCCGGCGAACGCACCTACCACGGCACCCGCATCACCCGCGCTGGACGCACCACCTACCGCCACGACGCCCAGGGCCGCATCACACAGCGCCGCACAACCACCCTCTCCGGCAAAACCCTGACCTGGAACTTCCAGTGGAACGCCGAGGACCGCCTCACCCACGTGGAAGCCCCCGGCAACGTCCACTGGCACTACCTCTACGACGCACTCGGCCGCCGGATCGCCAAACAGCGCCTCAATTCCGACGGCCGCTGCGAAGAGACGACCTCCTACTGCTGGGACGGCGCACAGGTTGCTGAGCAGTACACCGACCACACCATCCTGGTCTGGGACTACGCCGGCATGTACCCACTGGCCCAGCGTGAGTCCAAGACCGATGATGCCCAGCGTGAAATCGACCGCCGGTTCTTCGCGATCGTGGCCGACCTCTCCGGCAGCCCGAGCGAGCTCATCGCCCCCGACGGTCAGATCGCCTGGCGGTCCCGCACGACAGCGTGGGGCGACACCCAGTGGAACCGCGACAGCACCGCCTACACCCCGCTGCGCTACCCCGGCCAGACCTTCGACCCCGAAACCGGCCTCCACTACAACGTCAATCGCTACTACGACCCCGGCCTGGGTCGGTACCTCACCCCCGACCCACTCGGCCTGGCCCCCTCCATCAACCACTACGCCTACGTTCCCAACCCCTTCACCCAGGCCGACCCACTCGGCCTGGCCGGCTGCGACCCGGACCCGACATGGGGCGGCCGCGTCAAGTTCACCCGGGACGCACACGGACGCCCCTACGAGATGAACGCGATCATCACCCGCGACATGCTCGACGAAGGCACAGAAGCCAACAAGTCACTCAGACCACCCGGCTTCCTCGGAGGCGACTACAACCAGGCCCGGGGACACATGCTCGCCCGCATGCTCGGCGGATCCGGCGACACGCTGGACAACCTGTTCACCATCATCCAGAACCCAACGAACAGTCCGGAAATGCGCGACTTCGAGCAGGCTATCTACAACGCCGTCCAGAAGGACGGAAAGATCGTCACCTACAACGTTTACCTCGAATACACCGACGACAAGAGGGACTCCGTGCCGGTCTCCGTCCAGCTCGAAGCCGCTGACCAGCACGGAAAATCGATCGTGGATACGATCCTGGACAATCCCGCACACGGGCAGCAACAACGACACCGCCGAGGACTCCTGTGACCAGCCTCAACGACCTCACACAACTGTGCCCACCCCCACATACGGCACCGGCAGTCGACTGGCAGGCTGTCGAGGACACCCTGGGCATGACGCTGCCCGACGACTACAAGCAGATGGCCTCCACCTACGGCCCTGGCGCATTCTGCGACTTCATCCGCATCTACCACCCCCGCAGCGCCACGCCCTGGGTCGACCTCACCGGCCGCATGCCCACCGCCATCCGCGAACAGCTCCGTCAGGCCCACGACCAGGGCACCTACCCCGTGCCCCACGACCCACGGCATCTCTTCGCCATCGGGGTCACCGACAACGGCGAGTACCTCTTCTGGATCACCGACCCCCAGGACCAGCCCGACACCTGGCGCATCGCCGTCAACGAAGCACGCGGGCCCCGCTGGTACACCTACGACGGCACGCTCACCAACTTTCTCACCGAGGTCCTCACCGGCCGCATCACCGTTCCCCTGTTCCCTGCCGGTCTGCTCGACCACGGTGTCGTCTTCTCTTCCTCACCGTCGGCTCCCGACAGCAATTCACCGCAGCCGGCGCCGACCGCCGGAGGAGCCGTCGACACCCAGACCGTGCGCGAATGGGCTCGAGCTCAGGGCTACGACGTACCGGACCGCGGACGCGTGCCCGCAGAGATCGTCACCAGATGGAGAGAAGCCCACAACGCGTGAACGCGCTGAGGTGCACTGGCGTGGTGCCAGACCCCGACAGAGGAATGCATCCCGCCGTCGAACGCCTCATCAACGCCGAACGGCCTTGGAGGCTCTTGCGTGATCCGCACCATGCCCCCGCGCCCCGTCGATATCGAATCGGTCTTCCCCGCGCTGACCGCGTACGGACTGGACTTCACCGAGGAGGAGCGACGCCTCCTCGACGGCATGACCGCTGGTAACCACGCCCCGGAGCTGCGGGACGAGGACCCGCTGCCGATGCTGGCCGTCGCCCAGCTCCACACCCGGGACATCCCGGACCTCGCAGGCCCCGAAGGCTGCGACCTGCTCCAGGTGTTCTGGTGCCCGTTCGAGGCCCACGGTCCGGACCGCACGATCGACGTGCTCCTGAAGTGGCGCCGGGCGGACAGCGTCGGCGCCCTACTGACGCCGCAGCCTGAACCACGGGTGGCGGGCAGCGCGGAGTGCGTACCCAACACATGCGTCGTACACCCGGACCAGGTCGTGGAGCACCAATACCTCGGGCTGGTGAGCGAAGAACTCCCGGAGGAGATCGCCGAGTGGGAAGAGGGCCTCCTCGACGAGGACGACGAAGGCGCGTACGACTCCTCCGAGCCCGTCAGCTACGCGACGTACGAGGAGTACGAGGCAGCCATGGCCGCCGCCCGCGCCGAGGAACCAGTCGAGATCGACTACATGAGTCATCTGTCCATCGCCCCGGGCTGGAAGATCGGCGGCTTCGCCTCCTGGCACCTGACCGACCCCGCCCCCATCGACTGCCTCGTGTGCCGGACGCCGATGCCCCGTTGCTCACCGTCGCCACCTGGGAGTGCGACGGCGCCTCGCGTAGCTGGCTCCCCCTCGAAAACCACGCCGCGTCTGACGACCCCCGCGTGATCGACCCGGTCGGCGTCTACCTCGGCCGCGGCCAGATGCGCATTCCTACCTGCCCGACCGACCCGACTCACCCTCACCGGCTCAGCTTCCAATGATCCCTTCAGATCATGATGTGTCCCGCCGTGGAACGCCTCGTCGAGATCAGGTCCGCCTGAAGGCGCGCACTGGTCCCGTGACCGGACAGCCGCCGCATGGATCCGGCGACGATCCGGCGAACCTGCGACTCGGGCGCGCCCTCGGCTACGACAGACTCGGCCGGCACCCCCGATGACCGGATTCCCGGCCACCGGATCATCGACATATGGAGCGGGGACGGGGGTTGCGCATTGGATCAGACTCGTCGACCGCGGCTGGCTGCGGAAGCCACCCGATGGCCGGTTCACCATCCGCCTGTGACCGGCTGTCGCCGGTCACGTAGTTTCCCAGCACAAGCTCCGACCCGTCGACGCGTCAGGCAATGGACCGGCTGTTCTGCTGCCCCGTCCGACGGATCGCTGCCAGCGGATGGGGAGTTGTCCGGCTCTCCTGCTGGAATTCGCGATAGAAGTCGCCCATCGCTGCGGCGACCGGTGCATAGCGGATAAGGGCTGCCGCGACCGACGCTGGAACCGCCTCGGGGGGCACCCCTTGGGCGCAGGCGTGCACGAACGCTTTGCGTTCTTCGGGTTCGTATCCGTACAGAGCGACGGCCAGCCAGTTCACCAGGTGCGTGATGGTGTAGCACTGGTCGTAGGTGCGGTGCTGGTCGAAGAAGTCGGCCTCGTCCCGTGTGAGCTCGAAGCGTGAGGAGATCGCGAGGCCGTAGTCGGCGAAGAACAGCCGACGACCGTCGGTCAGGATGTTCTCGAAGTGGGCGTCGAAGTGCAGCAGCCCGCGGGCGTTCATGAACGAGATGCCGGCTTTCAACTCGTTGTCCACCATGGCGCAGGCCCGCTCGGCCGCTTCGTCACCGGACCCGATCTGGATGCCCAGCCAGTCATGCAGGTTCTGCGGGATGTACTCCAGGAACAGCACGAGGCTCGCCGTGGACTGCTGGAGAGCCTCGACCCGGCGGCGTACCTCCCATCCGCCTCCCCAGTAGGCTACGGCCCGATCCACATCGGCCAGTTCCTCGGGAAGTGGCCGGCCAGAGTCCGGTAGCACCCGCCAGTGGTACATCAAGGGGAAGCCCTCGTAGTCTCCCGCGACCACCCAGTTCGTCGTCATGGTGTGCACGGCCAGCTCACGCCAGGCTCCGAACCCCGGGCCGCCGATGGCGCCGATGCCGTAGTGGCAGAAGGCCGGGAGCCCGAACAGATTCGCGGTGGAGTGAACATGCTCCGGCCGTCGCTCCAGATCGGTCAGCCGTACCTGCTTGACGAAGACCGGGGTTCCCTCGACCTCCAGTAGGAGCGTCCTCCCGCCGATGCCCGACCCGAGCGGTGTGCCGGCGTCCACAGACTCGCGCAGTGTGCGATCGCTGCGCAGCGCCAGCGATGTGGAAACGGCGCCGTGGGCGGCAAGGCGAGCACCGCGGGACATGTCAGGGCTCTTCACCTATACCTCCAGCCGTGCCCCGCCTCTTGCGCAACGGCTTCAGCAGACACCGGGACGGGAGCCCAGAAACCACCCACCCACGTCGTGGCCGATGCGGCGTGACGTAACCGAGGTGTCTCCAGCGGCTGTTGAAGAAGTGTGACGACAGCCAAAGAGTACGCCGAGGACTCCTGCGCGCTTGCCCTCGCCGGTCTGCTACGTCGCCATCTGAAGGCGGTACGGTCCGGTGGCGGATCCTGCCGCCCGGACGGATCGCGGTGATCGTCCTGGCTGTACTGCGCCACGACCAACGCTCCGCCGACAAGGCCGACGGCAACAACGTGTCCGAGTCCACCGTCCGCCGCTGGCGCGACGAGCTGATCGCCCCTGCTCGCCGTGCCGGCCTCGCGCCTGGACCGCGCTCTGAGGAAGGTCGCCAAGCGAGGCGGGGAGGTGGTCCTGATCGACGCACTCTCGTCCCACCCGGCGCCGCACCGGGAGGCCGACCGGCGGAACTGTTCCCGCGAACACCGCAGTCACGGCCTGCACTTCCTCGCCCTGACAGACGAGAAGGGCCGCCTGATGTGGATATCCGCAGCCCGGCCCCTGCCGCACCCACGACATCACCGCCGCCCTCGCCGACCTCGGCTTCCGCGAGGTCCTCGACTCCATGCCGAGGTCCGCGCAGTCCGCAGCGAAGAAGGCCCCGGCTGCGGAGCAAGGTCACCCGCGGCGCCGGCTCCCGCACCGCCGCCCTGGCCATGGTCTTCAAACTGATCGAGTCCGCCAGGCAGCGGTGGCGGGCCATGAACGCACCCCACCTCGTCGCCCTCGTGAGGGCCGGGGCCCGTTTCGAACGCGGCCACCTCTTCGAACGCCCCGAGCCCGTCACGGCATGAACAACTTCAGTTGGCTGTGTCTGATCCCTGCCGGCCTCCATGAGCGTGCGCTCCTTGCTCGTCAAGCTCAGGACACACAGGCTCTACTGCACCGGGGCCGATGCGGCTGGACGGATCGGTGATCTTGGTGGCCGCGGCCCGCAGGTGCCCGAGGACCGCGCCCAGGACCGGGTCGTTGCCGGATCCGGCGCGTACGGCCGCGAAAACATGTCGCGTGGGCGGCGGTCCCGTCGGCGTACGCAGGACCAGGCCGGGGCGGTGGAGTGGCTGGACCAGGCGCGGGACGAGCGCCACGCCCATGCCCGTTTCGACGAGGGCAGCGAGGGACTGCCAGTCGTTGACGGTGTGGCGGATGTCGGGGGTGAAGCCGTTCGCGGCGCACACAGAGCGGGTGATCGCCCCGCAGCAGCTGCGGGGCTCACCGACGATCCAGGCGTCGGCCGCCAGGTCCCGTAGCGGTACGTGCTCTTGCCGCGCACAGGGGTGGGCCTCGGGAAGGGCCAGATCGAGGACGTCGGCCAGCAGGTCGATGCGGCTGTAGCGGCGGTCGGTGTGGGGCGGAGCGGCGGCGAAGTCCACGGCCACGGCGATGTCGACCTCCCCGCCGTCGAGGCGGGTGAACACATCCGGCGGCTCGGCCTCGACGACCGCGATGCGGACGTCCGGGTGGTGTCCGGTCAGGCGCCGCAGGGCACGCGGCAGCAGCCCGGTGATGGCGCTGGAGAAGGCGCCGATGGTGACCGCACCGCGGCGGCCCTTCTGCCAGGCGGCGAGATCGGCGCGGGTCTGCTCCCACTGCGCGGCGATCACGTCGGCGTGTTCCAGGAGGACGCGTGCCTGTCCGGTCAGCCGGACTCCGCGTCCCTGCCGCTCGATCAGCGGAACACCCACCTCCCGGGACAGCGCCGCCAGCTGCTGCGACACGGCGGACGGCGTCAGATGCAGGGCCTCGGCGGTGCGGGCCAGGCTGCCGCGGCGGTCCAGCTCCCGCAGCACACCCAACCGGCGCAGATCGACAGTGAAGGAATTCCTTACCGGTTCCATCCAGAGAGATTAACTGGACCTGCATAATCGGCCATGCCCACAATCGCTTCGAGCTTCCCGGCCCTGAGGCCGCTCCTTCCCTCCGAATGCGAGAGACCATGACCGAGACCCCGACCGAGCACGGCTTCCTGGTGCTCCACGGATGGCAGAACCACCGCCCCGCCGGACACTGGCAGCACTGGCTGGCGGACCGGCTCACAGGCCTGGGGCACGCGGTCGACTATCCCCAGCTGCCCGACCCGGACCACCCCGACCTGGAGGCGTGGCTGGCCGTGCTCCGCACGCGGCTCGACGTGTTGCGCGGACAGCAACGCACCGTCGTCTGCCACAGCCTGGCCTGCCTGCTGTGGCTGCACGCCGTGGCCAGAGGCGCCGTGCCGGTCCCCGTCGACCGGATCCTCCTCGTCGCCCCGCCCTCCCCGGGCGTGCTGGAACAGCACGCAGAAGTCGCGGAGTTCACTCCGCCGCCGGTGGCGGCCGAGCAACTCGCCGCCGCGGCCAAGTACACCAGGCTCGTCGCCGGCGACAACGACCCCTACTGCCCGGAAGGTGCCGTTGCCGCGTACGGCGAACCTCTTGGCCTCCCTGCCGACGTCCTGCCCGGCGCGGCCCACCTGGACCTGGAAGCGCGCTACGGATCCTGGCCCTCACTCCTCGACTGGTGCCTCGCCCCGTCCGACGACACTCCGATCCAGCACCGCACCGACGCCGCTCCGGCATGAACCGCAGAAGCAGAACGTGTGACCGGCCTCGCGAGGACCCCAGCTCCATCGAAGGGCTCACGCCCCTGCCCCGAGTCATGATGAACCACAACTCCTGACAATTACCCCTCCACCACCGACGCCTGCGTCTCCCTCGCCTGCAGCCTCATCTGCTGGAGACGTCTCAAGAAGGGTGGTCGGGTTCTTCGGGTGGGACTGCAAATCGTTTGACGGACCCGCACGTCGCCGCCCGCCTCACCCGCGGCGGCCGACGTCTCCACCTTGGGATATCCGCCACCTGGCCATGGAGACACGAACTCGCCGCCGCGTTCCACCGACTCGCTGCCCTGCCCCGCCCCGCCGGCTGACCAGCAGCCGTCAGCTGTTGGCCATTGTGCGGTCGAGGAGGGGGAGCAGGCGGTCCCAGTGGCGCTTCAGCCCGGCGGGGTCGAAGGCGTCGGTGTCGGACATGGTGAACCCGTGGACGGTGCCGGGGTAGATCTCGGAGGTGTAGCCGACACCCGCGGCATCCAGGGCCTGGTTGAGCTCGCCCAGGGCCTCGGGCGTCAGGTCGCTCTCGGCGTGGCCGAAGTGGACCTGGGCGGTGATCTCGGCGAGGGAGTCGGGCCCGTCCGCGCCTACGGGACCGTGGAATGCGGCGACGGCGGCCACCTGGCCGGGGTGGGCCGCGGCGGTGCGCGTCGCCAGCAGGCCGCCTATGCAGTAGCCGGTCACCGCGACCGGTCCAGCGGCGACCTCGGGCTGGGTGGTGAGAAACCTGAGGTAGGCGTCAGCATCGCTCAGGACACGTTCGGCGGTGTGCGCCTCGATCAAGGGCATCAGCTGGGCGAAGACCGCGGACCGGACCTCCTCCCCGATGTACTCGGGGAGCTCGATCACCGGTGCCGGGCCGTGCCGGTAGAAGAGGTTGGGGACGAGCACGTAGTACCCGTGCCCCGCCAGTTCGCGGGCCATCTCCCGCAGCACGGGCCGGATACCGAAGCCGTCCGCGTACATCAGCACCCCTGGGTGCCGCTCACCACCGTCGGGGAAGGCGGCGAAGGCGTCGGCCTGGCCGTCCTCGGTGGGAATGTGCAGCGTCTTGGTGGGCATGAGTTCTCCTGTCGTGGCTGACGTGTCGAGCTGTGATCAACACGACAGGAGGCGGAGCCCGCGCAGCAGCGCCGGATCCTCGATCCAACAGCGGGCCGGCACCGGCCCGTACGGCGCTCAGAGCAGCGCCGGGTCACCAATCCGTGTGTGGCGCAATGCCGTCCCGGTAGTCATCGCCGCCCAACGTAGCCCACTGGACAGGATCGACTCCAGTGCTCCCCCCGGTCCACGGTGCTGTTCGCGAGAATGAGCTTGGTCGGCGCGTCGGACCTCGAACCCGGTCGACGCACTGTCTCGTGGCCGTCACCACGGCCGTCTTGTGCGGCTACGCCGAACCGCGCCGCCGCCTGGTGAAGGTGACGGTCGCGTGCAGGGAGGGCCGGCATCGTTCGATGGCGATTGCCGAACAGGTCGCCGAGTACCTGCGCGCCGAGGAAGACATCTGCGTGGTAGTCGAGCACCCTCACATCGGCCTGCCGGTCATCGAGCATCAGCCGTAGGCCGCCTGCCTCGGCCCGGTTCTGCTCCGAGGTTCCTCAACCCTCCTGTCAGATCCGGCGCCTAGGCTGTCCACAAGATTTGATCAAGGAGTAGCACAGTGCGGATAGAGCGTCACCAGGTGGGCGGGACCGCCGTGTCGGCGGCACGCGAGGACTTCACGAACCGGATCGGGGGCCAGGTTCGGTCCATGTCGCGGGCCGGCCGGATGGCAACCTATGAATGGCAGTCGATAGCCGAGGAGTTCCTCGACTACCTGGGCGCCCTCTCCGTCGTGACACCCGACCTCGACACCCCGGAGGCCAAGGCCGCCCTCAAGGACGCCTCCGAGGCCGCGGCCGGCGCCGTCGCCTACGCGGCGTACCACCCGCACTGCAGCTTCCAGGTCTTCCTGGAGTACGTGAACTTCGGCATGAGCTACGACCCGGGCGAGGATGCCCCTGAGGAGAGTGTCACGCCCGGGGAGTGGATCGACGCGCTCTGCTTGTCGGTCCTCAGGGACAGGGCCAAGTGGCATGGCGAGGCGTTCCATTTCGCCCGGCAGAAGTTCGCCGGGCAGGCGAAGGGAACGCCCGTCGGCGAGCTCACCACCGGATTGATGGCCGTAGTCCTGGACGACACCGGCGACGACGAGGAGTATCCGCCGAGCGCGCAGGCCAAGCTCGCCGCCGTCGACGCGGCCCTGGACAGGATCCGTATCCGCGCCGGGGAGACCGGCGAGCCGCTGCTGGACCGGCCGGACAGCGCGGCGCTGCGCACGCTGCGCGCCCTGGCCGCCGAGGACCGGGAGAGCTTCGATGCCGCGCTGGCCGACCTCCTGACCGGGCACACCACCCTGCACAGCCTCTCGGCCTCCCCGAGCTCTCTACTGCCGCTTGTCCCCATAGCCCTTGCCGCGCTCGCGTACCGGACCCTGGGCTGGGCGCCCGCCGTCCACACCGACTACCTCCCGCACGCCCTGGTCACCGGCTTCGAGTCGCGAGGCCCGCGGGTCGCGGGGTTCGGCCGGGACCGGCGGCCGGACGCGGTCGCCGCGCTCGCCGCCGGCCCGCTGGTGGTGGAGCGGCCGCCCTGCGCGCGGACCGTGCATCCGCAGACCGAGGCCATGTACGAGGAGGACGTCCGGGAGGCGTTCACCGCCGCCGAAGGCGAGCCCCTCGCCGTTCGGCGGCTCGTCGGCGTCATGGGCGATCAGGAACGCCTCTTCAAGTGGCGCGCGGGTGACCCCGACGGCGTCACGGACGCCCAGCTCGCGAGCCTTCGCCTGGCCTCCCGGATGGGGGCGGCCCTGTTCCGTATCGCCCTGGCCGAGCCGGGCACCGAGGCCGAGGTGACCATCGACGGCCGCACGCTGCGCTACCCGGCCGAGCGGGACGAGAAAGCCGGCGCCGGCAACTGGCAGACGGCCACCGCCCTCGCCCTGATCACCGGCGCACGCGAGGACCTCGCCCCGCTGGTCCTCACCGGCCCTGACTTCGCCCGCCCGGACGGCTCCGCCTTCGCCGCGTACCGCGCGGCCCTCCACGCCTACCTGAAGGGCACGGATCCCGAGTCGGCCGCGCAGCGGGCGCTGGAGCAGGCCGAGAAGGCCAAGGACTGGGGCTTCGCCATGCCGCCGGCCGTGCTGCTGTCGCAGCTCGTGGAGGGCGACGAAGAGAGCTTCAACCTGGCCCTGGCCGACGCACTGGAAGCCCACCGCGACTACTACCAGGTCGCCGACCGCGCCGACGATCCGGACGCCTCCGTCAACCTCGACATCCTCGCCCTGGCCTGCCACGCCCGCCGCCGCGGCTGGGCCATCCGCGTCGAGTCCCCCTACCTTCCACAGAGCCTCCTGCGGGCCGCTGAACCCTTCTAGCGGCTCGGCCTCGGTGCTGGTGTGATCGCCTGATCAGCTGTCGCCTGTTCTGCGAGGAACCCAGCCGGCTGGTGACCGACTGTGGTCGCCGGCGGCGTATCGGCTCCAGATCCCACCGGCCTCGTTGCGGAGGCGGGTGGTGGTCTTGTCGTGATAGCCGAGAGCGTCGGCACGACGGGAGCGGGCATCTCAAGGAGTTGTTGTCGGATGGCGGCGCCGCGGGCGGCGGCCACTGGGATCCTCAGGGAACCGGCGACAGGTGCCGCAGGCCGTCCGGGGTGGCGTGCCCGGCATGCTCGGCGATGGTCCAGCAGTTTTCTTCCGCGGCAGGCCGGACAGCAGTCCCACAACGAGCGACCGTGCCCGGCGTCGGGGTTCGGTCCGCGTGAAACGCCCGCGATCCGGGCCATCAGGGCATCGAACATGTCCCGCCAGCGAGCGGGGTCTGCGCCATGGCCTGAGAACAGTGCTTGATCTTCGTCTGTCCACACAGCACGCGATGATCACCGGTGGCCGCACCCGTCCTCACATCGCCCCTGGCCGACGAGATCGCGAACTACGGCTGGGATACTTAGAATAGGTGCGGTGGTCAATCTCGGCACCTTCGGTAGGAGGAGGTTCGTGATGACACACGATGGCGGGCTGAGGCTGCAGCTGCAGCGTGTCCTCCGCGCACCGCGCTCGGTCGTATTCCGAGCGTTGACCGAACCGCAGGTACTGGCCAAGTGGTGGGGCCCTGACGGGTTCGCCATCCCAAGTGTGGAAAGCGACCTTCGGCCAGGCGGTAGCTATCGGATCGCGATGCAACCTCCGGAAGGCGATCTGTTCTACCTGGTGGGGGAATTCGTCGAGGTCGACCCCCCGGAACGCCTATCCTACACCTTCCGGTGGGAGGATCCCGACCCCGAGGATCGGGAGACGGTTGTGACGCTGTCGCTTCGCGATATCGGCGGTACAGGGGCCGAGTTGGTTGTCAGCCAGGGTGACTTCGCCACTGAGGGGCGCCAAGCTCTTCACGAGGAGGGCTGGACTCAGAGCCTCAACAAGCTGGAGGAGCTGATGTCGTCAGCTGCGTCGGCCTGAGATCTTTGCCGCGGGGGAGAGGCCCAGACGGTGGCCGTACCTGTCTTCACAACGGCCCCTGAACAGCAATATCGCGCAAGATCCGTAAGGCTCAGGGGGCTGGGTCGAGGACGTTGGTGATTCGGTCGAAGCCCCGGTAGAGACGGCGGCTGGCCGCTGCCTTCCCGTGCGGTGGCGCGGCCCGCCTCCGGCGGGACGGCGGCACCGGGGACTCTTGAGGGATGCCCGGCCATGTCCGGGCCCGTCGGTGGAGGCGGAAGTGCAGGATGCCCCGTGCCTCGACCCCATGGCCCGGATCGCTCCCGAGCAGTGGTTCACGGAGACCTTCGCCGCCATCTGTTCGTCAGTGACGGCGGCGGTGATCAACGCCACCTGGCCGCCGGCCGCTCCGGCCTTGGTAGCGGCTCCCCAGGCTCCACCTCGCTCGTCAGGGGCTGCCGACAGCTGGCGCAGCGAAAGACGGTCATCCTGTTGTTCCTCCCCACCCGCGTGTGAAAGTCCCACCTGACGCCGTCGGCTGAGGGACACCAACGCGGTCGTGGCGGATGGCGACGGTCGGGTAGAACGGACGATATGGCGGTCTTCTACTGTGCGAGGTGCGGTACTCAGCTGACCCGCGACCTTCACGCGCTTCCAGGGGTCCCCGATGCTTGCGTAGAAGACGGAGACCGCGACCCCACAACCCGGCTGGCACCGTCGATTGTGCCCATGGGCCGCTACGCCATCGATCCGAAGCCATGGGGCGCCCCCTTCGTGCCGTCGTCGCGACACAAAGTCGATGAGTCCGAGAGCCGCGCTCTGCTCATGCCGCCCGACCTGACGGGAACGGTCTCCGCCGGCCCCAGGAACTCGGTGATCGTTCATCCCGACGATGTGCCGAGCCTCCGGCTGGCTGGTCCCTTGGGTATACACCACGGGTGCTGTGGGCCGCTGGGAACAGGGGGCCGCAACATGGAATGCGTCTGTGGAGCACTTGTAGCCACCCTTGCCGCGGACTGTCTCGGGCCCCATGAACTCCACCTCGATCCAGTCCGTGTGTACGCCTACACCACCGACCCCACGACGTGACCACAGTGGCCCAGGAGTGCCGCCGCGTCCTTGAAGCACACCGAGCCGGTACACCGGGTGGACCCGGCCGGCGGTGGAGCGGCAGAACCGGGCGATGCGTGAGCTGTCCCGCTGCGCGTTTCCCGAGCCCGGCGTCGTCGCGGACGATGCGTCGGCGATCGAGCAGCCCGCGCCCAGCGGCTCTGCCAGGCCGCGGCGCCATGGGTGTGCGGGTTGGCGACGAGGGCGGCCAGGGACTGGACCCGGCGGTGCTCCGAGTGGCGTTCCAGGAGCCGGGCTGGACGGTCGGGGTCGGGGCTGTCGTCGACGATGCGGATCAGGGTCCGGCTCGGCGCGGGGGAGACGACAGCCGGCTGATCCCGCCGGCGGGGGCCAGGTGGTCTTCGGGCGCGGTCGGTGCTCCACGATCCCGGCGCGTTCGAGCTGGGCGTAGGCGCGTGCTGAGTAGCGAGGAGGACATCAGCGGGACTCCGCGCTGGATGTCGTTGGCGGCTACATCAACTTCATGGCCGACGACGACCAGGACCGGATCGGGGTCAGCCACAAGGGCAACCACGGCCGGCTCGCGGATACCAGGCGTCGCACCACGACCCGGACAATCTGTTCAAGCACAACCAGAACGTCATGCCCGCACAACCAGTGATCCCGGCGTACGGTCACAATGATCCGCGTGCTGGACGCGAGTCGGATGGGAGCCATCGATGCAGACCGGCCTGACCGAGTTTCCCCTCTTCGACGCCATCGTTGGACGCCGCGCCCGACGTTTCGGGCTGGGCATGGAGATCCCGTCGGGGCCCCTCGCCTACAGATCCGGAGCCGAGCCGGTGCCGCTGTCGGAGCTTGAACGCTCGATCCTCGTCGCTGCCGGAACCGGGGTCACAGGTTGGAGCTTCGGGGTGCCCTTCGGCCCCGACCGTCCCGAGGAGCATGCCCACTACACGCAGCGGTTCACGGGCCGTACGGCGCCCACCGCCGCTGGGATCGGTACGCCGATGCTGTTCACGACCGACGACTCGGGGACGTATCTCACGAACACGCGCGATCTCCTGCCCGCCCGACCCCGTCAAGCCACCGGGAACCGCGACGACGCCCTCGAGGTCATGGTCGAGACGGTGCGCACGCACACGGAGCAGCTGTCCGAACGCCGGCTCGACCTCCCCGCGGCCCCGCCGCACATGCTCGAACCGAACCTCTGGATGGCGAACGCACCGGGCTCCACGCTGTTCATGCCCGTGGGTGATGCCAGCGAGCAGGTGCTCGGCCTCATGGCCATGGCCCTGGCGAACGGGAATGTGCTCGTCGACGACATCGCCGGTCGCCCCGCCGGCGACCTGGCGCCCTTCGTCCGTAGCGGCCTCCTGCAGGAGGGCAAGCGCATCCCGTTGACGGTGCTGCAGCAGATGGCCTATGAGGCCAACGTCACCGAGCTCGCCTTCATGGGCCACAACATCATGCTCACCATGCAGGCGATGGGGCTGGGCGGCCTGTATTTCAACGGGCTCAACCGGTGGAGCGTCCTTGGCGCGTTCAACCAGAGCGGGATCGAGGGGCTCGGGCTCCGTTTCGTTCACGACGCCCGTTGGACGCTGCCGAACCCCGTCGGGCTCGACGGCCACTTCGAGGGGCTCTGCCCGCCGTACGTATCGGACATGCGCGAGGCCGTGAACATCTTCGTGGAGCGCAAGTTCGGTCCCGAGGGCGCCTACGACCCCAGCACCCCTGGTGCCTGGCGGGATACCAAGGCGATCAAGCAGGGGGTCACGCCCTACTCCGAGGAGTTCATCGACTGCCTGAGCGAGGTCGCACAGTACATCTACGACACCTACGGCAAGTTCCCGAACACCTTCACGACGATGGTGCTCTCGGGCTACGTCCAGGCCGTGCACCTCGACACCGACTTCTATGACACCCACTACCAGCCCGGCGCCTACCTCCCGACGCACCAAGACCATATGGAGCGTTGGCACGCAGACGGTTCCCAAGCGTGACGCCGACTCGAAGTGAACCGTTCCGGGTTCGGTAGGGACTCGACCGTTTGAGAGGGTCGAGTCATGGCACGTCCCTAAGTGCCCGCTTGAGCTGCGCCGTCGTGAGGTGCGGATGGGTGCCGAGGCGCGGCCCGACTACGACACCGAGTGGGCCGCGATGAAAGCGGTCGTCGCGAAGCTCGGGATCGGCGCGACCGAGACGCTGCGCAAGTGGTCCGGCAGGACGAGATCGACGCCGGGACCCGGCCGGGGACGACAACGGAGAAGTCCGCGCGTGTGATGGGCGCGGCAGGAGGTGCTGCCGTCGAGTAGGCGTGCCGACGTACGCTGGAGGTGTGGACAGTTCGTCCATCCTGGACGTAAGGTCCGGGCATGGGAACTGTGGATGAGGGCACCGACCCTCGGGTGCGGATGTGGGCACCGGCGTGCCAGGCCGTAGCGCTGCTGCTCGGTCCGTACGCCGAGGTGGTGCTGCATGATCCGGATACCGACCGGATCCTGGAGATCTGGAATCCGATGAGCTCTCGGGGCCCGGGGGATCCGTCGCTGCTGGGCGAGTTGGACGCCCTTGATCCATCAGCTCGGGACGTGTTCGGGCCGTACGAGAAGCTGCTCGCGGACGGCCGGCGTCTGTCATCGGTGAGCGCGATCCTGCGTGAGGCGGACGGGAGGGCTTCGGCGGTGCTGTGCGTCAATCTCGACCGCACTCCGCTGGAGCAGGCCACGGCTTTGCTGTCCGCGTTCGGCGCACCGACCGTGTCCCGCCCGGAGCCGCTGTTCGAGCAGGACTGGAGCGATCGTGTCCAGCACGTAGTGGGCGCCTACGTGCGTGAGTGCGGTCGCCCGGTGGAGCGGCTGACCCGCGCCGACCGCTTGGCCGTCCTCGCCCGGTTGGACGAGGCCAAGGTCTTCGCCGTGCGCCGGGCCACCCCAGTCGTCGCCCGCGCCCTGCGGGTCTCCCGGTCCACCCTCTACAACCTGCTCGCCGAGCTCAGAGCACCAGACGCGAAGGACCTGACGCGATGACCCGACTGCCCGACTTCCGGCTGGAGACATACTTCTCCCAGTGGGAGTTCACCGCACGCCACCACCTGACCGCCTCCGACGTTCAGACCATGACGCTCGGCGAACTGCTCGCCCTGGCGGACGACCACGACCGGACCGCGTTCGAGAACCTGTCGCTGGGCTACACCGAGACCTACGGTGATCCGGCCCTGCGCCAGGCGATCAGCCAGATGTACGAACGGGCGGACGCCGAGGACATCATCTGCTGCGCGGGCGCCGAGGAGGCCCTGTATCTGGCGATGAACGTCCTGCTCGACACCGGTGACCACGCAGTCGTGGTGACCCCGAACTACCAGGCGGCCGAGACCGTGCCGCTGGCACTGTGCGAGGTCACCGGCGTCGCCCTCGACCCGGACCGCGACTGGGCCTTGGATCTCGACCAGATCAAAGCGGCGATCCGGCCGAACACCCGGGTGGTCTCGGTGAACTTCCCCAACAACCCCACCGGCAAGGTCATCAGCGCCGCCGACTTCACCGAGCTGGCGCGGCTGTGCGACGAGCGTGGCATCCATCTGTTCAGCGACGAGGTCTACCGCGGCCTGGAACGCGATCCGGCCCGGACCCTGCCGCAGGCCGCGGACCTGTCCGAGCGCGCCCTGTCGCTGAACGTGACCTCCAAGTCCCTGGGCCTGCCAGGTCTGAGGATCGGGTGGATCGCCTGCCGCGACCGCTCCCTGCTCACCCGGCTGGAGCGGGCCAAGCACTACACCACCATCTGCAACTCCGCCCCCAGCGAGGTCCTGGCCCGCATCGCACTCAAGGCCCGCACGCGGATCCTGGACCGCAACCGCGCTCTGATCGCACGGAACCTACCGGTCTTCGACGCCTTCTTCGCCGAGTTCCCGGACGTCTTCGAATGGCGGGCACCCGATGGCGGTTGTGTCGCCTACCCCCGCTACCTCGGCCCCGAAGGAGTGGAGGACTTCTGCACCCGCCTGGTGGAGGAAGCCGGCGTCCTGCTGCTGCCCGCCGGCATCTACCGCTCCGAACTCACCCCCACCCCTACCGACCGGTTCCGCATCGGCGTCGGCCGCGCCCACCCCGAAGAGGGCCTGGCCGCCTTCACCCAGTGGATGCGAGCACGCCGATGACCCGCCCGGTCTTCGACGCGGCCGCCATCGAGCAGGTCGCCACTCCGCATCTGGTCCTCGACACCGTCCGCGACGCGCTGATCGCCCACGCCCACGGCCGCACCACCGTGCCGCCACCGATGCACCTGGAATTCCCCCGCGCCGACGGCGACTGCCATGTCAAAGCGGGCTGGGTCACAGGTGCCCCCGACTTCATCGTCAAAATCGCGACCGGCTTCTATCGCAACCCCGCGGCGGGCCTGCCCTCCAACCATGGCCTGGTCTGCGTCCTCAGCGCACTGACCGGCCAGGTCCGCGCGATCTTCGACGACCGCGGTCTCCTCACCGCCTGGCGAACCGCCGCCGCGGGCGCGCTGATCACCCACGCCATGGCCCGCCCCGATGCGACGACCCTGGCCGTCTTCGGCACCGGAGAGCAGGCCCGGCTCCAGGTCGAATGGCTCACTGAGCTCCGTCGGATCAGCACGGTGCTCGTTCACGGTCGCAGCCGGGACAGAGCCCGGGCGCTGTGCGAGGAGTTCAGCGCGAGCGGCCGGCAGGCTCGGCCCGCCTCAGCCGAAGAGGCCGCGGGAGCCGACATGATCCTCACCACGACCCCCGCTTCGGCCCCGGTGCTGGAGGCCGCCCTCGTCCGGGACGGCGCGCATGTGACCGGGATCGGCACCGACATGCCCCACAAGAACGAGCTTCCCCCGGCGCTCTTCGGCCGCGCGGCACTGATCGCGACCGACGACCACGACCAGTGCCTGCACCACGGCGACTTCGGCCACGCTGTCCGCGCCGGAACCGTCACCGCCACCGACGACACCCCCGTCGGCTTCCTCATCGAAGAGCCCGTCGAGCGGCCGGACGACGCGATCACCGTCGCAGACCTCACCGGTGTCGGCGCACTCGACGCGGCCCTCGCCTCAGCAGTCCTGCACGAACTGACGCGGTAGACATACGCGTGTCGTCCGCGGGCTCCGGGGCATCTCGACGGGCTGTGCGGATCCCCGATGTCCTGGAGTCGATCCCGAGACACTCAGGAGCTGCCCTGGGGCAAAGCTCCTGGACTTAAGAAGAAAGACAAGGCCGATCATGATTCCCGACCTCTCCGCTTTCCCTCGTGTGCCGCTGGGCACGTGGCCGACTCCGTTGCAGGAGGCGCCGCGGCTGAGCGAGGCCATGGGAGGCCGGATCCTCCTCAAGCGTGATGACGTCAACGGGCTTGGCGCCGGCGGCAACAAGCTACGCAAACTGGAGTACCTGCTCGGTGGCGCGCTCGCGGACGGTGCCGACACCGTGATCACCTTCGGTTCTCTGCAGACCAATTACGGTCGGCAGACAGCGGCTGCGGCAGCTCACCTCGGGCTGCGCTGCGAACTCGTGCTCACCACGTCGGTCCCCCGCTCGGGCGAGGCATATGAACAGTCCGGGAACCTGGTCCTGGGCCGGCTCTTCGGAGCGGGGATGCATATCTGCCGAAACGGGGCCGAGGCCCAGGAACGCGCGCAAGCCCTGGTCGAAGCCGAGCGGGTCCAGGGCCGACGGGCGGTGGTGCTCCCCATGGGCGGCTCGAACGCCCTCGGCACACTGGGCTACGTCTCCGCGGCCCAAGAGCTGGCCGACCAGCTGCGCCAACACGGCATCGAGCAGGCCCGGATCGTTGCCCCGCTCGGCAGCTCCGGCACCGCCGCAGGTCTGATCCTCGGCGCGGCCGGGCTGCCGTGGGACCTGAGCTTCGCGTGCGTGCTGCAGCCCGCGGGCCCGGCCGAGACGGAACTGTGGAAACTGGTCGAGGAGACGGCGACTCTGCTCGGCGTCAAGCCCCCGCCCTCAGACCGCGTACACATCAACGACCGGGCGCTCGGGCCAGGCTACGGGCAGCCGACCCGCGAAGTCTGGCACGCCGTGCGTACCTTCGCACGCACGGAGGGCGTCCTGCTCGACCCCGTCTACACCGGCAAGAGCGCCGCGCACCTCCTCGCCGGCACCGGAGTGGACACAGACGTACCAACCGTCTTCCTGCACACCGGCGGTCTGCCCGCCCTGTTCGCCTACCTCCCTGAGATGGCCGAGGCCCTCGAGTGACATGATCCCACCGCTCATCACCGTCTCCAGCGGGCAACGGCGCGTCGCGGGTGCCCGCGCGGGCGTGACAGGGGCACGGCCGCCGAGCGGGTGATGCGCGGTGTCCGTGCGCTCGGGTGACACGCGCCGGTGCGTCGCAGGAGCGCGCGCACGGGCGTGACAGGGTGCCGTCATGGACGGCTACGGGATCGAACTGCTGCTCGTCGCCGCGCTGGTCGTGCTCAACGCCCTGTTCGCGGGCAGTGAGATCGCGCTGATCTCCCTGCGGGAGAGCCAGCTCCGGCGGTTGCGCCGCCGTGGTGGAGCGGCATCGGCGCGGCTTGTGCGGCTGGCCGAGGACCCGAACCGTTATCTCGCGACGATCCAGGTGGGGATCACGCTGGCGGGGTTCCTCGCGTCGGCCACAGCGGCCGTGTCACTGGCCGAACCCGTGGTGCCTTGGCTGTCGTTCCTGGGTGCGGCGGCCGAACCGATGGCAGTCGCCCTGGTGACGCTGGTTCTGACGTTTGTGACCCTGGTGGTGGGGGAGCTGGCGCCGAAGCGTCTGGCCATGCAGTTCGCCGAGGGGTGGGCCCTGCTGGCGGCCACGCCCCTGGCCGTGCTCTCGACGGCGTCGCGGCCCGTGATCTGGGTCCTCGGCCGGACCACCAACGCCGTCGTCCGGCTGCTGGGCGGTGACCCCCGTGCCGGGCAGGTGCCGCCCACGCCCGAGGAACTCAAGGACATGGTGGTCAGTCACCGCGGGCTGACGGCCCAGCAGCGCGCGATCGTCGCCAGTGCGCTGGAGATCCACGAGCGCACGCTGAGGGAGGCGCTGGTGCCCCGCCGGTCGGTGTTCACCCTGCCCGCGTCGGCGTCGGCGGCGGAGGCGCGGGCCGAGCTGGCGGCCGCCGGCCACTCCAGGGCACCGGTCGTCCGGTCGGGGCACTTCGAGGATGTGGTCGGCGTGGTGCGCCTGAGGGACCTGACGGTGAGTGACGACGCGGTGCCGGTCGCCGCGGTGGCCCGGCCGGCTGTGGTGTTCTCCGACTTCATGAAGGTGGCGGACGCGCTGCGGCGCTTCCGTGCCGAGCGGCAGCAGTTCGCCCTGGTCGTCGACGAGTACGGCTCGGTCGAGGGCATCGTGACCATCGAGGACCTGCTGGAGGAGATCGTCGGCGAGATCTACGACGAGACGGACCTTGACGTGCTGTCCGTACGGCGGCAGCCCGACGGGTCCCTGCTCCTGCCGGGCGTCTTCCCCGTCCACGACCTGCCCGACATCGGCGTCGATGTGGCAGACCTCGCCGAGAGCGGGCGGTTCACCACGATCGCCGGTCTGGTGCTGGACAGGCTCGGCAATATTCCTCGTGGACCCGGGGAGCAGGTGTCGGTCGGGGACTGGGACGTGGAGGTCGCCGAGGTGGCCCACAACGCCATCACCGAAGTCCGCCTCAGGCCCCGTGCCGCCCACGGGCAGGGCGACCGGGAGGGCACGGGGGCGTGAGGTGTGTCAGCGGCCGGCCCGGAACCGTTCGAGGGCGGTGACCCCGGCGGCTGCGAGGCCGATCTGGATGGCCCATTCGATCCAGTCGACGCCCTTGGTGTCGGCGACGCCGAGCGCGGCGGCGACGGCCGTGCCGACCAGGGCCGCGGCGACGCCGACGGCGATGGTCCACAGCCAGCCGATGTTCTGCCGTCCCGGCAGGACCAGCCGGGCCAGTGCGCCGATGATCGCTCCGAAGATGATCGCGGTGATGATGCCGGAGATCTCCATGTGTCCGCCCTCTCTCGGTTTCGCTGTCGGGGTTTGCAGGTCGCACGTGTGCGCGGCAGGCCGAGGGTGGGGGCAGGCTTCCCGTACAACGGCCTGTCCGGTCATGTCTCAGCCGTCATGCGGCGTGCCGGGGGCGGTCGCGACCGCGACCGCCCCCGGCCCCTAAGGCTTCTGCAGATACACAGAAGCCGTGGGGGTCAGCCTTCGTCGCCTTCGTCGTCGCCCTCGAAGAAGTCGCCGACCTCGTCGACGATCTCCGCCGCGACCAGGCCGCCCGCCACGCCGACCGCCACGCCCGCGGCGCCGGCCGCGATGGCCGTGCCCATGCCGGGGCCGGAGCGATGCCCGTCGCCGTGCCCGTGGTGGCCGTGGTGGCCGTGGTGGTCGCCCTTGTGCGCATAGGGGTCGCTGTGGCCGTACGCGCCGTGGGCTCCGTGGCCGCCGTGCGCGGAGTGGCGCTCCACGAGCTGGTGCACCCACGACTCGACCAGGGCGTTCCAGTCGGTGTGGCCGACATCCTGGTGGCTGACGGTGAAGCGGTTCAGCGCGTCGTGGCCGCCGGAGAAGAGGCCGCCGCGCTTGTCGGCCTCCAGGACGACCTCCATGCCGCCCGGGTTGGCGAGGAAGGTGACCTCGATCTCGTTGACCTGGTGCGCGTACTGCGGCGCCGGGGTCATCTCGATCTCCTGGTAGAACGGCAGCTGCTGGCCGGTGCCGCCGATGCGGCCGTACTCCAGGTCGGCCGACTTGAAGCCGAAGCCGAGCTGCCCGAACGCCTCCAGGACCGCCTCCTGCGCGGGCAGCGGCCCGACGGCGAGCGGGTCCATGTCGCCCTTGTCCTTCGCGCCGGCCACGCCCAGCTCGGTGCGCACACCGAGAACGATGCCGAGGGCCTGCCCGTAGAGCTCGTTGACCGGCGTCTCCCACGGCAGGTGCACGCTGAACGGCACGCTGCGCTGCTCGCCCTCGGTCAGGCGGAAGCCACCGGCCACGGTGAACCGTTCGAAGGCGACCACGCCCTCGGACTCCCCGTCGTCGTGCTCGGCCTCGACGCGGGCGACGAGTTCGAGCGTGATGTGCTCGATGTCGAAGTCGGCCTTGCCGCCCTTGAGGCGTACCTCGCCTGTGAGGGCGCCCCCCGGCTGGACCGCTCCGGGTGTGAGGACCGTGTCCACCGAGGGGCCGCCGATGCCGACCGAGCCGAGCAGTCGCTTGAACACCATCGTGGCGTTCACTCCTTCATGATGCGCGTTGCTGTACGGAGAGAGAGGGGCCGTCGCCACCGGCCTGGCCGGCGGTGGTGGTGGCGGCGGCCCCGGAGAGAGCTACTTCGACGCCGCGTCGAGGGCGGCCAGCGCCTGGGCCCAGCGGACGTACTTCAGATCGGCGAGGTCGGCCACCGTCTTCACACCGAACGCCTCCTTCAGGAGCTCGCCGTCCCGCTCGGACACGCCCTTCAGCGCGCCCACGGGTGCGGCGAGGATCTCCGGCAGGCTCTTGTCCGCCCACGCCTTGTCCAGCACCTTGTCCAGATCTATCGAAGCCACGAAGGCCCTCCCGCGAGTGATGGAGCGGTCCGGTGTGGCGTCAACCGCCATGAAGGCATGCCCTTCTGACGCTCCGTACCGCTTTTGGTCTACAT
>NZ_VSRY01000107.1 GCF_008271805.1 Streptomyces sp. TRM49041
CGGCGCGGACCCGGGTAGACCCGGGCGGGGCGGACCCGGGCGGGGCGGACCCGGGCGGGGCGGTGCGCCGCTGGTGCTCAGTCGCCGGCGGCGCCGCCCGTGGCGAGGAAGGAGCGGATCAACGGCTTGTCCAGGGGGTGGGTCAGCCAGGACTCCGCCTCCGCCGGGGACAGCCAGGTCAGGCGGTCCACCTCCTTGTTGGGGGTGAACGTGCCGCCCGTCGACCGCGCCGACCAGTACGTGACCTCCTTGGGGCGGCCCTTCGCGATGTAGAGCACCGTGGCGAGGCGGGGGCCCGGGGTGCAGGTGTGGCCGGTTTCCTCGTGGACCTCGCGGAGAGCGGCGGTCAGGGGGTCCTCGCCCTGCTTGAGCTTGCCCTTGGGGAAGGACCAGTCGTCGTATTTCGGACGGTGGATCAGGCAGATCTCCGGGGTGCCGTCCCGGAGACCGCGCCACAGGACGCAGCCCGCCGCCCTCACCAGGTCGTTCACCGGGCCGCCACGGCCGTGCGGCGCCACGCGAGGTGGAAGGCGTGGCGGGCGGAGCCGACCTCGTGGCGCTGGTCGGCGTGGAGGACGCCCAGGGTGTAGGCCGTGGCCGGGGCGATGCGGGGGGTCCGGGCGGCCGTCGCCGCTGCCGCCGCGGCCTCGGCGGCGTCGCGGTGGCGGTCCAGGGCGGTGGCCGCCTCGTACAGCTCGGGCGCCGGGGCCGACCGTACCTCCAGGGCGTACCGGTGGAGGCGGAGGAGGAGCCGGACCTGGTGCCAGGGGGCGTCCTGGTGCTCGCCGCCCACCGCCGGTGCCATGGGGAGCGCGGCCACCGCGTCCAGGAGGCGGCGTTCCAGCGTGTCCGTGGACGCGGGGAGGATCTCTTCCGCCGGGGACGTCGCCGCCGGGCCCAGCGGGACCTCCGACGCCAGGAGCGCCACCGCGTCGGCCACCGCGTGGAAGCGGGACGAGCCCAGCGCCTCCAGGGCCGCCGAATGCGCCTTCGCCCGGGACAGGGTCAGCCGGCGTTCCAGGAGGGCGCCCGCCCTGGCCGCGCCCATCCGCATGGCCTCGTCGCCGGCGGAGGGTGCCCCGGACGAGCCCCTCGGGGCCGGTACCCCCGCACCGCCCGTCAGACGGGACAGCGCGTCCACCAGGCGGACCAGGCGCGATGTGCACGCGTGCTCCTGGGCCAGCGTGCTCGACAGCCAGGCCAGCTCCGTGCGCAGGCCGTCCGCCCAGGGGCCGTCCACGAGGGGCCGGAAGGTGTGCAGCGTGCCGCTGATGCGGCGGGCGGCGGCGCGGAGCGCGCGGGCGGCCTCCTCGGCGGCGGAGGTGTCGTTGCCGTTGCTCTCCGTGTGCAGGCGCAGCGCGCGCAGGAAGTCGTTCGCCCGGGCCCGGAGGTACGGCGCGAGGACCTCCCCGGCGGACGTCCGGTCGTCAGGGTTGTGCACGTCGGCGCCTCCGCGCGTCTATGAGCATCTCCTGGACATGGCGCAGCGGCCGGCCCTCGGCGTCGGTCGCGTGCCGGGTCCAGTTGCCGTCGGGGCCGAGGTGCCACGAGGACGTGGTGTCTGCCATGCCGGTCTCCAGCAGGCGGTTGAGGGCCGCGCGGTGGGCCGGGTCGGAGACCCGTACCAGTGCCTCTATGCGGCGGTCGAGGTTGCGGTGCATCATGTCGGCGCTGCCGAGCCACACCTCCGGCTCCCCGCCGTTCCCGAACGCGAATACGCGTGAGTGTTCCAGGAACCGGCCGAGGACCGAGCGGACCCGGATGTTCTCCGAGAGCCCCGTCACTCCCGGGCGCACGGCGCAGATGCCGCGGACCCAGATGTCGACGGGTACGCCCGCCTGCGAGGCGCGGTAGCAGGCGTCGATGACCGCCTCGTCGACCATCGAGTTGACCTTGATGCGGACGTACGCGGGCCGGCCCGCCCTGTGGTGGGCGACCTCCTTGTCGATCCGGGAGACCAGACCGTCGCGGAGCGACTTGGGGGCGACCAGGAGGCGGCGGTACGTCTCGCGGCGCGAGTAGCCCGACAGCCGGTTGAACAGGTCCGACAGGTCCGCGCCGACCTGCGGGTCCGCGGTGAGCAGCCCCAGGTCCTCGTAGAGGCGGGCGGTCTTCGGGTGGTAGTTGCCGGTGCCGACGTGCGAGTAGCGGCGCAGCAGCTCGCCCTCCTGGCGGACGACCAGGGACAGCTTGCAGTGGGTCTTCAGGCCCACCAGGCCGTACACGACATGGCAGCCGGCCTCCTCCAGCTTCCGCGCCCACTTGATGTTGGCCTGCTCGTCGAAGCGGGCCTTGATCTCGACGAGGACGAGGACCTGCTTGCCGGCCTCGGCCGCGTCTATCAGCGCGTCGACGATCGGCGACTTGCCGGAGGTGCGGTACAGCGTCTGCTTGATCGCCAGGACGTCCGGGTCGCTCGCCGCCTGCTCCAGGAACGCCTGGACCGACGTGGAGAAGCTGTCGTACGGGTGGTGGAGCAGGACGTCCCGCTCCCGGAGGGCCGCGAAGATGTCCGGCGCGGACGCCGACTCGACCTCCGCCAGGTCCCGATGGGTGCCCGCCACGAACTTCGGGTACTTCAGCTCCGGCCGGTCCTGGCCCGCGATGCCGAACAGCCCGGTCAGGTCCAGCGGTCCGGGCAGCGGGTACACCTCGGCGTCGGAGACCTTCAGCTCCCTTACGAGGAGGTCGAGGACGTACGGGTCGATCGACTCCTCCACCTCCAGCCGCACCGGGGGGCCGAAGCGGCGGCGCAGCAGCTCCTTCTCCAGGGCCTGGAGCAGGTTCTCGGTGTCGTCCTCCTCGACCTCCAGGTCCTCGTTCCGCGTCACCCGGAACATGTGGGTGGCCAGCACCTCCATGCCCGGGAACAGCTCCTCCAGGTGCGCGGCGATGACGTCCTCCAGCGGGACGTACCGCTGCGGGGACGCCTCCAGGAAGCGCGTCAGCAGGGGCGGGACCTTCACACGTGCGAAGTGGCGGTGGCCGCTGACCGGGTTGCGGACCACCACGGCCAGGTTCAGGGACAGCCCGGAGATGTACGGGAAGGGGTGCGCCGGGTCCACCGCCAGCGGTGTGAGCACCGGGAAGATCTGCTGCCGGAAGAGCGTGAACAGTCGGGCCTGCTCCTTCTCGGTCAGCTCCGGCCAGCGGATCAGGTGGATGCCCTCGTCCGCCAGGGCCGGGGCGACGTCCTGCTGGAAGCAGGCCGCGTGCCGCGCCATGAGCTCACGGGAGCGGGTCCAGATCAGGTCGAGGACCTCGCGGGGCTGGAGCCCGGACGCGGAGCGGGTGGCGACACCGGTCGCTATCCGGCGCTTGAGGCCGGCGACCCGGACCATGAAGAACTCGTCCAGGTTCGAGGCGAAGATCGCGAGGAAGTTCGCCCGTTCGAGGAGCGGGGTCGTCGGGTCCTCGGCGAGCTCCAGGACGCGTTCGTTGAACGCGAGCCAGCTGCGCTCCCGGTCCAGGAACCGGCCCTCGGGCAGCTCCGAGCGGGCGCCGTCCGCGTCGTACGTGTCGAGGTCGGCGTCGAGGTCGGGCGCGAGCCCGGTGGGCTGCGGACCGGTGACCGTGTGGGGCCGGTGCGCGGCTATGGACCCCACGGACGGCTGGGCGTGCGGGGTGGACGACGGGGTCTGCTGGACCGGGACCTCGGCGGGCTGCTGGTTCATGACACCATTCTTCCGCGCCAGGGGCTGGTCAGGCGCGTCGGAGCGGGCCGTGAACGCGGACACGGCGGGCTTCATCGGCTGAGCGTCGCAAGCGCGTCTGAATGATCGGTTACGGGGACGTGACGTGCAGGGTGCGGGCGGGGGTGCTGTCGGGGGTGCTGTCGGGGTGCTCTCGGGGTGCCGCCGGGCTTCTGACGGGCTTGCGGCGGGGTGCGCCACGGGCCCCCGAGGCGCACCAGAAGCCGTTCGTTCACCCGTACGGGCGACTATGCCTTGCGGCGGGCCCTGCGGGCGGCGATGACGCCGAGGTCGTCGCGCATATGGGGCGGGACGACCGCCTTCGGGGCGTTGAACAGCACGACCGCCGCCTCGGCCAGCAGGCAGAGCAGCACCGTGAGCAGCGCGACGACGAAGACAGCCAGCCAGGCGCCGGTCGCCTCCGCCTCCACGCTGCCCAGCCCGATCAGGGCGGTGATCGCCCAGAGCGAGACGGCCGTGAGGCCGGCCGACCGCACCTCCCCGCGCTTGACGTCCGGGCCGAACGGCAGGAACGCGAAGGTCTGCGTGAACTCCTCCACGAGCTCCGGGTTCCGCCACAGCCGGGACGCCTTCCAGGTCATGAAGGCGGAGCCGAGGGCGAAGAAGGCGATCAAGAAGTAGGTCATGGGGGTGATTCCTCCGGGAGGGGGGCCACACGGTCCGTCCCTGGTGGGACGGACGCCGCCCGGGCGGGCTCCGAGGGTACGTCACCGTCCCCCCGGAGCCCGCCCGGCGCTGATCGGTCGATCAGCCGAAGAGCTTTTTCCATCCCTTCGATATGGCGTTGTTGACCGGCCCGGTCGCCAGGATGCCGCCGACAGCTCCGGCCGCTCCGCCGATGGCCGCGCCGACGATGGTGCCGACACCGGGGGCGATGGCGGTACCGATGGTGGCGCCCAGCGTGGCACCGAGCTTGGTCGCACCCATCACCACCGCGGTGTCCACCGCTGTCTCCGTGGCCGCCAGAGCGACGTTGCCGTCGGAGTTCTCCAGGTTCGACCAGTAGGTGAACGCGACGCCGGTCACCAGGTTGGCCTTGCCCAGCTTCTGCACCATCGGGTTGCGGCCGATATCCACCAGCCGCTTCATGCCCTGGTGAGTCTGGAGCGTGCGCAAGGTCTTGGCCGAGTTGCTCCGTACCTTGGCGCTCTCGTGGCTCCGCATGTTCCGTGCGGATTTCGACGTGATCTCGTTCGCCTGGTTGAAACCCTCGTGGAGATACGACCCCGAGGTGACGAGTCCGTTGCCCGCGTTGCACATGTAGTTGCGGATGTCCATGATTCCGCAGTCGGCGGAGAACGAGAAGATCGTCGCCGGGTCCGGGCCCTTGAGCAGCGGCTGCGTCGCCGGCCCGATCACGGGTGGGCAGGCCAACAGGGGGGGTGTGCCGCAGCTGGGGACCGGGGGCCCGTACACGGGACCGACCGGCGCGGTGCCACCGGTGCTGCCGGTGCTGCCGGTGCCGCCGGTGTTGCCGCCGCCTCCGCCGCCGTTGCCCTTTCCGCTGCCGCCCTTGTCGTCGCCGCCGCTGGTGACGGGAATACCGCCCCGGCATGTGATGCCGTACTTCTGCGGGTTGTCGCACTCGGGGACCTTTTCGCCGGTCGGGTCGGCGAACGTGGTCGGGTTGTTGTTGGCGTACGCGTAGCCGTTCAGGGACTGCGCCTGGCCGGTGCTGAGGCTGGGGTCCGCGCTGATGAACTGGCCGATCACCGGGTCGTACTCACGCGCGTCGACGTGGGTCAGGCCTGTGTCCTTGTCGGCCGTCTTGCCCAGGAATCCTCTGTCGTCGGGCCAGGTGCCGCCGGTGGCCGTGCCCCGTTCCGCGCCGAACGGCGTCGTGCGCCGCTTGGTGAACGTCTGCGAGGCGTCCGCGGCCACCGCCAGGCTCTGGGTGCCCTGGTGGTCACCGGCGAGGTACGAGAGCTTGTTGCTTCCCGACTCGTTGCTGCGGACCGCGATCTGGAGGCTTCCGGACGAGTAGAACCGCTGCCCCCAGGTGGTGCCGTCGGCACGCAGGTGCAGTTCGGTATTGCCGGTGTAGAGGACGCGCTCGCCGTTCTCGGCGGACCGGATCAGCAGCGCGCCATCGGCGTCGTACAGGTAGTCGGTGCTGTCTCCGTTCTCCGTGACCCGCGCGAGCTTGCCCTCCGCGGACCAGTCCAGGCTCTGGGCTGCGGACGGCCCGGGGCGCGCGGTCGTGTTGCCGGAGGCGTCGTAGCCGTAGGACGTGTCCGGCGCGGTGCAGTCGGCGGTCTTGCTGGTGCCCGACATCAGGTGCGGGCGGCCCTCCTTGTAGCAGTAGGTGGTCGTGGTGTCGCCGGTCGCCTTGTGCTGGGTCTCGGCGGTGCGCTGACCGGCCGCGTTGTAGGCGTAGTCCGTCCAGTACGGCGCGGGGCCGGACAGGGCGGACGCGTCACGCGGGTCGGCGCAGTTCTGCGACGACGGCGTCCAGGCGTCGGCCAGACGGCGGCTGCCGTCGTAACGGAAGCACTGGGTCTCGGCCGCGCCCGCCCCGCCCAGGGTGGTCGGGTCGGAGATGGCCGTGACGTTCCCGGCGTCGTCGAAGGTGTAGTTGAGGTCCATCAGCATGTACGGGTGGGTCTGGTCCGTGACGTGGCTGCGGAGCAGGCGTCCGGTGCCCTCCTCGTACTTGTTGCTGACGTACACCTTCTTCGCCGTCTCGGTGTTGGCCGTGCCCAGCGTGTACTGCTGCACGCGGCCCGTGGACGAGTAGTCGGCGTCCAGCAGGTAGCCGGTGGCGCCGGTGATCGACTTCACCTGCCCGAGCGGGGTGTAGCCGTAGCTGATCACCTCGGAGGGCAGGCCGCCCAGCGCGGGCTCCGCGTTGTTCCCCAGCGTGCCGTCGAGACGGTAGGAGCTGGTGAACTCGATCGTGGCCGGAGCTCCCGCGGCGACCAGCGGATCGCCGGCCGGCAGCGTGAGCGTGGTGGCCGCGGGCCGCGCGAGGCTGTCGTACGCGGTCACCGCCTTGGTGTACGCCTTGCCCGCCTTGCCGCCCACGTACCGGGTGTTCGCGCCGGGCAGGCCCTTCAGGACCGTGTCGTATGTGCGTTCCGTCAGCAGGTGGGCATCGTCCTGGACACCGTCCCATGTCGCGGTGACCCGGCCCAGCTCGTCGTACGCCCTCAGCACGGTGCGGCCGCGCGAGTCGGTGGTCTTGACTGCCTGGTCGAGCGCGTCGTACCCGGTCGTCGACGTTCCCTTGTCCGGATCGGAGATGCTGCTCTCCCGCCCGAACAGGTCGTAGCCGTAAGTCCAGACCGCCCCGTCCGGGCCGGTGACGGTGCGCTGCTTGCCGTCCAGCGTGTACTGGAACTTCACAGTGCTGTACGAAGTGCCCAGACCGCCGCCGAACGCGGTGTCCGCGGGGTTCTCGCCGGCGTACTCGCGCCGCTCGACCTCCTGGCCGCGGGCGTCCTTGATGTTCCGGACGGCGTTGCCGCCCTGCTGCGCGGTGGTCGCCGTGGAGTCACCGGTGTAGGTGGTCGAGGTCGCCCACTTCTGGACGCCGTACACCAGCAGCTTGTCGGTGACGGCCCGTTCGGCGCCGTCGAAGACGGTCTCCGTCTGCTTCGGTGCCTCGCCGTACTCGGCCCGGACGTACGTGGACGTCGGTGCAGACGTGGTGTCGAAGATCTCCTCGTGCTTCTCGTAGGCGAGGCTGCGGGAGTCATACCGGGTGTCGGTGAGCACGCGACCGCCCTCGGGGCTGGGCGCCTGGACCTGCAGGGGGCGCAGCAGCGCGTCATGGAGCGTGTACGTGGTGTTGTACGTGGTGCCGTCGGCCTTGAGCGTGGAGGACGACACCCACGACGGCTGACTGGCACTCAGTCCGTAGCCGAACTTCTGGTTCGGGCCGTAGCCGGCCGCTCGGTTGCGGTTGGGTTCCCAGACGTCGGTGATCCGTCCCAGTGCGTCGTACGCGAGTTCCGTCTTCTTCAGGTTCGGGTCGTAGATCCGCAGATCGAGGCCGCGCCGCGGGTCCAGGAACGTCGTGACTCGGTGTCCCTTGGGGTCGGTGACCATCCTCCTGGTGAGCGGGCCCGCCGCGGCGGGGGTGTATGCGGTCGTCGTGCTGTGGGACGCGGAGTCGGTGACGCTGGTGACGCGGCCGAACGTGTCGTACCCGGTGGTCTCGACCGTCTGCCAGCTGGGCGTGGTGCCGCTGTAGCTCTTGACCCGGCCGGTCCAGGTCTTCAGGCCCTTGGCCGGTGTCATGGACGTCGACCAAGTGGCGCCGTCGTATGCGACGGCGGTGTCCGACAGGACGTCGCCGCGCGTCGCCGAGGTCGTCGGCAGCGACAGGCTGGAGTCGGCGACCGAGCAGGTTCTGCCCACGACGCGCTTGCGTGAGACGAGGCTCGTCAGACCGGCGGTTGCGTTGCGGGCGTACCAGGTGCGGGTGCAGGTTTCGTCGCCGGTCTTGGCGTCGTCGCCCTTGTCGTCCTCCTGGTAGACCATGCCGTAGCTGTCGAAGTCGCGCTCGGTGGTGCGGGAGCGCCAGGTCTTCGGCACGGTCAGGTAGGTGTGGTCGGTCTCCTTCGTCGTCCGGACGAAGCGGGCGACCTGGTCCCCGGCGTCCGGCACGCTCTGCCGGGCGGTCTCCGACGACCACGGCTCGCTGGACTCGGCGGAGATCGCCGTTGTGCCGTTGTAGACGACCTTCTGGCGCAGGTGGCCCGCGTACTGGTCGCTGTCCGTGAGGGTGGCGAGGCCGAGCGCGGGGCTCGCCAGGGGGGCGACGCTCACCGACTTGGTGGTGCCGTCCTTCTTCTTGTCGCCGTGCATGCCCTGCATGTACAGGGACACCGTCTTGGAGCGGGTGGTGTTCAGGGCGCCCTTGTACTCGGTGACCTGACGGTAGCCGCGCCAGTCGGACCAGGTCCGCTCGGCCTTCGGGACGAACGGGTCGTCGGTGTGGTGCCAGGCGGCGCCGCTGTAGCTGTACGCGTGCTCGACGGCGTCGTTCTGACCGGTGGGCTCGGACTCGGTGACGGCGAGGACCCGGTACTTGTGGAACCAGTCGAGGGACGCGTTCGCAGCGCCGTTGATGTTCCAGTACAGCGGGTAGCAGGAGCGGGTGTTGGTGTCCTCGGCGGCTCCTGTCACCTCACTGCGTAGGCACTCCTGCCCGGACAGTGTCACCGTGGTGATGCCGCCGGTCTCCGAGGTGATGGTGGAGATACGCGGGCGGGTCAGCGGCAGGATGTCGTCCGTGCCGTCCACGCGGTTGGGCCGCATGTGGTACGTGAACGAGATCGGGTTCATCGTGATGGCCGTGCCGGCCTTTGCGATGCGCTTGACCGACATCAGGGCGAGTGTCTGGTCGGACGAGTCGCCGATGTCGCCGCCGTCCAGGTACTTCTGGGTCAGCGTCCAGGAGTCCACCGGCTTGTAGGCGGCCGATGCCGCGTCCCACGAGACCGTGTCGACGGTGGTGAGCCGCTTGCGGGAGAAGAACGACGGGCCGATGGCCAGGCAGTCGGTCTCGCTCTCGCCGCTGGAGCAGATCGCGTCGAAGGGCACGTCCGGCCAGTTGTGCGCGGTCGACTCGGTCAGCGAGGAGCAGTCCGCGGCGGTGCAGCGCTCGGCGTAACCGAAGGTGACCTTCGCGTCGGCGTCGTCGGTGAACAGCGCGCCCTTGCGGAGACCGTACTTGATCTCCTTGAGGTAACCGCCACGGATGTAGGACGCGTTCGCGGTGGACGCCTTGTTCTTGCGGTAGTGGTTGGTCTCCTTGGCGTACCAGTACGTGGCGGCGTTGCCGTGCACGTCCTCGACGTAGTCGAGGTTCCAGCGCCATGCCTGCGTCAGCCAGCGGCTTCCGAAGGTGGTGCCGTTGGCGTAGCCGGGCTCGCCGGAGTCGTCACCGAAGACGGGAGCTGTCCATGTGGAGTGGGTGCGCTGGGTCGTGGCACCGTCCAGCTTCTCCAGGCCGAAGACATACGTGGTGCCCTCACCGGTGACGACCGTCCAGTACTCGCCGTTGTCGTCGCCGTTGTCCGCCCCGGTCGAGCGGGTCACCTTGGAGGCGTCGTCGTCGGCGAGCCGCCACTGACCGGAGGTGTTGTCCTTGACCAGCAGCGACGCCTTGCCGTTGAGGACCAGCTTGGCGTTGTCGTACTTCCAGCACTTGTCGTGGATGCCGTCGTGGCCGTCCTTGTCGCAGCTGCCGTAGGTGCGCTCGATGTAGGACTCGGTGATGGTGAAGCCCTCACCGGCCGACGTGCCCTGGTTGTTCGTCGTGGCGCTGCGTCCGTCGATGCTGCCCGAGTCGTATGCCAGGGAGAGCGTCGGTACCGGCCCCGCGGCCGAGGGCGGCATCGTGAAGTCGTGGGTCCAGGTGAACGAGCCGGAGTTGCCGCCCGCCTCCCAGGACGCCGACGGGGAGAGCGGGGTCGCGGAGTAGTCGCCGCTTCCGTTGGGCGACTCGCCCTCGCCGGTGCCGGACGCGGTCATGGCGAAGACGCCCGCCCCCGACGTGGTCGCCGTGGCGGCGGTGGCGAGCTGCGGGGCCAGGCCGCCGCCTTCGGGGAGGGCGAGGGGCGCCGTGACGGTCTGCGTGGCCGTGTCGTTGGCCGACGGCAGCGGGGTCTGCTTGCGGCACTCGGGCTTCTCGGGCGTGGTCAGCGCGCAGGCGGGCAGCTGGACCAGACGCAGCCGGGACGCCCAGCCGCCGCCCGTCGCACCGGCCAGATCCTTGTAGCCGACGCTGACTTGGGCGCGGCCCGCGCTGTCGGCTGTGCCGGTGAACAGGACGCCGTTGATACCGGCGGCCTCGGCCGCGTCGGGGCCGAGCACGGTGAAGTGGGTGCCGGTGCCGTCGGGGAGCCCGCCCTTGCCGGCGGCGGGCCGGACGGTGAGGGGCAGCCCGCCGGGCCTGCCCGTGGCCGCGGCCTTGCCGCCGCCGGTCAGCCGGACCGTGGCGGAGCCCCGCTTCGGCCAGGCGGCGCGGCGCTGCTCGCGCTGGGCACGGGCGGCCTGCGCGGCGTTGGCCTTCTTGTCGCGGGCGACCTGGTCGCGGGCCTTCTTCGCGCCGAGACCCTTGACTTCCTTCACCTCGCTGACCCGGCTGTCGGGCACCTTCGGGCGCCCGAGACCGCCGTTCTCGGCGGCCTGCGCGACCGGGATGAACAGGACGGTCGGGACGGTCAGGGCCAGCGCTAGCACGGTGGCCACGGAGCGACGCCTGCTGTGCCGCCGACCTCCGCGGAGCGTGGCTCTCGCCAGGAGTTGCGATCTGGCTTTGATCTTGTCCAAGGACATGGAAGCCCTTCTCACCTGGGTGGTTGAAAGGACCGGCCCCCGGGCGGGGGCCGGCCGTCTGTGTGTGGGGGGTGAGGGAGGGGAGGCGGAGGTGACGCGGGCCGCGGTCGGTGTCGACCGCGGCCCGCGACCGCCCGGCTCAGTCCCCGATGTGGGTGCTGATCTGCTCCGAGCCGGCGACCGCGCCCGAGAACAGGCGCACCTCACCGATCCGGGCGGGCAGGTAGTCGTTCCAGTACCAGTCCTGCCAGGCACGGCCGACTGAGACCTCGTACGACCCGAGCAGGGCCGTGAAGGCAAGGTCGGCGCCGTTCTGGTTGTGACCGAGGTAGAGGCTGATGGTTCCGGTCACCGGGTCGTGGACGCCGGTCAGCCGGACCACGCTGTCGAGCGCGGCGACCTCGTCGGAGACCACGGAGGTGAAGGTGCCGTCCTCGTGCCGGGTGCCGAAGTGCCACTTTCCGACCGGGACTGTGCGCTCTTCGAAGGTCTCCTCGTCGAACACGGTGTCCTTGCCGGTCAGCTCGTACCAGAAGCCGTACGAGCCGGCGCCGTTGGTCCGCTGGGAGAGCACCGCCCCGGAGTAGCCGATGGCCTGCGTGGCCAGCTTCGCCCCGTCCAGCGACACGGTGGTGGTCACGGTGAACGCACCGGTGCCGTCGACCACCGCGGTGTTCATCGGCGAGACCGCGTGGTCGTCGATGCCGTCCAGTACGAGTTCACCGCCGGCCAGGGAGGCTCCGCTGTTCAGCGTGAGGGTCCTGCCGTAGCCGGAGGCGTCCGGGACCGTGGTGCCGCTGCCGTCGGCGGCCTGCCAGTCGGCGACCAGCTCCAGGCCCGCGTAGCCTTCGGACGTCAGCAGCTTCGCCTCGTCGCCGATCTCCTTGGGGGTGAGCGACCGCTGCCAGACGGTTACCTCGTCGATGGAGCCGTGGAACTGGTCCACGTAGTTGTCGGCGTAGATGGTCCGGCCGATCTCCATGTTGCCGTCGGCCGACCACGGCGTGCCGGCGTCCACGGATGCCTGCAGCTTGCCGTTCACATACAGGTGGACCTTCTTGGCGGCCGCGTCGTGCACACCCGCGACATGCGTCCACACGCCCTTGGGGTAGGACGTCGGCGTCATGGCCTCCCGGGACCACGTGCCCTCCGTGGAGAACACGCGCAGGCTCCACTTGCCGCCGTAGGAGATGATGAACGGGCTGTACTTCTGGGTGTACGGGCTCGTCGTGTCCGGGGTCTGGCTCAGCACCGTCACCGTCTTCGTCGACGCCGGGTCGACCCGCACCCACGCCGACACCGTGTACGACGACCGGGTCTCCAGGACCTGGCCGGACGTGGACGCCCAGCCGGTGGAGCCGTTCATCGCCAGGCCCTTGTCGGTGACCGGTGTGGCCAGCGGCTGGCCGGTGGCGTCATGGGTGATCAGGCCGCGGCGGCCGCGGTCGTCACGTACGGCACCGCTCGCCAGGGTCGCCGGGTGGCGGGTCGGACCGGTCGTCGCGGTGTCGACCGCCGCGCCGCTGTCCTCGTCGAAGTGGTACGTGGCGATCGGCCCCGCACCGGCGGCGACGAGGAAGTCGACCGCGTTCCAGGCTCCGTACCGGCCGACGTTGTCCTTGGCCCGTGCCCACAGCGTGTAGGTGCCGGAGCGCTCGGGCGTGATCGAGACGGTCGGGCTGGACCCCGTCACGGTCGGCCACGTCGTCATCCCGGACAGCGTGTACTGGTAGGAGACATTGGTGGTGTCCCCACTGGCGGGCTTGAACGTCCATGTCCCCTTGACGCCGGGGCCGCCGTTGGACGCGCACGCGTTGGGTGTGCACTCGGTGTACGGGGTGCCGAACGTGATGGTCGGCGCCTCGGGCGCGGTCGGGTCGACCTTGAAGTAGCACCAGCCGGTCGTCGAGGCGTTGGACGGCCCGGCCAGGTAGCTGCCGCCGCTGTTGTAGTACGAGCGCACCCAGGCGCGGTAGCGGTACAGCTTGCCCTCGGTCAGTGTGGACCAGGACAACGTCAGCTTGGTGTTGTCGCCGACATAGCCGGTGGAGGGCCGTATGTCGCCGTTGCCGGGAGCGGTGTCGGACCAGGTGCCGTCGGTGTTCTTGTGGTCGATGTCGAAGGCGACGCGCAGTTGGGCGCCGCTCTCACCGCCCGACTTGGTCTGCGCGGTCGCGGTCAGCGGCGGCGTCGGGTCGGACATGATCGTCGGGTTGGACTCCGTCGTGGAGCAGGTGGTGCCGGAGCCGGTCACCAGACCGATGGAGGACGGCTTCTCGGGCAGACCGACGAAGTCGACGGCGAGCACGGCGTCGTTCTTGAAGCGCTTCCACGCGGAGGTGTCGGACTCGTCGTGCGCCCGGATCTCCAGGGTGAGCCGGGAGAACTTGCCCGCCGCGAAGTCCCGCACGGTCGGCGTGAGGTTCTCGTTGGTCTCCTCGGGGTTGTCGTTGAACTCGATCGGTGCGTCCGGCGAGTCCGGGTCGCACAGGGAGCCGCGCCCGGCGGAGACGTAGCGGTCACCCATCCAGTCCAGCTCCTTGGGGCGCGAGGACCAGGTGGTGGAGGAGGAGATGTTGTTCGTACGGACCAGGTCGACCCAGCGTGGGTCGCACTGGAACGCCCACGGTTCGGTCACGCGGAAGGTCGCGTCGAGGACCTTCTTGCCCTTCAGGCTCGCGGGCGAGAACTCGAAGTACAGACGCTGGACGTAGCCGGGGCCGCAGTAGTAACCGTTCCAGGTACCGCACTTGCCGGCGCCCTTGCCCATGTCGTCGGAGCCGTTGCTCCAGCCGTAGGACTCATAGCCGTCGGAGCGCAGCAGGGTGCGCTCGGACTCGCCCCAGGTCACCGTCGGGTCGATGTAGACGGGGAACGCGGAGGCGGGCGTGCTCTTCAGCAGCGCGGCGTCCGGGACGACCGACAGGGTGTCCTTGGACACCTTCACGGCCATGCGGGTGACCTCGTCGCCCTGGCCCGGCTCCAGTCCGGTGGCGGAGCCGGGCGCCTCGGCGCCCTTCACCGGGGCGGAGGACTGTGCGGAGGCGGGGGCCTGCGGGACGGCCGGTCCGGCGGCCTTCGGCCGGTCCTGGGGGATGTCGGCCTCGTTCACCGCGGCCGGGGCCGTGACCCGCTTCGGGGCCGGCGGGGTGACGCCGGACTTCACGCGCTTGTCCTGGGCGGCCTTGCCCGCCGAGTTCCACATCTGTGCGGTCGGCGCCCGGAAGACGGCCTGCCCGGTCGCGTCGACCGCGGCCAGCGCGCCGCGCTCGTTCTTGCGCACGGTCAGCCCGGCGCTCGTACGGAGCCCGAAGGTGAGCTCCTTCAGCTTGGCGTCGGCGGCGGCCTTCGGGGTCTTGACGACCAGCACATGCTGGAAGCCTTCGACGGTCGCGGTCACCTTCAGGTCGACGTCCGGCAGCACGTTCCGGTACAGGGCGCTCGCCCCGTCCAGCTCCGGCTTCGGCAGCTTGCCCGGCCAGTCCAGCGCCAGCTCGCGGCCCTTGTCCGCGATCGACACCAGCGGCGCCTTGTCACCGCCGCCGGAGAACACCATCTCCGCCGCGGCCGCCTTCGGCCCGACCGTGCCGTCCGCACGCCGCTGGAGCGTGGCGTCAGGCGACTGCCAGCCGCCGTCCTGCTTCGCGACCCGTACCGGGACGGAGGACTGCTCCAGTGTGAAGGTGTGGCCGTCCGGGTTCGCGAAGACCGTCGTCCGCTCGGACCGCTCCCCGAGCACCTCCACCCGCTCGCCGGACTCCTTGGCAGCGGCGAGAGCCCGCGCCCCTTCGGAGAGGCGCGGGCTCTGTTCGGCCGCGGTCGCGGAGGATACGGCGCCCAGCGTGGGCAGCGTGGCCAGGAGTACGGTCGCCGTCGCGGCCGCCATGAGGCGGTGTGTCGGTCGGCGTCTGGCGTGATCGACGGGTTGTGTCCGTCTCATTCCCACCCCATGGATCGATTTCGGTCACTTGGCAGCAGCGTTTCTGCGTCGGGCGGGGTGGCGGAACACATGAGGCGACACGGTGACCAAAGCGTGATCACGAAATGGTAACCAAGCGGGGCAAGAAGGGATTTGACGATCCGTCAGGTCATGTGTGCCGCGCTCTGAGCAGCAGAAATGCCGCGTAGACGGCAAGTGCGGACAGTGCGAGCGTGATGGTTCCCGCTGTGTCAGCCGATCCGGTAGGCGAGTACGCGACTTCCCCCCTTTCATGAATTAAGCAGTGAAAGGGGATCAAAGAGAGGGAGCTGTCAACAGGCGCCGCGGCCCGAGGAGTTCGTACCCGACTCGGCCGGAGATGTGGCATGCCTCTTTGATGAAGAGAGGGTCGCCGATCGCTCTTTCCGCGACATCGGCATGCCGGAGATCGCCGGCCGTGTCGACGGCAACCTCCACGTCGAACAGGTCTCGGTGCACCCGGACAGCGCGCGCCGTGGTATCCGCCGGTCGCTGCTGGATCACCTGGCGGATCAGGCCACAAGGGAGGGGGCGCCCGCCCTGACCCTCACCACGTTCATGCGTGCGGGGCGCCCGGTCGGCGGTGCGGTCCGGCCTCACGTCTCCGTGCGGTACATCAGGTCGACCTCGTGGGTCGTGAAGCCCATCCCCTCGTACACCCGCAGCGCCGCCGGGTTGTCCGCGTCCACGTAGAGCATCGCCGTCGGCATGCCCTGGCCGGCCAGGTGGCGCAGGCCGATGGCGGTCAGGGCCTTGCCGAGGCCCAGGCCCTGGGCCTCCGGCGCGATGCCCAGGACGTACACCTCGCCGAGCTGCTCCTCGGCGTGGACCTTCGTCCAGTGGAAGCCGACGAGGGCGCCGTCCGACTCGCGCTCGGCCAGGAAGAAGCCCTCCGGGTCGAACCACGGCTCGGCCTTGCGGTCGTCCAGGTCGCGCTGGGTCAGCGTGCCCTGCTCCGGGTGGTGGGCGAAGGCGGCGGCGTTGACGGCGAGCCAGGCCGCGTCGTCCTGTCCGGGGACGAACGTGCGGATGCGGATGCCGGGCGGGAGGGCCGGCTCCGGGATGTCCAGCGGGGCCAAGGGGCGGCGCAGCTGGCGGAGTTCGCGGAAGAGCGTGAGCCCCAGCACCTGGGCCAGGTGGCGGGCGGCCGACTTGCCGCCGTGCGCCCAGACCCGCAGCCGCTTGCCCGACTCGCCGAGCAGCGCCGAGCCGAGCGCCCGCCCGTGGCCGCGCCCGCGCTGCGAGGGGTCGACGACCAGCTCGGCGGCCGGGGCCTCGACCGGGTCGGTGTCCTCCAGCTGGGCGTAGGCGACGAGCCGGTCGGAGACGGTGAGCAGCAGATGGCGTACGCCCTCGCGGCGGCCGCCGCGCAGTTGGAGTCGGCCCTGTTCGGAGACCGCCTGCACGCCGTCGGTGCGTGCGGCGTCGGCGATGAGGTCGAGGACGTCCTGGGCCTGCTCCGGGGTGAGCTCGTCGAGGGTCTCGATCCGGCGGCCCGACTCGGGGGCTGATGCGCGAACGTCAGTCGTCATGCGTACGAGCCTACGGCGGCGCGCGGCCGCCTGTCGGGTGAAGGCAACCAGGTCGTAACCCGATCCCTCTGTTGCGCTACGCGCGTTGACCTTAGGCTGCGCTCGGCAGACCAGTGGCCATGGCCTCAGCCGTGCGTGACGGCCCATGAGGTCACGTGCCGTCACAAGGGGATAAAGGGGAAAGATGTCAGCGACACGGCATAAGAAGCGCACGGGGCGGCGGATTCTCGCCACTGCGGCCGGACTCGCCACCGCGGGCGCGCTCGTGGCGGCCCTGCCGGCCGGCGCGGCGGAGGAGGGCTCGGGTCCGGGCGGCTGGACGTACGGCAAGAAGGCGGCCTCCGGCCGGACCGTCGATGTGCAGCTGCTCTCCTTCAACGACCTGCACGGCAACCTCGAGCCGCCGGCCGGCTCGTCGGGCCGGGTCACCCACACCCACGAGGACGGCACGACCGAGCAGATCGACGCGGGCGGCGTCGAGTACCTGGCCACGCATCTGCGCGAGGCCCGCAAGGGCCAGCGGCTGTCGATCACGGCCGCCGCCGGTGACATGGTCGGCGCATCCCCGCTGATCTCCGGCCTGTTCCACGACGAGCCGACCATCGACGCGCTCAACAGGCTGAAGCTGGACGTCACCTCGGTCGGCAACCACGAGTTCGACGAGGGCGCGATCGAGCTCGCCCGTATGCAGAACGGCGGCTGCCACCCGACCGACGGCTGCCATGTCGACGGCAAGCCGTTCGGGGGTGCCGACTTCCCCTTCCTGGCCGCCAACGTCACACACGAGAAGACCGGCAAGCCGCTCCTCGACCCGTACTTCGTCTGGCAGAAGCAGGGCGTCAAGATCGGCTTCATCGGCGTGACCCTGGAGGGCACGGCGAACATCGTCTCCGCCGAGGGCATCAAGGGCCTGAAGTTCGGCGACGAGGTCGAGACGATCAACAGGTACGCCAAGGAGCTGGAGCGCAAGGGCGTCAAGTCGATCGTCGCCCTGATCCACGAGGGCGGCGCGCCCGCCTCCGGCTCGTACAACTACGACTGCGACAGCCCCGGCCCGGGCGACGGCATCTCCGGCCCGATCGTCGACATCGCCAAGAACATCGACCCGCAGGTCGACGCGCTGGTCACCGGCCACACCCACCAGGCGTACGCCTGCACCATCCCCGACCCGGCGGGCAAGCCGCGCACGGTCACCTCGGCGGCGTCCTTCGGCCGGCTCTACACCGACACGACGCTGACGTACGACCGGGCCACCAAGGACATCGTCCGTACGGCCGTCGCCTCCGCCAACCACGTCGTCACGCGTGACGTCCCCAAGGCCGCGGACATGACCCGGCTCATCGAGGACTGGAACGCCCTGGCCGCGCCGATCGCCAACCGCCCGGTCGGCCACATCTCGGCCGACATCGACGGCCGCGGCTCGTCGGCGTACGAGAAGCCGCTCGGCAACCTGATCGCCGACGCCCAGCTGGAGGGCCTCGCCCCGGCCGACAAGGGCGGCGCGCAGATCGCGTTCATGAATCCGGGCGGTATCCGTTCCGACCTGGTGTACGCGGGCTCCACGGCGGGCGAGGGCGACGGTGTCGTGACCTACGGCGAGGCGTACACCGTCCAGCCGTTCACCAACATGATGAACGTCATGGACCTCACCGGCGCCCAGGTCGTCACCGCGCTCCAGCAGCAGGTCAGCGGCCGCAACGAGGCGTCCCCGAAGATCCTCCAGGTGTCCGCGGGCCTCACCTACACGCTGGACCTCACCCAGTCGGGCGCCGCCCGCGTCGACGCCGCGTCGGTGAAGCTGAACGGCGAGCCGATAGACCCGGCCAAGACGTACCGCGTCGCGATGAACGAGTTCCTCGGCGGTGGCGGCGACGGCTTCCCGGTGTTCACCGAGGGCAAGAACAAGCTGGTCGGCGCGTCCGACCTGGAGATCTTCCTGGCGTACCTCGGGGCGCACTCGTCGGCCGACGCGCCGATCGCGCCGCCGGCGGTGGGCCGGATCACGGTCGTGGAGTAGGCGAAGGGTCTTCTCCGGTGGCGGGGCGGTGGGCCGGGACGGCTCGCCGCCCCGCTTCCGCAGGGCGGCGCCGCGTCCCTGGCGTTCCTTGACGTGCGCGCGCCGTACTCCCACTCATGGCTACGGACCGACGCGCCCGGCGAGCGGCCGAGTCACCACCGCGGCACAACCGACCCGGGGCTTCCGGGCGGTGGCGTCGGCGCGCCAGGAAGGCGGATCTCCGCGCGCGTGCCGCCGCCCTCCGCCGCCGCGATCGGCGTCAGCGCCACCTCGCCGCCCGCCTGCCGGACCGTGCGGGCCACGATCGACAGGCCGAGTCCGGAGCCGGGCAGCGACCGCGCGGACGGGGAGCGCCAGAACCGCTCGAAGACGTGCGGGAGCTCGTCCGCGGGGATGCCCGGCCCGTGGTCCCGTACGGTGAGCAGGCCGTCCACCAGGGCCACCTCGACCGTCCCGCCCGGCGGGGAGAACTTCACCGCGTTGTCCAGGACGTTGATCAGCGCACGCTCCAGCGCGGCCGGCTCCGCCCGTACGTACCAGGGGCGTACGTGCTCCGTGAACGTCAGCTCCCGGCCGCGCAGCCGCGCCCGCGCCAGGGCCGTGCCGAGTACGTCGTGCAGCCCGACCACGTCCAGGCGGCCCGGCGCGACCGCGTCGGGGCGGGCCAGCTCCTGAAGGTCGCCGATCAGCGCCGCCAACTCCGTCATCTGCGCCTTCACGGACGCCATCAGAGCCCGCCGGTCCTCCGCCGGGATCGCCCGTCCGGTCTCCTCGCTGCGCGCCAGCAGCTCGATGTTCGTACGCAGCGAGGTCAGCGGTGTCCGCAGCTCGTGGCCCGCGTCGGCGATCAGCTGCGCCTGCCGGTCGCGGGACGAGGCGAGCGCGGCCGTCATGGCGTTGAAGGAGCGGGACAGGCGGGCGATCTCGTCCTCGCCCTCCGCGGGGATCCGTACGGTCAGGTCCTCGGTCCTGGCGACGTGCTCGACGGCGTCCGTCAGCCGGTCGACCGGCTTGAGCCCCGCCCGGGCCACCCACAGTCCCGCCGCACCCGCGCCGACGACGCCGATGCCGGCGAGCGCGGTCAGCAGAAGCGCCAGGCGGTCGAGGGCCGCGTCGATCTCGGTGAGCGGACGGGCCACGGACACCGCGACCGTCACCGGCCCGACCGCGCCCGGCACCCTGAAGGTGTCCCGCACGGTACGGACGCGGACCGTCTCGCCGCTGTCGGTCCTGGACGTGTGCAGGGCATCCGTCCGGGCGCCGTTCGCCACGGCGATGTCCACGTCCCCCACCTGCACCGCGCGCGAGTACGGGACGACGCAGCGGCTGCCGTCCGCCCCCACCAGCTGGATGTACGCGAACCCGGGCCTTGCCGCGTCCTCGGAGGTGGTGGCCCCGGTCCGGCAGGCGACCAGCGCGTCCGCCAGCTGCTCCCTGGGAGCCCCCGTGTTCCGCAGCGACGTGTCAAGCTCGTCGAGGAGCTGCGCGCGGGTCAGCAGCCAGGCCGCCACCGACACCGCCGCGACCGCCACCGCGACCGCCGTCGCCGTCAGCAGCGCCAGCCGGGAGCGCAGCGGCAGCGCGCGGAACCGCCGCACGGGACCACCACCCGTCACTCGCCTCCTCCCTCGCGCAGGACATAGCCCACCCCGCGCACGGTGTGCACCAGCCGGGGCTCGCCGCCGGCCTCCGTCTTGCGCCGCAGGTACATCACGTACACGTCCAGGGAGTTGGAGGTCGGCTCGAAGTCGAAGCCCCAGACGGCCTTGAGGATCTGTTCGCGCGTCAGCACCTGCCGGGGGTGGGCGAGGAACATCTCGAGGAGGGTGAACTCGGTACGGGTCAGCTCGACGCGCCGGGACCCGCGGGTCACCTCGCGGGTCGCCAGGTCCATCCGGAGATCGCCGAAGGCCAGCACGTCGTGCTCGTCCTGGGCCGCGCCGCTGCCGGCCGTGTAGGAGCTGCGGCGCAGCAGGGCCCGGATCCGGGCGAAGAGCTCGTCCAGCTCGAACGGCTTCACCAGGTAGTCGTCCGCGCCCGCGTCGAGTCCGGTCACCCGGTCACCGACGGTGTCGCGGGCGGTGAGCATCAGGATCGGCACGGTCGAGCCGGACGCCCGGACGCGGCGGGCGGCGGTCAGCCCGTCCATACGGGGCATCTGGATGTCCAGGACGATCAGGTCGGGCGCGTACGCCGCGATCTTGTCGAGTGCGTCGGCGCCGTCGACGGCGACCTCCGTCCCGTACCCCTCGAAGGCGAGGCTGCGCCGGAGCGCTTCGCGGACGGCGGGCTCGTCGTCGACGACGAGGATGCGCTCGTGCTCACCTGTGGTGTTCATGTACGTCAGCGTCGCACGGCCTCAGTCGCCGCCACCGGAGCGGAGGGCGTCCAGGTCGGCCTTGACGGTGTTGACCGGGATGGCGAAGCCGAGGCCGACACTGCCGGCGGTGGAGCGGTTGGCGGAGCTGGGCGAGTACATGGCGGAGTTGATGCCGATGATCTCGCCGCTCATGTTGATCAGGGCGCCGCCGGAGTTGCCGGGGTTGAGGGAGGCGTCGGTCTGGATGGCCTTGTAGGTGGTCCTGGAGGAGCCGGTGTCGCCGTTGAACTGCCGCCCGTCGAACTCGAAGGGCCACCCCTGCCGCGGGTCGCGCTGCCGCGGGCTGTCCCGGTCCTCCTTGGCGACGGTGACGTCCCGGTCGAGAGCCGAGACGATGCCGCTGGTGACGGTCCCGGTGAGGCCCTCGGGGGAGCCGATCGCGACGACCTGCTCGCCGACCTGGACCTTGCCGGAGTCGCCGAGCGTGGCGGCCTTGAGGCCCTTGGCGTCCCGGAGCTTGATCAGGGCGAGGTCCTTGTCCGGGGCGGTGCCGAGGACGTCGGCGGTGTAGGTGGTGCCGTCGCTGAGCCGGACCTTGATCTCGGAGGCGCCGGAGATGACGTGGTTGTTGGTGACGATCTCGCCGTCGCCGGTGATGATCACCCCGGAGCCGGTGGACTGCCCGGAGGTGGAGGCGGCCTTGATCTCCACGATGCTGGGGGAGACGGCCTGGGCGACGCCGGCGACGGTGCCGGTGCTGGACCGCGAGACGGTGGTCCCCGCGACGGGTGACGCGCCGGTGGCGATGTCCCCGCCCGCCCACTGCTGGGCGAGCGCGCCCGCCCCGCCCCCGATGGCGGCGGCCGCGATCGCGACGGCGGCGATCAGCCCGACGGGCCGCTTCGCCCGGCGCCGGGTCGGAGGCGCGGGCTGGTACGCGTGCTGGCAGGTGGGCTGGTAGGTGGGCTGGTAGGCGGGCTGGTACGCGGGCGGCGGCTGGTGGACCGGGTCGTGGAACCCGGCGTACTGCTGCGGTTCGTTCTGGCCCTGGTCGCCGTCGCCGCGGCGGTGGTGGTCCGTCATGGGTACGACTGTGGCGCCCGTAGATGAGAGCAGCCTGAGGACGCGCTAAGAGACCCGACAGAACCGCGTATGGCCGGTGTAAGGCCCCGCGCGCGGCAGCCGCACAGCCTTTTGCACGGCTTCCCGCCCTCGCACGGCTTCCCGCACAGCCTCGCACGGCTTCCCGCACGGCCCGCCGCCCGGGCTCCGCCCTTACGCGCCGTTGCAGCCGCAGCTGTGGCGGATCACCAGGGCGGAGGGGAACTGCTTGACCCGTTCGCGACGGGAGCCCGCGACCCGGAGGCCGTCGTCCAGGACCAGGTCGACGGCCGCGCGGGCCATGGCCGGGCGGTCGGACGAGACCGTGGTCAGCGGCGGGTCCGTCAGGGCGGCTTCCTTGACGTCGTCGAAGCCGGCGACCGCCAGATCGCGCGGGACGTCCAGCCGGAGCTCCCGCGCGGCCCGGAGCACGCCGATCGCCTGGTCGTCGGTCGAGCAGAAGATGGCCGGGGGCCGGTCCGGGCCCGAGAGCACCTTCAGGGCCAGCTCGTACGCGTCGTAGCGGTTGTACGGGGCCTGGAAGAGCCGCCCCTCCGTGGCGCGGCCGGCCTCCCGCATGGCGCGGCGCCAGCCCTCCACGTGATCAGCCACCGGGTCGCCGACCGCCGGGGTCGACTCCACGCCGCCCAGACACGCCACGTAGGCGTGGCCGTGTTCCAGGAGGTGGCGGGTCGCCAGCTGTGCGCCGCCGATGTCGTCCGTGACGACCGCGACGTCGTCGATGGCCTCCGGCCGCTCGTGGAGGAGCACCACGCGGGCGTCCCACGCCTCGATCTCCTGCGCGGCACGCTGGCTGGGCCCCTGGCTGACCAGGATCAGGCCCGCGACGCGCATGCCGAGGAAAGCGCGCAGATAGTGGACCTCGCGCTCGTCCCGGTAGTCCGAATTGCCTACCAGGACCATCTTTCCGCGGTCCGCCGCCGCCCGCTCCACCGCGTGTGCCATCTCCGCGAAGAACGGCTGCCGCGCGTCGGGGACGATCATGCCTATGAGGTCGGTGCGCCGAGATGCCATCGCCTGGGCGACCCGGTCGGGCCGGTACCCCAGCTCCTTGATGGCGGCGAGGACACGCTCGCGCGTGGCCGGGGCGACCGGCCGGGGTCCGTTGTTGATGACATAGCTCACGACCGCGGTGGAGGTACCCGCCAGTCGTGCCACGTCGTCCCGCGTCACCTTGGCCACGCGCGGCAGTCTACGCGGGGTGACCTACCTCTGGGCAGGTCGTACGGCGGCTTCCTCTGTTTCGTCGGCCTGCTCCATCCGGAGGACTTCCGGCGCGGCGCCCTTGGCACGGGTCTCGGCTCGCGCCTCCTCGGCCGCGCGCTCCACCTTCTCGGGCGCCACGAACCGGTACCCGACGTTCCGCACGGTGCCGATCAGCGACTCGTGCTCGGGGCCCAGCTTGGCGCGGAGCCGCCGCACATGGACGTCGACCGTCCGCGTACCGCCGAAGTAGTCGTAGCCCCAGACCTCCTGGAGGAGCTGCGCGCGCGTGAAGACCCGGCCGGGGTGCTGCGCCAGGTACTTCAGGAGCTCGAACTCCTTGAAGGTCAGATCCAGGACCCGGCCCTTCAGCTTCGCGCTGTACGTCGCCTCGTCGACCGACAGGTCGCCGTTGCGGATCTCCATCGGGGAGTCGTCGGTGGTGATCTGCTGGCGGCCCATCGCGAGCCGCAGCCGCGCTTCGACCTCGGCCGGGCCCGCCGTGTCCAGCAGGACGTCGTCGATGCCCCAGTCGGCGGTGACGGCGGCGAGACCGCCCTCGGTGACCACCAGGAGCAGCGGGCAGCCGGGCCCCGTCGAGCGGAGCAGCTGGCACAGCGACCGCACCTGCGGCAGGTCGCGGCGGCCGTCGATGAGGATCACGTCCGCACCGGGGGTGTCGACGAGGGCGGGGCCCTCGGCGGGCGCCACCCGCACGTTGTGCAACAGCAGGCCGAGTGCCGGAAGCACCTCGGTCGACGGCTGCAGGGCGTTCGTCAGGAGGAGCAGGGAACTCATCGCGTCCCTCCCTCAAGCTCTCGACGGAACTCGGGCACGGGGTGCCCCCATGCCTGGGTCGTCGTCCTGCTCGTCGTCCGGTCGTGCACGATCAGCTCGCCCATAACGTCGGTTCCTCCTCGGTCCGTGCGAGGACGTTTGCGGCACTGCTTCGTACGGCTTCGTACGCCGGCTCCCGCGCCCTGAGAGCCTTTGTTCACCTGCCTGTAACAACGGCGGGAAAACACAAAAGGACCCGGGGGCTGCTTTGCCCGGATCCTCTGCCAGCCAGAATAGCTCACATGAGTTCCAGGACAGAGGGTCCGTTTCACAGTGTGGATGTCTCATCGCTCACGCGCGGCCCTCTGGGCGAAACCTTGCGTATGTTTTTGCGGACTCCTGACGGTGTGCGGCTGGAGGCCCGGTACGAGCCGTGCGCGGCCGGACCGACGGACACGGCCGTCGTCGTGGCGCACGGCTTCACCGGCTCGGCCGACCGGCCCGCGGTGCGGCGCGCCGCGGCCGTCCTCGCACGGCACGCGGCGGTCGTGACCTTCTCCTTCCGCGGTCACGGCCGGTCCGGCGGGCGCTCCACGGTCGGTGACCGCGAGGTGCTCGACGTCGCGGCGGCGGTGGAGTGGGCGCGGGAGCGGGGCCACGCGCGCGTGGTGACGGTCGGCTTCTCGATGGGCGGGTCGGTGGTGCTCCGGCACGCGGCGCTGTACGGGGAGAAGCACGAGGGGCGCACTGATGCACGTACCGACGCCGTCGTGTCCGTCAGTGCGCCGGCGCGCTGGTACTACCGGGGTACGGCCCCGATGCGGCGCGTGCACTGGCTGATCACCGGGCGGGCCGGGCGGCTGGTCGGCCGGTACGGGTTCCGCACCCGGATCCACAACCGCGACTGGGACCCCGTACCGCTCTCCCCGGTCGAGGCGGTGCCGCTTGTCGCGCCGACGCCGCTGCTGGTCGTGCACGGGGACAGGGACCCGTACTTCCCGGTCGACCATCCGCGGATGCTCGCCGACGCGGCGGGCGAGGCGGGTGAGCTGTGGCTGGAGCCGGGGATGGGGCACGCCGAGAACGCCGCCGGTGAGGCGCTGCTGACGCGGATCGGGGAGTGGCTGACCTCGGGGCCGTCCCGGGGGGCCGCGTCGGAGTTGTCCACAGGGCCGTCTCCGGTGTCTGCGGCGTGGCCCATCATGGAAGCCTGACGAAAGGAGCCCTCCTATGGCAGCGGGAACCATCCGCTACTGGGCGGCGGCCAAGGCCGCCGCCGGTACAGCCGAGGAGCCGTACGCCGCGGAGACCCTGGCCGAGGCGCTGGACGCCGCCCGTGAGCGGCACCCCGGCGAGCTGGTCCGGGTGCTGCGGCGCTGCTCGTTCCTGGTCGACGGGGACCCCGTGGGCAAGCGTGGACATGAGACGGTACGGCTGGCCGAGGGCGGCACGGTCGAGGTGCTCCCGCCGTTCGCAGGAGGGTGAACCGAACAGCATGAGCAGCGATCAGCAGTACCCGTACGACCCGTACGCGGAGCCCGACGTCGCCCAGAGGTGGGAGGGCCAGACCTGGGACACCCACTACCAGCCGGCCGTCCAGCCCCAGGCCCATCCGCACACCCAGGCCCAGGCACATCCGCACGACCAGGCCCAGGCCCAGGCACAGGCCCGGCAGCCGGGGCACGAGGGGCCGGCCGACGCGACGATGTACCTGCCACCGCAGCAGGCTCCGGGTGCGTACCCGCTGCCGCCGGAGGCACCGGCACAGCAGCAGGCGCCCGGGTACGACGCGCCGACCTCGTATCTGCCGCCGGTCACCGACCAGCGGCAGTCGCCGTCCTACGGGCAGGCCCCGGCGCCCTCGTACGCGTACGACGCCCCGCGGCACGCCCGGCCGCAGCCCGAGGGCTCCGCCCCGGCCGCCGCAGCCCCCGCGGACACCGCCGAGTACAGCGTGCCGACCACGATGGGCAACGCCCGGATCACCGACGCCCAGCGCGCCCGGGCCGAGGGCCGGTCGCCGATCATCGACCCGGGCATCCAGCCCGCCGGGCTCACCGCGCTCCTCGCCGTCCTGCTGGCCGTGGGCGCGGCCGTCGGCCCGTACGGGCTGCTGGTCCCGCTGGTGCTGCTCCAGGCGGTCACCGCCGCCGGCTGGTTCCGGCTCAACGGCATGTGGCCCGCCCGGCAGGGCATCGCGCTGGCCTTCCTGGGCGGCGTCGTCGCGGATGCCGCACTGCTCGCCGCGGGCCGGGAACACGCGCCTGCCGCGATCCTCGGCACCCTCGGCGTCTGGGTGCTGCTGGTCCTCGTCCTCCAGCTGCGCAGCCACGCGGCGCCGGAGGAGCGGATGTACGGGCTGATGGCCACGGTCGCGTCGTCCGCCCTGGCCGTGGTCGCGGCCGGGTTCCTCGCCGCAGACCCGGACGCGGTCGTCGTGGGCGCCCTCGCGGTCGCCGCCGCGACGGTCGCCCGCGCGCTCCCGCTGCCGGGCGTGGCCTCCCTGGTGGTCGCGCTGTCGGCGGGTGCGGGCGCCGGTGCCGCGGCCGGTGCGGCGACCGGGTTCGGCGCGCAGGGCGCCGTACTGGGCTTCGCGGCCGGTGTGTGCGCGGCGATCGGGCTGCGGGTGGCCGCGTACGACTACCCGTCGCGGTTCGTGCACATGACCGCGGGGGTGGCGCTGCCGCTCGCGGTGGCGGCGCCCGCCGTGTACCTGCTCGGCCGCACTCTGGTGTGACGGGGCCCGGCCCAGGGTGAACCTCGTGTGTGGCGTGAGTGACGTCCGAGGCGATGGGGGAACCAATGAGTAACCCCGTACGTCGATCAATCACATCGTCGGGGGCCGGGCACGAACAACACGGGGGAAGACACCGAAGCCATGCGAGCACTGCGAATACTGCTGATCATCGCCGTCGTCCTCGGCGGGCTCTTCGCCATCGGCGACCGGCTGGCGGTAAGCGCCGCCGAGTCGGAGGCGGCCGAGCGCATTCAGGCCAATCAGGGCCTTTCCGGTTCGCCGGACGTCTCGATCAAGGGCTTCCCCTTCCTGACGCAGGTCCTCGACAAGGAACTGGACCAGGTCGACGTCGCCATGACCGGCGTCGAGGCGACGGCCGGCGGCCGCAAGGTCCGGGTCGGCGAGCTGAGCGCGGAGCTGCGGGACGTACGGCTGGAGAACAACTACTCGCGCGCGGTCGCGGCCACGGCCACCGGCACGGCCCGCATCGCGTACGAGGAACTGCAGAAGGCGTCCGAGAACGACGTGACCCTCGCCTACGGCGGCGAAGGCAAGATCAAGGTGACCGGCAGCGTCGAGGTCCTGGGCCGGAAGATCACGCGCAGCGTGCTGTCCACGGTCAGCGTCGTCGACGGCGACACGCTCCGGGTGCGGGCCGACGAGGTGCCCGGCAACGGCATTCCCGGCATCGAGGAACTGGTCCGCAAGCGCACGGACTTCGACCGGCAGGTCAGCGGCTTCCCGGCCGGGCTGAAGCTCCAGAAGGTCGAGGCGACACCGGACGGTCTCGCGGTCACCGTGGGCGGTCAGAACATAGTCCTGACGGGCTGAGAACGGGCCCTGCCACCCCCCTTTGCCCACATAGCGAGACATTGATGTCCGCACCATAGACGAACTGCGGGAACGCCCCCGGCCCCACCGGCTCCGAGCCGGTGCCGGGGGCGTTCGCATCCCGCTATTCGGATGATCGCGTCTCACTATGCGACACGCCGGTGACACGGCCGCCTGTCCGTCCCTACGATCGGACCCATGATGAAGCGACAGGCGGATCTCACGAAGCGGCGGGCAGTAGACCTGTGCCGCGTCGCCGCCATGCTCTGTCGCACTGTCTGAGCGGGGCTTCGAAGCCCCGCGTTTTTCGGCCCTTCGTCCGTAGAGGGCCTTCCCTGTGCCGTAGCCGCCCCGCACCCTCATACGCGTAGAGCGCTCGGCGCGACCTGCCCCATCCGCATCATCCCGCCGCAGACTGCCCCGGAGGAGAAGACAGTATGAGCCGCAGCGACGTCCTGGTAGACGCCGACTGGGTCGAGGCCCACATCGACGACCCGAAGGTCGTCATCGTCGAGGTCGACGAGGACACGTCGGCGTACGACAAGAACCACATCAAGAACGCCGTCCGGATCGACTGGAAGAAGGACCTCCAGGACCCGGTCCGCCGCGACTTCGTCGACCAGGAGGGCTTCGAGAAGCTCCTCTCCGCGAAGGGCATCGCCAACGACGACACCGTCGTCCTCTACGGCGGCAACAACAACTGGTTCGCCTCCTACGCCTACTGGTACTTCAAGCTGTACGGCCACGAGAGCGTCAAGCTCCTCGACGGCGGCCGCAAGAAGTGGGAGCTCGACTCCCGCGACCTGGTCGACGGCTCCGAGGTCCCGAACCGCCCGGCCACCGAGTACAAGGCCAAGGCCCAGGACACCTCGATCCGCGCCTTCCGTGACGACGTCGTCGCCGCGATCGGCAACCGGAACCTGGTCGACGTGCGCTCGCCCGACGAGTTCAGCGGCAAGCTGCTCGCCCCGGCGCACCTCCCGCAGGAGCAGTCGCAGCGCCCCGGCCACGTGCCGAGCGCCCGCAACATCCCGTGGTCGAAGAACGCCAACGACGACGGCACCTTCAAGTCGGACGAGGAGCTCAAGGCGCTCTACGCCGAGGAGCAGGTCGACCTGGCGAAGGACACCATCGCGTACTGCCGCATCGGTGAGCGCTCCGCGCTGACCTGGTTCGTCCTGCACGAGCTGCTCGACCAGGCGAACGTCAAGAACTACGACGGTTCGTGGACCGAGTACGGCTCCCTCGTCGGCGTGCCGATCGAGCTCGGCGCCAACAAGTAATCCCGCCCCGACCTGCGACCGAAGGACAGAATCGACATGTGTGGAGCACAGGCCGGCGGCCCCGACGCCTCCGCGATCAAGCCCGGTGAGACCACGATCCAGGGGCAGGTGACCCGCGAGGGCGAGCCCGTCACCGGCTACGTCCGGCTGCTGGACTCGACCGGCGAGTTCACCGCCGAGGTCCCGACCTCCGCGACGGGCCAGTTCCGCTTCTACGCGGCCGAGGGCACCTGGACCGTCCGCGCCCTGGTGCCGGGCGGCACGGCCGACCGTACGGTCGTCGTGCAGACGGGTGGCCTCGCCGAGGTCGCGATCGCCGTCTGACCGACGGCATCACCCAATACGGCCGAAGGGCCGCGCCTCCTGGGGGTTGGACGCTTTCCGGGACTTGAGGTGCGGCCCTTCGGTCTTGTCTGCCTTGCCGGCCTTGTCCGTCTTACGCTGGAACCATGTACGCACGGCGTCGGCACACGTACTTCGTGCTGATGGGCACCTGCCTGGCGCTCTTCGTCAGCGCATGGGCGTTTGTGCGCCTGTGGTCCGTGGAGGCCGCCGTCGGCATGGCGTTCGCGGCCATGCTGCTGCCGCCCCTCGCCGCCTGGGCGGCGAACCGGCGGGGCCCGGACGACCGCTGGTGGGACGACCCGTCCGGGGACCCGAAGTCCGACGAGTGGTGGGACGAACTGGACGGCAAGAAGAGGCCGCGCGAGTAGACGCGCGCGTCGGGGGGACGAGCGCGTCAGTGGACGAGCGCGCAGTGGACGAGCGCTCAGTAGACGAGCGCCTGGACGCCGTCCCCCATGACCTCGCTCACGAAGACCTGGGCGCCCGCGATCCGTACGCCCTCGATCACATCCTTCTCGGTGATCTCGCGCCGCGCCGCGCACTGGGTGCACAGCGTGATCCGCCCGGCCGCCTGGATGCCCTCGATGAGATCCGGCAGCGGCGCGGCGTGCGGCAGCTCGAACTCGGCCGCCCGTCCGGGCAGCGCGAACCACGAGGACTCCCCGGTCAGCCAGAGCGACACCTCCACGCCACTGGCCGCGGCGACCGCCGCCACCGTGAACGCCTGCGAGCAGCGCTCGGGGGCGTCGGCCCCCGCTGTCACCTTGATCACGAGCTTCTTCGCCATATGCGGAACTGTAATGCGCGTGCGTACAACCCTGATCTCCCTGTACATGTCACTGAGGCGTACAACCAATCGGAACGCATGCCTCTAGGTCTCGTGGGGGGACCCTCTTGGACACCGCAGAAAGACCGCCGGAGCCGGAGCCGCTGTCGCTGTCGCCGCAGCCGCAGCCGCAGCCGCCGACGCCGCCGGAGCCGCTCGTAGAGCCGCAGGTGCCGGTGAGCGCGACCGCGCCCGCGCCACGGCGCCGCTGGGGCCGTACGGCGCTGCTGATCGCCTCCGCGTCGGTCATCGGGCTCGTCGGCGGTACGGCCGTCGGCTACAAGATCCAGGCCGATCGCCCGCCGACACCGCTGCCCGCCCTGAGCCAGCCCGGACTGGCGTACCCGGCGAAGCCGCTGCCGAAGGGCCAGGAACCGGCCCCGCTGAGCGCCGCCGAGGACCGCCGGGCCAAGACGGACGGCGACCTGCGCAAACTGCTCGTGCCGAAGCCGAAGGGCGCGGAGGACGCCGACGGCTTGCCGGCCGACGGGACGTGGTCCGACCTCACCTCGTACGCCCTCACCTTCGAGAGCGACGACTACATGTTCGAGCAGCTCGCTGAGGAGGGGCTGCGGCGGGTCGCGGACATCGGCTGGGCCAAGGGCAACAGGACGACACTCGTCAGGCTCGTGCAGTTCCGGTCCGGGTACTACGCGGGTGCCGCCGAACACGCCGAGGGCCAGCGGGCTTACATGCCCTACTCGAAGAACGGCGCGGGCAACGGGGGCACCCTCCTGAAGGGCACCGCCGACGGCCGCTACTACGTGTACGACAAGCCGGACAGAGAGCCCGGGTACCTGCCGCTCTACAAGGCCAGGGCGGTCTTCCACCGCGGGGACGTGATGGTCGACATCTGGCTCTACGACACGAAACGCATCGCCGAGAAGGACATCCGCACCTTGGCCGAACGACAGCTGGAGCGCCTGTGACCACCGAGGAACCGAAGCCCCGTTCCCGTATGCGGCGCGTGCTCGGTGTCGTCCTCCCGGCGGTGCTGGTGCTGGGCGCTGTCGGCGGCGGTGTGGCGTACACGAAGAAGACGGTCGAGGGTGCGGACCGGACGGTGCCGACCACCCTGTGGGCGAAGGACGCGCCCGAGCCCGCGAAGGACCCGGCCGGCGACGCGCGCGTCAAGGGCGGGTCGTCCACGCCGATGAGCAAGCTGCTGCTGCCGGTCCCTGCCTCGTACCGGCTCGGCCCGGACATCGGCGAGTACGGCAACGACGGCGAGGTCAGCGGCAAGCAGGCCACTCAGCTTATGAAGGACGCCGGGCGCGGCCTCGCCGGCAAGGAGCGCCGCGACTTCGAGAAGCGGATCGAGAAGCTCGGCGTGCAGGGCATGGCGATGCGCTCGTATCTGTCGTCCTCGAACGACCTGCTGGTGCAGGTCCACATCCTCCGCATGAAGGACGAGAAGCGCATCCACGACGCGCACAAGCTCCGCGTCGAGCTGGCCGAGCTGCTGGAGTTCAAGAAGGGCCCGAAGATCGAGGGCCACAAGAAGGCCGCGTGCTACCTGGCCCCCTCCTACGACAGGGACGAGCACAAGTCGGAGCTGGCGGGCATGGAATGCATGGCGTACACCGACGGCATCCAGGTCACCATCACCGCCAACGGCACGAAGCCCTTCGACAAGTCCGAGGTGGCCGAACTGGTCAAGAAGCAACTCGACCACATCGCAAGCCCGGGGGAGTACGTATGAGCGAGCAGACCACCACCCCGGACACCGTGTCGACGTCCCCCGAGGCGGCGTCCGGCGACGTGACGCCGGCTCCGGCCGCCGAGGCGCCCGCGGCTCCGGAGGCCACCGCGCCCGTGGATGCGCCGCCCGCCGGGCCGGCCGCCGCGACACCGGCCCCGTCGGCGGATGCCGCGCCTGGTGAGGCGGTGCCCGCGCCTGGTGAGGCGGTGCCCGCGCCTGGTGAGGCGGTGCCCGCGGGGGCCGTGCCCACGGAGGCCGTGCCCGCGGAGGCGGTGCCGGCCGATGACGCGCCTGCGGAGGCCGTGCCCGTGGACGCGCCGCCCGCCGAGGACGCGCCGCCCGCCGTGTCCGGCCGCAGCGGCCGAGGGCGGAGGGTCGCGTGGGCCGTGGCCCGGTGGACCGTGGCCGCCCTCGTGTGCGGGGGGCTCGGGGCCGGGGCCGCGTATGGGATCGCCGGGATGGAACGGCACGAGGTGCCGGGGCTCGCCACCGAGAAGGACGGGCGCTGGGAGTACCCGAAGCTCTCGTTGCCCGCCCTGCCCGCGGGGGTCCCACGGCCGTTCAGCGACGGCAACAACGGCGAGAACCACTACGCCGACCTGCGGAAGCTGCTGCTGCCCGCCCCCGCCGGGGCCACGGTCGACAAGAAGCTGGCCGGCGGCTGGGTCACCGTCGACCAGTACCTCGCCGAGTACGACGCCGACAAGCGCCCCGCGCTCAAGCAGGCGCTCACCGACCACGCCGTACGGCACATCGCCGCCCGCGGCTGGACCATGCCCGACGGCACGGTCACCCGCGTCTACCTGCTCCAGTTCAACTCCGGCGCCTTCACCCGGGCCTTCCAGGACGACGACCTCGGGTTCGGCGGCTCCTCCGGCGCCGCCCTGCAGGGTGCCGCCGACATGGAGAACGACCCGCGCTGGACCCTGCCGGAGGAGATGGACACGTCCTCGTACGTGTTCCGGGAGACCGAGCCGTACGGCCCGGAGCAGACCCGGCAGGGGTATGTCGTCGCCGGTGACACCCTCGCCCTGGTCGTGCAGTCCAAGAAGGGCGGCACCCCGGAGGTGCCGTTCCACCAGACGGTCGTCCTGCAGAACCAGCTCCTCGGCTGAGCCGGGCGTACCTCACACAGAGGGCCGGGTCCCGACCCATTAGGCTGGGTCCCGGCCCCTGTATACCGTCCCACCGCCCACCGAGGAGCACCCCGTGCTTGAGGCTTTCTTCTCCGCCCTGCTGGTTCTGGTCTGCGTCGGCGTGCTCGCCTTCGCCGGGCTGACCGTGAAGAAGCTGTACCAGGGCCAGCGCTGACCACCCGCACCCGCACAGATCGCCAGAGCAGCCTGACATCATGATCCAGATCCCGTCCGACCTGCACCCGGACCTCGTCCCCCTCGCGTTCCTCCTCGGCACGTGGGAGGGCGCGGGCGTCTCCGACTTCCCCGGCGCCGAGAAGTGCAACTTCGGCCAGTCCGTGACGTTCAGCCACGACGGCCGGGACTTCATCGAGTATGTCTCCCGCTCCTGGGTCCTGGACACCGAGGGCAACAAGGTCCGCCCCCTGGAGAGCGAGAGCGGCTACTGGCGCGTCGCCAAGGACCGCAAGGTCGAGGTCGTCATGGTCCGTGACCAGGGCGTCGTCGAGATCTGGTACGGCGAGCTCGCCGAGAAGAAGCCCCAGATCGACCTCGCGACCGACGCCGTCGCCCGGACCGCCGCCTCCGGCCCGTACAGCGGTGGCAAGCGGCTGTACGGCTATGTCAACAGCGACCTCATGTGGGTCGGCGAGAAGGCCACCCCTGAGGTGCCGCTCCGCCCGTACATGTCGGCGCACCTGAAGAAGGTCGTCACGCCCGAAGAGGTCGAGGCCATGGCCAAGAGCCTCGGTGACCTGCCGGACGACGGCATCGCCTTCTTCAAGTAGCCCTGGTCATTCCGGTCGGTGCTCATACACTGGAGCGCGTGGTGAGCACCGACTGGAAGAGCGATCTCCGGCAGCGCGGTTATCGGCTGACCCCCCAGCGTCAGCTCGTCCTCGAGGCGGTGGACGTGCTGGAGCACGCGACGCCCGACGACATCCTGACCGAGGTCCGGAAGACCGCGTCCGGCGTGAACATCTCCACCGTCTACCGGACGCTGGAGCTACTCGAGGAACTGGGCCTGGTCAGCCACGCCCACCTCGGTCACGGCGCGCCCACCTACCACCTCGCCGACCGCCACCACCACCTCCACCTCGTGTGCCGGGACTGCACGGGCGTCATCGAGGCGGATGTCTCGGTGGCCGCCGAGTTCACCCGTAAGCTCCTCGACTCCTTCGGCTTCGACACCGACATGAAGCACTTCGCGATCTACGGCCGGTGCCGGGACTGCACGGAGAAGATGGACAAGGCGGACGGGACGGAAGAGGCGTCGAACACCGGGTCGTAGGCTGGACGCCATGCAGCGACATTCACCGACCAGCCCTCTGCTGTCCCTGCCCGGCGCCGTCCCCGCCGAGGGGCGGGACGAAGGTGTCGCCGCGCACTACGGCGACCCGTTCCGGGAGCAGCGCGCTCTCACCGCGGGCAGCGGCCTCGTGGACCTCTCCCACCGCGGTGTCGTCACGGTCAGCGGTGACGACCGGCTGAGCTGGCTGCATCTGCTGCTCACCCAGCACGTCAGCGACCTCCCGCCCGGCCGGGCCACCGACGCGCTGATCCTCTCCGCGAACGGCCACATCGAGCACGCCCTGCACCTCGTCGACGACGGCTCGACAGTCTGGGCGCACGTCGAGCCCGGTACGCAGGGCGCGCTCCTCGCCTACCTGGAGTCGATGAAGTTCTTCTACCGGGTCGAAGTCGCCGACCGTACGGACGACTACGCCGTCGTCCACCTGCCCGCCGGCTCCATCGCCGACGTGCCGGACGGTGTCGTCGTACGGGAGACCCCGCACGGCCGTGACCTGTTCCTGCCGCGCGGCGACCTGGAGGCGTACGCCGGGAAGCACGGCCCGCTCGCCGGGATGCTGGCGTACGAGGCGCTGCGTGTCGAGGCGCACCGGCCGCGGCTCGGGTACGAGACCGACCACCGCACCATCCCGCACGAGATCGGCCTCATCGGCAGCGCCGTCCATCTGCAGAAGGGCTGCTACCGGGGCCAGGAGACCGTCGCCCGTGTCCACAACCTGGGGAAGCCGCCGCGCAGGCTGGTCTTCCTGCACCTGGACGGCAGCGAGGTCCACCTGCCCGCGCACGGCGCCCCGGTACGGCTCGCTTCGGACGGTCCCGAGGGCAGGCAGCTCGGCTTCGTCACCACGGCCGTACGCCACTACGAGCTGGGCCCCATCGCCCTCGCCCTGGTGAAGCGGAACGTGCCGGTGGACGCGCCGCTGCTGGCGGGGGACACGGCGGCGGCACAGGAACCGGTCGTCGAGCCGTAGCAGGTCGGTGGTCGGTGAGCCGTGCCCGGGGCCGCGTCCGGTCACGGCTCGACCGGTCACGCGGTTACGCGGTCACCCGGTCACCCCGTCACCCGGTCACACCCGGTCACGGTTACTCGGTCACGCGGCTACTCGGTCACACCTCGACGAGCACGGTGAACGGGCCGTGGTTCGTGAGCGAGACCCGCATCTCCGCGCCGAACCGGCCCGTCGCCACCGTCGCCCCCAGCTCCCGTAGCCGCGCCACGACCTCGTCGACCAGCGGCTCCGCCACCTCGCCGGGCGCCGCCGCGTTCCAGGTGGGGCGGCGGCCCTTCCGGGCGTCCCCGTAGAGGGTGAACTGCGAAATCACCAGCAAGGGTGCATTCACGTCCGAGCAGGACTTCTCGCCGTCCAGGATGCGGACGGACCAGAGCTTGCGGGCCAGCTGCGCGGCCTTCTCCGGAGTGTCCCCGTGCGTGACGCCGACGAGGACGCACAGCCCCTCGCCGACGATCTCCCCGACCGTCTCGCCCGCGACGTCGACCCGCGCGCCGTCCACTCTCTGTACCACTGCTCGCATACCCCCCAACTTACCGAGGGCCGAACGGGTGCAGAGCACCTGCACATCGCATGCGGGAGTGGCACCATGCCTGTCAGGCGGTGCGCCTGAAGCACCGGTCGAGGGGACGGAACACCATGAGCACACCTGGCGCCGGGCAGACGCCCGGCCCCGCATCGATCACCTGTGCAGGTTCGGGTTCAGGGTTCGAGCGGTCCCGTCCGCCGATACAGCGGACCGCCGCCGAGCCCCCGACCGCCGGGACGACGAGGACTGTCGGGGCCCTCGCCGCCCTGGAGGCGGTCATGCCGCCGGGACCGGCCCTGGTGATCGACCTGAAGGCGCTGCGCCTCGACGAGCTGCGTGCGCTGCGCCGTGACTCGCACACCGACGAAGCCGATCTGAGCTATGTGCGGCGGCTGCTGCAGGGGCGGATCGACATCCTCCGCGCCGAGCTGGCGCGCCGCGCCGCGCCCGAGGTGCCGGTGGTGCACCGGCTCTCCGAGATCCTCGCCGACGCGCCGTCGCGGCGCCGACCCGGTTCGGCGCGGCACCTGACGCTGTCCACGCCGCGGAGCGAGGCGTACCGGGTGCTGGCGGCCGAGATGCTCGCCGAGGTCGAGCTGTCGGACCTCGACGCGCGTACGGACGAAGAGCTGCACGAGGCGATGGGCCGGCTCGCGCGCTACGAGCAGCAGGTGTCGCGGCGGCGGCAGGAGCTCCAGCGGACGGCGGACGACTGCAGCGCGGAGATCGCCCGCCGCTACCGGGAGGGCGAGGCCCAGGTGGACGACCTCCTGTCCTGACCGCCCGCACCGGCGCGGCTGACCGCCCGCACCGGTCTGCACCGGTCCCGGTCTGCACCGGTCCGCCCCGGTGCGCGCCGTGCCGTTCTTCCGGGTACGCCGCGCACCAGGTGGTGGGTGTGCGGTGGACGCGCCGCGGGCGTGGGAAACCCGGGTGCGCGGGGGTGGTGGTGCTGTCTAGCGTGGCGGCATGAGCTCCGGTGACCGTGACCACGTCGTCGTACGCACCCTTGTCGAAGGCGACTTCCCCGACTGGCTCCGTGCCCTGAACACAGGGTTTCTGCGGGCGCCCACCCCCTCGGACGAGGATGTGGCGGCTCGGCTGCCGTACCAGGACTTCACGCGGATGCGGGGCGCGTTCGACGCGGGGCGGTGCGTGGCGACGTACCGGTCGTTCGCGCAGGAGGTGACGGCCGTCGGGGGCGCCCCGGTGCCGGCGTGCGCGGTGTCGAGCGTGACCGTGTCGCCGACGCACCGGCGCCGTGGCCTGCTGGGGCGGATGATGGGCGCCGACCTGGCGGAGGCGCGCGAGCGGGGTGACGTGCTGGCGACGCTGATCGCCGCCGAGTATCCGATCTACGGCCGCTTCGGCTTCGGTCCGGCCAGCCGGCTGACCCGGTGGAGCGTCGACGTGCGCCGCACCGGCCTCGACCCGCGCTGGTCGGGCCCGGCGGACGGTGGCCGGATCGACCTGGTCGACGGCGGGACGGTCCGGAAACTGGGCCCGGAGCCGTACGACAGGGCCAGGGCCGTGCGGCACGGCATGGTGAGCCGCACGCCGCGCGACTGGGACCGCCGTACCGGCAGGAACGTACCGCCGAGCGAGCCCTGGACGGAGCCGTTCCACGCCATGTACCGCTCGGCGTCCGGCGAGCTGGAGGGGTATGTCACATATGCCTGCGACGACAAGTGGGAGGACAGCAAGCAGCCGCTGAACACCGCGACGGTACGGGACCTGATCGCGGTCACCCCGGCCGCCGAGCTGGCGCTGTGGCGGTATGTGTGCGCGATCGACTGGGTGACGTTCGTGGACAGCGGCGACCGTGCGCCCGACGACCTCCTGCCCATGCTGCTCCCGGACCCGCGCGCGGCCCGGGTGCTGACGTACGCGGACATGCTGTGGGTGCGGATCCTCGACGTCGTACGGGCGTTGGAGACACGGACCTACGGGACGTCCGGGTCGCTGGTCCTGGACGTGCGGGACGCGGCGGGTATGGCCGGCGGCCGGTACCGGCTGGACGCCTCCCCGGAGGGCGCGGCGTGCGCCCCCACCACCGCCTCGGCGGACCTGACGCTGGACGTCGGCGAGTTGGGGGCGCTGTACCTGGGCGACGAGTCGGTGGCGCGGCTGGTGGCGCTGGGCCGGGTCGAGGAGTCGACGGAGGGGGCGGCCGCGCGGGCGGATGTGCTGTTCAGGGCGTCACGTCGGGCGTGGTGCCCGGACATCTTCTGACGGTACGGAGGGGCCCGGTCAGCGGGTCCTCATCCGGAAGAAGGTGAACCCGCTCGCCGCCTCCGGCGTCCGCGCCGGCAGTCCGGCCGCCGCCGAAAGAGGCCCGCCGCCGGACGGAAGCCGAGCATGAACGCGACGCCGACGCCGAGGCCGAGGACGAGCCGAGGACGAGGGTGGTCGACAGCAGCTTGCGGGCGGCCAGGCTCGCGCCGACGTGCCCGGCGAGGACCGACGTGCCCGGCGAGGACCGGCGTCGCGCCATGTCGAGGGAGCGGAACCGGGCGACGCCGCCGAGGGCCACGCCCCGGGGACGGGCGTCTCAGGGACGGGCGTGGACTCAGGGACTCATGAGCCGCAGGGTCGAGACGTACTCGTCCGGATCCTGCTGGAGGCCGCCCCGGAGCGGCCCCTCGGCGCCCGGGGCCGTACCGGCGCCCGCGCCCCAGTCCTCGGCGATCTGCCGACGTAGCTCCACGGGCTGTCGGGCCAGCCAGTCCCGGTTCTCGTCGCTGAGACCGGCCAGCAGGGTGGCCACCACATCGTTCACCTCGGGTCCGTTCACGAGAAGTCTGTGCCCCGGCGAGCGGGGTCACCCGACCGGCACGGGGGCTGTGTCACCCGTCGGGAGCTATGGTCCGGAGAGTTCGGGCCTGGCGGGGCGTTCTACGCGCGCTTCCCCCAGCCGGGCGGCGGGTCCGCCGTATGGGCGCTGCGGACGACGGGGACGTACGGGGCCGCCCTGCGTGTCGCCGTCGACGTCGGCGGGGACACCGACGCGGTGGCGACGGTCACCGGTGGCTTCGCGGGGGCGGTGTACGGGCACGAGGCGATCCCGCAGGACCGGACCCGCGCCCGGGCGCGTGCCGCCGCCCGGCGGGGCCGACGGCCAGGGGGAGCGGGTTCTGCGGGCGCCGGAATCGGCCGAACCTGCCCGGTGCTTGGCGGGGTGACGGCCGGGGGTGTGCCGCTACGATCAGGCGCGTGGAGCGGGGGGATATGCACCGAGGTACATACGTACATACCGTCGTGAGGCCGTCGTGACCCTCGTCGTCGTCGGCGCGGACGCGGCGGTCGCCCGCGCGGCGGCGACGCTGCCGGTGGACGTGGTCCATGTGCGCCTGCCGGGCGCTCCGCCCCTGGACGTGGCGGCGGCCGCGTACCACTCCGTCGACTACCAGCACGGCCCGACGTTCCTGGCGTTCGTGGACGAGGTACTACGCCCGCTCGCCCCGTCGGCCGTCGTCTCGCTCACCGAACTCGGGCTCGAACCGGCGGCCGTCGCGGCGCGGCGCCTCGGGGTGGTGGGGGTGCCGCCTGAGGTCGTACGGGCCACCCGCGACAAGCGGGAGATGCGGCGGGTCCTGGAGCGGGAGGCGCCGCATCTGAACCCGCCCGGTTTCGCGGCGGGCGACGACGAGGGGGCGGTGGCGAGGCTGTTCGGCGAGCCTGTCGGGGGCGTCGGGGGCGTCGGGGGCGTCGGGGGCGTCGGGGACGGCGGGCGTGGCGAAGGGCGAGGCGGCGCCGTCGTGGTGAAGCCGGTGGCGGGTACCGGTAGCAACGCGGTGGCGCTCGTGACGGCCCTGGCGGACCTCCCGGAGGACCGCAGGACACCCGCGACGCTGCTCGAACGGTACGTCGGCGGCCGCGAGTTCAGCGTGGAGACACTGTCCTCGTCCGGTCGGCACACGTGCGTGGGCATCGCGGAGAAGCGGACGACCGCGGAGGGGTTCGTTGAGGTCGCGCACATCATGCCGGCGCCCTCCCTGGACGCGGCAGGGCGGCGCCGGGTGGAGGAGGCGGTGGGCGAGCTTCTGGACGCCGTCGGGCTGTCGGACGGCCCCGCGCACACGGAGGTCAAGGTCGACGGCGAGCGTGTGACGGTCATCGAGACGCACAACCGCCCGGGCGGCGACGGCATCCCCGACCTCGTACGGCTCACCAGCGGCGTCGACTGGCGGCGCGCCGCGCTGGGCTGGGCGGTCGGGGAGCCCCCGCGTACGGAGCCCGGCGCCCCTTCGGCCGCCGCCGCGACGGTCTTCTTCACCGCGCCGCCGGGCCAGGTGACCACGGTGGCGCCCCGGCCGACGCCGACGAGGCGTGCGCGGGTGGTGGAGTGGGACGTCGCGGTGGAGCCGGGCGACCCGGTCTCCCCGCTCAGGTCGTCGGCGGACCGATTGGGGATGGCGGTACTGACGGCGGCGAGCGGCGCCGAGTGCGCGGCGGCGGTGGAGGAACTGACAGCGCTGCGTGTCGTCACGACCGAGTGCCCTGGGCAGGACGCCTGAACGCCGCCGAACGGTGCCCCGACGACCCGCCCAAGCCCACGGGCGACGCCCGGGCGGTCGCCGCACCCGTACGCCGATGCGCGGCGGCTATCGCGGCGGCCCGGACGACCTGCGACGCACACCCGTGGGGGAGCCGGACTGCCGGGCCAGAGGCCCGCCAGCGCTACGCGTGCTCGGCCGAACTGCCCGCGAAGAACGGGCACGTGCTCGTCCACCGGCACGGACAGGTGATCGCGCTGGACACCACAGTGCTGCCCGTGATGGTCCGCGAGAGCGTGTGGCTCCGTCCATGAGAACGGGTTCTGGCTCTGGCACACATTCTGTGGTCGGTGACGCTGCGTGGTGATCCATGGTTGGGTCCGACTGTCAGTTGGTCTGGGTGTCATGATCGGTTGTATGGGAGCTCTCTTCGGCTACTACGCCGCTGCTGATGACGAAGACGCCGTTCGCGCTGTGGTCCGTGCGGACGGACAGCCGATGGGAACGGGGTACGACTCATTCGTCGTGAAGGGCGTCGATCCGGTGGTCGCGTTGCTGCCGGCCGAGATACTCGTTACTGGGCGAACTGCCGACGCCATCGAGGCTGATCCGCGGCATGGGCGTTTGGTCGGGATGGTGGGTGACGGAGAAGTCGTCACGCTGTCGCTCACGGATTCCTTTTGTAACTCCCTCGCCCGTTTCGACCGGAAGCAGTTGGGCGAAGTGGCACGCGGTTGGTCTGCGTCGGGTGTCTTCAACGCTCAGTCGGACCTGAGTGGGCTCACGGGCTTCCTGGAGGATCTTGCCGCCCTCGCGGAGAGGGCATCCGTTCGCGGCCACCGGTTGTACTGCTGGATCAGTATGTAACCGGGGCTCAGGCCGCCAACAGGACTCGCTTGCGCAGCAGATTGAAGCCGGCCCGACCGTACATCTGGCGTTTGATCATCTTGATGCGGTTGACGTGGCCCTCCACGACACCCGAGCTCCAGGGCAGGGTCAGGCCGGCTGTGACGGCTGCGAGGTCGCGTTCGAGGCCGCTGGTGAAGGTGTGCAGGCCGGGCAGTCGGCTAGGACCGCCGCGATCCACTCGGGGATCCGTTCTCCCAGGCGCTGGGTGAGCATCTGCCCGAATGAGCGGACGTGTCGGGCGAGGGCGTCCAGCGCGGAGCAGCAGGCGAGGACGGACTTGAGCTTCAGACGGTTGGTCTCCGGTAGGGCGTCGGGGTGGGTCAGGATCCACCCGGCAACGGTCCGAGGCGACGGCGGCCGACCACCCGGCACGGCGTTGCGGAAGGGACGGAGGTAGGCGCGGACGGCCCCATATCCGCCTGCGTATCCGTGGGTCTGGATCTCCTTCCAGAGGGTCCAGGCGTTCGTGCAGCCCTCGGCCCACCGCCCACCGCTCGTGCAAGTACGGTTTGAAGTCGTCGTCTTCCCGCTGAGAGATCACGCGAGCGTGACGACTTGGATCCGCACCTACGACGACGAGAGCGAAATCTGGTCGTACTTCGAACTTGACGACGAGGAACGGGCGCTACGGCACGTCGACCTGCAAGGACTTCAGCGCCAGCCCGTGACCGCAGCCTCGCTGGCGGAGGTCATCGAGATCCGTGACCGCGGTGACCTCGCAGCCATGGCCTCCTACGAGCGGCAGTACGGCGTCCTCGCGGAAGGCACCCTGCACGGCTGGCGAGAAGCGGACGGCGTTGCCGAGACAGCCCGCCAAGAATTCGAGTCGACGTGGGCTGCTGCGCGAGAGACCATCGACGCGAATCGCACCGAGGAGACGAGTTGATCACCGAGTACCAGCAGAAGCTGCGCGAGCGCCACCTCGCCGCCCCCGTCCTGCCGGCCCCGGAGCCGTGGCAGCCGGTGCTGGACCGCAGGACGCCCATCGGGGGCCTCCTCGGTATCGGATTCGCCGTCCATCCCGACAGCGGCCACGACCTCGTCATGGTCGTGTCCAGCGACGGTCATGGACTCTTCGACGCGGTCACCGGAGAGAAGATCGCCCGCGACCGGGACCTTGACCCCGACACGAGCACCCCGGACGCCCACCCGGACCTGGCCTGCCCCGGGCTCGGCCCGGTCGCAGGCTCCCCGGTGCGCATCGCCGGTCTCTTCGGCGGCGGCCTTCACAGCACTACACCGGACGGCTGGACCCTGGACGTCGTCAACCCCGAGTGGCCCCACGACCGCGTCATCCTCTCCGCCGACGGCGGGGCCCACAAAGGCCCGACGGGAGGGACGTGGTGGCACATCTTCCACTCCGAGTACTCGGAACTCCGTGCGGCCGGCTTCTCTCCCTCCGGCCTGACCCTCGCGGTCGCCACCAGCAGCGACCTCACCCTCTGGACCCGACCTGAGCTCCACTTCGACGACTGAGCGGACGACGGGACCGCACGCGAGAGGACGACAGACGGACCGGGCGGAACTCGCCGGGATGCTGGGCGACCGGACCACGGCCTGCGAACCCGCCAGAGCGGCGCTTCTCGACGGAGGCGACTTCGTCGTATGGGACGGCCGCGTTCCCAGTCAGCAGCTTGCCGGCATCTACGCGGCTCGCCTCCGACGGGCGAGGAAGCGAGGTACTGAGACTCTCGCCTTGCCGTCCACCGTCGACATCCTCACCCAGCTCGAAGCTGCTCAGGTCAGGATCGGCTGCATCTTCTCACCGGACCGGACGTGGGCTTTCATGCTCTTCCTCGCCGACGACGCCGGCGCAGTCCTCGCCTGCACGGGAGTCCGCCAAGCCGAGCGGTGACAGTTGTTCTGCTCAAGTGACAACCATCGTGCTCAGGCTCATGGGGCTGCGGCGGCCACGGCTAGCAGATGCAAGCATGTGCTTGCAATTGTTAGCGAGTGTGGTGCACCATCGAGGCATGGCATCACTGAACGTCGGCAGTCTCGGCGAGTACCTGCGCGAGCAGCGGCGCAACGCGCAGCTGTCGTTGCGGCAGCTCGCGGAGGCGGCCGGGGTGTCGAATCCGTATCTGAGCCAGATCGAGCGCGGGCTGCGCAAGCCGAGCGCGGAGGTGCTCCAGCAGGTCGCGAAGGCGCTGCGGATCTCCGCCGAGACGCTGTACGTACGCGCCGGGATCCTGGACGAGCGGGACCGCGAGGAGCTGGAGACGCGGGCCGCCATCCTCGCCGACCCGTCGATCAACGAGCGGCAGAAGCAGGTGCTGCTCCAGATCTACGAGTCGTTCCGCAAGGAGAACGCGCTCGAGGCGGACAGCGGTGGCAGTGATGCCGGAGCAGGCACTGGAACTACCGAACTCTGACTCCGCGACGCGGGAGGACCCCAGACCATGGCCATCATCGACGAGCTGCGCACGCCCCTCTACTTCGCCGCCGGTACCGCCGACCTTGCCGTGCAGCAGGCCCGCAGGATCGCCGCCGAGGCCCCGGCCCGGATCGACGCGGTGCGCAACACCGACCCGAAGGCGGTCCAGGAGAAGGTCACCACTCAGGCCAAGGAGGCCCAGGCGACCCTCCAGACGAAGTTCAGCGAGATCGTCGGCGGCCTCGACACGGACCTGAAGAAGCTCGGCGAGACCGCCCAGGGGCTGGCGCTGCGCAGCGTCGGCGTGGCGGCCGAGTACGCCGTCAAGGCCCGTGAGGCGTACGAGAAGGTCGCCGAGCACGGCGAGCAGACCGTCAAGACGTGGCGCGGTGAGGCCGCCGAGGAGATCACCGAGATCGCCGTCGCCGTCGAGCCGGAGCCCGCCCCGCGCACGGGGGAGAAGAAGGCGGAGCAGGAGAAGGGCGGCGAGGAGAAGGCCGACGGTGGACCGGCGGCCGGGAAGACGGCTACCGCCGGCGCCTCGGCCAAGCCCGCCGCCAAGAAGGCCCCCGCCCGCAAGCCCGCCGCCCGGAAGGCCACCCCCTCCGGCGAGAAGTAACCGGCGCCGCCCGGCCGGGTTGCAGACCAGCCCGGCCGGGCACATTCACGGACGCCGGAGCGTTGTACCGGTACCTTGGCCGCGAGGCGCTCCATCCACTTACTAGGCGGTGCTCACCATGCTGATGTCCGGTTTCAACTCGTTGATCGGGCTGCTCTTCGTCGCCATGCTCGTGTTCGCGGTCGTGGCGCTGGTCTTCGCGGCCCTGGCGCGCGAGGACGCCTACCGGGCTGCGAGCAAGCAGAGCAAGACCTTCTGGCTGATCATCCTGGGCGTCACGGTGGCTGTGGACCTGTTCCTGCCGATGCTCATCCTTCAGATCGCCGGACTCATCGCGACCATCGTCTTCATGGTTGACGTCCGCCCCGCCCTCCAGCAGGTCTCGGGCGGTGGTGGCGGCCGCAAGGGCTCCAGTAGCGACGGGCCGTACGGGCCCTACAACGGCGGCCGGTAGTCCGGAAGCGCCCGGGCGGCTCGGCCTCGGCGGCCTCTGCGCCCCCGGCCTTTACGGGCTCTCGCCTCAGCGGCGCTCGCGGGCTCGCCCCCGGGCGGCCGGCCCGGATGTAATGACCAGCCCCGCCCGTACGACCTAGCGCCCCGCCCTGTCCAGCAGCAGCACCGCCACGTCGTCCGTCAGCTCGCCGCCGTTCAGTTCACGGACCTCCGCCACGGCGGCCTCCAGCAGTTCCTCGCCGCCCATGCCGCGCGCCAGCTGGCGGTCGATCATCTCGACCATGCCTTCCTGGCCCAGCCGCGGCGAGCCGGGGCCTGCCGAGCGGCCCTCTATCAGGCCGTCCGTGTACATCATCAGGCTCCACGCCCCGCCCAGCTCCACCTGCCGCCGCGGCCACCGGGCGCGCGGGAGCAGGCCCAGCGCCGGGCCCCCGTCCTCGTACGGGAGGAGCTGGGCGGCCCAGCCGGGGCGGGCCAGCAGCGGAGCGGGGTGGCCGGCCAGGCACAGGCCCGCGCGCCGCCCGTCCGGCGCGATGTCCACCGTGCACAGCGTCGCGAAGATCTCGTCGCTCTCGCGCTCGTGCTCCAGTACACGCTGCAGTGTGGAGAGGAGCTCGTCGCCGCACAGGCCCGCGAACGTCAGCGCCCGCCACGCGATACGCAGCTCCACGCCCAGCGCCGCCTCGTCCGGGCCGTGCCCGCACACATCGCCGATCATCGCGTGCACCGTGCCGTCCGGGGTGCGCACCGTGTCGTAGAAGTCGCCGCCCAGCAGCGCCCGCGAGCGGCCCGGTCGGTACCGGGCGGCGAACCGCAGGTCGGAGCCCTGGAGGAGCGGTGTCGGGAGCAGGCCGCGCTCCAGGCGGGCGTTCTCCTGGGCCCGCAGCCGCGACTCGGCCAGCTTCACCTGTACCGAGTCCGCGCGTTTCCGCTCCACCGCGTACCGGATGGCCCGGCTCAGCAGCGGCCCGTCCAGCTCCTCGCGGAACAGCCGGTCCTGCGCCCCGGCCCGTACGGCCTCCGCCGCCAGCTCGGCCCGCTCGGACGTGGCCAGGGCGAGGACGGCGTGGCGTGGGGCGACGCGCAGGACGTGCCGCAGCGGCGCCAGCGGGTCCTCGGCGCGGCGTGCGTCGGTGGGGAGGTCGAGGTCGACCAGGACGCAGTGCACATCGTCGGTGAGCAGCCGCTCTGCCTCGGTGAGGTTCCGGGCGGTACGGATACGGACGCGGCCGCCGGCGGCGTCGACCAGCTCGGGGACGGTGAACGTGCCCGCAGGATCGTCCTCGATCACCAGTAGGGTGAGGTCGCCACTCGACACGTCGAGCGCATTCACCCTCTGTCGCTGAGCGGGCAGGGGCGCGGGTACGGGCATCGCTTCGGTTTCCTTCCCTCCCCCCGAGGGTGCGGGTGGAGCGCCGGACGACACCCCGCCGACGGGGACCATAGCGGCACCCGGCGCTCGAACGGAATGGTGATCACCGAAGAGCCCACGGCATATGCCCCGCATGGGGAGGTAGTTGGGCACCCCCTCATGAGAAACATCACGCGGCGGTGTGACCTACCCGCGGTCACACCCGTCATGGGGATGGACCCTGGTGATATGGCTGCTTCTGCCGCTATTTGTCCGGGCGGACCACGCCCAGGATCGGCATCGAGCCGGCTCCCGCCACCGTGACATGCCTGCCCGGCCTCGGCGCGTGCACCATCGCGCCGTCGCCGATGTACATCGCCACATGCGAGGCGTCCGCGTAGTAGATGATCAGGTCGCCGGGCCGCATGTCCTTCACCGAGATCCGTGGCAGCAGCCGCCACTGCTCCTGCGACGTACGCGGTATGCCCCGGCCGGCCGTGCCCCAGGCGCGCTGCGTCAGCCCCGAGCAGTCGTACGAGTCCGGGCCCTCGGCGCCCCATACGTAGGGCTTGCCGATCTGCTCCGTCGCGAACCTGATGGCGGCCTTGCCCTGGGCGCTCGCGCTGCGGTTGATCTCCTTCAGGGCGCCCGACTCCAGCCACGCCGTCTGGGCCGCGTACTGCGCCTGCTGTTCCAGCTTCCGCAGCCGCTCGCGCTCGGCGGCCTCCAGCTGCGACTCCAGCTTCTCGGCCGCGGCGATCTTCTCGGTTATCAGCTTCTTCGTCTGGGCCTGCCGGGCGCGGTTGGCCTCCAGCCTGGTCCACTCTGTACTGGCGTCCCTGGTGTACGTCTCCAGGTCGTCCTGGCGCCGCTGCAGTTCGGTCAGCAGGTCGCGCGTGGCCTTCTGGCCCTGTACGAGGCGGCCGGCGCTCTCCAGGAAGAGCTGAGGGTCGTCAGTGAGGACCAGCTTGGCCTCCTCCGGAATCCCGCCGTTGCGGTACTGGGCGCGGGCCGCCGCGCCCGCCCGCTGCTTCAGCTCCTCGATCCGGGCCTGGCCGTCCACGATCGCCTGGGCGAGCTTCACGATCTCGGCGGACTGCTTCTTCGCCTGCTCCTCGGCGAGGTTGTACGCGTCGGTGGCGGACGCCGCCTGCCGGTACAGGCCGTCGATCTCGGCCCGCACCTCCTCCAGGCTCTTCTCCGGCTGCCGGGTGGCCGACGCGCCCGGCCCCGCTGTCGGTTCGGGCGCCGCGTACGCGGGCGCCGCCAGTACGGTCAGAGCGCACGCCACGGTGATCGCGACAGTGACGCGGTGGCGTCGGTTCACAAGCTTCCCCCTCCGGACGTCGACCGACCAGGCGGCACGCGCCATCTGACTAACCGTCAGTAACATCTGTGCCGTGGCGATCGTGCCATGTCACTCGGGAAAGTAACAGGCCCTTTCAGCGGGCCGTGCACCGTCTTCCACAGGCGGAGGGCATAAGTCGTACGAACGCGGCTCCCTCCCCGCTACGGGCCCGCCCACCCCCGCGGTGCCACCGCGTCCCACCGCACGGTCAGCTCCCCCTGGCGCCACCGCCGCCGCCCGTCCACCAGCGGCCAGTCCGCGGCCAGTGCCGAGGCCGCCGCGATCCACCGCTGACGGGCGCCCAGCGACGCGTACGGGGCGGCCGCCGCCCACGCCCGGTCGAAGTCCCGCAGAAACGCGTGCACCGGCTCACCCGGCACGTTCCGGTGGATCAACGCCTTGGGCAGCCGCTCCGCCAGGTCGGAAGGCCGCTCCAGGGAGCCGAGCCGCGTGGCGAACGTCACCGTGCGCGGCCCCTCCGGCCCGAGCGCGACCCACACATGGCGGCGCCCGATCTCGTCGCACGTCCCCTCCACCAGCAGCCCGCCCGGCGCCGCGAGCCGCCCGCACAGCCGCGCCCACACCTCCGCGACCCCGTCCTCGTCGTACTGGCGCAGCACGTTCGCCGCCCGGATCAGCGCGACCGGCCCGTCCACCGGCACCTCGAAGCCGCCGTGCGCGAACGACAGGCCCTCGCGCGCGTACGGCTCGGCAGCGGCAACCCGCCCGGGGTCGATCTCGACGCCGACGACTCGCGCGCGCGGATCGGCGTCACGGCGCAGCCGGGCCAGCAGCTCGACGGCCGTCCAGGGTGCCGCCCCGTAGCCGAGGTCGACGGCGACCGGCGGGGCGGCGGCGCGGCGCAGGGCGGGGCCGTGCGCGGCGGCGATCCAGCGGTCCATACGGCGCAGCCGGTTCGGATTGGTGGTCCCGCGGGTGGGGGTGCCGACAGGGCGGGTCGTACGCGGGGCCATGGGGACGAGCGTAAACGCTTGCGGAAAGGGCACCCAGGTCCAGGACTCCAGGACTCTTGTGACCGCGACCCCCTTCATGTGGAACCCCGGCCCGTAATGAATTGGTAAAGCGGGGGCGGGGGCGGAAATGAAAGGGGCCCCCTCCGCTGTTGAGCGCCTACGGAGAGGAGCCCGACCCCTCTCCTTCGTCATGCCACGCCGTGCCTGTCACGCCTGCCCCTGCCCCCTGCCCCTGAGCGGAAGGACCGACGACGTGAGCCAGTACGTGTCCCGGCTCGCCGGCACCCTGGTACCGCCGCCCCGGCTCAGGCTGCCCGGCCGCCACCGCGGCACCCGGGGTCACCGGAGCCCCCGCCGGATCGCCATGCTCAGCGTCCACACCTCTCCCCTGCACCAGCCCGGCACGGGCGACGCGGGCGGCATGAACGTCTACATCGTGGAGCTGGCGAAACGTCTCGCCGCGATCGATGTCGAGGTGGAGATCTTCACGCGCGCCACCGCGGGTGGGCTGCCCCCGGCCGTGGAGCTGGCCCCCGGCGTCCTCGTACGGCATGTGGACGCGGGCCCATACGAGGGGCTGAACAAGGAGGACCTGCCCGCCCAGCTGTGTGCCTTCACACACGGCGTCATGCGGGCCTGGGCGCGGAACCGGCCGGGCCACTACGACCTCGTCCACTCCCACTACTGGCTCAGCGGCCATGTCGGCTGGCTGGCGGCCGAGCGGTGGGGATCGCCGCTCGTGCACGCCATGCACACCATGGCCAAGGTCAAGAACGCCGCGCTGGCGGACGGCGACACCCCGGAGCCCCCCGCGCGCGTGATCGGCGAGACGCAGATCGTACGGGCGTCCGACCGGCTGATCGCCAACACGGCGGGCGAGGCCGAGGAGCTGATCCATCACTACGAGGCCGACCCGGCGAAGGTGGCCGTCGTCCACCCGGGCGTCAACCTGGACCGGTTCCGCCCCGCGGACGGCCGGGCGGCGGCGAGGGCCCGCCTGGGCCTGCCGGCGGACGCGTTCGTACCGCTCTTCGCGGGCCGTATACAGCCTCTTAAGGCCCCGGACGTCCTCCTCCACGCCACCGCCCGCCTCCTGGACAGGGACCCCGGCCTCCGCTCCCGCCTGGTCGTCCCGGTCGTGGGCGGCCCGAGCGGCAGCGGCCTGGCCCGGCCGGAGGGGCTCCAGAAGCTGGCGTGCCGCCTGGGCATCGCGGACGTGGTGCGCTTCCACCCGCCGGTCGCCCAGCAGGAGCTGTCCGACTGGTTCCGCGCGGCGAGCGTCCTGGTGATGCCCTCGCACAGCGAGTCCTTCGGGCTGGTCGCCATCGAGGCGCAGGCGGCCGGCACCCCGGTCGTGGCGGCCGCGGTGGGCGGCCTGCCGGTGGCCGTACGGGACGGCGAGACCGGCTTCCTGGTCCAGGGCCACGACCCGGCGGACTACGCGCGCGTACTGGCCCGTTTCGCCGACGGGCCGTCCCTCACCGCCCGCCTCGGCGAGGCGGCGGCGCGGCATGCGCGGTCGTTCGGCTGGGACCGGGCGGCGTCGGCCACGGCCGACGTGTACGCGGCTGCGATGCACGAGCACCGCCGTCGCGTACGCTCGCCCCATGGCTGACGCACAGCAGATCATCGAGTCCGCACTGCGCGACGCCGACCTGGCCTGGGAGTCACCGGAGGCCGGCTCGTACGTCGTCACGCTCCCCGGCACCAACAAGCTCTCCACCACGCTGTCCCTGCGCCTCGGCAACCACTCGCTCTCTCTGAACGCCTTCGTGATCCGCCACCCGGAGGAGAACGAGCCGGGCGTCCACCGCTGGCTGCTGGAGCGCAACCTGAAGCTCTACGGCGTCGGCTACGCCGTCGACGGTCTCGGCGACATCTATCTGACCGGCAAGCTGCCCCTCTCCGCGGTCACCCCGGAGGAGCTGGACCGCTTGATGGGCTCGGTCCTGGAGGCGGCGGACGGCTCGTTCAACACCCTTCTGGAGATGGGCTTCGCGACGGCGATCCGCAAGGAGTACGAGTGGCGCGTCGCGCGCGGCGAGTCCACCCGCAACCTAGAGGCGTTCAGCCATCTGACCCAGCCGTCCAACTGACGACGCGCGCCTGATTCCCCGTCACCGCCGTCATCGCGGTCCCGCGGCGGCCGCACCCCCGCGAACCACCCCACCGACCTCCGGCGGGAGTTCGCGGCGGCGACGTCTCCGCGCCGCACCCTCCACACACATCCGGGGGCGTACGGCACCCCCGTGTCCGTACGCCCCCAGAAGCTTCACGAGGCCCAGCGCGCCCCTATGCGACGGCGCTGACCTCCCGCTCCTCGCCCCGCTCCTCGCCCCGTACCGGGCCGGCCGTGCCCTCCGGCGCCTCCTCGGGCACGGCTCCGCCGCTCCCCAGCGCCCGCCGCAGCAGCACCGCGTACCCGACGGCCGCGACGGTCCCGACGACCGCGCAGCCCAGCCAGAGCACGTCCGGGCCGGGGCCGGTCACGATCCAGCCGGCCATCACCGGGGCGATGAACCCGCCGAGCGACCAGGACATGCCCATCACGCCCTGGTAGCGGCCCCGGGCGTGCTCCGGGGCCAGGCGGGCGGTGGCGGCGGCGCTGACCGGGATGTAGACCATCTCGCCGACCGTCCACACCACCACGGTCAGCGCGAACATCAGCGGCGTCCCCGCCAGCGCGGTGGCGCCGGTCCCGGCGGCGAACAGCAGGGACGAGACGACGAGCAGCGCGACCGTCGACCGCTTCTCGGTGATTCTGTTGACCAGCAGCTGGAAGGCGACGATGACCACGCCGTTGACCGCGATGACCACGCCGTACGCATCGGGGTCCAGCCCCTTGGAGGTCATTGTCAGAGGCAGGCCGACCCACGGGGTGCTGAAGACCGTGCACACCAGCAGGCTCAACAGGACCAGCGTCCGGAACGGCCCGTCCCGGAGCACGTCCAGCATCGTGACGCGCTGCCCGTCGGAGCCCTTCCCGTCCTCGCGGGGCCGCACCTCCGGCCGGGTCTCGGGCAGCCGCAGGAACACGACCAGGGCGCACAGCGCCGTCGCGACCGCCTCCGCCAGGAACAGCGTCCGGTAGCCGAGGAACAGCGCGGCGCCGCCGCCCGTCGCCGCGATGGCGAAGCCGAGGTTGAGCGCCCAGTAGTTCAGCGCGTACGCGCGCCGCCGGTCGTGCTCGGGCACCTGGTCCGCGATGGTCGCGCCGATGGCGGGCCGTACCGACTGCATGGCGACGCCCATGAGCAGCACCACGGCCGCGACCGCCCAGGGGCTGGTCACCACCGCGAGCGCCGCCGCGCAGGCCGCGGCCGCCAGGTGTCCGGTCACCATCGTGGGCCGCCGCCCCCACCGGTCGCTGAGCATCCCGCCCAGCGGCGACCCGGCGATCCCGCCCAGCCCGTGCAGCGCGATGACGAGCCCCGCGTACCAGCCGGAGAAACCCAGCTCCTGGGTGAGGAAGAGCGACAGGAAAGTCAGGACGAAAGCGCCCGTACGGTTCACGAGCGTCGAAAGCCATAGCCACCAGAAGCCGCCGGGGAGCCCCGACACGGTGAGGCGCGCTGAACGTATGAGCGGGACGATGAACACGCGAGCTCCCCCGTAAGCGGCTGATTCAGTACCCGGAACTTACGGAGAGCCGCTCGGCGGTGCCACTGAATTGACGCGGACCGTCAAGCGTCAGAGGCGTCCATTAATCTCGTACGCATGGCCGACGCACCGTACAAACTGATCCTCCTCCGCCACGGCGAGAGCGAATGGAACGCGAAGAATCTGTTCACCGGCTGGGTGGACGTCAACCTCACCGAGAAGGGCGAGAAGGAGGCGGTCCGCGGCGGTGAGCTGATCAAGGACGCCGGTCTGCTCCCCGACGTACTGCACACCTCCCTCCAGAAGCGCGCGATCCGCACCGCGCAGCTCGCCCTGGAGGCCGCCGACCGCCACTGGATCCCGGTCCACCGCTCCTGGCGGCTGAACGAGCGCCATTACGGCGCGCTGCAGGGCAAGGACAAGGCGCAGACGCTCGCCGAGTTCGGCGAGGAGCAGTTCATGCTCTGGCGCCGCTCCTACGACACGCCGCCGCCGGTCCTGGCCGACGACAACGAGTTCTCGCAGGCCCATGACCCGCGCTATGCGACGATCCCCAGCGAGCTGCGCCCCCGCACGGAGTGCCTGAAGGACGTCGTCGACCGCATGCTGCCGTACTGGTACGACGGCATCATCCCCGACCTCCTCGCGGGGCGCACGGTCCTGATCGCCGCTCACGGCAACAGCCTCCGCGCCCTGGTCAAGCACCTGGACGGCATCTCCGACGCCGACATCGCGGGCCTCAACATCCCGACGGGCATCCCGCTCTACTACGAGCTCGACGCCGACTTCAACCCGGTCGTCCCCGGGGGCAAGTACCTCGACCCGGAGGCCGCCGCGGCCGCCATCGAGGCCGTCAAGAACCAGGGCAAGAAGAAGTAGCCTTTGTGATCATGCCCCCGACCTGCGCTTATCGCGCGGGTCGGGGGCATTTTCACGGCCTGGGCCCACTCTGGGCCCTCAGCGCCCCGGTTCCTGCGGTCGGAGTGCCAGGCCGAGAGCCTTCCGGGCGCGGTCCCGGCTGCTCGGCATGAGGTGCGCGTACACCTTCAGGGTCAGTCCCGGATCAGAGTGTCCGAGGTACTCGCTGACGGCCTTGATGCTCTCTCCGGCGTCTAGGAGAACGGACGCGTAGAAGTGCCTGAGCGCGTGCATGCCGTGCTCCCGAGCGGCGGCGTGTTCGCGGCTCTTTGCCTGCGGGATGACGCCGACCTTGGCGAGTGCGGGCTTCCAGTGATCCTCGTTCAGCGACGTGCGCCAGACGTGCCCACCGAGGGGACCGGTGAAGATCAGGCGCTTGGTCACGGGCGGACCGCCGGCGCGCATCCACGGAAGCGTGATCTCTATCGGCGGGAACAGCTTCATGTGCGCCTTGAGCGCGTCCGCCACGGGATCGGGGAGCGGCACGTCACGCAGCTTGCCGCCCTTTGGCGGGGCGAACACGGGTTGGCTCAGGCTCAGCTTGAGTTGCTGGACGACGTGCAGCGTAGCGTTGTCGAAGTCCAGCTCTTCGACGGACAGTCCGAGGATCTCGCCCTGTCGCAGGCCGCACCCGGCGCCGACGTCCACCATGGGCTGGAACCGCTCGACCAGGGCGGCGCGCATGGCGAAGACTCGTTCCGGCAGCCATGGAACCACCCGACGGGCGCCCATCTCGGGGAGGGTCACCGTGCGCGAGTTGCAGGGGTTGCGGGGCAGACAGCCGTCTTCGACGGCCGCGCTCAGGATGGCCCGCACGTTGGAGAAGATGACGCGGGCGTACGAGCCAGACATGCCGGATGCTTCGAGCTGCGTCACGAACTCGCGGATGTGACTCGGCTGGAACGAGCCCAGCGGACGTGTCCCGATGCGCGGGAAGGCGTGCAGCTTGAGCTGAGATTGCATCGACGCCCGAGTGTTCGGGTCGCCGCTCTGGCTCGCCAGCCACTGCTCCGCGAACTCTTGGAAGGACGTCCGGGCCGCGTTCGGGTCGATGTACTGGCCGCGAGCCACATCCGCGCTGATGCTGCTGAGCCACTGCTCGGCAAGGCGCTTCTGCCCGTCGGCGAACGACTTGGACTTTCGCTTGCCGTCGGGCGCGAAGTAGCGCGCCCGGTAGCGCAGACCGCTGCCGTGGCGGGCGGTCTTGGTGCGAACGGTCTTGCCGTTGGCGTCCGTCTCGGTCTTGAACCAACGGTCCTGAATGCTTCCTGCCATGTGGGCTGCTGTCCTTTGGTGGTGGTGTCAGGGAGGGAGGCGAGGGGGGAGGGCGGCAGAACGCCGTGGAGGGGGTTTCGAGGGGGCTCCGGTGTCTGCCTCCCTGCCTCCCTGGGTGGGTGTTTGCGCAGGTCGGTCGGAGGGAGGCGGGGCAGGGAGGCGGTGAGGGAGTCCTCCCTGCCTCCCTGAGCGGTGGGGCCCGCCGGCGGGTGCTGTCGGGGGCCGCTCACCGAGTGGTTCGGCTTGTCGTGCGGCTTGTCGCTTGTCTTGTCTTGTCGCTTGTCGCCTTGCAGGTCACGGGGCGTTTCGGGCTCTCACAGGGCCGCTCAGAGCCCGCACTACGGGCGACAAGCGACAAGCGACAAGCGGCGACGAGTGGCGGGGGTCAGGCCGCGTCGAGGGCGGACTGTCGGGCGATCCAGTCGCGGAGGGCGGCGGGGTCGTAGCGGACGTGGCGGCCGACGCGGAAGCCGGGCGGGCCGGTGCGCTTCTTGCGCCAGCCGTAGACGGTCTCGATCGGCACGGCGAGCAGGGAAGCGAGGTCTTCGGGGGTGAGGTAGCGGTCTGGGAGTCCGGCGCGCAGGGTGTCGCGCGGGTCCTGGTGTGGGGTGGCGGCCATGGCTGGTGGTGACTCCTCGTGTCCGTGGTGCGGTGCGTGGGAGTGATGCCGGGTGCCGTCCTAGAGAGTTGGTGTATTCCAGCGTCCGCAGCGTCCCAGCGTCCGCACGGCTCGAAGCGTGCAGGTCAAGCAGGGTGAGGGGTGCGGACGCTGGGGTGGACGCTGCGGACGCTGGACGGCTGTAGCGTCCGCAGCGGGTGACGTGTCCGGGCCGCTGGATTGCGGCCCGGCCCGGAGGTGTTCCGGTGGCGTCAGTGCTGGTCGGGGGCGGTGCGGCCCTGTTCGATCGGGGCGACGTGCGGCCACAGAGAGCCCTGGTCGGGTGCGGACGCTGTGGTGTCGGGTGGGTCGGTCCGGGTGAGGATGAGGAGCTTGTGCCGGTGCCGGTCGCGGCTACGTTGCGTGTCGTCCACGGTGATGCCGACGGAGCGCAGGAGCGGGGCGAGGCGCTTGATGCGGCCGCCGGCGCGGGTGGCGTCCTTGGGCCAGCCGTTGGGGCGGAAGCCTCCCGGCGGCTGTACCTGTTCCAGCAGTTGGGCGGCGGTGCCGGTCCACGTCCCGGCCTCTTCGACCAGGGCGGCAACGGCCGTGCCGAACGGGTCGCCCTCCAGTGCGTCGCCCGCGACGTTCGCGGACGTGGTGAGGTAGGCGTCCAGGGTGTGCCAGTCCTGCACCTGGTCGACGGCCGCGAGGACGCGGGCGAAGTCGGCCATGCGCGGCATCGTGTCGAGCCGCACGCCGGGCAGCATGGCGAGCACGCAGGCCAGCAGGTCGAGGAGTGCTCCGAGGACCGCCGGCCGGACCGCTTCGAAGGCGGCGTCCAACTCCTCCTCGGTGCGGCGCCGGTCCTCCTCGATCAGTTGCAGATCGAGCATGAGCAGACGTTCGGCCAGGTCCCCGGCGAGAGCTCCCGCGTCGATGGTGGTCATGGCCAGCACCCGCCGGAACGAGAGCACGACGACGTCGTCGTCGGTGTAGAGCGCCCGGTCCACGATGCCGTCCCCGGTCACCGCCTTGCACAGCGTGTCGGACAGCCAGGGCGGGATGGTCGAGATGTTGTCCAGGCACAGCGCCCAGGAGTTGAACGCCTGCGCCGACCACGCCTTGATGTCCCGCGGCTGGCTCCGCTTGCTGGCGGGGCTCGGGTCGATGAGGTTCACGACCATCTGCGCGGTCTTGGACTTGCCGGTGCCCTGCTCCCCTTTGAAGGTGAGCACGGGGTGCGGGATCGTCGGAATCCACGCGGCGACCAGCCAGGCGACGAGCTGGCGGAACACGGTCTCGTCCATGTTCAGCAGGCCGTGCAGCTTGGCCAGGCCGTCACCATCGAGCACGGGGGTGGGCATCGGGGCCATGGCGCCGGAGCGGCGGAACAGGACCGGGGAGCGGTCGACCACTTCCCAGCCGAGTGCGCTCACGGTGACCGCGCGGCCGTCTGCGGTGCCCAGGTCGACCACGATCACCCCGGCTTCGTCGCTGCCGACGCGCAGATGCACCGGGACGGGGTCGTGGTCTTCCGCGATGCCTTCGAGGACCGTCATCGCGTCCGCGAGCGCGGACTGAGAGGCCACCTCGCCCTCGAAGGTGTCCGCGTACAGGCGGGCGAGGCGCTGGCGCACTCCGGCCCGGCCGCGCAGCGGGAGCGCGATGTTGGGGCCGTTCACGGCGACCGCGTAGGGGCGGCCGTCGGTCGACATGACGAATCGGTAGCGTTCACGGGCCAGGCCGACGAGTCGGGTTGCGGCCGACGGCTTCTTGCCCGGCTCCCCGCCACCGGTCGACTCCCGATCGGTCGGCCGACTCGTGTTCACGCCGGTCGGGCTCGTGTTCACGGGACCGGGCCGACTGTTCACGGCGGCCGGTCGATCGTTCATGGCGGCGGGCCGGTCGTTCACGGTGCCGTTCACGGCGTTCAACGGTTTGGTGGGGGTGTTCATGCTGCCGTCCTTCCGGCCGTGCACAGGCGCGTGGTGACCGTGCGGGTGCCTTCGCAGTCGGTGCGAACGCGCAGGTCACGCATCGACCGTGCGGGCGTGCAGGTGTCCGTTCGGGGGTCGATGTGCCGGTCGACCGGTCGAGGTGTGACGCCGGGTGTGACGCGGGTCGTCACGCTGGTCAGAGCGTCCTGACGGGCGGCGGCGAGTCGGGCCAGCAGGGGCCAGTCGACCGCCGCACCGGGCGCGGCCGGGGTGTACGACCAGAGCAGCAGCAGCGCGATCGACAGCGGCAGTCGATCGGCCTTGGCCTGGTTGCAGGCGCGGCACGCGAGCACGAGATGAACAACCGACCAGGTCCTGAACAGCGACTGCGGCACGATGTGATCGAGAGTCGCCTCACGCAGCTCGGTGAACGGCCGTCGGCAGTACGTGCAGCGCTGCCCATGGCGGCGGGCAAGCTGCACCTTGCGCGCCCGCCGGCGTGCCGAGTTCAGCGGGTGTCCGTGCCTCACGCCGCTTGCTCCATGTCGTCGGCACCGAGGCGGCGCATCGGAGAGCCACACCCCGACAGGAGGAACCCCACCCGCGAGTCGTCCTTGAGCCCCAGCCTCTCGGCCACGGCCCTGCGGGTCAGCCCCTCCACCAGGAACAGCAGCAGCGCCCGGCGGGACAGATCGTCCAGACGCAGCAGAGCCGCACGCTGCGCCGGATTCACCCGCGCCAGCGCCTCCCGCTGCCAGCCCGGCAGAGCCTCCTCGGCCACCGGCTCACGGGACAGCTCGGGATGGTGGATCTGGAGCAGGAGCAGCGCACGCTCGATCAGCTTCCAGGCGGTGGTGCGCCCGCACCCCAGATGCTCCGCGATCCCGTCACCGGGCGCTCCGTCCAGGCTCAGCAGCAGCGCCTCACGCTCACGGTCCGGCAGTTCGGCCACCATCCGCGCCACGTTCTGCGGGAGCTCCGCGAGGGCGCACCCGCTCGGCATCAGCGGGCACAGCGCGGCGCACGTGGTCGCGTCCTGCCAGTCCACCGGCTGCTCACTCGACATCGACCGCTCGAAATGCTTGAAGATCCGGTTCTGGACCCGGACGTACAGCATCGGGAGCACTTCACCGCTGCTCAGCCCCGGCGCAAGTACATCCCCGGCCCCCATACGAGCCACCGCGACCCATGCTTCCTGGGCGATGTCCTCACTGAGCGACGCCGCTTCCGCAGCCCGGAGTCCCCGGTTCATCAGCTTGCGCTGCGCATACCGCACCAGCCGCGACCCGTGCTCCTCGAACAACTCGCCCAGACGAGCCGACTCCTCAGCGGTCAGGGGCACGAGCTCCCCGTGCTTCAGCCGTCGCCCACCCGGGCCGTTCCCCTGCGTCCCCGCCCGCTTGCCACTCCGCTTTGCGCTGGTTCCAGGCATGATGGATGTACCCCTTCATGGGTTAGGGGAGCGGCTGACTGCTTGGCGGTAGGGAGCCGCTCCCTGCTTCATTCCCTGGCTATGACCAGGGCTTTTCTGCTGATTGCCGCCGTGTGAGCGGCGACCAGCTATTAACTAGCGTGCACTAGTCTGAGCTAGTTAGCAAGCCTCGTGCGGTGGTGTGCACTAGTTCGCTCTAGTGGGTACTCTCAGGGCATGACTGTCACAGGAGGACCGAAGCCCAAGGCCGTGCATGTCGCGGACGTGCTGCGCGAGGAAGTGAAGAAGATGCAGCCCGGTGAGCGGCTGCCCACGCAGCGGGAGCTGGCGGACCGGTTCGGGTTCGCCGGCCAGACCGTCCAGAACGGCCTGGCCATCCTGCGGGCTGAAGGGGTGATCGAGTCGGCGGGAAACCTCGGCAACTTCGTCAGCGGCGGTGAGTCAAAGGAAGACGTACGTGACGACATCAAGGAAATCCGCTCCCAGATTCAGACGTTGACTGAACGGGTCGCGGAGCTCGAAGCGCGCTCCGGACCGGGTGGCATGTGATCTGCAACCACCGTGCGGGAGACGGAGCGTTCAAGGTAGGTGACAGCCTGGTGTCGGGCCTGCCGAGGTGGGGACACCAGCGGTGTCCCTGCTCTGTCCCCTTGCGTGTCCCCAGGGTGGTACAGCAAGACTCGCGGTAAGCACTCGGAGGAGGGCACATGGTCGACGACAGGCCCGCATGGGCACGGCGCATCGCGGCTGAGCGAGCCGCGCGTGACTGGTCGCAGCGCGACGCGGTGAGAGCACTGCGGGCCCACGCGCCAACCGATCTGCCAGCCGACGAGAGCATGATCCGGCAGTGGAAGCGGTGGGAATCGGGAGCGGTGCCGAGCGACTTCTACCAACCCATCATCGCGGCCACCTTCGGCACTGTGACGCACGCGCTCTTTCCCGCGCCTGGCCGCCGCGACGGAGACAAAGAGATCCTTGCCGCAAGCGGCATGGAAACGCTTGAGATCGTCAGTCGTCTCAATCGCTCGGACGTCGATAGCGCGACGCTTGATGCGCTGCGGATCACGACGGATCGACTCTGCTCCGAGTACCCGTTTATGCCCAGTGGCCAGCTGCTCATCGAGGGCCGCCAGTGGTTGCGGCGGGTCGTGGAGCTCCACTCCAAGAGCCTCACTCTCGCCCAGCACCGCGAGGTACTGGCGCTCTCCGGATGGCTCGCCCTCTTGGTCGGCTGTGTCGAGTACGACTCCGGCGATCGTCACGCTGCCGAGTCGACCAGGCGAGCAGCACTGTCCCTTGCGACCGAGTCGGACCATGCTGAGATCGCAGGGTGGGCGCATGAGATGCGAGCCTGGTTCGCGCTGACCACTGGGGACTACCGCGGCGTCATCGCGGCAGCCCAGGCTGGCGCGGATGTGGCCACACACCACGGCGTCGCGGTGCAACTCGCGGGCCAGGAAGCAAAGGCATGGGCCCGACTGGGGGACCGTCGGCAAGTAGAGGTCGCTCTCGACAAAGGCCGGCGGCTTCTCGAAGGAATGCCGCACCCGGAGAACTTGGACAACCACTTCGTGGTGGACCCTGCCAAGTTCGACTTCTACTCGATGGACTGCTACCGCCTGGTCGGTGAGGACAAGCTGGCTCGGACCCTCGCGGAAGAAGTCCTCAGGTCGGGTACGGACTTCGACGGCACGGAGCGCGCGCCGATGCGCAACGCCGAAGCGCGTGTGACCTTGGGGGTAACGGCAGCCCGTGAGGGCGACTTGGACCAGGCGCTCATCATGGGAGAGCGGGCACTTCAGGGAGACCGCCAGTCCGTGCCGTCGCTCATCATGACGAGCCGTGAACTGGCTGCCGAGGTGAGGAACCGGTACAGCGCCGAACCGGCCGCGCAGGACTACCTTGCGCACCTTCGGGCGCTCGGAGAGGAGAAGCCCGGCTTCTTACCTTCCCGGTAGCACGGGTGGTCCTCCCGGACTAGCGAGAGTAGCGGAGCCCCAGAGCCCCGGTTTCAGCCTGAAACCGGGGCTCTGGCGTGGGCGGTGCTAGCTGCTAGTTGCCTGCTCAGGCGGTGAATTCGTTGCTAGCGGGGGTGCTAGACCTAGCAGCGTGAGGTGCTAGTGTCCTGAGTCGTTAGTTCGTGTGCAGTATGCGGCGAGGGTTTCGAGGATCTCGTCTGCGGTCTTGGTCCACACGAACGGCTTGGGGTTCTTGTTCCACTCGTTGATCCAGCCGCGGATGTCGCGTTCGAGCTCGACGACGCTGCGGTGGGCCGAGCGGCGGAGTTTGCGGCAGGTCAGCTCGGCGAACCAGCGTTCGACGAGGTTGAGCCAGGATGCCGAGGTGGGAGTGAAGTGCAGGTGGAAGCGGGGGTGTCGCAGCAGCCACTTCTTGACCGCTTCGGTCTTGTGGGTGGCGTAGTTGTCCAGGACCAGGTGCAGGTCCAGGTCCTTGGGCACGGCGGCGTCGATGGTCTTCAGGAAACGGAGGAACTCCTGGTGGCGATGGCGTCGGTAGTGCTGGGCTATGACCGAGCCGGAGGCGATGTCGAGTGCGGCGAACAGGCTGGTGGTGCCGTGGCGGACGTAGTCGTGGGTCATCCGCGCCGGCGTCGTCGGTGCCAGCGGCAGCACGGGCTGGGTGCGGTCCAGGGCCTGGATCTGCGACTTCTCGTCCACCGCCAGCACCAGGGCGTTCTCGGGCGGGGCGAGGTAGATGCCCACCACGTCGCGGACCTTGGTCACGAACTGCGGGTCGGTGGACAGCTTCCATGTCTGCACGATGTGCGGTTTGAGGCCGAACGCCCGCCAGATTCTGGAGACTGCGGACTGCGACATGCCCGCAGCCTGGGCCATCGACCGCGTCGACCAGTGCGAATCCCCCGAAGGGGGTGCCTGGTCGAGGGTCCGGGCGACCAGGGACTCGACCTGCTCGTCCGTGATCCTGCGCGGGGCACCCGAGCGCGGAGCGTCGACGAGTCCCTCAAGACGGTCGGAAGCGAACCTGGACCGCCACTTGCGCACCGTCTCCCGCGAGATACCGAGCTCCTGCGCGACCTGCGCGTTCGGGCGGCCCTCGGCGCACGCCAGCACGATCCTCGCGCGCAGCACCAAGGCCTGCCCCGCGGTCCGCTTGCGCAACCAGCCTCGCAGTACGCGGCGTTCGCGCTCGGACAACTCCAATGACAACGGCTTCGGGCCCGGCATCCCCCAACCCTACAACCGCCAATGAACTACCGACTCAGGACACTAG
>NZ_VSRY01000108.1 GCF_008271805.1 Streptomyces sp. TRM49041
TAGCTTGATCTTTAACCTGTGCGGCGTGGACGCGGGGTCGTTGTCTTCTTCGTTCGTCGCTTTGCGGAGTCCGGTTTGCCGACTGTGTGCACGTCGTGGCGTGGGGTGGGTCGGGTGTTCTTGCGACCCGGCGGACGCCCTGGGCCGGGGCGGGAGGTTTTCGGTGCTTCGGCGGGGCAGGCGGCCTTGGGGCGGAGGTGCCGGAAGTCGCGGCGGACCCGGGCGGGAGTGAGCCTGTCGGGCGGGCTGGGTTTCTCCCACGGCCGGCGGAGGTCGGCCGCCAGTGGGCGAGCGAGCCGGAGCTGGGTGAAGGCGGCGAGGATCAGCCAGGTCCACCGGTCGGCGGCCTCGGGGCTGCGGATCTTCGGGCAGGTCCACCCGAGCGTCTGCTTGAAGAGCCGGAATGTGTGCTCGATGTCGAACCGCCGTAGGAACACCTGCCAGAGCAGGTCGACTTCCGTCTCGGTGGCGTCGGTGCCCGACCACCACAGCCACACCGGCTTCGGTGTCGCGCCGCTGGGCAGGTGGTCGACCTGCAGGCGGATCGCGGTGCCCTCGATCACCGGCAGGGCGCCGAGCTGGGCGGTCCAGGCGGAGCGGTGGGTCAGTCTCGGGTGGAGGCGGTCCCATGCCCGGGCCGTGGCGGTGCCGTAGAGACGCGTCGCGGTCACCGTTGCTGCGTCGGGGGTGTTCCAGGTGGTGGGATCACCGAACACGAACTCGCCCCCGTGACGCGGTGGACGGCCACGGGTGCCAGGTTCCCGTGGCGGGACCGCGCGACGAAGGACACGGTCCGAGCGCATCCGGCCCAGCACCTGCACCGGCAGATCCCGTAGAAGGAAGGCCAGGCGGGGCACGTCGTAACCGGCGTCCACCACGATGAGGACGTCCAGGTCGCCGTCGTGCCACTGCCCGGCTGCAATCAGGCGCTCGATGAGCTCGCGCATCTGCCGAGCAGTGACGGTCGCGGCATCGTCGCCCGGGGCCAGACGCAATGCGTCCAGCGGCGCGGTCCATGAACTGCGGCCCGTCTCCAGCGCGCAGATCACCGAATACGGCCAGCCAGGAACGGGAATGTGCTGGTCCTTGCCCCGCCCATAGGTATGGCACAGGATCCGCTGCGGTGAGGTGTGCGCGTCGGGCCGCAGCCAGCAGGTGATGTCGGCGGCCAGCACCAGCCGTCCGTCCGCCGCCCGCGGCAAAGGCACCGCGGCCAGGGCCCGCCGCAGCCGGGCCACGTCCAGCCGGCCCGCAGCCAGGGCGTCGTAGAGTCCACCATGCCCACGACGGTGTTCACCCACCAGCGACAGCTCCACCAGCGACCGGACCGGGCCGTCCGCACACAACACGGCGTCCGCCAGCTCGAACAATGCATCCGCACGTCGGGTCAGGCAGGAGTGGAACTCACCCCGGAAGCGTGACAGTTCCGCAAACGGATCCTGCCGGACAGCATGATGCAACAGACTCATCCCCACGGCCTTCGTGCTGGGTGTGTGTGTTCCTTGGTCGGAGCACATGCTCAGCCGAAGGCCGTCTGCGCGTACGGCAGTTACCGGTCCGAGTGATCAAGTACGAGGAGCCGTTCGACCCGCAAGGTTAAAGATCAAGCTAGGGCCTGTTTCGGAAGTCCGTTCCGTGCGGTCTGCGGTGTTCGGCATGATTCAAGGTCGTGGCTGGTGATCTGAGTGATACGGCATGGGCGATGCTCGGCCCGTGCTGCCGGTGGCGTCTCGTGGTCGGCCGGCCCGGCATCTGCCGGGTCGGCGCTCCATGGCGTGATGTGCCCGAGCGGTACGGGCCGTGGCAGAGCGTCCACCGGCTCTTTCGACGCCTCCAACGTCAGGGCGTGTGGGATGAGGTCGCTAACCTGTTGCGCGCCGCCGCGGACGGCCGCAGGTTGATCTGCTGGGAACTGTCGGTCGACTCGACGAGCTCATGTGCTCACCAGCACGCGGCCGGCGCCCGTCGCCACGGCGCCGAGCAGGTCGAGCCGCCCGGCGGCGTCGTTACCGAGCCGGATGATCACGCCCTGGGCCGTTCCCGGGGCGGGCTGACTACCAAGGTCCACGCCGCGGCCGAGCAGGGCCAACGACTGATGGCGGTGGTCATCACCGTCGGCCAAGCCGGCGACAGCCCACAGTTCGAACCCGTCCTGGACGCCGTCAAGGTCGCCCGGACCGGACTCGGCCGCCCCCGGAGCCGCCCGGTGAGGGTGCGGGCGGACAAGGCGTACTCCTCGCGTGTGAACCGGGCCTACCTACGCCGCCGCGGGATCCGGGCGACGATCCCCGAACCCGCGGATCAGATCCGCAACCGCAAGCGGCGCGGGACCGCGGGCGGGCGCCCGCCACGCTTCGACCGCGTCACGTACGGCGCCGCGGACGCGCTGGGGATCGACCTACCGGCCGCCTTCGTCGAGGTCCATCGCTCCAACATGAGGAAGCGGGGCGCGGACGGCCGAGTCCTGCGCCGAGCCGACGGCAAGGTGCTGAAGGCCCCGGATACCGGCCGCCGGCCCTCGACGACATCGTCGAATGACCGACGGCCGAGATTCACGTCGTGGATGCGCCACCCGCCGCGCGGCGGAACCTCGTCGCGAGGCGATCGAACGCCGCCGCGAGCTCGTCTCCGTCTATCACCTCGATGTCGACGTCGAGCTGTGTCATCCACAGCGCGAGCCGATCTGGGTCGTCGGAACCCAGCTCGACATGGCACGTGGACTCGTCGACCACCTCGATATCGACCGGGATGGGGATCTTCGCGGCGACCTTGGCGGCGGGAGCATGCACGAGTACCCGGGCGCGGTACTTCCAGGCCGCCTTGCTGACGCGTCCGACGACGTACTCGACGACATTGTCCTCCGAGATCACGCGCGGCTGGAACCGCTCACCCGTCGGTCCGTGCGGAACCATGCGGTCGACACGGAAGATCCGCCAGTCGTCACGGTCGAGATCCCACGCGAGCAGGTACCAGAGCGGCCCCCAGCTCACCAGCCGTTGCGGTTCGGTGTGGCGGGCCCCTTCGCTGCCCCCGGGCTTCGTGTATCCGAACCGGAGCCGTTCGTGGCCGCGGATCGCGGCAGCGACCGCGCCGAGAACCGAGAGATCGAGCGGCGGCTCAGCCGCTGGAACGACGCTCGTCGCCTCGCGTACCGCCTCGACGCGCCGACGCAGGCGCGAGGGCAGCACTTGCTCCAGCTTCGCGAGCGCAGTGAGCGATGTCTCTTCGACGCCGAGCCTTTGGGTCGCGACCGCCCCCAGTCCGACCGCGACGGCGACGGCCTCGTCGTCGTCGAGCAGCAGTGGGGGCATCGCCGTCCCGGCGGCCAGCCGGTACCCGCCCGCGACGCCGGGGCGCGCGTCCACGGGATAGCCGAGCGACCGCAGCTTGCCGATGTCGGCGCGCACAGTCCTTGTGCTCACATCGAGCCGGCCGGCGAGCTCGGAGCTCGTCCAGTCGCGCTTGAGCTGGAGCAATGACAGCAGTTCGAGCAGGCGGGCCGAGGTCTCCAACATGCTCTCTATCATTTCAGCAATTGCGGAAGCTAATCTACCGCGTTTCCTGGGAACGTCGGTGTCATGAACGAGAACAACGCACTCACACCGTTCCGTATCGACATCCCGCAGGCCGACATCGACGACCTGCGTAACCGGCTGGCACACACGCGCTGGCCGATCCCCGTGCCGGGCCGAGACGATCGCACCGACTTCAGCCGCGGCATCCCGCTGGTGTACCTGAAGGAGCTCGCCGAGTATTGGCGCGACGGGTTCGACTGGCGTGCGCAGGAGGAGAAGCTCAACGAGTACGAACAGTTCACGACGGTCGTCTACGGCCAGACGTTCCACGTCGTCCACGCGCGATCGACGAACCCGGAGGCCACGCCGCTGATCCTGAACCACGGCTGGCCGGGCTCGTTCGTCGAGTACCAGCGACTCATCCCGCTGCTGACCGATGAGTTCCACGTGGTCATCCCGTCGCTGCCCGGCTTCGGGTTCTCCACCCCGCTCTCAGGGACCGGCTGGGAGCTGGCGCGGACGACGGAGGCCTACGCCGAGATCATGACGCGTCTCGGCTACGAGAGGTTCGCGGCCCACGGCACCGACATCGGTGCGGGCACCACCGGCCGCCTCGCGGCGCTCTACCCGGAGCGCGTCATCGGCACGCACATCGGCAGCGACCCCCGGTGGCTCGGGTTGGTCGGCGACAAGTTCCCTTACCCCGACGGTCTGTCCGATGACGAGACCGCCCAGATCGAGGCAGTGCGCACCGAGTATGCGGCCGAGCGCGGGTATCTCGAGATGCAGAACCACCGTCCCGACACGATCGGCGCGGCGCTCACCGACTCGCCGGTCGGTCAGCTCGCGTGGATCGCCGAGAAGTTCAAGACCAGGACCAGCGGCGCCTACCGGACGCCGGACGAGTCGGTCGACCGCGACCAGCTCCTCACGAACATCAGCCTGTACTGGTTCACCCGCAGCGGCGCATCGAGCGCGCAGTTCTACTACGAGTCCGAGCACTCCGGAATCGACTTGGTCATGGCCTCCGGCGTGCCGTCCGGATGGGCCGTGTTCGACACTCACCCACTCATGCGCCGCGCGATGGATCCATGGAAGGCGATCGGCCACTGGAGCGAGTTCACCGAGGGTGGTCACTTCCCCGCAATGGAGGAGACGGAGCTGCTCGCGAACGACATCCACACCTTCTTCCGCGGCATTTCCTGACTCCGCGTCAGAGCTCGCGGGCCACGAAGACCCATTCAAGGCCCGGCAGGTCCGGCGCGTCCAACGCCTCGTCGACCTCAAACCCGGCGGCGTTCAGCGACGCCTCGATCTCGTCCCGCTCGTAAAACCGCGGGGTTGAGACCGAGGTGACCATCGGCTGGAAGCACGTGATCTCGTTGGTCTTCTCGCCGACGTCCAGCTGGGCCAGGACCAGGCCGGTGGCGTGCTCCAGTGCGGCAAACAGGTGGATCTTGCGGCCCTTCGCCTTGACCGCGCCGCGCAGGCTCTTGCCGTCCACTGCGAGGCCCTGCAGCCCGGTTGCCTTCGGGCGGCGGTCGGCGAGCCAGCTCCCGGTAGCCAGGTCCAGCGCGTCGCCGTCGGTGCGGGCAAGCAGTCGGCGGACCGTGGTCTCGGCGGGCAGGACCCGCCTGGGCAGAAAAGGGCAGGCGGGATCAGAGATGATGCGTTGGCAGGCACGGTCTTCCACTTGGATCACGGGGCGTAGAGAACTCCATGATTTTGGAAGCCGTGCCTGTCACGTTCCGGGAGTACCGCTGAGCCGGCAGTTCGCCACGAACCGGGCGTCACGCGACTACGCCGAAGCCCTGGGGCGGGTGGCAGCTCGATCCGTCCCCACGCCTGAACGCCCATGACAACGAGAGTTCGACCTCAGGTGACTGGTCTGCTGATTTACTGCTGACACAGCCCATTGCTCAAATTCTTCGAACCGTGGCTTGAATTACGCAGAGCAACAGTACGGATTGAGCTGAATCTGAGATTCCGCTGTGACCTGAGACACACGTTGATCAAGTCGGTTGATTTTGGAGTGAAGAGCAAAACAGACTCTAGAGGTCCTCAGGCGCGCTTCTCCCCGAAATAAAAGCGGAAAGCGATGCCATGGAGTTACCCAACCGACTATGGAGTGGAAATGAATCTCAGGCTGTCTTCATCTCGACGGCGGCCGTTTACCTCGGCGCTTTCCGTGGTCGGGGCTGCGGTGGCTATGGCGGCCACGACAGGAGCTGGCGTGTCCTACGCGGATGACGGGGGAATGAACGGAGTTCCGAAGGGTTCCATATCGGCGGATGGGAGATTCTTCAAGCCCGGCCCGAACACTGTCGTCAAGCTGAACACCGATCGAGCTCTGGCGGCTGGATCCTTACAGTCGGTTGATGCAGTGGCTCCTGCCCCTGCGGGTGCGACCGCCTTTTATACGCTCAAGAACGTGAAGGACTTGGGTCAGTCCTGTGGCACCAACGTCATCCAGCAGACTAGCGGGCGCGGCAAGACCATTGAGCATTTCCGATCTACCCTCCGGCGAGTGATGCTCGCTGGCGCATGACGACGAACACGGCGTGGATTGCGGTGGTG
>NZ_VSRY01000109.1 GCF_008271805.1 Streptomyces sp. TRM49041
TAGCTTGATCTTTAACCTGTGCGGCGTGGACGCGGGGTCGTTGTCTTCTTCGTTCGTCGCTTTGCGGAGTCCGGTTTGCCGACTGTGTGCACGTCGTGGCGTGGGGTGGGTCGGGTGTTCTTGCGACCCGGCGGACGCCCTGGGCCGGGGCGGGAGGTTTTCGGTGCTTCGGCGGGGCAGGCGGCCTTGGGGCGGAGGTGCCGGAAGTCGCGGCGGACCCGGGCGGGAGTGAGCCTGTCGGGCGGGCTGGGTTTCTCCCACGGCCGGCGGAGGTCGGCCGCCAGTGGGCGAGCGAGCCGGAGCTGGGTGAAGGCGGCGAGGATCAGCCAGGTCCACCGGTCGGCGGCCTCGGGGCTGCGGATCTTCGGGCAGGTCCACCCGAGCGTCTGCTTGAAGAGCCGGAATGTGTGCTCGATGTCGAACCGCCGTAGGAACACCTGCCAGAGCAGGTCGACTTCCGTCTCGGTGGCGTCGGTGCCCGACCACCACAGCCACACCGGCTTCGGTGTCGCGCCGCTGGGCAGGTGGTCGACCTGCAGGCGGATCGCGGTGCCCTCGATCACCGGCAGGGCGCCGAGCTGGGCGGTCCAGGCGGAGCGGTGGGTCAGTCTCGGGTGGAGGCGGTCCCATGCCCGGGCCGTGGCGGTGCCGTAGAGACGCGTCGCGGTCACCGTTGCTGCGTCGGGGGTGTTCCAGGTGGTGGGATCACCGAACACGAACTCGCCCCCGTGACGCGGTGGACGGCCACGGGTGCCAGGTTCCCGTGGCGGGACCGCGCGACGAAGGACACGGTCCGAGCGCATCCGGCCCAGCACCTGCACCGGCAGATCCCGTAGAAGGAAGGCCAGGCGGGGCACGTCGTAACCGGCGTCCACCACGATGAGGACGTCCAGGTCGCCGTCGTGCCACTGCCCGGCTGCAATCAGGCGCTCGATGAGCTCGCGCATCTGCCGAGCAGTGACGGTCGCGGCATCGTCGCCCGGGGCCAGACGCAATGCGTCCAGCGGCGCGGTCCATGAACTGCGGCCCGTCTCCAGCGCGCAGATCACCGAATACGGCCAGCCAGGAACGGGAATGTGCTGGTCCTTGCCCCGCCCATAGGTATGGCACAGGATCCGCTGCGGTGAGGTGTGCGCGTCGGGCCGCAGCCAGCAGGTGATGTCGGCGGCCAGCACCAGCCGTCCGTCCGCCGCCCGCGGCAAAGGCACCGCGGCCAGGGCCCGCCGCAGCCGGGCCACGTCCAGCCGGCCCGCAGCCAGGGCGTCGTAGAGTCCACCATGCCCACGACGGTGTTCACCCACCAGCGACAGCTCCACCAGCGACCGGACCGGGCCGTCCGCACACAACACGGCGTCCGCCAGCTCGAACAATGCATCCGCACGTCGGGTCAGGCAGGAGTGGAACTCACCCCGGAAGCGTGACAGTTCCGCAAACGGATCCTGCCGGACAGCATGATGCAACAGACTCATCCCCACGGCCTTCGTGCTGGGTGTGTGTGTTCCTTGGTCGGAGCACATGCTCAGCCGAAGGCCGTCTGCGCGTACGGCAGTTACCGGTCCGAGTGATCAAGTACGAGGAGCCGTTCGACCCGCAAGGTTAAAGATCAAGTTAGGGCTTCAATCACCACAGCAGGAAGGCACTTTCTGCATGCGGACTACCGGGTCGCGTCTCAAGCTCGTCGTGTCGGCCGACGGCTACGGGGTGGTGAGCCACGCCGGATCTCGCCTGCTGGCCGATCTCGCCGATGTCACGGGCCTGACCAGCGCCTTCGCTGACGCCTGCGTCAACTGCGACCGCGTGGTACCGGGCACGACCCCGGCCGGATCGTGGTCGATCTCGCGGTCATCACGGCAGCTGTAGTTCTTGATCACAGCTGGTCGTGATGGCGGTGTCGTTGCTCGTGGCAGGCTGTCGCGATGGCTTGGTGCCGGCGGCGCCAGGCGGTCCAGTGCAGGACGTGGTCGCGGTCGTGGACAGGCGGCGGCAGCACGAGGGCGCGCAGGAGACGGACGAGTTCGGGACAGGTCAGCGGGGTGAGCCCGGCCGGACCGGCGGGGTGAGTGTGCGTCGTCGTGGACGCGAGGGTGAGGGCGAGGACGGCGGCGGCGATCAGGGAGAACAGCGACCAGCGCATCCAGGAGTTCCAGCAGGTCACCTGACCCTGATCGAGTCCGGTGAAGCCCTTGGCGAGCTGGAAGGTTTCCTCGATCCGCCATCTGCGGGCGATCACTTCCACCAGCGTGCCGAGTGAGACGGAGCCCGGGGACCAGTAGCGGAAGTAGGACACCTCGCCGGTGTAGCGGTGGCGGCGCGCGACGAACACACTCGTCCCCGCCACGTTCTCGTTCTCGTTCTCGTTCTCGTTCTCGTTCTCGTTCTCGTTCTCGTTCTCGTTCTCGTTCTCGACGGGAGTGTCGTCGGGGCGGACGTCGAGCCAGGCCCAGTCGTACTCGCGGGTGCCCTTCGTGCCATGTCCGGTCTGCCGACGCATCCACTGCTCGGGCCGCACCTTGTTGATCAGTTTGCGGGCCTCCCACCGGCGGCCGGCCCCGTCGGTGACCTGGTACGTAGCGGCGATGCCGACCGTGTAGCCGAGCCCCAGCGCCCTTATACCTTTGCGTAGATCGCGGCCGCAGTACACCTCGTCGCCGGCGAACCAGCGGGCCTGGATCCCGATCGTGAGCGCACCGGCGACCATGGACAGTGCTTGCTGCGGTTTCGTCGCGAACCCGATCTCCTCCGGCAGCCCGGCGACTTCGCGGCGTTCCTCGTCCTCGGCCCAGTCCGCTGGGAGGTACAGGGCCCGGTCGATGATCACCTTCGTCGTCGCGGTGACCGCTGTCAGGTGCACTGCCACCTGGCACAGTCCGGCACCGCCGATCGCGCCGGAGTACTGCCTGCCGGCCCCCACGCAGTCTGTGGAGGACTTCGCGTCGCCCGTCTCGTCCGCCACCAACACCACGTCCTGGCCCGCGAGTTCACCGGCAACCAGGCGGGCGATCTCCTCCCGTGCTCGGTCGTGGTCGAACAGGGCGCGGGACAACAGGTGCTGCAGCCGGTGCGGGCCCGGGTGCCCCAGCGCCTGCGCGAGTGTCCAGCAGTTCCGCGTGTCCAGCTCCAGTAGCAGCCCCGCGACCAGCTCCGCCGCCGTGGCGCGTGTCTCACGTCGTGCGAAGCAGCCCGCGACCGCCGTCATCGCCCTCCCGAACGCCCCGCACCACGCCTGCTCGGCTATAGTGGCCTCCGCGGCCACCGTCCCTTGATACGTCGTCACAAACGTTCATGATCGCGGTGGCCGTCCTCATGCCCTCACCCACCCCGGCAAGGCGCTGACCAGCGCAGACGTCGGAACTACAGCTGCCGTGACAACCAACGGCTACGGACACGCTGCGTCACCACCCGCCGGGCCCGCGGACACCTCCGCACCGCTCAACTTTGAAGACCCGCATTCACCCGCCTCACGGCCCTGCCCCGACCAGCTACCTGAACCGCGACAGACCCTGCCCACCCACGACCCGAGGAATCCTGGAGCACCCGACCCGAGCGTCGGGCCACAGCCCTGCCCGCACAGCGGCCGGCAACCGAGATCACAGATCCACCAGCTCAGCCCACTCCAAGCGAAACAGAGAGGCTAGTTCGGCGGCCCAGTCGTGACTGCGGGTTGATCAGAACCCTGCTCCGCTCGATGCGTCGGCCGTGTCACGGTGCGGCGGTCCGAGGCCGTGCCGTGCGCGAGGTGCTGCCAGGTGTGGCAGAGCTCGTCGGCGATCCTGCGCCAGCTGAATTCGTTGGCGGCACGCCTGCGTCCCTCGGCGGCGAGGCGCCGGGCGAGGCCGGGCTCGTCGCGGATCCGGGCCAGCCGGTCCGCGAGCGCCGCGGCGTCGCCGGCGGGAGAGAGCAGGCCCGTGGAGCCGATGACGTGGGAGATGTCTCCGATGTCGCTGCCGACAACGGGGACGCCGCAGGCCATAGCCTCGATCAGAACCCGCCCGAACTGCTCCCGCAGCGGGATGCCGATCCAGGGCACCACATTGCGCTGCACGATCTCGACCGACGGCAACGCCAGCACGCTCATCCGGGCCAGCAGCGAGGGCAGTTCACCATGGTCCGCCCACGGCGTGAGCCGAACCCGCCCCGGACGGCGCTCGCTTGCCCGCTGGACCTCGCCGCTCAGGGTTCCGTCGCCCACCACCTGCAGGTCGCAGTCGAGAAGCTCCGCGGCCAGGAGCAGGTCGCCGATGCCCTTGTGCGGCTCCAACCGGCCGACGAACCCCACGGTAAACGTCTGCGGGCGCTCCTGCTCGAGGGGGCGAAAGACCCCGGTGTCGACCCCCAGTGGCACGACGGTCGCAGGTCCTGTGTAGCCCTTGGCGCGCAGCACGCGCAGTGCGCTCGGGGTGATCGGGAACGCATGGCTGACGGCACGGTAGGCACGCCGTTCCAGGAGCGGGAACGGGAACGGGAAGCGCATCACGATGTTCTGGGCCGCGTAGAGGGTGACCGGTGTACCCGGCCGGATCCGGTCGCGCAGCCTGATGGCCTGCCAGGTGGACAGGTAGGCGGCCTCACCGAGGATATGCACGACGTCAGGTGCGGGCACGTCGCGCAACGCGTGCCCGGCGCCAGGGCCGAAGAGTACAGAGGCCATGTGACCGGTGCTGTCCTCCCCGAGCAGATGAGGCCGGAGCACGGGGCGGAAATTGCGGTATCGGTCTGCCAGCCCGCACAGCCCTTGCTCAGTCAGCGGTGATACGTCGGCGGCGACCACCGTCAAGGTGACGTCGGGGCGGTCTGCGAGCGCGGCGAAGAGGTCCAACCAGTGTTCTGTGCGTTTTCCGACCACAGTGATCAAGATGTGCATGGCATGGCATCCTTCTGGTTCAAGCGGCTGGTCGTGAGAGCGAGCCGGAACACGCTGGCCCATGCCTGGGCCCTGAGGTTCCGGGTGAGGGAACATCCGCGCCGGGGAACGGCGGTGAGGGCCGCACCGAGAGACGCCCGGGCCAGCACCGTCGCCCGCACCAGCGCGTAGCTGCGCCGTCGATGGCGGCCGAAGTACCGGAGCATGCTCCCGTACACATGTGGCCAGAGCTATGTGGCATCCCTGCTACTCGCTCCGCGGAGGTGCACGGCCGCAAGTGCGGGCACATACAGCACCTGGGCTCCGCGCCGCCAGGCCTGCAGGCACAGTTCCTCGTCCGCGTAGTACATGCAGGAGCTCTCGTCGAGACCACCGATCTCGGCCAGCAGGGAGGCCCGCACCGCCAGGCAGGCCCCGGACACCCAGTCGACGGTCACCGCACGCCCGTAGCGGCTGCAGTCGGTGTAGGTACGACGCCGTTTCCTGCCCCAGAACAGCTGGTGCAGTCCCAGCGGCGCCAGGCTGCCGCTGAGGCGACTGGTCAACACTGAGGCGAGGGACTCGAAAGGGTGTGCGCTGGCCACGAGCCGCCCGCCCGGGTCGATGATGCGGGGACCGACAATTCCTACCTCTGACCGGAGCCGCAGAGTGGTGACGAGAGCCCGCGCGGTGGGTTCCTGCAGGATGCACTCGGGATTGACCAGAAGCACGACGTTTCCGACGGCGCCCGGCAGAGCCTGGTTGACGGCCGCGGCGAAGCCGACATTGACGGAATTGGCGATCAGCTCGATCTCGGGGAAGTGTGCCGCAACAACGTGCACGGTGCCGTCGGTGGACGCGTTGTCCACGACGCTCACCCGCAGCCCGGCGCGACGCAGGGCTGACACGCAGGCCACGACATGGTTTTGTGAGTTATAGGTCACCACGATCGCGGTGGCATCCAGATCGTCCACGGGCGCCGCCGTCCTGGTGGCGCGGGCGCACGGGCCAGCGCTAGCCACGGGGAAATCCACGGAGCAGGTCGAGCAGCGTGCGCGCGAGCAGCACGAGGTCCAGACGGGGGGAATGGCAGCCCACATACAGCAGGTCGCAGCGGAGCTTTTCCTCCACACTCGCTCCGTAGCCACCGGTGAGCTGTGCGATACCGGTGAGTCCCGGACGGACCAGGTGGCGCAGGTCGTAGTGGGGGACGTTCCGGAAAGTCGCGATGAGTTCGGAACGCTCCGGGCGAGGCCCCACCAGGCTCATCTCGCCGCGCACGACATTCCACAACTGCGGCAGCTCGTCCAGCCTGGAGCGGCGCAGGAACCGGCCGAATGGAGTCATCCGGGGATCGTCGGCGGCAGCCAGCACCGGCCCTGTCGCCTGCTCGGCGTCCACTCTTATCGTGCGGAACTTGATGATGCGGAACGGCTGGCCACCCGCGCCCACCCTGTCCTGGAAGTAGAACGGGGGGCCACCCCGGCAGACCAGCATCACGATGGCGAGCATGACCGGAATAACAAGGGGCGCGCCCAAGGTCACCAGCAAAAGATCGGAGGCTCTCTTGAGCCGAGCGCTGGCGGCGCGGTTCCGCGCAGTTGCCCGCAGCCGCAGCCACGGCAGCCCGCCGAAGCGGTAGAAGCGTGCCGAACCCAGCAACCCGTAGGCGGGATGCGCCAGTACGAATACTTTGACGCGGTGCGCTCTGCACAGCTCCACCAACCGGTAGTCGAGGCCTTCCAAAGAGACCTTCACCAGTAACAGATCGGGATGATGCAGCGTCAGCGACGCCTCGAACTCGGCAAATCCTTCGGAGAGCGTCAAGCGCCTGACGACATCGAACTCTTCCTCCAGATTATCTGCATCGCCGACCTCCTGTGCCGACTCGGCTACAACGACCTTTCGTATCCCTCTCCACCGCACTAGGGAGGGGGAAAGAACTTGACGGGACCGCCAGTTGAGTCTCCCGGTCGAAGAGCTCTCGGTGACCGGAATCAGGGTGGCGCGGTTCATCCGCATTACTCCGTTTCGGTTACGAAATTGCACACCTCAGCGAAGCCAGTCAAGTCCGGGCTTCAGAAATTAATCACACAATATGCATGGCGAAGCGGCTGGCGCCCTGCGAAACTCGAAAGACCACCTGTTGGGAGCAAGGCTGTACGGCGGGGCCAATGGTTCAGACTGAACCGCCCCGATTCGATTGGAGACTCGATTTCGTGAAAGGATCGAGTCATGGCACGACCTTCCCGCTACCCGCTTGAGCTCCGCCGTCGTGCGGTGCGCATGGTCGCCGAGGTGCCCGACGACTACCCGAACGAGACGGCCGCCCTGCAGTCGGTGGCCGACAAGCTGGGCATCGGCTCCCGCGAAACACTGCGGAACGGGCTGAAGCAGCACGAGATCGACGCGGGGACGCGCCCGGGGACGACGACGGAGGAGTCCGCCCAGATCAAGGCGCTGAAGAAGGAGAACGCCGAACTCAAGCGGGCCAACGAGATCCTGAAGGCCGCGGCGAGTTTCTTCGCGGCCGAGCTCGACCGGCCACACACGCGCTCGTAGCGTTCATCGACGAGCACCGGGACCGCTTCGGCGGCGTCGAGCCGATCTGCGGAACGCTCACCGAGCACGACTGCAAGATCGCCCCTTCCACGTACTACGCCCACAAGAAACGCCTCACAACTCCATCCGCCCGCTCCCTGCGCGATACGGAACTCAAAGAGCGGATCCAGGAGATCTACACGTCCAACTACCGCGTCTACGGGGCCCGGAAGATCTGGCGCGAGCTGAACCGGCAGGGACATGCGGTGGCCCGCTGCACCGTCGAGCGCCTCATGCGCGAGCCCGGCATCACCGGCGCCGTCCGCAGCAAGCGCGTCATCACCACAATCCCCGGCGGGCAGGCTGAGCGAGCCCCCAACCTGGTCGACCACGACTTCGTCGCCGCCGCTCCGGACCGGTGCCGGGTGGCGGACTTCACCCATGTGAAGACGTAGTCCGCCACCGTCTACGTCGCGTTCGTCGTGGACACCTTCTCCCGGCGGATCGTCGGCTGGTCGGCGGCCACCGTGAAGGAGACCATCTTCGTCCTTGACGCTCTCGAGATGGCCGTCGGGCAACGCGACCGGGACCAACACCCCGTACGGCCAGGCGCGTTGGTCCATCACTCGGACGCCGGGTCGCAGTACACGTCGTTCAAGCTCGCCGAGCACCTGGACGCGGCCGGCATCGCCGCCTCCATCGGCTCGGTCGGCGACGCCTACGACAACGCCCTGATGGAGTCGACGATCGGCCTGTACAAGCAATGCCGCGGAGTTAAGGGCTTGCAGATCATTAACTCGCTGCCTTGATCTTGAGTGGGACGGTGATGCCTACCGTGCTCGCGTGGTCGTAAAGCTGCTCCAGGGTGGCGAGTTGCTGGTCAGTGCGATGGATGTTGTGTCCGGCCGTGCCGAGGAGTTGGCGGATGTCGCGGATGCGCCGGTTGATGGTTTCGGGGGTGACGCCGAAGAGGCAGGCGATGGCGACCTGCGGGAGCCCAAGCCGGTAGTGGAGGAGGGCGGCCAGGAGCCGGTCGGCGAGGGTAAGCATGGGGCGCCGTCCGGTGCCCGGGGCTGCCAGGCGGGGCCGGTGGCCGCGCCGCTTGTCCAGGTGTGCTTCCCGCTGATCCTCGTGGAGGGCGGTGAGTGTGGTGATCAGCGTGTCCCACTCCTGGGCTGGCATTCCGGTCAGAGCGGGGTGGCAGAGCCAGGAGAGGTCGGGGCTGGGCTGGTCGAACGGGTCCGGTGCGTCACCGACCTGGGCATACGCCTCGGGCCGCAGTGTGTAGTTCCAGTCGCCGTGCCACTCGTGGCGGTGCAGGGGTAGGGCATCCATCTGCCGGTCGACGATCCGGACTCCGGTCTCGTAGGCGTCTGTGTCGAGTTCGGCGTGCACCGTCAGCCCGGTGCGGGTGGTCGTCGCGGCGATGCTGTTGACGATGACTTCGTGGCTTGTCAGGGGCCTGCCGCGCCAGTTCATGGTGATGTGGGAGAACAGCCGGTGCTCCACTTTGTTCCATTTTGAAGTACCTGGTGGAAAGTGACAGACGGTGATTTCCAGGCCGGTCTCCAGGGCCAGAGCGGCCAGTTCGGCCTTCCAGGCGCGGGTGCGGTAGCCGTTCGAGCCGCCCGCGTCCGCGGTGATCAGCAGCCGCCGCGAGTGCGGATAGGCGCCGCACCCTTGGCTGCTCCACCAGCGGCGGATGGACTCCACGGCGAAGGCGGCGGTGTCGTGGTCCGTGCCGACGCTGACCCATCCGGTGTTCGCGGCCAGATCGTAGATCCCGTACGGGATGGCCTTGCCCAGCTCCGGGTCCGGGAAGTCGTGCGTCCGTACCCGGACCGGTTCGTTCTCACGGTGCCACTCGGCGCCGGCGTTCTTGTAGTTGCCGACGACTTCCTTCTTTTTGGTGTCGACGCTGACCACCGGGTCCCCGGCGGCCTGGTGCTCCTTGGCCCGCTCGTTGATATAGCGGAACTGGCCGTCGCGGTCCGGGTGCTGCCTGCCCTCGACGGTCTTGGCGTTGCCCTGCAGGCTGAAGCCTTCTTCACGCAGCAGGTCGGCCACGGTTTCCGCTGAGATGCGGTGGCCCTGCCGGCTCAGCTCGCCGGCCAGGTGACGGGTCGACTTCGTCGTCCAGCGCAGCGGCGACATCGGATCACCCCGCATGTCCGGCTCGACGAGGGCCAGCAGGGCAGGCCGCAACCCGGGATCGAGATCCACCGCACGCTTGCGGCCCCCGCCCTCCCGGCGGACCCGGCCCAACGGGGCCACCCCGGACTCCAGTTCTGCCACTCCGCGCGAGACGGTACCCTCGCGCACCCCGGCCGCACGGGCCACCGCCCGGATCCCTCCATGCCCCAGCGACCGGGCCTCCGCCCCCATGGCCAACCGGCGCTGACGCTCGTCCAGATGCGGGAACAACGCCTCGAACTTCGCGGCCAGTTCCGCCTCAACC
>NZ_VSRY01000110.1 GCF_008271805.1 Streptomyces sp. TRM49041
CTTGATCTTTAACCTTGCGGGTCGAACGGCTCCTCGTACTTGATCACTCGGACCGGTAACTGCCGTACGCGCAGACGGCCTTCGGCTGAGCATGTGCTCCGACCAAGGAACACACACACCCAGCACGAAGGCCGTGGGGATGAGTCTGTTGCATCATGCTGTCCGGCAGGATCCGTTTGCGGAACTGTCACGCTTCCGGGGTGAGTTCCACTCCTGCCTGACCCGACGTGCGGATGCATTGTTCGAGCTGGCGGACGCCGTGTTGTGTGCGGACGGCCCGGTCCGGTCGCTGGTGGAGCTGTCGCTGGTGGGTGAACACCGTCGTGGGCATGGTGGACTCTACGACGCCCTGGCTGCGGGCCGGCTGGACGTGGCCCGGCTGCGGCGGGCCCTGGCCGCGGTGCCTTTGCCGCGGGCGGCGGACGGACGGCTGGTGCTGGCCGCCGACATCACCTGCTGGCTGCGGCCCGACGCGCACACCTCACCGCAGCGGATCCTGTGCCATACCTATGGGCGGGGCAAGGACCAGCACATTCCCGTTCCTGGCTGGCCGTATTCGGTGATCTGCGCGCTGGAGACGGGCCGCAGTTCATGGACCGCGCCGCTGGACGCATTGCGTCTGGCCCCGGGCGACGATGCCGCGACCGTCACTGCTCGGCAGATGCGCGAGCTCATCGAGCGCCTGATTGCAGCCGGGCAGTGGCACGACGGCGACCTGGACGTCCTCATCGTGGTGGACGCCGGTTACGACGTGCCCCGCCTGGCCTTCCTTCTACGGGATCTGCCGGTGCAGGTGCTGGGCCGGATGCGCTCGGACCGTGTCCTTCGTCGCGCGGTCCCGCCACGGGAACCTGGCACCCGTGGCCGTCCACCGCGTCACGGGGGCGAGTTCGTGTTCGGTGATCCCACCACCTGGAACACCCCCGACGCAGCAACGGTGACCGCGACGCGTCTCTACGGCACCGCCACGGCCCGGGCATGGGACCGCCTCCACCCGAGACTGACCCACCGCTCCGCCTGGACCGCCCAGCTCGGCGCCCTGCCGGTGATCGAGGGCACCGCGATCCGCCTGCAGGTCGACCACCTGCCCAGCGGCGCGACACCGAAGCCGGTGTGGCTGTGGTGGTCGGGCACCGACGCCACCGAGACGGAAGTCGACCTGCTCTGGCAGGTGTTCCTACGGCGGTTCGACATCGAGCACACATTCCGGCTCTTCAAGCAGACGCTCGGGTGGACCTGCCCGAAGATCCGCAGCCCCGAGGCCGCCGACCGGTGGACCTGGCTGATCCTCGCCGCCTTCACCCAGCTCCGGCTCGCTCGCCCACTGGCGGCCGACCTCCGCCGGCCGTGGGAGAAACCCAGCCCGCCCGACAGGCTCACTCCCGCCCGGGTCCGCCGCGACTTCCGGCACCTCCGCCCCAAGGCCGCCTGCCCCGCCGAAGCACCGAAAACCTCCCGCCCCGGCCCAGGGCGTCCGCCGGGTCGCAAGAACACCCGACCCACCCCACGCCACGACGTGCACACAGTCGGCAAACCGGACTCCGCAAAGCGACGAACGAAGAAGACAACGACCCCGCGTCCACGCCGCACAGGTTAAAGATCAAGCTAAAGGCTGTCCCGTAAATGATCTTTGAGTCGGTGCGGGCGCGGCCGTTCGTTGTGCGGCCCGCTCGTCTATCCGGCGACGGCGAGGTTGTGCATCCGGGCGATGCCGAGCATGGCGTGGTGGACTCCGTCGCCTTTGAGGCGGCAGTCACGGAGGATCTTCCAGGTCTTCATGCGGGCGAAGACGTGCTCGACGCGGGCGCGGACCTGCTTGTGGGACTTGTTGTGCGCTTCCTTCCAGCCGGGCAGGTCTTCGCCCTTGCGCCGGCGGTGGGGCATGACGAGCCCGGTGCCCGGATAGCCGCCGTCGGCGATCGTCATGGTCTTGCCGACGGCGGCCTTGGCTCCGGATTCCTCCCATGCCTTGCAGTCGTTGCGGTTGCCGGGCAGAGGCCGGCCCACCACGACGACGAGCCGGGTGTCGGCGTCGATGACGACCTGGTGGTTGGTGGAGTACCGATAGTTCTTGGACTGCTCCGCCACGGTGTGGTCCCGGGTCGGGACCAGGGTGCCGTCCACGATCAGCACGGTGTCCTTGGCGAACCGCTTGCGGGGCTGGAGCGCGAGCATCGGCCCGAGATGGTCGATGACGCGGTCCGCCGCGGACTTCGACACTCCGAACAGGGGCGCGAGTTGGCGCATCGTCAAGTTCGTCCGCCAGTAAGCCGCGACCAGCAGCACCCGGTCCTCCAAGGGCAGGCCCCAGGGCCGGCCCTTGCGGACCGCATCCGCACCTTCTCGCCGCAGCACGGTCACCAGTTTCCCGAACAGGCGGGGGCTCAGCCCGGTGAACGGGGCTATCCAGGACGGCTCCGACGCCGTGATCACACCAGCCACGACAAGATCATCTCACCCGTGACCAGCAGTTACGGGACAGCCCTTAGTCTAGAACTTACGGGCGGCGATGGCGAGAGCGGCGGGAAACTCGAGACGGATGATGCGGCACTCGCCCCCGCCGGCCTCCATGACCTGGGTCCACATGTCAGCGCCGTATTCCGTCTGGACGAGGCAGTCGGGTGTCCCCTCCGGCGGCACTCCGTGGTAACTCGGGGGCTTACCGGCCCTCGTCCGCGTCAGCTGGCCGACGACAACCGGAATCGTGAAACAGACCCAGCCTCGCGGCCGGACCACGCGAAAGCACTCGCGCAGCCCCTGCACAGGATCGGGCACATGCTCCAACGTGTCCGAATGCACAACCAAGTCCATCGACGCGTCATCGAAGGGAAGCGCCATCATGTCGATATCGGGGAAGCTCATCAGCTTCGTGCGCGGCATCCTCCGCAGGAAGCGGTGAAGGGTTCCGGCCCGATTGATCTCAAGGACCTTGAGCAGAGGATGGCGAAGCATGAAGACGGGAAAAAGGCTCGTCGTGCCGTAGACCTTCATGATCGCATGGGCCAGGGCCAGAGACCGGAGGCTTGCCCCGCAGCGGGTGCAATGCAAACCCTGCTGCCGATCGATATAGGCGGCCTCCTCCTCGCTCAGCTGCCACTCTTCGATCAGCTTCGGCCACAAGGCCGGACGCTGCGTGAAACTGCGGCTCCCGCAGCACACGCAGCGCAGGTCGCTCATCCGCTGGGCATCCTGGCGTGACGGCCGAGCATGGGTCGGCGGACCGAGGAGGGGGCCGTGCTGCCCGCCGACTGTCTTGGATTCCGGCATGATTGACTACTCGATCTTGTTGGGGAAGGGCCCTTTGCAGCCGGAGATTAACAGGGCGAACGCCGTCATCCAGGTAGGCATCGGCGCGCATGCGTGTAGTGATTCGCTCCCTTATGACGCAATCCTGGCTTCTCAAGTGGCGGGCATGGGATGTGACGGCAAAACATAAATGCTATGAAGCTTGATCCGTTCTGTGCTCCTGACCGGTCCGGGTGGGTTCCCGGTGGCTAGCCCGCCGGAGTTCTCCAGCGGTAGCGCCGCTCCGGCCGAAGCCGTTGCGGCTCGGGTGGCCGGCAACAGCGCCAGGCTTCTCGCAGCCAGGGTCGCCACCGCGCTGGCCGGCGTCGCGTCACTACCGGTGGTGTACGGGAGCATCGGCGCCCGCTCGTACGGTGTGTGGGCGCTGCTTACGGGTCTGATCGCCATTGTGTCGCTCGCCGACCTGGGGCTCGGCTCGGTTCAGATCCGGGAGGTCGCCCGGGCCGTCGGAGGCGGGCGGCAGCGACAGGTCTGCGCCGTACTGGGCCTGGGCGTTGTGTGGGGTGCCGTTCTCTCCGCGCTGGCCCTTGCCGGGACGGCGATCTGCTGGCAGTGGCTGGCCCGCGCGTTCCATCTGGATGAGCTCTCCGCGCCGGCGCGGGACGCCGCTCTGGTCCTGCTGGTGGGCTTTCTTCTCGACAGTCTCGCGCTGCCCTGGCGGAGCGTGCTCGAGGGCACCCAGCGCTATGGCCCGGTGGCCTGGGTGGTCGCCGGCACCGCTGTGCTCGGCGCGGGGCTCGCGGCAGCGGTGGTCACGCTGGGCGGCGGACTGGTGGAGCTGGCCGCCTCGGTGGTGGTGAGCAGTGCGTTGCGGGCACTGATGTTCGTCTGCTTGGCCCGCCGGTACGCCGCTGGGCTGAGGCCCAGCCTGCGGGACATCAGACCGTCCGATGTGGCGTATGTGGCGTCGTACGGCTCACGTGTCCAGGTGGCGGGCGCGGCAGCCGCGGTCAACAGCGAGACGGACCGGCTGGTGCTCGCAGGCTTCCACAGTCCGTCGGCGGTAGCTGGATACGACCTGGGCAGCCGCCTTGTCGGGCTGCTGCGGTTGCCTTCGGTGGTCATTCTCACGGCAGCCTTCCCGTCGGCCGCCGCGGCGGCCGACGATGAACCCGGTCGGCTCGACCGGCTCTACATCGATTTGACCCGGTACCTGACGGCGTTCGGCGCGATCGCGGCCACCGTCCTGGTGGTGTCGGCCGATTCGCTGGTGCGGATGTGGCTCGGCCGTCCCCTGCCTGCCGCGGCCGTGACCATCATGGTCCTGGCCCCCGGCTGCGCCGCGAGTGTGATCGCCGGCGCGGCCGCGATGGTGACCCGGGCCGAGGGCAGGCCCGGGTGTGAGACCCGCGGCACGGTGCTGGCCGCCGTGCTCAATCTGCTGCTCACCGTTCCGCTGCTTCGGCTTCTCGGTCCCTGGGGGGTCCCGCTGGCGACCACATTGGCGGCCTTCGGGGGTACCGTCTACTTCTTCGCGCACTTCCACAGCAGATCCGGGCGGCCGGTGGCACCGCTGCTGCGAGCACTGTGGCCACCCGTCTTCGCGGCCGTGACGGCGGGAGTCCTTGCCTGTCTGGTCACGTTCCAGCTGGTTCCCGGGGCGGGCCGGGCCGACGCCGCCGTGGCAGTCGCCTGCCGGGGTGGCCTGACCGTGCTGGTCGCGGCCGCGCTGCTGGCCCTGCTCGGATTCTTCGGCGCATCAGACCTGGCCCGGCTGCGCATGGCTCTTGCCGGATTGACCCCCCATCGCGGCGCGGTTCCCGCGCGGAAAAGGAGCAACGCATGACCTTGCAGATGGAAGCGACCCGCTGCCCCCTCTGCCACCAGGCCGCGGGCGACGAGCCGGTCTTCGGCGGATTGCTGCGCCGTTGCCCGGCGTGCGCGTTCCACTGGACCGCCGCGAACGGCGACGGGGCACACCAGTGGGACCTCTTCGACGGCACCTACTACCGACGCTACTTCGCCCGCGCCGGGCAGTGGCGGTACGAAGCCGCCCGGCGGATGCGGTGGCTCCTGTCGGCCACCCGCCCGAGGTCTCTGCTGGAGGCCGGCTCAGCAGGCGGTTACTTCATCGAAGCCACCCGGAGAGCCGGCATCGCAGCCGACGGAGTGGAACTGTCCGAGGTCTGTGTCCGCCACGCGCGGGACAAGCTCAAGGTGCCGGTACGACAGGGCTGCTTCGAGACGGTCACACCGACCACCGCGGTGGACGCCGTGTGCGCCTTCCACGTGCTCGAACACGTCGACGAGCCCCGGCGGTTCCTCACCAAGGCCCGGGCATCGCTCACCGCCGGAGGATGGCTCGCCCTCGAAGTGCCGAACATCGCATCGTCCTCCGCCCGACGGCAGGGTGGATCATGGCCGCATCTGCAGCCGGACTGCCACCGCTGGCACTTCTCGGCGCGGTCGTTGACGACGCTGGTGGAGGAGTGCGGCTTCGTGGTCGAGCGCTGCGACACCGTCTTCGCCCGGTACTACATGAGGCCCTCCCGCCTGCCCAGCCCGTCGGGGATGTCGCTGCTGTTCGCCGACTGGGCCGCCTGCGGCTCACCGCGTAGCACCCATCCGCGGCTCGGCGATCATCTGCGGCTGCTCGCCCGCCTGCCGGAGAACCTGCCGATGCGCTGATCGCTCCCGATGTCTCCCGGTCGCCCGGCCCTCGGCAAGCTGCCATCAACAGCAGGTGATGGTGGTACGCGAACTGCGGCCCAGGGTGGGGCGGGCCGCGTCGCCGTGCCATGCGGATCGGGGAGTGGGTGGGCCGCTCGCCACGTCGGTGCCCGGCCGCCCGGTGACGGAGCCGAACGGCTGACGGCCGTCGTCAACGGCGGCATCGCGGGTACGGTTTCACCTCGGTCCGCAAGGGATTCACCAGCTGTTGGCGCAGCAGGGTCGGGGCGCGATCTGTGATCGGCTCCGACAGGTGCAGCGTCACGGTGCGGGTGCTCCCCGCGGGCAGTTCCAGATCGAGGGTGTACACCGGGTGGCCGTGTTCGACGGCATGGTTCAGCGGGATACGACGGCCGTCCAGCATCGCCCCGGTCAGGGCGGCTCCCGCACTGGCGTAGTAGGAGACCAGCAGTCGGTTGTCACCCGGCCGGGAGGAACGGGCCCGGGTGTCGAGGCGATCGGTGACGTAGGCCGGGAGTCCCGTGGCCGGCGCCCGGTTGGTCAGCGTCACGGTGGCGGTGACCGTTCGTCCGTGCGGGGTGCAGGGGCCCGGCTCCCAGGTCAGCCTTCGGTCGAGGTAGTAGTCGAGCTTGGTGGCCGCCGCGTTGTTGACGACGACCCCGGCGAAGGGGCCCGCGTCTTTGGGGAGTGAGCCGCTGAATGCCCTGGGTTCGATGAGGCGTTGCTCGGCCGGGAGCGTGCTCCACACCTTCAGACGTGCGTCCCGCTGCGCGTCGTACACGGCCCGCAGCAGCGCGGGAATCCGCTGCGGATCCTTGGCGGCGCCGGTCAACTGTGTGGCGGCGGTGCGGGCGACGTCGAGGAAGAAGGCTTTGCGGGAAGTGACGTCCTGGTAGGCCGCGTAGCTCGAGCGCTCGGTGAGCTCCACGGCGTTGGCGCCGGTGAGCAGGGTGCCGTCGGGCAGACGGGCCGGCCCGGTGGCCTCCAGCAGCCGGCCCAGCACAGTGGGGTCGACGGCGAGCACCCTGTCCACCTTCTGGCCACTGTGCTCCCTCCATGCCTCGGCCCAGATGCGGGCCGCATAGGGAAAGTGAGGGCTGAGATTGGAGTTCCCCCAGTACTGAGTGGGCTTGTTGGCGGCGTACAAGGCGGCGTAATCCGCTCCCAGGTCCACTGTGGGCCGGGTCGGCTGCAGTACGGTGTCGTTGCCGAAGGTGTCGAAGCCGATGCGGCCCCGGTCGGCCGTGACCACCGTGAAGGCCCCGGGCAGCCCGCCGGTACCGCGAGCTTCGGCGGTGTTCTGGAAGACCACGAAGTAACGCCGCGGCCCGTGTTCCCCCAGCATCGGCGGAAGGAGCCGGGCCGCAAGGGCGGTGTCGGCCGTCGTCGGGGCAATCCGGTCGAGTTGGCGGACCAGTTGCGTACGGGCCCGCTCGGCTGCCGGCAACCAGGTGGCGTGTGGCAGTCCGCGGGCCTGGGCGCGGACTTCCGCGGCGTCCCGCGCGGCGCGTTCGAGTGCCGGGGCCGCGTCGTGCAGGGCGGTCAGCAGGCGATGGGTATCACCGCCTCGTGCGTCGGCCGTGAGATCCGGGACGCTGCGGACGAGGGGAGTGAGCACCTCGTGGGTCAGCCGGTCAGCGGCGTGCGCCGTGCCGCGCACGATACGTGCCAGGTCGCCGAGAAAGGGCAGGTGCGTGGCCGAGTACCAGGCGGGCCCGGTGGTGAGGCGGTGCGCTCGGGCGGCGTGTGCCGCCGCGGAACGCAGCGCCGCCTCGGCTTTCGACGTGGAGCCAGGCACGGGTGCGGCGGCGGAGTCCCGCGACGGCCCTGCGCTGACCGACCGCCGCAGCGTGTGCAGATCCCGCTGTGCGGCCAGCAGTTCGTTACGGGCGATCAGACCGGTGACCGCGATCCAGGCCGCTCCCGCCAGGATCAGGAACACGACGGCCGCCGTCAGATATCGGACACGCCGACGTCGGCGGTGCGGTGGTGCGGGATGTGTGCTTCCAGGGGCCGGGGAGTGCTGCACGGTGGCGGCCAGGTCAGCGGCGCGTGCGCCGACGCCGTACCACGAGGACGGCTCCCCCGCCGACTGCCAGCAAACCGACAGCCGTGCCGAACATGACGAAGGTCCTTTGGCCGGAACCGGTCTCAGGAAGCTGACCGTCCGGCGGGAGCTTCTGGTGTCGCGGCAGCACATTGATCACCGCTGACAGGACCAGGTCCGGATCACGGGCGGTGACTCTGAAGGCGTGTGGGCCGGGCTTGCTGGTCTCGGGGATCGTGACGGTCCCCGAGACCGTGCCCTTCGAGCCGGCGAAGAACGTGCCCAGCACCGGTGGCTTCGAGATGAGTTCCGCGACGACCTGTTGCTTGGCGGCGAACCCCGTCGCGGTGAAAAGGAGCGGATCACCGGCGATCCCTGTCGTATCGATGCTCAGACTGGGTGCATTCGGCGGGTACTCGGCATGTGCCGTCTCTGCGGCCACCAGCGGGCCGGCGACGATGACAGCGGCCGCTGCCACGAAGGCGAGGACGCTACGCCGTCTGCGAGACGTAGTCACTTTCCACGCTCCTCACACCTTCTCGGATGGCTTCCGGCCCGGCGGCAGGGCCGGCCGTGACGAGCAAAAACCTGTCGCAGGCAGACATAACGCCATGTCAAGCACAGCTAACGCCACGGGGGCGATGACCCCCCGGAAGGGTGTAGGACCTACACCCTTCCGGCGCCGCAATGGCGCCGAGAATCGCAAAGGCGAGTAACGCGAATGCACTAAAAACAGACGACACGCCGACGCGTCGGAACCGAATCAATGTCGACGCCATTACCGTCTGACCGAATAGGCCGACACCCAGTAAAGCCATCTCTGACCGAGATCGAAATGAATTAATGCGACTGGGAGTGTCGTGTGGCGTCGATCGAGCAGCCTGCCGCTCGGAGGATGGTCGTGCTTCACATGATTGATCTGATGGGCGCGTCTGCGCAGTTGCCTCAGGCCGCTCACGACCGGCTGACCGGAGATCCCGACGTCACGGCACGGCTGCGGGACGGCGTGTTGCGCCCTCTCATCCGGGCTGGTCTCACCGGGACCCGGCACTCGGTCCGCGAAGCGCTCGAACTGCTCGCCCCGCTGCCGGGGTGGCGCAGCTCATGACCCTGCCCGAGGTCTCGGTGCTCCTGGTGAGCTGGAACACCTGTGCCGAAACCCGTGCTTGTCTGGACTCTCTGCCCCGTGCCGCAACCGATGGGCTGCGGTATGAGGTGATCGTCGTCGACAACGGGTCGCGGGACGGCTCCCCGGACATGCTTGCCGCCCACCCGAACGTGCTGCTTCTCCGCAACGAGCGGAACCTCGGCTTTGCCGCGGCGGTCAACCAGGCGTACGCCCGAGCTCGCGGGGACATGATCCTTCTCCTCAACAGTGATGTCCGTCTGCGGCCCGGAGCACTCACAGCCCTCGCCGGTTTCCTGCGCGAGCGCCCCGACGTGGCTGGTGTAGCGCCGCTGTACCTCAACCCTGACGGCAGCGTTCAACAGCACTACATGCGCCTGCCCACGTTCCGCAGTCTGGTGGCGTTGGCCACCACGCTGCGGTACTTGCCGGGTTTCAGACGCCCGTGGCGCGAACACCTCATGAGCGGAGCGGACCTGTCCCGCCAGGGGCAGGTGGAACAGCCATCCGCGAGCTGTCTGCTGCTACGCCGTGCCGTGCTGGATCCGGCTGAAGTCTTCGACGAGCGGTTTCCGCTCTATTTCAATGACGTTCTGCTCGCCCGCAACCTCCGCCTCGCCGGCCATCGGCTCTGGATGACGCCGGACGCGGTCGTCACGCACACTCTCGGTGCGTCGACCCGACTGCTGGGCTCCGCCGTTCGCAGCAAGTTCCGTCTCGACGGGCTCCTCCGCTACGCCGGGGTCACACAGCCCCGATGGCGGTTGCGGACACTCCAGGCCCTGGTGCTTGTGGACTGGCTGGTTCGGCGCGCGCTGCGGTGGCGCGGTCACCTCGGCCTCCGGGATCTCTGGGCCGTCGTCCAGGGCGACGTGGGCCCCCTGCCGGACGGTGACGGGCGAAGCTGGTCGGTGATGCTCAGTGGAGTGCCCTGGCTCGCCGGAGCTCACCGTCAGCATGCCCTCGCCCGGGAACTCGCGGTCGGCCGCCGGGTGTTGTTCGTCGACCCGCCGGGCCGACGCCCTCGCTGGACCTTCGTCGTCCGCCAGGTCGCCCCCTCCCTGTGGCACGCGGTGCCTCCCACCATGGTGCCGTTCGGCCGGCTGCTGCCCCCGCTCAACTGGATCAACCGCCGGGTTGCCGCAGCGCTGGTGCGCCGCTGGCTGGACCGCCGCCAGGGCAGTCGGAGAATCCTGTGGCTCGATGAAGACCTGGCCGCGCCGACGGCCGGCCGGCTGGGGGAAGATGTGCTCGTCTACGACGCGGTGGACCTTGACTGGACGTTCACGCACCGCTGGAACCGCCCCCACCTGCGCAGCGCCCTGCGGAAGGCGGTCGGCGCCGCAGATCTCGTCCTGGCCTCGTCGTCGGCGCTGCCGCGGTGGCTGCCGCCCTCGCGGCGCCCGCCCGTGATCGTACCCAACGGGTGCGATCCGGAGAGGTTCGTCGCGGAAGGTCCGCTCGCCGAGTGGATCACACAGCTGGCCGGCCCGCGGCTCGTCTATGCCGGGGCGATCGACAGCCGGGCCTTTGACGCGGAACTCCTCGCCGCCGTGGCCCGTCTTCGCCCCGACTGGACGTTCCTGCTGGTCGGGCCGTCCACCCGTACCGGCCGCGCACCGCTGGCGGGACTGCCCAACGTACATCTGCGGGGCCCGGTCGACTTTGACGAGATGCCCGCCGTACTGCGTGCCTGTGATGTCGGCCTGATCCCTTATCGGGTGGGCGGCCGGATCGACTACGTGCACCCGAAGAAGCTGTACGAGTACCTGGCCGTAGGTAAACCTGTCGCCGCCACACCGCTGCCGTCTCTGATCCCGATGGCCGGTCTCGTCCATCTCGGCTCCGGCCCGCAAGGGTTCGTCCGGGCCATCGAGGAGGCATTGGACTCGCGCCACTGCCCGGCCGCGCTGGCCCGGCGTCGCGCCGCCGCGGCCCGCAACAGCTGGTCGGCGCGGGGCGAGCAGATCCGGGGCCTGCTCGGAGGGCTGGAGAGGACCGGCCCATGAGTGGGCTGCTCCTCGTTCCGAGGAAGCTCATCGTTCCCGCGTCGGCCGCTTGCCTCGCGGCCGCTCTCGGCTCCGCCGGAGTCCTTTCGGCGGAAGTGCTCCCTGGTCGTCTGGGTATCCTGCCCGCCGCGGCCCTGGTGTGTCTGGTGACCTTTGTCCTGTGGCCATGGGCCGTTCTCCCGGTCGGCATCGTCGGTGGCGTCGCGGCCACCGAGGCGCTGGGCACTTCCGATGTCACCTTCATCACGGTCCTTCACATCGGCGTACTGGCGATCGGTTGCCTGGCGCTGCTGGTGCGCCGCGCCGCCTCTGCGGTCGACGACCGACCCCGGCGAACCACCATGGACCGGGCGATGGCGCTCCTGGCGGTGATCGCCCTGGCCGGCGCGCTGTTCGGTCTGGCACGCGGACATGCCCTCCACCAGGTGCTGATCGCCGCCTATCACCTGGGCGTCATCCCTGCTTACTTCTTCGTCACCACCCGCACCCTGACCAACGCGCGCAGGATGCGAGCGGCGGCGGTGCTCTATGTGACGGGGGCGGCCGCCCTCGCCGCGGTGGAGCTCACGATGCCGGGGCGACACGGCGGTCTGCTCTCGGTACTCGCCCTTGTGCCGCTGCTCGTCGTTGCCGGCCGCACCCGCGGGTGGCGACGCGTCGGTCTGGGAGCGTTGATCACCCTCTTCGCCGCCGACACGGCTGTCGCGGGCTATCGGGCCATGTGGCTGGCCGCCGGGGTCGGCCTGCTGGTTCTGCTGGTGCGCGGCACCAGGCGAGTCCGCCTCAGCGTGGCCCTGGCCGCGGTCGGGGCAACCACTCTCGTGGTCTGCGGAGCCGCTGTCAGCGCCGGGCTGCGCGCCCGGATCCTGCTGTCCGGCGAGCACCTGGACGAAACGGCCGGCTACCGGGCACCCGAAGCGATGGTCGGGCTGCGCGTCTTCGCCGACTGGCCGCTGACCGGAGCCGGTCTCGGCCAGACGACCCGCGATGTCTACCTCCCCACCTTCAAGATCACCGACGTCGGGCCGACCTACCACGTCTTCTGGGTGATGGTCCTCGCCAATCTGGGCCTCGTCGGCCTCATCGCCGTCCTGTGGCCGCTGCTTCGCCCACTGCGCGCGGCCCTCGCCCTTGGGGAGGGCGTTCCTCTGGCCTTCGGCGCTCTCCTCTGCGGCTTCCTGGCAGCGGCGGCTTTCGCCGGCCCCACCGACGGCCATTGGGAACTGGGGGTCCTGCCCGCACTGACGCTGCTCACCACCCGGACCTGGACCACCGATCCACTGACCACAGGAGGTCGCCCATGACGGCCGAACGGACCGGAGCCGACGAGCCGGGCACCGCCGGGCCCGTCGCCACCGCGATCGTCGTCACCTATCACTCCGAGGCCCACATCGCCGACTGCCTCACCGCGTTGCGCGGTGCCGGGCTGGCGGTACGCGTGGTCGACAACGCGTCCACGGACGGGACCGCACGGCTGCTCGCCACCCGGTTCCCCACCGTTGCGCGGACTGTCAACCCGACCAACATCGGGTTCGCGGCCGCGGTGAACCAGGCACTGACCACGGTGGACACCGACATCGTGCTTCTGGTGAATCCCGACTGCGTGGTGCCGCCGGCCACCGCCCGAGCCCTGGTCGCCCTGCTGCAAGCCCGGTCCGATGTGGGCATCGCGGGTCCCCGGCTCGTCGGTACCGACGGGCGCGTCGCCATCAGCGCCCACCCGTTCGAGTCGCTGAGCTCCGTGCTGGCCAGCCGCTTCGGCGGGAGCCTGATGCCGGTCGGGTTGCGCCGCCTGCTGTCCGGCAGAACTCGGCGACGCGCCTATGACGTCTGCCGCAACCCCGGGCCGCCCGTCCCGGTGGACTGGGTGTCCGGAGCCTGCATGGCCATTCGCACCGGGCTGCTCGAACAGCTCGGCGGGCTCGACGAGGGCTACTTCATGTACTACGAGGACGAGGAACTGTGCTGGCAGGCGGGGCGGCTCGGGGCCCGCGTGTACTACGTACCCGAGGTCGAAGCCATACACGTCATCGGGGCAAGCAGCCGAGATCCGTCGTGGATCTGGCCCCATCTGTACCGCAGCATGCTCCGGTTCTTCGCCCGCCACCGACGCCGCACCTACCCCCTGGTGAGGGCGGCGGTGCTGCTCCGCGCGCTGCTGGGCATCGGGCTCTCCGTCGCACGCCGACGCGGGCAGCACCCTGCTCGGGGCAGGGCCTGGCGGCACGTGGCCCGCATCGCCCTGACCGCGACCGCCGACACCATGAGAAGGGAGGGCCGATGCACGTTCTGACCGCCGCTGCCGGAAAGCGCACCGAACACTGGATCAGCCTCTTCGATGTCCTCACCGATCGGACGGACGTCCAGATCACCGTCCACGCATCCGAGCTGTGCGCGCTCACCGGGCTGGCCCCGCAATGGCTGGACACGCACTGTGGCCGCTTCCGCCTTCGCCTAGCCCCTCACCCGCCGGGCGAGGGCCGCACCGGCCATGAGGCGTCAGCCCAGCCCGTCTGTGGGCCCGTCACCCACTCCGCGAAGACGGCCGCCGGCATCTTGTCGAAGGGAGGGCCCAGTGGCGACCTCACGTGATGCCACCCAGGTGCTTTCCATGGCCTGGCGCAACGGCGGGCTTGTGCTGCTGTCGCTCCTGGCCGGAATCACCGGGGCCCTGGTGGTGACCGAGAAGACGCCTCCGAGGTACGAGGCCACCGCGACCGTGCTCGTCACCGGCGGCGCCGTCTCCGGTGAGCAGCTCTACGTCAGCAACACCACCCAGAACCTGATGCCGACCATCGCGCGGCTCGCCGAATCCGGCAAGGTCGCCGAGGCCACGGCCGAGACCATGGGGCTGCCGACCAGGCAGGTTGTCCGCCACATCCGCGCCGACACCCAGGAGGGGGTGCAGATCCTCGCGCTCACCGCCGACGCGCCGACGGCCGACAAGGCCGCCGCGATCGCCAACGCCACCGCCCAAGTCCTGCTGCCCCGCGTGGGGTGGATTCGCCACGACGGGACGGGATCAGTCAGCGCGGAGTTGCTGGACCGGGCGACAGCACCAAGCCGTCCGGTATCACCCAAGCCGTTGCTCAACGGACTCCTGGGTGCGCTGCTGGGATCGCTGGTCGGCGTCGGCCTGACACGGCTGCGGGCTCTGACGGACGACAAGGTCAGGGGCGTCGACGATCTGCGCGAGGCAACAGGCGCACCTGTCCTGGGCTCGATTCCGTACGATGCGAAGGTTCCCCGCAATCCACTGATCGTGCACAGCCCCCAGGGTGCGTGGTCGGAGGCGTTTGTCCGCCTGCGCACCCACCTGGAGTGCGTCGAGATCAACTCCCCGCCCCGTCTCATCGCGATCACAAGCCCTGTGGCCAACGAAGGAAAGTCGAATATCGCCTGCAACTTGGCGATCGCGATGGCCCGTGGCGGGCGCAGCGTCCTTCTGGTCGAAGCCGACCTGCGTCGACCGCGCAGTGGACAGTACCTCGGTCTGAGGGATGCGGAAGGACTGACGACCGTGCTGTCCGGCCGCGCCCGACTGGAAGAGGTGGTCCAGCAGTTCGGGGAGGGCGGTCCGATGATTCTCCCCGCTGGGCCGCTGCCGCCCCATCCTAGCGAACTCTTGGCTTCCGGAAGATGCAAGGAACTTCTGTCCCGGCTGAGGGAGTACTACGACGTGGTTCTCCTCGATCTGCCCCCACTGCTGCCGTACGCTGACGCTGGTGTACTGGCAGGGCTCGCCGACGGCACCCTCCTCGTCGCGCGATGCCCCAAAACCAGGGCCCGCCACCTCCACCAGTCCCTTGAAGCGCTGACCGCCTTGAACGCCCGCTTCCTCGGCTGTGTCCTCAATGCAGCACCGTCGCAGTCGAATGGTTACGGCTACCGGACGGACCTGACGGTCTCCGCGGCGGGGCTGCTGCCACCGCCTGCCACCCTGTCAGGCCGGCGCACAGGGTCCCAAGTCGGATCCCGATGACCCGTCACGTTGTTGGTTGTCTGGGAGCGTTTCCCCCGACCGCGATTACCAGGATGTGCCGTGTCGTCAAACGGGCGAATTGCTGAGATGCATCGCAATCCATCGGACACCGTGGGGTATCACTGGCTAGGTTCAAAAATGTCAGAACGAGAGCAGAAACCATGAAAAGACTACTCGCGAATGTATCCGCCCTCGGTGCGGCGGCGCTGCTTGTCGTGGTGCTGCCGGCCAGTGCTCAGGCTGCCGACGGTTGTTCAGCTACACCAACGCCGGCACCGGACCTCCTGTTGTGACCAAGGACCTCGCAGACGACCTCTGCATGGCTGTATCGGAGAATGGCGCAACCGTCAACGAAATCGACGGCTATGTCAATCTCTGTCCTTGCTCTAACTGTCAGGACGATCCTCTTGCCACCTCTGTACCCGGGACAGGGGCCAATGTCGACTTCGTCAGCATGCTGTTCTGGCAGTAGGGCGCACATCGTCTCTTCAAAAGCTTGTGAACGGTACACCGGTGAAAATTCCCCTCCCGCGAGGTTCTCCATGAAGGCGCTCGTACTGTCCGGCGGATCCGGAACCCGACTCAGGCCCATCACCCATTCTTTCGCCAAACAGCTGGTGCCGATCGCAAACAAACCCGTCCTCTGCTACGCACTAGAAGCTATCGCCGATGCCGGTATCAGCGATGTCGGCATCGTTGTCGGAGACACAGCGGCTGAAATCATGAAAGCCATCGGTGACGGCTCCGCTTTCGGTCTGCGGGTGACATACATTCGCCAGCCGCATCCGCTGGGACTGGCACACGCCGTCTATATCGCTCGCGAATTCCTCGGTCAAGACGACTTCGTCATGTACCTCGGAGACAATTTCGTGCTTGGTGGCATCAAGGAGCTGGTCGCGGAGTTCCGTCGCGACCGCCCGGCTGCCCGGATCTTGCTGACAGAGGTGGAGAACCCCTCGCTCTTCGGCGTCGCCGAACTCGACAACGCGGGCAACGTAGTGCGCCTGGAGGAGAAGCCCAAGGTCCCGAGCAGCCCTCTAGCACTCGTGGGGGTGTATCTGTTCACCCCGGCCGTGCATGAGGCCGTGACCGAGATCAAGCCCTCCGCGCGCGGCGAACTAGAGATCACCGACGCGATCCAGTGGCTGATCGACGAGGGCCACAGCGTACGGCCGTTGATCATCACCGGCTACTGGAAGGACACCGGCAACGTCACCGACATGCTCGAGGCGAACCGGGCCGTACTCGAATCCGCAGAACGCCGGATCGACGGCAAGGTCGACGATGCCAGCGAGGTCATCGGCCGGGTCCACATCGACGAAGACGCGAGGGTGCGCAACTCGCGCATCGTGGGCCCAGTCTCGATCGGGCCGGGCACTACGATCACAGGCTCCTACCTCGGTCCGTTCACATCAGTGGCACGCGACTGCCGCATCGAGAACAGCGAGATCGAGTACTCCATCGTGCTGCCAGAGGCGTCCATCACAGGAGTGGGCAGGATCGAGGCGTCACTGATCGGACGTCAGGTCGAGGTCACATCATCCGCGCACACCCCCTCGGCTCACCGGTTCCTCCTCGGCGACCACAGCAAGGTACAGATCCCATCATGAAGACGACCACCATCCTGGTCACCGGAGGAGCCGGGTTCGTCGGCTCACACTATGTCCGCACGCTGCTCGGCCCCACAGGACCCGGCGACATCTCGGTCACCGTACTCGACAAGATGACCTACGCCGGGAACCTGGCTAACCTGGCCGAAGTACAACGGCACGCGGACTTCCAGTTCGTACGAGGGGATATCTGCAACACGGAACTTACCCGCAAACTCGTGGCCGAGCACGACCATGTCGTCCACTTCGCCGCCGAATCGCATGTGGACCGCTCCATCGTGGGCGCCGACGCATTCGTGCGCACCAATGTCCTCGGTACCGACACCCTCCTGGCCGCGGCTGTGGACAACCCCCCGCGGACCTTCGTGCATGTGTCGACAGACGAGGTCTACGGCTCGATCGACTCCGGATTCTGCACCGAGGACCAAGCACTCAGCCCCAGTTCACCCTACGCGGCCGCGAAGGCATCGAGCGACCTGATCGCTCTCGCCTACCACCGAACTCATGGCCTCGATGTGCGCATCACGCGCTGCACCAACAACTACGGCCACCACCAATTCCCCGAAAAGCTCATTCCGCTGTTCATCACCGGCCTGCTGGACGGAGAGAAGGTTCCGCTGTACGGCGACGGCCTGCACATCCGTGACTGGCTGCACATCGACGACCACATCAACGCCATCGAACTCGTCCGGCGCGCGGGGCGCCCAGGGGAGATCTACAACGTCGGCGGTGGCACCGCCATGACCAATCGCGAGCTGGCGGAGCACCTTCTGTCAGCTTGTGGCAGCGGCTGGGACAGCGTCGAGTACGCCGTGGACCGCAAGGGACATGACCGCCGCTACGCCCTCGACTACTCCAAGATCAAACGCGAACTCGGATACCGGCCACGCAGGGACTTCGCGACCGGACTGACCGAAACCGTCCAGTGGTACCGCGAAAACCGGGCATGGTGGGAGCCACTGAAGGCCCGCGCCAGCGTGGGAGCCCGACCATGAGGTGGCTCGTCACAGGCGCGCGCGGCATGCTCGGCCAGGAAATCGTTCATCGGCTCCGGCACGACGGCGACTCCGTGGCCGCGACCACCCGCCACCGGCTCGACATTACCGACGCCAAGGCCGTGCGGCGTGCATGTGCCGACACCAGGCCCGACATTGTCGTCAACTGCGCCGCCTGGACAGCGGTCGACCAGGCCGAATCCAACGAGGACGACGCATACCGTGTCAACGCCGACGGGGCCCGCCACCTCGCCGAGGCCTGCGCCGCACTTGACGCCCGTCTCATCCATATCTCGACCGACTACGTCTTCCCCGGAGACTCCGCATGGCCCTACGACGAAGCAGACGAACCCGCTCCGCGAACCGCGTACGGACGCACCAAGCTCGCCGGGGAACGGGCCGTTCTCAGTACCCTGCCCGACGCCAGCGCAGTCGTCCGCACCGCCTGGCTCTACGGAGCGCACGGTGCCAACTTCCTACGCACCATGGCCCGTCTGGAGAGGGAACAAGCGGCAGTAGATGTCGTCGCCGACCAACATGGACAGCCCACCTGGGCAGGCGATGTCGCGGATCGTGTCATCGCTCTCGGACGAAATACTCACTCCACCGGCATCTTCCACGCCACCAGTCGCGGCCAGACGACGTGGTTCGCCCTCGCGCAGGAGGTATTCCGCCTGCTAGGCGCCGACCCCGCCCGGGTCCGGGCGACGACCAGTAGGGCATTCCCAACGGCCGCACCCCGTCCCGCGTACAGCGTGCTGGCACACAACCGCTGGAAAGAGGTGGGCATCGCACCGATCCGGCCATGGCGTGACGCCCTGTCCGTCGCGTTCGCCGAGACCCTCGGCGGCCGGCGCTGGGCATGAGCCCAGAGGCAGAGACGTACGGCCCGGGTCAGTGAACCCGCCCGTTCGGCCGGATCGTTTGCACGATGCAGTCCTCGTATCGCGGCAGTAGCCCACCACTCCGGGCTTGAGCGAGCGTCGGCGCCCGGCTGTCCTTGGCAGAGAGAACAGGCTCCAGTCCTTGAGGCCAGGCAATGCCGAGTGCCGGGTCGAGGGGATGGATCGCGTGCTCACGTTCCGGCGCGTAGCGCTCCGAGCAGACATAGACGACCGTCGCCTCGTCAGTCAGTGCCATGAAGGCATGACCCAATCCTGAGGCCAGGTAGACGGCATGATGGTTGATGTCATCGAGCCGTACGCCCTCCCACTCTCCGTAGGTCGGGGATCCGATACGGATGTCAACGACAACATCAAGGACCGCCCCGCGCACACACTTCACGTACTTGGCCTGGCCCGGCGGCACATCCGAGAAGTGGACGCCACGGATCACCCCGCGCCTGGACACCGAGCAGTTCGCCTGAGCGAACGTCAGTTCGTGTCCGAGGGTGGCCCGGAAGTCTTCCGCGCAGTACCACTCATGAAATGTTCCCCGACTGTCAGACAAAACGGGGGGCTGCATGGCCCACGCGCCTTCGATTCGCATGGCCCTGCCTTTCTCATATCCGCAAGTCGTCGCTGCATTCTAACTTCCGCCTGTCATATCTCTCTCTGACCCGCCCAAAACGCAACACCCGCAGGTGGTCGGCCACCGTGTTCGAACCGGCGCCGCCGGTCCGCAGCCACATCGCCAGGCACTCGCCGGTGTTCGCGCACCACGCGGCCAGCGGATGAAACCCGAAGCTCTTCTTCCAGGTCGGGGAGGCGCCTTCCTTCTTCGCCAGCAGTTTGCGCTGGTCGAGCACTGCCTGGAGCGAGGAGGCGAGGCTGGGGACGATCAGTGCGGCGGCGTCTGTGCCCGGGACGACGACGGTCTGTTCGTCGAGTGCGGTGAAGATATCGTTGATCAGCCGCTCGGCCATCCTGGGCGCCTTTGGACGGATCAGTGCGGTGAGCCGTCTGCGTCCGGCCTTGCGGATCTGGGCCGGCGAGCCGAACTGGTCCAGCAGTCTCAGCACAGCCGGGTGCTGCATGCGCGGTCCGAGGACCCGTTCAAGGTGCGGGTGGATCTGCGTGAACAGGCCCCGCAGCCGGCTGGAGAGGCGGGTTGCCTCGGCGGCGAGGTCGTCGTCGAAGCCGACGATCATGTGCAGTTCGGCGATCGTCTCGTCATCGAGGTCGACCGAGTGCAGCGTGTGAGGCATCGCCCGGGCGGCGTCGGCGATGACGAACGCGTCGCGGGCGTCGGTCTTGGCCTCGCCCGGGTAGAGGTCGGCGGCCCGGCGCATCGACAGGCCGGGCAGGTAGGCGACCCGGCAGCCCGACGCGCGGGCGGCGGCGATCGGCAGGGCGCCGATGTTGGCGACCTGGTCGACGACGACCAGGACAGTGCCGAACTTTGCGACCAGCTTCTCGAACAGCTCCCGCAGCTTCGGCTCGGTGTTGGGCAGCCGCCTGTCGTGGACGGTCTTGCCCTGCCCGGTCAGACCATGGGCGTGGTGGAACTCCTTGCCCAGGTCAAGGCCGAGGAACAGGTCTATGTCGACGGTGTCGACCATGCTCGCGTGCCCCCTCGACGTGCACTCGTGCCCGAACCTGGCCGTCCCTGCGGCACCACACGCCGGCAACCACGTTACGCAGACATCCCGTCCCTGAAGCGGTCCGGCATTGCGCCGGGCCGGGCGGTCGTCAGGCCCCTCATCAGCGGTCAAGCAGTGCCCCGAGACCCGGCGGCAACACCCCCCAGGTCATCCGTACGACAGGGGGCACACAGCCATACCGGGCCCGGGGGCCAGGCGCCCCGTTTCGGGGCCACGAGAAAGGTAACGGGGGGGTGCCTCTATGTCTTTCGTCAAGGCGCCCCTGTCGGGTTTGGGGTGGTTGGTGCTTGCTGAGGTTATGCGGCGAGTTCGACGTCGTCGGGTGTGCGGGGTTCGTAGAAGGTTCCGTCGCGGAGCATGGCGAACAGGACGCTGATGCGATGGCGGGCGAGGCGCAGAAGTGCCTGGGTGTGGGTCTTGCCACGGGCTCGGCAGCGGTCGTAGTAGGTGCGGGAGGCGGCATCATGCAGAGCGGCGAACGCGGAGAGGAACATCGCGCGTTTGAGCTGCCGGTTTCCGCTTCGGGGTGCGTGTTCGCCGTGGATCGAGGTCCCGGACGACTTGGTCGCCGGCGCGAGGCCGGCGTAGGAGGCCAGGTGGGCGGCGCTCGGGAACGAGCTGCCGTCGCCGACGGTGACCAGGAGGACTGCGGCGGTCCTGACGCCGACGCCGGGCAACGACGTCAGGACCGGGGAAAGAGGGTGAGCCTCCAGCAGTTCGTTGATCTGCGTTTCCAGGGCCCGGCGTTGTTCGTGGACCGCCGCGAGCGAGCGGGCCAGGGAGGGGACCACGATGTCGAGGGTGCCGGTGCCAGGGACGACGACGGTCTGTTCGTCGAGCGCGTCGAATACGTCGTCGATGAGCCGGGCGGCCATGCGCGGGGCCTTCGGGCGGATCAGTTCGACGAGTCTGCGGCGGCCTGCCTTGCGCAGGGCGGCCGGAGAGCCGTGGCGCTCCAGCAGCCAGGTGACGGCCTGGTGGTCGAGGCGGGGCCCGAGAACGCGCTCCAGGCTGGGGTGGAACTGGGTGAGCAGGCCGCGTATCCGGTTGGAGGTGCGGGTGGCCTCGGCTGCGAGGTCCTGGTCGAAGCCCGCGAGCACGGTCAGCTCGGCGGTGATCTCGTCGGTCAGTTCCAGCGAACGCAGGGTGTGGGGCATGGTGCGGGCGGCGTCCGCGATCACCGCGGCGTCCTTCGCGTCGGTCTTGGCCTCGCCCGGGTAGAGGTCAGCGATCCGCCGCATGGCCAGTCCGGGCAGGTAGGCCACCTGGCAGCCCGCGTCACGGGCCACCGCGAGCGGGAGGGCGCCGATCGAGGCGGGCTGGTCCACGACCACGAGGACAGTGCCGAACTTGTCGCGCAGCTTGTCAAAGACGGCCCGCAGTTTCGGTTCGCTGTTCGGCAGCGGCTTGTCGAAGACCTTCTTCCCGGCCGGGGTCAGCCCGTGCCCATGATGCGTGCTCTTGCCGACGTCCAAGCCGAGGAAGACGCCCACGCCGTCAGTGTCGATCACTGTGCCCCCACTCGTTCGTTACGTGCTGGCCTGGGCATCGGGGCCGTTCTCGCGCATCCACGTTATGCAGACCTGCCGCCCGCGGATGGCTGGGCATTGCGCCCGGCCAGGCGGTGGTCGGACCTCTCATCAGCGTCTCCGACGGCACCTCCCGGGCCCGGTGACACCACCCCCCCCGGTCATCCGTGCGACAGGGGGCAAAAGTCATGCCGGGCCCGGAGGCCAGCGGCCCTCTTGCAGGACCGCGAAAAACATAACGGGGC
>NZ_VSRY01000111.1 GCF_008271805.1 Streptomyces sp. TRM49041
CACCACCGCAATCCACGCCGTGTTCGTCGTCATGCGCCAGCGAGCATCACTCGCCGGAGGGTAGATCGGAAATGCTCAATCTACGGCGCCCTCAAGAACGAGCGAGTATCAAGGGTGACTTACCTGACCCGCGAGGCCGCCCGGCAGGACATCACTCGCTACATCGAATTCTGGTACAATCGCAAACGCCTCCACTCGGCGGTGGGTTACCGCCCTCCATGCGAAGTTCACGTTGAGTGCGAGAAGTTGCGAATCGCCGCGTCAAATCGACGGTCAGACACCTGTCCGGAAAACGCGAGGCCCCTCACCTTGACCCGGAGGTGACGTCCAAGGAGGCGGAGAGCGAGTCGGCCGACGGGGCAGCGGACCGCGACGACGAACTCTGACCACGTGGACGAAGACGACGAGTCCCCTCACGCGACGGGCAGGCGGACCTTCTGACCGTCCCCATCGTGTTGTGGGTGTGCGCACTGGTGGCAGCTGCGTGAGCATAAGGGTATGCGGCCTCGGGACTGGTAGGCCCGCATGTTCAGGTGTCGCGTATTCGCCGTAGCCGTCGGTCGATCGTCACCCTGTGTCGGTGCTCTGCGGCACGATGACCGGCGTGGACACCGAGATACTGATAGATGTCTGGCAGCGGCTTCTCGCCGACCCTCGCAAGTCGTGGGTGCTGTTCGAGCGTGGCACTTGTGTCGTGCTGACCGCTCCGGAAGGGGAGCTTGCTGAACAGGCCACCGACCTCCTGAAGAAGTTCGGCCCGGCTCATGCCGGATCTTCGGCAGGAGACTTTGGGGTGATCGACCTCAAGGACGACGAGGGATGGGTCGTCACCGGGCATCACAACGACGTTCTTACCTATGTCGGCCCCGATGAGCCCGAGGATCAGTCGCAGATCGCTGTCGGACTGTTCGGACGTTCCAAGCGCCACCGGGACGGCACCGAGCTTCACGTCGTGCACGTTGAGGACAAACGCGGCTCAGCGGAGCCGGCGTAAGTACCGCGCTTCATCGCTGGTGGTCGCCGGGGGCGTATCGGCTCCATGTTCCTCCGGCTTCGGTGACCAAGCGAGTGGCTGTCTTGTCGTGATAACCGAGCGCCTTCGCGATGACGGGAGCCGGGGCCTGGAGGACGAGCTGTCGGATTGCGGAGGTCCAACCGCGCTGCGGCGGGACGCCGATCTCACGCAGATGAACCTGGAGGCTGACCGGATTCATCGGCTGTCCGGGCTGACGGCCAGGGAAGAGCCACTGCGAGCTCCTGCTGCTGGCGTAGGGCAGGTGCTGACGGGACTGGATGTAGGCCCGCATCGAACGGCGACGGGCTCCGGCAGCGGGGACGGCGGGTCGCCCAACTGGACGGTGACGGTCGTCTCGTCGTCGGTGACGTAGTCGATGGTGAGGCGAGCGATGCGGCTGACGGGTTGTGCGTAGAGGAGAACGAGGGCGGCGGCGACCCTGGCCCGCAGTGGCAGGGAGTCGTCGTTGAGGACCCGGCGGAGCATCGCGAGCCGGCGGTGCTGGTGCAGCGATTCCGGGTCCTGGGTGATGACGGCGGGCGGCAGCGCGAGGCGGGGCATCCGGCCGGTCTTCATGCACCACCGCAGGAATGACTGGGACGGGCGGCGGGTGGCCAGGCTCTCGGTGTGCCAGGCGTCGATGTCGGCCTGCTGGCACTGTCCGATGGCGCGTCCTCGGTCGGCGAGCCATGCGAGGAAGGCACCGGCCTGGGTGACCTCCTGCTTGGTGTGGTTGGTCTGGGAGCGTCCCAGCGGTCCCTTCTCCACCTTGGCCCGCAGGCGCCTCATCTGGTGCCACGTGGCGAAGTGCCGGAGAAGCTGACGGTGTTCGGGCTCCTCGATGACGGCGAGCCGTTCGGTCAGCCACCGCTGGTAGAGGATGAGCTGCCGGTCAACTCGTGGGAGGACGCCGCTGTCCATCAGCAGGTCACGCAGGTGAGTGACAGTCCGCCAGGGGGTTTCCTGGTGCAGCCCCTCGTGGGTGAGCGGGATGCTGCCGGTGGCCAGGTCCTGGAGGAGACGGACGACGTTGGGGTTGCGAAGCCAGATCAGTCGGCTCTTGGGCCTGCCCATATCCAGCAGGATCTTGACCAGAGGCAGGACCTCCGGGGCGACACGACCAGTGCCGTCGTCGAGGAGGCGGACGAGCGTGTCGGCGAGGGTGCAGCGTTCGCAGAGACGTCCGCCGAGCAGGAGTCCCTCGAAGCCGCAGCGATCACAGAAGAAGTCTCGGGCGATGCCCGCGCAGTCCCGGCAGATCGGTGTGCCACCGGTGTCTCGCCCCGGCAGCAGCCGATCGGTGTTGCAACAGGGGCAGAGGCCGCGGACTCGCATCGCCCGTTCGTAGCAGGTCCGGCAGATCGGTCCGTCTGACCACTCGGCGGACTTCGAGGCCCGACGGCCGCAGCGTGCGCAGTCGCGGATCATCCACCGCTCGTACTCCTCCGGAGTCACCGCTCACCCCTCGGGCGTCAGTCGGACCCTTGTGGGTCGCCGGGCGGCTAGGTTGATCGGAGCTTCTTCGCCGGCGGCTCGGCGGGCCGGGAGGTTCTGGGCCGAGGTGGTGATCTGGTCGGTGGGGTGCAGCCGAGGATGTCGCAGAGGGCGGCCAGCACCGGCAGGGACAGCCGTTCCGGGGTGCCGGAGACCAGGCGGTGGACCTGGGAGGAGGACAGGGTGATGCCGCGTTCGGCCAGGTGCGGCATGAGCTCGCCGACGGTGAACATGCCGCGGGCGGCCATCAGCTCGCGCAGACGCCATCGGTAGCTGATCTGGCGTGGCATCAGGAGGTCCTTCCCGGCCGCAGAGCGGCCTCGATGGGGCCTCGCAGCCGCCCGGGCCCGGGGCAACCGGCGGACCACGGCCACTGCTCACTCCTGAACAGGCCGAGCAGGCACAACAGCTCTACGACTCCGGCGCCTCCATCCCGAAGATCGCCCAGACCTTCAAGACCGCACGCTCCACCATCTATCGCTACATCACACCTAAATGTGACTGAACTCTTGAGCTGGCCCGTGAGCAGTTGAGTTGGTCCCGCTAGGCATCAAGGTTGGCCCACAGGAGACCTGTCCTCTTTCTCACATGGAGGGTCCACGAGCCGTCGGACGCAGGCACGGAACAGGCTGCATAGGATCCGTGGATGGCAATCACCAGTTACCTCCTGCAAGGGCCGCGGGTGGCCATACGCCACGTCCGTCGCCAGGACTACGACGAGCTCGCAGCGCTGGCCCAGGAGAGCGCCGAGATGCTTCGCCGCTGGCTGGGCGCCCGCGAGAACACAGTGGAAGCGTTCGAGAGCTACCTTGAGCGGTTCGAGCAGCCCACCCATGAGGGCTTCGTGATCTGCCTGCGCGACACCGGCACGATCGTGGGCGGCATCAACATCAACAACATCGTCAGGGGAACCCTCCAGAGCGGAACCCTGGGCTATACCTCCTACGCCTCTACCACCGGCCGTGGCTATATGACCGAAGGACTGAGGCTCGTGCTCCAGCTCGCCTTCGGCCCTCTGGAACTGCACCGGCTGGAGGCGAACATCCAACCGGACAACACCTCCTCGCTGAACCTCGTCAGACGCCTGGGCTTCCAGCACGAGGGCTACTCGACCGCCTTCCAGTACATCAACGGCGAGTGGCGGGACCACGAGCGATGGGCCATCACTGCCGAGATGGCACGAACAGCAGCACAGCTCACGAAATGAACTTCGCAGATACGATGAACTGAGACACAGCCTCAAGTCCGAACCCGGCGGGCACGATGAACTGAGACCCCGGCCCTGATCCGTCTCACCGCACAATGCGTCATGCCTGCTCAGAGCACTGACCGAGAGCTAGATCCAATGAGACGGGACAGCCGCCTCGTAGTTCCGTTACGAGAGATGGCGGGCGAAGAAGGTCCCTACCCGGCGCCGTACCTCAGCGAGTGTCATCGCAGGGTCGCCGGTGCCGACGAGCGCGGTCCGCGCCGTCGCTGTCACGAGACCGGAAGTCTGGAGTCGAGGGACGAGCGAGCCGTAGTCGGTGAATGCCCAGTGGTTCGCGTCGGGGAGCAGCCTGCTGCGGCCGGGAAGGCCCGCCCAGGACGACTCGATACGGGCGGCGCCGTCGAATCCGTCGGAGCGGAACAGCAGCAGCGGCTGATCGAAGCCGGCCAGCGTCGGGTACAGGTCGAGATAGCCCTCCAGGTTCACCACCGCGCCGACCCGGCGGTCGTCACGGGCCGCGTACACCGCCGCCGTGCCGCCTGCGGAGTGCCCGTACATCCCGATCCGGCAGGTGTCCATGGCCGGTGCGAGCTGTAGGTCGCTGAGCCGGTCCAGGACCAGGCGGAGGTCCGCGATCCGGGTGTCCACCATCGTGCGGAAGGTCGCCGGGTCCGGGGGTCCGATCAGGACGGTCGTCCGCATTCCGGTGGGCAGCTCCACCTGAGAAGCGTCACCGGGGTGGTCGACGAGGACGACCACTCGGCCGTTACTCGCCAGGTCCTCGGCGAGGGTTGTGCCGAGCGTGCGGGAGTCACCACCGCCGGGTGAGTACACCAGCACCGGCCGCCGCCCGGGCAGCGGCGGCGCGCCCATGTACCCGTGGGTGAGGACCGCGCCCCAGTCCACCATTCCCGGCTCCGGCAGTCCCGGATGAACGTGCGGCGCGTACTCGGCGAACTCCCTGGCCTCGGCCGGGGTGAGCTGCGGGGCCCGGGAGAAGCCGCGTACCGATCGGGCCGGGTACAGGACGGTCAGCATCAACTCCCGCACGCCGCCCACCCATGGGTCGGTCCGGGACGGGTCCGTCAGATGGACCGTCTGCATGCCTACGGGGTACGGGCCGGCGGGCGCGGGCAGCCGGAGGACCGGGCCGCCACCGGAGGCGGACGCAGCCGTGGGCAGCAGGGCGGCGGCACTCCCCAATAGGGTGCCTTTCAAAAGAGTGCGTCGAGAAGTCATACGAACATCCTTGGGGCGGGGGCCATCACGGTGCGAAGGTTCAGGCCCTGGCCGAAAGGCTGGCCCAGGACGAGGAGCTGTGAGGGTGCTGCGAATCCACTTCACCGCGCAGGACTTCGCCCAAATCCGCTTCGCACCCCGCCCGGCGCCGCTCCAAGAGCTGCACGCCGTCCTGACGACAGCCGTGACCCGGCGTGGCGGGCCGCTGTTCGCGCCGTGGCGCGGACGCGTCCTGCGCTCCCTCCCGGCCGCAGCTAACCCGCTCGCCGACCTGGTTCCAGCGGGCCGCCCGCCTTCCTTCCTCGACGTCATCGGCGACACCATGGCCGACGGCTTCGAACAGATCCGCGCCACCAGCCCCGGTCTCGTCCGCTCCGAGCTGGAGCGGGTCTACGGGACGATGCCCGCGCCTCGCTGGATCCGCGGCCTGCACGCGGGCGACGAGACGGCCTGGCGCACCATGCACCGCGCCCAGCAGGCCGCGTACGAGACGGTCCTCGCCCCGGTCTGGTCCGTCGTACAGGATCTGCACCGTGAGGAGTTCACCCGCTACGCCCTGACCGTCGCCGAGCACGGCGTGGCCGCCACGTTGACCGGCCTGGCCCCGGGCAGCCGACTCCACGAGGGTGTGTGGGAATGGCCCAGTGCAGCGCCGGACCGCGACGTCTGCCTCAACGGGCGCGGCCTGGTTCTGCTGCCCACCTTCCACCACCCGGCGGGCCCACTTCTCCACGACACCCC
>NZ_VSRY01000112.1 GCF_008271805.1 Streptomyces sp. TRM49041
GGGCGTCGGCGTCGTGGCACCGCCACCGGGCCGGGACGCGCCGGAACCCGCGGCCACGCCCGCGCCCCCGGCCGTCGTCCCGCCGCCGAACAGCCCGCCCCGCGCGCCCCGTCCGCCCACCGTCCGCAGCCCCAGCGGCGAGACCTCGCCCGCCGGTTCCGCGAACAGGACCGTGTCCGCGACCCGGAGTTCCGGGCCGAACAGCGGGGACAGCGCAGGGCGCGGGGTGCCCGTCTGGAGGGCGACGACCTCGCGCAGGACGCCTGTCAGCTGTTCGGCCATCTCCTGGGCCGAGGCGAACCGGCGGGCCGGGTCCGGGTCCGTCCCGCGGACCAGCAGGCGGTAGAACGACTCGTACCGCCGGAACACCTCGATGTGCTGCGGCTCCGGGAGGGCGTGCGCGAACACGTTCGTGTAGCCCTGGAAGTCGAACGTCAGCACCGCCAGCGTCCGCGCCACCGTGTACAGGTCCGACGCGACCGACGGGCCCACTTCGGCGATCTCCGGCGCCTGGTAGCCGACCGTGCCGTAGATGGCCGACTCGTGGTCGTCCATCCGCCGGACCGCGCCCATGTCGATCAGCTTCAGCTGGTCCTCGGTCTGGATGGCGTTGTCGGCCTTGAAGTCGCAGTAGAGCAGGTTCCGGCTGTGCAGATGGCCGAGCGCCTCCAGCGCCTCGATGCCGTACGCGCACGCCTGCTCGACCGGGATGGGGTATCCCCTGCTCGAACGGAGCTGAGAGCTTGGGGAAGGGTCGCGCCGCCCGTCCGGGCCGCGCCGCTCGTTGGCTATCTCCTTCAGGGACTTGCCGCCGACGTACTCCATGACGATGTACCCGTCCAGCGAGCCCGTCCGCTGGTCCAGGTGCTCCACGAAGTTGTAGATGCGGACGATGTTGGAGTGCTCGATCTCCGCGAGGAACCGCCGCTCCGATATCGCCGCCGCCATGGCGTCCTGGTCACCCGTGTCCAGCAGGCCCTTGAGGACCACCCAGCGGTCGGACACCGCCCGGTCCACGGCGAGGTATATCCAGCCGAGCCCGCCGTGCGCCAGACAGCCCGCCACCTCGTACTGGCCGTGCACCACATCGCCCGCGCGCAGCTTCGGCACGAAGGAGTACGGGTGCCCGCACTTGGTGCAGAACCCCTCCGTACGCCCCGGTCTGCCGCCGCGCGCCCGCCCGACGGCCGCCCCGCAGGCGGAGCGGGAGCAGAACCGCTTCCGCTCGGGCACCTCAGGGCGCTCCATCACCGCCGACCGCGGATCGGGGCGCGGCACCTCCGGCACGGCCACCAGGCCGGCGCCCAGCCGGTTCCGCACCGACTGGCCGCTCGACGAGCCGGAGCTGCGCACCGACACGGACCGCGCCGTCGCCACGCCCGACAGGGCCTGCGAGAGCCGTCCGGACACCGACCGCCGCGAGCCCGCCGACCGCGACGAACGGGCGGACGGCCGCGACGAAGGGGAGGACGGCCGCGACGAAGGGGAGGACGACTCACCGGAGGAGCGCGACGGGCCGCCGGAGCCGGCCGGGGGGCCTCCCGCCACGCCCGTCGGCGGTGACGACACCATGCCTTCGCCGAGCGGGGGAGACCCCGCCGCCACGACGGGCGCGAGCCCGCACATGTCGCAGTACAGCTGACCGCTGCCCATGTCCTCGTACGAGCCGCCGCACCCGGGCCGCTGACACTTCCTCATCCGTGACCCCCGGTCGACAGCACCTCGCCGGCCGCGCGCTGGTAGCGCAGTACGGCCTGTTCCGCGGCGCGCAGATCGCACGGCGCGCTCCACAGCATCCGGCGGGCCGCGTCGTACCGCTCGCTCAGGAACGGGTCCTCCGCAAGGCCGTGCCGGGCCACCTTCGCCCTGTACGCGTCGAGCCGCCCGCGCAGCTCGGCGCGGACCGCGAGCGGCGCGGTCACCGCCGTCAACGACGCGCGGGCCCGCAGCAGTTCGTCCTCGGCCTCCTGCTCCAGGGCCTCCAGGAGCGGCGAGAGCCGGTGCCACCGCGCGTGCCGCCGGTACTCGGCGGCGGTCGCGAGCCGCTCCTGCAGCGCGGTCGGCGGACCGCTCACCACCGGCACCTCCGAAGCGGCGATCTTCGCCAGGACCTCGCCGCGCGCGTTGCGCGCCTCCGCCAGGGTGCGGTCGGCCCGCGACAGCAGATCCCGCAGCCTCAGCAGCCGCGACTCCGAGTCCTGCCGCACCTGGAGCACCGCCTCGATCTCCCGGCGTACGTCCTCCAGCGCCCGGGCCGCCCTGTCGTACCGGTCCGTGTCGGGCCGCCCGCCGCCCGGTGCCGAACTGCCGACGGCGGGCCGCCAGAACGCCAGCGGATCGCTCACGACCTGGGCGCGCAGCGTCGCCAGCTCCTCGGTGATGGCCTCCAGGTCGTCGCCCGCCGGATGCTCACCCGGCCGCACCCCGACCGAACGCGCCAGGGACCGCGTGCGGTTCAGTTCCGCCGCCAGGAGGTCTATCCGGGCGGGCAGCGCCGACCAGACGGCGTCCGCCGTCACCACCACGTCCAGGGACGCCGCGTACAGCTCGTTCATCCGTGCCACCAGCCGGTCCAGCGTGAACCGTTCCGTCAGCCGGGCCGCCGCGCCGTCGGGCACCGACGAGCCGGGCACGACGACGCTCTCGCCGCACAGCCGCTCCGTCAGCTCCGCCAGCTCCTCACGCCCCGGCCAGCGACGCCGCGCGCGCACCTCGCGGGCGGCGCGCAACGCGTCCGTGTACACGTCGAAGTACGTCCACAGCAGCGCTATCGACCGCTCGGTCGCGGCCCAGCGCTGCTCGGTCGTCCCGGTCAGCGCGGCGCCCTCCAGCAGCCTGCGGCCCGCGTGGTCCTGCAGCGCGAGCAGCGAGTCCTCGACCGCCTTGTGCTCCGCGCCGAGGCGTGCCAGCGCACGGTCCACCTCGTCCCGGTCCATCACCGGACCAGGGGGACCCGTGACGCCCATCGATCACCTCTCGCTTCGGGGGTCAGTTCGTCCGGTACTTCGGCGCCGGCGGCCCGGTCATGCCGGGCAGGTCCGCCTTGAGCCACTTCTCGTACGCCCGCGTCCACGGCCCGCCGCGGTAGGCCACCAGGACCTGGTTGACCCGGCGCACCAGGTCGTCGTTGCCGAGCTTGGCGGCCACGCCGTAGAACTCGGTGGTGAACGGCGTGCCCTTGAGCTCGACGGCCGGGTCCTGAGCGGCCTGGCCCGCCGCGAGGGCGCTGTCCGTGACGACCGCGTCGACCTCGCCGGTCTGCAGCCGGACCAGGCAGTCCAGCTGGTTGGGCACGGTGTGGAGGTCGGCGTCCCGCGGGGTGCCGTCGTGCTCGTCCCGGAACGTCGCGCCGAACGAGTCGCGCTTCAGCGCCTCGTAGGCCGTCGAGCCCTCGGCCGAGCACACCCGCTTGCCCGACAGGGACGCGTCGTAGCCGGTGATGTCGGAGTCCTTGGGCGCGAGGACCTGCTGGCCGGTCGCGAAGTACGCGGTGGAGAACGCGACCTGCTCGATCCGGGCGCAGTTGATCGTCATGGTCCGGACGACCAGGTCGACCTTCTCGCCCTCCAGGGCGGCGATGCGCTGGTTGGTGGGCACGGCCCGGAAGATGATCGCGTCGGGGCTGCCGAGGATGTCGGCGGCGATGGCCCTGGCGAGGTCGATGTCGAAGCCCTCAAGGGTGCCCGTCGCGGGGTTCCGGTAGCCCCAGCGGTAGCTGTTCTGGTCGATGCCCACGACGAGCTTGCCGCGCTCCTTGATCGCGGCGATCGTCGGGCCGTCGGCGGCGGAGGGCGTCAGCGACGCCTCCGGGTCCGTGCACGTCTCCTCGGCCTCGGCGCGCTCGACCCGTACGACCCCGGAACCTCCGGAGCCCGCCGGGGTGTCGGAAGCGCCCTGCCCGGACGGTGGAGGCGGCACGAGCGGTACGAGTGCCTGCACACTCGTCAGCACGCACGCGACGCCCATGGCCGCGACGCCGCCCCAGCCCCGCAGCCGCCCGCGGAACATCCTGCCGTCGTTCACCCTGCCCCTCCCCTCGCCGGTCACCGGTACTCCGCGAGCCTGCGGTTGACGCCCATGACGGCGCCCGCCGCGCCGAGGACCGCCAGGGCGGCCGCGCCGGCCGGGAGGGCGGTCAGGGCGTTCCGGCCCCGCTCGGCTGCGCGGGTGAACTCGTCCTGCTCGTGGTCGAGGGCCCTCCGCAGCGCCGCGTCGACCCGGTCGAAGGCGGCGCCCGTCGACTCCTTGCCGCCGATGACCTGTGCCAGCGCGCCGTCGTAGTCGCCCGCGTCGTCCGTGCGCCGGGCGACCGCGTGCCGCTCGCGCCACGCGCCGTACCACTGGACGGCGTCCGCCACCGGGTCGCGGCCCGCCTTGTCGTCGGCCAGCGCGCGGGCCTTGCCGAGCGCCGTGTCCAGGCCCGCCATGGCGGCGCTGTAGTCGGTCTCGTACTTGTCGCTCTTGCCGTCGTCGGTGAGTACCGCGCCACGTGCCACAAGAGTCAGGTTCTCGTTCGCACGGGCCTTGAGGGAACTGATCCGGGCCTCGTTCAGCACCTTGAGCGAATCCTGGCCGTGGACGCGGGCCTCGGTCAGCCCGGCCCGCGCGACCGCGTGCCCGCCGGCGAGCCACAGCAGCGCCACCGTCGTGGCGGCCGTCGCCGCCAGCAGCCCCGGGTTGAGGATCCGGTTCGTCCGCCGGTAGTCACGCCGCTGTGCCCAGGCGAGCACGGCCAGCACCAGGACGCCCGCCGCGAGGGAGAGCACCGGCCACGCGCGCGCGTCCCGGTCGTCCTGGGCCAGCCGGGCGGTCTCCGCCTCGTACAGCCGCTGCGCGGCGGGCAGCATCTGTGTCGTCATCCGCTGGTTCGCGTACCGCAGATAGGCGCCGCCCAGCGGCAGGCCCTGCCGGTTCGCGGCGCGGGCGCGCTCGATGAGGCCGGTGTAGCGGGGAAGCTGCTCGTTGAGGGTGGCTATCTCGCGTGCCGAGGCGGACGAGCCGTCCGTGTTCGCGGCGGCCTTGACGAGCAGCCGGGCGGCGGTCGCGATGTCCTCCTCGTACCGCTCGCCGACGTCCGCGGGCTCCTGCGCGCCCGCGAGGAAGCCGCTCGCGGCGGCCGTGTCGGCGTCGGCGAGGGAGCGGTAGATGTGCGCGGCGTCGGCGCTCAGTGGCTGGCTGCGGCCGACGACGTCGTCGGCCGCGTAGGACCGGTCTGCCACCTCCAGCGCGGTGACCGCGCCGAACGCGACGACCAGCGTGGCGAGTACGGCGCCGAGGACACGGAGCCGGCCGGGCGGGGTGGTCGCCGTGGCCCGCAGCCGGGTCAGCGTCTCGGACCAGGACCGCCGCGGCGCTTCCACTACGCCCGAGGGCGACGCCCCGCTGCCGGGCGTCCGCGAGCCGGGGATCCGGGAGCCGGGGATCTGGGAGCCGGGGATCTGGGAGCCGGGCATCCGGGGGCCGGGTGTCCAGGGGCCGGGTGTCCAGGGGCCGGTCGCCTGCGCACCCGGCTCCGGCGCGCCGCCCGGGGGCGCGGGCACGCCCGGCACGCCCGGTGGCGCGGGCACGCCCGGTGGCGTGGGCCGCGCGTTCGGCGCGTGTGACACGTGACCTCCCCCTGGTCGCTGACGGGCCCCCGGCGGATCGGGTGGCGGCAGCCCGGCCAGCAGTATGGCCGCAGGGACCGACAATGACACCAGGCTTGACTCGATCTTGTTCTTATCGTGCCCGACGCCTCGGTCGCACCGTCATTCGAACCCCCCTCTCACAGAACGCGATCCACCCCCGCTCGGTTCCCCACCTGCGCGTAGTGGCCGCGCAGCGCCGCCCCGGCCGCCGTCGGCGCTCCCACGTGGTCGAGGCCCAGCAGCCCCGCGCCGAGGACCGGCGGCGCGGTCACCACACGGGGCTCCGCGGCGGGTGCCCGGTCCCGCAGCAGGTCGGTGATCCGAGTGTCGAGGTCCGGGTGCCCGGCCGCCAGGACGCTCCCCCCGAGCACCACCGGGACCGGCTTCTCCGAGTCCGCCAGCCCGAGCCGTTCCAGGGCGACCGTCGCCAGCGCGACCACCTCCCGCGCGAGCCGCTCCACCAGTGCCCGCGCCACCGGGTCACCGGCCGCCCCCACGGCGAACAGCACGGGCGTCAGCTCGTGCCGCCGCTCGACCGGGATCCGCCCCAGGTGCAGCGCCTCGATCAGCGCGTACATCGAGTCGAGGCCGAAGTGCGCGGGCAGGGCCCGGGCCAGCCCCGTCGCCTCGCCCCGCCCGTCCTCGGCCCGCGCCGCGAACCACAGCGCCTCCTCGGCGAGCCCCGAACCGCCGCCCCAGTCGCCGGAGATACGGCCCACGGCGGGGAACCGCGCGGTCCGCCCGTCCGGCAGCATGCCGACGCAGTTGATACCCGCCCCGCACACGACCGCCACACCGCGCGGCTCGTCCGCCCCGGCCCGCAGCAGCGCGAACGTGTCGTTGCGTACGACGGCCGACTCGCCCCAGCCGCGCGCCCGCACCGCGCGGGTGAGCTCCGCCTCCTCGACGGGCAGGTCGGCGTTGGCCAGACACGCGGACACATGCGTCACATGCGTCACATGCGTCACATACGGCACATCACCCACGGCCGTCTCGGGGCCCGCCACCGACTCCCGGCCCGTCACCGACTCCCGGCCCGTCACCGACTCCCGGCCCGCCTCCGCGCGCGCTGCCGACTCCCGTACCGCCTCCGCCCCGCCGCCGACCCCCGCGTCCCGTACCGCCGCCCGTACCGCGTCCGCCAGTACGTCGACGGCCGCCTCGACGCCCACCACCTGCGGACGGAACCCGCCGCCGCGCCCGGTGCCGAGGACCGTCCCGTCCGCATCGACGACGGCGACGTCGGTCTTGCTGTTGCCCGCGTCGATCGCCAGCACGGCCGCCGGCTCCACGCCCGTGTTCCCGGTCATGCCCACGCGAGGTGCTCCCGGTTGTGCGCGAGGAGCCGGTCGGTGAGCGTGTCCGCGTACGCGTACTGCCCGATCAGCGGGTGCGCGAGCAGTGCCCGGAAAACCCGGTCCCGGCCGCCCCGCAGCGCCGCCTCCAGCGCCAGTTCCTCGTACGCGGTGACCTGCGCGACGAGCCCCGCGTACAGCGGGTCCAGCTCCCGCACCGGCAGCGGCCGGGCACCTGTGCGGTCCACTTGGGCCTGCACCTCGACGACGGCGTCGTCCGGCAGGAACGGCAGCGTGCCGTCGTTGCGCGTGTTCACCACCTGCACGGCGCCGCCCCGGTCGCCGAGCAGCGACGCGGCCAGGTCGACGGCCGCCTCCGAGTAGAACGCCCCGCCCCGCTCGGCGAGCAGCGCCGGCTTCTCGTCGAGCGCCGGGTCGCCGTACAGCTCCAGCAGACGGCGCTCCATCGCGGCGACCTCGGCGGCCCGCGACGGCTTGCGGCGCAGCTCGTCGACGACCTCGTCATGGGCGTAGAAGTACCGCAGGTAGTACGAGGGGACGACGCCGAGCCGGTCGAGGAGCCCGCGCGGCAGCCGCAGGTCGTCGGCGACGGCGTCGCCGTGCTCGGCCAGCAGCTTCGGCAGCAGGTCCGCCCCGTCGGGCCCGCCGAGCCGTACGCCCAGCTCCCACGTCAGGTGGTTCAGCCCGGCGTGCTCCAGATGGACGTCCCCGGGCGCGACATCGAGCAGCGCGGCGAACTTCCGCTGGAGGCCGATGGCGACGTTGCACAGCCCCACGGCCTTGTGCCCCGCCTGGAGGAGCGCGCGGGTGACGATGCCCACCGGGTTGGTGAAGTCGATGATCCACGCGTCCGGGTTGGTCCGTCGTACACGGTCGGCGATGTCGAGGACGACCGGCACGGTCCGCAGCGCCTTCGCCAGCCCGCCCGCCCCGGTGGTCTCCTGTCCGACACAGCCGCACTCCAGCGGCCAGGTCTCATCCTGCCGCCGGGCCGCCTGCCCGCCGACGCGCAGCTGGAGCAGTACGGCGTCGGCGCCTTCGACGGCCGCGACCAGGTCGCCGGTCGTCGTCACCGTCCCCGGGTGACCCTGCCTGGCGAAGATCCGCCGGGCCAGCCCGCCGACCAGCTCCAGCCGGTCGGCCGCCGGGTCGACCAGGACCAGTTCACCGAGCGGCAGGGTGTCGCGCAGCCGCGCGAACCCGTCGACCAGTTCCGGGGTGTAGGTGGAGCCACCCCCCACGACCACGAGCTTCATGTCACCCATCTTCATCCCCTTTCCCCGTTACCCCTTGACTCCGGTGAGCGTGACGCCTTCGACGAAAGCCTTCCGGGCGAAGAAGAAGACGACGACCGGCGCAGCCGGAGACGGTGACGACGGGAAGTCCGAAGCGCCGGAACACAGACATGGCGGTCTTACCTTTCAGTCGTGGGTCTCTCTCCTGTCGAGGGAGTTCGCTCAGCGGACGGAGGTGTCGAACACGTCGTCGCGGGTGGCGGCCAGGGCGACCTCCAGCGCGCCCCGTAGCACGGGGTGCTCCCGTACGCCGCCGATGACGAGCCGGGGCCGGGCGGCGGCCAGCTCGCCGAGCTCGGCCTCGACGCGCTCGCGCAGCGGCTCGCCGCCCGCGACGATGACGTCGCCCGACAGCACGACCAGCTCGGGGTCGAGGACGGCGACGAGCGAGGCGAGCCCGGTGGCGAGTCCGGTCGCGAAGGTGTCGAGCAGTTGCCCGTAAGCCCCGGAGCCCTCCGCGGCTGTCGTCTCCAGGACCCGCACGGCAACGTCGGGACAGCTCCCACGCGGCACATGGATCCCCAGCTCCCGGGCGAGCCGGAGCACGACCTGGCCCCCGGCCAGCTCCTGGAAGCCACCGCTGCCGGCCCTGGCGACGTTCCGCACGAGCGGCGCGCCCGGCACGGGCATGAACCCCACCTCGCCGGCCCCGCCCGTGAACCCCCGGTGCAGCCGCCCGCCCAGCACGAGGGCGGCGCCGAGCCCCTCCGCATTCCAGAGCAGTACGAAGTCCTCGTGCCCGACGGCGGCGCCGCGGCGCTGCTCGGCGACGGCCACGAGGTTCACGTCGTTCTCGTACTCGACCGGCATGGGCAGCGCGGCGGCCAGCTCCTCCAACAGGCCCGGCGCGTGCCACCCCGGCAGGTGCGAGGCGTACCGCAGCCGCCCGGTGGAAGGATCGAACGCGCCCGGCGTCCCGACGACGACCCGGTGCACATCCTGTGGCGCGAGCCCGGCAGCCTTCACGGCCCCGCCGAGCGCCTCGGTAACCTGCGTGACGGCACCCCCGGCACCCCCGGCACCCCCGGCACCCCCGGCACCCCCGGCACCCCCGGCACCCCCGGCACCCCCGGCACCCCCGGCACCCCCGGCACCCCCGGCACCCCCGGCACCCCCGGCACCCCCGGCACCCCCGGCACCCCCGGCACGCCGCCCGCGCCCGGGCGTGGCCGACTCGAACTCCCCGACCACCGCCCCGGTCACATCCGCCACAGCGGCCCGCACACGCCGCGGGTTCACATCCAGCCCGGCGGCGTAGGCGGCCCGCGGATTCACCCCGTACAGCTGCGCGTTGGGCCCCGGCCGCCCCTCGGTCGTCCCGGTCCCGACGACCAGCCCGGCAGCCTCCAGCCGCGCCAGCAGCTGCGAGGCGGTCGGCTTCGACAGCCCGGTCAGCCTCCCGATCCGCGCCCGCGACAACGGCCCGTGCTCCAGCAGCAGATCGAGCGCGGCCCGGTCGTTCATCGCCCGCAGCACACGCGGGGTCCCGGGGGTTGTTCCGGTCACGGCGAGGTGCACCTACCTTCGACCGCTGTTAGGAAACTTTCCTGTTGTGCCGAACGTAGGCGGACACCCCGTCAGCAGTCAATGCCCGGCGCGGCGCGGGGTCGGGGTTCGTCGCACCAGGTCATAGACCGACATCCCCGTCGACAGGGTCGTCGGCCAGGCCCAGTCGCACGGAGTGGCAGCTTCACGATGGCCTGCTGTTCGATTTCCCACCGATCGTGAGCGATCAGGCAGGGGTCGCACAGTGGGAAGCGCGGGACGCTGAGGGCGGCTGCCACAACTCCGGGCTCATGGGCTCGGACTGGTGGCTTAGTTCTTCGACAGGTTCGGGCCCGTGTTCTGCCGCGGTATCGGTTCGTCGCGATGGACTGGGGGAGGCCGGGGAGGTGAATGTGGACGGGGCCGCGACGGCGGTTGTGGGGTTCGTCGTCGCCGAGCCCTGGCCGGCCGCGTTTGATCTCGCAGTGCGGATGCGTGCCGCCGGTGCTGGCCCGTGGGGGCTCTGCGCGCTTGTGGCTCGGGGCGCCTTGGGGGCGAAGCCTGCCGGTTCACCTCGCCCTATATTGATTTCTGTATAGTCGACCCGTGACCAACCCCTGGTTGATCGAGATCGAACCCGAAGTTCGGCGGTGGCTGGAAATGCTCCCGGACGACCAGTACGCCAAGGCGGAGCGAGCGGCTGACATGCTCGCTGCCGCGCCGACCACGCTCGGTGAGCCGTACTCCCGCCACCTGGGCGGCAGGGTTCGTGAGTTGCGGTTCATCATGGATGGTGCCGCCGTGCGTGTGACGTACTGGCTCGCTCCCGAGCGGCGCATCGTGTTGCTGACCGTCTTCCGGAAGACCAGGCAGCAGGAAACGGCGGAGGTCGACAGGGCGCGGCAGGCGCAGAAGGTGTGCGAAGCGGAGCACACCGCGGCCGAGCACAGTTTCGAACGAATTCAGGAGGACCGGCCGTGAACCACGCGCAGTGGAAGACCCGACGGACTCGGAAGCTCCTTGGCGAGTCCGTTGCGGAGTCGTCCGCCTATGTCGAGGCCGGATACGCGTTCGCGCTCGGCCAGGCTGTTCACAACCGGCGCTCCGAGCTCCGGCTGTCCCAGGCGGAGCTGGCCCGGAGGGCGGGGATGACCCAGCCGCAGATCTCCAACATCGAGGGCGGCGATTCCGTGCCGACGCTGCCGCTGCTCACTCGTCTCGCCAAGGCGCTTGACGCCTCGCTGACGATCGACCTGGACGGTGACACGTCCACGTTCGTCTTCGTCCCTCATGGCGGCGATCCCAAGGATGACGCACCGCCCGGCGCCGGCTCGACGGCTGCCTGACCCCGGCGGTCTGGTCGGTTCGGATCATGGGCCGCTGAGCCCGCCTGCCTCTCGGGTGCCCCCACGCCGCGGTTGTCGCGGCGTGGAGGCGTGCCGGGTGCCGGGCGCCGGCTGGGACCCTCAGTTCTTGGACAGGTTCGGGCCGGTGTGCTGCTGCGGTATCGGGTTCGTCGCGATCGACTGGGGGGACACCGGGGAGGCGAAGGCGGACGGGGCCGCGATGGCGGTTGTGGGGTCCGTCGTCGCGTCCTCCTGCTGGGGGAGGCCGCCCACGATGCGGATGCCCGCCTGGTCGAGGGCGCGCTTGATGCGGTAGCGGAGTTCGCGTTCGACGCCGAGGGCCTTGCCGGGCATGGTCTTGGCCGAGACGCGGAGGGTCATCGAGTCCAGCAGGACCTCGTTCAGGCCCAGGACCTCGACCGGGCCCCAGAGGCGCTCGTTCCAGGGTTCCTCGGCGGCCATCTCCTCCGACACCGCCGTGATCAGCTTGTTCAGGGTGTCCAGGTCCTCCGTCGGGCGGACCGTGACGTCCACGCCCGCCGTCGCCCAGCCCTGGCTGAGGTTGCCGATCCGCTTGATCTCGCCGTTGCGGACGTACCAGATCGCACCGTTCTCGCCGCGCAGCTTCGTCACGCGCAGGCCCACCTCGATGACCTCGCCGGACGCCACTCCCGCGTCGATCGAGTCGCCCACCCCGTACTGGTCCTCAAGGATCATGAAGACGCCCGAGAGGAAGTCCGTGACCAGGTTCCTCGCGCCGAAGCCGATCGCCACGCCCGCCACACCCGCCGACGCGAGCAGCGGCGCCAGGTCGATCTTGAACGCGCCCAGGATCATCAGTGCCGCCGTGCCCATGATCAGGAACGACGCCACCGAACGCAGCACCGAGCCGATCGCCTCCGAGCGCTGACGGCGACGCTCCGCGTTCACCAGCAGGCCGCCCAGCGGCATGCCCTGGACCGCCTGGTAGCCGCGGTTCATGCGGTCGATCAGCTTCGTCAGAGTCCGGCGTATCAGATAACGCAGCGTGAACGCGATCACAAGGATCAGCAGGATCCGCAGACCTGTGCTGACCCACGTGGAGAGGTTCTCCTCCACCCAGCCCGCGGCCTCGCTCGCCTGCCGGGCGGCCTCGTCGAGGGAGACCTGCGGTGCCGGGGACTCGGTGGGAGATTCCGGGGAGGGGGGAGCGTCGGTGGACGGGACTGAAGGCAGAGCCGACCAGAGCACGGCGGGGAACCTCCTGGCATCACGAGCGGGTCACAACAATTTAACGGAGGGGAGTAGGTGCTTCGTTGCAGTGTTCGAGGGAGAGCCACGTCTCATCTGGGGATGACCAAGGTGTGGTCGAAAACACCTCGAGCCCGTTACCCCCATGTGGTGGCGCTTCGACCTGGCATGAGGAGAGACTGAGAGCAGATCGTCCCGGCGCGAGCCACGCGCCGCCGGCGTACAAGGAGGCATCCGTGCCGCATGTCCTGGTCCTCAACGCGTCGTACGAGCCCCTCGGCGTCGTACCGCTCCGCCGCGCGCTCGTGCTCGTCCTCGAGAACAAGGCCGTGTGCCTCGAGGAGTCCGGCGCCTTCATGCACAGCGCAACCCGAGTGATCGCCGCCCCCAGCGTCGTACGGCTGAAGCGGTTCGTGCGGGTCCCCTACCGGGGGCCCGTTCCTCTGACCCGCAAGGCGCTCTTCGCCCGTGACGGCGGGCGCTGCATGTACTGCGGTGGCGTCGCAACCAGCGTCGACCACGTCATCCCGCGCAGCCGTGGCGGCCAGCACGCCTGGGACAACGTGGTGGCCGCGTGCCGCCGCTGCAACCACGTCAAGGCCGACCGGCACCTGCGTGAGCTGGGCTGGCGGCTCCACCAACCGCCCGCGCCGCCCTCCGGGCTCGCCTGGCGCATCATCGGCACGGGGCATAGGGACCCGCGCTGGCTGCCCTACCTGCAGCCGTACGGCGCGGACGACGCCATGGCCCGGATCGACGGCATTTCCGCCTGATGATCCGGGCTCTGTCGTTGTTGTACGGCGGTCTGTCCTTGTACGGCGGTCCGTGCGGCGGTCGGCTCGGCGGTCCGCCCCGCGCGGCGGTCCGTGCGGTACGGAGGCCCCTTGTCGTACGGCGTCGCATAGGCGCTCGGCACCCCGCCGTACAGCGGCCGCGCCCTTCCGCGGGCCGCCGTACGGCGCCCGGCACCCCGCCGTACCACGGCCCGACCAGGCCCGCGCCCGCCTCACTCCGTGACCGCGTACGCCTCCACCGCGTACAGCGAGTAGCCGTACCGCGTCGCCCGCGTCTCGCCCTGCACCCGGATGAAGCGCGTGCCCGGGGCGTCCATCCGGACCGACTCGCGGCGCCCCTTGCCGTCCCGGACCGTCGCCGCCGTGCGCCAGGTGCGGCCGTCCGCCGAGACCTGGACGCGGTACCGCGTCGCGTACGCGTCCTGCCAGTGCAGGACGACCTGGCCCACGCGGGTCGGTCCGGGCAGCTCCACCTGCCACCACGCGCCGTCCTCCGCCGGGGACGACCAGCGGGTCTCCGCGTCGCCGTCGATCGCGGCGGACGCCGGGAAGTCGGCCGTCTCGTCACCGGACGAGGACGCCACCGCACCGGGGCCACGCACCAAATCCGGGCCCCCCGTCCTCGGGTACGCCCGCACCGTCAGCGTCCGCTCCTCGCCCGCGAACGACAGCGGCACCTCGTACGCACCGGCCGGCGTGCCCTCCGGGACGGTGATCGTCACCGGGACCCGGGCGGCCACGCCGCGCGGCACCGTCGTCTCCTTCGGGACGCTCACCACGATGCCCTTGGGCGCCTTCGCCGTGAGCGCACCGCGTACCGCCTCCGGGCGCTGGGCGGACACCACCGCCTCCACCCGCTGCGCCGCGCCGCCGATCTCCGCGTCCGCCTCGGGGCGGGGCAGCTCCAGGCTGGCCCGCGGCTCGTCGGAGAACCAGGGCACCAGGGACCGTACGGGCACCTCCGCGGCGCCCCGCGGCCATGTCACGCGCACCGCGTCGGCCCGGACCCCGCCCGCGCGGGTCTGCGTCCAGCCCGTGGGGGACAGGGTGCCCAGCGGCCGCCAGCCCTCGCCCGGTACGTGCACCTCGACGCTGCCGTCGCCGGAGCCCGGCTCCGCCAGCGCGGTGACCGCCTCCACGGGGCGCGCCCGGCGCAGGTCCACGGTGTACGAGGTGTCCGTACGGTACGACTCGCCGGCCGAGCGGGCCGCGCCCGTCCACGCCCCGGCCTCGTCCACGGCCCGCTCCAGGTACGGGTCCAGCACCCCGTGGCCGACCTTCGCGGGGCTCGCGGCCAGCGCGCGGCGCAGCCGCTCCAGCTCCAGCTGGGCCTTCCAGGCCGCCGCGCCGTCGCCCCCGGCCTGCGCCTGGAGCATGTCCACGGCGGCCTCGCCCGCCCGGCCGTACCGGGCCAGCTGCTCCAGCCAGGGCCGTACCTCGTCGTCGAACCGGCCTTCCGCCGGAGCCGTCAGGGCCCCCGGGGCCTCCCGCATCACGGTGAACGCCGCCCGCAGCTCCCGCGCCGCCGCGTCCCGGGTGGCGGCCGGCACGCCCGCCGCCGTCCGCGTACGCCAGAAGTCCGCCAGCAGCGGCCGCAGATACGCCGACTCGCCGGACGGGTTCAGCAGCGACGACGTGTCGTTCCCGGCCAGGGCGGCCAGCGCCTCGCGGGCCTTCGGGTCACCGTCCGCCAGGTCGTCGAGCGCCGCGTGCCAGGACTCCTGCGGGCGGTAGCCGCGCGGGTTCCAGGCGAAGTCGGCCGCGGTGAAGACCGGGATACGGGACGCGGACGCCTGCTCCATGGCGTTGGCGAGCAGCGCCGCCGAGCCCGCGGCGACGGCCGGCTCACGGCCGGTGTACGGGCCGAGGAAGATACGGTCCTGCGCGTAGTCGTTCACCGGATAGTTGTCCATGGTGACCAGCGGGTGCCGGAACGCCTCCCGGGCGCCCGCCAGTTCACGGCCGCTGATGGTGCGCGGCACGACCCCGACACCCGTCCACGCCACCTGGACGCGCGCGTCCAGCGTCCCGGCGAGCTCCGTGCGGTAGTCGGTGGCCCCGTCCTGGTAGTACTCGGTCGGCATCAGCGACAGCGGCTCGACGTCCGGATACCGCCCGGCCAGGTGCCGGGACAGCTCGCTCGCCACGCGCGCGTGCGCCCGGGCGGCCGCCTCGGGGCCGCCGCCGAACGTCCTCGCGTCCAGCGAACAGTGCCACTCGTCGTAGCTCGCGTCCTGGAACTGCAGCTGGAAGGCGCGCACGCCGAGCGCGTACATGGCGTCGACCTTGCGCTTCAGCGCTCTGACGTCGTCCTCCGAGGCCAGGCACATGGCCTGGGCGGGGGCGACCGCCCAGGCCAGCGTCACGTGGTTGCGCCGGGCGCGCTCGGCCAGCTCCCGGAACTCGGCGCGCTGCGCCGCCGGGTACGCCTCACGCCACCGCGCCTGCCGGTACGGGTCGTCACCGGGCGCGTACAGGTACCGGTTCTGCTTGGTGCGGGCCATGAAGTCCAGCTGCGCCAGGCGCTGCCGGTGGCTCCACGGGCGCCCGTAGAAACCTTCGGTCAGACCGCGTACGGCGGTGCCGGGCCAGTCGCGCACGACGACGCCGGGGACCGTCCGGTCGTCCGTGATGAGCTGACGGAGCGTCTGTACGGCGTGGAACAGGCCGTCCTCGCCGACCCCGTCGACCGCGACGGTGTCCCGGTTCTCGTACCGCCCGGTCGCGAGCCGGTAGCCGCCGGAGGGCAGATCCCCGCGCTCGGGTGCGCGCAGGGCGCGCAGCGCGCTCTGCGCGCCCGTACCGCCCATCAGCACAACCGGCCCCCAGCCGCCGCCCGGGCCGTCGGGCCCGCCGCGGAGCACCTGCCGTACGCCCGCATCGCGCAGGACGCCCTCCAGGGCCGTCACGGCGTACGGGTCCGCGTCCGCGTCCGCGACCACGGTCACCTGCTCCCCGAGCGCTACGGCACCGCCCACGGGCCGCATCGACTGCGGGCGCGGCCATACGGCGGGCGGCTCGGTGCCGGTGTCCCGGTCGGGCACCGTGGCCGTGGCGGAGCCGGGGCCGGGGGAGGCGAGCGCGCCGGGCGCGCCGCCGAGGAGGCCGCCGATCACCGCCACCGCGACGGCGGTCGCGGTCCTCTTGCCGCGTCCGAACTGCGCGAGCTGACCGAACTGCACGCGCGTCTCCCCTCGTCCCGCGTGGTTCTGCGGGTAACTTTGCCGATGGCCGTGGCCGTCCGTGGCCGTGGCCTTACCCGGTGGTCCTGCCGCCGTCCACCGCCGTCCTGCTGCCGTGCGACAGGTGGTCCGACAGATGGTCCGACAGGTCCTCCGACTCGTCGTCCTACTGGTGGGTTTCGAGCCCACCACCCCCTCGCCGAAGGTGTCAATGCGCGCGGCCGATGTGTCGTATTTGCACACCGCACCGTCCGGCTCGGAGGGACACGCTCACTCCGCGTCACCCACGCGCGGTGTGAGCAGCGCCACTTACCACGGATGCTCCGGCGCGCGCTGGGTAGGGCTGCTGAGGTCGCAATGTCACCTCGTACAGGGAGGCCACCATGGCCGCGTCCGCCCAGCTCCTTCTCTCCGCCCTCTCCAAACAGGTCCCCGGACAGATCCACGGCCACGCGCCCGCCATGATCTCCGGACCTCTCACCAGCGAGCCGCCGCTCGCCGACGCGGCACCCCTCACCAGCGAACCCCCGCTCACCGACGCGACGCCCCTGACCAGTGAGCCGACCGCACGCGGCATGGCCGGCGGACCGGAGTCACCCCGTATGTAACGCCACGCACCGATGCGTCCAGGAGGCCGAATGACCCTCGCCCGGCTCGCCGCGCTGCACGGAGTCGCCACCGCCTACTCCCCGTCGCCGGGCGTCACGGTCCCGGTCCCCGAGGCCACCGTGGTGACCGTCCTCGGAGCCCTGGACGTCGACGCGAGCGGCCCCGCGGCGATCCGCGCGTCGCTCGCGGCCACCGAGGAGGCCAGGGACGCGCGGCTGCTGCCGCCCACGGTCGTCGTGTGGCAGGGCGACGAGCCGTCCGGGCGCCCCCGCCCGCTCGCCGCCCTCCCCGCCGGCACCGCCCTGCGGATCGCCCTGGAGCACGGCGGCACCGCCGAGTCGCCCGTCCCGTGGGCGGACCTCCCGCCCGGCGTCCACGCCCTGGAGGCCCACGCCCCGGACGGGCGCACGGCCCTGGCGACCCTCGTCGTGGCCCCCGCGCGCGTGCCGCAGCCGTCCGCCCCCTGCCACGGTGTCCTGGTCCAGCTGTACTCGCTGCTCTCCACCCGCTCCTGGGGCATGGGCGACCTCGGGGACCTGCGCGAACTGGCCGACTGGGCAGGCCGCGCCCTCGGCTCCGGCTTCGTGCAGGTCAACCCGCTCCACGCCGCCGTACCCGGCACTCCCACCGACCCGTCCCCGTACCGCCCGTCGTCGCGCCGCTTCCCGGACCCCGTCCATCTGCGCGTCGAGGACGTCCCCGAGTACGCGTACGTGTCCGGGGCGGACCGCGCCGAGCTCGACGCGCTGGCCGGGCGGGCCGGGGAGCTGCGCGACGGCGTGCTCCGCAAGGGTGAGCTGATCGACCGGGACGCGGTGTGGGTGCTCAAGCGCCGCGCCCTGGAGCTGCTGCGGAAGGTTCCGCTCGGCCCCGGCCGCCGGGCCGCGCTCGACGCGTTCCGCGCCGCCGGGGGCCAGGCCCTGGAGGACCATGCCGTCTGGTGCGCGCTCGTCGAGCGGTACGGCGCGGACCGCGCCCAGTGGCCCGAGGGCCTGAACGACCCCCGGTCCGCCGCCACCGCGCGCGTACGCGCCGAGCTCGCGGACCGTGTCGACTTCCACATGTGGCTCGCCTGGCTCACCGACCGGCAGCTCGCCGCCGCCGCGCGCGCCGCCAGCGAGGCCGGGATGGCCGTCGGTGTCGTCCACGACCTGGCGGTCGGCGTACACCCGGACGGCGCCGACGCCTGGGCGCAGGCCGACGCCTACGCGCGCGACATGTCGGTGGGCGCCCCGCCGGACGCGTTCAACGCGCGCGGCCAGGACTGGGGGCTGCCCCCGTGGCGCCCCGACGCGCTCGCCGCGTCCGGCTACGCCCCGTACCGGGACCTGCTGCGGTCCCTCTTCCGGCACGCGGGCGCCCTGCGGATCGACCACGTCATGGGCCTGTTCCGGCTCTGGTGGGTGCCCGCCGGCCTGCCGCCGACGGACGGCACGTACGTCCGGTACGACGCCGACGCCATGCTCGCCGTCCTCGCCCTGGAGGCGCACCGCGCGGACGCCGCCGTGATCGGCGAGGACCTCGGCACGGTCGAGCCGGGCGTACGGGACGTCCTGCGGCGGCGCGGAGTGTTCGGCACGTCCGTCCTGTGGTTCGAGCGCGACTGGGAGGGCACCGGCAGGCCGCTGCCGCCCGAGGCGTGGCGGCCCGGCTGTGTGGCCACGGCCACCACCCACGACCTGCCGTCCACGGCGGCCCGCCTCAGCGGCGAGCACGTCGACCTGCGCCACCGCCTCGGACTGCTCACCCGTCCGCTGGCGGAGGAGCGCGCCGAGGACGCGCGGGACGTCGGCGAGTGGCTGGCGTACCTGCGGAGGCTGGGGCTCCTGGACGGCGGCGAGCAGGGCGCCGTGGGCGCTGGGGCCGCCCGGGCTGCCGGAGGTGTCGCCGACGGCGACGGCCGCGCCCGGGACGAGGAGGCGGAGATCCGCGCCGTGTACCGGTTCCTGCGCAGGACCCCCGCGCGGATGACGGGCGTGTGGCTGCCGGACGCGGTGGGGGACCGCCGCCCGCAGAACCTGCCGGGTACGTGGGACCAGTACCCGAACTGGCGGCTGCCCGTCGCCGGCGCGGACGGCCGACCGGTGACCCTGGAGGACCTGGCCGCCTCGCCCCGGCTGCACGCGCTCATGGCCGAGCTGAACGGTCGGGAGCCCCGTACGGCACCCCCGGGCGCGCGCCGGGATTAGGCGTTCGCTACGTTTGGCCCGTGGACAAGAAGAACGCCCTGCGCGCCGGCGCCGTCGCGACCGGTACGACGCTGATGATGCTGCTCATGTCGTCCCCCGCGCTCGCGCTCACCCGCGACGACGGCGACGACCCGGGTTCCGGCCTGAGCGTCATGGAGACGCTCGGTCTGTACGTGGTGGCCCCGATCGCGCTGTTCGTGGTCATCGCCGGTCTGGTCATGGTGCTCGACCGCTCCGAGAAGCAGGTCTGACACCACCTCACGCTTCCAGGGCGCCGCGCGCCGGGGTGACCACCCCGCCGCGCGGCGCCCTGCTGTGTCCGTACTCGCTGCTCAGGCGGCGCCCGTCGTCCTGAGCAGCTTCCGCAGGAGGCCGGTCAGCTGCTCGGCCTCCCGTTCGTCCAGCGCGGCCTCCAGCACCTCGCGTTGAACCGCCAGCCCGGCGGTGACGGCCTCGTCCACGAGCGCCAGGCCGCGCTCGCCGAGCGTCACCCGCAGCCCGCGCCGGTCGTGCGGATCGGGGCTGCGGCTGAGCAGCCCGGCCCGCTCCAGCTTGTCCAGCCGGCCCGTCATACCGCCCGTCGTCAGCATCAGCGTCGCCGAGAGCTGGCGCGGCGAGAGCGTGTACGGCTCTCCCGAGCGGCGCAGCGTCGCCAGGACGTCGAACTCCCCGCGTGAGATGCCGAAGCGCGCGTACGCCCGGTCCATGCGCTCGCCCATGGTCTGGGTGAGCCGGTAGATGCGGCCGAAGACGGCCATCGAGACGGTGTCCAGATCCGGCCGTACCACCGCCCACTGGTCGGTGATGGCGTCGACGGCGTCGGGGGCGTCGGCGGCGTCGGGGGTGGGAGTCGATGTCATGGCCGAAGTCTGCTCGGGCACCCGCCTTGCTCGCAAGAAAGCAGCTTGATGCTAAGTGAATTGCTTCTAAGTAGCTTAGCGCTAAGCTACTTGCTGCCAAGCTAAGCCTCAGTCGCCCAGCCGCAGCTGTCAGAAGGGCATCGCCATGTCCACCCGCGCCGCCGTCATCGCCGTCACCGCGCTCGCTCCCGTCTCCTGGGGCACCACCTACGCCGTCACGACCGAGTTCCTGCCGCCGGACCGGCCGCTGTTCACCGGCCTGATGCGCGCCCTGCCGGCCGGGCTCGCCCTGCTCGCGCTGACCCGGACGCTGCCGCGCGGCGCCTGGTGGTGGCGGTCGGCGGTGCTGGGTGCGCTGAACATCGGCGCGTTCTTCCCGCTGCTGTTCCTCGCCGCGTACCGGCTGCCCGGTGGCGTCGCGGCCGTCGTCGGCTCGGTGGGCCCGCTGTTCGTGGTCGGGCTCGCCGCGCTGCTGCTGGGGGAGCGGCCGACCGTGCGCGCCCTGCTGGCCGCCGTGGCCGCCGCCTTCGGCGTGAGCCTCGTCGTCCTGACGGCCGGCGCAGCTTTCGACCTGGTGGGAGTGGTGGCCGGGCTCGCCTCCTCGGCGGCGATGTCCCTCGGCACGGTGCTCACCAAGCGGTGGGGCCGGCCCGAGGGGGTCGGGCCGCTCGCCATGACCGGCTGGCAGCTCACCGCAGGCGGCCTGCTCATCGCTCCGGTCGCCTTCCTGGTGGAAGGCGCCCCGCCCGCCCTCGACGGCCGCGCGGCGCTCGGTTACGCGTACCTGGCTCTCGCCAACACGGCGGTCGCGTACTGGCTGTGGTTCCGTGGCATCGAGCGCCTCACCGCGACCTCCGTGACGCTGCTCGGGCCGCTCTCGCCGATCACCGCGGCCGTCGTCGGCTGGGCGGCGCTCGGCCAGGCGCTCGGGCCCGTGCAACTCCTCGGTATGGCCGTGGCGTTCACGGCGACGGTGGTCGGTCAGGCGGCCCCGCGTGCTGGTCGGTCGTTCAGTGGGACCGAAGAGAACGCTCAGAAGGATTCGATGGACCTTACGGTTCGGACGGTGCGACGGTAGGACCCGCGATCGGCGGATGCGCGCGCCGCGTGGCGGCAGCGGGTGCTGATCCGGCGTCACATCGGTCGGCTGGTCCTCGTCTCGCTGCTGGGCGTCACCGCCCACGACCACCCTCGTCGCCTGCGCGGGTTTCGTCCTACGGACCCCGCGGGCCCCCACGCGCCGGGCGCGCCCACGCGCCGAAACGGCCCACCCGCCGGGCGCGCCCGTGACAGCGGTGTGCGGGGTGCCGGGCGCCCGGGGACGCGCGGCCGGCACCCCGCCTCACCGACTAGCGGTCGGCCGCCTGGGCCTTCAGCGCGCGCTCGACGCCCGCGCGGGACTCCGAGATCAGCCTCCGCAGCGCCGCGTTGGGCTCGGCGGTGGCGAGCCAGCTGTCCGTGGCGTTCAGGGTGGCCTGGGAGACCTGCAGCGACGGGTACAGCCCGATCGCGACCTGCTGGGCCATCTCGTGGGAGCGGGACTCCCACACGCCCTTGACCGCGGCGAAGAACTTCTCCGTGTACGGGGCGAGCAGCTCGCGCTGGTCAGTCTGGACGAACCCGCTGATCACCGCCTCCTGCACGGCGTTCGGGAGCTTGTCGGACTCGACGACCGACGCCCACGCAGCCGCCTTGGCGTCCGCCGTCGGCCGGGCCGCCATCGCGGTTGCCGCGTGCCGCTCACCGGCCGCCGTCCGGTCGCGCTCGTGCTCGGCGTTGATCTCCGCCTCGCCGAACCGGCCCGTCGCCGCGAGCCGCTCCACGAACGCCCAGCGCAGCTCGGTGTCGACGACCAGGCCCTCGACGGTCTCGGAGCCGTCCAGCAGCGCCGCCAGCACGTCGAGCTGCTCGTCCGTGCGAGCCGTCGCCGCGAAGGCGCGCGCCCACGCCAGCTGGTGGTCGCTGCCCGGGGCCGCCGCGCGCAGGTGCTCCAGCGCCGCGTCCGTCCACCGCACCAGGCCCGTCGCCCGCCAGTCCGGCGCCGCGTACAGGTCGAGCGCGAGCTTCACCTGGCGGTGCAGGGACTGCACCACGCCGATGTCGGACTCCTTGCCGATACCCGAGAGCACCAGGTCCAGGTACGCGCGCGTGGCAAGCTCACCGTCGCGGGTCATGTCCCACGCGGACGCCCAGCACAGCGCGCGCGGCAGCGACTCGGTGAAGTCGCCGAGGTGCGCCACGACGTTCCGCAGGGACTCCTCGTCGAGCCGGACCTTGGCGTACGAAAGGTCGTCGTCGTTGAGCAGCACCACCGCCGGGCGCGCCTTGCCCACCAGCGCCTCGACGCCGGTCAGCTCACCGTCCACGTCGAGCTCCACGCGCTCGGTGCGCACCAGCTTGCCCGCGTCGTCCAGGTCGTACAGGCCGATCGCGATACGGTGCGGCCGCAGCACCGGCTCGCCCTTGGCGCCCGCCGGCAGAGCCGGGGCCTCCTGCTTGACCGCGAACGAGGTGATGTTCCCGCTCGAATCCGTGTCGATGACCGGGCGCAGCACATTGATGCCCGCCGTTTCCAGCCACTTCTTCGACCACGTCTGCAGGTCGCGCCCGGAGGTCTTCTCCAGCGCGCCCAGCAGGTCGGACAGGCGCGTGTTGCCGTACGCGTGGCGCTTGAAGTACGCCTGCACGCCCTCGAAGAACGCGTCCATGCCGACGTACGAGACGAGCTGCTTCAGCACCGACGCGCCCTTGGCGTACGTGATGCCGTCGAAGTTCACCAGGACGTCGTCGAGGTCCCGGATCTCGGCCATGATCGGGTGTGTGGACGGCAGCTGGTCCTGCCGGTACGCCCAGGTCTTCATCTGGTTCGCGAACGTCGTCCACGAGTGCGGCCACTTCGAGCCCGGCGCGTACGCCTGGCAGGCGATCGACGTGTACGTGGCGAACGACTCGTTCAGCCACAGGTCGTTCCACCACTCCATGGTGACGAGGTCGCCGAACCACATGTGGGCCAGCTCGTGCAGGATCGTCTCGGCCCGCACCTCGTACGCCGCGTCCGTCACCTTCGACCGGAACACGTACTGGTCGCGGATGGTCACCGCGCCCGCGTTCTCCATCGCGCCCGCGTTGAACTCGGGCACGAACAGCTGGTCGTACTTGGCGAACGGGTACGCGTAGTCGAACTTCTCCTGGAACCAGTCGAAGCCCTGCCGCGTGACCTCGAAGATCGCGTCCGCGTCCAGGTACTCGGCGAGCGACGGCCGGCAGTACACGCCCAGCGGCACCGACTGCCCGTCCGGGCCCTCGTACGACGAGTGCACGGCGTGGTACGGGCCGACGATCAGCGCCGTGACGTACGTGGAGATGCGCGGCGTCGGCTCGAAGAGCCAGACGTCGTCCTTCGGCTCGGGCGTCGGAGAGTTCGAGACCACCGTCCACCCCGACGGGGCCTTCACGGTGAACTGGAACGTCGCCTTCAGGTCCGGCTGCTCGAAGCCGGCGAACACCCGCCGCGCGTCCGGCACCTCGAACTGGGTGTAGAGGTACGCCTGGTCGTCGACCGGGTCGACGAACCGGTGCAGGCCCTCGCCGGTGTTCGTGTACGCGCAGTCCGCGACGACCCTCAGCTCGTTCGCGCCCTGCCGCAGGTGCTTCAGGGCGATGCGCGAGTCCCGGAAGACCGACGCGACGTCGAGGTGCTTGCCGTTCAGCACCACCTCGTGCACCGCGGGGGCCACCAGGTCGATGAACGTCTCCGCCCCGTCCTCGGCCGACTCGAAGCGCACCGAGGTCACGGACCGGTAGGTGCCTCCCTCCTGCGCGCCGCTGAGATCCAGGTCGATCTCGTACGCGTCCACGGTCAGCAGCGCCGCGCGCCGCTGTGCCTCTTCACGGGTCAGGTTTGTGCCAGGCACCCGGTCATCTCCTCCATGTACGACTTTGGTGGCCATCCTTCCACGGGGGGACGCCGATCACAGAGCGCGGCGAGAAGGTGTGGAGAAGGGTGTGGAAAAGGGCGGCCCCGCCGTCCTGGCGGGACCGCCCTCACACCGTCGTGGGCGTCGTCAGCCCCGCAGCTCCTCCGCGACGAGCTCCGCGATCTGCACCGCGTTCAGCGCGGCGCCCTTGCGGAGGTTGTCGCCGGACAGGAACAGCGCCAGGCCGTTGTCGACGGTCTCGTCGGCCCGGATGCGGCCCACGTACGAGACGTCCTTGCCGGCGGCCTGGAGCGGAGTGGGGATCTCGGACAGCTCGACGCCCTCGGCGTCCTTGAGCAGCTCGTACGCGCGCTCGACGCTGATCGGGCGCTCGAAGCGGGCGTTCACCTGGAGGGAGTGGCCGGAGAAGACCGGGACGCGCACGCACGTGCCGGACACCTTCAGGTCCGGGATCTCCAGGATCTTGCGGGACTCGTTGCGGAGCTTCTGCTCCTCGTCCGTCTCGTGGAGGCCGTCGTCCACGATGGCACCGGCCAGCGGCAGCACGTTGAAGGCGATGGGGCGCTTGTAGACGCCCGGCTCGGGGAAGGCGACGGCCTCGCCGTCGTGGGTCAGCTCGGTGGCGCGCTCGGCGACGGCCTTGACCTGGCCGTCCAGCTCGGCGACACCGGCGAGGCCGGAGCCGGACACGGCCTGGTACGTCGTGGCGACCAGGGCGACGAGCCCGGCCTCCTGGTGGAGCGGCTTCAGGACCGGCATGGCGGCCATGGTGGTGCAGTTCGGGTTGGCGATGATCCCCTTGGGGCGGTCCTTGACCGCGTGCGGGTTCACCTCGGAGACGACCAGCGGGACCTCGGGGTCGCGGCGCCACGCGGAGGAGTTGTCGATCACCACGGGGCCCTGCCCGGCGACCTTCTCGGCGAGCGCCCTGGACGTGGCGCCACCGGCCGAGAACAGCACGATGTCCAGGCCGGTGTAGTCGGCCGTGGAGGCGTCCTCGACGGTCACGCCGTCCAGGACCGTGCCCGCCGAGCGCGCGGAGGCGAACAGCCGGAGCTCGTCGACCGGGAAGTTCCGTTCGGCAAGGATCTTGCGCATGACCGTGCCGACCTGACCGGTGGCTCCGACGATTCCTACCTTCACGAGGACTCCTCCGTACGTGCGTGCGGCAAGGGGTGCTGCCGCTGTCCATGATGCGTATGTCCCGGGTCGCCTTGTCCAATCCATTGTCCAGGGGGTGAGAAGGACCACGGAATGGAGAGGGCGGGCGTCCGTACCGGACGCCCGCCCTCACACTCCGTATCCCTCCAGACTACGGAGTGTCGGTCACGAAGTGACCTTTCCGATCACAACGCTGCCCGTGCCCGCAGCGGTTCCGCGCGCGTTCAGCAGGCTGACCTCGCCGAAGAACTGCCGGCCCTCGGGGGCCGCGCCGCTCACCAGCACCTCCGCGCCGAACGCCGCGGACGCCCCGTTCGCCAGCGAGATCGTCTTCGACTCGTCGACCTTGACCTCGCCCAGCGTGGACGAGAAGTACACGTCCTTGTAGTCGTAGGCGGTCTCACCGGCCGGGACCGAGTAGCCGTCGACGACGATCGTGTACGTGCCCGGTGCGGGCTTCACCAGGGACACCGACTCCTCCGAGTCGCCGTCCGCGGACGAGCCGACCTGCACACCCTCGCGCAGGACGATCAGGTCGAGGTCGGCGGCCTTGTCGGAGACGTTGCCGATGGCCACGTCGAACCGCTCGACGCCCTCACCGATCTCGACGGTGGTGCGCTGCTCGGCGTGGTGGCCGATGGTGGGACGCGCGACCTTCGCGGAGCCCAGCGAGCCGCCCTTCAGCTTGCCCTCCAGCGCGGCGAAGTCGTTGGTGACGCTCCACTCGACCGGCGCGGCCTTGCCCGGGGTGGCCTCCGGCAGGGTCTGGACGGCCGGGTCGAAGGTGGCACCCAGCAGGGACACGTCCAGCTTGTACGGGTTGTCGAGCAGCGGCGACGTACGGCGCGACTCGACCTCGATCTCCCAGACGCCCGGCTGCGGGTTCGCGTAGGAGCGCAGGTCGGGGCGGCAGGTGTTGTTCGGGTTGCTGTAGTTCGGGTAGCAGTTGATCGTCGACGTGGAGTCCGCCGGCACACCGTACGGGTGGATCGCGATGAACCGGGTCTGGCTGTCCTTCGCCAGGCCGCCGAGGGCGACCTCCAGGGACTTGGCGCCGGCCGGGACGGTCACGAAGTGCGAACGGTGGCTGTTGCGCTGCACGGAGCCCTCGGCCGAGTAGCCGTACGCGGGCTTGGCCAGCTGCTCGGAGGCGACGACCGTGGTCAGGATCTGCTTGTCGATGCCCTTGGTCTTCGGGTCGGTGACCTCGAGGATCGCGCTGTGCACACCGGCGCTGCGGGGCTTGGCGGCGACCTTGAAGGTGACCGGCTTGTTCAGCGGCAGGTACACCTCGTCGCTGCCGACGACCCGGAAGGTGCGCTCGTGGTTGTTCTCGAACCACAGCTCGTGCCGGATCGGCCGGTCGGCACCCGTGGTGCGGGTGACGGTGATCTCGTAGATCTTCCGCTGGCCGACCTCGATGCCGCCCTCGCGGTCGTACAGACCGGTGCCGAAGCCCGGCTCGGCGAGGAACTGCTCGATCGCGGTGTCGACCGGGGCCTTGACCGTGTACTCGTGGGCGTGGGCGCCGCGGAGGACCTCCTTCCAGGCGTCGACGACGTTGAGGACGCCCGCGCCCTCCTCGTGGGCCTGCACGCCGCGGATGTGGTCGGCCTGGCTGACCACGGCGGTGCGCAGCTTCGCCGGGGTGAGGTCGACGCCCCGCTGCTTGGCGGCCGACAGCATCAGCGCCATCGCGCCGGTGGCCTGCGGGGCCGCCATCGAGGTGCCCTGCAGCATGGAGTAGCCGGCGGGGAGCTGGTAGCCGGCCTCGGCGACCGGGCCGCCGGGCGCCCAGGTCTGCGTGGTGTTGATCGCCGCGCCGGGCGCGCTGAGGGTCGGCGTGAAGCCGCCGTCCTCGCGCGGGCCCCGTGAGGAGAAGGGCAGCATCTGGTACGGCTTGGAGACGATCGAGCCGTAGTTCGCGGCCCATGTCTCCTTGGAGATCGTCGCGCCGACGCTGATCACCTTGTCGGCGAGGGACGGGTCGCCGATGGTGTTGACGCCCGGGCCGCTGTTGCCGGCCGAGATGACCAGCTGGACGCCGTAGGTGTCGATGAGGCGGCTGTAGAGGCGGGCGCGGGCGTTGTTGCCGTCGTTGAGCGCCGGGAGGCCGCCGATGGACATGTTGACGATGTCGACGCCGCGGTTGACGACGAGGTCGATCATGCCCTCGGTGAGCGCGATGTTGGTGCAGCCGCCGCTCCAGGTGCACGCGCGCGAGGAGACCAGTTTGGCGCCGGGCGCCGCACCGTTCATCCGGCCGCCGAAGAGGCTGTTGGCGGCGGCGATACCGGCGACGTGCGTGCCGTGGGAGCCCTCGATGACGCCGATGTTGACGTAGTCGGACTTGTCGCCGGCGCCGTTGTACACGACGTCCTTGCGGATCTCGACGACGAACGGGATGCGCTCGACGACGTCGGTGTACGGGTTGTCGGTGCCGAAGTACCCGACCTGGAAGCCGTCCTTGTACGGCTTCATGGCCGCGTCGTCGCCGAAGTCGCCGTTGCCGTTCAGGTCGACGCGGACGGTGCCGGCGGCCTGGTCGTACAGGACGCCCCAGACGTCGGTGGTGTCGCCGTCCCGGTTGAGGTCGCCGGCCATGTCGCCGCCCTTGGTGGCGGCCTCGGCGAAGGTGCTGAACTTGAAGGCGCCCTCGGGCGCCGCCCAGTCGCGTCCCGCGGCGGTGAAGGAGGGGCCGGACACGTCGGCGTTCATCCGGCGCCAGGTGCCGTCGCCGTCGCCGACCGGGTCGGTGGCGGTCACCCAGTCGACGATCTTGCGCTCGCCGGTGGTGGTCTTCTGGAGCGCGGGGTGCCCGAGGTCGACGCCCGAGTCGAGGATGCCGATGGTGACGCCTCGGCCGTCCGCGGTCGGGTTCTTCCGGACGAAGTCGACCGCGCCCGTCTCATGGGACGGGTTGTACGGGTTGACCGCCGGGGTCTTCCTGCCCGGCGCCGGGTAGCCGCCGGTGCCGGTCGTGGCGGTGGTGTTCCCGTGCGCCTTGTCGGCGGCCGGCGTCGGGTCGTCCAGCTTGATCTCGTGCTTGAGGTCGATGCCCTGCACGCTGGACAGCTTGGCGGCCGCGTCGATGGCGGACTTGGCCTGCGAGGTGGGGACGGTGGCCCGTACGTAGCCGAGCTTGTCGTACGTCTGGCCGACCGCGCCGCCCTTGACCGCGTCGAGTCGCTCCGCGACCTGCTCGGTGGCGCCCGGCGTGGTGGCGACCATGAGCGTGATGTTCTTCTCGCCCTTCGCCTCGGCCTCGGCGAGCAGTGCGGCGTCGTCCGAACCGAGCTTCTCGGCCGCCGACTTGGCGGGCTCGGGGGTGGCGGCCGGGGGCTCCGCGGGGGCGGCGAAGGCGGGTGCGGCGCCGGTCGCGACGAGCGCGGCGACCAGGCCGGCGGCGGCCGCGATACGGACCGCGCGTCTCACCCCGGGTATGGGGTTGGGGGGTTCGAGGGTCATCAGCATCCCTGTTGAGTGAAAGGAAGGGTCCGGAATTCGGTGCCGGACGACCGCTGAGCCTTTCGTATGTGACCGGGTTTTGTGGAGGTCTGCTGAAGCCGGAATACGATCGTGGCGTACATCCGCCAGTGCGGGATGTACGCCACAGAGGATAAACAGGGCTATAGCGAACACCCGGTGCTCTCAGGGAAGTTGAGGTGTCAACGAGCCGGGGGCGGAGACGGCTGAAACACGCTCAACCCCGCGGCGATCTCCTGCGGTCCCCTTCGACGATGGCAGTCACGCGGTCGTCCAGGAGGGAACTCCCATGTCAGTACGTATCGTGCGCGGCGGACTCGTAGCGGCGGTGGTCGCGGCGGCCGTGACGGCGACGGCGCTCACCGCCCCGGCGGTCGCCGCACCCCCGGCCGCACCCCCGGCCGCACCCCCGGCCGCGGACCCCGCCG
>NZ_VSRY01000113.1 GCF_008271805.1 Streptomyces sp. TRM49041
GCCGCCGCCGCGCCGCCGCTCCGGCGCCAGCTGCCGCTCCGGCCACTCCGGCCAGCCCCGGCACGCCCAACGCCCCCGGCGTGCCCACCGCCCCCGCGACCCCCGCCGCCGGTACCGCCACCCCGCAGGCCGACGCGTCCAACTCGACGCAGGGACGGGCGTTCAGCGTGCGCACCCTCGGCCAGGGCGTGCCGTTCGCGCAGCAGCAGCAGCAACAACAACAACAGCAGCCGCAGCCGCCCGGGCCGCCGCCCCAGCACCACACGCCCGCGCATGGCACCACCGGCTCCGGGCGGCGCCGGAAGCTGGCCACGCCCGCCCCGGAGACCGACCCACAGCCCGCGGCGGCGGAGGCGGAGGCGGCCACCCCGACGGCGCCCGCACCGGCACCGGCAACCCCCATGCCCGCCGCGCCCACGCCCACGCCCACGCCCGCGCCCACCCAGGCCCCGGCCCCGGCGGCCCCGCAGCCGCACGTCCCGGGCGCCCCCCAGGCCCCGACACCCCCGGCCCACCAGCGCCTCGCCGGCACGCCCGCCCCCACCGAAGGCCGCGCCTACGAGATAGGGGCACCGGACGCGGGTGCCGACGAGGGCCCCGAGCCGCTGGACGGGCCCGGTGGCGCCGTCGAGGTCGCCAACGAGCCGCAGCCGCAGCCGGTCGACGACGAGCTCCCGCCCGAGCCGCTGGACAACCCCCGCCGGCTCCTCGTCTGGCCGGCCCCGGACATCGCCACGCAGCAGGCGCTCAGCGACCGCGGCTACCGGCCCGTGATCGTGCACTCCCGCGAGGAGGTGGACGCGCAGATCGCCGCCTTCCCCGCCGCGCTGTTCGTGGACCCCCTGACCGGACCCATCACACGCACGGCCCTGCAGGCGCTGCGCCAGGCCGCGGTCGCCGCCGAGGTGCCGGTGCTGTTGGCGGCCGGGCTCGGCCAGGCGACGCGGGAGGCCGCCTACGGCGCCGACCCCGCCGTACTCCTCAAGGCGCTGGCCCCGCGCGACAGCGAGCAGCACCCGTCGCGGGTCCTGCTGATCGAGGAGCACGAGGAGATCGCGCACGCGCTGACGGCGGCGCTGGAGCGGCGTGGCATGCAGGTGCAGCGGGCGGCGGCGGACACCGACGCGGTGGTGCTGGCGACACAGCTGCGGCCCAACCTGGTCGTCATGGACCTGATGCAGGTACGGCGCAGGCGTGCCGGGATCATCGACTGGCTGCGCGCGAACGGCCATCTGAACCGTACGCCGCTGGTCGTCTACACCTCGGCGAGCCTGGACGAGGCCGAGCTGCCGAAGCTGGCATCGGGCGAGACGGTGCTGTTCCTGGCGGAGCGGTCCACGAGCGCCGAGGTCCAGTCGCGGATCGTGGACCTGCTCGCGAAGATCGGTACGAACTGACGACGGAGGGGCGGGGCGTCCGTGAATACGGACGCCCCGCCCCTCCTCACCTCTGCCGGTACGCAGCCCTCATCGGTCCGGATGTCAGAGCCGGGCGACCTCCAGCTCCCCCTCCGCGTACTGCTTCCTGATCACCTTCTTGTCGAACTTCCCGACGCTCGTCTTCGGCACCGCCGGGACCATCGCCCAGCGCTCGGGCAGCTGCCACTTGGCGATGCCCACCTCGGCGAGGAAGTCCCGCAGGGCGGCGTAGTCGGTGGCCGTGCCGTCCTTGAGGACGACGGTCGCGAGCGGGCGCTCGCCCCACTTCTCGTCGGGAACGGCGACGACCGCGGCCTCGGCGACGTCCGGGTGGCCCATCAGGGCGTTCTCCAGATCGACCGACGAGATCCACTCGCCGCCGGACTTGATGACGTCCTTGGCGCGGTCGGTGAGTGTGAGGAAGCCGTCCGAGGTGATCACGCCGACGTCGCCGGTCTTCAGCCAGCCGTCCGCGCTGAACTTGTCCTCGGGGCGGAAGGGCTCGCCGGACGCGCCGCCGTAATACGCGCCCGCGATCCACGGCCCGCGCACCTCCAGCTCGCCCGCCGACTCGCCGTCCCAGGGCAGGACGTCACCGCCGGGGCCGATCAGCCGCGCCTCGACGCCGGCCGGGAAACGGCCTTGCGTGACGCGGTACGGCCACTCCTCCTCGGCGGTCAGCCCGGCCGGCGGGTTCGCGATGCTGCCGAGCGGTGAGGTCTCGGTCATGCCCCAGGCGTGGCAGAGGCGGACGCCCAGCTTGTCGTACGCCTCCATGAGGGAGGGCGGGCAGGCGGCGCCGCCGATGGTGACGGTGGCCATGGAGGAGATGTCGCGCGGGTTCGCGGTGACCTCGGCGAGGAGGCCCTGCCAGATGGTGGGGACGGCCGCGGCGTGTGACGGCCGCTCCTTCTCGATCATCTCGGCGAGCGGACCCGGCTGGAGGAAGCGGTCCGGCATCAGCATGTTCACGCCGGTCATGAAGGTGGCGTGCGGCAGGCCCCAGGCGTTGACGTGGAACTGCGGTACGACGACGAGGGTGGTGTCCTTCTCCGTCAGGCCCATGGACTCGGCCATGTTGACCTGCATGGAGTGCAGGTAGATGGAGCGGTGCGAGTAGACGACGCCCTTGGGATCGCCGGTCGTGCCGGAGGTGTAGCACATGGCAGCGGCCTGGCGTTCGTCCAGCTCGGGCCAGTCGAAGGTGGTGGGCCGGCCGGCGATCAGCTCCTCGTAGTCGTGCACACGGGGCGCCACGCCGTCGAGGACCGAGCGGTCTCCGGGGCCGGAGACGACGACGTGCTCGATGGTCGGCAGGTGCGGAAGGAGGGGGGCGAGGAGAGGAAGGAGGCTGCCGTTGACGAGGACGACGCGGTCGGCTGCGTGGTTGACGATCCAGACGAGCTGCTCGGGCGGAAGACGCAGGTTGAGCGTGTGCAGAACGGCGCCCATGGAGGGGATCGCCAGGTACGCCTCGACATGCTCGGCGTTGTTCCACATGAGGGTGGCGACCCGGTCGTCCCCGGTGACACCCAGCTCGTCGCGCAAGGCGCCGGCGAGCTGGGTCGCCCGGGCGCCCGCCTCGGCGAAGCTGCGGCGGTGCGGCTCCGGCTCGCCGGTCCAGGTGGTGATCTGCGACTTTCCGTGGATCGTCATCCCGTGGTGGAGGATGCGGGTCACGGTCAGTGGTACGTCCTGCATGGTGCTCAGCACGGCGTCCTCCCGGTGGGCGCTCGCTCGCGGCAGTTAGGTGTGCAGATTCTGCGCACATACCGAGCGGTATGTCACTACCCAGGAGTAGGTCGTTTCACGTGAAACATCAATCCGTGCCCTCGCTTGTGCGGCCGCACCGGCCTGGCGTCACCGCACCGGCGACAGCTCCGGGTCGTCCCGGAGTTTGCCCAGCGCACGGGAGACGGCGCTCTTGACCGTACCGACGGAGACCCCGAGCACGGCCGCCGTCTGGGCCTCGCTGAGGTCCTCGTAGTACCGGAGGACGACCATCGCCCGCTGGCGGTCGGGGAGCCGCATCACGGCACGCCACATCGCGTCGTGCAGGACCTGCCGGTCGGCCGGGTCCGTCTCCGGCACTCCGTACGGCTCGGGCAGCTCGTCGCAGGCGTACTCGTCCACCTTGCGCTTGCGCCACTGCGACGTGCGCGTGTTGACGAGTGCACGGCGCACATAGCCGTCGAGTGCGCGGTGGTCCTCGATGCGCTCCCAGGCGACGAACGTCTTGGTGAGAGCGGTCTGGAGCAGGTCCTCGGCGTCGCTCGGGTTCGCGGTCAGCGACCGGGCGGTGCGCAGCAGGACGGGGCCCCGGGCCCGTACGTACGAGGCGAAGGACGGGTATCCGGTGGCGGCCGTGGAGGCTCCGGCGCAGACGGGGCCATTAGTCGCGGTCATACGGACCACGCTAGAAGCGGGGACCCCTGCCGGGATCGCCCCCAGGTCGCGAAACGGGGTCCCCCTCAGGTTGTAGGGGCAGCCCGAGCCACACCTCCTGAAGGTGGATGGGAGGGGGCCACCTGGTCAGGGTTCCGAAGGCGGGCACGGGCCGCGGCGGGGGCCATGCGGCGGGGTACCCGGGCGGCGGCTCCACACCAGGGCGGCGCTCCCGCGGATGCTCAGGGGGAGGTCAGGACCAGGCCGGAGGTCGGTACGCCGGTTCCGGCCGTGACCAGGGCGGCGGCCGCGCCCGGCACCTGGTTGACGGCGGTGCCGCGGAGCTGGCGTACGGCTTCGGCGATGCCGTTCATACCGTGGAGGTACGCCTCGCCGAGCTGGCCCCCGTGGGTGTTGAGGGGCAGGGTGTCCGCGGCCACGAAGTCCGCGGCCTCGCCGGGCGCGCAGAACCCGTACTCCTCCAGCTGCGTCAGCACGAAGGGCGTGAAGTGGTCGTACAGGATCGCCACGTCGATGTCGGCCGGGCCGAGCCGGGCGCCGCGCCACAGCTGCCGGGCGACTACTGCGGCCTCCGGGAGGCGGGTGAGGTCGCCGCGGTAGAAGCCGGTCATGGCCTCCTGGGCACGGCCGGCTCCCTGGGCGGCGGCGGTGATCAGGGCGGGCCGGTGCGGCAGGTCGCGGGCGCGTTCGGCGGAGGTGACGACGAGGGCCTGACCGCCGTCGGTCTCCTGGCAGCAGTCGAGGAGGCGTAGGGGCTCGGCGATCCAGCGGGACGCGGCGTGGTCGGCGAGGGTGATCGGCCGGCCGTGGAAGTGGGCGGCCGGGTTGCGGGCGGCGTGACGGCGGGCGGTGACGGCGACAGGGCCGAAGGCGGTGGGTTCGAGGCCGTACGTGTGCAGGTAGCGGCGGGCGCCCATCGCGACCCAGGAGGCGGGGGTGAGCAGCCCGTACGGCATGGTCCAGCCGAGGGCGACGCCTTCGGCGGACGGCTCGCGGCGCTGGACGCCGGAGCCGAAGCGGCGCCCGGAGCGCTCGTTGAAGGCGCGGTAGCAGACGACGACCTCAGCGAGGCCGGTGGCGACGGCGAGGGCGGCCTGCTGGACGGTGGCGCAGGCGGCACCGCCGCCGTAGTGGACTCGGGAGAAGAACGACAGCTCGCCGATGCCGGCCGCCTGCGCGACGGTGATCTCGGGGCTGGTGTCCATGGTGAAGGTGACGAGGCCGTCGACGTCGGCGGGGCTGAGGCCGGCGTCGTCGAGGGCGGCGCGTACGGCTTCGGCGGCGAGGGCGAGTTCGCTGCGGCCGGAGTCCTTGGTGAACGCGGTAGCGCCGATGCCGACGATCGCCGTGCGCCCGCCGAGGGTGTCGGGTGCGCGTACGCTCACGGCTCCTCCGTCGCGGCGAGTACGGCGGTGGCGGTTGCCGTGGCGGTCGTGGCGGTGACTGCGGCGGTTGCCGTGGCGGTGACGTGGCGGCCGCGGGAGGTGTCGCCGACGACCCGTACCTCGGTGGTGCCGTCGGCGTGGACGGCCGTGACGGTGCCGGTCAGCGTGAGGGTGTCGCCCGGGTGGCAGGGCGCGCCGAGACGGATGGCGACCTTGCGGAGGCGGGCACGCGGGCCGAGGTGGTCGGTGACATACCGGCCGACGAGCCCGTTCGTCGTGAGGATGTTCATGAAGATGTCGGGTGAGCCCTTGGCGCGGGCGGCCTCGGGGTCGTGGTGGACATCCTGGAAGTCACGGGAGGCGAGCGCGCCGGCGACGATGAGGGTGCGGGTGACGGGGACGGCGAGCGGCGGGAGTTCACGTACGGGCGCGGGCGTGGCCGTGGGCACAGGAAGGGCCGTGGGCTCGGGAACGGGCGTGGGCTCGGGCTCGGGCTCGGGCTCGGGCTCGGGCATGGTCAGACCTCCGTCGCGGCTGTCGCGTGGAAGACGGGGAGGGTCAGCTCGTCGTCGAACCGCTGGAAGCGGAGCCGTACGGGCATCCCGACGCGGACCTTGTCGTACGGGACGCCGACGACGTTGCTGACGATCCGGACTCCCTCGGCGAGCTCGATGAGCCCGACGGCGTAGGGCGGGTCGAAGGCGGGGAACGGCGGGTGGTGCATCACCACGTACGAGTGGACGGTTCCCTCGCCGGTCGCCCGGACGGTGTCCCAGTCGGGTGAACCGCAGTCGGCGCAGCCGGGCAGCCAGGGGAAGCGGAGCGTGCGGCAGGCTCGGCAGCGCTGGATGAGGAGCCGGTGCGCGCGTACGCCGTCCCAGAAGCCGGCGTTGTCGCGATTGACGACGGGCCGGGGGCGGAGGCCGTCGGGTGACGTCCGCCCGGCGGGCCGGTACTTGAGGATGCGGAACCGGTGGACGCCGACGAGTTCGCCGCCGACCGTGATGTCGGTGCGGGTGGTGAGGAAGTACCCGGTGCCGAGCCTGGTCGTCTTGCGCGGGGACACGGACTCGATGACGGCGTCGTACGCGGGGGTGTCGCCGGGGCGGAGGTCGCGCAGATACTCCTGCTCGCAGTCGGTCGCGACGACGGCGGTGTACCCGGCGTCGTCCAGGAGGCGGAGGAGCGCGGAGTACGGGGCCGAGCGCGCGGCGCTGCCGGAGAGGCCGCCCATCGTCCAGACCTGGAGCATGGTGGGCGGAGCGATGGCGTCGGGCCCCCGGTAGGCGGGATGGGTGTCGCCGAGGACCTCGCACCAGTGGCGGATCATGGGCGCGTTGACGGGGTCCTTGGCGAGGCCGCCGGTCGCGGCGGGGCGGCCCTGGTAGGGGGAGATGTGGGCGTACAGCTCGTCGTCGTCCTCGGCCATGAACCTGACTGTCCGTCAGATAGCCCGCGACCGTCAAGACGTGGACACCGCGACATCGCCGGGACGGGACGGCGGGCGGCCCGCACACCGGCACACCAGGACGGCCGGCGGCCCGCACACCGGTACCGAAGTACCGCCGTGCGGGCCGCCGCCGTTCACCCCTCCCTCGTGACCCCCGTCGGGCCGCAGCTCACCACAGGTGGGTGAAGTTCACCGAGGCGTTCCCCTGGTCGATGACCGTCCAGCCGAAGCCGTTCACGCTCGCGGTGTTGTTCTGGTTGGAGGCGCCCGAACCCGTGGCCACCTGTTGAGTGGTGGTCGAGTTGCCTGAATTGTCGCCGGCCACGCCGCTGCCGATGATGCCGGCGACGGAAGCGTTCGATCCGTCGTTCGCGAATCCGCCGTTGTCGGCCTGCGCCACACCCGTGAAGAGGGCGGCGACCAGCGGAAGCGCGGCGACAGCGGCGAGGGTGCGAGCGGTACGGATGCTTGCCATGGATTCCTCCAGGAATCGGAATGCAGAAGCGCCTGATCACTGAACTACGGCTGTTGCCAGGGAAGTTGGCCGACCACCCCCGGCGGTTCTCGACGTCGCGGATCAAGACTTGCCCACCGAATCCCCACCCAACCAGACCTGACGGTCCAATTCCCCCTAAAGCGTGATGACAAGTCGATAAACCTGCTTCATTACTTGGAAACAAACAAGAGTGGCTCAACAGCAGGAAGAGAACTATTTCTGCTGATTTTCAGCCGATCTTCACGCCGTGGCCGTGCCACCCGCTGCCGTGCCACCCGCTGCCGTGCCGCCACCCGGCGCGCCGTCGTCGCGCGGGCGTGAGGCCCGTCGGGCGCGCTCGACGAGTACGAACGTCACGCTGATCAGCAGCGCCCACGCCCCGAACTTCGACAGGGCGACCGGTTGCCAGCCGTCCAGCTGGTGCGGGTAGCTCCAAGCGCCGACGTATGTGGCGGCGTTCTCCGCGACCCAAAGGAAGAAGCCGATCAGGACGAAGGCCAGCCCGAGCGGCATCCGGTAAAGCCGCTCGCCGACCGTGAACCGCACCCACACCCCGGCCGTCACCACCAGCAGGCCGGCGGCGAGCGGCCAGCGGACGTCGGGCAGCCAGTGATGGGTGAAGAAGTTGACGTACACGGCGGCCGCGAGGGCGGCGGTCGCGGTCGCGCGGTACCCGGAGAGGCGCAGGTCGAAGAGGCGCCAGGCCCGGCAGACGTAGCTCCCGACCGCGGCGTACAGAAACCCGCCGTACAGCGGCACTCCGGCGATCTTCGTGACGGCGTCCTCCGGGTAGCTCCAGGAGCCGAGCTGCACCTTGACCAGCTCGAAGAGCAGCCCGATGACATGGCAGGCGGCGATCACGCCGGTGTCGCGGGCGGTGTCCCAGCCCACCCAGCGGGCGACGACGGCGAGCAGCACGCCGTACACGAGGACCAGGTCGTACCGTGCGACGGGCAGCTCGGGGAGGAGGCCGGAGACAGCGATCCCGCCGACGAGCGCCACGGCGAACGCGCAGCAGCGGAACTGGAGCAGCCCGAAGAGGAGGAGCTGCCGTATCGCGCCAAGGGTCTTGTCCATGGCCGGAAAGACGCGTGCGGGCAGTCCGCGGTTTTGTTCGGGACTGTCCCGCACCGTCGCCGGCCTGTTCCGGACCGCGTGGATGGGATGGATAGTCTCCGTGACCATGACATGGGGCGGGGGCACCCGGCGGTGGGTGGAGAAGCATCTGGACGGGCCGGCTGACCGGATCGAGTCGGTCGAGCGACTGCGGGGCGGCTGGACGGCGGAGATGCGGCGGGTGCGCGTCGCGGGCGGGGCCGGGGCCGGGGCGTACGACCTGGTCCTGCGCTCCTTCGTGAAGCCGTTCTTCGTACGGCACGCGGAGGGCCTGCTGAACCGGGAGGCGGCTGTTCTACGGCTGCTGACGCCGACGGACGTGCCGGTGGCGGAACTGCGGGCGGTCGACGCGACGGCGGCGCACTGCGAGTACCCGTCGCTGCTGATGTCTCTGCTGCCGGGGTCGGTGCGGGTGGCGGAGGACGGCGGGGCCGGAGGGCACGGCGGGCACGGCGGGCACGGCGCGGACGACGGAGACGGCGAGGCCGGTGCCCGGGCGGCGCTGCTGGCGCGGCAGCTCGCCGGGATCCACCGCGTGGAGGTCCCGGAGGCGGCGCGGCCGCGGGCGTACCAGGCGTGGACGGCGCCGGACCGCGTACGGATACCGGAGGGGACCGCCCGGCGGCTGCTGTGGGAGCGGGCGGTCGATGTCATACGCCGCGACCCGCCCCCGCACACCCGCTGCTTCCTTCATCGGGACTTCCACCCGGGGAACGTCCTCTTCACCGGCACGGGCGCCGGCCTGCGCATCACGGGTGTCGTCGACTGGGTGGAGACTTCCTGGGGCCCGGCCGACCTGGACGTGGCCCACTGCTCGACCGCGCTGGCCCTTCTGCACGGCACGGACGCGGGCATGGGCTTCGCCGACCTGTACGCCGAGTCGGGCGGGGCCCTGTCCCCGGACCCCGCGTCCCACCTGTACTGGCGACTCCTGGACGCCCTGGCCTACGCCCCGGACGCGGAGAAGGTCGCGCTGCCGTGGCGCGAGCTGGGCCGTACGGACCTCACCCCTCAGGTTCTGACCGAGCGCCTGGAGACGTACCTCGAGGCACTGCTCACCCGCTACGGACCAGGCGCATGAACGACATGCCCCGACGGCGTTCCCGGCGTCAACCCTGACGGATCCACGCCCCACCCGACGCAGCGATGCAGCGACGCACCGACGCTCCGCGGCACCGGGGCACCGGGGCACCGGGGCACCGGGGCACCGGGGCAGGCCCGGCACGAGCGCGCGGCTGGAGCGAACCGGGTCTTGTCGCTGTCGCAGCCGCGGTCCAGGTTCACGTGGGCTTGGCCAGGAAGGCCGCCGACCCGCTGGTCGGCGGCCTTGAGTGTGGGCACGAGCTGCGGAGAGTCGTGGCGGTCGGCTCCGGCGGAGACGATGCCGAGCGTGCCCGCACATCTACTGCCGAGCACTCCTACTGCTTGAAGTTCACATCCATCACCTGGTAGAAGGCATGCCCCGTGTCGGCGACCTCCCACACGCCAAGGACCACGTGATAGCCGGAACGCTCCGGCAGCCTGATCGTGTGCGGCTTGTCAAGGTGCGGGTCGGTGGAAGCATCCGGCATTTCCCAGTGTGGCTTATCGCCATACGGCTTGTACGTCGCAAACGGCTCGGGCTCGAACTGATCGCGGCTCAGCGGAGCACTCGGGTCCCAACCTTCCTTGGTCACGAAGTAGTTGTAACGGCGGGTCCTGTGCTTCTGCGAGAAGTTCCACTGGAACGGAACTTCGGCGCCTGACTGAAGATCAACCTTCGGCCAGTCCCGCACCTCATCAAGCACCGCAGCGTCCGGCTCACTTCCGCCACTGGCAATCTGACCGTCCGGCGGCACCGGCTTAGGTCCGCTCTGGGCGTCCGTCGGCGCTTCCGGGTCCGTCAAACCGATCTTTGTCGCCGGAAAGAACTTACCCGCTTCAAGCCCATTGGACGGCCAACCACCATTGAACTCAATGTCGGCGCGAGAGCGAGGATGCATGAGCCACCCGTGCGCGGGAGCGACCTCACTGCGATTTTCCACAGCCATTTCCATCTCCTTCACTGTCGAGGCGCTGGGCCACGGTCATGGCTACTCAGCGGACGGAGTACACGGCGTATGGAATGTCACCTGTTCCCTGCCGGACCTTGATGCCGTCGTGTTCCACCAGACACGCACGCTGCACTGACCGCCTCTTGGGCGCGGTGAACGGGTGACACCCCACCGCTCGCCCGCACGCGCCGCCCCTCTCTCCGACCGCCGGCCCTTCGCGACATACACGGGGGCTGGAGTGCCGCTGAACTGGGACGATGGGACTTGCCTAGGGTCCTGTTCGCCGCAGAGCTGCTCTCCTCAGGTGAAGGAGCGTTTCGGGTCGTACCCACGTGTGCGTGTCGAGGGCGACGGCCGTGTGCGGTGACGCAGGCCGGTGCCGTGCTGCTGGTCGAGACGGCTCACAAGACCGGCCTGGACGCGGCGATATCGGCGGCGCCGGCACCGTGGCGCAAGCCGCGGACAGTGCACGCTCCGGGCAAGATCCTGCTGGACGTCGCGCCAGCGGTCGCACTCGGCGCGGACTGCCTGTCCGATGTCTTCGAGTTCCGGGCCGAACCGGCCGTCTCCCGTCTCATCGACACCCTCGCCGCGGACGGCAAGCGCGCCTGGGCGCGATCCGCACCGCCCGCGCCGAAGTACGCGAGCATGTCTGGACGCTGGCCGGCCATTCGGCGCCGGACGCCGACGGGCAGGTGATCGTAGAGCTCGCCTCCGCCCACCTGGGGGCGGGGCGGGTGCGGCGTACCGGTCCCGGCCCCCTTCTCGGGGGTCGTGGTCCACACGGGGTGCGCCGGCTGTCTTCAACGCCTCAGGGCCACCGCTCCGATCAGCACCCGGTCCGATGCCGGTGGCGATGTTCGGCGAGGGCTGGACAGATGCCGCCACGCGATCACCCGGCCTGAACTACTCGCGACGTCAGAGAAGTTGTGCCCTCACCCAATGCCTGAGTCCGAGGAGAAGGGAACGGTGCGAGCACGTGTATGCCACGCCGCGGGCCGGGATGTGCAGCGCGGCTGCATCGCGCTGGACGCCCGCGACCAGCCCACCACCACGCTGACCGGGGCCCTGAGCCGGTCCTGACACAGTCAGCGCGCACATCCGGCCCGACCGGCCCCGGCCACTCGCTCTGCATGCCAACAGCACCGGCCCCGACGTAACCGCGCCGGGGCCAGAACCGCAACACTCGTAGTGATCTTCTAGCTCTTGTGGTCGGGGTGATGGTGGCCATCGCCCTCGTGGCCAGGTTTGGACGGCCTAGGGGGCTTGGACGGCTTGGGAGGCTTGGACGGCCCAGGGGGCTCGGAGGGCCCAGGGGGCTCGGAGGGCCCAGGAGGCTCGGACGGGCCAGGAGGCTCGGACGGGCCAGGAGGCTCGGACGGGCCAGGAGGCTCAGACGGCCCAGCAGGCCCAGACGGCCCAGCAGGCCCAGACGGCCCAGCAGGCCCAGACGGCCCAGCAGGCCCAGACGGCCCAGCAGGCCCAGACGGCCCGGGCGGTCCGGGCGGACCTGTCATGCAGACCGCCCTCGTGATCACGTTGTTGTCCAACGTGACCGCACCATTACGCGCCAGCGCCCGACCCTCGATCGCAGCGTTCGTATTCACCGTGACGGACGTCAGGGCCAGGATATTGCCCTTGAAGAAGGAATTCGTGTCGAGGGTGGCCGAGCTTCCCACCTGCCAGAACACGTTGCAGGCCTGCGCTCCGTTGACCAGCAGGACGTTGCTCGCCGGCGCCGTGATCAGAGTGGAGCCGATCTGGAAGATGAAGACGGCGTTGGGGTCACCCTGGCCGTCAAGAGTGACCGTCCCAGTGAGATTCAGCGACGACGAGGCGCTGTAGACGCCCGGCGTCAGCGTGAGTCCGCCGATGTCGCCCGGGGAGGTCAGGGTGGTAGTCGGTGCTCTGCTGGCCGCGTCGTTGTAGGCGATGGTCAGGTCGGACTGGGCCTGAGCGGCGGCAGCATCGGCGACGTGCTGCACTCCGTTCACGATTCCGGGCGGAAAGCCCGTCACCGAGGACCCAGGGCTGACTCCCAGGTCGCCGTTGACGACCGTGGGGTCCGTATTCGTGACCGTTGAACCAGCCAGGACCGCGTAACTCATCGCGGTCCCCAGTCCCACCGGGGCCTCAGCTGCGCTCGCAAGTTTCGAGATCAAGGTGACCGACATCAACAGCGCGACCGCAGGCAGCATGACGACAGTCGCTCTGAATCTCAGTTTTCGTCGTCTGCCAGGAGGGGCGGAAGGGGTGGCATCCACTGCCATGGACCAGTCCTTTCTTGTCGCCGTTGACCGCAGTCGCCAGGCTTCCGAGCACCCGCGGCAGCTCAGTCAGGTGGCTTCCGCTGAGCTCGCAACACATCTCACGCAATCAAGACATACCATCACTTACCTGCAGTAATTACATCTACACATAAGAGAGGCGCATTGAGGCCGAAAGAGTGGTGATGGCGTGGTGTCGCCCTGCCGACGGGGATGCCCAACGGATCACCCGGGCCATCGGCTCAGCACCATGGCGACACAACACTCCGTCGGCCCTGGGGTCCTGATGGTGTGGCGGCACCCCTTCATCACGGACTCGTGGGCCTGGGAACTACCCATGGGCCTGGTCGAAGCCGACGAGACCCCCGGCGAGGCTGCCGCCCGTGAAGTCCTCGAGGAGACGGGCTGGCGTCCGGGCCCGATGAAGCCGCTCGTCTACGCCGAACCTGCGAACGGCATCACGGACTCCCAGCACCACCTGTTCCGGGCCGACGGAGCCACGTACGACGGGCCGCCGACCGAGAAGAACGAGTCGGACCGCGTCGAGTGGATCCCACTGGCGAACATCCGGGGCATGATCGACCGCCGCGAGATCGTCAGCAGTGGCTCCTTCGTCGGCCTCCTCTACGTCCTGATGGACGAGGGAATCCGCTGACAGGAACGGCAGCAATTCACATGGACGGGCCTCGAATCGTCACCCTGGGCTGAGAGAGGTAGGGGCGTCTCCCACAGACCCTAGATCAAAGACGGCAGGGTCCCCGACGCCCAGCGGCCGAGCCAGAATGCGGCAGCTGAGGAGTGGTCCTGCCCTTCGGTGGAGCCGTCGTGCAGCAGGTACTCGGTGGGGGCGATGTAGCCCTCTCCGGGCGCGAGGCGGATGCGGTGGACGCGGATCGGGTGACCGGCGGCCACGTGCCTTCGGTAGTCGTCGGTGTCGGGGTAGCGGTACGCGTAGTCCTCAGGGTGTACCGCCCGGCACACGGCCTGTGCGTCGAGTGTGGCGACGATGAGGTACCGGGTGCCCGGTCCCAGGTTCAGGGCGAGACGGCGCCGGCCCCGGGGCTTCTGCCCGTAGATCAGCTTGTCCCAGTTGTCGAGGTGCATGCCGATCAGACGGCCGTCCTGGTAGTTCTCGGTCGTCGTGATCATGTTGGGCTTGGAGAGGGCCTGTCCTAGGTACTGCGCGTCGTCGTCGCACAGTGGCCTCGCCAGATGCTCCAGGCCCTCCTCGCTCGGAGCGGGTGGGCGGACGATCTCCACGAGCGTGGTGGCCGGTGTCCAAGCATGGACGGCCAGCGAAAGGCCGTCCGCCTCCGTGAGTGGCTGCCACAGGCCGGACGGGACCACAGACCCCTCCTCGTATGCCGGGTCCTGCTTCGTCGTGCGAACCGTGGCCGTCTCGCACCGCTCGCGCAGGGCATCCAGGTCGTTGAACGAGATGTGCAGGGGCACGTGGTCCTCCTGGTCAGTCGTCTCCGATGGTGATGCCGAGTTCGTTCACGAGGGCCTGGGCAAGGTCCGTCTGCTGGCCGGGGTCGATGCGGACCTTGGCCAGGTTGGCGACGCCCCGGATCTGCGAGAGGTCGTTGCCGCGGAGATCGGTCTCCCGGTACCGGCCCCCACCGAACTCGGTCAGCTTGAGCCCGCAGTCCGAGAAGACGGCGTCGGACAGGTCGCAGTCGGTGAACGTGACCTCGGTGAAGGCACAGCCGACGAAGGCAACGGGGCCGGTGGCACGCACCTTCTCGAAGCTGGCGTAGTCGAAACGGCACTTCTCGAACAGCACGTCGTCCAGGACCACGCCGTCCAGCGCGGCGCCCATGAGCTTGCAGTCGCGGAAGTGGACCCGGGTGAGCTTGCTCTCGCTCCAGCGGACCGAGCCGAGATCACTGCTGGTGATCTCGACGCCGTGGAGGTTCAACGCCTCGAACTCGACTTGCTTCGCGCGGACATCGCTGACCCGGCCCGTGATGAGCTGGATTCCGGTGAGGGCGAGCGAGCGCAGGTCCACGTCCCCGTACGCGAAGTCCTGCACGGAGCCGCGGGGGCTGTCCAGCGTCTCGACCACGGACAGGTACAGGCCCGGCTCATCAAGGTCGGGGGTAGTCACGGTGATGTGGCCGAAGGTACGGCTGGCCATGGTGCTCCTTCAACGTGGTGCCGGGGCGGCCCTGCCGGTGTCGCCGACAGGGCCGCCCCCTCCGGGCTACTTGTTCTTCCAGTTGTCCCAGGTAGGACGGTTGTCGAACACGGGCGTGGGGTTGTCCCAGGTCGGCCGGTTGTCGAACGTGCCGGCGACGTGCTGGGCGTGGGTGGCCTCCGCGGCAGGGCGGTTGCCCCAGTCGGCGTTGGTCCAGGCGCTCTCCCAACGGGCGAGGGCCGTGGTGCCCGCGGCCTCCAGGAGGGACGCGAATCCCGGGGCCGAGTCCATCACGAGCGCGGTGGCGTCAGGGGCGATGTTCGCGGACATGTCGTGTGACTCCTTCGAGTAGGGCGATCTTGGCGGTGGTGCAGTACCGGGTCCTGGTGCCGTCGAACCGGCCGTCGTGCTCGAAGTACCGGTTGGCCGCGTGGGCGCCTCCGCAGAACGCGAAGGTGGGGCAGGTGGCGCGACAGGCGTCCACGCCGTTCCAGAACTCGGTGATCCAGGGGGTTCGCTCCTCGGCCTCGGCCACGAGGACATGCAGGCCGGTGTGGAGCACGTTGCCGGTGGCGAAGTCGCCGAACCGGCTGTCGTTGAACCCGGCCAGCTCCGGGGACAGCATGATCACGCCTCCGTCGTAGGCGACGGTGGGCAGCGGGTCCCAAGGGGCGGAGGTCGGCATCGGGTCCGTGGCATGACCGCCCAGGACAGCCCCGGCGAAGTTGAGCACGCGTTGCACCTCGCGCAGCCGGACGACCGGGTTCGCCCGCCAGGCATCCGCGAGGGCGGTCCAGAATTCCGTTGCCCGCACGGGGTCGGCGTCCTTGGCGCCCAGGTTGACGCCTTCCTCCTCTTCGACGTTGACGCCGAGGGTGGTCACGCCCAGGTCGGCGAAGAAGTCGTAGAAGTGGCCTGCCCTGTCCGGGGCCGGGTTGGAGACGACCGCGATGGCGGAGAACGGTATCCCGTGGCGGCGTAAGCGCTCTATGCCGCGCATGATGACGCGGAATCCTGGTCGGCCGGCGAGGGTGAGGCGGTGGGAATTCATGTCCTCGGGTCCGTCGATGCTGACGCCCACGTGGACCTGGTGCTCCAGCAGGAATTCGCACCACGCGTCATCAATCAGAGCCGCGTTGGTCTGCACGGAGTGCTTCACGTCCTCGAACGGCGCCATGAGCGCGGCCAGGTGGTCGCGCCCGGCTGCGAGCGGCTCCCCGCCGTGCCACACGACCTCGAACCTCGGGTTCGCCGCGGACCACTCGTTGACGGGGGTGGCTACGGCCTTGGCGACCTCCACCGGCATGAGGTGCTTCATCTTGCGGAACGGCAGGTAGCAGTACGTGCAGTCCATGGGCAGACACTGCGTGGTCGGCTGCATGATCACCGAACCGGGGCGGCGGGCGAGCCGGGTATGCATCGTGCTCCTCTCGGTGCTGGGCGTCAGGCGGGGGCGATGTTGTCGGCTGCCGTGGTCCACTCGATTCCGCTGGGCGGGCGGATGTGCGCGATGCGGACCGTGCCGTGGCTGTGCAGCTCGTGGGTGACGGCGACCAGTTCGCCCTCCCTCCGGCTGGCGATGTCGCGGACCTGCTGATGCAACAGGGGGTGTTTCTCGTAGCCGGCGTGATCGACGGAGTTCACGTCTCCGTCTCCTCCGGCTGGGGAAGCTCGGCACGGCGCATGAACCTCTCCCAACCGCCCGCGGCTCGTATCCGCAGGGCCCGGCTGGGGGCACCGGGCAGAGGCTCGGGGACGGTGTACTTGCGTCCGCTGTCACCAGGGGTGCGGCGGGGAAGGGAGGGGGTGGTCATGGCCGTGCTCCTCTCCGGCTGAGGATGCAGCGGGCCACAGGTGTGCAAGGGAACGGCCCTGCGGCCAGCTGCGATGGGGAGGCACTGCCCGAAGTCGTCGTTGCTCCGGGGTGCGTTGACCACCTTGGCTGCCTCGGAATCTTGAGGCCACTGCGGCGTCCTATAGGGCCGTCCTATATTTCGGGGATGGAGCCTGAGCCGAACGTGTGGGCACACCCTGAACTGCGGGCCGCGGTAGCGGCGGAGGACTGGCCGATGCTACTGAAAATGTGGCGAAAGCTGACGCGCAGCAGCCAGAGCAGGCTCGGCGCCCTCGTGGGCTTGGCCCAACCGGACATCTCCGCGATCGAGAACCGGCGGCGTGCGGTGACCTCAGTCGAAGTGCGCCAGCGGATCATTCATGGCCTTGGCGTCCCTCTCGAGCTGCTGGGCGCCCGGCACGAGGAGCTTCCCTTACCCTCCCTCGTGCTGCCCGGTGTGGTGTCGGAGACGGACGCGGAGAGGCTGATCGCCGTAAAGCAGGGCGGCCTGCGCTTGGACACCGCCTCTCTGGACGCCATGGACGCCCTACTGGCCGCGCATCGCCGGGCGGAGGACACCGTGGGCTCACGCACTATCGCCCCGCTCGTGACTGCTCAGTTCGAGGAAGTGGCCGCCCTCTATGACCAGGCCCGGGGGCCCCTGGCAGACCGCATTGTCAAGCTCCTGGCCGAGTACGCGCAGTTTCTCGCCTGGATGGCGCAGGACCAGGACAACGCCCCGGTGGCGCTGGGATGGTTCGACCGGTCCTATGACTGGGCGCTGGAATCCGGGTACGGCGACATGGCAGCCACCACCATGAGCATGAAGGCACACCTGGCGTGGTCGCAGGGCCAGGGGCGGCGCTGTGTCCGGCTGGGTGAGGCGGCGGCATCAACGACGGGAGCGAGCGAGGCTACGAGGGCCATGGCCGTCCAGATGGCCGGACGTGGGCACGCCCTCGAAGGCGATGCCGGTGACGCGTACCGCAGGCTGGACGAGGCGCAGCAGATCATCGCAGCCGCGTCGGACGCGCCGCCGTGGCTGTACTTCTACGGCGAGTCGTGGTTCGCCGCGCAGCGCGGGATGGCCGACCTTCACCTCAAGGAATGGTCGAGATCGGCCGAGAATCTGCTGAACGGACTGGAGGGCTTCGCTCCGTCCTTCCGCAGAGACCGGGCCTGGTACGGGTCCTGCCTGGCCCACGCATACGCAGGCGCCGGCGAGGCGGAGGCCGCGCTGAAGACCTCCCTGCGCGTGATCGCCGACGCCTCCGAGATCGGCCGCCCCCACGCCTGGGGGGAACTACACAGAGTGGCGGGGATGCTGATGCGCCGCAGGGCCCCCGAGGGCCGAGCGCTGTTCGATGCCCTGGCAGCGCTGGACTGATCCCGCCCTGCGAGGCCCCGCGCCTGGGCGGCCACATGCATCAACTTACGCCCCAGGCTTTCTCGATGAGCAGCTTCAGTTCCTCGCGCCGCTGGGCCGTCGCGGATTCCGGGCGGGATCGCCAGTCGTAGTAG
>NZ_VSRY01000114.1 GCF_008271805.1 Streptomyces sp. TRM49041
GGCGGCCTCGCCGGTCGCGGCGGCCTCGCCGGTCGCGGCGGCGGTCGTCATGGCGGTCACGGTCGGCAACTCCTTCACTCGAATATCGGGCTCCGAGAACCGGGGAATCGTTCCCCGGTTGTCGGCGACACCCATGCAAACGGGGAGACCGTCCCCGGTTATTTCACCCACCCCTGTGACCTGCGTCACCAATGGTTCCCGTTCCCACGAACGGACCATCCGGCGCGCGCACCCGCACCACCCGGAACAGGCTGTTGGGCATGCAACAGGGGACCCGCCGGCCTCGGCGAATACGCGGGACGGTCGCCATCGGCACCGTCACCACCCTCGCTGTCGCAGCCCTGGCCACCGCGAGCTCCACGCTCCACGGCCCGGTCCCCGCCTCCGCCGGCCCCACCGCGGCCCAGCCCGGGACCGAACTCGACCCCGACGCCGACCCCGGCACCGACCCCGGGGCGGAGGCACGCGCGGCGGAGGCCGCCGACGCATCGGGCCTGGCCCCCTGCCGCATCCGGACGACCGCGGGCGTACAGATGTCCGAGGGCGTCCCCACCCCGCCCGGCTACGCGCGCTCCACCGGCGTGGTCCGCGCTCTCAACCTGATGATCGACTTCCCGGACGCGCCCGGGGACGGCCTGGCGATGCGGCGCTTCGCGGAGTTCTTCCCGCAGACCTCGGACTGGTTCGCCACCAGCTCGTACGGGCGCCTGCGCTATGTCCCGTACGTGCCCGTGCAGGGCTGGCTGCGGATGCCGCTACCGTTCCGCTCGTACGGGATCGAGCGCGGCGCCCCGTACGAGCCGGGGTACCGGAAGCTCGTCGAGCACATCGTGGCGGCGGCCGACAAGCGCGTGGACTTCAGCGCGTACGACCTGATCAACGTCCTGGTCACGCCGAACGCAGGCCCCTCGGCGCTGGACACGGTCCTGTCCGTCACGTTCTCCGGGAACGGTGACGCCCCGCGCGCGGACGGCGTGGTGCTCTCCAACACGTCATTCGTGTACAGCCGCCAGGACGACGGCTCGGGTTCGTTCGCGGAGACCGGCTACCGGGTGCTGCCGCACGAGAACGGCCATGCCTTCGGCCTGCCCGACCTGTACACCTCCGAGGGCGGCGCGACGGTCGGCCACTGGGACATCATGTCCGAGGACTGGGGGGCCAACAACGACCTGCTGGGCTGGCACAAGTGGAAGCTGGGCTGGCTGGACAACGACCATGTGCACTGCGCGTCGACGCCCGGCACGCGGGAGTACACGCTCACGCCGCTGGCCAGGCCCGGGGACGGCAGGAAACTGGCGTTCGTGCCGCTGAGCCGTCGCTCCGGGTACGCGGTGGAGGTCCGCACCCGGGAGGGCAACGACGAGGCGGTGTGCGACCCGGGCGTGCTGATCTACCGGGTCGAGTCGGACGTGGACACCGGCCAGGGCCCGGTCACCGTCGCCGACAGCGAGCAGAACAGCGGCGGGTGCACGCGTCACCCCAATGTGCACGCGGAGCTGTCGGACGCGCCGTACGGGCCGGGTGAGACGTTCGAGGACCGGACGGGCCGGGTCCGGATCTCGGTGCTGGGGCAGGAGCGGGACGGGTCGTACCGCATCCGCGTCACCCGCCGCTGAGCACGTCGGCGACTCGGGTGCGCAGCTCGTCCTTGAGCACCTTGCCGGCGGCGTTGCGGGGCAGTGGACCGTCGTGGACGAGGACGTGCGCGGGCACCTTGAACGCGGCGAGGCTCCGCCCGACGTACGCCCGCAGTTCATCCCGCGGGTCGTGCCGCAGCTCGCGCCGCAGTTCATCTGGCAGCCGGCGCCGCAGCTCATCCCGCGGGTCGTGCCGCAGCTCATCCCGCGGGTCATCGGCGGCCGCGCACCCCGCGTCCCGGCCCCGAAGCCGTACGACGGCGGCGACCTCCTCGCCCAGCACGGGGTGCGGGACGCCCAGCACGGCGGCGTCGGCGACGGCGGGGTGGGCGTGCAGGGCGGCCTCGACCTCGGCGCAGTACACGTTCTCGCCGCCCCGGACCACGACGTCCTTGATGCGGTCGACGACGCTGACCCGCCCGTCCTCGCGCACCACGGCCAGGTCCCCGGTCCGGAACCACCCGTCGGCCGTGAACGCCTCGGCGGTCGCCCGCTCGTCCCGCCAGTAGCCGCGCACCAGGCTCTGCCCGCGCAGCAGCAGCTCACCGACCTCGCCGTCGGGCAGCGCGCGGCCGTCGGGTCCGGCGACGCGTACCTCGGTGACGGGAGTGGGGCGGCCGACGCTGTCGGGGCGGCGGCGGTAGGCGTCGCCGTACTGCGCGAGCACCCCGCCGCAGGTCTCGGTGAGACCGTAGCCGTTGCGGGGCTCGATGCGGTCGCCGTACGCCTCGGTGAGGCGGCGGACGATCTCGGCGGGTGCGGAGGCGCCCCCGGTGTTGAAGTTGGTGAGGCTGTCCAGGCCCTTGCCACCGGCGGCGTCGAGCAGCTGGAGCGCGGTGGCGGGGACGCCGGCGTAGTGGGTGACCCGGTGGCGTTCGACGAGCTCCAGGGCCTTGGCCGCGTCCCACTTCCGCATGAGGACGAGGGTGCCGCCGGCCGCCATGACTCCGTACACGGAGGTGAAGGCGGCGGCGTGGAAGAACGGGAAGGTCGTCAACGACACGGGCGGCCTGCCCTGCCCCGGGACGCCCCCGCGTTCCAGCGCGGCCGCGGCGGCCTGGTACCGCGGGTTCAGCGCGGCCCCGACCTGCGCGCGGTGCGTGGCGACGGCGCCTTTGGGGCGGCCGGTGGTGCCGGAGGTGTACAGGATGGTGGCGTCGTCGTCGGGGCTCAGCTCGACGGATGGCGGCGCGACCAGGGGATCCCCCGCGCACATGTCACGGAAGTCGACCCACGGCACCCCGCGCCGCCGCGCCCACTCCTGGACCGTCCTCACGCGCTCGTCGTCGACGAGGAGCACCTTCGGATCGCAGTCGTCGAGCGCGTACGCGCACTCGTCGGCCGTCCACCAGGCGTTGAGCGGCACGGCGACAAGCCCGGCCAGCTGGGTGGCCCAGAACGCGATCTGCCACTCGGGATGGTTCCGCCCGGCCACCACGGCCCGGTCGCCCGGCCGCAGCCCGAACTCATCGGTCAGCCGCCGCGCGAGCCCGCAGGCGGCGGCGAAGAACTCTCGGTATGTGTAGGCGGTCCCGTCCTCACCAAGGAGAAACACCTGGTCACCGAAGGCCCAAGTGACCTCCACGAACTCTCGCAGGGTCCGCGGCCCACCCACGTACTCGAGCCGACCGCCGTCCCCACGCGCCACCTCGAAGGGCGCCCCGGGCGCGGTGAGCACGGCCTCGGCCCGCGATGAAGACTCGACGTACGACACGCCGGGACGCTACAGGACACCCCAGCCGTGCCGCGCGGAGGCCCTGCCCTGCCGCGCCAGCACTCGTCGCCCCACGCCCGTTGCCCTCGCGCTCCGCACCGGAGTGGCGAGAGTGGCGGAAACCGGAAGCCGACCGAGCCTTATGCCGCCTTACGCGGCCTTACACGGCCTGCGTTCCGGGCCGTTTGAAGACCTGCCGACCGTGCCAGAGGACGAACTCCGGGTCGATGGTGGGGCGTCCGGGCCTGGGCGGCGCGACCTGCCGGCCGTGGAGGGCGTCGACGGCCTGACCGGTGCGGCTGCGAGCCACGTACAGCTGCGAGACCTGGATACGGAGGTCGGGCAGGAGGCCGAGGACTCCGAGGTCGAAGAGGGTGTGGTGCAGCGAGCAGAGCGCGAGGCCGTTGTCGACCTCGTCGGGTTGGACCGCCGACGCCGGGGCGGAGGCCGGCGCCCCACCGACAGCACGGTCAGCCCCGGCAACAAGCCGCCCCCAGCATCAGCCACCGCCCCACCGACCCACCCTGATCCGCTACCCTGTCTGGGGCCGCCTCACTGGCGGTCGACGACCTTGCTGAGAGCGGATGGAAACTCACTCAGAGTATTCATTGCGCGTATCCGCACGGCCGCCCCGCCTTCGTAGCTCAGGGGATAGAGCACCGCTCTCCTAAAGCGGGTGTCGCAGGTTCGAATCCTGCCGGGGGCACCATGCAGTACGGCTCTGACCTGGGGTTTATCCCCCAGGGAGGGGCCTCACTCGGCCTCGGACGTCTCGTCCGGGGCCGTTTGCGTGCGCGCTGCGTGAGCGGACGGGGCGGCAGCCCCCGAAATAACCCCCAAACGATCAGCACCATCCGGCACGTCGCGAGGAGCGCGTGCACGCGGGACGAGACGGGCCGCAGCCTCGGCGATCGCAAGATCCGCCTCGGGAAGCAGGCTCGTGTACGTGTCCGCCGTGATGGTGATCGAGGAGTGGCCGAGTATCTCCTGGATGTCCCTTCAAGGCGGCACCGGCCGCGTAGGCTCTATGTGTGGTCGGCAGCTCAAGGGCGAGGTCTGGGAGCGTCGCAGGCGCTTCCGGCGATGCGGGTACTGAATACCGGCGCGGCGTTGCTGCGTACGCAGTGGCATGTGGACTCTCAGGGGTTCCGCTGCCGGGGATCGAGATCCCTCCCGCACTTGCCCGAGTGGCGTCTGTGTCGTTGGAAACCGATGATCCTGTCGACGACATCAGGATCGACTTCGAGTCAGGACAGCGTGCGCTAGTCCAGGCCAAGCGGAGCCTGACCGCCGGCAAGCCCCTTAAAGAAGCCGTGGCCCAGTGGGTGCAGGCCGCCAGGGCTGGACTTGATCCCGCCAGGGATCGCCTGGTGATCGTCTCGGGAACGCTGAGCGGGCCTATGAGAAAGCTGCAGCAAGTCCTGAATCGCGAGCGAACCGACCACCCTGGCTCACCCACGAAAGAGGAGGCCGAGGTCCTGGCGGATGTTCGGGCTCTCCTGGGCGCCTTGGACGAGCCCGAACGTGCCCTGGCCCTCAAGTGCGCAGTGATCTGGGAGCTGCGGGTAGAGGAGCCGGAAGAACCAGAGTCGCAGATGGCCATCGGCCACTTGCGTCATGTTGTGGACAACGACGGGGATGACTCGGCTGGTGGGGCGTGGGCAGCGCTGACGAGAATCGCGGGTCGCACAGCCCGGCTCCGGGGTGGGTACAGGCTCGCTGGCTGGCTGGATGCTCTGCACGGTGAGGGCATCGAAATTAGCAGCACCAAGGGAACCCCGGCGGCCGCGCTGGAGACCCGGCGGCTGGCACTGGAACGGTATAGGGAGCGCCTTGCCCGGGAGGGTACGGAGATCGATCTGCGCTCGCTGGGAGCCGAGTTGCCCAACCTCCCTCTCGCCCAAGCGGACGCGGGCATCAAAGTAGGCACGAACCCGGACGACGACCGGGACGAGAGTGAGCTGATCTGGGCTTTCCTCCGCCGTGGCCGCGCCATTCTGACCGGCTTGCCCGGAGGTGGGAAGACCACTGCGTTGAGGAGTTTGGCGGCGCATCTGGCTTCGGATCGAACTCTGCCTCTGCCCGTGCGGGTATCGCTTCGTGAAGTCAACATGGCGGGTTCGCAAGCGGGTTTCCGGGATCGCCTCGTCGCTGCGGCCGTACGCGAGGATAGGCCGGCAGACCGGAGCGTGCTCACCACCGAAATCAACGAGCGCCTGGACAAGGATGGTGGCATCGCCCTGATCCTCGACTCGCTCGACGAGACCTACGATCAGCGGTCGAGGGTCGTCGGTGAAATATCCGGTCTGGTCGCGGCTGTGCCTGAAGGAGTCTGCATCCTGCTGGCCACCCGCGATGTCGCCTACGGTCAGGCTGCCACGCTCGGATGGCCGACCTTGCGCTTGCGGTCACCATCCACAGCGGAGAGCACGGTGACCGCGGTCCTGACGTTGGCCGCGGCCCAGAGGCTTCCCAAGGCGGCGGACAGGCCGGGCTGGGTTGCCGAGCGCGCGGCATGGGTGCGATCAGCGCTGGCGCAGGACTCCCTGCTGTGTGAGACGCCCCTGATCCCCGTCCTGCTTGCCCTCCTCGCCGTGCGGCGATCAACCGAGGCGCTCCCGAAGCAGCGTGCGACAATCCTCGAAGCAGTCGTGAAAGACATTGTGGCCGACCGCGAGGTGCGGCGCGGCAACGGTCGCACTCTGGGACCGTTGGCGGGCACCGAACTACAGACAGCAACTATGCACGCGTTCACCAGCGAGGCCGCCGAGATCCTGAACAGTCAGGGGCAAGCCGTGAAGGAGTCGGTCGTCGCCGCCATTGCCGCCGATCTCCGTGAGCCCTGGGGACTACCGCCGGCCCGGGCGGCGACTGCGGCGCGTGATGCAGTCCATCTCTTCGACGAAACCGGCATCTTCGTACTGTCCGGCGCCGAGGAAACCGTCGCCCCACGGATCGCACTCTTCGCGGAAATTGGAGACGCCATGCGCATCGTCTCCCGCCCACACGAGATCCCGGATTGGGTCGATGCGCGGATCGCAGGCCAGCAGTTCGAACCACTCGTTCTCGCGTGCACTCTCGACGTGGCCGTAGCTCGCGCCGTCTCAACCGCACTGCACCGAAACCCTGATGATGTCGTACTGGCGAGGTCGCTTGTCCAGGCTGCCAGAGAAGGGGCCGAACTCGACGACGCAACGATCCGACAGATCTGCGAGTGCTTGATCGGTCACGTCGCCCACGGAACCCAGGAGGGGTGGCAGAGCTGGAAGGACCTTCTCGGATTGCCTGTACCGGCTGAGCTTCGTGCATCCGCAGAAGCTGCGGCGACGGAACTCGGTCCCGAGCATGCCCTGGTCGCACTTGCCTCACTGCAGCTTCGCTTCCGCCCGGACTCCTCCGTCGTGGAGGACCCGCAGTTGCTGAAGGACGTGCTTGCCCTGCGAGCGTTGCCACACTGGCCACGATCGGACGGAGACACGACGCTCGACTTCAGAACATGGCTCGCCGACGACAGCTTGACCAGGACACAGGCCGAAGCGGCTAAAGTGCTTTTGGACCATGTCCCGCACACCGCTCACTTGGTCACCGCTTGCGCCTTGGAAGCTCCGGACGGTCTCCAGAAGACACTCAGTCGACTTCTCGCCGAGCGGGGGTTTGACGACGACGTTCAAGCCATTCACGACGCGACGGCACAGAAGCTGGAGGAGCTGGCGAAGTCCTGGTCGTGGGATTACGACGGCTCCTTCTACGCGCACTTCCTCCGGCTCATCGCCGACCACGTGATGACCGACCTTTCGACCACGCAGGCGACCCTCCTCGATGAGCTGGCTGATTTCGTCGAGACGATGGATATGAACACTGGCGGATCGAACCGCCTAAGCAAGCAATCGGACGAAACTCTCCGAGAACTCATCGGCCTGGCAACATCCCTCTACGGTTTCGACCGTGCGATTCTCGCCTCCCAGGCGAAGATCGCCCTGGCTCGAATGGAACGCTCGCAGGACAACGACCCCTACTTCGCACTCTTCGACAACGCACAAGAACGGTGCGCTCCTGATTGGTCCGCCGTGAACGATCCCGAGGCGGCCGTGCGGCTGTTGATCCGACTGCTGACACTCGGCCTCGGTCAGGCGAGGTTCGCGGCAAAGTCACTGTGGAAGGCGCCCATCGCCGAGCAGGCAGCACCGCGATTGAGGGCCCTCCTGCCCAAGTTGAACCCGAGCACGAGACACCAGCGCCTCGCGGCTGTGGCACTGGCATCACTCGCGTCAGGGCCCGAACCGGATTGCTGGATGGACAGCGACAATCCCGTGCTGCGTGCAGTAGCAGCCTCCATGATCACGGTTATGGGCAGGAATTCGCTCAACGACCAGATCCGACAGCTCCTGGACGACCCTGATGGTCACGTTCAGGAGGCAGCCATCAGGAACATCGTCAGGGCCCAGCCACCAGCTCTAATCGAGATCCTAACCAGTGTCACCAGTCGGCCGACGCCGGGCTGGATGTGTCTGAGCTGCCGCACTGTGAATCCCCCTCCTGGGCCCACCTCGTGCTCGAAGGACGATTGCTCGATTGTCGGCGCCAATCCCGCCAAGCTCGCGAGTGAGGCTCTGCGAGAAGCGGAACCCCGTGTGGGGTGAACGGGACGCATACAGGCGCCGCGCTCCACGTTGGCCAGCGGCCCCAGTTGAAACTGTCCTTCTACCGGCAGATCCCAGGCAAGCGCATCGCCATCACCACTGGGCAGCCCAGCTCCGCGTCTTGTGGTGCGTCTACGCGCGTCCAGCGGACTCCTCGTCGGGGGCCGTTGGCGTACGCGGTGCGTCAGCGGACGCTTTGCCAGGTCCCGGCTTTTCTACCGATAGATCAGTACCATCCGGCACGGACTCCTCAGCCTCTTCGGTCTTGGGCTCCACTTCGCGGGCACCGATTCCGGAGACGGCGCGCGCACGCGGGACGAGACGGGCCGCAGCCTCGGCGATCGCAAGATCCGCCTCGGGAAGCAGACTCGTGTACGTGTCCGCTGTGATGGTGATCGAGGAGTGGCCGAGCATCTCCTGGATGTCCTTCAGATCGGCGCCGGCCGCGTGGGCGAGGGTCGCCGCGCCGTGGCGCAGGTCGTGGAGCCGGACCGGCGGGAGGCCGATCTCCTCGTACAGCTCGATGAAGCGGCGGGTGACGTTGGCGGGGTGGAGCAGTTCCCCGTTCTCCCGCGTGAAGACACGGCCGGTCTCCACCCAGGCGGTCCCCCACTTCTCACGCTCCTCGTCCTGCCGAGCGCGGTGCTGGCGCAGGACCTCGACCGTGTCCGCGTCCAGGGCGATGGTGCGCGCACCCGCGTCGGTCTTGGGGTCGTCCTCGTAGACCTCCCAGCCGTCGACGACGAGCTGCTTGGCGACGGTGATGAGACCCGCGTCCAGGTGGGTGTCGGTCCACTTCTGCCCGCACGCCTCCCCACGCCGGAGCCCGCGGAACGCGATCAGGTGGAACAGGGCGTACAGGCGGTCGTCCGCCGCGTGGTCGAGGAAGAGGCCGGTGTGCTCCGGCGTCCAGACCATGACGGACGAGGACTTCTCGCCGGTGCGCTGCCAGTGCAGGACCCGTTCCTCGGTCCACACGAGCGCCTTGGGCCGCTTGCCCGCTTCCAGTTCGACGTGAGCGGCCGGATTGAAGGTGATCATCTGCTGCGCGATCGCGGAGTTCAGAGCGGCGCGCAGGGTGGAGCGGACGCGCTGGCGCGTCGCCGGCCCGACGATGCGGCGGTACGGCTCCATGTCGGCGATGGCCGCCTTCATCGCCTTGCGGCGAGCGCGCGGCTCGCGCCCCTTCCACGGGATGCGGGCCAGGTCCTCGAACGCCTTGCGCCGGGCGGCGTTGCCCTCGGCGATCTCGACGTTGTCCTCCGCAATGGCCTCGAACATCTCCGAGAGATGAGAGACGCGAAGGCGGTCGAGTCGCAGGTGACCGATGCGCGGCTTGAGGTGGACACGGATGTTGCTCTCGTCGCGGCTGATGGCGCTCTGCCGCCCCTTCTTGCCGGCCAGCCACATGTCCAGCCACTCACCGACGGTGAGCCGGCTGATCAGGTCCAAGCCGTGGCTGAGGCGGCGCCGGGTCGACTCGATGTTCGGCAGCGGCGCCTTCTCGGCGGCCACAGTCTCCAGAAGGTGCGCGATCCGGGCCAGGGCTTCGGGATCGTCGGACTCCGCGAGCCCCAGGAGGGCCCGCACGTGGTCGAGATCGGCCTGAGCCTCCTTGAGGGTCTCGTAGCCGGCGCGGCTGAAGGAGCGGCGGGTGCCGTCCTCACGAGGGGGAAGCTCCTGGCGTATGGAGTAGGAGCCGTGCTTGCGGCTGGAGAGCTTGGGGCAGTTCTTGCCGAGCGGCTTGCCGGTCTTGGGGTCGCGGCAGTAGCAACGGCGGTGGGTGGAGCCCTTCAAAGGCGTTCCTCCGGGGTGGGGTCGGTTTCGGGTTCGGGCGGGTCGACGTCGTTCAGCGCGTGTGGCAGGTCGGGTGGAGTGGCGCCCTCTTCACGGAGTTCGCGGCGGAGATGGCGGAGGTTGTACTTGGCGGAAATGGCCTGGTCGGCGTAGGCGGTCCGCTTGCGTTCTGCTTCCTCCCGCTGGGCGCGGCTGGTGGCCTGCTTGGCCGCGAAGCGGGCGTTCTCCTCCTCTTCGAGGGCGGCGAGCGCGGTGCGGACGAGGCTGGCGTGGCGTTCGAAGTCGGGGACGAGGCCGGCGTCGTGCCCGGGCACTTCTGTCTCACCGGTGAAGCGCCGCAAGGCGTCCCAGGTGGGCACGAGCCTCTGGAAGGGGAGTTCCTGGGTCTCCTCGACGTAGCCGACGGGGAAGATCAGGTGGGCCGGGTACGTCTCCAGGGCGGCGGCCAGGACGATGACGTCCACCAGCGGGAGGACGGCACGGCGGCCGGACTCCATGTTGGCGATCACGTTCCGCGGGATGGGGTGCCCCAGCTCCTCGCAGCGGTCCGCCAGGTCCTGTGCGCTCCACCCCATCTCCTTCCTTCGCCGCCGGACTTCTCCGGCCACGTTGGCCTTGACCCGGTCCACCCACTCGGGGAAGTCATCCGCTTCATCGTCCACATCGCATTGTGTCATGCAGACACATTAGCTTCCCCATCATGGTTCTTGCTGGCCTGGAGCCGGACGCGAGAGTCGTGTTCGCCGAGGGCTGTGACGAGAGGGGGCGCCGCGTGCGCGACGACATCGTGGAAACCGGTCCGAAGGGCATGAGTCGGGAGGAGCTGTTGGCCCTGCCGGTGGCCGTTGACCTGGATACGGGCAACCGTGCGCTGAGTCTCGGGCGGAGCAAGGGCTATGAGCTGGCGAAGCGGGGCGAGTACCCGTGCAGGGTCCTGCGGCTGGGGAACGCGTACCGCGTGGTGACGGCCGACCTGCTCAGCCTGTTGGGACTGGCCGCTTGAGAGCGAACGAAGGTAGCAGACGGTTCTGCGCTGAGCTGACACAGAATCGCTGGACTGTCGCCGGGGGTGGACGTACGGTTCGTGGTCCCTCGCGGCGACCTGCTGCCCGCGAGAAGGAGAGGGCCTCCGACGGTGCGACGCCGGAGGCCCGAGCAACCCCGAACGGCCCTGAAGAACCAACCCGGCGGCACGGGCGTGCGAGCCCGCCACCGCCAGACGAGGAGCTGCCCCGTGGAACATCCCGAAACACAGCCCTATTCCGCCCCCGACAAGCGCGAATGGCCGCCGACCGCCCTCCCGGGCAAGCCCGGTGAGTACACCGGTCGGCCTTCTGCCGCCGACGTCACCGAGGACGTACGGGAGGACGAGCCCGTGGAGGAGAAGGCCCCCGAGCCAACCATCGGATCGGCCCTCCTGGACGAACTGCATCAGCAGATAGCGAAGTTCGTAATCCTCCCCTCGCCGGAGGCGCTGGACGCCGTCACGCTGTGGGTGGCGGCCACGCACCTGCAGACGGCGTGGCAGCACGCCCCGCGCCTCGCGGTCGTCGCCCCCGCGAAGCGGTGTGGGAAGTCGCGGCTCCTGGACGTGGTCACCGAGACCGTCCACGACCCACTGATCACGGTCAACGCCTCCGCCGCCGCCGTGTTCCGGTCGATCACCGAGAACCCGCCGACCCTGCTGGTCGACGAGGCCGACACCCTCTTCGGATCGGCGAAGGTCGCGGAGAAGAACGAGGAGATGCGCGGCCTGCTCAACGCCGGCCACCAGCGCAACCGGCCCACCCTGCGGGTCTCCGGCCCGAACCACGAGGTGTCGAAGTTTCCGACCTTCGCCATGGCAGCCCTCGCCGGGATCGGCGACCTGCCCGACACGATCATGGACCGCTCGGTCGTGATCCGGATGCGACGGCGCAGGCCGGGCGAGAAGGTCGCCGAGTTCCGCACCGCACGGGACACCACCACCCTGCACGCCGTGCGAGACCGCCTCGTGGAGTGGCTGGCACCGCTGCATGCCACCGCGATGGACCTCACCCCGGTAATGCCGGTGGAGGACCGAGCCGCCGACACCTGGGAGCCGCTGGTCGCCGTCGCCGACCTCGCTGGCGGCGCCTGGCCCGAGGCTGCCCGCGCCGCCTGCCTGGCGATGACGAGGCACGAGGCCGAGCAGGACCAGGACAACAGCGCCCTGAACATCCGGCTCCTGGCCGACATCCGCCGCGCCTTCGCCGCCGAAGGGAATCCGGCCCTGCTCCGTACCGGCCGCCTGCTCGGCATCCTCAACGAGGACACCGAGTCGCCCTGGCCAGAGTACAAGGACAAGGGCCTGACCGCACGCGGCCTGCAGCTTCTGCTGAAGGACTACGGGATCAGCGCGTCCAGCCACCGCTTCCCCGACGGCTTCCAAGCCAGGGGCTTCGCGCGTGAGCAGTTCGCCGACGCCTGGAACCGGTACTGCCCCGAGCCCGCACCGGCCACCGAGCCGCTGCTCCTGCCAGGACCCACGACCGGCGCCTGACCCGCCACGACCCGTCCCGACCCGTCGCCGTGCAGGTCAGGGCCGGGACGGGTCACCCACCCGTGACGGGTCGACCCGATGTCGCCGCCCCGACCCGTACCCGCCCTGACCAGGCACGCGACGGGTCGCGACAGGTCACCCGCCACGCTCCCCGTCGAGCCCGGCAGCCACGCCCTTCCCCACCTGGAGACCACCCCCTTGCACTTCCCTGCCCCAAGCACCCCGGCAGCGATACGCAGCATCCGCGCCCGCATCGCGCGGCTCACCTCGGCCGCCGGGGACCAGACCCTCAAACAGCACGGCGATCCTGACGACGCTCGCCGAGCACCCGCAACCGCACCCGATGGGGGTCGTCGCGTGAACCGCGCGGGACGCTTCGCCCTCGTCCTCGGCCTGGTGGCCGTCGTCCTCATGGCCTTCCGGGTCTCGTGGAACGCGCTGTCCGACGTGGCCCGCGCCATCGGCGCCGACTCCACCGCCGCCCTGTTCTACCCGATCGTGGTCGACGGGCTCATGGCCCTCGCGCTGATCGCCACGCTCGTGCTGACCGGTGCCGATCGGAAGTTCGCGCTGCGGGTCCTGGCGACCTACACGATCGCGAGCCTCCTGCTGAACTACGTGCACGGCCTCGTACCGGCCCTGCACACCGACTCGATCCAGTGGGGCCGACTGACCGACCAGGACATCGCGAACTGGGCCCTCGTGCTGCTGGCGACCTCGCTCCCGGTCGGGTCGATCTACTTCGGGTCAGACCTCGTGGCCAAGGTGCTGCACCACAACACCGAGTCGGCCGACTCTCCCGAAACGGCCTCTGCCCAGTCGGCCGGCGAGCAGGTCCCGCAGTCGACGCCTGACCGGGCCGAACCGGTCCCCGAGCAGCTGACCGAGTCGACCCCCGTGAAGGCCACCGAGGCACCCGACCTGGGATCGGCCAAGGGAGACAAGTCGACCCCCGCGGCCCGGCCTCCCCGGTCGGCCACCGTGGCGGAGTCGACCGGAGCCACCCGCCGTCGAGCGACCGGCCGGGTCCCCGCCGCCAAGTCGACTACCGACCACACCGGCATCACGCCCGAACTCCTCGACCGGGCCCGACTCCTGACCGCCGACTGGCCCGACAACCAGCTCACCGCCGTGGGACTGCGTACCGAACTACGGATCGGCCAGAAGCCCTCCCGGCTCCTGCGCGACCAACTGCAGGCCGACCGCACCCGTCAAGTCCAACCCGGCACGGACAACGCCTTCGAAGCCGGGTCACTCGCCGAAGCCGCCACTCCCGCGCGCACCGTCTGACCCCGCCCTTCGGCGCATCCCGTGTCCCCGTGCAACCGAGCACGGGGACACGGGGGCCTCACACAGCCAAGCACCCAGCACCCCACGGAGAACCGATCCATGCACGACCCATACCGCGAACTCTCCACCACCCAGCAGGAGACGATCACCCACCTCAACAGCGCAGCAAGTTGTCGGGTAAGGAGTCCTTACCCGGCCTCCGCCCCAGGGGAGGCGGAGGCATCCGGCGCCGAGGGGGCACCGGGGTCGGCCGGCCCGGGGGAGCCGACTCGGGGAGAAGCCACTCAGCTGCTCACGCCACGCCGCCGTCTGCGCGAACCCACGCTGCGTGAGAAGCGCGTCCACCCGCGCTACAGCGACGACGAGTTCGCCCTCCTCGCGACAGCCGCCCGCCTCAGCCGTATGCAGGTCGGCGGCTACGTCGCCGAGACCTCGCTCGCCGCCGCCCGCTCCGACGACCCCACCGCCGCGGTCGCCGACTACCGAGCCATGGTCAAGGCGCTGATGGCCGCCAACCGTGAGCTCGCCGCGATCGGCCGCAACCTCAACCAGCTTGCTTGGCACCTCAACAAGGACGGCGCCTGGCCCGCTTCGGACATCGTGGCGCGGCTGCTTGACCGGGTCGAGGCATCGGTCGACGACATCGACGTGGCCGTTGCCCAGGTGATCTCGGGGCGGTGAGCACGTGATACCGAAGATCATCCTCGGCAAGGGCGCCCGCGCCACGCGCCGCCTCATCGGCTACCTCTACGGTCCTGGCAGCGCCAACGAGCACACCGACGCCCACCTGGTGGCGTCCTGGAACGGCTTCGCCCCCGACCCCGGCCGCAGCCCCCACCGCAACCTGAAGGACGTCGAGGACCAGCTCGCCGCGCAGCTCGACCAGCCCGTGAAGATGCTCGGCGACAAGGCGCCGACGACCACGGTGTGGCACTGCCCGGTCCGGGCCGCGCCCGAGGACCCGATCCTCACTGACGCCCAGTGGGCCGACATCGCCCGCCGGATCGTGGCCGCCGCCGGCATCGCACCCGACGGCGACGACGAAGCCAGCCGCTGGGTCGCCGTCCGCCACGCCGACGACCACATCCACATCGCCGCCACCCTCGTACGCCAGGACGGCCGCCGCCCCCGCCGCGACCACGACATCCGCGCCGTACAACGCGAAGCCCGCACGATCGAAGCCGACCTCGGACTCCGCCGCCTCAACCCCGGCGACGGCACCGCCGCCAAACGCCCCACCAGCAAGGAGCACTTCAAGGCCAAGCGCCAGGGCCAAGACACCACCACCCGCGAGATCCTGCGCATGCGCGTACGCCGCGCCGTGGCCGCCGCCTCCACCGAGACCGAGTTCTTCGCCGTGCTGGAAGCGACCGGCGTGACCGTACGGCCCAAGACCGGACCGTCCGGCGGCGTCCTCGGCTACAGCGTCGCCCTGCCCGGCGACCTCAACAAGCACGGCGAGCCCGTGTGGTTCTCCGGCTCCACCCTCGCCGGCGACCTCTCCCTGCCCAAGATCCGCCACCGCCTCACCGCCACCACCCCCGAACCGGCCGCCGCCCGCCCGGCCGACCCCTGGCACCAGGCCACCGCCGCCACCGAACGCATCCCCCACCACCTCACCCAGGGCAGCGACCACATCGCCCAAGGCCAGCTCGTCGCCCTCGGCGAAACCCTCGACCTGCTCCCCCTCACCGCACCAGCCACCGCCAGGACCGAACTCGAACGCGCCGCCGCCCTCTTCGAGCGCGCCACCCGCTCCCGCATCACCGCCGACCTCGACAGCACCCGCGTCCTGCGCCGCAGCGTCCAGACGATCCTGCGCACCCCCACCGCGACACGCGACGGCGCCGG
>NZ_VSRY01000115.1 GCF_008271805.1 Streptomyces sp. TRM49041
CGGGCGGCGGGCGTGGCGGCCGCCCCTGGTGGCGGTCCGTCCCGCTGGTCGCGTCCGCCGTGGTCGCCCTCGTCGCCGTGGCGGCACTGGCCATCGTCCTGACACGCCCCGACGAGGCGCAGGCGGTCACCGCGGAGCCCGTCTCGTACGAGCCCCCGGACCCCTTCGGGCCCAACGCGGCGTCTCCGCAGAACAAGCAGACGGAGCCGCTGCCGACACAGCAACGGCACACGTACGCCGGTTCCGCGCCGGAGTTGTACGGGGGCAGCGGCAACCGCGCCGCGTGCGACGTCGAGAAGCAGATTCAGTACCTGACCGCCGACCGGGCCAAGGCGAGGGCCTTCGCGTCGGTGCTGCCCACGACTCCGGAGGGCATCCCCGCGTACATGCGCGGTCTGACGTCGGTTCAGCTGCGCCTGGACACCCTGGTCACCAACCACGGTTACCGGGACGGCGAGGCCCGCCCGTACCAGGCGGTGCTGCAGGCGGGCACGGCCGTGCTCATCGACGAGTTCGGGGTGCCCCGGGTGCGCTGTGCCTGCGGCAATCCGCTGGACCGGCCGAAGGTCGAACGGCCGGAGAAGGTCGTCGGCACGACATGGCCCGGTTTCCAGTCGGAGGAGATCGTGGTCGTCGTGCCCGCCCCGACGCCCGTGCCGACCTTCACCCTCATCGACGCGGAGACGGGCAAGCGGGTCGAACGCCCGCACAAGCGGAAGCCCGCCCCGTCCGTGTCGCCGACCAGCCCCACGTCGCCCACGTCACCGACCGGGTCGCCGACGAAGACCGGGACGCCGACGGACACGTCCCCCACGTCCCCGCCGCCCGACACGACACCGGGCGAGGAGACACCTCCCGAGGAGACGCCTCCCGAGGAGACACCCGGCGAGACGGTGACCGAGGCACCACCCAACGGGTCACCGGAGGGGCCCCGGTCACCGGCCGACGGGACGGGCACGGGACCGGTCTCCCCGCCCGGTTCCTGAGCCTCGACTTCCGTACGCCAGAAAGTCATTGAACCGGCGACCTCCCTCGTCCGGGCGGCGACCAAGTGGCGGTTGTGTCCCCGACAACGAGTCGCCTGATGCCCCCGTCCCCGCGCACATCCCCCGCCCGGCGTCCCGCCCGGGGTCCCGCCTTCCGTTCCGGCGTCCGCCCCGCCGACCGGGCCGGCCCGACCGGGGCATGTCCCGGCGAGCGCTCGCCGGGGCGCGCCGGGGAGGGCGGCGAGCGGGGGGCGACAGTGAGGAGAAGGCGACCGGTGGACTGCGGCACTGCGGACAGCGTCATGGCGGCTCCGGGACACCGGGTGGGGGTGCCCTGGAACCCAAGGTCGAGAGGGCCTCCGTCGATATGGCCGCGGACCCCACTGACGGGTGGCGCCGACCCGCTCGCGCGGGGATTGCGCGGGCCGTGCGGCGCCTGCCGGCGGGTCAGTCCTTGGTGGCGACGTAGTACAGGTTGAAGGGATCTCCTTCGATCGACCGGGTCTCCACCCGGCTGAAGCCCGCGTCCGCGAGCATCCGGCGGGCCGTCTGCTCGCCCCACACCGTGCCCAACCCGGCGCCGCCGGTGCTCAGCGAGGTGGTCATGCAGTAGAAGACGCTGAATCCGAAGAGGGTCGGGCCCAGCACGTGCCCGATGTTCTCCTCCAGCCTGCTCGACGCGGCGATGTCACCCATCAGGAAGACGCCGCCCGGCCGCAGCGCGGCCGAGATCGCCTCCAGGGTCTCCGCCGGGCGGGCCAGGTCGTGGATGACGTCGAACGCGGTGACCACGTCGTACGTGCCGGGGATCTCCGTCGAGTCGCCGACCGTGAAGCCGACGTTGCCCAGGCCGAGCCGCGCGGCCTCCTCCCGGCCGACGGCGATGCCCTCCTCGGACTGGTCCAGGCCGTGGAAGCGGCTGCGCGGGAACGCCGCGGCCATGACGACGGGGGCGTGGCCCTGGCCCGTCCCGACGTCGAGGGCGTCGACGCCTTCCCGCAGGCGTTCGGGCACGCCGGGGGCGAGCGGGAGGATCGTGTCGACGAGCGCGGCGTCGAAGACGCGGGCGTTCTCCTCGCCCTGGAGCTCCTGGAAGCGCGGGTACGCGGAGTACGGCACTCCCCCGCCGTGCCGGAACGCCTCGACGACCTGGTCCTCGACGGTGCCCATCAGCCCCACGTACTGCATGATCGTGGCCAGGTTGTCCGGCCCGGCGGCCCGGGTGAGGCAGGCCGCGTGCGCGGGCGGCAGGGCGTAGCGGGCGCCCTCCGGTTCGTAGGTGACGAAGCCGCCGACGACCATGCCGCCGAGCCACTCCCGTACATACCGCTCGTTCAGGCCCGCCGCCCTGGCGATCTCGTCGCTGGTGCTGGGCGGGAGGGTGCTCATGGTGTCGAACAGCCCGGTCCGGTGGCCCATGCTGGTGAGCAGGGCCATCGAGGCCGCGTTGAGGACGTCCACGACCTTCCCGGCGAACTCCTCCTGCTCCGTGGTGTCCGGTGCCATGCCCTTGTTCTCAACGGTCGCCATGGCCGCTCCTCACGCCGTTCCGATGCCTCTTTCCCACGGTAGGCGCGGTTCAGGTGGGCGGCAGCGCGGCGGCCGGGTGGCGCGCCGCCTTCAGCGATGGGACGCGGGCGCGTTCCGCGGGGCGTGGACGGCACCGCGACCAGGCGGGACCTGGTTCCGGCCGACGCGTGCGTTCCCTCACGCGCGGCCCATGGACCACGCTGGGTCATGACCGGAACTGGTCGTGTCGAGCGCGGTTCGCGGCGGCCGAGACCGACTTGCCGTGACCCGGGCCTCCCGCGTCGGACCGGCTGGTGAAGCACCGAGGCCGGAGGATGACGACTGTCAGTCGAGGATGTGCCGCAGATACGACTGCGGGTCGGTGAGGTATCGGCGCCAGTGGTCGACCAGGGCCAGTTCGTCCCATGCCACTCGGCGCATGCCGTGCTCGCCGACCTCGATGATGTCCGCACCCGGCAACGCGGTAAGCAGCGGGGAGTGGGTGGCGCAGATGACCTGGCCGCCCTTCTTCACCAACTGGTCGACATGGCCGAGCAGTTCCAGGCAGGATGCGAAGGAGAGAGCCGCCTCCGGCTCATCCATCACATACAGCCCCGGCTGGAGGAACTTGTCCCGGAACGCGGCGAGAAAGCCTTCTCCGTGGCTGACAGTGTCGGGGACGAAACCTTCCCTGCCCAACGCGTCCAGTGCCGTCTCGGCGCGCAAGAAGAACCCCTTGCGGGCGGACCAGTTGCCCAGCATGCGCCGTCCTCCCGGCGCGGCCTCGAAGCGCATCGTCTCGCCCAGCACTGACTTGGGTCGGTGACTGGCATACCGCCAGTCATGCGAGCCGCCCCAGGAGTCCAGGCCGAAACCCTCCGCCAGCCCCTCGATCAAGGTCGATTTGCCCGAGCCGTTCTCACCGACGAGGAACGTGACCGGTGCGCTGAAACGCAGCCCGTCCGCCAAGAGCCCACGCACACAGGGGACAGACCAGGGCCATTCCTCAGCCTTCCATGAAGCCACATGCGCGTACACACGTTCGATAATCATGCGGTGATCCTTCCACAGGAACTGGACGGCATGCCGATCGACGACTGCGGCCGCGTCCCTGGTCGGCTCGGTACAACGAGCCGGCCGGCCGCAACGAAGGCCGCTTCGAACCACCGCGCCATGCGCTCCGAAAGCAACCACTCCCCGTCGCGGACGACACCCCTCCGCCCGAAGGCAGATGCAATACCCCGGGCAGCGAGTTCAGCTCATGAACCCGGCCTGGTGCGCGAGCAGCGCCGCCTGAACGCGGCCGGCCGCCCGCGATGTCCTGGCTCCGCCACCGCTGATCCCGCTGATCCCGCCCGGACCGGATTTCCTCGCGGCCGGGCCGTGACCCCGGGGACGCCTCGGTAGTTGTTCTGGGCATGAAGAAGCGCAGCATGCTCGCCGTGGCGTCCCTGGCCGCCGGAGTCGTCACCGCCCTCGTCACGCCCTCCTCGCACGCCGTCGTCGGCGGCGACGCCCTGCCCGCCCCGGGTTCCCTGGTCGGGGATACGGACACCGTCAGCTCCCTTCTCGAGGGCGCCGACAGCCAGTCCCAGGACTCCACCACCCACGCGGGCGGCAAGACCGTACAGCACTGATCCACCTGACCGCCGCGCGGCGCCCCTGCCGCGCGGCGGTGTCGTGTCGGCCGTGGCCGATCAGCCGTGGCCGTCGCCCGCCGCGGCGGCCACGACCCGGCTTCCCGGCCCGGTGTTGATGACCGTGGCGAGCTGGGCGCGGGACCGGACGTCGAGCTTCTGATAGATGCGCGTCAGCCGTGCCTCGACGGTCTTCACGCTCAGATAGAGCCGGGCCGCCGCCTCCTGGTTGCTCGCCCCCTGCCCCACCATCCGCGCGAGGCGCACCTCCGCGTCGGTGAGCCGTGCCAGGGCGCTGCCGCCGACCGGGGCGGTGTCGTCACGGGCGGGGTTCTCCGCCACCAGTTCGAGCCACGGCGCGGCACCGGCCCGTTCGAACACGGTGGCCGCCGCGTGCACCGCCTGCTGGGCGGCCGACCGTCTGCGGCGCCGCCGCTCCACCCGTGCCAGGGCGATCAGACAGCGCCCCTGCTCCAGCACGAGGCCGAGCGCGGCGAACCGGTCGGCGGTCTCCACCAGCAGTCCCACCGCCTCCTCCGACCTGCCGCCCGCCGCCAGGCACTGCGCGTAGGCGCGGTCGCAGCCGAGCAGGACCGTCGTACGGCCCAGCCGTTCCGCGACCGGGCTGACGTCGGCGAGGAGCGTCTCGGCCTCCTCGCGGGCGTCATGGGCGAGCAGCGCCTCCGCCAGCTCCTCGTGCCAGCGCAGCATCGACGGGTCGACGGTGCCCTGGGCCCGCTCCCCCTCCTGCACCCGGCGCAGCGTCTCCACCGCGCCCGCCACGTCGCCGGTCACCAGCTGGACGCGGCCGAGCGCGTAGAGGCTGCGGGAGAGGAAGACATGGTCGCCCTCCTCCTCCGACGCCTGGGCGCTGCGGCGCGCGTAGCTCGCCGCACGGGCGAAGGAACCGCCCGCGGTCTCGGCGAGAGCCAGGGTGTACCAGGCGGGTCCTGGCGACAGGCCCGCTTCGAGGGTCAGCGCGAGGGAGCGGTGGGCGTTCTGGCGGGCCGCGGCGCACTGGCCCCGGCGGGCCTCCACGGCGGCGAGGGTGTGGAGGAGCTCGATGGTGTCCTCGACCGGTCCGCGCCGCTCCACCAGCGGCAGCAGGGCGTTGATCTGGTCGCGGGCCTCGCTGAGCCGGTCGTCGAAGAGGGCGTGGCGGATCGTCAGGATCTGGGCCGCGTTGCGGACGCCGAGGGGCCGGTCGGCCATCTCCAGGGCACGGGCCTCGGCGAGGGTCCGCTCGGCGTCGGTGGAGCCGAGTACGCGGTCCATGCGGGCCTGCTGGGTGAGCGCCTGCGCGGCGGTGTGCCGGTCGCCCACGGAGGTGGCGAGCCTGGCGGACTCGACGGCGGCGGCGCGGGCGCGGACCGGGTCGCCGTCCGCGAGGACGTGCTTGACGGCGAGACGCAGCTGGACGGCGGCGCGCAGCGCCGGTCTGTCCTCGGAGTCCTCCATGGCGTGGACGTAGAGCTCGTCCAGGTCGGTGAGCCCCTGGCCGGCCGTGTCGAGCACGGCGAGCCGGGCCCGTATCCGGTCCTCGGGTTCCGCGTCGCGGGCGAGCAGGTCGGCGGCGGCGCGCATCGCGAGGTCGGCGCGGGCGGCGCGGGCGGCCTCCTCGGCTGCGTCGGCGAGCCGGGCGATGCGGCGGCGGCCGAGCGGGACGGGCGTGGACTCGGCGGCCAGCAGGGCCAGTTCGGCGGCGAGGGTGCTGTTGCCGCGACGGCGTACGGTCTCCACGGCCGCGGCGACCTCTGCGGCGAGCCGCTCGTCGGGGACGTCGGTGGCGAGCGCCCGGTGCCGTACCGCCTCCACGGGGTCGTCGACGACGCGGGCGAGCGCGGTGTGGGCCTCGCTCCGCTCGGTCCAGCAGGTGTCGTGGACGAGGGTGGTGGGGAGCAGGGCCGCGGTGAAGGTGACAGCGCCGTTCTCGGAGAGGGAGACCAGACCGGCGCGTTCGGCGGCGGCCAGTTCTGCCTCGGCGGTGGGTCGTCCCGCGCGGCGGACGAGGGCGGTCGTGGGGCGCAGCGCCAGGGCGGCGAGGAGGAGCGCGGCGCGGACGGGCGGCGGGGCGGGGGCGAGCATGCGGCGGGCGAGGTCGCGGGCGCGGCCGGACAGGGGCAGCGCCTCGGCGTGGTGCACGGGGGTCCTGGCGTCGGCGAGGGACCGGCCGACCGCGAGGGCGAGGCGCGGGTTGCCGCCGCTCGCGCGGTGGATGCGTCCGGCCATGCGGGAGGCCAGCCGGTGGTGGACGAGGAGTTCGGCGATCTCGTCGGCCTGGAGCGGCGCGACGAGCAGTACGTCGGCCTCGGAGGGCACCCAGAGCGCGACCGGGGCACCGTCGGGGGCGGTGTCGTCGCTGCCGGACGCGCTGGTGGCGGGGTCCCCCCACAGCGCGGCGCCGCCGTCGCCGTACGGAAGGTCGGGTCCGTACGGTGCGGGGGTCTCGACGGCGAGGACGCGCAGGCCGGGCGGGGCGAGGTGGAGGGCGAAGCGGAGGAGGTCCGCGCTGTCCGGGTCGAGGTGGCGGGTGTCGTCGACGACGAGGAGGACGGGGTCCTTCTCGGCCAGGGTGCGCAGGATGCGGGAGAGGCCGAGGCGCAGGGCGATGGGGTCCCAGCCGGTGTCGGGGGCGGTGGCCTCGCGGCACAGGACGGCGACGGCGGCCCGCTGGGGGCCGGGCAGTCCGTCCAGCGCGGAGGGCGGCACGGAGGCGACGAGGGCGGCGGCGGCCGCGCCGGGCATGTCACGGTCGGCGGGCTGCGGGGCGAGCCAGAGGACCGTTTCGCCCCGTGATGTGGCCTCGGCGGCGGCCGCCTGGGCGACCTCGGTCTTGCCGACTCCGGCGGGTCCTGTGAGGACGGCGCGGCCGCGGCTGCGCAGCGTCCGGTCGAGGCGCTCCAGGAGAGCCGCCCGCCCGACCGGCGTGGAGCGGTACGGCGTCGTCCTCATATGCCACCACCCTCCGGCGCGCGGAGCCCCCGCTCGCACGCTGCGAACCCCCTGTCCGCGCCCTGTGAGGATACGAAGTAGCGGCGGGGAGTCCAGGTCCCTTGTCCGGCATATGGACGGGCGGCCCCGCGGGACGGGGTCGGGCGCGGTGGGGCGCGCCCCCGGCGAAGTGCCGAGAACGCGCCCCTGACCTGCGATGATGCTGTCGGTGTGGGGGCTCAGAAGGTGAGGCCCCAGGAGTCGATGTAGCCGGTGTCACCCGCGTACACATCGCGGACCTGGAGCTTCCAGGTGCCGTTGGCGGCCTCGGAGGAGGCGTCCACGGTGTAGGTGGCGAGTACGTTGTCGGTGCTGTCGCTGCCGCTGTTGTTCTTGAGGCGGTAGGCCGTACCGTCCGGGGCGATCAGATCGATGACCAGGTCGCCGCGGTAGCTGTGCTTGATGTCCACGTCGACCTTGAGGGCGGCGGGGGCGTTGCCGGAGAGGCCGGTGACGTTGATGGAGGACGTCACGGTGGAGTTGTCCGAGATGTTCACATTCGTGGAGTTGGCGAACGTGGTGCCGGTGCCGGGCTCGGTGGGCGTGCCGCCGCCGGTGACGGCGTTGACGGTCTTCGTCGCGTCGGCGATACCGGCACCGCAGCCGCCGGAACAGGTGCCGGGCAGCGGGCGGGCGTTCGACTTGATCGCGGACTCGATGTCGGCCGGGGTCAGCGTCGACTTCGCGGACTTGAGCAGCGCGGCGAGGCCGGCGATGTGCGGGGCGGCCATCGAGGTGCCCTGGTACGGCTTGTAGTTCTCCGTCGACTGGACGGTGGCGCCGGAGTTCAGCGTGGAGAGGATGCCGTTCTCGGGCGTCGTGACGGTGCCGGGCGTGTCGGTGGCGCGGCGGGTCTCACCGCCGGGGGCGGAGACGTCGACGGTGGAGCCGTAGTTGGAGTAGTACGAGCGATTGCCCTCACGGCTGGTGGACGCCACGGTGATGACGTTGGCACAGTTGGCGGGCGTGAAACCGGAGGCGTTGGCGTCGCTGTTGCCGGCCGCGACGACGACGGTGGTGCCGCGCGAGACGGCGCCGTTGATCGCATTGCGGTAGACGGACGGGCAGCTGGCGCTCTGGCCGCCGAGGCTCATGTTGATGACCTGGGCGGGGTTGGGGTTGGCCGGGATGCCGGGGACGTTACCGCCGGAGGCCCAGGTGATGGCGTCGGCGATGTCCGCCGAGGACCCGCCGCACTTGCCGAGCACGCGGACGTGCTGGACCTTGGCGCCGTAGGCGATACCGGCGATGCCCTTGGCGTTGTCGGTGACCGCGCCGATGGTGCCGGCGACGTGGGTGCCGTGCCAGGAGGAGTTGCTCGCCCGGGAGCCGAAGCCGCACTCGCCGTCGGTGGCGTTCCAGTCGCCCTCGTCCTTGGGGTCGCTGTCGCGGCCGTTGCCGTCGCGGGCGTCGGCGGAGCTGGAGATGAAGTCGTAACCGGAGACCGTGTTGGCGGCGAGGTCCGAGTGGGCCGCGTAACCGGTGTCGATGACGGCGACCGTGACGCCGCTTCCGGTGGTCGTGTCCCACGCGCCGGGGACGTTCATACCGCCGGTGGGCTCGAAAAGGTCCCACTGCTTGGCGTAGTCGGCGTCGTCGGGGGTGACGGCCATCGCGTAGGCGCGGACGTCGGGCTCGACGGACGCGACCGCAGGGTCGGCGCGGAAGGCGTCCATGACCTCCGCGGCGTCCCGCGGGCTCGCCTCGGAACCGAGGTCGACCAGCGCGGCGCCGTCCGCGAGGCGGCGCTCGAAGGCGAGCTTCTCGCCGGTCTTCGCGGCCTTCTCGGCGGCGTCGCTCTTGGCGGCCGCGTTCGAAGTGGCCTCAGCCGTACGCGTCTTGTAGGTCACGATGACCTTCTCGACGGGTGCGCTCGGCGTGGAGGCGGACGGGTTCATGGCCTGCGAGGCCGGCAGGGCCGGCGTCGGGGAGGGGGTGGCCTGCACGGCGAGCGCCACCGAGGAGGTGGCCGCGACGCCGAGGATCGTGGCGGTTGCCGCCACGACGGATATCAGTCTCCGCCTGGAACCGTTCAAGGTTTTCCCTTTCAGGGGCGGCTCCGGCGACTCCCGGAGCAGCTGACGGTGCGGAGCGCGGACGGGCGGCGCGGGACTGTGGCTGCTTGTGGGGTGCCTCCACAGCCCCTTGGGGCCGGGTACGCCCCCGCGCCGCCGCCGGCGCGACGGCCTCGACGTCGGGGCCGTCACCGGCGGAGCCCCCTGGGGTCGCATGCATGGGGTTACATGCACCTGACAGTCACGAGTCAGAGAAGGGGAACCACCGGTGCGGGAGACAGTAGGGAAACGCGCCATGAAGCCGATACGGGGAAAACCCTTGTCGCCCCCGCGCGGGGGGTGACAAGGGCCAGGGGTCCCCCGCCACGAACCTTCAGGGGCCGGGGAGTTCGCGCCTCTCCGCGTCGAAGGGGAGCCGGACCTCGCCGTGAACCGACGTGAAGTCCGCGGTGATGTCGCGTTCGGTATCGGCCATCGCCGACGCCGGTGCGTCGGTCATTCCGCCGAACCGCCGGTCGACGTCACGGACGATGAGCGGCGAGGCCGCGAGCAACGCGGCCGGTACCGCCCGCACCGTGAACCCCGTACCGCCCGGCCCGCAGGGGAGGCGGAACGTCGGCCGTACGGCCGGAGGGGCGGCACTCCGTCCGGCTGACGCACCCGGGCGCGGACGCGACCGACGGCGCAGGGCACGTCACCCGGCGACGCGTACGCGGGCGCCGGCTTCGCGGAGAGCGGCGATCTCCTCTTCGTCCACGCCGGAGTCGGTGACGACCTGGTCGAAGGCGTCGAGAGGGGCCAGCAGATAGGGCGCGCGGCGCCCGAATTTGGCGTGGTCGACGAGCAGGACCGAGCGTTCGGCGCACTCCATGAACGTGCGCTTCACCTCGATGGTCGCCTCGGACCTGTGGTAGCAGGCCCCGGCGCTGACCGCCGTGGTGGACATGAACAACAGGTCGGCCCGCAGGTTCCGGATGGCCTGGGCGGTCTGGAATCCGAGGCACGCCTCCTGGAGGGGGAAGTAGCGGCCGCCGAGCGAGATCACCTCGATTCCCTTGACGGCGCCCAGGGCTCGCACGAGAGGGAAGAAGTTGGTCACCACCGTGAGCGGGGCGGCCGCGGCCAGATGGGGGTGCAGGGCGAGCGCCGTGGTGCTCTCGTCGACGAAGACGGTCTGGCCCCGGTGGAGCGACTCGGCGGCGACGGCGGCGATGGCCTCCTTCTCCGCGTTGAGCGCCGCCGTGCGTTCGCGTACCCCTGCCTTCTGAAGGGCGGAGGGGTTGGCCGTCGCACCGCCCCTGACCTTGGTGAGCCATCCCTCCTCGGCCAGTGCGTCGAGGTCGCGGTGCACCGTCATGACGCTCACCTGGAGCACCCGGGCGAGGTCGTCGATCCGTGTGAAGCCCTGCCGGAGCACTTCACGACGTATCACTTCACGCCGCTCGCTCAGGCCGAGACCGGACCGGTCGCTGTCCTCCGTCACCACGGACTTTTTGTCATCCATGCACCTCAAGGTACCTGCCGGACCGCGCGCCGGGGACCGGCGGACGGGATGTGGATTGCGAAGACGTAACAGAAGACCTCACTTCCCTTGTCAAATTTAACATCGAGGGAGTTAAATTTCACTTAACCCGCTGGGTGGTGCCGTCGAACACCGGCCCCTCCCGAGGCGGCCGTCCCCGCGCTCCACGAAGGCGGCGGGAACCGGCCCGGCCACGCGGGCTCCTCATCCACCAGGCCCGGGGCCGACGACACCGCTCCCCGCGTCCCGCACACCACGTGCCGCGCCCCCGGCCACGCCCCAGCCGCCTCCGGCGGCGGCGAAGGAGAACCCGATGTTCAAGCACCGCGCACTGAAGGCGGCCACCGGCGTCACGGCGTTCGCCGCCCTCGCCACGCTCACCGCATGCGGCGGCGGCACGGCGAGCTCCGGCTCGGAGAAGACGAAGATCGCCTTCCTGATGCCGGACATCGCCTCCACCCGTTACGAGCTGTTCGACAAGCCGCTGTTCGAGGCGAAGCTGGCTTCGCTCTGCGCGGACTGCGAGGTGGTGTACGCCAACGCGAAGGCGGATCCGGCGACCCAGCAGAGACAGGCCGACTCCGCGCTCGCCCAGGGCGTCAAGGCGCTGGTGATCGACCCGGTCGACTCGTCGGCGGCGATCACCATCGTCGGCAGAGCCCAGGCGCAGAACGTGCCCGTCATCGCCTACGACCGCCCCATCCCCGGCGGCAAGGCCGACTACTACGTCTCGTTCGACAACGAGAAGATCGGCCAGATGATCGCCCAGTCCCTCGTGGACCATCTGAAGCAGACCGGCGCCGAGGGCGGGCTGCTCCAGGTGAACGGGTCCCCCACCGACGCCGCGGCGGGCCTGATCAAGAAGGGCATCCACAAGGCCGTCGACCCGAGCGGACGGAAGCTGCTCGACGAGTACGACACGCCCGGCTGGGATCCCACCAAGGCACAGAACTGGGTCAGCTCCAAGATCACGCAGCACAAGGGGAAGATCGCGGGCGTGGTCGCGGCCAACGACGGCACGGCGGGCGGCACGATCGCCGCGTTCAAGGCCGCGGGAGTCGGCACGGTGCCGCCCGTCACCGGCAACGACGCCGAACTCGCGGCCGCGCAGCGCATCATCGCGGGCGAGCAGTACAACACCATCTCCAAGCCGATCAAGACCGTGGCGGAGGCGGCGGCCGAGATCGCCCACCAGTTCGCCCAGGGCAAGACTCCCGCCGCGGAGACCTCGATCTTCGGTACACCGGCCCGGCTGTTCGAGCCGACGGTCGTCACCGTGGACAACCTCGCCGTCACCCTGATCAAGAACGGGCCCTTCAAGGCATCCGAGATCTGCACACCGGCCTACGCCGAGGCGTGCCGCAAGGCCGGCATCGAGTAGTCACCTCCCGCTGTCCCCCTGTCATCTCCACCCGAGGCTTCCGCCAGGCCGCTCCGCGCGGGGCGGTCCGGCAGCCCCAGAACCAAGCGAGGCAGGCACATGCCCACCACCCCAGCCGCCGGGAGCGGGGGCGCCCCGGCTCCCGTACTGTCCCTGCGCGGGATCAGCAAGACCTTCGGCGCGGTCGCCGCCCTCACCGACATCCACCTCGACGTCCACGCCGGCGAGATCGTCGCGCTGGTCGGCGACAACGGGGCCGGAAAGTCCACCCTGGTCAAGGTACTCGCGGGCGTCCACGCACCGGATCCGGGCGGCACCATCTCCTTCCGAGGGCGCCCGGTCGCCCTCCCCAACCCGAGTGCCGCCCAGAGTCTGGGCATCGCCACCGTGTACCAGGACCTCGCGCTGTGCGAGAACCTCAACGTCATCCAGAACCTGTTCCTCGGCCGTGAGGTCCGGCCTCACCGGCTCGCCGAGGTCGAGATGGAGACCCGGTCCTGGGAGCTGCTCGGTCAGCTCTCCGCGAAGATCCCCAGCCTGCACACACCGGTCGCGTCGCTGTCGGGAGGCCAGCGCCAGACCATCGCGATCGCGCGCTCGCTGCTGGGCGATCCCAAGGTGATCATTCTCGACGAGCCCACCGCGGCCCTCGGCGTCGCCCAGACCGCGGAGGTCCTCAACCTGATCGAGCGCCTGCGTGAGCGCGGCCTCGGCGTGATCATGATCAGCCACAACATGTCCGACGTCAAAGCGGTCGCGGACCGGGTCGCGGTGCTGCGCCTCGGCCGTAACAACGGCGCCTTCGACGTGGACACCGTGACCGCCGAGGACGTCGTCGCGGCGATCACCGGAGCGGCCGACAACGTGGTGGCCCGCCGGGCCGCGAGCCGCTCCACCGCCCTGGCCTCCGCCCGCACCGGAGAGGTGACCCGATGAACACCACCACCGATGTCCGGCCCGTCGCCGTCGACCTGCGCGACGAACGACTGCGCGTCCACACCGGAATACGGGGAACGGCCCGCGGCCTCGCCGACCGCTTCCGCTCCGGAGACCTGGGCGTCTTCCCCGTGGTCGCCGGACTGGTCGTCATCTGGACCGTGCTCCACGTGGCCAACCCCACCTTCCTGTCCAGCGCCAACCTGGGCAATCTCGCCATGGAGAGTGTGCCTGTCGGCGTCATGGCCCTCGGCGTGGTCTGCGTTCTGCTGGTGGGCCAGATCGACCTCTCCGTCGGGTCGGTCAGCGGTCTGGCCGCGGCGGCCATGGCGGTCATGTTCGTCAACCAGGGCCTGCCGTGGCCGTTGGCCGTGCTGGGCGCCCTCACCGCGGGAGCGGTGATCGGCTGGTTCTACGCACAGGTGTACAACCGGCTCGGGGTGCCCACCTTCGTGATCACTCTGGCGGGTCTGCTCGGTTTCCTCGGCATCCAGCTCGGTGTCCTGGGCGAGCGCGGTTCGATCAACATCCCCTTCGACTCCGCCCTGGTCCACTTCGCGCAGACGGCGTACGTCCCCGCCTGGCTGTCCTATCTGCTCGCCCTGGGCGCGGCGGCCGGGTACCTCCTCTGCGGATGGGCCCGTTCCCGGGAGCGTGCGCGGGCGGGGCTGTCCGCCCGCCCGCTGCGGCTGGTGGCCCTGCAGGCGGGTGCCCTGCTGGTGCTGCTCGAGTTCGCCGTCTGGTACCTCAACCGGGCCAGGGGCATCGGGTGGATGTACGTGGCTTTCATCGCCCTCGTGCTCACCGCCCACTACGTCCTGAGCCGCACCCGGTGGGGCCGCGCCCTGTACGCCGTCGGAGGCAACGCCGAGGCGGCGCGCCGGGCCGGCATCAACGTCAAGCGGGTGTACACGGGCGCCCTGGTCACCTGCACCACGCTGGCCGCGCTGGGCGGGGTGCTGGCGGCCGCCCGTCTGGCGTCGGCGAACCAGAGCAGCGGCGGCGGCGACGTCAATCTCAACGCCATCGCCGCGGCGGTCATCGGCGGTGCCAGCCTGTTCGGCGGCCGGGGAACGGCGTTCGCGGCCCTGCTGGGCATCACCGTCATCCAGTCCATCTCCAGCGGTCTGACCCTGCTCAGCCTCAACTCCGCGTACCGCTTCGCCGTCACCGGGGCCGTCCTGCTGCTCGCTGTCGCCCTGGACTCGGTCGCCCGCAGGTCGCGGGTCTCGCACGGGCGCGGGTGAGGGCCATCCGGACCGTCACCCCCACCGAACCCCGTCCCGCCGGTCACGCTGGAGGGGTGGGCAGCACATCCGCACACCGGAGGACACGGCGCCGCCGAGCGGCCCGCACGTCCCCCTCACTCAGCAGTCCGCTGAGACAAGGAGCCATCCCCCATGTCAGTGCTCGCGGTCGATGTCGGCACTTCCATGATCAAGACCGTTGTCCTGGACGACGAGGGCAACGAGGTGGCCGTCGCACGCCAGGCCACCTCCGTCCAGCGTCCGCGGCCCGGCTGGGCCGAGCAGGACATGACCGCCGTGTGGGAAGCCGTCGTGACCACCATCCGGTCCGCCCGGCGCCACGCCACGGACGGCGTGCGGTTCATCGCGTTCACCGCACAGGGCGACGGCTGCTGGCTCGTCGACGCCAAGGGTGACCCCACCGGACCGGCGGTCCTCTGGTCGGACGGGCGTGCCGCGCCCGTCGTCGAGGGCTGGCGGGCCTCGGGTGTCCTGGAAGAGGCGTTCCGCCGCACGGGATCGCTGACGTTCCCGGGCCTGCCCAACGCCATCCTCGCCTGGCTCGCGGAACACGATCCGGACCGGCTCGCCCGCTCGTCCACCTCCCTGTACTGCGGAGGCTGGCTCTTTCTGCGCTTCACCGGACTGACGGCCGTCGACGAGTCGGACGCGTCGGCCCCCTTCCTCGACCCCGGCACCCTGCGCTACTCCCCCGAGATCCGGGAGCTGTTCGGCCTGGAGTGGGCCGAGCGGCTGCTGCCGCCGGTACGGGGCAACGGACACCGGGTCGGTGAGCTCGCCGGCCGGGCGGCCGCCGAACTGGGCCTGCCCGTGGGACTGCCCGTGGTGATGGCTCCCTACGACGTCGTCTCGACGGCTGTCGGCGTCGGCGCCACCACGCCGGGACAGGCCTGCACGATCCTCGGCACCACCCTGTGCACAGAGGTGGTGCGCGAAGGCCCCGACACCACGGGCGAACCCTCGGGCTTGACGATCGCCCTGGACTCGCGGGGACATCTGCTGCGTGCCTTCCCCACGCTCGCGGGCACGGAGGTCATCACATGGGCCGTACGGACGCTGGGCCTGAGCACACCGGCCGAGCTCGGTGAGCTCGCGGTCCAGAGCCCGCCGGGCGCCCGCGGTCTGGTCTTCCTGCCCTACCTTTCGCCGGCCGGTGAACGGGCCCCGTTCCTCGACCCGTACGCCCGTGGCACCTTCTGGGGGCTGAGCCTGGACCACCGGCCCTGTGACATCGCCCGGGCCGTCCTCGAAGGGCTCAGCACCGTGATCCGCGACTGTCTGGCCGCGTCCGGGGCCGTGACCGGCGAGCTGCGGCTCTGCGGGGGCGGCGCGGCCAGCGACGCCTGGTGCCGGCTCATCGCCGACGTGACCGGGCTGCGCACCGTCCGCTCCACCGACAGTGAGGTGGGCGCCAAGGGTGCCTTCCTGACCGGTCTGGTGAGCCTCGGGGAGGAACCCGACCTCACCACCGCCGCCCGCCGGTACGTACGGATCCGGGCGGCCGACGAACCGGATGCGGAGCGCAGTGCCTTCTACGCGTCCCGCTTCGACACGTTCCTCGCCCTGCGCGACCTGTCCGGCAAGGGCTGGAAGCTGCTCGCCGACTCCCCGGCCGGTACGACGTCCTCCGGGGGCCCGCATGCCTGAACCGAACGACCGCCCCGAGGTGTGGCTCGGCATCGACCTGGGCACCCAGAGCGTCCGCGTACTGGCCGTCGACGCGGCGGGACGTACGCGTGGCTCCGGGGCCGAGCAGCTGCGGAGCCACCGGGACGGCCCCCGGCACGAACAGGATCCCGAGCAGTGGTGGAGCGCGGTGCGTACGGCGTGCCGACGCGCGCTCGACGGTGTGCCGGGCGCCGCGGTGCGCGGGGTCTCCGTCTGCGCCACGTCCGGCACGATCCTGCTCACCGACCGCGCCGGGCGCCCGCTGACCCCGGGCCTGATGTACGACGACTCACGCGCCGTCGAGGAGGCGCCCCGGGCCGCCGAGGCGGGTGCAGCGCTGTGGAAACGGCTCGGTCACCGGCCGCAGCCCTCCTGGGCGCTGCCCAAGCTGCTGTGGCTGCTCCGTCACCACTCCCCCCTTCCCCCGGGGGCGCGGCTGCTCCACCAGGCCGACTACGTCGTCGAGCGGCTCACCGGGGGTCCGGTGGCCACGGACTCCAGCCATGCGCTCAAGACCGGTTACGACACGGAGCGCGAGTCCTGGCCGACCGCGGTCTTCGAGGACCTGCGTATTCCCGGGGCGCTCCTGCCGGACGTCGTCCGGCCCGGCACCGTGCTCGGCGCGGTGTGCCCGGAGGCCACCGAGGCCACCGGCGTTCCCGAAGGCACCCTCGTGGTCGCCGGCATGACCGACGGCTGCGCGGCGCAGATCAGCGCCGGCGCCCTGGAACCCGGCGCCTGGAACTCGGTGCTCGGGACCACCCTCGTCCTCAAGGGGGTGACCGAGCAGCGGCTGCGCGACCCCCTCGGGGTCGTCTATTCGCACCGCGCCCCGGACGGGAACTGGCTGCCGGGCGGCGCCTCCAGTACCGGCGCGGGGGTCCTGTCCCTCGCCTTCCCCGGAAGGAACCTGGCCACGCTGGACGTACGGGCACAGCCGTTCGAGCCGTCCGGCCTGGTCACATACCCGCTCGCGGGCAAGGGGGAACGCTTCCCGTTCCTGGCCCCGGAGGCGAAAGGCTTCACGCTGGGTGACCGGCACGGCGCCGCGGAGGCCGACTACCATGCCTCGCTGTTGCAGGGCGTCGCCTTCGTCGAGCGCCTCTGCTTCGACTACCTGGGGCTGCTCGGCGCCCCCCTCGACGGCCCGGTGACCTTCACCGGCGGCGGGGCCCGCAGCCCGTACTGGTGCCAGTTGCGAGCCGACGTGCTCGGCCGTCCCGTCGGCCTGCCCGACAACGCCGAGGCGGCGCTGGGGATGGCCGTTCTCGCCCGCGCGGGCACCACCACGCCGCTCGGCGCCGTCGCCCGCGACATGGTGCGGCTGCGCGCCGTGGTCGAACCGCGGCCCGAGCACACGCGGCGGCTGCTGGAGAGCCATCTCCGGCTGGTCGACGCACTCGAAGAGCGCGGCTGGCTGCCCGCAGCCGTCGCCCGGCACTCACGAAGGAGAGCCCACCTGTGACCGATCTCGTACTCGTCCGCCACGGAGAGACGATCTGGCACGCCGAGAACCGCTACACGGGCCGCAGCGACATCCCGCTCACCCGACGCGGACACGAGCAGGCCGACCGGCTCTCGGCCTGGGCCAAGCAGGCACGCCCCGACGCCCTGTGGGTCTCGCCCCTCCAGCGCGCCCGCGACACGGCGGGGCCGGTCGCCGAAGCCACCGGCCTGGAGCCGCGGCAGGACGCCCGGCTGCGGGAGCTCGACTTCGGGCGGGGCGAGGGGCTCACCACCGCCGAGATGCGCGAGGCGTTCCCCGAACGGCTCGCCGCCTTTCACGCCGACCCGGCGCTGCACCACCTGCCGGACGGCGAGCGCCCGGCCGACGCCGTCGAACGGGGCATCGCCTGCCTGCGGGAGATACACCAACTGCACCCGGACGGCCGGGTCCTGGTCGTCGGCCACAGCACCCTCAACCGGCTGCTCCTCTGCCGGCTGACCGGAGTGCCGCTGTCGGAGTACCGGCGGCTGTTCCCCGTCATGCGCAACTGCGCGATCACCGAGGTCCGCTTCGACGGCGCGGAGAGAGCGGCGCTGCTGCAGTTCAACACCCCGGCCGACGCCTTCGGCGATTTCCCGGCCCCGAGCGCCGGACCCGAGGAGGAGACTCCATGACCGTCAGGATCCTTGCCGCAGGCGACCACTTCGTCCGTACCGGCCTGCTCGCCGACGCGCTGCGCGCCGAGCACGGCGGGGCCCCGGAGACGCTGGAGATCGGCGAGCTGCATCTGCCCTGGCCGGTCGAGCCGTTCGGCGATGTCGCCGAGGTGCACGAGGCGTCCGGCACTGAGGAGCAGCTGATCGAGGCCCTTCAGGGCGTACGGATCTGTGTGACACAGATGGCTCCCCTGACCCGGCGGATGCTGGAGGCGTGCCCGGAGCTCGAACTGTTCGCCGTGGGCCGGGGCGGGCCCGTCAACGCCAATCTGGAGGCCGCCACGGAACACGGTGTGGCGGTGACGTTCGCCCCGGGCCGCAACGCGACCGCCACGGCCGAGCACACCGTCGCCCTGCTGCTGTCCGCCCTGCGCCGCATCCCGCACACCCACGGCGAACTCGCCAGGGGGGTCTGGCGCGGCGACTACTACCGGTACGAGGAGGTCGGCATGGAGTTGGCGGGCACCACCGTGGGGCTCGTCGGCTACGGCGCCATCGGGCACCGCGTCGCCCGCATCCTCGGCGGCTTCGGCGCGGAAGTCCTCGTCCACGACCCGTATCTGGCCCCGGACACGGCGCCCGGCGTGGCGAACGTGAGCCTGGACGAGCTGCTGGCCCGGTCCCGGGTCCTGTCCCTGCACGCCCGGCTGACGGCGGAGAACCACGGCATGATCGGCGCCGAGGAGATCGCCGCCATGCCTCCCGGCTCCGTGATCGTCAACTGCGCGCGGGGCGGGCTGCTCGACTACGACGCGGTCTGCGACGCGCTCGACCGGGGGCACCTCTTCGCCGCCGCCTTCGACGTCTTCCCGGAGGAGCCCGTCCCGGCCGGTGCGCGGCTGCTGCGCACCCCCGGCGTCGTGATGACGCCGCACCTCGCGGGGGCGTCCAAGCAGACCGCGCACCAGGCCGCCCGGATCTGCGCCGAGGAGACGGCCCGCCATCTGCGCGGCGAGCCGCTCGCCCACTGCGCCAATCCGGCGGTGCTCGGCCGCGGTGGAGGCCGCTGACGGCCGCGCCCACCGCCGCCCTCGCCGTCCGCGAGTTCGCGGGGGCCGGGGAGGAGGGAAACGCCGGAACAAGTGGCCGCCGGCCGGCATCGCCGCCTTCTGCGCTGACGGCATCGCCTCCATCACCGCGTTCAGCGCGCTCGTCGGCGTCCTGACTCGGCACCGGCACCGGCACGCGGTCAGCCGGACCGGCGAGCACCGCACCCGCGACATCCAGGAGCGTCCGGCCGTGGCATCCGTGCCCCGGCCGGACGCGCTCTTCCCGCGTACCGCGCCCGCACCGGCCCCGGTGTGGTGCCCGGCACGCCGTGTGCCATACTCGGCCGCGCTCTCTGCAGGTTCGGCAATTCGGGGGATCATTGAACGGCATAGCCCTGGACACGCCGTACCTGGACACCGACGCCGACCAGCTGTCGTTCACGCTGGGGCATCCCGCCCGCGAGGCGCTGGCCGTACGGGAACTGACGGTCGGCGGTATCGACGTACAGCTCAGGCTCCTCGGCGCCTCGCACCAGGTGTGCGCGGGCCCCGTCCGTGAGACCGTCGCCTGCCTGCCGGATGTCGCGGGCGGACTGCCGGACACCGCGACGGAGGACTTCGACGGCTGGCACTACTCCTTCAGCGCCCAGGTGTGCAGCCTCTCCGCTGAGGCTTTCGGTGCCGAGGTGGCGCTGATCCGCAGCCGCTCGGACGCGCACCCCAGGGCGCTGTACGGCATCTTCCCCGGCTCCGCGGACGCCGTCACCGCGCTGACCGTCGAGCGGGAGAAAGCGGGGCTGAGCTGGCGTACTTGGCACACCTATCCGAGAAGCCGCCGGATCGTGGCGACCCACACCCGGCTGGAGGCCCGATGAAGACCGCCCGACGCATCACCGTGCTGCTCCTCGCGACAGCCGCACTCGCCGGCTGCTCCAGCGATCCGGACGACGGCAACGACGTGCCCTCCAGCTGGATCCGCCGGCAGTACGCCACCAGCGGCGCGGACTACGTCGACAGCCGTGACACGCCGTCCCGGGTCGCGCAGGAGATCGACGGCCACACCGCGGCCCGCGACCGGCTCAGCGACAACGACATGGTCTTCCTGCGCTACCGCAACGACATCGTCGCCATCAGCCCGCACGCGAGCGGCAGCCGCATAGAGATCGCGGACTACCGCACGGGATACCGCCGCTGGAGGCCGCACATCCGGTCCGTGTGGCCCGACCCGGACAGCGACACCTTCCGGGGCGGGGGCCCCGGCTCCGGGAAGTGACCCGGTTCTCCCCGTCCACATCCACGATTTCCGACGACGTCCCCGAAAGGCATCCCCGTGGCAGAGATCTTCGAGTCGGCCGGCATCGCCGTGCTCTACGGCCTGGTCGGCTTCGTCGTGATGGTGGCCGGCTTCGTCGCACTCGACCTCGTGACCCCCGGCAAGCTCTTCCACGTGGTGTGGGCCGACCGCAACCGCGGCGCCGCGGTGCTCCTCGCCGGTCAGACGGCCGCCATCGGCCTGGTCATCGAACAGTCCATCCGGGCCAGCGAGTCGGAGCTCGGCCTCGGCTACGGTCTGCTCAGCACCCTGCTGTACGGGCTGGCCGGCGTCGCCGTGATGACGCTCATCTCCATCGTCGTCGGCGTGCTGACCCCGGGACGGCTCGGCGCCACGGTGCTCGACGACGACGGTGACCGTCCCCACCCCGCCGCCTGGGTCCAGGCTGCCATGTACCTCGGTACGGCCTTCATGGTCGGTGCCGCGGTCTCCTGAACTCCCCGGTATGAGCACCACCCCCGTCCTGGACCGCACCCCGCCCGCCACCGGCCCGCCACCGTCGCCGTACCCGCGCGGGACGAGAGTGCTGCTGCTCCTCTCGGTGTTCATCTGCGCGGCCTGCGGCCTGGTCTACGAACTGGCGCTGACCGCCCTGGGCAGTTACCTCATCGGCAACTCCGTGATGCAGACCTCCGTGGTCATCTCCGTCATGGTGTTCGCCATGGGCATCGGCTCCCTGGCCGCCAAGCCGCTGCAGCGGCGCGCGGTCGGGGCGTTCGCCCTCGTCGAGATCGTGCTCGGGCTCGTCGGCGGACTGTCGGTGCTCGTCCTGTACGTGGCGTTCTCCTGGCTGCGGGTCTACATGCCGGCCATGGTGGTGGCGTCGTTCGTCGTGGGGCTGCTGATCGGTGCCGAGATCCCGCTGCTCATGACGCTGCTCCAGCGGATCAGACGCCAGGAGGCCGGCAGCGCGGTCGCCGACATGTTCGCCGCGGACTACGTCGGGGCGCTGGTCGGTGGCCTGTGCTTCCCGCTGCTGCTCCTGCCCGCCTTCGGGCAGTTGAAGGGCGCCCTGGTGGTGGGCGCGGTCAATGCGCTCGCCGGGGGCGGCGTCGTCCTGTGGATCTTCCGCAGGGAGACCCGCAGGGCCGTACGCGCCGGGCTCCTCGCGGGGGTCGCGGGTGTCCTCGCGGTCCTGGGCACGGTCTATGTGCTGGCGGACGACATCGAGGTCACGGCACGGCAGAAGCTGTACCGGGACCCGATCATCCACGCCGAGACGACCCCGTACCAGGACATCGTCGTCACCCGCTCCACCGCGTTCACCGGCGAGCCCGACACGCGGCTCTTCCTCAACGGCGATCTGCAGTTCTCCTCCGTCGACGAGTACCGCTACCACGAGGCGCTGGTCCACCCCGCCCTGTCGGGGAAGCGCTCCTCGGTGCTGATCCTGGGCGGCGGTGACGCGCTGGCGCTGCGGGAGGTGCTCCGCTACGACGATGTCGAGGACGTCACGCTGGTCGACCTGGACCCGGCGATGACCCGGCTGGCCCGTACGTTCGGGCCCCTGCTGGACCTCAACGGGCGTGCTCTGTCGGACCCGCGGGTGACGGCCGTCAACGCCGACGCCTTCAGCTGGCTGCGCGACGCGGGCCGGCGGTACGACGCGGTCGTCATCGACTTCCCGGACCCGGACACCGCCGCGCTGGCCAAGCTCTACAGCGTCGAGTTCTACCATCTGCTCGCCCATGTCCTGAAGCCCGACAGCAGGGTGGTGGTGCAGGCCGGCTCGCCGTTCTTCGCGCCCAAGTCGTACTGGTCCATCGCCGCGACGATCGGCGAGGCCGGGTACACGACCACCGCCTTCCAGGTGGACGTGCCGAGCTTCGGCAACTGGGGCTTCGTCCTGGCCCGCCCGGGCACCGAGGGACCGCCCCCGGCGCTGCGCCTCGCGCGGGACACCCCACGCCTGCGGTTCCTGGACGGTGCCGTCCTGGCGGCCTCCACCGTCTTCCCGCTGGACCGCCGTCCCGAGGACGTACGGGCCAGCACGCTGATGGATCCGGTCGTGCTGGAGTACGCGCGCCACGAGTGGCAGAACTACTGAGGGCCACGGCCGGGGGGCGTGCGCGCCGACCGCGCCGAGGCCGTCGAGTGCCGTCGAGTGCGGGGGATACCGGTTCCGGCGGTGAAGCGGGCGTCGGAGACACCGCCGACACCGGCTCCCTGTGGTCGGGGCCCCGCGGCCGGATACCATCCGTACCACCTGACCCGAGCAGAGGCGCCGATCATGGAATCACCTGCCGCAGCACCGCCGCCCTCGGCCGGCATCAGCCTGCGTCAGCTGCTGATGTCCCTGGGTGAGCCCCTGGTGGAGCTCCAGGCCGCGCCCGCCGGGCTGGACGTCGAGATACGCAGCGTCGCCCTGCTCGACCCCGAGGATCCGCCGCTCGCCCGCCCGGGGGAGCTGGTTCTGGCCATCGGCGCGCGGGGGCGTGCCGCGCTGCCCGCGCTACGGGCGGCCGGGTGCGGCGGGGCCGCCGCCGTTGCGGTGAAGCTGGACGCCCCCGGGCAGGCCGCCGCCCTCAGTGAGACCGCCGCCGAGGCGGGCGTCGCACTGCTCTCCGTACGCGGCGAGGCGCGCTGGGAGCGGGTGGACGCGCTGGCCCGCGCGGCCCTCGACGACGGGCCGCCGGGCCGCCCCGGCGAGGGTGCCGAGGAGGGTGACCTCTTCTCCCTCGCCCAGACCACCGCCATTCTCACCGGCGGCATCGTCAGCATCGAGGACACCGCGAACCGGGTGCTGGCGTACTCCCGCTCCGCCGACCACGACGAGGCCGACGATCTGCGGCGGCTGTCCATCCTGGGCTGGCAGGGCCCGGAGGCGTATCTGGCGAAGCTGCGCGAGTGGGGTGTGTTCCAGCGGCTGCGCACCTCCGACGACGTGGTCGACATCGACAGTCATCCCGAGCTGGGCATCCGCCGGAGGCTCGCGGTGGCCATCCGGTCCGGGGACCGGCAGCTGGGCACCATCTGGGTGCAGGAGGGCTCGACGCCGCTGACCGAGCGCTCGGACCAGGCGCTGCTGGGGGCGGCCCGGGTCGCCGCGCTGCAGCTCGTACGCCGCCGCCGGGAGGTCTCCGCCGACCTGATGCTCACCCGCAGCCTCACCGCGGGGCTGCTGGAGGGCAGCACCGGTCCCCAGCCGCTGGCGAACCACCTGGGACTGGACGCCTTCCGCCCGGCCGCCGTCCTGGGCTTCTCGTACGGGGCCGCCGAGTCGACCGGGCCGGAGCTGACCCGCGCCGAGGTCGCCAACCTGATCTCGGTGCACACCGCGGCCCGGCACCGTGCCGCCCTGGTGACCGAGACCGAGCAGCGTGTCTATGTGCTGCTTCCGCAGCTGCCGTGCAGTATCGACATCGGCACGCTGCGCGGCTGGGGGCAGGAGATCGCCGAGGCCGCACGCCGCTACCTGGGCCTGGCTCTGCGCTGCGGTGTCGGCTGCATCGTGCCGGGGCTCGGTGAGGTACCCGAGTCGCGGCGGGAGACGGACCGGATCCTCGACGCCATGGCGGACGTCGATGTCGCCGCGACCGTCGCCGCGCTGCCGGACATCCAGGCGGAGGTCCTGGTCAGCGAGATGCTGGGGCTGCTCGCGGCCCGTCCCGACATGCGGGACCCGCGGCTGACCGCCGTGGTCGCGCACGACAGCCGCCATCAGGGGCGGTTGGCCGAGTCCATCCTGGTGTATCTGGACGCCTTCGGCGATGTACGGGCCGCCGCAGCCCGGCTGCATGTGCACCCCAACACCCTGCGCTACCGGATCCGCCGGGCGGAGGAGCTGACCGGGCTCGACCTCAGCCGTCCCGATCAGCGGCTGCTGGCCATGCTTCAGCTGCGCCTGCCGCCGACCGCCTGAGCGGCGAGATCATCTGGACGGGGCGGTCGAGGGAGCGGACGACGGTGGGGGCGGCGGCGAGGGCGGTTCCGTCGGCCAGGACGGATCGGGCCCCGCCTGGTCTGTGGGGGCCGCGCTCTGTGTGCGCCGGGCGCCGAGGAGGCCGGTGTCGGGGCGGGCGCCTCGGCGTGGCCCGATACCGCGGCCGGCGTCGCCCTCGTCACCGGAGGCCGGGCCCGGCCTCCGGTCGACGACATGGCCGCAGTCGTCCCCGGCCGGGACCGGCCATGCGACGAGGCCACGCTCCGGCAGATCGACGTGGTCGCAGTCGGCATCGGCGACGACCCGGCGGGGCGCGGCCCCGGTCAGGTGGGCGGTCACATACGCCGCGCTCGTCCTCGTGATGTCGCGTGTCAGCCCGAGGGGCAGCAGCGAGCGGGTTTCGGCGATCGCCTCGTCCTCGCCCGCCCGGAGCACCACCCGGATGTCCGGCGCCACGGCATGGGCGGCGACGGCGACGGCGATGTTGTCCAGTTCGTCGGAGCCGACCGCGGCGAGCGCATGAGCGCGCCCCAGCCTGAGCCGTGCGAGTACCGCACGGTCCTCACCGTGCGCGAGCACCACGGGAATCTTCATCGACCGCGCCAGCCGCAGGTTGGGGGCGGTGGGCTCCCGTTCGACCCCGACGACGGGGACCCCCAGCCGGCGCAGCGTCTGACACAGCCGCAGCCCGACCTGGCCCAGTCCCACCACGATGACGTGTCCGGAACGGGGAAGTACCCGCGGCCCCAGGACGCCGACCAGCCGCGGGCCGAACAGCCGGTCCACGATGCCCGCGGTCAGCAGAGCGGTGAATCCCACCGTGACCAGCATCGCCGCCCCGGCGACCACCTCGTACACGGGATGGCCGCCGTGCGGGGCGGCCGGTCCCACCCCGGCGACGACCCGGGCGGCTTCCATGAAGGCGGTACTGACCGGCTTGTGGAAGGCGACGACCAGCCACAGCCAGTCCAGGGCCAGTACCGCCGCGATACCCAGCAGCCCGACGAGCAGCAGTCGGGCGTCCGCGTCATGCGGCTGCAACTGACCACGCAGCCGCCCGAACACCCCGCGCCGCCGCGCGCCCGCGCTGGGCCGCCACGCCGTCTCCACCAGCCGTCCTTCACACCGGCGGACCGCCACCGCGCCGTCCCCGGCGTCCCATACGGCCAGGAGGTCGGGGTCCGCCGGGTCCACACACAGCCCGGCCAGTGTGGGCGCCAGGAGGTCGGCGGGCGAAACCGTCACACAACTGCGCAGCAGCGACTGGAGCTGCTGTGCCACGGTCCGGTCGAAGACGGTGACGACGATGCGGACGGCGCTGCTGACATGCCGCACGGCGAGCGCGTAACGGAGTGCGGAGAGGTCGTCGCCCACGAGGATCGCGACGTGGGCCGGCCGCCCGGTGAGCGCGCGGCGAAGGTCCTGGTCGTCCGGTGCGGCGAGGTGGTCCACGGGGCGCCCGCTCTCCCACAGGGCGGCACAGACCCGGCGTGCGAGGGTGGTGGCCCCGATGACGACGATGCCACCGGACACGCCGTCCGATGTTCCGTCCGGGGCGTCGGGTACGTCATCGCCGTGCATGGTTCTCCCTGGATCGGCTGACCGGCGCGGTCGTTGAGGCGGCGCACTTCACGCTAGAAGGACGGCGGTCCGAGACCTCTGTGCGGGCGGCCAAGGAGTACCCGCCGGCCTTGTCCGGCCGTACCAGCCGCCGGCCCCGCCTCACATGGCAGTCCCCTCACCCGCACGGCCTGTGACTCATGTCACCGCCTCGGCGTGCAGCGTGGAACGGGTGCCATGGCCTTTTCCACGGTGTAGGCAGCCGGCGAGAACGGGGACAGTACGGATGGAGCAATCTCGGGCCGGTGAGTTCGAGGAGTTCGTGGCGGCCCGCTGGTCGGGGCTGTTCCACCTGGCCCGTCTGCTCACCGGAGGCGATCGGCATCGGGCCGAGGACTTGGTGCAGGAGTCCTTGGTCAAGCTCTGGTTCGCCTGGCGGAAGGTCGCCGACGGGGCTCCCGAGGCGTACGTACGCAAGGTGATGGTACGGGCAGCGGCGCGTTCGGCACGGCGGCGATGGTGGGGCGAGCGCCCCGTCGAACAGCTGCCGGAGGTGGCGGCCACGGGTGATGTGTCCGCGGTCGTGGCCGAGCGCTCACGGCTGGAGGCCGCACTCGCCCGGCTGCCGACGCGGCAACGGGCAGCCGTCGTGCTGCGCTACTACCAGGATCTGCCGGAGGCGCAGGTGGCGGAGGCTCTGGGCTGCCCTGTGGGCACTGTGCGGTCCCATGCCGCACGGGGAGTGGCGCGACTGCGCCAGATCCTGGGCGACGTCATCGAGCCGGTGGGGTGAAGGAGAGGCCATGGATCACTTCGAACGGCAGTTGGCGCGGATGATGCGCGCCACCGAGGAGCGCACCTCCTTCGAGCCTCGGCACCAGGAGCGTCTCCGCGCAGGAGTGCGGGCTCGACGCCTCACGCGCGCGGTACAGCTGACGACAGGCTCCGCCCTGGCGGTCACCGGACTCGGCATCGGACTGTTCCTGCTGCCCGGCACCCCGGACCGGGTGGAACCCAGCGCTCCGCGGCCGCTGCCCGCGACGAGTCCGTCGCCCGTCCCGAGGACGACTCCCTCCATCACCACCCCGCCGCCCTCCACGCCGGGGAGTCCGGCCACCGGCTCGTCGGATCCGGCCCCGGGCGGCGGCGCGAGCGGTACCGCGGACGCGGCCACCACGCCGCCTGCCTCCGCCGGGGCACCCGAGACGTTTCCCGCCGGAGCGGAGACGTCTCCCGCCGGAGCCGGGACGTCGACCTCGGCCCCGCCGATCGCCGGCCCGGCCGGCTGAGGAGTGTCCGGCTGATCGGGGCGGCATGGGCGTACGTGCCTGGCCCCACGGCCCAGGCGTGATCCGCCGGACAGGACCCGGGCCGTCACCCGCACACCCGTCCGTGGCGTGGCCCCTCGCCCGCTGATCACAACCGCGCCGCGCGTGCCTTCGGCATGCCCGCCTCCCGCCCACAGCGCACGGACAGGGACGGATCGCGCGGAGAACAGGAACGGCGGCCCTGGTCGGCAGGGACCTTCCGCACACCCGACCGCCGGCGACCGCCGCCGCGGCCACAGAAATGGACGTCCTGATGACCACAGCCCTGCGCACCACCATGAAGCCGCCCCAGGCTCCGCCACGCCGCGAGCCCGGAGGAGGGTCCCGGAGGGCGAAGGCCCCGGCCGGCCCGGTGCGACGTCTGCTCGACAGGCTGACGCCCGCGGACCGCCGGGTGTTGCGGCTCTATCTCCTCACCCGCCTGGGCATGTGGCTCGTCGCCTACTGCACCGCATGGCTGTTCCCCGCCGACTCGAACACCAGGACGCCCGCCTCGTGGCTGTCCCGTTGGGAGCAGTGGGACTGGGTGCACTACCAGCACATAGCGGAGCACGGCTACTTCGGTTCCTTCCCGGGTGTCGTCCCGGCGTCCGACAACCGCGTGGCCTTCTTCCCCGGTTTCCCGCTCGCGCTGCGCGCCGTACATGCCGTCGTTCCCGACTGGACCGTGGCCGGCCTGCTGATATCCGTGGTGAGCGGCGCCGTGGCCGTGGTGGCGCTGGCACGGATCGCCGGCCTCGGACGGCCGGACGGCGCCCGGGCCGGCCAACGGGCCGCCGCCTTCCTGCTGTTGTCCCCCGCCTCGGTGTTCCTGGCCGCGGGGTACACCGAATCGCTCTTCCTCGCGTGCGCGCTGCCCTGCTGGCTCGCGGCCAAGAACCGCGAATGGCCCCTGGCCGGCCTCCTCGGGGCCGCGGCCACCACCACCCGGATCAGCGGTCTGTTCCTGGCCGCCGCCGTCGCGGTCGAGTATCTGTCGTCCCGCGACGACCCCGGCAGGACGCGTCGGCCGCGCACACTCCTCTGGTGCCTGCTCCCCGCCCTGCCCGCCGCGGCCTACACGTTCTATCTGTACGTGGAGACCGGCGACTGGATGGCCTGGAAGCATGCCCAGGAACGCGGCTGGCACCGCGACTTCCACACTCCCGCCGAAGCGTTCCGGCACACCTGGCGGAACGCCTTCGACCACGTTCAGTCCACCGGCTACGCATGGGAGTTCCAGCTGGAGCTGGCCGCGATGGCGACCGGTCTCCTGCTCCTGGTCCTGCTGCTGCTCCGCCGCCGCTGGCCGGAAGCCGCCTATCTGGCGCTGAGCCTCTGGGCCCTGGGTACGTCCTACTGGTATCTGTCCGTCCCCCGGGCCACCCTGCTGTGGTGGCCGCTGTGGATCGGACTGGCCCACTGGAGCCTGCGGCGCGCCTGGGTGAAGGAGGCGTACGCCGGTGTGGTGGCCCCGCTGGCGGTCGTGCTCGCCGTGACGTTCACCTCGGGCCGTTGGGCCGGATGAGCCGCGCGGAGAGCGGTCGGGCCGTTGCGTGGACGGAGTTCGTATCGTTGCCTGAGTCGGCGGTAGCCGGTGAGCCAGGCCGTGGTCGTTCGCTGGAGTCGAATCGTGTCGGACCATCTTTCTGGGAGATTCCGTTGAGAATGCTGATCAATGTGTCCGAGACAGTCGTCGCCGACGCCCTGAGGGGACTGGCGGCGGCGCATCCCGAACTCACCGTGGACGTCGAGAACCGGGTCGTCGTACGGCGGGACGCGCCGGTGGCCGGGAAGGTCGCCCTGGTGTCGGGCGGCGGGTCGGGGCACGAGCCGCTGCACGCCGGGTTCGTGGGGCCGGGGATGCTGTCGGCGGCGTGCCCGGGCGAGGTGTTCACGTCTCCGGTGCCGGACCAGATGGTGCGGGCGGCGGCCGCGGTGGACAGCGGCGCGGGCGTGCTGTTCGTCGTGAAGAACTACACGGGTGACGTGCTGAACTTCGACATGGCGGCCGAACTCGCCGAGGACGAGGGGATTCAGGTCGCCCGGGTCCTCGTCGACGACGACGTGGCCGTGTCCGACAGCCTGTACACGGCGGGGCGGCGCGGCACCGGGGCGACGCTGTTCGTCGAGAAGATCGCGGGTGCGGCGGCCGACGAGGGTGCCCCGCTGGAGCGGGTGGAGTCGATCGCGCGTCGTGTGAACGCCGTGTCGCGGAGCTTCGGTGTGGCGCTGAGCGCCTGTACGACCCCGGCGAAGGGCGGGCCGACGTTCGATCTGCCGCCCGGGGAGCTGGAGCTGGGCGTGGGCATCCACGGGGAGCCCGGGCGGGAGCGGCGGGCGATGATGACGTCGCGGGAGATCGCCGACTTCGCGGTGGACGCGGTACTGGAGGACCTGCGGCCACAGGGGCCGGTGATGGCGCTGGTCAACGGCATGGGTGCGACACCGCTGCTGGAGCTGTACGGGTTCAACGCCGAGGTGCAGCGGGTGCTCGGGGAACGCGGCGTGCCGGTGGCGCGGATCCTCGTCGGGAACTATGTGACGTCGCTGGACATGGCGGGGGCCTCCGTGACGTTGTGCGAGGCCGACGAGGAGTTGCTGCGGCTGTGGGACGCCCCCGTACAGACGCCCGCGCTGCGGTGGGGGCGGTGAGCGTGGTGCTCGACGCGGAGTTCTGCCGGCGGTGGATGGAGGCCATGGCCACGGCCGTGGACCGGGAGGCCGACCGGCTCACCGAGCTGGACTCGGCGATCGGTGACGCCGACCACGGGGTGAACATGCGGCGGGGCTTCGCGGCGGTGAAGGCCGCCCTGGAGGACGAGCCGCCGCGGACACCCGGGGCGGTACTGATACTGGCGGGACGGCAGTTGATCTCGACCGTGGGCGGGGCGTCCGGGCCCCTGTACGGGACGCTGCTGCGGCGCGCGGGCAAGTCGCTCGGCGACGCCGCCGAGGTGACGCCCGAGCAGCTGGCCGAGGTGCTCGGCGCGGGCGTGGCGGCGGTGGCGCAGCTGGGCGGGGCGAAGGCCGGCGACAAGACGATGCTGGACGCGCTGGAGCCGGGTGTGGCCGCGCTGGGTGACGCGACGCGGGAGGGCGAGGTGTTCGCGGTGGCCGCGCGGGCCTCCCTGGAGGGTGCCGTGGCGACCGTACCGATGCTCGCCCGCAAGGGCAGGGCCAGTTATCTCGGGCAGCGGTCCGTCGGGCACCAGGACCCGGGCGCGAGCTCCTCCGCCCTGCTGTTCGCCGCGCTCGCGGAGGCAGCGGAGGGCACGGAGGCGGCGGAGGGCACGGCGTGACCGACGGCATGGCCGGGCGCGGGGCTTGCACCCCGGGCGCCCCGGTGGGCATCGTGCTCGTCTCGCACAGCGCCGAGGTGGCCGCGGCGGTCGCCGGACTCGCCCAGGGCCTGGCCGGCGGCGCGGCCGGCGTGC
>NZ_VSRY01000116.1 GCF_008271805.1 Streptomyces sp. TRM49041
CTGTGTTCAGTGCTTGTGGCAGGCGCATGTGCACGTGATCGAGAAGACCGGCTGCTCGTCGGGGCCGGGGTCGTCGGACGCGTACACCTCCATAGGTGCGCAGAAGGAATGCTCGCCCGCCTCGCATTCCTGCGTCCGCCCGGACTCTCTCGCGTCCGCGGTGAGCTGCTCCGTCGTGCGCTCCGGCCTCACCGCTCACCACCCAGAAGGTCGAACGCGTCAGGGACCGGTGGGAACAGCGGTGCGCATTCGCGGCACGCGTACACGGTGAAGCCGGGTCCACTGGCCTGGTGCACCTCGGAGACGACCACGGGTGCGTCCGTGATCCGGTCGCAGCGTACGCACATGCGGATCGGCCGCCGCCGGTCGTTCATCGGGCGACCTCCACTCCGTGCAGGCTGCGGGCGTCCAGGTCGATGCCCAGGTCCGCCGCGCGTACGAGGGTGAGCCGCCGCGTCCTTACCTCCTGGCGCTCGTGCGCCATGAGGTAGGGGCGGACGAGAAGCGAGGCGCGGCCGTCGAGCGGTTCGGCCAACCCGTACGGGGAACGGAGTCGCGGGAGGCTCATACGAGGGGCCTCCCGCTGGACGTGGGTGGGGCTGGAGGTGGCAGGGGCCGGGCTCGCACTCGCCCGCCTTCGGCCGGAGCCGGGGGCGCGGACACCCTGCAGCAGGCGCACAAGCGCGTGGATAATGCTCACTGTTGACGCTCCTAGAGCAGCGTTGGCCATGCCCCCGGGTCGTTGGCCTCGACCGCGGGGGTCTTACGTCGCCCAAGCATACGCGCATACGCGTATACGCGGTCGCGCAATTTCGAGGCTACGCGCATCCTCGCGGTATGGATCTTGACCGGAGCAAGCCCGTGTGGCCTCAGATCGCGGACGAGCTGCGTCGCCGGATCGATGTCGGTAGGTACGCGGCGGGCGCGCGGTTCCCCGCCGTCGTCGATCTCGCGGCCGAGCTGGACGTCGCCCCGTCCACGATCCAGAAGGCGGTTGCTGCCCTGCGGGCAGAGGGTAGGCTCTACACCGTCCTTGGCCAAGGTTCATTCGTTGCCGACGTACCGGCGGGTGACGAGTCCGAGTGAGCAGTGCCCGCTGACCTGGACGTGTCTGGTGCCCTGGACGCCCCTGACATCCGCGTCGTGGAACTGGTCGAGGAACGCGACGTGGTAGCCCCCTTCGGCGCCAAGCCCGGCAGCGTGGTCCCGGTCCTCACCACCTCCGCGGCGATCGCCTCCGCGGTCCGCGTCGCCACGGAACCGCCTGGTCAACCGCCTCCCGATCCGCTCCCAGACGGCGGTCGTCAACTGAGCGCACGCCTGCCCGGGAGGCATCCGCCCACATGAGAGCTGTCGGCACTCCCCGCTAGAGTGAAGTCAGGGTCACGTTTGGCACGGGGGAGGAGCGGACCTGATGGCGGACAACGGCGGTTGGCCGAGCGGCATGTCGAGCGACGAACGACAACTACGCGCGGTGAACCCGGGGCTGGCGTCGATGCTGTACGACGCGGAGTCGATGGTGTCGTTCAAGAAGCGGGTCGACAAACTGCTCGTCGACCTGGGTGACTCACCCGCGGCCCCACGTCAGGTGGGCACGCCCCACATCAAGCGCGCGGACTTCGGCGGCGGTGACCTGGCGTGGTCCGAGGCGGCGGGCCTGTTTGCGTCGTACGAGATCGTGGTTGAGCGACTCAAGGAACTCTCCCAGCTCATGGGCGACTGCCTGGAGGGCATGGGCATCGCGGTCGTGTCGGCCAAGAACGGCTACGGGGCGATCGACGAGGACATACGCAGGCGGATGCTGGCGATCGAGCACAACACGCAGCGGCGTTACGACCCGGACCGGGACCCGACGGCGGATCAGCGACCCACGGCCGACGGAACGCCGACAGCCGAACCGGGCGACTCGGCGGGCGCGGGCGGCCTCCAGTAACGGCACGGGGGAGACAGAGAGATGGCAAGAGACGGCGGAGGCGGCGCGGGCGGCGGCCGCACGCCCTTCGAGAGCATGTCCCACGAGCAGATGCTGACCTGGCTGGACCAGGCGAGCAGCGCCCAAGTCCAGGACGCGGCGGACCGGTTGTCGGCTGCAGCGGGCGAGATACGGAACATCGCTCAGCAGTTGAGGTTCCGCCCGGAGCGCGTGAAGTGGGAGGGCGAAGGCAACCAGGCGTTCATCGAGTGGGGCGCGAGCCTGGCCAGCTCGACCTTCCGACTGGCGGACTACAGCGACGACGCGTCGAAGTGGCTGAGCCGCGCCTCGGGCGCCGTCGCGACGGCGCAGTCCTCGATCCCCCGCTACACCACCAAGGAGTCCGCCCAGGCCAACCTCGACGCGGCCAGGGCCCACCACAACGACCCGGACGCGACGACGGTCGCCGTCAAGGCGGAGGCGGCCCTGGCCGCCACCCAGGAGAAGAACCGCCAGGACGCCATCGCGGAGATGCGTAAACTGGCGCAGGCGTACGACCAGTCGGCCTCGGAGATGGACAAGCTGGAGGTGCCGACTTTCCGGCCACCGCCGGGGGAGTTCGTGCCTCCGGCCGAGAAGTGGCGCGACTCGCAGGACTTGTACCGTTCCGGCGTCGACGGTGCCGCCGCGGGCAATGGCGCAGGTGGAGCTTTCGCCTCGCACGCCTCCGCAGCCGAGAGTGCGCCGGGACATCGGAATGCGGCAGCAGCGGCGCGCCCGACCGTCCCGGAGACGCCTCATGCTGTCATGCGGCCCGAGATGCCGCCCGTGGCCACAAGCATCGACAGCGTCAGCACGTTGCCGCTCCCGGCGACGGCCCCTCCTGTCACGCCCGCGCCCGGTCCGGGGCGCCCCGATGGAGCCATGACGACTCTGCCGGTGGGCTTGGTACCCCCGATTCCCGGCGGCCCAGCGGCGTCCCCGGCCGCCGGGCAGAGCGGTTTTGGACGGGGCCCGGGTACGGCACTCGGTCCGGTACTGCCGGGACAGTCGAGCGGTGGCACGGGCCCCGGCGCGGGCGGGGTCAGGCCGCCGAGGGACGCCGGCGTCATCGGCGGACGGCCTGTGCCGCACCCGTCAGCTCGGCCGACCGGAGGCATCCCCCGTGGCACCGTGATCGGCGGCGAGGGCGGCGGGCAGGTACGTCCGCCCATGGGACACAGCGCTGGTGGCATGAACGGTGGCCCGAGGCCGGGACAGGGCGGGGCTCCGGTCGGCCGACGGCTCGCGAGCGAGGCCGGAGGCGTGGTTGGTGGGCGGCCTGTGCAGCCGGGCGTCACCGGTGGGCGTCCGTTCAGCCAGGGTGGTTCCGGACTGGTGAGCGGTAGCGTTCCCGGCACGCCCGCGCGGCCCTCCTCGCGCCGGGAGAGCACCAGGGGTGAGCGGCGCGGCTACCTCGCCGAGGACGAGGAGACCTGGTCGCAGAACAATCGTCGGGTCGCTCCTCCAGTCATCGACTGACACGACCACCCGAGACGAGCGAAGAGGACGTATATGCCTGCCAGCACCGGGCGCCGGACATATGTCCGTGCAGTCGTGTCGATGCTCATCACGATGGCGTTTGCGGGCATCGCTGCCACCCCCGCGTACGCAGAGTCCGTCCGGTCGCAGCAATGGCACCTGGACGCCATGGGCGCGGACGAGATCTGGGAGATCAGTACGGGCGAGGGCGTGACCGTCGCGGTCATCGACTCTGGCGTCAACGCAACCCATGGAGATCTTCGAGGCCGTGTACTCAAGGGAAAGGACCTGGCCCCGGAGAAGCCGGGCGACGAGTGGACGGACTACGACGGCCACGGCACGGGCATGGCGGGAACCATCGCCGGTACCGGAAGGAGCGGCGGGGACGGGGCGTTCGGGCTGGCGCCGGGGGCCAAGATCCTTCCCATTCGCATGCCTGACTCCGAGAAAGAGGCCAACGCGGCCAAGGCCGAAGTCCGGTTCAACGAGGCAGCGTCCGAGGGTATTCGCTATGCCGCTGACGCGGGGGCCAAAGTCATCAACATCTCCATGGGGCAGGACGCGGGATCGCCGAAACTGACGGATGCCGTCCGGTATGCCATGGAAAGGGGGTCGCTGGTGTTCGCGCCCACGGGCAACGACGCCACTTCGCGGGTCGAATATCCTGCTGCTACTCCAGGGGCCGTCGCCGTAGGAGCCCTTGGGAAGGACCTCAGAAGGTCGAGGTTCTCCCATTACGGACCGCAGGTAGACATTTCGGCACCGGGCGAAGACATCTTGCACGCGTGCGGCGGCAACGACATCTGCAAAGGGAGAGGCACTAGCGACGCCACCGCAATCGCATCCGCGACAGCCGCATTGATCTGGTCCAAGCACCCGGAGTGGACCAACAACCAGGTCCTGCGGGTCATCCTCAACACGGTGAGCGGCCCGACGAGCGGCAACAGGCGTAACGACCACATCGGTTATGGCGCGGTGCGCCCACTGCGCGCCCTGAAGGCGCCGGGCAACCCCGGCCCCCCGGACAAGTACCCGCTCCCCGACTTCACCTACGCGGCTGCCAAGTCCCCCTCCACGGAGCCTTCCAGCGCTGCTGAGGACTCAGCACAGCCGGCGACCGAGCCGACCGCGTCAGACGACGACAGTAGCGCCCCGACCGGCTGGATTGCCGTCGGCATCGGCGCCGCCGTCATCCTCTGCGCGGCCATCACGGTCCCGGTGCTCCGAAACCGCCGCCGTAGCAGCACCACTCAGACACCTGCTGCCGCACCGCCGTACCCGCACGCAGCAGACCCGCCACACTGTGCAGGGCAGCCAACGCCGCCGCCGCACACCGCACAGCACAGCCAGAACCGGACAAACGGGGGGACATGATGGCCTGGGACGAGTGGGACCAGATCAAGGCCGAAGCGGGTGAGGGCGGGCCCGCATCCATGCGGCTGAACCAACTCGCACCTATTGGTGGAGGGGGTGGCACGGGGAATCTGGCCTCCAGCCTCACTCGTAAGAAGAAGGCGGCCAAGGCGATAGACGATCTGGTGCGCGATGCCAAAACCCACGGAGACGACGCGGAAGAGAGCACAGCGTCAGCGGTGAAGGAGTTCGGGGCAAGAGACGGCGACGGCTGGGATACCGCCCCTGCCCTGAAGAAGGCGCATGCAACGTGGGAGAAGCAGGTCAAGGCGTTGGTTGATCGTCTTGTGTACGAAAAGAACGGGCTGATGCAGACAGGGAACACCCTTCGAGGCAACGACATCGATATCGGCACGCAGCTGAGACTGCGGTCGAAGATAGCCGACCTCTGACCACCCCCGAAGGGCTACCTGTGCCGAGTTACTACGAAGTCATGCACACAGACCTGTCTCAGCTCACCACCGCCGCCGGCAAGTGGGAGTCGATGGCAGGCGAGTTCAAGAAACTTGAAGGCCAGTACAAGCGAGATGTTCACGGAGTCTCTGCGGACGGCTCATGGGTGGGGCTCAGCGAGGCTGCGTTCAGGGCGCATTTTGACGCGACGCTCCGGGAACTTCAGGGAGCGCAAAAGGAAGCCAATGCGATCGCCGCGCTGTTGCGCGACGCGCATACAGATTTCGTGGACCTTCGAGGCAAAGTGAAAGCTGCGCGAGCCGATGCCGTCAAGGCCGGTATGCGGGTATCCGACCACGGAGTCTGCCACTTTGACTTCTCGAAGGTCAGCGCGCAGGAAGCGTACTCGATCCGTCACCAACCAGACCTCCCGGAGGTCGAGCGCTCGTGGACCGAGCGCATCCAGACGGCTGTGAAGGCGGTCAGCGACGCCGATGCGGGTGTCAAGATCGCACTCAACGCCGTTGTCCTCGACACCGACTGGACTGACGGGACGACGAACGGCTTCAACCGTCACGCCAAGGATGACGTTGAGGAGTATGAGGCTGAGAACGTCCTGGACATCGCGACAAAGATCAACAGTGGCCAAAGTGTCTCAGTGGTCGAACTTGAGGAATTCCAGCGTGCCATGCGGGACAATACGCGTCCCGGGCTCGACGATCCGGCTTTCAGTCGGACCTTCCTCAATGGCTTGGGGGCGGAGAACACCCTGAAGCTCGCGAACCGACTCAACGACCTCGCGTATCACGATGACGAGAAGCGCAAGGGCGCCTACCTCGGCCTGGAGAAGGGCCTGGCGAACTCCCTGGAGAACGCGATGCAGGACCCGAAGTCGGCGTTCTATAAGAATTTCCGGGACCAGCTCAAGCAGGCCGGGGTCAGGAGTTTCGACCTCAAGGAGGCAGCGGAACGACCGAACGTGATCAGCCGGGACCACGGGCAGCAGGTGCGAGGTTACCAGAGCCTGGTCACGCTGATGCAGCACGGCGAAGGCTACTCGACTCCCTTCCTGCACGACCTGGCCGACGATATCCGTTCGGTCGAGGACAAGAAGCGCGGTGGTGACCCAAATATCTGGGATCTCCACGGTGACTTCAGCGGCAAGAATGGTGGATGGTTCGCCAACGACCCGCTCGACGGGCTGCTTGGTGTCATGTCGAAGAACCCAGAAGCCGCCACATCCTATGTCGACCCGGGGGCCGACGGTAAGAACGATAACCTCAAGTACCTGCTGAAAGACCGCGAGTGGGAGTTCAACGACACTCCGGTCTGGCAGGGGAACCACGAGTCCGGGAAGGACATCGAGAAGGAAGACTCCGATGCCCGTACAGGCCTGGGGCTTCTGCTCGAATCATCCACGACCGGTCACCCGCCGCTTGGCCCCGGCCAGGACCCTTGGCCGGCCATACCGCACACCGAGGCGCAGGCCCGCATCATGCACGCTGTCATCGGTGAGCTGGGCCCCTCCCAGACCGTTCACGAGAACATGCGCGAGCCGCTCGCCCGCGGCTTGGCCACTTACGCGGCGGACACTCACGAGATGCTGGCGAACTTGGACTCGAAATACATCACCAACGCCGACACCGGCCACTTTCTGGACGACCAGGGTGAGCTTCACCTGGCCGTGGACCAGAAGAGCCTGACGCAGTTCATGCGAGGGCTCTCGGATGACCCGGAGGCTTACGGCACGCTCCACAAGGCGGAGTCCCGGTATATCGGCTTGTCGTTGGAAGAGCTCCCGAAGGACGCGCCACGCGACGAGCTGACCAACCGCCTGGACAAGTCGGGCGCAGCCCTCGGCGCGTTTGCCGCGATCAAGGAAGATGTGATCAACGACAAGCGGATGGCTGGTTACAGCGACGCCGACTGGAAAGCGAAGGTCGCCTACCATGTCATCGGTGGCGCGGTGACTCCCCTGTACTTCACAACCGCCGGCGGTGTCTCCATAGCATTCGGCGACTCGATCCAGCGTGGTGTTGACACCTGGGCGTGGGAGTGGGGCAACCGGATGAAGGGGGAGGTCGACACTGAGGCAAACGCGAAGATCGCAGACCTTTTCCTTGAAGTAGACAAGGAGCTCCCCATCTTGGTCTCTGACTGGGCCGAGGGGCGGAAGGACATCTCGGAGACTACGACCCAGACTTACACCGCGATCGCACTCAACGGACGTGATCGGGGAACGAACGCAGCGGCGAAGTATCTGACGGATACGCCGAACTGACCTAGCACCCTGGTAGGACGAGGGAAAGCATGCCACTGAAGTTTGTGAGCCGGACTGTTCCCGTGAAGCCGCTGATCGTGCTCGGGGTTTGCCTTGCCCTGCTGGGTGGACTCACCGCATGGCTGCTTCTCGGTCGTCAGACGGTAGCTGCCTGCAACGGGCTGCCAGAAAACGAACGCGTGAGGAAGGCGCTGGGGGCGACCGTGCAGCACGGGGTGGATTGCGCGGTCGTTGGTGAGGCCATTGTAAAGGCAACCGTCGGCAAGGAGCCGGGTCTTCACACCGAACCGCAGGCCCAGGCGATGAAGGACGTATTGTTCGCCCTCGGATTCACGAAGCCGGATCCCCTTACTGTCGATCCCGCACTCCGAGCCCCACTCGCCACCGCCTTGGCCGACTACGCCTCAGACACCCACGAAATTCTCGCCGGGCTCGACTCCGAGTACATGCGCTTGGATGGTGAGGCTATTCCGCCATGGGAATCCGATGGCACCTATCACCTCGCGCTCTACAGTACGTACTTCAAGGACATTGTGCGCGCAATCTCGGAGGACCCGAAGGCGTATGCCATCCTCCGTATGGCGCAAACGCGGCACGCGGCTCGGGAGCTCACCGCCGTGCCGGGCGAAGCAAGGGACGCAGAGTTCACGATTGTGCCGGTGAAGAACGCGCGCGTATTTGGCATCTTGGACGGCATCGGGGACGCCGTCGCGGAGCACCAGGACGAAGAAGACGCACAGGCTTGGCGCGCTGCGGTCATGGACCACCTACTGCGCGAGCCGACTAACGGCGACGAGAGCGACCCGGCTGGCCACGTCGTCACCATGTGGCTCCGAGACCTGGAGAACACGCCGGCCGCTGACCGCCCCGACCACCTCAGTGCACAGGCGGTCCACATGGCCCGTACGTGGACCCTGGCGCGGAAGACCGACGATTCTGTCCAGGAGAGCTTGCTGCGCGAGGTCGATGACAACCAGCGCAAGGTCCGCGAACAGGTCAAGCGAGACTTGTAGGGATTGCCCGAGAATCTTTGAATCGCAGGGACATCTCCGTGCCCTACCTACCAGCAGGCACCCGCGGGCGAGACCGTGCTGCCCTCCCGCCTCGGCCTTTGACTGCGGCGTCCAGGCTGACTTGTCGGCTGTAATGGGGGGCAGTAGCGCTGATGACTCCGCGTCATGCCCGAAGGCGGGGCCTTCCTCGTGTGGTGTGTGAGGGGGAGGCCCCCGTCTGTGTTCAGTGCTTGTGGCAGGCGCATGTGCACGTGATCGAGAAGACCGGCTGCTCGTCGGGGCCGGGGTCGTCGGACGCGTACACCTCCATAGGTGCGCAGAAGGAATGCTCGCCCGCCTCGCATTCCTGCGTCCGCCCGGACTCTCTCGCGTCCGCGGTGAGCTGCTCCGTCGTGCGCTCCGGCCTCACCGCTCACCACCCAGAAGGTCGAACGCGTCAGGGACCGGTGGGAACAGCGGTGCGCATTCGCGGCACGCGTACACGGTGAAGCCGGGTCCACTGGCCTGGTGCACCTCGGAGACGACCACGGGTGCGTCCGTGATCCGGTCGCAGCGTACGCACATGCGGATCGGCCGCCGCCGGTCGTTCATCGGGCGACCTCCACTCCGTGCAGGCTGCGGGCGTCCAGGTCGATGCCCAGGTCCGCCGCG
>NZ_VSRY01000117.1 GCF_008271805.1 Streptomyces sp. TRM49041
CGCGGCGGACCTGGGCATCGACCTGGACGCCCGCAGCCTGCACGGAGTGGAGGTCGCCCGATGAACGACCGGCGGCGGCCGATCCGCATGTGCGTACGCTGCGACCGGATCACGGACGCACCCGTGGTCGTCTCCGAGGTGCACCAGGCCAGTGGACCCGGCTTCACCGTGTACGCGTGCCGCGAATGCGCACCGCTGTTCCCACCGGTCCCTGACGCGTTCGACCTTCTGGGTGGTGAGCGGTGAGGCCGGAGCGCACGACGGAGCAGCTCACCGCGGACGCGAGAGAGTCCGGGCGGACGCAGGAATGCGAGGCGGGCGAGCATTCCTTCTGCGCACCTATGGAGGTGTACGCGTCCGACGACCCCGGCCCCGACGAGCAGCCGGTCTTCTCGATCACGTGCACATGCGCCTGCCACAAGCACTGAACACAGGCGGGGCTCCCTCACCACCACGTGAGGCGGGCCCCGCCTTCGCTCGCGCCATCACCGGCAGTCCTGGTACCCGGACCGGGAGTACTTCGCCGGCAGCGCCGGCGTCCACTGCGCCTACGACCCCGAGTGGAAGGCCGGTGACCCAACTCGACCTGGGAATACGGCATTCCACCAGCCCTCGGGCCACGCAGCGGGCGCTGACGGCGCCGCGTGTCGCAGGCAGACCGCGATCCTCCCGCAAATGAGTACGGGTACTCAGAGACCGCTATCAGACACGCCATTAGGGTGACGGCGGGAGCCCGGTTGGGCCGTAGTACAGACCCGATGGAGGGGCGCCGATGTCGTGGGACGAATGGGAACAGCTCAAGACCGAAGCCGGTGAACGCCGGGCAACTCGGATGCAGCTCAACCAGTTTCCGGATTCGGACCCGTCCGGTGTCGGCGGTGGTGACTCCTCCGGGCGGCTGAAAACGCAGAAGAAAGCCTGGACCCAGGCAGGTGAGGGCGTCAAGGGCCTGAAGGACGAGATCAGCAAGGGCCTCAAGAAACTGGAGGACGGGCAGACGGGCGTGGAGGACACGTCCGGGTGCCAGTCGGCGGCGGCGCAGAAGGAGCTGTACGTCTCCTGGAAGACGTACATCAGCAAGGTGAGCGGTCGCTGCGGCACGCTGGGCGGGCTGCTGGAACGGGCCGGGCGCGATCTGGCGATGACCGACAAGGCGATCGAGGAAGAGCTCCAGAAGGTCAAGGCGAAGTACAAGGACACCGAGGCCGTCGGTGGCCAGGCGAAGGGCCGGTGATCGAAGGTCATGGAGCTGGCGACCCTGAAGAAGTTCAAGCCCACCACATATGCGGACGCGGCTGACGGCTACCGCGCCACGGGCGAGATGGCCGCCAAGGCCAAGGATGCGATCGACATCCGGATCACTTCCGGCGTCAACGCGCAGCTGGACGGTCGGGCAGCGACCGCGGCCTTGGGCGAGCTCAAGGAGCTGTCGAAGAACTTGCACTACGTGCAGACCGAGTGCGGCCTGGTGAGCACCGCACTCAACGGCTTCGCATACGACATGGCCGCGGCCAAGCGGAAGCTGGACGCGGCCCTGGCGGATGCGCAGGCTGCCCACTGCACGGTGAAGCCCGACGGCTCGGTCAGCTTCCCTGCGGGCGGCGAAGAGGTCGACGGCAAGGTTCCGGAGGGCGGCACGGTCAAGGGCACGGGCGGCCCGTCCTCCCCGACGGCGGACGCGATCTACCGTCAGGCGGCGAACGCGCACCCGAACCCGAACTACGGCAAGGCGCTGGAGTTCGCGAACCGGATCGCCGACGCGGTGAAGGAGGCCACGGACGCGGACGCGAAGTGGGCACCGAAGCTGCGCGCGCTGAAGGCCGACGACGACCTGACCGTGTCCGACCGGGACTGGGCGGATGTGAAGTCGGACATGAGCGGTGTCCGTGACGCGGGCAAGGGCTACCTCGACTCTCTCCCCCATCCCCCGAAGGACGGCAGTCACAAGGACAACGCATCGTGGTGGAACGGGCTCAGCCCGGAGGGTCAGGCGGCGTGGCTCTCGCTGGAGCCGGCTGCTGTGGGGAAGCTCGACGGGCTGCCCTCCGCCGTCCGTGACGAGGCCAACCGCATCGTTTTCGACGAGAAGTACGCCCAATACCGGCTGGAACTGGCCGCGATCCCGAAGGCACCCGCCAACGAGTGGACGTGGATCACTGCGGGCATGTACCCGTCCAAGGTGCACACCGACGAGTGGATGGACTGGCACAGGCAGTACGGGGAGCGGTACGAGCAGCTCACCAAATCTCTCAAAGGTATGGACAGCATCCAGAAGCGCTTCGACCAGACAGGCCAGAACAGTCTGCCCGAGGCGTATCTCCTGGGGTTCAGCGCAGAGGGTAACGGCCGGGCGATCATCGCCAACGGAAACCCGGACACAGCCGACCACCAGGCGGTCTACGTGCCGGGAACGACGTCGAACCTGAGCAACATAGACGGCAATATCGACCGGATGGCCGGCGTATGGCGTGTGGCCAATGACGAGGCCGATGGCAAGGACGTATCCACGATCACTTGGCTTGGATACGACGCCCCGCAGGACATCTACAAGGACGCACCTTTCAGGCACTACGCGGATGACGGCGCCCCGGCCTTCAACCGATTCCTCGACGGTCTGGAGGAATCGCATACCGGCGCCTCGGGGACCCACCGGACCGTGATCGGTCACTCTTACGGCACGACCCTCGTGGGTTCCGCCGCCGACCATGGCACGCTTAACGCAGACGATGTGATCACTGCGGGCAGCCCCGGTGTGACAGTGGCCAGAGCCGAGGACCTGGATGTCCCCAAGGGGCACGTCTGGAATCAGGAGGCAGACGGGGACGTGGTACCAGATATCGGCCGCTGGGGACACGGCGGACATACATCGGGAAGCTACTGGGTGATCCCCAGTGATGAATGGTTCGGCGCCAACCAGATGGCCACGGACACTGAAGGCCACAGCGGGTACTGGGATGACAGTCCTGAGGGACCCTCTCAAAGCTTGAGGAATCAAGGCCTGGTCGTAGCAGGGAAGTACGACGACGTGAAGCTCAAGTAGCCCCACGCCATTCGGGTGCAATCCTAGCGACCTAACCGCCCTGTGCTCCGAACCCACTAAGCGAGGCATCTCGGCTTGAAGGCAAAACTGGGCGCATCAGCGCTCCTCATCACCATCGCACTGGCACCCCTCACTGGATGCAGCATGAATGACACCGAGAAGGCCATCCCCTTTGCGGGCACCAGCACGTCACGGTCCGCAGCCGACCAAATGGAGAAGGTATCCAGCCAGATCTACGATCTGATCGACGTCAAAGGGAAGGCATCCGATTCAAGCCCCGGGATCACGGATTGCGCAGGAAAGGATCGAGAGAAGCACTTTCGGGTCTTTCATTCATGGAGTTTCTATCCGACCTCGCCGAGTCAGTTGAACGAGGCGATGGAGCGACTCAAGGGAGAGTTGCCGAAAAGCGGATGGAAGATCGTCGAATACGGGCCGGACACCAGCAAGAATCGAAACCTTTCACTGACAGCCGACAACGATGAGAAAAAGACAAGCCTCAACATATCCCAACGCGCCAAGAATGATCCGCCCAAGCTGAGTTTGATGCTTGTGTCCGGCTGCTATGAGATCCCAGCCGGCCAGGAGATCGAGCGCTTCTGAGCCCGGAGCGGGAGCCGGACCACCGAAACCAGGTCGACGACGGTCTCGCGCCCTCCGGGGGCGCGATGTCCAGGCAGGCCGTGGTGGATCTTCTGCCGTGACTGCCTGGTCACCTCATTACGATTCCGAACGGGAAGGATCTTGGCCCCCGGCGCCAGCCCGAACGCCCCGTCCCCGCCGCCGCTCCTTCGGTACCGGCGATGTTCCCGCCATGCCCGTGCCGTGGCCGTCGCAGTCCGTCCACTCGTCGCGCTTGAGCACACGGCCTCGAAGATCTCATGGGCCACGTGACAGCATGAGGCGTCTCCGGGACAAGCGTGCGCCCCGCAGCTGCCGCATCCGAGTACCGGCGCACTCTCGGCTACGGAGGCGTGCGAGGCGAAAGCTCCAACTGCCCCATCGCCCGCGGCGGCACCGTCGACGCCGGAGCGGTACAAGTCCAGCGAGTCGCGCCACTTCTCGGCCGGAGGCACGAACTCCCCCGGCGGTGGCGGGAAAGTCGGCACCTCCAGCTTGTCCATCTCCGAAACCGACTGGTCGTACGCCTGCGCCAGCTTGCGCATCTCCGCGATGGCTTCCTGGCGGTTCGCCTCCCGGGTCACGCCAACGCCGCCTCCGCCTTGACTGCACCTACGAGCCGGACGTCACCACCGCCGCCTGGGGGCGGATCGGGAGGCGGTTGACCGGGCGGCCGGTGGCGGCGCGGACCGCGGAGGCGATGGCCGCGGGGGTGGTGACGACCGGGACCGCGCTGGCGGGCTTGGCGCCGAAGGGGGCTACCACGTCGCGTTCCTCGACCAGTTCCACGACGCGGATGTCGGGGGCGTCCAGGGCCGTCGGGAGGGCGTAGCCGGTGAGGTCGGGGTGGCGGACCAGGCCGCGGGGGGTGCGGAGGTTCTCGGTGAGCGCGGCGCCGAGGCCCTGGGTGACGCCTGCCTCTATGCGGGTGGCGAGTTGGGCGGGGTTGAGTACGCGGCCCACGTCCTGGGCGACCGCCAGTTCGACGACGCGGACCGAGCCGAGTTCGATGTCGACGTCGACCACCGCGCGGATCACGCAGAACGCGAGGCCGACGAACGCGTCGCCCTGGCCCGCCTCGTCGAGGGGTTCGGTGGGGTGGGGGCGGCATTGGGCGGTGGCCCACAGTTCCTTGCCGTCCAGGGCCTCCATCACCGTGGTCGACAGGACGCCGTCGTAGGACGTGATCTTGCCGTCGGCGATCTGGAGGAGCTCCGTGGACATGCCGAACTTGTGCGCCAGGGGCTGGAGTAGCTGGGTGCGGACCATTTTGGCCGCGCGTTCCACCGCGCCGCCCGACACCCATGTGTGCCTGCCGTGCGTCGCCGGGCCCGCCGGGGGCTGGTCCGTGTCCACGGGGGCCACGTGGACCTCTTCGACCCCCAGGACATCCTGGACGATCTGGCGGGCCAGCGTCGAGAAGCCCTGGCCCGTCTCCACCGCCGCGCACAGGACCGTCGCCACGCCGTCCTGGACCTTCACCGTCGCCGTCGACACCTCGTCCGTGCCCTCGGCGCCCAGCATGTGCACCATGCCCACCGCGTAGCCGACCCCGCGCCGGACCGCGCCGGGCTCCCCCGCGCCCTCCGGGCCGCCCGGCAGCAGCCAGTCCTCCTCCGACTCGGAGATGTCCATGGGGAGGGGCGGGAGGGGGTAGTCGCGGACGGCTTCCAGGAGCTCTGCCACCGGGGCAGGGCATGTGACCGTCTGGCCCGTGGGGAGGAGGTCTCCCGTCGCCAGGGCGTTGCGGAGGCGGAGTTCGGCGGGGTCCACGCCTAGCTTCGCGGCCAGTTTGTCCATCTGGCCCTCGTACGCCGCGCACACCTGCATCGCGCCCTCGCCGCGCACATGGCCGGAGGGCGGGTTGTTCGTACGGACCGCCCAGCCCTCGATGAACGCGTGGGGCACCACGTACGGGCCGCAGGCGAAGGCCACGGCCGCCGCGAGGGAGTCCGACGACGCGTCGGCGTACGCGCCGGCGTCCAGGAGGATCTGCGCCTCCACCTTCACCAGGCGGCCCTCCGCGTCCGCGTGGTGGCGGTAGCGCAGCAGTGTCGGGTGGCGGTGGCCGTGGCCCAGGAACGACTCCTCGCGGGACGCCGCCAGCTTCACCGGGGCGCCCGTGCGGAGCGCCAGCAGGCCGAGCGGGATCTGGAAGCCGGGGTCCTCGCGGTCGCCCATCGCGCCCGGGACGCCCGTCACGACGACCTTCACCTGGTCCGGCGCGAGCCCGAAACAGGCCGCGGCCAGGTCCCGGTCGGTGTGCGGGTCGGTGGACGCGGTGTAGATCTCCACACCGCCGTCCGGGCGCGGTACGGCGAGCCCCGCCTCAGCGCCGATCGGCGCCGGGTCCTGGCGGCCGATGCGGTACAGGCCCTCGACGACGACCTCGCCGGTGATGTCCGGGTCGCCGTAGCGGAGCGGGATGTGGCGGATCAGGTTGCCGTCGGGGTGAAGGGGTGGTGCCGAGAACGCCTTCTCCGGGTCCGTGACCGGTTCCAGCACCTCGTAGTCCACGATGATCGCCGCGGCCGCGAGGCGAGCGGTGTCCGGGTGGTCGGCGGCCACCGCCGCGATCGCCTCGCCGTGGTGGCGGACGACGTCGGCGGCGAAGACGGGGCGGTCGGCGACGGAGCGGCCGTACGCCGTGTCCCCGGGCACGTCGGCGTGGGTCACCACGGCCCGTACGCCCGGCATGGCCGCGGCCGCGGCCGTGTCGATCGCCCGGATGCGGGCGTGGGCGTGCGGGGAGCGGAGGACCGCCGCCCAGAGGAGGCCCTCGGCCCAGAGGTCGGAGGCGTACGGGAAGGTGCCCTCCGCCTTGGCGCGGGCGTCGGCCGACGGCAGCGACGCGCCGAGCCCGTGGACCGGCTGCTCCTGCTGGGGGGCGTCGACCGCCGGGATGGCGTTGGCCGCGTCGTTGCTCACGCCGTGCCTCCGTCGTGCGGGTGGGGGACCTGGTGCGGGATACGGACGTCGTGGTGCTCTTCGGGCGCGCCACCCGGGTTCGCCGCGGCGGCGCCTGCCTCGCGGCGCTCGGCGACCACCTCCTGTACGGCGCGGAGGGCGCCCTGGTAGCCGGTGCAGCGGCACAGGTTGCCGGACAGGGCCCGGCGGGCCTCCAGCTCGTTGGGCGCGTGGTTGCCCTCGAGGAGATCGTGCATGGTCATGGCCATGCCGGGAATGCAGAAGCCGCACTGGACGGCGCCGCAGCGGGCGAGGGCGCGCTGGACATCGGAGGGCTCGCCGTGCGCGGCGAGGCCCTCGACCGTACGGACCTCACTGCCGGCGGCGGTCGCCGCGGGCACCAGGCAGGAGGCGACCAGGCGGCCGTCCACCTGGACGTTGCACGCGCCGCACTCCCCCTGCGAGCAGCCGTCCTTGGCACCGGCCAGGCCGAGCCGCTCGCGCAGCACGTACAGCAGCGACTCACCGATCCACGCCTCGGTCACGGGGCGGTCGGTGCCGTTGACACGGAGCACATAGGAGACGTGCGGGTGCTCGTCGCTGTCCGGGACGGGGATGGGGATGGGGACGGGCGCGTCCGCGGGGGCTGCCGAGGTGTCGTCGGCGGCAGCTTCGGCGGCAGCGTCGGCCGTGGCGTCGGCCGTGGCGGAATCGGTCCCCCCGGGCCCGGGGGCCCGGTCGGGGTCCGGCTCCGGGGCCTTGACCGTGTCGGGTGCGGCCGGGTCGGACGTCGCGTCGGCCGTCGTCGGGTCGGCGGGCGTCGCGGCCGGGTCCTCGGAGGGGTCCGGGGCCGCCGTGGCCTCCGGGGCGATGCCCTCCGGGGGCGCGGTGGCCGCCGGGGCGGTGGCCGCCGGGGCGGTGGCCGTCCCGGGGACGGGGTCAGCCGGGTCAGCTGTGCCGTCCGCCGTCCGGGTGCCCGCGTCCAGGTGCGCCCGGTGGTCCTCCGGGGCCCGCTCCGGCCGGGGCTCGGGGGGCTGGACCGCCCACGGTGCCGACGCGCCCCCCGGCAGCGTCGCCGGTGCGGTGCCGTCCGACCAGGCGGGCGCGGCGGGCGGCTGCTGGGAGGACAGGCGGTACTCACCGGACTCCTCCGGCAGGTCGCCCCGCGCGACCGGGATGGTCCACTGACCGGTCAGGTCCGAGCCACCGGGAGCGAGCGGCTGCTCGGTCGCGAGCGCCTCCTGGAAGTTCCACTGCGCCGTGGCGTGCGGGTCGTCGATGCGCGGCGGTACGTAGCCGTGGCCGGGCGCCTCCAGCGGGATGCCGTCGAGCCCCACGTCGGGAGGCAGCTGGACGAACGCGGTGGCGTCGCCGTCGTACTCGCCCTGCGGCGTCGGCTGCCAGCCGGCGCCCTGCGGCTGCTCGCCGTGCGCGTACCCGTACCCGCTCGCGCGCCCGTACCCGCTCGCGCGGCCGTTCTCGTGCCCGTTCTCGTTCTCGTTCTCGTCGGTGGTCACGACAGCGCCCTCCCCAGTGCTCGTCGGGCCAGCACGGCGACCGTGCGGCGCAGTTGCAGTACGGCGGGCGGCAGCGGGGGCGGCTCCTCACCCTCGGCGGCCGGCGGCTGGTCCGGGATGCAGGCGGCCGCGACGTACTCGCCGAAGGCCATCAGGGCCTCCGGCGTCAGTCCCCGCTCGGCGTCCCAGTCGACGAGCGAGGCGATCCAGTGCTCGGCCTCCAGCGGGCGCAGCGGCATCGGCGCGATGGCCCCGACCGCGCAGCGCACCGCGCGCCGCGCCGGGTCCAGGACGACGGCGACCGAGGCGAGGGCGCGGCCCGGGCCGGTCCGCCCGGTGGCCTTCAGGAACACCTGCGGGGCGTGCAGCAGGGGCACCCGTACGAACGCGACGAGTTCGGCGGGCCCGAGCATCTCGCGGCCGGCCAGCAGGTGCGAGACGGGGATCTCGCGGCTGCCGCCCGGGCCGACGACGAGGAGATCGGCCTCCAGGGCGGCCAGGACGGGCAGGGAGTCGCCGGTCGGGGCGGCGGTGACGATGTTGCCGCCGAGGGTGCCCGCGTTGCGGATCTGCGGCGGACCTGCGGCGCGAGCGGCGGTGGCCAGGGCGGGGATGAGGGCGGCGAAGTCGGGGCGTCCCATCCGGGCGTGGGTGAGGCCGGCGCCGAGGAGGGCGTGGCCGTCCTGGTACTGCCAGCCGCGCAGCTCGTTGATGCGGCCGAGGCCGACGAGTCCGGCGGGGCGGAGCTGCCCCTTGTTGACGGCGGCCATCAGGTCGGTGCCACCGGCGACGGGCACGGCGGCGGGCATGGCGGTGAGTGCCGCCACGGCCTCGTCGAGCGAGGCCGGGAGCGTGACGGAGTGTGCCGTCCGCGGTGCGTGCGTGGTCAACCCAGCTGCCCCTTCCCGGTGTCCCGGCTGTCCCGGCTGTCCCGCCTTGTTGGCCGTACCGTACGTGCTCACAGCCCGGACGTGGAAACTGTGGCACATCTTCCAGGACGACCGACGCGAGGGTCCGCGAAGGATGGATCCGCCCGCGACCTCCCGTGACCTCCCAGGACTGGGAGAATGATCCGATTCGCCCGTCTTTGGCGGGACAGGTGGATTGCCACGCCCCGCCACCCTTGCGCGGCTTGTTCCTGGAGGGTCTCCGGAGAGGTCCCGGAGGTGTTCCGGAGAGGTCCCTGAGGTGTTCCGGAGAGGGTTCGAAGGGGTTCGCACGGGGGTTCGGAGAATGTCCACGGTCCCGGGGGCGGCGCGCGAGGTGCCGGTTCCCGCCGGGGTCACACGTTCGGGGGCGCTCCCTCGATCGGGCGTCCGACCACTCCAGGGCGCCGCTGCCACGGCAACGGGCCTGTGGGCGGCCGGTGATCGACGCCGAGTGCCTCAAGGCGCCGGCAGTGCACGCCCGCTCGCCGCTCGAAAGCGGTGAAGTCGCGCGCGGGAGGGTCGGGCAGGGTGACCGACCAGGCGACCTCGGCGAAGGCCGCGAGCCGGGGGAAGGTCTGGTAGTCGACACGGGAGCGGCTGTCGAGGACCTCCGTCCAGACGTTGGCCTGGGTGCCGATGACGTGCGGGGCGGCCTCGGCGGAGAGCCCGGGCGGCACGGGCTCGAAGCGGTAGACGTCCTCGAGGGTGCGGACGTATCCGATGGGTACGGGCTCATCGGCGCCGCCGTCCTGACGGTGGTCCAGATACACATGCCGCTCGGGGCACATGACGACGTCGTGGCCGGCTTCGGCGGCGGCGATCCCGCCGGCGTATCCCCGCCAGGACGACACGGCCGCGCCGGGGGCGAGGCCGCCCTCCAGGATCTCGTCCCAGCCGATGAGGCGGCGGCCCCGGTCGGCGAGCCAGCGGTCGAAGTGGCGGATGAACCAGCTCTGGAGCCCGTCCTCGTCGCCGACGCCGAGTTCCTTGATACGGGCCTGGGCGGTGGCGGACGCCTTCCACTGGTCCTTGGGGCACTCGTCGCCGCCGATGTGGATGAACGGGGAGGTGGCGGGCGGAAAGAGGTCGAGGACCTCCTCCAGGACGCCTTCGTAGAAGCGGAGGGTGTTGTCGGTGGGGGCGAGTACGTTCGGGTTGATGCCCCAGTTGTCCCAGACGGGAAGGGTGGTCGTGTCGATGACATCGGTGTTGCCGAGTTCCGGGTACGCGGCGATGGCCGCTTGCGAGTGGCCGGGGACGTCGATCTCGGGGACGACGCGGATATGCCGCTCGGTTGCGTACGCGACGATCTCGCGGATGTCGTCCTGCGTGTAGTAGCCGCCGTGCGGGGTCTCGTCCCACAGCGGGGAGGCGCGGTGCCCGCGTTTCGTACGGGCCCGCCAGGCGCCGGTCCCGGTGAGGCGCGGGTACCGCAGGATCTCGACGCGCCAGCCCTGGTCGTCGGTGAGGTGGAGGTGGAGGACGTTCAGCTTGTGCGCGGCGATGAGGTCGATGTAGCGCAGCACGTCGTCCTTGGGCAGGAAGTGCCGTGCCACATCGAGGAGCAGCCCGCGCCACGCGAACCGCGGACGGTCCTCGATCTCCATGGCGGCGACGCCAGCGGCGGCTTCGGGGCGGACGGGGGCGCGGCGGAAGGCGTCGGGGCCGAGGAGTTGACGGAGCGTCTGGCCGCCCCAGAAGACACCGGCCGCGTCGCCGCCCACGATCTCCACGTGCCCGCCCGCGGCCACGCCGAGGCGGTACGCCTCGGGGCCGAGCGCGGCGTCCAGACGGAGGCCGATGGTGTTCCCGCGTCGGCCGGCCCCCTCGGGCGCCGGCCGGAGGGGCAGCCCGAAGGCGGCGCCGAGCGTCGAGCGCAGCCAGCGCTCGGTGGTCTCCGTGCCGGGCGCGGCGAGGATCGTCGTACGGGCGTCGAGCACGAGTCCACGGCCGTACGGGCCGTCGACGCGCGCGGGTGCCGGAATGAGGTCCATCACGTCAGCCCTCCGGTCGTTGCACCATGCGCAACGGACGTTTCGCAGCGAACAACGGGCAGGAGCCTAGGGCGGACCGGACAGCCGGAACAAGGGCATGGAGCGGCCGGAGCAAGTGCGTGGGCCCACCGGAACAAGGGCATGGACCGGCCGGAACCAGGCCCGCGCGGCCATGGCACGGCAGAGGCTCTGGGTCGGTGTGCCCGCACGTCGCGCCGGCGCCCGTCCCGGGGGCCTCCCCGCGAGGAAGAGGTGGTGGGTCCCGGACGGCGCAGCGCCCGGAGGAGCCATGGCCAGGGGCCCCAAGCCCCGGCCGCCCCTGGAAAAGCTGTGACCTACGGCCCAGGGCCGTAGGTCACAGAGAGGTCGCAGACCGGGCGAGCCCGGGCGCGCACGGCCACGAGCGGAGATCCAGGGACCCCGCTCTGGCCCGCCGCCGCGAAGCCCACGTCCAGGGCCCAGGCCCCGCAGGGCGGCGGAGAGGCGGAGAGCCGTGTGCAGGGCCGGGCCGCGTGTCCCGGAAGAGCTGAGCCCGAGAGGGCTACTTGTCCTGGCCGCCCTTGCCGCCCTTGCCGCTCTTGTCCTTGTCGCCGCCGGCGCCCATGGACTCGTAGATCTCCTTGCACATGGGGCAGACCGGGTACTTCTTCGGGTCGCGGCCTGGGACCCAGACCTTGCCGCAGAGTGCGACGACGGGAGTGCCGTCGAGGGCACTCGCCATGATCTTGTCCTTCTGGACGTAGTGGGCGTAGCGCTCGTGGTCGCCGTCGCCGTGCGACACCTGTGGCGTCGGCTCTACGAGGGTCCCCGTACCTGCCCCGCGCTCGGGCTCAAGAGTGCTCATAACTGCCAAGGGTACTCACCCGTCGCGGCTTCAGTTCAGGCTCGGGTCGTCCGGGTACGTCGCGATCATGGCGAGTTCGCTGCGCTGCCGCCGCAGTACGGCCCGCCACAGCTTCTCGGGGCGCGGGGACGACACGTCGCCCGGCTCCGACTCGACCACGAACCACGCGCCCTCGCCCAGCTCGTCCTCCAGCTGACCGGGCCCCCAGCCCGCGTACCCGGCGAAGATCCGCAGCGAGCCGAGGGCGGGGCCGAGCAGCTCGGGCGGGGTCTCCAGGTCGACCAGCCCGATCGCGCCATGGACGCGGCGCCAGCCGAGAGGGCCCTCGTCGCCGGGGATCACGGCCAGGCCGAGCGCCGAGTCGAGCGAGACGGGGCCGCCCTGGAAGACCACTCCGGGCTCACCGGCGAGCGGCGCCCAGGGCTCCAGGATGTCGCCGACGCCGACCGGCGTGGGGCGGTTGAGTATCACGCCCAGGGAGCCCTCGTCGTCGTGGTCGAGCAGCAGCACCACCGCACGGTCGAAGTTGGGGTCGGCCAGTGCGGGGGTGGCGACGAGCAGCCGCCCTGCGAGCGAGGACACCTCGGTCATGGCAGACATGATCCCGCATCTTCGGCCCGCGCGGAGGGTCTGCGCCCCAGTCCGGCCCAACCGGAGGCGCGCACCGCGCGGAGGTGCGCCCGGCCACGCCCAGTGCGCACGCGCACACGGAAACGGATGGTGACGGTCCGCTAGGCCCCGGGGACGGAGGGTGTTGTGCCGAATTCATTACAAGGTCCGTCGCTCCGCGGCCTTACGGGAGAGGGGTGGAAGCCCCTTACCCTTTTCCCTGGCCCTTGCCCGACCTCCCCCAGCTGCGCAGGGGGAGCACCGACCGGAACGCGAGTTACATGACCGGCACTGACGATGTACTGCTTGTCCACGGCGGCACCCCGCTGGAGGGCGAGATCCGCGTCCGCGGCGCGAAGAACCTCGTGCCCAAGGCGATGGTCGCCGCGCTGCTCGGCAGCGCACCGAGCCGGCTGCGCAATGTTCCCGACATCCGCGACGTGCGGGTGGTCCGCGGACTGCTCCAGCTGCACGGGGTGACCGTCCGTCCCGGCGAGGAGCCGGGCGAGCTGGTCCTGGACCCGACACACGTCGAGTCGGCGAACGTGGCCGACATCGACGCCCACGCGGGTTCGTCGCGCATCCCGATCCTGTTCTGCGGCCCGCTGCTGCACCGCCTCGGGCACGCGTTCATCCCCGGTCTGGGCGGCTGCGACATCGGCGGCCGACCGATCGACTTCCACTTCGAGGTGCTGCGCCAGTTCGGCGCGAAGATCGAGAAGCGGGAGGGCGGCCAGTACCTGGAGGCCCCGCGGCGGCTGCGGGGCACGAAGATCCGGCTGCCGTACCCGTCGGTGGGCGCGACCGAGCAGGTGCTGCTGACTGCGGTGCTGGCGGAGGGTGTGACGGAGCTCTCCAACGCGGCCGTCGAGCCGGAGATCGAGGACCTCATCTGCGTACTGCAGAAGATGGGCGCGATCATCGCGATCGACACCGACCGGACCATCCGAGTCACCGGTGTGGACAAGCTGGGCGGCTACACGCACCGGGCGCTGTCGGACCGTCTGGAGGCCGCGTCGTGGGCGTCGGCGGCGCTGGCGACCGAGGGCAACGTCTATGTGCGCGGCGCGCAGCAGCGCTCGATGATGACGTTCCTGAACACGTACCGGAAGGTGGGTGGCGCCTTCGACATCGACGACGAGGGCATCCGCTTCTGGCACCCGGGCGGCTCGCTGAACGCGATCGCCCTGGAGACGGACGTGCACCCCGGCTTCCAGACGGACTGGCAGCAGCCGCTGGTGGTGGCCCTGACGCAGGCGGCGGGCCTGTCGATCGTCCACGAGACGGTGTACGAGTCGCGGCTCGGCTTCACGTCGGCGCTCAACCAGATGGGCGCGCACATCCAGCTGTACGGCGAGTGCCTGGGCGGCTCCGACTGCCGCTTCGGCCAGCGTAACTTCCAGCACTCGGCGGTCGTGTCGGGCCCGACGAAGCTCCAGGGCGCCGACCTGGTCATCCCCGACCTGCGCGGTGGCTTCTCGTACCTGATCGCCGCCCTGGCGGCCCAGGGCACGTCCCGTGTCCACGGCATCGAACTGATCAACCGCGGCTACGAGAACTTCATGCAGAAGTTGGTGGAGCTGGGGGCGAAGGTGGAGCTGCCGGGCGTCACGAAGGTCTGACGGCCACACCCCGGACCTCCGGCCGGGGGTCCGGGGGTCACCCCCGGGACAGCACAGCATGCAGAAGTCGACGGAGCCGGGGGCGAAGGTGGAGCTGCCGGGCGCCACGAAGGTCTGACGACCACACCCCGGACCTCCGGCCGGGGGTCCGGGGGTCACCCCCGGGACAGCACAGCACGCAGAAGTCGACGGAGCCGGACGCGCGAGCCGAGCCGCCGGGCGTCACGGCGGTCTGACAGAGCGTCACCCCGCCTGTGATGACAACGGCCCCCCGTGGTGTACGGGGGGCCGTTGCCGTTGTCGGTGCGTGGCGGAGGCCCTGGAAGGGCCGTACGCGGGCTTGTGGAAGGGCGGTCACCCTCTGCCGGGGTGACCGCCCTCTTCCACGCGCCTAGAGGGCTTACTTGCCCTTGGCGGCTTCCTTGAGCTTCGAGCCCGCGGAGACCTTCACGCTGTAACCGGCCGGGATGTTGATCGGGTCGCCGGTCTGCGGGTTACGAGCGGTGCGAGCGGCACGGTGAGTGCGCTCGAAGGTCAGGAAGCCGGGGATGGTGACCTTCTCGTCGCCCTTGGCGACGACCTCACCGACGGTCTCGGCGAGCGCGGCCAGCACGGCGTCGGCGTCCTTGCGGGTCACCTCGGCGCGGTCGGCCAGGGCGGCCACCAGCTCACTGCGGTTCATGTTGTTACTCCCGTGTTCTTCTTGCCTGTGAGGCGTGAGATCGAAGCCGATGCTGCCAGGGCCCTCGGACAGTGCTCGGACCCGGGTCTGCCGTCAGACCCTCGCGCCCGAATACGCATCCTGCCCCCACCAGCGGCGGGAAAGCCAATCCGGCACCCTCCGGAGTCACACGAAAAGCGCCACGGCCCCGTGCTGGTGACGTCCAGTCGGCTGCGCGCGCCGGCCGCGCGGAGACGTCCCGGAGACGAATCGCCACCCTACGGGCGGACGCGCACGCCCGCATTCCGCGACGCGCCGGGACGGTGCCCGGAGGCCGCCGGGACGGTGCCCGGAGGAGGCCGCCGGGAGGGTGCCCGGAGGCCGCGGAGGCGGGGCGGGGGTGCCGCATGCCGCCGCACCGGGTCAGAGCGGCGTCTCGCCCCCCGTGGCGGCCTTCGCGGCGTTGCGCACGGCATCTGCCACCGCGCCCGCGACCTTGTCGTTGAAGACCGACGGGATGATGTAGTTCGGGTTCAGTTCCTCGTCGGTGACGACCTCGGCCAGGGCGGTCGCCGCCGCGAGCATCATGTCCGTGTTGACCGTACGTGACTGGGCATCGAGCAGGCCGCGGAACACGCCAGGGAATACCAGCACGTTGTTGATCTGGTTCGGGAAGTCGGAGCGGCCGGTGGCCACGACGGCGGCCGTCTGGCGGGCGATCGCCGGGTCGACCTCGGGGTCCGGGTTCGCGAGCGCGAACACGATCGCGTCGTCCGCCATGGCGGCGACGTCGTCGCCGTTGAGGACGTTCGGGGCGGACACGCCGATGAATACGTCAGCGCCGACGACCGCTTCCTTCAGCGTGCCGGTGACGCCCTCGGGGTTGGTGTTGTCGGCGATCCAGCGCAGCGCGGACTCGGGGGCAGCGTCCACCAGGTCCTCACGGCCGGCGTGCACGACGCCGTGGATGTCGGCCACGACCGCGTGCTTGACGCCCGCCGCGATGAGCAGCTTCAGGATGGCCGTACCGGCCGCGCCGGCGCCGGACATGACGACGCGGACGTCGCCGATGGACTTGCCGATCACACGCAGCGCGTTGGTGAGGGAGGCCAGGACGACGATCGCGGTGCCGTGCTGGTCGTCGTGGAAGACCGGGATGTCGAGGGCCTCGCGGAGCCGCGCCTCGATCTCGAAGCAGCGGGGCGCGGAGATGTCCTCGAGGTTGATGCCGGCGAAGCCGGGGGCGATGGCCTTGACGATCTCGACGATCGCGTCGGTGTCCTGGGTGTCCAGACAGATCGGCCACGCGTCGATGCCGGCGAACCGCTTGAACAGCGCCGCCTTGCCCTCCATGACCGGCAGCGCGGCCTTCGGGCCGATGTTGCCGAGGCCGAGGACGGCGGAGCCGTCCGTCACGACCGCGACGGAGTTGCGCTTGATGGTGAGGCGGCGGGCGTCCTCGGGGTTCTCGGCGATCGCCATGCACACGCGGGCCACGCCCGGGGTGTAGACCATGGACAGGTCGTCACGGTTGCGGATGGGGTGTTTCGACGCCATCTCGATCTTGCCGCCGAGGTGCATCAGGAACGTACGGTCCGAGACCTTGCCGAGGACGACGCCCTCGATGCCGCGGAGATTGCCGACGATCTCGTCGGCGTGCGCGGTGGAGGTGGCCGCGATCGTCACGTCGATCCGCAGCTTCTCGTGGCCCGACGCGGTCACGTCGAGGCCGGTCACGGAACCGCCGGAGGACTCCACGGCCGTGGTGAGCTGCGAGACCGCGGTTCCGCTCGCGGGCACCTCCAGCCGGACCGTCATCGAGTACGAGACGCTGGGCGCCGTTGCCATGGCCGACTTCCTCTGCTTTCCCTAGCTTCGCTGCCGCCCCGGGACGGCGGTGGCCGTGCGGGGCCCTCCGATGGTCGCACCTACCTGCGAGTAGCAGGTAATACGGTCTTTTTGTTTTCGGAAATTGTTTTCCACCATACGAGATAGCGGCAGCAAAAAGGAAGCGGGTCCACGTCATCGCCTGGATGAGGTGGACCCGCTTCCCACGTTCAGTGACACCGACCCGCCATGCTCGCCTCGCGGCAAGTGGTCGCTCGAAGCGACGAAGGTTGGGCCCGGGGGCTTGGATCGAGCCGGTGCCGTACACAGGCTAACAAACCGGCCCGGCGGGCGATTCCCACACGGCAGGATCGGCCCGGATCGGCCCCGATCGGCCCCGCGTCAGTCCCTCAGGAGGTCCGGGACACCGTCGGCGTCCGGCTCGTCACGCCGCCCCGACACGACCGTGAGCTGCTGCGTCGCCCGGGTCAGCGCCACGTACAGCACCCGCAGGCCGGCCGGGGACTCGTCGGCGACCTCGGCCGGGGAGACGACGACGGTCGCGTCGTACTCCAGGCCCTTCGCCTCCAGGCTGCCCAGCGCCACGACACGGTCGCCGAGGTCCGCCAGCCAGGCTGCGGCCTGCTCGCGCCGGTTCATGGCGACGACTACGCCCACGGTGCCGTCCACGCGGTCCAGGAGGCGCCGCGCCTCCTCCCGCACGGTCCCGGCCAGGTCGTGGTCCCCGGCGGCCACGAAACGGGGCTCCAGGCCCGTCGAGCGGACCGCGCGCGGGGACTCCGAGCCCGGCATGGCCAGGGCCAGGATCTTGGCGGCGAGCTCGGCGATCTCGGCGGGGTTGCGGTAGTTCACGGTGAGCGTGAAGCGGCGGCGCGGGCGGGTGCCCAGCGCCTCGTCCCGCGCCTCGGCCGCCTCGTCCGGGGCGGACCAGGACGACTGGGCCGGGTCACCGACCACCGTCCATGTGGCGTGCCGGCCTCGGCGGCCGACCATGCGCCACTGCATGGGCGTGAGGTCCTGCGCCTCGTCGACGATGACGTGGGCGTACTCGGTGCGCTCCTGGGCCAGCCGCTCGGCGCGCTCGCGCTGGGACTCCTCCCGTGCGGGCATCAGCTCCTCCAGGCCGGTGAGCTGGTCCAGCGGGTCCAGCTCGCGCTTCCTGCGAGGCTTGGCGGGGGCGCCGAGGAGCGTCTGCAGCTCGTCGAGGAGTGCCACGTCGTGGACGGAGTACGCGTCCCGGCGCAGCGAGCGGGCCAGGCGGCGGACCTCACCGGGATTGAGGACGCGGCGCGCCCAGCGGCCGAGGCGCCTCTCGTCGGCCATGGCGGTGAGGACCCGGCGCGGGGTGAGCTCGGGCCACCAGGCGTCCAGGAACTCCGTGAAGGCGTCCTCGGAGGTGACGTCCTCGTCGAAGGAGGAACGCAGCTCGGCGGCGAGCTCGGGGTCCGTCTGGCGGGTGCCCGCGCCCGTCCTGGCGTACAGCGCGTCGAGGAGGAGGCGCCGGGCGCGCGGGCGGAGGAGGTTGACGGGAGCGGTGCCGCCGAGGGCGTTGTGCCGGATGCGCTGGAGCTCGTCCGCCGCCAGTTCGACGCGCCGCCCGAAGGCGACGACACGGAGCCGGTCGGGTGCCTCGCCCAGTTCCAGGGCACCGCGCGCGGCCTTGCGGAGGACCTTCAGCATCCGGGACGAGCCCTTGACGCGGGCGACGGCGGGGTCGTCGTACGCGGTGGCCTCGACTCCGTCGACCAGGCTGCCCACCGCGCGGATGGCGACCTGCCCCTCCTCCCCCAGCGAGGGCAGCACGCCCTCGGTGTACGCGACGAGCAGCGGCGTCGGCGACACGATGAGGATGCCCCCGGCGTACCGCCGCCGGTCCTGGTAGAGCAGGTAGGCGGCCCGGTGCAGCGCGACGGCGGTCTTCCCGGTCCCGGGCCCGCCCTCGACGTACGTCACGGACGCGGCGGGGGCGCGGATGACCAGGTCCTGCTCCGCCTGGATGGACGACACGATGTCGCGCATGGTGTGGCTGCGGGCCCGGCCGAGCGCCGCCATGAGTGCGCCGTCGCCGATGACGGGGAGCTCGCCGCCGTCGAGGGTCGCGGCCAGCTCGGGGCGCATGAGGTCGTCCTCGACGCCGAGGACCTTGCGGCCCTTGGACCGGATGACCCGCCGCCGCACGACCCGGCCGGGGTCGACGGGCGTGGCCCGGTAGAACGGCGCGGCGGCGGGGGCGCGCCAGTCGATCACGAGCGGGCTGTAGTCGGAGTCGAGCACCCCGAGGCGGCCGATGTGCAGCGTCTCGGCGATGTCGGCGGTGTTGTCCGGGCGTACGGCGTCGTCGGCGGGCTCGACGGAGGTGTAGGCCCCGTCGGGGCCCTTCTTGCCGTCCTTGCCGCGGAGGAGGTCGACGCGCCCGAAGAGGAAGTCCTCGAACTCGGCGTTGAGCCGGTTCAGGTGCACACCGGCGCGGAAGACCTGGGCGTCCCGCTCGGCGAGCGCACCCGGCGTGCCGACCTGGCCGCGCTTGGCGGCGTCGTGCATGAGGAACTCCGCCTCGTGGATCTTCTCCTTGAGGCGGCGGTACACCTGGTCCAGGTGGTCCTGCTCGACAGCGATCTCGCGATCCCGGATCGTGTCGACCCCACGGTCGGCTTCCTGCGCGGCCACCGAGGCCCCCTTCTGACGTGCACTGGGCAGCCGTCGAGGGTACGCCACCTTTCACGCCCCTGCCAGGCGCACCCACGCCTCGGCGCGGCCCCGCGGCCGCCCGGCGACACCCCGCGCGCCGTCCGTGGCGGTGGGCGGCCGCCCCTCGTTCCCGGGCACGGGTGCACCGGGAAGCCGGGCGGCACGGAGGGCGGGCGGACAGACACCGGCAGCGCTCGCCCGTGTCCGGGTACGAGCGCTGCCGGTGTGCCGGCCCTGAGCGGTCCGGCTAGGTGGGGATCTTGACCAGGCTGTGGCCGTCGAAGGTGCGGACCTCGAAGTGGGCGATGTCGTTGCGGTCCATGGCGGCGCCGCCATGGACGTACAGCGGCTTCTTCGCCATCTCCTGGGGGCTGTCCGCGATGCCGTAACCCCACTTGGGGACGGACCAGGAGGTGACGACCTCCTCCTCGCCCGTCTTGGAGACGGCGACCAGCCGGCACTTCAGCGGGCCCTTCACGTTCTTCAGCTCCAGCATCGCGTCGGTGCCCCAGCCCTTCGCCTCCATCCCGACCGTCGCGCTGACCTTCGTCGTCGCGTCGGTCGCCGTGACCTTCTCGGTGAGCCCCCGGAAGGCGTCCTCCGCGGCCACCCGCGAGGTCGTCGGCGCGTCGTTGGACAGGGCGCCCACGGCGAGCGCCGGGCCGCCGATGATCAGGACGGCCGCCGCCGCGACCATGTACCGCGCCCGGCGGTGCCGCCGCGCGCGGTGGACGGAGACCTCGTCGACGAGTCGGTTCAGCATGGGCGGGCCCGCCTGGACGGCGGGCGCGGGAGGCGGCGGTGGCGGCGCGGCCACCGGTCGCTCACCGGGGCCGGGCGCCTCCGCCAGCATGGCGAGCATGGGCGCCATCCCGGCCAGTTCGTCCAGCCGCGCCGCGCACACCCCGCAGCCGGCCATGTGGGCCTCGAAGGCGGTGGCGTCGGCGTCGTCGAGCACTCCGAGCACGTACGCGCCGACGGAGTCGTGGATCGACCCGTCGGCGTACCCCTCGCCGTAGCCGTGCGTCGTCATGCCGATACCCCCCTCTCCTCAAGAGCCAGCTTCATCGAGCGAAGTGCGTAGAACACCCGGGACCGTACGGTCCCACTGGGTATCCCCAGGGTCTTGGCGGCCTCGTTGACCGTACGCCCCTTGAAATACGTCTCGATCAGGACTTCCCGGTGAGCCGGGGTCAAATCATCGAGAGCGTCGGACAACGTCATCAGCCACAGCGCCTTGTCGATCTCGTCCTCCGCGGGCATGACCTCCAGCGGCGACGGATCGACCTCCTGCGGCCGGGCCTGCCGGCTTCGGTGGCCGTCGATGACGATGCGCCGGGCGACCGTCACCAGCCAGGGTCGGACAGAGCCGGTAGCCCGATTGAGCTGACCGGCGTTCTTCCAGGCACGGATGAGCGTCTCCTGTACGACATCCTCGGCTCGCTGGCGGTCGCCCGCGACGAGGCGCAGTACGTAGGCGAGCAGCGGTCCGGCGTGCTCGCGGTAGAGGGACCGCATCAACTCCTCGTCCGGGACAGGATCGTTGACATGCGATGACTCCGCGCGATGCCGGGCCCGACGCGTCACCCGACGGTCATCGGCCACGGCGGCATCCTTGCGCACCTGAACCTCCCGGTCGAGACCCTGTCCGACTCCTTGCCCCCATGACTACGGAGGCCGGTCGTGGATCACTCAACGCGGGCCGGAAATTTCTCAGGGGATTTCGCGGGAGCGGCCGTTACGCGCGCGGTGGCGGGCGACTCGCTCCCGGTTGCCGCACATCTCGCTGGAGCACCAACGGCGCCGACCGCCACGTGAAGTGTCCAGGTAGACGCGGTGGCAGTGGTCGCCCTCGCACTGGCGCAGCCGGGCCCGCGCCTCGGGGTCGGTGAGCAGTTCGACCGCGTCGCGCGCGAGGGCGGCGAGCAGGGCGCCGCAGCCGGGCGGTGCGCCCAACGCCCGTACCAGTCGCCCGTCCTCGCCGCGTACCGCGCACGGCGCGGGCGGCGCGGCGGCCGCCGCCAGGACGTTGACCCGCTCCAGGGCGCCCGGCACGTCCGGGGTGTGGCCGTGCAGTTCGGCGCGGACCAGTACGCCGACATGGGCGCGGAGTTCGGCGAATCGTTCCACCCAGTCGTCGTCCACGGCGGGCAGCGGTGTGCCGGGCGGTACGAGCCCGCACCCGACGAGCCACCGGGCGAGCGGCCCGGGCCCGGCGGGCGGCTCCGCCAGCAGGTCCAGACAGCACCGCCCGGGGTCGAACCTCCGCTCGCCGCCCATGTGCCAGTCACCGCCTCGGGTCACCGCCTGGATGTCCGACTCTTCAGGGTGCCCGCCCCGGCCGTCCGCCGGAACCCCACCTACATCGCCGTCGCGGGGAAGAGGCTGTGATCTCACAGGCGACGTCGTCGCCCCCGGGCGGACATACGAACCGCCGCGCCGACATACGAGCCGCCGCCGAGATGCGGGCTCGGCACCGAGCGGCGCCCGGAGAGCCGGTCAGGCGCCCGGAGAGCCGGTCGGGCGACCAGAACCCGTCACGCACGCGCGCGCTGCGCCGGGACTGCGCCCGAACCCGCCTGAGCCCCCGTGGCCTTGGTCACGTGCGCGGCACGCCGGCTCGCGCACGGGGCGCCGGTGCCGGGTGACGAGCGGCCGGGGGCGCGGGCGCCGTAGCCCGCTTCTCGCGCGCGCAGGGGCCTGCCGAGGGCGGCACCGGAGGCGCGCCC
>NZ_VSRY01000118.1 GCF_008271805.1 Streptomyces sp. TRM49041
CGCCGGTGAGGCGGCGGGCCATCAGGTCGGTCATGGCGAGGTGGATCATGGCTTCGGAGCGGGCGGGCAGGGTTTCGTAGTCGCGGGCCAAGCGGCGGTGGAGCATCAGCCACCCGTAGGTCCGCTCCACCGTCCAGCGCTTTGGCAGCGGGGTGAAACCCCTGGTCCTGGGGTTGCGTTGGACGATTTCCATGTCGATACCGAGGGCGGCCGCGTGCTCGACGAGGTGTCGGCGGTAGCCGCCGTCGACCCAGGTCTTGCGGACGGCGGGATGCTCTGCGGCGACTTGTTCGATGAGGATCCGGCCGGCGTCGGAGTCCTGCACGCTCGCCGCGGTGACCAGCACCGCCAGCAGCAGCCCGAGGGTGTCGGTGACGATGCTCCGCTTGCGTCCCACGATCTTCTTCGCCGCGTCCGTGCCCTGTCCGGCGGCCGGCACGCTGGCGGAGGTCTTCACGCTCTGCGCGTCGATGACACACGCCGAGGGCTGGGCGTTGAGGCCCTCCTTTTGGCGCACCAACTCCCGCAGCAATCCGTTGAGCTGGACGAACACACCGTCCTTCTGCCACTTGGCGAAGTAGCCGTAGACGGTTTCCCAGGGCGGGAAGTCGTGCGGCAGGTAGCGCCACTGCACTCCGGTGCGGTCCACGTACAGGATCGCGTTCATGATCTCGCGCAGCTCGTGCTCGGGCGGGCGCCCGATGTTCAGCGCACGTCGGCGCCGCTCGGTCCGCCAGGCGCTCAGCACCGGCTCGACCAGTTCCCAGCGGGCATCGGACAGATCACTCGGATACGCACGACGTTCGGCCATGACTCGGGCATACCGCCGCTCGGGGGCGTGCGCCCAGGCGTGCAGTGCGACCGGCAGGAGCACACTCTGCCGGCGTCTTGGGATGAGACAGGCGCAAGCCGCATTCCGCCTCAGCTGTCACCCCACCCAGCGTTTAAGGCCCACTCGCATCGATAGCCTCATCAACATCACACCAGTGCGTCGCAGAAAACCGGGGATAACGGCGCATTGAAGATGAAAACGACCTCTAAGACGTCGTTTCTCATGGCATGATCGTTCGTTGAGCCGTGCATGACGGATCTGGTTGAGCGGTTGGTGCCGGATGAGTTGTGGGTGTTGTTCCGGCGGGTGGTGCCGCCGGAGGTGGTGATACGTCCGCAGGGCGGTGGCCGGCGTCGGGCGGGTGACCGTGAGGCTCTGGCTGCGATCATCTTCGTGGCGACGTCGAGGTGCACGTGGCGTCAGTTGCCATCGTCGTCCCGTGAGGCATCCCGGATAGTAGCGGTGCCCACCGACAAGCCCCTCTTCGTCGTCCTCGGCCTGCTCGCCATGACTCGTGAGCCGTATTCGGGGTCAGGTGCACCACTGCGCGTCAGTCAACGGCACGACCGGACCAACGATCGCATGGTCGGGACGGCACGACCGCAAGAATCAGCCCATCTCTGAAGGCCGGTCAAGGTCGAGCACCCGAGGCTGGCCCCAGGTCGAACTCGCAGATCTCCATCCCGGCGAACGCGGCATGACCCCGGTCCAATTGAAGCCACACGAGGCTCCTCGTCGTCCAGGCACTGTCGGCACAGTCAACTGGAGCCGTTCGAAGGTAAGTGCAGATTTGGCTGCATCCGCACCACCCGTGGAAGCGCAAGCCCGCAACGGCCTGAGCCAGGGTGGACTCACCTTCAGAGACCAGCGCCGCATCGAGGAACGACACCAGCCGGTGTCGATGCCGGCGGAAGTAGGGGGAGCGGCACCGCGACACACTCAGACTCCGCAGGGAACCGTCACGAACAGGGTGAAGTTGTGTGGTGCGCGGGTGCCCGGTCGGTTCGGCTCGTCCACGCAAGACGGCCTGTACCCCCGTCAACGCATACTTCACGGCTCCCGTCCCACTGGACGGGATACGCGGAGGACGGCCAAGATATGGCGGGCATAGTTCCCTCTCGCCTTGCGCCCATCCCACGTTTGGAGCCGCAGGCTGGCCTTGGGCCCCGGCCGGGTGCAGCAGCTGGTTCGCTGCCTCCGAGCAGCCCGCGGTGCCGCCTCCACCGCTCAGCGGCTGTGACGCTCATTTGACGCTCCGGTCCCCCGACGGGCCGCTGGCAAAGCCGAATAACCCGGCCTGACCTGCACGTTCTCCCGTGTCGGCACATCGTGACATGTTTCCGATGACCCATCACGTGGAGTGGTGGCGATCCTGGAGCTTCCCCGGGCTCCCGTTTCCGGTGGTCGGCCAGATGTGATCAGTCGATGTCCGGATCATCCGACTCTTCGAGGAGTCGGGCCGCGAGGTCGTCGGCCCACTCCACGGCCCAGGCACGAAGAGCGATGATGGTGGCCTGGTCCAGGCCGTAGGCGGCGAAGGCTTCGTCGTCGGTCCACTCGGATCCGGCGAGGTTTGCCTGCAGGTCTTCGCGCTCGAAGCGGCCGCGGGCGTGGCGACGGCCGAATTCCTCGAGATCGGCGGTGTTCCAGCGGCGGGAGGCTGCGAACACGTCGATCAGGTCACGGGGCGCTCCGCGGTCGGCGAGGGCGCGGACCTTGGTCCCGATCACGTCCTCCTCCGCGAGGACGGGCCCGTACGGGCTCTGGGTGACCGGCCGCCAGAAGTTCTCCTTGAGGATGTCGACCTCGCAGTCCTGCCCGTTGGCTGGGTCGGTCACGGTGAAGCGGGCGGACAGCGGGGCGGTCTCCAGCGCGTGCACCTTCCAGCCGCGGGCTTCCAGGCCGGCGCGGAGCGTGGCCGCGATGTCGGCCATGGGCGCAGGGTTCTCGGTGGCGACATCGAGGTCCTGGCTGGGGCGGTTCACGAGGTGGTGCGCCCGGACGGCATAGCGCCGGTGAGGACCAGGGGGTAGGGGGAGCCGAGGGCGATCACATCCGCCAGGAGCCGTGTGTGCAGCTCCGGCATGTCCGTCACGCGGCTGCCTGGGTGCGGGAGGCGAGCTGAGCGAAGGCGTCCTCCCACACGGTGCGCACGGTGCGGCCGACGAGAGTGCGCAGCACCGGCCACAGCTGGAGGAGCAGGTCCTGGTTGAGGTAGCGGGGCAGGTCCTCGTGCAGGCCCTCATGCAGGACAGTGCGGTACAGGCCCATGCGCTGGCGCGGCTTGCCCAGGTCGTACGAGGTCATCCCGGACCAGGCCATGTGCAGCGGCAGCTCGACGACCCCCTGGGTCGGGCCGTGCAACTCGTCCAGCGACTCCGGCAGACGGCACCGGAACTTCTCCCGGTACAACGCGAGGTCCTCGGCGTCCGCGCCCGAGAGGTTCTTCGACGCGGGTGCGGGGTGGTGCGGGCTGGAGGGCATGCCTCCCATTATGGCGGCAGCTTCCCGCTCGCCGGGCAGCTGGACGCGACCGATCACCGGCCGACATCCACCGGCAGGAAAGTCGGAACGGTCCGCCGCCGCGGCAAACTCGTTGGCGCGGGCGTCTCTGGACATGCGGACGAGGGCAATGCGGTAGAGGGCTGAGTTGGCTCCGCGATTACCGCTGCGCGGGACGGCAACCAAGGCCCAGCTCCGCGCCTTGGCTGCCGGGAAGGAGGCCGGCTGCACCGACGTACTCACCGTGGCCGGGCTCCCTGTCCCGGCCACGGCATGGGACTCGCCGAGGTGATGGTCGCGCTCGGCATCGCCTCCCAGACAGCGGTGTGTGGTCCATGCCCGTCACGCTCCCGACCCCCGAAGACGAACTGCCACTTGCTCGCACGCGGATCTCCGCTCTGGCCCGCCTGCGGGCAGCACAGGGCCGCCCGCTCGAAGGCTGACGAGCGACCCAGTCGCTGGGTTGTATGCAGCAGCCGTACAGGCGCATGTGCGCCCTCGTGCATCGCGGGCCTCCGCTTCTGCAGTGGAGAACCCAGGCCTTGAGGAGGCTGCTGTGGCAAGGATCGTGGAGGGGAATCACCGGTCGCCGATCGAGGACGACGGGCACCAGCCGAATCGGCCCGTACCGCCGCCCCCTCCTCCCTCTTTGCTTCCACCCCTCCGCCTGCCTGGTCATCGACGGGAAAGGTGGTCGCCTTCGCCGAGGAGGAGCGCTTCTCCCGCCGCAAGCACCACAAGGACTCCCGCTGCTGCGCGGTGGCCGCGGCCTACTGCCTGTCCGAGGCCGGCATCACCCTGGCCGACGTTGACGAGATCGCCATCGCCTTCAACCCGGCCTGGCCAACCCCGAGCGAGATCTGCACGGACGCCGAGCTGATCGCCGAACTCCTCGACCCCGCCCTGTTCGGCCACCACCGGCCCCGGCAGGTCACCGTGGTCGAGCACCACCTCGCGCACGCCGCCTCCGCCTTCCACCCCAGCGGCTTCGATGAGGCCGCCGTCCTGGTGGTCGACGGCTCCGGCGACGGCGTCTCCGCCACCCTCGCCCACGGAACCGCCGACGGACTGAAGGTCCTGCGCCAGTTCCCGTTCAGCCAGTCGCTGGGCTGGTTCTACGAGACCGTCGCCGAACACCTCGGCCTCGGTGACTGGACGAGCTCCGGCAAGCTCATGGGCCTGGCCGGCTACGGCAACCCCGACCGATACACCCTCGACTTCCTCACCGCCCGCGCTGGCGGCTCGTCGAGAAGGAGCTGAGCGACGTCATCGTGACGGCCGCAGTGGCACTTGCCACCATCAGCCCGGACCCGGAGAAGGCGCTCGCCGGCCGTGTCCAGGGCCTGCTGGCGCGCCTCAGCCTCGACTGACCCGGGCCGGCCGCCACGCAGGAGGGCCCGCACAGCTGCTGCTGTGCGGGCCCTCCTTTCTGCTCCCGCCTTTGCAGGTGCGCACTTCTGGCTGATCGTCTCCCGCTCTCCTGGGTGGGAGACGAGTGGGAGATGATCATGGCGTGGTGCTGCAGTCAGGCGCTCGGAAATGCTAGATGGCGCTACATGTGTGCACTGCGTCAGTCGCCCGACTCGCCGGCGTCCGGGCTCAACACACCCATGCTGACCAGGACGAACAGCAGGATGCCCAGCGCTATCCGGTAGACCACGAACGGCATGAAGCTCTTCGTCGTGATGAACTTCATGAACCATGCGATGACCGCGTAGCCCACGCCGAACGCGATGACCGTCGCGAAGACGGTCGGCCCCCACGCCACATGCGCGGCCTCGCTGACCTCCTTCAGCTCGAAGACGCCCGACGCCAGGACGGCGGGAATCGCGAGGAGGAACGAGTAGCGGGCGGCGGCCTCCCGCGAGTAGTTCATCAGCAGACCGCCGCTGATGGTCGCGCCGGACCGGGAGACACCCGGGATCAGGGCCATCGCCTGGCAGATGCCGAAGATCAGACCGTCCTTGATGCCGAGGTCCTGGAGCGTCTTGCGCTCCTGCGCCGCCCGGTGCCGGCCGCTCGCCTGCTGGCGCGACGCAAGCCAGTCGGCCACACCCAGCACGATGCCCAGCACGATGAGCGTGGTCGCGATCAGCCGCAGATCGCGGAACGGGCCCTCGATCTGGTCCTTGAACGTCACACCGAGCACGCCGATCGGGATCGACCCGACGATCACCAGCCAGCCCATGCGGGCGTCCTGGTCGGAGCGCATCGCCTTGTCCGTCAGGGACCGGAACCAGGCCGAGAGGATCCGCGAGATGTCCTTGCGGAAGTAGATCAGGACCGCGGTCTCCGTGCCGATCTGCGTGATCGCCGTGAATGCTGCGCCCGGGTCGTGCCAGCCCGCGAAGGCGGCGGTGAGACGCAGATGGGCGCTGGAGGAGATCGGGAGGAACTCCGTAAGCCCCTGGACGAGTCCGAGGATGAGCGATTCGAACCAATTCATGGGGCCAGGGCCGTCCCGAAATGTACGTGTGCGGTCGTTGAAGTCGGTGCAGCGTACCGCCTCACGGTGAACGGACGGTGATCATCCGGTGTCTTGGAGCGGTGGCCGGCCTGCGTTGCCGGAGGCGTCAGGACGCTGTCGCCGAGCGCAGCCGGTGTCGCTTCCGCCATGCGACCACGGCGGCGGCCAGCGCGCTGGCGACGATGAATCCGGCCGAGATGAGGAAGGCCGGAGAGGTCGGCGAGGCCGCCTGGCTGCCGGCGATCACATAGGCCGCCGTGTTAGGCACGCAGCCGATACCGGTGCCGACGAGGAACGGCGTGTAGCCCATACGGGAGATCGCGGCGCAGTAGTTGGCCGCGGCGAACGGCACCCCGGGGAACAACCGGATCGCCAGGGTCGAACGGAACCCGTGCCTGCTGAGCTGCCCGTCCGCCGCGGAGAGCCACCGCCCGCGCATCAGCGGCCGCAGGGCGTCCTGACCCAGCCCCCGGCCGAGCGCGAACGCGATGCCCGCCCCGAGCACGGTCCCGCCGACCGCCGCCGCCAGCCCGGCCTGCGTACCGAACAGGGCCCCCGCCGCCAGGTTCAGTACCGGCCGCGGCACGAAGGCGGCAGTGCACAGCCCGTACGCCACGCCGAACAACACGGCGGCTCCGGCCCCGCCGACCTGGGGCGGCCAGGCCCCGCCGGCCAGCAGTCTCTGCGGTTCGTACGCCAGCACCGCCGCCACGCCGCTCGCGAGCAGGACGGCGAGCAACGACAGCCGCGCCCAGGGCGACAACAGCGCCCGGGAACAGCGCAGGGCGAAACCGTCCGGGGCCGACGGAGGAACGACGGTGTCGAGCATCCGGGGAGCGTAACCGACACGCGGGAGTGATCGCCGTGACCGAAGCCGCACACCGGACCGGCCGGGCGGTCGGGCACCCGCCCCAGGACGGGCTCGCGGTCGGCCACCGGAAAACCGGTCGACGTGCGACCGCCGGCCCGGCAGGATCGACCGCATGTTCCGGTACGCCTTCCTCGCAGCGTCGTCCGCGGTCGCGGACGCGCCGAAGGCTGCCGCCATCGTCCTGGACGGCGCCCGAAGCTGACCCTCCCCGGATCGTCCGGCGGACCCCGCAGGGGGAGGGTCGGCAAGGCCGAGGGGTCCGGCATCACGCTTCGAGTTCCGGAGAGGAACCACCCCGTCATGTCCAAGACGGCATACGTGCGCACCAAGCCGCACCTCAACATCGGCACCATGGGCCACGTCGACCACGGCAAGACCACTCTCACCGCCGCCATCACCAAGGTCCTCAGCGAGCGCGGGACCGGCGCCTTCGTCCCGTTCGACCGGATCGACCGGGCGCCCGAGGAGGCGCGCCGGGGCATCACCATCAACATCGCGCACGTCGAGTACGAGACCGAGACCCGGCACTACGCGCACGTCGACATGCCCGGCCACGCCGACTACGTCAAGAACATGGTGACCGGGGCCGCGCAGCTCGACGGGGCGATCCTCGTCGTCTCCGCGCTCGACGGGATCATGCCGCAGACCGCCGAGCACGTCCTGCTCGCCCGCCAGGTCGGCGTCGACCACATAGTCGTCGCCCTCAACAAGGCGGACGCGGGCGACGAGGAGCTGACCGATCTGGTCGAGCTCGAGGTGCGCGAGCTGCTCACCGCCAACGGCTACGGTGGCGACTCCGTCCCGGTCGTACGGGTCTCCGGACTGAAGGCCCTGGAGGGCGACCCGCGCTGGACCGGTGCGATCGAGGCGCTGCTCGACGCGGTCGACACCTATGTGCCGATGCCTGTGCGGTATGTGGACGCGCCGTTCCTCATGCCCGTCGAGAACGTCCTCACGATCACCGGCCGGGGCACCGTCGTCACCGGGGCCGTCGAGCGCGGCACCGTACGCGTCGGCGACCGGGTGCAGGTGCTCGGCGCCGACACGGAGACCGTCGTCACCGGCCTGGAGACCTTCGGCAGGCCGATGGACTCCGCGCAGGCCGGCGACAACGTGGCGCTGCTCCTGCGGGGCGTGCCGCGTGACGCGGTCCGCCGCGGCCATGTGGTGGCCGAGCCCGGCAGCGTCGTACCGAGCCGGCGCTTCACCGCGCAGGTGTACGTCCTGTCGGCCCGCGAGGGCGGGCGCACCACGCCCGTGTCGACCGGCTACCGCCCGCAGTTCTACATCCGCACCGCGGACGTGGTCGGCGACATCGACCTGGGTGACACGGCGGTCGCCAGGCCCGGCGACACGGTCACCCTGACCGTCGGGCTCGGCCGCGACGTACCGCTGGAGCCGGGCCTCGGATTCGCGATCCGCGAGGGCGGCCGCACGGTCGGAGCGGGCACCGTGACCGAGCTGCTCTAGCGGGCCGCGCCGCTGGGACAATGGGGCGGTGACCGAGCCCGTACCCGAACCCGAACCCGTCCCCGTACTCCGCGCCGTCGACGGTGGCGCTGCCAAGCTCATGCCGGACATCGACCGGGAGCGGGCCTGGCTGCTCACCGTCGACGGCGCGCCCCAGTCGTACGTCGACCTCGACGAGCCGACGCACCTGGAGTTCGAGTACGCCCGGCGGCTGGCCCATGTCGTGGACGCCGCCGCCGACGAGGGCGCTCCGTTCGACGTCGTCCACCTCGGCGGCGGCGCCCTCACGCTGCCCCGGTACGTGGTGGCGACCCGGCCCGGCTCCCGGCAGGACGTGGTGGAGGCGGACCTGGGGCTGCTGGCGCTGGTCGCCGAGCACCTGCCGGTACCGGACGGGTCCGGGATCGCCGTGCACGGGGCGGACGCGAGGGCCTGGCTCGAAGCGGCGCCCGCGCGGTCGGCGGACCTGGTCGTCGGGGACGTGTTCGGCGGCTCCCGGGTGCCCGCGCACCTGACGTCCGTGGAGTACGCGCGCGAGGTGGAGCGCGTTCTGCGCCCGGACGGCTGCTACGTCGCCAACCTCGCGGACGGCGCGCCCTTCGCGTTCCTGCGGCCCCAACTGGCCACGCTCGCCGCCGTGTTCGAGGAGGTGGCGTTGATCGCCGAACCCGCGGTGCTGCGCGGCCGCCGCTTCGGCAACGTGGTCCTGATCGCCTCGCACGCCCCGGTCGACACCGCCCGGCTGGCGCGCCGCGCGGCCGCCGACGCGTTCCCGGCACGCGTGGAGCACGGTGCGTCGCTGGCGCGGCTCACCGGCGACGCGACCCTGGTGCGGGACGCGGACGCCGTCGCCTCGCCCGAGCCGCCCGGGGGCGCGTTCGGCATCGGGTGACGGCTGCCCGGTCGGCCGTACGGGGACGGGGGAGCGGCGGGGGCCGACGCATGCCCGCCCCCGCGCGCGGAGCCGGTGCGTCGCCGGTCCGCGCGACGGGACGCTGCGAACCGCCGTGGCGGTCAGCCGAGCCGCTCGGCGGGGCCCTCGGCGTCCGCCGACGGCCCCGACCCCGTCGTCGGCACCGCGCCGGACGAGACCTCCTTCGTACTCCGTGTCAGGTTCCGTACGTCGGGTACGAGCAGCACCAGCGCCGTCACCAGCACGATCAGCGCCGCGGACCCCCACAGCGCCTCCGACCGCCCGAACAGGTCCGCCGCCGGGCCCGCGAGGGCGGTGGACAGCGGCAGCATCGCGGTCGAGCCGAACCAGTCGTACGCGGCGACCCGCGACAGCTTGTCCTCCGGGATCTCCTGGTGCAGCGCGGTCATCCAGGCCACGCCGAACACCTCGATGGTCACCCCGGACACGAACATCGCCACCGCCAGGCCGCCCACCGGGAGCGGCACGGCCAGCGCCGCCGACGGCAGGGCGAGCGGGAACACACAGAGGGTGCCCACCAGCAGCATCCGGCGCGGCTTCCACCGCATCATCAGCAGGGCGCCGCCCAGCGTGCCCGCGCCGAACGCCGCCAGCGCCAGTCCCCACGGGCGCGCGCCGCCCAGCGAGTCCTGGGCGACCAGCGGTCCGTACACGGACTCGGCGGCGCCGATGACGGCGACGACGACGGAGAACTGGGCGACGATGGACCACAGCCAGGGGCGGCTGACGAACTCCTTCCACCCCTCGCGCAGATCGGACAGCAGCCCCCCGCCCGGCGCCCGCTCCGCGATGTGGCCGACGTCGAGGAACGCGCGGAGCGCGCCCGCCGCGGCGAACGCCGCCGCGTCGATGGCGAGGACCCAGCCGGGGCCGAGCGCGGCGATCATGGCGCCGCCGAGTGCCGCGCCGCCGATGGCGGCGCCGTTCACGGCCATCCGGAAGAGCGCGAAGGCCCGGTTCGCCTGCTCCCCGCTGACGCCGGCCATCAGCATGCCCTCGGCGGCGGGGCTGAAGAACGCCTGTCCCGTGCCGCACAGCGCGGTCAGCAGCATCATCTGCCACAGCTGTGCGTTGCCGGTCAGCACGAGGGCGGCGAACACCGCCTGCGAGGCGCAGTTGAGGGCGTTGGCGGCGACCATGACCCGGTGCCGGGGCAGCCGGTCGGCGATCGCTCCGCCGACGAGAAGGAAGAGGACGAGCGGCAGCGTACGGGCCGCCGCGACCAGGCCGACGTCCCCGCCGTCGCCGCCGGACTCCAGCACCGCGAAGGCCGCCGCGATGAGGGCGCCGTGGGTGCCCAGGTTGGTGACCACCGCGGCGGCGGTCAGCAGGACGTAGTTGCGTCCCGCCCACTCGGGGCGGCGGCGGCCGGGCCCGGGGCGGAGGGCGGCGGGGGTTCTCACATCCCGGACTATCGCCGGAGGGGGCCCCCGCCGCCAAACGGTTTATCCGTCTGCCGACGGCCCGTCATATAGAGGGCCGGTCACGACCGTTACCTGCTTTGTCCCGGGCGCCGCTCAGGATGTGCCCTCGGCCAGCCGTACGGTGCTCAGGATCTGCTGGATCTTCTCGTTCGGCACCTCGTCCTTGATGCCCGTGTTGGCGTAGAGCACCCAGGTGACGAAGTCGCCCTTGGCGTTCTTGAAGGAGAACGCGATGGACTTGCCGTCCGTGTCGCACTTGTTCTCGTGCTTGGTGTTCAGCGCGGTCGCGGTGGCGATATGGCCGCTGAGCCCGGACTTCGTGGTGAACGGGACCGCCTTGGTGATCTTGACGGTGCCCTTCGGCTCGGTCTGCGCGTAGCCCGCCCATACCCAGCTGCCGGCCTCGTTGTACGCCGCCTCGGCGGTGTCCTTCGCGCCCTGGCCGCCCTTCGTACCGGCCGTCGCGAGGCTCCACTTGGCGGGCGTGCCGTCCTTGTCGTCGTCGAACGTGCACCACTCGCTCTTGTAGCGGCCCGGTGCCGACATGGTGACGACCGGGGAACCGTCGCCCGCCTTCTCGTCCTCGAAGCCGGTGGACATGCCCGAGCCCAGGGCCTCCCAGTCCGGCGGGATGTCGAACAGGGTGCCGCGCTTGGGGTTGTGGACGACCTTCCAGCCGGGGATGGTCGGCTTGGGCGCCGACGAGCCGTCGCGTGGATTCTCGGCCGGCGGCTGCGCCGGATCGGCGGACTCGGAGCCGGAGTCGGAGTCGGACGGGGACGCGGAGGCGCTCTGCGAGGGCGTCGAACCGCCGTTGGCGGACGGCTCCTTCTTGTCGTCGCCGAGGACCAGATAGCCGGTCACACCGGCGGCGGCCAGGACGACGAGGGCCGCGGCGATCGCGACGATCGTCGTCTTCTTCTTGTCCTCGTTCGACGGCACCGGCGGGCCGGGAGGCTGTCCGGGCACGGCGTACTGCGGCACCGTCGGCTGCTGGTACGGGTTGTGCTGGGGGTATGCCGGCTGCGGGTAGCCGGGCTGCTCCTGCGCACCGGGCTGCCCGCCCGGCTGCGGCGGCTGCCCCGGCGGCTGCGGATAACCCGGCTGCTGATAGGGATTCGGCTGCTGATACCCCGGCTGCTGATAGGGATTCGGCGCGTTCTGGTCCTGCGGGTTCTGCTCGCCCCCGGGCGGCTGCTGTCCTGGCCACATGGGCCGTAACGATAGAGGGGAGGGGTGACGGCTGCTACGCCCGGCCCCTGACGTGGAGGCTTCCCGCCCAAGCTACCGCCTGGTAACTTCAGGGTATGTCCGAGACGCTGCCGAATATCGGCGAGATGCTGCTGGCCACCGTTCCCATGGCCAAGACCCTGAACCTCGAGGTCGTCGAGGCGACCGCCGACCGCGCCGTACTGCGCCTGCCCGACCAGCGGGACTTCCACAACCACGTCGGCGGGCCGCACGCGGGCGCGATGTTCACGCTCGGCGAGTCCGCCAGCGGCGCCATCGTCCTCGGCGCCTTCGGCGACCAGATGGGCCGCGCCGTGCCGCTCGCGGTCAACGCCGAGATCGGCTACAAGAAGCTCGCCATGGGCGTCGTCACCGCCACCGCCACCCTCGGCCGCACCCGGGACGAGGTCCTCGCCGAACTCGACGCCGGGCAGCGCCCCGAGTTCCCCGTCCACATCGCGATCACCCGCGAGGACGGCGCCGTCACCGGCGAGATGACCATCACCTGGACCCTGCGCCCCAACTCCTGACCACACCGGCCCGCCGGGCCCCCGCCCCCGCACCCACTCCGGGTGCGGGGGCGGGCGCGTCCGGCGCCGCGTCCGCCGCGTCCGGAGACTGCGCCGGTTCCCGGCGCGGGCAACCGGACCGTACGTGCCGGCGTCTCCTCCGATGATCTGCCCCTCGCACCACGAGTCGAGGTGCTCCCCATGTGACCAGGTAGGCTGCCTGCCCCCAGAGGTCACTCGTCGAATCGGAGGAACCGGCGTTGCACGTCCAGGAGTGGCTCGAGACCGTTCCCGCGGTCAGCATCTACATCCTGGTGGGTGTGGTGATCGGGCTCGAAAGCCTCGGTATCCCGCTGCCGGGCGAGATCGTCCTCGTCAGCTCCGCGCTCCTCGCGTCCCAGCACGGGGAGATCGACCCGTACATCCTGGGCGCGTGCGCCACGGCGGGCGCGATCATCGGAGACTCGATCGGCTACGCCATCGGCCGCAAGGGCGGCCGGCCGCTGCTGGCCTGGCTGGGCGGAAAGTTCCCCAAGCACTTCAGCGAAGCCAACATCGCCATGGCGGAGCGGTCCTTCGAGAAGTGGGGCATGTGGGCCGTCTTCTTCGGCCGGTTCGTGGCCCTGCTGCGGATCTTCGCCGGACCGCTGGCCGGTGTCCTGCGCATGCCGTACTGGAAGTTCCTCATCGCCAACGTCTTCGGCGGCATCCTGTGGGCGGGCGGCACCACGGCAGTCGTCTACTCGGTGGGTATCGTCGCCGAACAGTGGCTGAAGCGCTTCTCGTGGCTGGGCCTCGTCCTCGCGGTGGCCGTGGGTATCTCGTCGATGCTGATCCTGAAGCACCGCGCCAAGAAGGCGGCGGCCAGGTCCGAGGCGGAACGCGCCGCCGCTGCGGCCGCCACGCCCGCCGCGGAGCCGCACAAGGACCCCGTCCCCGCCACGGCCTCGGCCGACTGACGGGGACGGCGCCCGGCGCCGCCGCGGGGGTACCGGTCAGGCCTCCGCGGCGTGCGCCTCGCGGTGCGCGCGGGCCAGCTCCAGGTACATCGCCGCGTTCAGCCTGATGCCCTCGCGCTCCTCGTCCGTCAGCTCACGTCGGACCTTCGCGGGCACGCCCGCGACCAGGGAGCCGGGCGGGACGCGCATGCCCTGCGGGACGAGCGCCTGGGCGGCGATCAGCGACCCCTCGCCGATGTGAGCACCGTTGAGCACCGTCGCGCCCATGCCGATCAGCACGTCGTCCTCCACGGTGCAGCCGTGCAGCACGGCGTTGTGGCCGACGGACACGCGCTCGCCGACCGTCACGGGGAAGCCCGGGTCGACGTGCACCGTGCAGTTGTCCTGGATGTTGCTGTCCGCGCCGAGGACGATCCGCCCGCAGTCCGCGCGCAGCACGGCGTGGTACCAGACGCTGGACCCCGGCCCCATCGTCACCTCGCCGACCACGACGGACGTCGGCGCGGCGAAGGCGCTGCCGGCCACCTCCGGCTCCTTGCCGCCCACCGCCGTGATCAATGGCCGTTCCGTCATCCTCTGCTCCTCCCGCGCCCGATGGTTCGCCGTCGCGCCAGGGGAACCGTAAGCGACACCCCGCGCCGCCCCCACGGTGGGGCGAACATCACAGCTTCGCGCCCTGACCGGCGATGATCCGGGCCACTACCGTGTCCGGGTGCCCAGGGACAGAAACACGTTCTCATTCTCGTCGCTTTCCGCGTGGCGCCGCCGCATACTGTCCCGCGCCGTGCACCGCGGCTGGCGCTGGATACAGGAGACCGGTTCCGTCACCGCCGAGCGCCCCGGGCCGCTGCGGTTCCGCCGGATCGGCGCGGGCACCCGGCTGGCCTTCCCGCAGGGCGCGGTCTTCGGCGAGGAGTGGATCGAGCTCGGCGAGTGCTGCATCATCGGCGAGCAGGTCACGCTCAGCGCCGGCATGCTGCCCGGTCTCGATCTGGGCCCCGACCCGGTCGTCATCCTCGGCAACGGCGTCGTCCTCGGCCGCGGCAGCCACGTCGTGGCGGACGCGCCGGTGACGATCGGCCCGGACACCTTCTGCGGGCCGTACGTCTACATCACCTCGACCAACCACAGCTACGACGACCCGCACGAGCCGGTCGGCCGCCAGTGGCCGCGCTCCGCCCCGGTGGAGATCGGCCAGGGCTGCTGGATCGGCACCGGCGCGGTGGTCCTCCCGGGCGCCCGCCTGGGCCGCAACGTCGTGGTCGCCGCCGGGGCCGTCGTACGCGGCGAAGTGCCCGACCACGCAGTCGTCGCCGGGGCCCCGGCCCGCGTCGTACGCCGCTGGGACGCCGACAACGGCTGGCAGCCGCCGCTGCGTACGCCCGCGCCCGTACCGATACCCGACGACGTCACCGCCGCGCAGCTGGCCGCGCTGGCGCACTGGGAGAGCCGCTGACCCCGGTCAGCCGGCCGCCAGCAGCACCGAACCCGCCAGGGCGAGCCCCGCACCGGCGGCCTGTACCGCCCGCAGCCGTTCCTTGAGCACCCCCCGCGCGGCGAGTGCCGTCACCACCGGGTACAGGCTGGCCAGGACCGCGGCCATGGCCACCGGCCCGTGCTGCGCGGCGATCGCGTACGTGCCGTTCGCGGCCACGTCCGCCAGGCCGACGAACCCAAGGGCGGGCAGGGCGGCCCACACCACCCGCATCCCGCCCTCTTCGGGGAGTGCGCGCCCGCCGCGCCGCACGGACACGAACAGCGCCGCCCCGCCGACCGCCACATTGGTGACCCGCTGCACGAACAGTGCCAGAAACAGGCCCGTCACAGTCGTCGACGCCTCGGCGATCAGCACCATCACGCCGCCGAACCCGAACGCCGCGACCAGCGTGAGCAGCACGGTCTGGCGCTGCACGGGCGCCCCGCGCAGCTCGGGCCCGCCCGCCAGGACCACGCCGACGACGGCCACGCCGATCCCGGCGAACTGCAGCAGCCCCGGCCGGTCGCCGAGTATCAGGCCGACCGACACGGGAACGACGACGCCGATCGAGCCGAGCGGCGAGACCACCCCCATCGGGCCGAGGGCCAGGGCCTTGTAGAAGGCCAGCATCGCCACCGGGCCGACCACGCCCGCCGCGACCGCGAACCACAGCAGTGGCCCCGCCTCGCTCCAGCCGCCCGTCGCCACCACGACCGCGCCGAGTACGACGACGGCGATGGTCTGCGAGACCACGACGACGGTGAGCGCGGGCGTGCGCCGGGTCAGGAGCCCTCCTCCGAAGTCGGCCAGCCCCCAGAGCAGGCTGGTGGCCAGGGCGAACAGGGCTGTCATGACGACCTCGCAGTACAGTGCGTTGAACACGGGGGTGCACCACACCGTAGTGCAGTCCATTGAACTCTGTCATCCAGAATATTGGACGGAATGTGTCGGACCTCGATCAGCTCACGCAGTCCCTCGCCCGCAACCTCAAGCGCTGGCGGAAGGAGCGGGGCCTCACGCTGGACGCACTCGCCGCCCGCTCCGGCGTCAGCCGCGGCATGATCATCCAGATCGAGCAGGCCAGGACGAACCCGAGTGTGGGCACCACGGTGAAGCTCGCCGACGCGCTGGGCGTCTCCATCACGACCCTGCTGGACCACGAGCAGGGCCCCCACGTCCGGGTGGTCCAGGCCGAGCAGGCGGTACGCATGTGGTCGACCGCGGCGGGCAGTCACAGCACCCTGCTGGTCGGCACCGAGGCGCGCGGCCCGCTGGAGCTGTGGACCTGGACGCTCATGCCCGGCGACGCCTCCACGTCCGATCCGCACCCCGACGGCACGACCGAGTTGCTGCATGTGACAGCCGGGGAACTCACCCTCGTCGTCGACGGCACGGCCCACCCGGTGGCCGCCGGCATGTCCGCCGTCTTCGAGTCCAACGTCCCGCACGCCTACCGCAACGACGGCGACGTACCGGTCGAGATGACCCTGGCGGTCTCCGTCCCGCCCGTGCGCTGACCGTCCGGCCCGCGCGCCGGCCGCCCCGCCGCCCCGCCACCCCCGGAGAACGCCCTGGACTGGCCGCTTTCCGCCAGGGACGCCCAGTATGGAGGGTGAGGTGTGATGGCGAAGTGTCCAGCGAAGGTGGCGCCGCGGCTGGAGCTCCGGGACTGCGGGCGGACCTCGCAGGCGGAGCCCCCGGTGCCCTGCGGCCCTCCGCTGCCGACCAGCTGGGGGCTGAGCATGCTCTGGTGTTCGCCGGGGCCGCCCTGGTGGCCGTCTACGTGCCGAGCGACGGCGGCCGGGAGCTGAGACTCGCCGGACCGGCGGGGGAGACCGACGCGCCGCCCGGCTGGCCCACCGGCTATGCCGTGTCCGGACGGTCCGCGGTCGCCGACGCCTTCCGCGGCGGCCGGCCGCTGTGGCTGACCTCCGGAGAGCTGGGCGCCCGCGGGGAGGCCGCACCCGAGAACCTCGCGCCGGACGTCGCGCTGGGCGTGCTGCCGATCGGCGCCGAGGGCCGGGGGCTCGGCTGCCTCGTCGTCGTGGACACCACCGGGAAGGGCTTCGACCCCGACCGGCGCGGCTTCCTGGAGCTGTACGCCGACCAGGTCGCCACGCGGCTTGAAGCCGCCGCCGAGGCGGCGGCCGAAGCAGGCGTGGGAGCGGGCGCCGAACACGGCGGCGTACGGCCGACCGCACCGGGGACGACCGCATCGGGGACGACCGCATCGGGGACGACCGCATCGAGGACGACCGCATCGAGGACGACCGCACCAGCGACGACCGCACCGGGGTCGGCCGAACCGGCCACGGGCGCATCGGCCACGCATGCGCCCACCCCCGGCGGTGCCTCCGCGACGGCCGCTTCGGCCGGCCCCGCCCGGCCCCGACGCATGCCCGGTGACGTACTGGAGCCCGACCGGGTCGGTTCGTTCACCCTCGTCCTGCACACCGGCCGGATCACCGCCGACGAGCGGGTCCTCGAACTGGTCGACATCGACCCGGACGACTTCGACGGCCGCGTGGAGACCCTCCTCGCCCACACCGTCCCGGACGACCTGCCCGCCTTCATGTCCCTGGTCGAGCCGGCCCAGACCGCCGCCGCCAGCCGCGAGCTGGACTTCCGCATCCGCCGCCCCAACGGCGAACTGCGCTGGCTCCGGCTGCGCTCCCGGGTCCTCACCGACTCCGCCGGGCGCGCCGAACGCGTCCTTGGCATCGTCGTCGACGCGTCCTCGCTGCGGCCCGGTGCCGACGAGGTCTCCATGGTGCAGCGGCTCGCGGCCTCGCTGGCGGCCTCGATGACCGCCCGCGACGTCGGCCGGGTCGTCGTCGACGCCCTGCGCGACCCTCTGCTGGGCGCCGACCGGGTGGCGGTCGCGGGACTGGAGGCCGACCGGCTGGTCGTCACCGTCCTGGACCCGCCGGAACCCGCCGCCTGGCCGGAGATCTGGCGCTCGGAATGGCGCTCCGAATGGCCCGACACACCGATCCGCGCCCTGCCCACCCTCGCGGCCGCGCTCCGCGACGTCCGCGTGGGCCTGTGCCCGGCCGGCGCCGAACTCGAACCCGGGCTCGCGGGCGTCGGCCCCGGCGGGCTCGCCGTCCTGCCGCTGCCCGCCGAGGGCCGGGTCATCGGCGCGTGCCTGGTCGGCTGGGACGAGCCGCACGAGTTCGGCGCCGAGGAACGCTCCCTGCTGACGGCCACCGCCGGCCTGGTGGGGCAGGCGTTCCGGCGCGCCCAGGCCTTCGACGCCCAGCACGAGCTCGCCACCACCCTCCAGCGCAGCCTGTTGCCCCGCAGGCTGCCCGACCTCGCCGGCGGAGTGGCCGTCGCCCGCTATCTGCCCGCCATGGCCCGGCTGGAGGTGGGCGGCGACTGGTACGACGTCATCCCGCTCTCGGATAGCCGCGTCGCCCTGGTCATCGGGGACGTACAGGGCCACAGCGCCGGAGCCGCCACGATCATGGGCCAGATCCGGACGGCGATCAGGGCCTACGCGGTGGAGGGCCATCCGCCCGACGTCGTCGTCTCGCACGCCAACCGGCTCCTGGTGGGCATGGAGACCGATCTCTTCGCCACCTGCTGCTACGTCGAACTCGACATGGAGGAGGGCGACGCCTGGATCGTCCGCGCGGGGCACCTCTCCCCGCTGCTGCGCCACCCGGACGGCGGTACGGAGGAGGTCGCCGCCGAAGGCGGCCTGCCACTCGGGGTCTTCGCGGACGCGGACTTTCCCATGACCGCCGTCGGCCTCACCCCCGGCACGGTCCTCGCGCTGCTCACGGACGGCCTCGTCGAGTCGGCGAGCCTCCACCTGGAGGAGGGCATGCGCAGGATGCGCGCGCTGCTGTCCGCCGCCGACCCGACCGACGCCGGACGCCTGGCCGACGAGCTCCTGGGCGACGGGACCCGCCGCGCCGACGACGTGGCGCTGCTGGTCATGCGCTATGACGGCATGAAGGTCCGGCCGATCCGGGCGGGCTGGGCGGTCTGGCGGCTTCCCGACGCCGTGATGCACGCCCGCCGCTTCACCGCCCGCACCCTCCGCAAGTGGAACGTGGCGGAGGAGGCGGACACCGCTCTGCTGGTCGTGTCCGAGCTGGTCACCAACGCCCTCGTCCACACACAGGGCCCCGTACGTCTCGACCTCACCCTGGCCGGCGACCGTCTGCGGATCGCCGTCAGCGACGTGTCGCCGCGGGCCCCCGCCAAGCCCGTGATGGCCGACTGGGAATCGACGGGAGGCCGCGGCCTGTTCCTGGTGGAGGCCCTGTCGACGTCCTGGGGCTCGGTGCCGGTGAGCGGCGGAAAACAGGTGTGGAGCGAGTTCGTCGTCCCGCGCGGCGCCCCCGGACCCGTAGGGCAGCCACAGCCACAGCCACAGCCCCGGCCGGTGGGCCGGTGAGGAGGTGTTCCCCATGAAGCCCCGCAGGCACGGCCGTGGCCGTACCGCCCTCGGCGCGGCGGCCGTGTCTCTCACCGTCGCTCTCGCCGCCTGCGGCACGGCCGACATGGCGCACGAGAACGGCGGTCCGAGCCCCGGGCGCTCGGACCGCACGGACCCCACCCCGACGATCGGTGTGCTGCTCCCCGATACCCATACCCCCCGCTGGGAGACCTTCGACCGACCCCTGATCGAGAAGCGGATCGCCGAGATCTGCCCGGGGTGCGGGGTCGAGTACGCCAATGCCCACGGCGGCGTGGCCCAGCAGAAGCGGCAGATCGAATCCATGATCACCAAAGGGGTCGATGTGCTGATCCTCGACCCGGTCGACTCGCTGGCCCTCAGTTCCTCGATCAGAAGAGCCGACGACGCGGGCATCCCCGTCGTCTCCTACGACCGTCTCGCCGAGGGCCCGATCTCCGGCTATGTCTCCTTCGACGGGGAGGACGTCGGCAGGCTTCAGGCAGAGGGGCTGCTCACCGCGATGGGTGACAAGGCGGACGGCGGCCAGATCGTCATGATGAACGGCGACCCCGCCGACCCGAACTCGGGCTCGTTCGAGAAGGGCGCGCTCTCCGTACTCAAGGGCCGTGTCAAGATCGGCAAGGCGTTCGACACCACCGGTTGGCGGCCGGAGATCGCCAACGTCAACATGTCCGGCGCCATCGCCGCCCTGGGGGCCGAGAACATCGACGGCGTGTACGCGGCGAACGACGGGCTCGCGGCGGGCGTCATCTCCTCCCTCAAGGCCAACTTCGTCGAGCCGTTGCCCCCGGTCACCGGGCAGGACGCCGACCTCGGCGCCATCCAGCGCATCATCAGCGGCGACCAGTACATGACGGTGTACAAGCCGTTCAAACCGCAGGCCGCCGCGGCCGCCGAGATGGCCGTCGCCCTCGGCCGCGGCGACCCGCTCGACACCATCGCCTCGCACGAGGCGAGCAGCGGGACGGTCCAGGGCGTACCGGCCGTCCTGCTCACCCCGATCTCCGTCACCGCGGGCACGGTCCGCGACACCGTCGTCAAGGACGGCATGTACACGATTGACCAGATCTGTACTCCGAAGTACGCGTCGGCGTGCGCGAAGGCAGGACTCACCGTGTAATCGGGCGGAGAGGAGGTGGTTTTCCGTGCCGGTCCCACCCCTGCTGGCACTGCGCGGCGTCCGCAAGCGCTTCGGCGCCGTCGAGGCGCTCGCCGACGTGGAGCTGGACGTCCGGGCCGGTGAGGTCGTCGCTCTGATGGGCGACAACGGTGCGGGGAAGTCCACCCTCGTCAAGGTGATCGCGGGGGTCGGCCCCGCGGACGAAGGTGTCATCGAGTGGGCGGGTCGGCCCGTCAGAGTGAGAAACCCACAGGACGCCCATGCCCTGGGGATCGCGACCGTGTTCCAGGACCTCGCGCTCTGCGACAACCTCGATGTCGTCGGCAATCTCTTCCTGGGCCGGGAACTCCGCAGGGTCGGTCTCCTCGACGAGGCCGAGATGGAGCGTCAGACCCGCGACCTGCTGAGTTCGCTGGCGATCCACGTCCCCAATCTGCGCGCCAAGGTGGCCAGTCTGTCCGGCGGACAGCGGCAGACCGTCGCGATCTCCCGCTCCCTGCTGGGCGAGCCGCGGCTGCTCCTCCTCGACGAACCGACGGCGGCCCTCGGCATCCAGCAGACCAGCCGCTTCCTCGACCTCGTCGAGATGCTCCGCGACCGTGGCCTCGGGGTCCTCCTCATCAGCCACAACATGGGCGACATCAAGGCGGTCGCGGACCGCGTGGCCGTGCTGCACCTCGGCCGCAACAACGGCGTCTTCGATGTGGGCACCACCTCCCAGGAACAGATCATCTCCTCCATCACCGGCGTCACCAGCCACCACCACAGCTCGGCCCGCCGCACCTCCCCTCCGGGGCAGGCGGAGCGGTGAACGGCCTCCGGCGGACTCTCGGGAGCTGGACCGGCGTGCTCAGACAGCGGGTGAGCGGCGGTGAGCTCGGCGCGGTCCCGGTCGTCGTCGGGGTCTTGGTGATCTGGACGGTCTTCCAGATCCTCAACAGCAACTTCCTCTCGCCGCGCAACCTGTCCAACCTCAGCGTGGACATCGTCGGGGCGGGCATGATCGCCGTCGGTATCGTCTTCGTCCTGCTGATCGGCGAGATCGACCTGTCGGTGGGCTCCGTCAGCGGCCTCGCGGCGGCGCTGTTCGCCGTGCTCAACGTGCAGCAGGGTATGGCGGAGTGGCTCGCCGTCGTCATCGCGGTGCTGTGCGGCGCCGCGATCGGCTCCGTGCACGGCTTCTTCGTCGCCCGGCTCGGCACACCCTCCTTCGTCGTCACCCTCGCGGGGCTGCTCGGCTGGAACGGCCTGATGCTGTACGTCCTGGGCACCAGCGGCACCATCAACCTCGAGGACCAGGGGCTCGTCGCCAAGCTGACCAGTTTCTACTTCCACGACGTCGCCGCCGCCTACGGCCTGGCCGCCTTCGGGTCGGTCCTGTACTTCCTCGTCTACTACCAGGGCCGGCGACGCCGTCAGGCCACCGGCATGCCGTACCGGCCGCTCGGGGAGATCGTGCTACGCGCGGGTGTGGTCGCGCTGATGGCGTTCGCCGCCGCGTATGTGCTCAACCAGTTCCAGGGACTGCCCCTCGCCCTGCTCGCCTTCCTCACCGTCGTGGCGGGCCTGGACCTGATCCTGCGCCGCACCCGGTACGGGCGGAGCGTCTACGCGCTCGGCGGTGGCACGGAGGCGGCCCGCCGCGCCGGCATCGACGTGGTGTGGGTGCGTGTCTCCGTGTTCATGGTGTCCGGCACGATGGCCGCGATCGGCGGCCTGTTCCTGGCCTCACGGATCACCTCGGTGAGCCAGACCTCCGGCACGGGCCTGCTGCTGATGAACGCCATCGCCGCGGCCGTCATCGGCGGCACCAGCCTCTTCGGCGGCCGCGGCACGACGTGGTCGGCCCTGCTGGGCATGCTCGTCATCCAGTCGATCGCCTCGGGCATGGCCCTGCTGGGCATCCAGGCCGCCGTCCAGTTCATGATCACCGGCGGGGTGCTGCTCGCGGCCGTGGTGGTCGACACCCTGGCGAGACGCTCGCAGAAGGAACACGGCCGGGCGTGAAACGACCCCCTCAGCGCCCGTGGCGAGGCGACAGCCCCAGCGCGGGGATCTCGATGGCCGGGCACACATTCATGACCATGTCGAGACCGGCCGCCCGCGTCCGCTCGTACGCGTCCTCGTCCACGACCCCGAGCTGGAACCAGACCGCCTTGGCGCCCTTCGCCACGGCCTGGTCCGCGATGTCCCCGGCCAGCTCGCTGTGGACGAAGACATCCACGACGTCCACCGGGAAGGGGATGTCGGCGAGCGTGGTGTACCCCTGCTCCCCGTGCACGGTCTCCGCCTTCGGGTGTACGGGCACGACCCGCTTCCCGAACCGCCGCAGCACCGCGGCCACGCCGTACGCCGCCCGCGTCCGGTTCGTGGACAGGCCGACCACGGCCCAGGTGTCGCCGGACTCGGTGAGGATCCTGCGGATGGTCTCGGTGTCGCCGTACACGTGGGCACTCCTGCCGGGCGGGGGTCGCTTCAGACCGGGAAACCACCGCGTGCGCCCGGGCATTCCCCTTCGGGCGGGGTTTACCCGCATGATAGATAGTGGCACTATCCAGTTATGGGTAGTGCCACTATCCGATCGTGTCGTGGCTCGTCGAGAGGACCGTCATGCCCACCCTTCCCTGGACCACGCCCAATCCCGCACCGCCGCACGCCCCCGCCTACGTCATGGCCTCGCGCTTCGAAGTGCGGTCCCTCAAGGACGTGCCCCGGTTCTTCGTCAAGTCCCTCGCCGCCTGGCGGCAGGTCACCTCCGCGCCCGGCGCCTACGGGGCGTCCCTCGTCGCGCAGCCGCTCAAGCGGACCTTCTACACGCTCTCGGCGTGGCAGGACCGCGAGGCCCTCTACACCTACGCCCGGACCGAACCGCACCGCGGGATCATGAAAGACCTCCGGGCGACCATGCGGGGCTCCACCTTCACCTTCTGGGAGGCCACCGCCGAGGACCTGCCGCTCGCCTGGGACGACGCCCGGCGGCGGCTCGCCGAGCAGGCCGCGCGGGACGGCGACGGCGGCGGTGCCCGGGGCGCGACGGCCGGCGACTAGGGTGGCGGGATGCAGGAGCAGTACCTGACGGTGGCCCGCGAGGGCGTGCACGAGACCGAGATCAACCGGTCGCGCTTCCTCTGCGCGCTCGCCCCCGCGGCGACCGAGCAGGAGGCCCAGGACTTCATCGCCCGTATCCGCAAGGAGCACCCCACCGCCACGCACAACTGCTTCGCGTACGTCATCGGCGCCGACGCCTCCGTCCAGAAGGCCGGCGACGACGGCGAACCCGGCGGCACCGCGGGCGTGCCCATGCTCCAGATGCTCCTGCGGCGCGAGACGCGCTACGTCGTCGCCGTCGTCACCCGCTACTACGGCGGCGTCAAGCTCGGCGCCGGCGGGCTGATCAGGGCGTACGGCGGCGCCGTCGGCGAGGCTCTCGACGCCCTCGGCACCATCACCCGCCGGCGCTACCGCCTCGCCACCGTCACCGTCGACCACCAGCGGGCCGGCAAGCTCCAGAACGACCTGCGCGCCACCGGCAGGACCGTCCGCGACGTACGGTACGCCGACGCCGTCCGGATCGAGATCGGCCTCCCGGACGCCGACGTCGACGCCTTCCGCGGCTGGCTCGCCGACGCGACGGCCGGAACGGCCGGCCTGGAACTCGGCGGCGAGGCGTACGGGGACGGCTGACCGCCACCCCGTCAGCAGATGCGCGGCAACTGCTCGCCCAGCGGCAGATCCACCACCCGCGTGCCGCCCAGGCCCGTGGCGGCCACCACCATCCCCGGGTGCTCCGCGACGCACTCGCCGACGATCGCCGCGCCGGCGCCCAGCGGGTGCGCCCGCATCGCCGCCAGAACCGCGTCCGCGTGCTCACGCGGTACGAACGCGACGAGCCGCCCCTCGTTCGCCACGTACAGCGGATCGAGGCCCAGGAAACCGCATGCCGCCGCCACCGCGTCCGGCACCGGAACGGCACGCTCCGACAGCCGTACGCCCGTGCCGGAGGCCGACGCGATCTCGTTCAGCGCCGCGGCCACCCCGCCCCGGGTCGGGTCCCGCAGCACATGCAGGTCCTTGGTGACGGCCAGCATCGCCTCCACCAGGCCGCCCAGCGCCGCCGTGTCGCTCACCACCTCGCCGCCGAACTCCAGGCCCTCCCGCACACTCAGCACGGCCACGCCGTGCTGGCCGACGGGCCCGCTGACGAGGACGACGTCACCGGGCGCCGCCCGCCGCGGGCGGATGTCGACCCCGTCGGGAATCACGCCCACGCCCGATGTCGTGATGTACACGCCGTCGCCGTGCCCCGACTCCACGACCTTCGTGTCCCCGGTCGCCACGGTCACGCCCGCGGCCGCGGCGGCCGAGCCGATCGCCCGAGCCACCTCCCCGACGACGTCCAGCGCCGTGCCCTCCTCCAGGATGAACGCGCACGACAGATAAGCCGGGCGGGCCCCGCTCATGGCCAGGTCGTTGACCGTCCCGTTGACCGCGAGGTCCCCGATGCAGCCGCCGGGGAAGAACAGCGGCCGCACCACGTACGAGTCCGTCGAGAACGCCAGCCGTGCCCCGCCCAGCGTCACGGCCGCCGAGTCGCCCAGACCCGCCAGCACCTCGTTGCCGTACGCGGGGACGAAGACCTCCGCCACCAGCTCCGCGGAGAGCGCGCCCCCGCCGCCGTGCCCGGAGAGCACCACCCGCTGATCGCGCAGCGGCGCCGGACAGCTCCAGTTCGCGGGGTCGACCGGCCCGGACGTCAGTGTCTCAGCCAACGGGGTTCATCTCCTTCGGTGAACCGAGCCGCCGGTACAGGTGGTAGGCGGCGCACGCGCCCTCGCTCGACACCATCGTGGCGCCCAGCGGCGTACGCGGTGTGCACGCCGTACCGAACGCCTCACACTCCACCGGCTTGATCAGCCCCTGGAGCACCTCGCCGCTGCGGCACGCCGCCGACTCCTCGGTACGGATACCGCCCACGTCGAAGCGGTGCTCGGCGTCGTACTCCCGGAACGCCTCCGACAGCCGCCACCCGCTCGCCGGGATCATGCCGATACCGCGCCACGCCCGGTCCGTGACCTCGAAGACCTCCTCGATCATGTGCAGCGCCGCCGGGTTCCCCTCGTCACGCACCACGCGCGCGTAGGCGTTCTCCACCCGGTGCTCCCCGCGCTCCAGCTGGTGCACGGCCCGGCGGACGCCCTCCAGGATGTCCAGCGGCTCGAAACCCGTCACGACGATCGGGACGCGGTGCCGCCGGGCCAGCTCCGGATACTCGGCCACGCCCATCACGCTGCACACATGGCCCGCCGCCAGGAACCCCTGAACCCGGCACGACGGCGCCGTCATGATGGCCTCCACGGCCGGGGGGACCCGCACGTGCGACACGAGAAGGCCGAAGTTGCGCACCCCGAGCCGCCGCGCCTGATGCACCGCCATGGCGTTGGCGGGCGCGGTCGTCTCGAAGCCGATCCCGAAGAACACCACCTGCCGGTCCGGGTTCTGCCGGGCGACGTCCAGCGCGTCGAGCGGCGAGTACACCACGCGTACGTCACCGCCCGCGCCCTTCACCCGGAACAGGTCCCGGTCGGTGCCCGGCACGCGCAGCATGTCGCCGAACGAACAGAAGATCACCCCCGGCCGGGACGCGATCTCCAGCGCCTTGTCGATCATCTCCAGGGGCGTGACGCAGACCGGGCAGCCGGGGCCGTGGATCAGTTCCACCTGCTCCGGGAGCAGCTGGTCGATCCCGTGCCGGATGATGGAGTGCGTCTGCCCGCCGCACACCTCCATCAGCGCCCAGGGGCGGGTGACGGTGGCATGGATCTCGGCGAGCAGCCTGCGCGCCAGGTCCGGGTCGTTGAACTCGTCGATGTATCTCATGGGGTGGTGCCGCTCTCCTCCGCCGCGGCGCGCTGCCAGGCGTCGCCGAACTCCTCGTCGATCAGGCCCAGTTGCTCGAAGAGCTCCAGGGAAGCCCGCGCCGACTCCTCGTCGAGCCGCTGGAGCGCGAAGCCGACATGGACGATGACGTACTCACCGACCCGGACCTCGGGGACGTACTCCAGGCAGACGTCCTTCCGCACGCCGCCGAAGTCGACCCGGCCCGTGAGCGGACCGTCCCGTTCCTCGATCGCCAGCACTTTGCCGGGCACTGCCAGACACATGGGCCGTCTCCGTTCCTCGCTGTCCACCGGTCCACCGGCTACCGGCCGCCCGTTTCCTCGCGCGCCGCGACGAGAAGCTGACCGAGCGCCAGACCCCCGTCGCCCGGCGGTACCTCGCCGTGCCTGAGCACGGTGAACCCGTCCTGGGCGAGCCGGGCTGCGCACTCCTCCTCCAGCAGCGCGTTGGCGAACACACCGCCCGTCAGCACCACCGTCCCGAGCCCCGTGGCCCGCCGCGCCCGCCCGCACATATCGGCCACGGCCACCGCCAGCCCCCGGTGGAACCGGGCGGCGACCACCCCGGCCGGCGTGCCGCGCCGCACGTCACGGACGACTCCGCCGAGCACCGGCGCAGGGTCCAGCAACAGCGGCCCGCCGCCGCCGGGCGTGCCGACGGCGAAGCCGTACGAGTCCGGGGTGTCCGCCCAGGCGGTCGCCGCCCGCGCCTCCAGCTCCAGGGCCGCCTGCGCCTCGTACCCGGCCCGGTGGCACACCCCCGCCAGCGACGACACCGCGTCGAACAGCCGCCCCGCGCTGGACGTCGCCACACAGGCCGTCCCGCGCTCCAGTTGCCGGTCGAGCAGCGTCAGCTCGGCCGCCGAGCAGGCCACCGCACTCGGCACATCGCGGTCCCAGGGCAGCCGTGCGGCACGCAGCCGGGCCAGCGCCGTACGGCACGGGTTGGCCACGCCGGCGTCGCCGCCCGGCAGCGGCGCGGGCGCGAGATGCGCGAACCGCCGGTAGCCCACGTAGTCGGCGAGCAGGAACTCGCCTCCCCACACGGTGCCGTCCTCGCCGTAGCCGGTGCCGTCGAAGGCGACCCCGATGACCGGCGTCGTACCGTCGAGACCGTGCTCCGCCATGGCCGACGCGATGTGCGCGTGATGGTGCTGCACGAGACGCAGGCGCGGCCCCTCGGCACGGCGGCGCGCCCAGTGCGCCGAGTGGTACGCGGGGTGCAGGTCGGCCACGACGAGCCGGGGCTCGACCCCGGTGAGGTGCCGCAGCCGCCGCTCGTTCCGCGCGAACGCGTCCAGTGTGGCGAGGTCGCCCATGTCGCCGATGTGCGGCGAGAACCACGCGTCCTGCCCCGCGCCGAGGCACAGCGTGTTCTTCAGGTCGCCGCCCACGGCCAGCGCGGACCGCACCGGCACCGGGACCGGCAGGGGCCGCGGGACATATCCGCGGGAGCGCCGCAGCACCAGCTCGGTGCCGTCCGGGCGTACGCGGACCACGGAGTCGTCGCACGGCGCCTCGATCGGCCGGTCGTGCGCCAGCCAGGCGTCCGCGAGCCCGGCCAGCCGCGTCAGCGCCTCGCCGTCGTCCGTCACGATCGGCTCCCCGGACCGGTTCCCACTGGTCATCACCAGCACCTGGGGGCCGGGCGGGTCACCGGGCAGTCCGAACAGCAGCCGGTGCACCGGTGCGTACGGGAGCAGCACCCCCACGTGCGGGCTGCCCGGGCACACCTCCGGCGCGGGCAGCCCGCTGCCCGAACCGGCGCGGCGGCGCAGCAGCACGATCGGGCGGAGCGGGCCGGTCAGCACGGCGTGCTCGGCGGGGGAGACGGCCGCGAACCGGGCGGCCGTCTCCGCGTCGGCGCACATCACCGCGAACGGTTTGCCGCCCCTGGCCTTACGGGCGCGCAGCGCGGCGACGGCACCCGCGTCGGTGGCGTCGCACGCCAGGTGGTAGCCGCCGATGCCCTTGACGGCCAGGATCCCGCCCCGCGCCAGCAGCCGCCGCGCGGCCGCCACGGCGTCGGGGCCCTCGGCCGGGGCGTGGCCCGACCCGGCGGCGGGGACGAGACGGAGCCGGGGGCCGCAGTCGGGACAGGCCACCGGCTGGGCGTGGAACCGCCGGTCGCCCGGGTCCCGGTACTCGGCCGCGCACGCCGCGCACATCGGGAAGCCCGCCATCGTGGTGGTCGCCCGGTCGTACGGCAGAGCGGTGACGATCGTGAAGCGGGGGCCGCAGTTCGTGCAGGTGATGAACGGATGGCGGTGACGGCGGTCGGCCGGGTCGGTGAGCTCGCGCAGACAGGCGTCGCAGGTCGCCGTGTCCGGCGGCAGCGGGGCGGCCCGCCCGCCACCCGGCCCGGAGGGCCGGATGGTGAACCCGCTGTCCGCCCCGCTGTCCGAGCCGCCGTCCGCCTCGCCGGCCGTGGGCAGATCCTCGTACCGTACGGCGGTCAGCCGGGCGAGCGGCGGCAGCCGCTCGCCGAGCCGGTCGCAGAACCGGGCCACGGCCGCCGCGTCGCCCGCCACCTCGATCAGTACGCCCGAGGCGGTGTTGCTCACGTGGCCCACGAGCGCGTGCTCGGTGGCCAGCCGCTGCACATACGGCCGGAATCCGACGCCCTGGACGACCCCCTCCACCGTCACCCGCCGGCGCAGCGTGCCCGGGACCGCCGCCCGCGCCTCGGCCGCCACGTCCGGCCGGGCCGGTGTCACCGCGGGTCCAGGGCCGCCGACAGGTGCGTCTCGCCGTGGCCCGCAAGGACCGGCCGGTGCACCGGCTCACCCGCGCGCACGGCGGTGACCCGGTCGAGGAGCACGTCCACGCCGTCGCCGGTGCGCGCGCAGGAACGTACCGTATCCACGCCCGGGTTGATCCGCTGGACGTGCTCGGCGAACGCCCGCGCGTCGAACCCGGCAGCCTCCGCCAGGTCCGTCTTCGTCACCACCACGAGCTGGGCGGACCCGAACGCCGTGGGGTACTTCAGCGGCTTGTCCTCGCCCTCGGTCACCGCCATCAGCACCACGCGCAGGGCCTCCCCGAGGTCGTACGCGGCCGGGCAGACCAGATTGCCCACGTTCTCGACGAAGAGCACCTCCGTGCCGTCGGGCAGCCAGCCGTCGAGGTGGGCGCGCACCTGCTCCGCCTCCAGGTGGCACAGCCCGCCCGTGAGCAGTTGCTTCACCGGCGCGCCGGAGCGGGCCAGCCGCCGCGCGTCGTTCTCCGTGGCGAGATCCGCCGTGATCGCCGCCACCTTCAGCCCGCGCTCGACGGCCCGGCCCAGTACCCGCGCGAGCAGCTCGGTCTTGCCGCTGCCCGGACTGGACATCAGGTTGACCACCGTCACCCCACGTGCCGTCAGGTCGGCGCGGAGGGCGGCGGCGAGGCCGTCGTTCTTCGCGGTGACGGCGTGCTCGAGGTCGACCGACCGGCACATCATGCGTCTCCTCCTCGGTGTACGCCGGCCGCCGGCCCACCACTCGTGGGCTCGGCGCGGCACGTCCCCGGCTGGACGAGCCCCACTCCGGCGATCTCCAGCTCCCGGCCCGCGAGCAGCTCGGCCGCGCTCGCGCCGCACTCCGGGCAGGTCAGGTCGGGTGGGCTGCCCACCGCGAACGCGCCGTCGCAGCCCGCGCACCGCGCGCGGGCGGCCACGTCCTCGACGACCAGAACGGCGCCCGCGACGGGCGTCCCCTCGGCGGCCAGGTCGAAACAGAACCGCAGCGCGTCGGGCACGACACCCGCGAGGGCCCCGACGCGCAGCCGCACTGACTCGACGCCCTCGGCGCCGTGCTCGCGGACGACGTCCTCGACGGCCTCGACAACAGAGGTGGCGATGGACAGTTCGTGCATGGGGCACGACGCTAGGCACCCGTCCCGCGCCGCACCGGGACGTGCCCGCGCCGGGCCCGGGGATTCCCACGTGTGGAGCAGCGGCCGGCCCTGGTGCCGGCGGCCGGACTCCGCCTTGCGGCCGCACGCACCAGACCCCGCTCACCGGCGCTGAAAAATGCCGCCCGGCCCCGCTGCCGCCGTGATCCGCCGGACACTCCCCAGCCCCAGCCCCAGCCCCAGCCCCAGCCCCAGCCCCAGCCCCAGCCCCAGCCCTAGCCCCAGCCCTGGCCCTGGCGCGTCGCCTGCGGTGGTGCTTTTCGTACGAAGGCCGTGCGCAGCGCGTGGTACGACGACTCGGGGTCGAAGAAGGTGCGGTGCATCCGCGCCAGTTCCTCACGCCGGTACTCCGTCAGTGGCCGCTCGGCCTCGTCCTTCTCCCTGGCCTCGCCCTTGTCGTGGATGAGCTGCCGCAGCTTGCCTCCCGACGCCAGGTCGCCCGCCATCCGCGCGACCTCCGGGGCGAACCCCTGCGGAGCCGAGGTGACCAGCCGGTCCACGAGGCCCATCCGGGCGGCCGAGGCGGCGCTCACCGGCGCGGCCTCCTCCATGAGCCGCTCCGCCAGGTCGGCACCCGCGCGCCGGGGCAGCGTGTACGTCCAGAACTCGGAGCCGTACAGACCCATGAGCCGGTAGTGCGGGTTGAGCACCGCGCCGGTGCGGCACCACACCGCGTCGGCGGCCAGCGCCAGCATCGCCCCGCCCGCCGCGGCGTTGCCGCCGAGCGCGGCGACGACCAGCCGGTCCGTGGTCCGCAGCACCGCCTCGACCAGGTCGTCCATCGCGTTGATGTTCGCCCAGGACTCGGCGGCCGGATCGGGCGCGGCCTCGATGACGTTGAGGTGGATGCCGTTCGAGAAGAAGTCCCGGCCGCCCCCGAGGACGAGGACCCGCGTGGGCCGGGACAGGGCGTAAGCGTAGGCGTCCAGCAGTCTGCGGCAGTGGGCGGTGCTCATCGCCCCGCCGGGAAAGCGGAAGCCCAGGAACCCCACATCACCCGACTGGCGGTACCGGATGTCCGTCCAGGTGCGCCGGTGCGGGGGCAGTTCGAGGGGTGCGGGCACTTCCGGCACGTCCGCGAGCCGGTCGCCGAGCACGAGCGTGGCCGGCAGCTTGAACGTGGCCGGGCCGCCCCGCGTACGGCGGGGCCGCAGCTCCGGAACCCACACGGCGCCGTCGCGGGTCGCCAGGCAGACCGCCCCGGCGCGCCGCGCGACCACCGTTCCGGGGCGGCCGCGCAGCCGGTCCTCCGGGTGGCCACCGTGCAGGAAGAGCTCCTGGCCCAGCAGTTCGTCCCGCACACCCGGCTGGGAGTCGGCGCCGCGCAGCTTGCGCAGCACGGTCTCGGTGTCGTCCCGGGCCCAGTCGATGCGGCGCCGCTCCTGGCGGAAGTATCCGCGCTGCACGACCCGTACGACGGGGGCTCCTACGCCGTTCCCGTCTCCGTTCCCGTCCCCGTCCCGCTGCGGCAGCGGCCGGTACGTGTCGGAGGCGAAGCGCTCCACGGCCTCCAGCACGGCCGCCATGGCCGCGTCCGACAGCTCGTTGCGGTACAGGTCGCTCTTGCCGACCGGCGGCACGTCGAACGGGGCGGTGGCCCAGATGTCGCCCGCGTCCATCTCGGCGCCGGCCTGGAGAACGGTCACGCCCCAGCGGTCGGCGCCCGTCCCGATGGCCCAGTCGAGGGCGGAAGGGCCCCGGTCGCCGGGGGGCCCGGGATGGACGATGAGACAGGTGTGCTCGGCCCAGACGTCCTCGGGGAGGGCGGTCTTCAGCATCGGGGCGACGATCAGGTCCGGTCGGTGCCCGCGTACTGCCGCGCGGACCGCGTCGTCCCCGTTCGCCGCGAGGACCACCTCCACCTGGTGCCCGGCGTCGGACAACTCGGCGTGGACCCGCTGGGACAGGCTGTTGAAGGCGCTGACGACGATGAGGACGTACATGCGTGGCATCGTCGCCCCGGCGCCCCCGGCACGAAAGGGAGGAGGACCGCGGGTCACCCCGAAATGGGCCGTACGGAGGACACGCGCCCGTCGCTCACGTCTCCTCCTCCATCCGGATGGAGTCCCGCAGGTTCTTGGCCGCCCCGGTCTGGGGGTTGTCGTGCATCTCCAGCATGGCGGCGGCGATCGCGTCCAGCTTCCGGTGGACGGCGTGCTCGACCCGCATCTCGGAGTTCTTGAGCAGGGCGAGGAGCAGCAGCGTGACGGCGGCCATGCCATCGCCCGCGAGGAGCAGCCACTCGATGGGCAGCCCGGCGGCGTGCACGCCGATGAAGGCACCGACGACCGCGAGGCAGATCACGAAGAAGGGCGGGGAGCTGGTGAAGTTGGACGCCGCTTCCGCGAATCGCTCGAACCTGCCGCGACCGGAGCTCCCACGCTCGGCGGGGTGAGTGGTCATGGGCGTCCGATACCCGCCCGTTCCCGCCCCGGCCCGCGTGCGGCCGGTCCGTCACTGGATGGACGGCTTCCTTAGGCCGTACGGGGCCGGGATACAGAGGACGGGGGCAGGTGACCGGGGGCGCCGTGCGGCCGGACGCTCATCCGGTGCGGCGCCGGCGGGTGAGGGCCGAGCGGACGCGGTCCAGCACACCGACGCGCCGGGCGGCGCGGGCGAGCTCCCGGGGCGAGTCCGGGACGGTCGGCGATAGCCGGGGCGCGGGCGCCCCGCGGGCCCGCCGTACCCGCAGCCCCAGGTCCCGCAGGACCTCCGGCGGGCACGCTGCCCACACCCGGGGGAACAGCCGCTGCTCCTGGTCCAGGACATGCCGGGTGACCACGGTCGTCAGGGTGAGGACCAGCTCGGTGGCCTCCTCTCCGGCCGGGTCGCGCCCGGCCAGGGCGGCCATCACCCGCGCGGTCTCCGCGTGCGCGGCCAGCCCCGCGGCGGCCCACCGCTCGCCGTCCGGCACGTACGTCCGTACCGCCGGGTGGAGGAACCGCCGCTCCACGTCCGCATGCCGTGCGAGCGCGGCGCCCACCCGCTCGACGGCCCGTCTCCGTACGTCACCGCCCGGTTCGGAGGCGCGGATCAGGTCGAACAGCCGCTGCACCTCCCGATGACCGGCGGTCAGCTCCTGGACGATGTCCGCGTCCTCCGTCGCCGCTCTCGGACCTCCCACTGGATCTCCCACCGCGTCTCCCACCGGAACCGTCATCGGACCTCCCTGCGCAGGGCCACCGGACCAGGCCCCTGATCTGCCTAATGCCCGGTTTGCGCCCGCGCGAGCGCCGATAGTGCGGATACCCCACCCGCGCGTCTGACGAGGGAGCGTGACGCATGCTGTTCCGGAGACGGAAGGCGAGGCTCAGGGCGAAGGCGCGGGAGGCGGCGTACCTCGGATACGCCGGTGTCGACCGGCGCGCTCCGCTGTCGGAGCTGGCCCGGGAACTGCTGCGCAAGGCGTTCCCCGACCACTGGTCGTTCCTGCTCGGTGAGCTCGCCCTCTACAGCTTCGTCGTGCTGGTCGTCACCGGGAGCTATCTGACGCTGTTCTTCGACCCCGGCATGGATCTGTCCGACTACCAGGGTCCGTACGAGCCGCTGCGCGGCGTGCCGGTGTCGGACGCCTACGCGTCGACGCTGCGGCTGAGCTTCGACATCCGGGGCGGCCTGCTGATCCGCCAGATGCACCACTGGACGGCCCTGGTGTTCGTCGCGGCCATCGGGGTGCATCTGCTGCGGGTCTTCTTCACCGGCGCGTTCCGCCGCCCCCGCGAGATCAACTGGATGCTCGGCGTCACCCTGTTCGTGCTGGCGCTGCTGGAGGGCTTCGCCGGCTACTCCCTGCCGGACGACCTGCTGTCCGGCACGGGGCTGCGCACCGCGCACTCGATCGTGCTGTCGATCCCGCTCGTCGGCACGTATCTGGCCGAGTTCGTCTGGGGCGGCTCGTACCCCGGCGACATCGTCATCCCGCGGCTGTACATCGTCCATGTGCTGTTCGTGCCGGGCCTGATGATCGCCCTGGTGACCGTCCATGTGCTGATGGTGGTGTACCTGAAGCACACCCAGTGGGCGGCGCGGGGCAGGACCAACCGGAACGTGGTGGGGCATCCGATGTTTCCCCACTTCATCACCAAGTCGTCCGGCCTGACCCTGATGGTCTTCGCGATCATGGCCCTGATCGGCGCCGTCGCCCAGATCAACCCCGTCTGGAACTTCGGCCCCTACCGCCCCGACCAGGTGTCGACCGGCGCACAACCCGACTGGTACGTCGGATTCCTGGAGGGCGCGTTGCGGCTCATGCCGCCCTGGCAGACCACCGTGGCCGGCCACACCGTCATGTGGACCGTCTTCATCCCGGCCGTCGTGCTGCCCGGGGTGCTGTTCCTGGTGCTGTACCTGTACCCGTACATCGAGCGGTGGGTGACGGGCGACCTGATGGAGCACCACCTGTGCGACCGGCCCCGGGACCGGCCGACGCGCACCGGCCTCGGCGTGGCCGCCGTCGTCTTCTACGCCGTCCTGCTCATGGCCGGGGCCAACGACGTGATGGCCTTTGTCTTCCGTCTCTCCGTGGAGGCCCTGACCTGGACCTTCCGCGTGGCGCTCGTCCTCGGCCCGGTGCTGGCGTTCCTGCTCACCAAGCGGATCTGCCTCGGCCTCCAGGCCCACGACCGCCGGCTCCTGGAGGAGGGCGACGAGACCGGCAGCGTCAGCCAGAGCGTGTACGGCGCCATCAGCGACAGCCACCGCCCGGTCGACGCCGAGCGGCGCTACCGGCTCCTCGTCCGCGATCTCCCCAGGCCGGTCGGCCACCCCGGCGAGGGCGCCTCCCGTGGGCAGCGGCTGCGCGCGGTGCTGAGCTCCTGGTACTACCGCGACCGCGTGGAGATGCCCGCCACGGCGGAGGAACGCCTCCAGATCTCGGCCAGGACGGCGGACCCGGTGTCCGGCCCCGAGAAGAACGAGTGATCCGGGCGGCTCAGCCGTCGCGACCCGAGAACTGGAAGACCATGCCGACGACCGCGCCCGCCATGATGCCGAACCCGATGACGGCGAGCCACAGCCCGAAGACCACCCCGATGGCGAGCACGGTCACGCCGAGCGCGACGACCGGCGGATAGCCGCTGTGCGGCGGGAAGAAGTCGATGACACCGCCACGCTCCCGCACCTCGGAGTCCGGGCGGTCCTCCGGCCGCTCGCCCTTCCTGCGGTAGTTCACCGCGCAGAAGAACGCGATGAGCGCCGACATCAGGAACGACACCGTCAGGGCCGCGATCCCGACGGGCTCCCGCGCGAACCAGATGTACGCCGCGTCCGTGACGAGGAAGAACGCCGCCACGCCCGCGAAGAGGTACGCCTCACTTCTCATCGGCTCTGCTCTCCCAGCGGATCGGGGGCGGGCCGGTTCACGCCGCTCGCCGTGGGCGCCGCCCGCAGCACCTCCGGATGACGGTGGTCGAAGGCGGGGGAGTCGGAGCGGATACGCGGCAGCGCCACGAAGTTGTGCCGGGGCGGTGGGCAGGACGTCGCCCACTCCAGGGACCGGCCGAACCCCCATGGGTCGTCGACCTCCACCTTGGGGGCGTACCGGGCGGTCTTCCACACGTTGTACAGGAACGGCAGCGTCGACAGGCCCAGCAGGAACGAGCCGACCGACGAGACCGAGTTGAGCACGGTGAACCCGTCGGCCGCCAGATAGTCGGCGTAGCGGCGGGGCATCCCCTGCTCACCGAGCCAGTGGTGCACCAGGAAGGTGACCTGGAACCCCACGAAGAGGGTCCAGAAGTGGATACGGCCCAGCCGCTCGTCGAGCAGCTTTCCCGTCAGCTTCGGCCACCACAGATAGAAGCCGCCGAACATGGCGAACACGATGGTGCCGAAGAGCACGTAGTGCAGATGGGCGACGATGAAGTACGTGTCCGTCAGATGGAAGTCCAGCGGCGGTGAGGCGACCAGCACCCCGCTGAGTCCTCCGAGCAGGAAGGTCACCAGGAACCCGAGCGCCCAGAGCATCGGGGTCTCGAACGAGATGCTCCCCCTCCACATGGTGCCGATCCAGTTGAAGAACTTCACTCCGGTCGGCACGGCGATCAGGAACGACATGAAGGAGAAGAACGGCAGCAGCACCGCGCCCGTGGCGAACATGTGATGGGCCCAGACCGCGGCCGACAGCATGGTGATGGCGATGGTGGCCCCGACCATCGCGGTGTAGCCGAAGACGGGCCTGCGGCTGAAGACGCAGATGATCTCGGTGACGATGCCGAAGAACGGCAGCGCCACGATGTAGACCTCGGGGTGTCCGAAGAACCAGAACAGGTGCTGCCACAGCAGGGCCCCGCCGTTGGCCGCGTCGAAGACGTGCGCCCCGAACTTCCGGTCCGCCTCCAGCGCCAGGAGCGCCGCCGTCAGCACGGGGAAGGAGAGCAGCGCCAGGATGGAGGTGAAGAGGATGTTCCAGGTGAAGATCGGCATCCGGAACATCGTCATGCCCGGAGCGCGCAGGGCGATGATCGTAGCGATGAAGTTCACCGCGCCGAGCGTGGTGCTCAACCCGGCCACGGCCAGCCCCATGGTCCACAGATCGCCCCCGGCGCCGGGCGAGAACACCGCGCTGTTCAGCGGTGCGTAGGCGAACCAGCCGAAGTCGGCGGCACCCCCCGGCAGGAAGATCCCGGAGACGACCGTCAGCCCGCCGAAGAGGAACAGCCAGTACGTCAGCGCGTTCAGGCGCGGGAAGGCGACGTCCGGCGCGCCGATCTGCAGCGGCATGATCGCGTTGGCGAACCCGGCGAACATCGGCGTCGCGAAGAGCAGCATCATCACGGTGCCGTGCAGGGTGAACGCCTGGTTGTACTGGAAGCTGCTGAGCACCTGTGTGCCGGGCCTCGCCAGCTCCGCCCGCATCAGCAGGGCGAGCACCCCCGCGAAGAGGAAGAACCCGAACGAGGTGGCGAGGTACATCTTGCCGATCGTCTTGTGATCGGTCGTGGTCAGATAGTCCCTGAGCCTGCCGCCGAGCCGAACGCGCGGATTCGAGGAGGCGTCCAGCGGCTCCCTGCGCCGGCTCTGCTCCAGCTGCGGCATGGCCCCTCCGTGGCGCTGGTGACCGATGACGGTCCGGGCATGGTGCGACCCGCGACCTGTGTAGCCCCTTCCGCCGGACGGCAAACCCGACCGTGGTCCATTCGGCTCCGTGTGGATGGCAGACTTGCCTACCGGACCGGGCGGCGGAGGAGCGGTACAGGAGCGGCACACATGGGGGGCGTAGCGGCACCGTGAGATTTCTGCACACATCGGACTGGCACCTCGGCCGGTCCTTCCACCGGGTCGGCCTCCTCGACGCCCAGGCCGCGTTCCTCGACCACCTCGTCACCACCGTGCGCGAGCACGACGTCGACGCCGTCCTCGTGGCGGGCGACGTCTACGACCGCGCCGTGCCGCCGCTCACCGCCGTGGAACTGTTCGACGCCGCTCTGCACCGGCTCGCCGAGGCCCGCGTACCCACTGTGATGATCTCCGGCAACCATGACTCGGCACGCCGCCTCGGCGTCGGCGCCGGCCTCATCGAACGCGCCGGCGTCCATCTGCGCACCGACCCCGACGGCATCGGCACCCCCGTCCTCCTCCCCGACCCGCCGCACGGCGATGTCGCGCTCTACGGCCTGCCGTACCTCGAACCCGCCCTGGTCCGCGACCGCTTCGGCGTACGGAAGGCATCCCACCAGGCGGTGCTCGCAGCCGCCATGGACCGCGTCCGCGCCGACCTGGAGCGCCGCCCGCCCGGCACCCGCTCCGTCGTCCTCGCCCATGCCTTCGTCGCCGGTGGTGAACCCAGCGACAGCGAGCGGGACATCACCGTCGGCGGCGTCGCCGCCGTCCCCGCGGGCGTCTTCGACGGGGTCGACTACGTCGCGCTCGGCCACCTGCACGGCGCGCAGACCCTCACCGAACGCGTCCGGTACTCCGGCTCGCCCCTCGCGTACTCCTTCTCGGAGTCGCTCCACCGCAAGACCATGTGGCTCGTCGACCTCGCACCCGACGGCGGCGTCACCGGCGAGCGCGTCGACTGCCCCGTCCCGCGCCCCCTCGCCCGGATCCGTGGGCCCCTGGAGCAGCTACTCGACGACCCCGCCCTCGACCGCCACGAGGACGCGTGGGTCGAGGCCACCCTGACCGACCCCGTACGGCCCGCCGAGCCCATGGCCCGGCTCACCCGGCGGTTCCCCCACACACTCAGCCTCGTCTTCGACCCCGACCGCGCCGACGGGGACGACGACCTCCTCTCCTACGCCCAGCGGCTGCGCGGGCGCACCGACCAGCAGATCGCGGAGGACTTCGTGACGCACGTCCGGGGCGGCGCCGGTCCCGACACGCACGAGCGCGCGGCGCTGCGGGGCGCCTTCGCCGACGTCCGCGCGGACCTGGCCGTCCGGGAGCGCGAGGTGGGCGGGTGAGGCTGCACCGGCTCCGGATCAGCGGCTTCGGCCCCTTCGGCTCCGACCAGGAGATCGACTTCGACGCGCTCTCCACCGCCGGGCTCTTCCTCCTCCACGGGCCGACCGGCGCGGGCAAGACCTCCGTGCTCGACGCGGTCTGCTTCGCCCTGTACGGCTCCGTGACCGGCGCCCGGCAGAGCCCCGGCACCTCACTGCGCAGCGACCACGCCCCGGCCGGCACCCCCACCGAGGTCGTCCTGGAGCTGACCGTCGCCGGACGGCGGCTGGAGCTCACCCGGCGCCCCGCACAGCCGCGTCCCAAGAAGCGCGGCAACGGCTTCACCACCGAGAAGGCCCAGTCCTGGCTGCGCGCGTTCGACCCCGCCACCGGTACCTGGGACGGGCTGAGCCGCTCCCACCAGGAGATCGGCGAGGAGATCACCCAGCTCATAGGCATGAACCGCGACCAGTTCTGTCAGGTCGTCCTTCTGCCGCAGGGCGACTTCTCCCGCTTCCTGCGCGCCGACGCCGAAGCGCGCGGCAAGCTCCTCGGGCGGCTCTTCGACACCCGCCGCTTCGCCGCCGTCGAGGAGCGCCTCGCCGACCTGCGGCGCACCGCCGAGCAGCGGGTCCGCGACGGCGACCAGCGGCTCCTCGCCCTCGCCCATCGCATGGCGCAGGCCGCCGGGGACGCGGCCGACGACTGGCCCGCACCCGACGGCAAGCCCGGCGACCCCGGGCTCACCGAGGCCGTCCTGAGCTGGGCCGCCGTCGCCCGCTCCGGCGCGCGCGAGGCCCTGGACGCCGCCGACCTCGCCCTCGTCGCCGCCGAAGCCCGGCAGGCCGGAGCCCGCCGCACCCTCGACGCGCGCCGGGACCTGGCCGCCCGCCGCGAACGGTACGAGGAGGCCCGCCGCCGCGCCGCAGAACTCGACGCCCGCCGCCCCGAGCGGGACGCCTGGCAGACCCGTCTGGAGCAGGCCCGCAGGGCGGAGCGCGTCGCCGGACCGCTGGCCCTGCGCGACGAGGCGGAACGGGACCACCGCACGGCGGAAGCGGCCCGCGAGCGGGCCGCGGCCGCACTCCCCGCCGACCTCGCCGACGCCGGTGCCGACCGGCTCACCACCCTCGAACACGCCGTGCGCCAGGAGCTCGGCGGCCTCGACTCCGCCCGCCGCGCCGAACAGCGCACCGCGCTGATCGCCCGCGAACGGGCGGAACTCGACCGGCAGGCCCGCGCCGACGACGAGACCCTCCACGAGGCCACCGCCTGGCTGGCCGACTGGGACACCACCCGGCGTGCCCTGCTCGACCGGGTCGACGCCGCCCAGGAGGCCGCCACCCGCGCCGAGCACCTCGCCGGACAGCTCGCCCCGGCCCGCCGCCGACTGGCCGCCGCCCGCCGCCGCGACGCACTCGCGCAGGACGCGGCGGCCGCCGAAGCCCGCCTGGCGACCGCCCGCGAACAGGCCAACACCGCCCACGAAACCTGGCTCGACCTCCGCGAACGCCGCCTCCGCGGCATCGCCGCCGAACTCGCCGCCCACCTCACCGACGGCACGCCCTGCACCGTCTGCGGCTCCGCCGACCACCCGTCCCCGGCCCGCCCCACCGCAGACCACGTCGACCGCGCCACGGAGACCGCCGCGTACGAGGCCCACACCCGGGCCGCGGAGACCCGCACCACGACGGAACGCGAACTCGCCGTCGTACGGGAGGCCCTGACGACCGCGACAGCGGAGGCGGCCGCCGGGAACGCCGAAGAGCAGGGCGCCCGGGGGCAGGGCGCCGGGGGACAGCACGCCCGGGAACCGGACGCCGGGAAGCCGGCCGCCGAGCAGGGCGGTCCCGGTGTCCGAGAGCTGGGAGACCTGGTCGCGCGGCTGGAGCGGGAGCACGCGGAGGCGTACGAACTGGCGGGGGCGGTGCGCGACGCGCGCGAGGCGCTGGAGCGGGCCGAGGCGGAGTACACGCGGCGGTCAGCGGAGCGGCAGCACATGGAGGTACGGGCCGCCGCCCGGGCTTCACAGCGCGAGGCGCTCGACCAGCAGCAGGCCGAGCTCGACGCGGAGCTCGCCCGAGTCCTCGGCGACAGCGGCGGCACCGTCGCCCGGCGCGCGGCGCTGCTGGAGCGCAGGGCCGGCGCCCTCGCCGCGGCCGCCGACGCCGCACGGGCCGTCGAGGTGGCCGCCCGGCGGCTCAAGGAGGCCGACGACCGGCTCGCCGACGCCGCGTACAAGGCCGGGTTCGCCAACCCGGCGGCCGCCGCCGACGCCCTCCTGGACGACACCCGGCAGCGCGATCTCCAGCACCGTGTCGACACCTGGCAGGCCGAGGCGGCCGCGCTCGCCGACCGGCTCGCCGAGCCCGGCGCGCGCGCCGCCGCCGAGGGCCCGCCCGTCGACGTCGAAGCGGCGCTCGCCGCCCACGACGCCTCCGATCGCGCGGCCCGCGCCGCCGCCACCGCCCTGGCCGCACACCGTGAACGGTGCGCCGCGCTGGACCGGCTGTCCGCCAGGGTCGCGGAGGAGGTGCACGCGCTGGGCCCGCTGCGCGTCGAGTACGACCGGCTGGCCCGGCTCGCCACGCTCACCGCCGGGACGTCCGCCGAGAACGAGCGCCGGATGCGCCTGGAGTCGTACGTCCTCGCCGCCCGCCTCGAACAGGTCGCCGCCGCGGCCACGGCGCGGCTGCGGCGGATGTCGTCCGGCCGCTACACGCTCGTCCACTCCGACGCCCGCAGCGGCGGCCGGCGCGCTGGACTCGGCCTGCATGTCGTCGACGCCTGGACGGGTGCCGAGCGCGACACGGCGACGCTCTCCGGCGGTGAGACGTTCTTCGCCTCGCTCGCCCTCGCACTCGGCCTCGCCGACGTCGTGACCGACGAGGCGGGCGGTGTCCGGCTCGACACCCTCTTCATCGACGAGGGCTTCGGCAGCCTCGACGACCAGACGCTCGACGAGGTGCTCGACGTCCTGGACTCGCTGCGCGAACGGGACCGCAGTGTGGGCATCGTCAGCCATGTCGCCGATCTGCGCCGCCGTATCCCGGCCCAGCTGGAGGTGGTCAAGGGGCGCGCCGGCTCGCAGGTGCGGCTGCGGACGGGCGAGGGGGGCGTCAGCGACTGATCGCGCGGTGCGGCAGCGGCGACGAGTAGACGACGCTCGTCGTCACCGACCCCAGCGCGCCGACCTTCCCGGACACCTGCTCCAGATGGCTCATCGACCGGGCGACGACCTTCAGTACGAAGCAGTCGTCGCCCGTGACGTGGTGGGCCTCCAGGATCTCCGGCGTCGTGTCCAGCAGATCGTGGAACGGCTTGTAGTTGCCGTTCGGGTAACGGAGACGGACGAAGGCCAGGATCGGCAGGCCCAGGCGCTCCTGGTCGACGACCGCCGTGTATCCGGCGATCACCCCCGCCTCCTCCATCCTGCGGACCCGCTCGGTCACGGCGCTCGCCGACATGGAGACAGCGCGGGCCAGCTCCGCGAAGCTCGCCCTGCCCTGCGCCTGCAGGGCCTCGAGTATGCGCCAGTCGGTGGCGTCCGGTGAATATCCCGTCATGGACGAGGAATAGCAGGGGAATCCCCGGCGTATCAAGGGCAGGGCCGGGGATCGTCACTTCACCGAGATGATCGGCATCCGTAGATTCTCCGGCATGACGACGAAGATTCCGGCCACCGCCACCGCCACCGCCATTGCCCCGTCCGCCGCCGCCCCGTCCGCCGCCAACCCCGTCCTGCGCGTGCCGCCCGCGCCGCCCGCCGCGGCCGCCGCCCACTTCGCCGCGAGGCTCGCCTTCCACGCCGACGTCTCCGACGTGGCCGCCGCCCTCTGGGCCGGCGGCGACCCAGGCTTCGTCGTCCTCGACTCCCGCTCCACCGAGGCATGGGACCAGGGCCGCATCCCCGGCGCCGTGCACCTGCCGACGGCCCTCATCCCTGAGCAGGCCGGACGGCTTCTGGACCGGACTGTCCCGGTCGTGACGTACTGCTGGGGCCCCGGCTGCGACGGAGCCACCCGCGCCGCGCTGGCCCTCGCCGAACTCGGCTACCAGGTCAAGGAGATGCTCGGCGGCTTCGAGTACTGGGCCCGCGAGGGATTCCCGTACGAGACGTGGGAGGGCCGGCGCCGGCGGGACACCGACCCCCTGACCGCGCCCATCGCCGGCGACGACTGCGGCTGCTGAGCCGCGCCGCGCCTCAGAGCCGGGACAGCTCGTCCACCAGGTCGTCGAGGCCCAGGGGGCCCTGCGAGAGCGCGGCCATGTGCCACTTCTTCGCGTCGAACGCCGCCCCGTGTGCCTTGCGGGCGTTCTCCCGGCCCAGCAGCCAGGCGCGCTCACCCAGCTTGTAGCCGATCGCCTGGGCCGGCATCGACAGGTAGCGGATCATCTCGCTCTCGACGAACGCCGGGGGCCGGCTGCTGTGCCGCTGGAAGAACGCCTGCGCCAGCTCCGGCGTCCACCGGTCACCCGGCCGGAACGGCGAGTGCGCCGGGATCTCCAGGCCCAGGTGCATACCGATGTCGACGATCACCCGGCACGCCCGCATCATCTGCGCGTCCAGGTAGCCGAGTCGCCGCTCGGCGTCGGGCAGGAAGCCGAGCTCGTCCATGAGCCGCTCGGCGTACAGCGCCCAGCCCTCCGCGTTGGCGCTGACCATGCCGACCGTCGCCTGGTAGCGGGAGAGCTGGTCCGCCACATGCGCCCACTGCGCCAGCTGCAGATGGTGCCCGGGCACGCCCTCGTGGTACCAGGTCGACACCAGGTCGTACACCGGGAACCGTGTCTCGCCGTTGACGGGCAGCCAGGTGCGCCCCGGGCGGGAGAAGTCCTCGGACGGGCCCGTGTAGTACGGGGCGGCGGCGCTGCCGGGGGGCGCGATGCGCGACTCCACGCGCCGCACCCGCTCGGCGAGTTCGAAGTGCGTGCCGTCGAGTGCGTCGATCGCCTCGTCCATCAGCTTCTGCAGCCAGACCCGGGTCTCCTCGACGCCCTCGATGTGCGTCCCGTGCTGGTCGAGGTGCGCCAGCGCCTCCCAGGGGCCGGCGCCGGGAAGGATCTTCGCGGCTTCCTTCTTCATCTCGCCGAGCAGCCGGTGGTACTCGTCCCAGCCGTACGCGTACGCCTCGTCCAGGTCGAAGTCCGTGCCGTTGTAGTAGCGCGACCAGCGGGCGTAGCGCTCCCTGCCCACGGCGTCCGGGGCGTCCTTGACCGCCGGCGCGTACACGTCGCGCATCCAGTCGCGCAGAGACGCGACCGCCGAGGTGGCGCCGCGCGCCGCCGTGTCCAGCTCCACGCGCAGCCCGGCGGGGCCGGCCGTGACGAACTCCTCGAACCAGCCGCGCCGTGCCCCCTCGTCGCCCCCCGACCACTCGGTGAGCTGTTCGACGAACGTGGCCGTGGGGCGCGGGCCGCCCGGCAGCTTCCGCTCCAGGCCCAGCTCCAGCGCCTCCCGGTACCCGTCCAGCGCGGCGGGCACGGCCCGCAGCCGCTCGGCGACGGCCGCCCAGTCCTCGTCCGTCTCGGTGGGCATCACGGTGAACGCCATGCGCACGCTGTGCGCGGGGGAGCGCAGGTTGCTGACGGTGCGCAGGCCCTCGTCTGCCTCGTGTACGGCCAGTTCGGCGGTGAGGCGCTCCCGCAGGAGCCGACCGCAGCGGCGCTCGGCGTCGCTGTCGGCGCCCGGCAGGGTTTCGGCCTTGTCGAGCCGGGCGAGTGTTTCGCGGGCCAGTACGGCCAGTTCCTCCTGGCCGGCGGGGGAGAAGTCGGGCAGAAGCGCGTGGCTCTCGCGCACGCCCAGGTACGTGCCGGTGACCGGGTCGAGCTCGACGAGGGCGTCCACGAAGGCGTCCGCGACCTGGCGCGGAAGAGCGCTGCAGGGGGTATCTGGCATGACACCATCCTCGTACGCGGCCGCCGCCCACGTCACCTCATTCGATCACAGTCGGCTGACAAATGAGCGGCCCGCCGGTGCCTCCTCCGCCCCGCGCGCCGGGGTCGGGCGCCGAGCGCCACGGTCGTCGTCCGGATCGGTCGGGGGCGCGGGGCCGCGGCCATGTGCGCCGGGCGGTTGTCGCGACCAGTGGCGGAACCCCGTGGGGAGTGTCACGCCTCCGTTCCCGGCAGCCTGTGGACGCCTCGCACCTGGAGCGGTACGGGGCGTGGCGGGGGCGCCCGGCGGGCCGCGGAGGTGTCGGGCGCGGCGCCGCCGGGTCGTGGCCGGGTTTGGCCGGATCGAGTCGTTGGCCCGGCCTGGTGGGTGCGCCTACGGCCGGCGGCGGGTGCCCTGACCGGCGCGGCCGGGCTCCACGCCGCGGTCGGCGTACGGCACGGCCTGCTCGCGCCGTTCGGCCGACTTGTGCTGTTCGGCGCGGAGGGTGCCCAGCCGGGCGGTGATCACCAGCGTGCCGTCCTCGATCTGGTAGTCGAGCGGCAGGTTCAGCCCGCGCATGGCCGCGACCATGCCCGTGTTGGACGACTGGGTGACCGCGTAGACGCTGTCGCATCCGGCGTCCACCGCCAGGCCCACCAGACGGCGCAGCAGCTCGGAGCCGATGCCGCGGCGCTGCCAGTCGTCCTCGACGAGGAGGGCGACCTCGGTCTCGTCGCCGTCCCAGAGGAGATGGCCCAGGGCGACCAGCCGGCCGGAGGGCGTCGCGACGGCGAGCGTCCTTCCGAACCGGGGGCTGAGCAGGTGGTTGAGATAGCGGTCCGCGTCGGCGACGGGCCCGTGGTAGCGCAGCCCGAGGGTGCGGTCGGAGCACCGGTCGTGCATGGCCCGGGCGGCCCCCAGGTCGCCCTGGTCGGCGCGGCGGACGGTGATCTCGTTGCCCTCGGGGAGGGTCAGCACGTCCTGGCTGCGCGGGATCCGCGGGCCGAGGCGCGCGTCCAGCTCGACCAGGGCACGGGCCCGGGCGAACTCGCTGGGCGTGAACGGGAGATACGGGCGCTCGACGGCGATCACACCGCCGTACGGGTCACGCAGCAGCATGACCGTGTCGTCCTGCTCCAGGGCACCCTCCACGGGGGCGGTGCGCTCGCTGCGGCGGCCGGTCGCGGAGACGGCCGGGATGGACCGTATGGTGCACCGGCCCAGCAACTGGCGTAGCGCGAGCGGGAGTTCGGCGGCATCGAGGGCGGTGCGGGTGGCCAGGCCCAGGACCCGGGTGGGGGTGTCCACCAGGTCGTGGGCATCGGCGCGCTCCGTCCACACGTGTGTGCCGCCCGCCGCTGCGACCTGCCGGGTGAGTCCGGCGGGCTGGAGCGACGCGGGGGCGCGCAGCAGGAACTCGTCGACGGTGCCGTCGGCCAGTGGATGGGTCTGCAGGGTGAGGATGTCGACCCGCAGCTCGGCGAGCGCGCCGCACAGGGCGGCCAGGCTGCCGGGCTCGTCGCGCACGGTGGCCCGCATCCGCCACAGCACCGTCCCGGCCGATCCGCGGTCGGTGTCGCCCGCGCCGTCCCCGGCCGGCTCGGTGACCGGGGAGGCGACCGGGGCGGCGGATGCCTCCCCGGTGGCGGTCGGCGGCGAGTGACTCTGCCGGCGTGCCCACCATGTGTGGAACGCGGCGGTGGCCACCAGGACCACCGCCGAGACGATGAGCAGATACGGGCCGTCGGGTCCGTGCGCGATGGTGTTCGCGATCGCGTCGGCGACCGCCACAGCGGTGAACAGGGCTGCGAGCTCCACGAGATCCCGCCGCCAGTGGTGCTGGCGGCGGGTACGCTTCGCGGAAGTGACTGTCGCTTGGGTCATGTCGTTCATGGCAGCACTCTGGCGCAGCGGTGTTGCGTGATCACGAACGATTTGTGACTGTCTGGTTAAGGATATATTTGTGTCCTTAACGGTTGATTTTTGCAGTTTATGAGGCCGGTTGGCCGGTCGGCTGTCGCAGTGCGTTCACCAGCCTCCTGGCCTGGACGACCACCTGCGAGGAGCCCGGGCGCGCGGCGACCGCGTCGAGCCCGTCCACCGTCGCGCCGGCCCGACTCTGTGCCGCGGCCCCGCATCGCTCGGCACAATCGGCGGCCACCGCGAGTATCCCGCCGAGCCCGCGCGGCGGTTCGTCGGCGGTGAGCAGCGCGGGCAGCGCGCTCGCCAGCACGGCCCAGAGCGTGGCGTACGCTCCGGTCGCGGCGGCGGTACGCAGCGAGTCGGCCAGCCGGTTCAGCTTCACCGTGCCGAGGCCGACCAGGGCGGCGAGGTCGCCGCCGAGCCGGGCCGCGTCCAACTGCTCCCGCGCCGCCAGCACCAGCAGCGCGTCGACGGCCGCGAGCCGGTCCTCCGTGTGCCGCGCGCCGAGCCCGCAGCCCAGCGCCAGATGGAGCGCGGGGCCAGCCTCGCCTCCCGCCTCGACGAGCGCCGGAAGCGGCCGGGCGACGTCCCGGACGTCGGCGTCGGCGGCCAGGGTCACCACCGGCAGCAGCCACGCCGCGAGCGTCTCGCGGTCCTCCGGCAGGACGGCCAGGTCGGCCCCGTCCGTGGCCCACCAGTGGTGACAACCGTCGCCCGTCGCCGACCAGGGGCTGCCCAGAGCCCGGAAGGCGGGCGGGAACTCCCGCTGGATCACCGGCTGTCCGGGTGTGCTCACCACGATCCGCCCGGTGCCGGACGGCACCGCGGCCGCCCAGCCCCGCCCGGACATCTCGACGACCTCGCGTGTCCCCGGACCGTACAGTTCCCCATCTGTCAACCACCCGGCGAGACGCGTACCTTCCGGTGTGCCCAGAGCGGCCGCCGCCTCCGCCGCCTCGGCCACGCCCGGGCCCGTCCTGCGGACTCGCAGCAGCGCCTGCGCGACATCGCACTCGGCGGGACCGGCACCGAGCCGTCCGTACGCGGCCAGCCGCTCCACCAGCTCGGCCGGTTCGACCGTGCCCGTGTGCCAGGCCGGCGTGGCCAGGAGGAAGGGCAGCGGCTCCGTCATGATCCGCCACGCGACCTCCTGCGCCCGCGCCTCCCGTATCCGCTCGAGGCGCCGGTGCACACAGCGGGCATCCGAACCGGACCGCATCACCCGGCGCAGATCGTCGAGCCTCACCCGGCCCGCCGCGGCGGCCGCGACCAGCCGCACACCGTCCACGTGCCGGAGGTTCACCCGGTCCTCGCCCCACCACCACTCGTCGGCCAGGAGCGGCATGATCGCCTCCCGCAGCGCCGCCAAGTCCTCGTACGCGGAACGGGTCAGGCCGTCCAGCGCCCGCTCGACGTCGATCACGTCCTCCTCTCCGGAGCGGAGCAGCGCGGCGACCTCCTCGACGAGCTCCGGAAGTGTCCGCGCGGCCGGCGCGACGCGCTGCGGCTCCGGCACCGGCGGCAGCAGGTCCTCGTACGGACCGTCCGCACCCACCTGATCGGGCAGTCCGCCGAACACCTCGGTGGCCACGGCCCGGTGCACCGGGCTGAGCAGCGCGGCCGCCGTGTCGGCCAGCTCGCGCCGCACCTCACCGCCCACCGCGTCGAGATGCCTGCCGACCAGCTTCAGGGCCCGCTCCTGGAGCGCGGTGTCCTCGTGCCCGAACACCTCGGCCACCACCGGGAGCAGTTCCCCGGCCGCATCCCGGTCACGCCGCAGCACCTTGCCCAGCAGCACCAGTTGTGCACGGACCAGCTTCTTCTCCGTACGGAACAGCACCGACGCGGACACCTCCGCCACCCGCCGCGCGGACAGGTCCCCCGAGGCGGCCAGCCGGGACAGTACGTCCTGCGCGTGCCCGGCCACCGTCGACGGGGCGTCCGCCGCCAGACCCATCCAGTCGGCCGTACGCGCCCGCTCCTCGTCCGCAGTCAGCTCCAGCGTCCGCAGCAGACCGAGGAAGAATCGGAGGTCGGACGCCCGGCCGCCGCGCAGCAGCCGCGCCACGCACCCGTCCACAAGGACCGCCCGTTCGACGGCACCCGCGCCGGGCAGGGCCACAAGAGCCTCCGTCCATCCCTCCTTCCAGCTGAGACCGTCGGCGAGCTCGGCCGTCTCGAAGAGCCTGGGCACCAGTACCGGAGCCTGCGGATCGGCCGACAGATCCGGCCGTCTGCCGCGCCGCGACAGCTCGTCCACCCATCCGTACACATAGCCGTCCGTCACCGGCACGGGGCAGCCGGAGCGCCGTACCAGCTCATGGACCAGCGGGTAGTCCTCCCGCGCCGTCGCGGCACGGCCCGCGAGCCGGTGCGCCACATCACCCAGCCATGCCGCGTCACGGTCGTGGAGCACATCCAGCAGCAGGCCGTACGGCGGCTGCCGCCAGTCCCTCAGGTCCCGGGCGCCGATCCAGGTGGCGGCCGCGGCCGCTCCGCCGTGGCACCCGGCCCCGGCGACGAGCAGCGCGTGATGGACACGGCGCCGCTTCTCCCACTGGTCCCAGCCCCAGTTCCGCGCTTCCGCGCGCAGCGTCTTCAACTCACCCAGCACGCCCTTGCGCCCGGCGGCGTCCGACGACTTCACCAGGCCGGGAACATCCTCCGCCCGGCCCTGACGCACAGCGTCCAGCAGCTCCTTCATCGGACCCCTCCGGTCACCTTCGCGCCACGCCGCACCATCCGTACGGCAAGCGCGTGCTTGCACGGGCCGCGCCCGCCCCGGTGGTCCGCCCACCACTGACACGTGCACGTGAGCATCCCGCCCGACTCCCGTACCTGGTAGCTCCGTTGCCCGGACGCCACCGTCGCCAGGTCACCGGCGAGCTCCACCGCACCCGAGGAGACCAGCTCCCGGGCCGCCACCAGCCGCGGGTTGTGCCGCTCCACCCGGTCCGCGTCGTACGGAAGCTCCCGGTGGAAGTACGCGGCGTCCGCCACGTCGTACCCCACCCGCCCCGCCGAGCCCAGCCGGGTCAGCGCCGCACGCACCCGCTCCACCGGCAGGCCCGCCTGAGCGGCCAGTCCGGCCGGGTCGATGCGCGGCTCCCAGGCCAGCAGTACCGACACCAGCTCCGCGTCCCGCGCGGCGTCCTCCGTGGCCAGCGCCTCCAGCACCCCGCCCTCGCCGGAGAACCCGCGCGACGGGTCGGGCGACAGCGTGAGCGTCAGCCGCATCCCGGGCAGCACCACCTCCCAGGCGCTCGACGCCGACGCGCCCGCGCGGTCCGCCACGGGCCCGTACACGCGCAGCGCCATTGCGTGCCGCAGCACCCGCTGCAGCGCGGCCAGCCGGTCCGGCCCCGCCAGACACACCGCGCCAGGCACCGGCCGCGTCGTCCGCCGCAGCGTGCGCCCCGCCGGTACGACCCACATCGGAACCCGCGCGGAGGCGCCCGTGCCGCGCGGCAGCGACCGGAGGAACCGCACGGCCTCGGCGGCCGGCAGCTCGGCCCGCAGGTCGAACCCCGCGCTCGCCACCTGCGCCTCGGCGAACCCGCGCAGCCAGCGGTCCGGCAGCGGCACCTTCTTCTCCACGACGGAGCCGCCCAGCGTCGTCACCGCCAACTCCTCCGGGCCGACCCGGAGGTGCAGCGGGTCCTCGCCGGTGAGCCGGGAAAGCGCCTCCCTCAGCGGATTGTTCACGTCCACGTTCGCCGTGCCGTGTCCGGTGTCCGCGCCGTCCAGGCCCTCACGCAGCACGTCGAGGCGTGCGTACACGCCGTTGCAGCCGGAGAACGACTCGAACCGCAGGCGGTCGCCGTTCCCCGTCACCACCGGGTCCAGCGATCCGGGACGGAGCCGCTGGTAGTAGCGGGCCGCCGCCACATCGGCGACGGCGAGCAGACCGCGCGCCGCTGTCTGGGGCGCGGTCAGAAAGCCGGAGAAGAAACGGGGATGGGCCTCGGCCCCGGCCGGCGTCAGCCCACCGGAGGTCTCCAGGCCGAGCGACCGCCCGACCTGCGAGGACTCCAGGGCGGACGGGCGTGCGTAGGCGAGCGCCTGTACGGATCGCGTCATGTCTCCGACCGTAGGACCCGCCACTGACAATCACCCCGGACGCGCCCATCCGGCGCGTGACGGTCGCGGTCCCGGACGGCCACCGGCTCCTCCCGTACCAGCGCGGCCGGCCCACACCGCAGCGGAGTGAACGGCCCGCGCAAGGGCCCGCATCCCGCGCCCGATGTCCCCCGGCGTCAGGTACGCGTACCCCAGCACCAGCGGTACGCCGTCCCCCGGCCGCCAGCCGCCCCGACCTCACCGCGTCCCGCAGCGCCTCCTGCACGGCACGGCCCCGCAGCCTGGCCGGAGCGGCGAGCGCCCGTACCGGCAACTTCCAGGCTCCACCGCCCTCTTCCCGATCCGTCACTCGCCGGACCTACACGGCTTCCACGTTCCGGGCGGCCGTCCGGGCCGGGCGTCGTTGTCAGTGCCACCCACTACGTTTCGAAGCATCAAGTGGTCCTCGAAGAAAGGAGGAAAGTGGTCCTCAACCAGGACAATCACGTTCCCTAGCGTCGGCGTCACGAACGCGACCTCCCGGCACGGCGCGCGCTCCTCGCGGCCCTCGCCTGCGTCCTCGTCGGCGCGTCCTTCACCGTCAACAGCGTCTTCGGCTCGTACCCGTACGCCGGAGGCCAGGCCCTCCGCCACGGCCTCGCCTGCCCGCTGCTCCTGCCCCTGCTGGGCCGTGACGGAACAGCCCCTCTGCGCACCCTCACCGCCGCCGCGTGGACACGGATCGCCGTGCACGCCGCCATCGGCATGGTCGGCTTCAACCTCGCGGTCCTCGCCGCGGAACGCACCGCGGAGCCCGCCGTGCCAGGTGTGTTCGTCGGCTGCGCGCCCGTCGTGGTCGCCGCGCTAGAGGCCGCCGCCCTCGGTCTCGTCCCGGACGGCGGGGACGCCCTGCGCGTCCCCGCCCGCAGGAGGCCGTGGCCCTTGTCCGCCGCAATGACCGCGCCACTGGTCGCCACCGGCTCGTACGGCTCCGCCAGGCGGTCGGCAGCGCCCTCGTCGGCGCCGGTGTGGCACTCGGCTCCGGCCTGCTCGGCCGGGTGCGGCGGGGCGGTGACAGCCGCGTCCGGTCAGCGGCTGCCGTCCAGGATGACCCGGGCGACGAGCGCCGGGTCGTCGTTCATCGGGACGTGCCCGCACCCGGGGAGCCGCACGAGCCGGGCGCCCGGCATGACCCGCTTGGCACGGACGCCCTGCCGCCGCAGCAGCAGCCGGTCGTTCGTCCCCCAGGCGATGGTGACCGGCACGTCCCGGACGTCGTCCAAGAAGAGGCTGTCCCGCCCGACCGCCAGGGTCTGTCCGAAACCGGTGGCCCCGCGCAGCGCGAGTGTCTCGGCGACCACCGCGTCCGGTGAGCGGCGCCCGGGCCGCGCATAGATCGTGCTCGTCAGCGCCGCCCGTCCGGCGGCCGACCGGGAAAGCCGCTCGATCAGCGGCACCGGCAGGGACCGCGCGCCCGCCCGCATCGCGCGCAGCACCGCGAAGGCGTACCGCCGCTCGGCGTCCGTCCAGAAGCCGGCCGGCGACAGCGCCGTCACGGACCGGACCCGCTTCTCCCGGCCAAGCTCCAGGGCCAGCAGTCCGCCCAGCGAGTTCCCGGCCACATGGGGCCGCTCGATTTCCAGTGCCGAGCAGAGCGCGCCCAGCGTCGGCACGACCGTCGACAGGTCGTACGCCATGTCGTCCGGCAGCGCCGTCGAAGCTCCGAAGCCGGGCAGGTCGACGGCGATCACATCCCGTCCGCCCGCCAGGATGTCCAGCACCGGCTGCCACGCCTGCCAGTGGTGCCCTATCCCGTGCAGGAGCAGCAGCGGTTCGCCGGCGCCCTGTCGTTCGTACCGTACGGACAGCGTGCGCGGCCCCCGCGGGGACTCCACCGTGAACGCGACCTCTTCGGCCATGCTGCTGCTCCCTGTCTCCCGCCCGGGCTTCGCAGACAGCATGTCAGCAACAATTTCCGTTCGGTAGCCCAAGGTTGAAGGGCGCCTTGAACGCACACCGTCACCACGTCGCACGGTCGCGCGACGATTGGTCTTGACCAAGGGGGTGCCCCGTCCTATGGTCGCAGAGTTAGTGCAGGAACCTTTAATAAACAAGGGCACGGAATTTCGTCCGGGACACGGCGATCGCGGAGGATCAGGGTGGGGACCACGCAGCTGGAATCGGTGCCGGAGCCGAAGTACTGGCACCTGAAGACCGTGATCGGCGAGGCGCTCGACTCGGAGTTCGAGGTCGGCGAGATCCTGCCCAACGAGCGCGAGCTCGCGGCCCGCTTCGGTGTCGCCCGCGCCACGCTCCGCCAAGCCCTCGAACAGCTGGAGCTGGAGGGCCGCCTGCAGCGCCGCCGCGGCGTCGGCACTACAGTCGCCCCGCCGCGCGTCGGCGTGGACGTCTCCACCGTCCAGCACCGCTGGCCCGGCGCCGGCGAGGACAGCTGGCAGGCCGTCGACTGTGCCTCCGCCGTACCGCCCGCCGCGGTGCTCCGCCTCCTCGACACCGACACCGACCCCGCCACGGGCGCCGCCCGCCCGGTGCACGTGGTGCGCAGGCTCCGCGCGACGCACGGCCAGGCCGTCGCGGCGGAGCAGCTGTACGTACCCCTGGCGTCGGTCCCCGGCCTCGTCGCTCCCGGGACCCTCGCCGGACCGGCCCTCGCGCGCGGCGTCCTGCGCGAACTGGAGCAGCTGCCCCTGGAGGGCCAGGACCGCGCCGTCGAGCTCGGCTCGGCCCGCGCGGACGACGCCAAGGAGCTCGACCGCCTGCCGGGCGCGCCGGTCCTCGTCGTCACCACCCGCTACCTGTCGGGCGGCCGCACCGCCGCGGTGTCCGTGGCCACGTACCGCGCCGACACCTGCCGCCTCACGTTCGGCGACGTGGGCGACCTCCAGATCGCGTCCTGAACACCGGTCGGCCCGGCGCGCCCGGCCGCGCCGGGCGGGCCGCACCCGGCGGCAGAGCCCGGCCGGCTCAGCGCCGTGCCGTCACCGTGCCCTCCACGGCGAACAGCTGCTCCTCGACATGGTCGAGCGCCAGTCGCAAGGCCCCCGTGGCGACGGCGGCCTCGCCCAGCAGTGACAGCTCCACGCGCGGCGGCCGCAGGCAGAACCGCGCCAGCTCCTCCCGCAGCGGCGGCAGAATCCCGTCCAGCCCGGCGGCCCAGCCGCCGACCACCACCAGCTCCGGGTCGAGCGCCAGGACCAGCGCCGCCACGTCGTGCACCAGCCGCTCCGTGAACCGGTCCACCGCCGCCCGCGCCCGCTCGTCGCCCTGCCGCGCCCGGGCGAACACCTCGGCGACCGCCTGCTCGTCCAGCGGGTGCAGCGGCTCGTCCGTCGTCGACAGCAGCGTCTCCGGCGTCTCGCCCCGCCCCAGCAGGTGCAGTGCCCCGATCTCGCCGGCCGCCCCGCCGAACCCCCGGTGCAGTCGCCCGCCGATCAGCGATCCGGCACCCGGGCTCAGCCCGGCAAGTACGAAGACGATGTCGTCCGAGTCGATAGCGGCACCCTTCCAATGCTCGGCCACGGCCGCCGCGTTGGCGTCGTTCTCCACGAGCACCGGGCAGCGGAACGACCGCCGCAGCCGGTCGCCGAGCGCCAGCCCGGTCCACCCTGGGAGCGCCGTACCCAGCCGGACCGTCCCGTCCGCCTCGACGATCCCGGGCGTGCCCACGCCGACGGCCCGCAGTGCGCCACGCGCGACACCGGTACGACGCAGTACGTCGGCGACCGCCGCGCGGACCCGCTCCAGCCTCTCGTCGGCCGACGCGGTCTCCGAGACCTCCCGCGCACCGGCGCCGATGATCCGCCCGTCCAGCCCGGACAGCAGCGCGGCCACGCGGTGCGGCCCGATCTCGATGCCAAGGAGATGGCCGGCCTCGGCCCGGAACCGGTACCGGCGGGCCGGCCGCCCCTGGCGCCGCACCTCGCCCTCCTCGGGCCCGGCCTCGACCACGAGCCCCGCCTCGATGAGCCCCTCGGTCACACCCTCGACCGTGGGGCGGGACAGGCCGGTGAGACGGGTGAGGTCGGTCAGCGTGCGGGCCTCACCGCCGCGCAGCGCATGGAGTACCACCGCGGAGTTGATCCGCCGCAGCAGCGAAGGGTCGCCGCCGGTCAGCCGGCCCACCGTGTGTCCTCCCAGCTCGTGCCGCGTGTCTGCCGGATGGTACTCAATGCTGGGTCGGGCGGCGACCGCGGGCCCGCCCCGGCCCTGGGCGCCCCGCGCGGCACGTCCCGGACCCGATGACCGCCCCGCGCGGCACGGCCCTGGACCCGACGGCCGCCCCTGCGGCGCCGACCGACCCGCGGTCGTCCCCAGGCGTGACCTGACGCCACGCCAATTGTCAGTGCGGAAGGCTTTACTGGACCCATGACCACGGCCCGTCACCTGGCGACCATCGACCTGCTGCGCTCCCGTCCCTTCCCCGGGGAGCGCAGCAGATCGGACGTGGGCGACAGCGGCCCCGGTTACCACCTGGCCGAGCTCGCCACCAGCGAGGACTTCTGGGAGGACCGCAGCCGCGTCGAGCTGGTCGCGGAGCAGTACGAGGCGGAGCGCGACGCGCTGGGGGTGCTCCTCACCGCCCGCTGGGGGGAGCCGCAGATCTTCAGCCTCTGGTCGGTGTTCCGGCGCGGCATGGACGGCGAGGACATACCCGAGCCGTGGGACGGCCTCAGCAACCATGTGCCCGACTTGCATCTGTGGCGTGCGGACGGCCGCTGGATAGCACTGGGCGTCTCCCAGTGGGACAGGGAACTGCCGTTCCAACTGCTCGCCGTGATCACGGACACGGATCCGCCGTAGCGGCCGCGCGACGAGGACGTATCGCCACTACCAGGAACACCTACAACACCGCCGCCAGGTCCGCCCCGATGGCGAGTACCGCGACACGACGAACGCGGAGTGGTCGGAGTTCGAGGAGCACTTCGACCGCCGCAAGGTCGAACTCGGCTCCTGCGGACGCCCCTACGGCACCTCCTGCCAACACGGACACGCCTGCTTAACCGAACTGATAATGGTGGCCCTGTTTCTGCGTACTGAGATCGTCATCTCACGCAGGGTCGGCCTCGGGGAACATCGGTACAGCGGTTATCGGTGAGAACGATCACGGTCGGCTAGCACAGTGATCCACTTCGCCGCTGGGGTTCGGTGAAACGCCTCCGGGCCTGGTCCGGGGCTGGCTACGGTCCGGCTCGTGCCGGTGGAATTTCTGAGTGATGAGCAGGCCGAGGCGTACGGGACGTTCGCCGAGGAGCCGACGAGGCCCGAGCTGGAGCGGTTCTTCTTCCTGGACGACGTGGACCGGGACCTGATCGCCCTGCGGCGGACGGAGCATCACCGGCTCGGGTTCGCGCTCCAGATGTGCACGGTGCGCTACGTCGGTCTGTTCCTGGAGGACCCGCTCGCGGTGCCGTGGCCGGTGATCGAGCACCTGGCCGCGCAGCTCGGCATCGAGGACCTGCCGGTGGTCAAGAGGTACGCGGAGCGGCGCCAGACGCTGTACGACCACGCGTGGGAGATCCGGGACGCCTACGGCTACCACCCCTACGAGGATGCCGAGTGGGGGCCGGCGGTTTCGTACGTTCCTGCACGGGCGTGCGTGGACGCACGCCGAGGGCCCGAAGGCGCTGTTCGACCATGCGGTGGGCTGGCTGCGACGTCACCAGGTGCTGTTGCCTGGGGTGTCGGTGCTGGCCCGGCAGGTGTCGGAGGCGCGGGAGGTTGCGGAGAAGCGGCTGCACGCCACCGTCGCGGGCGCCGCCCGCCGCGCGGACCCTGCGCTGCCCGGGGATCTGGTGGCGGCGTTGAAGACGCCGAAGGGCTCGCGGTTCTCGGAGCTGGAGCGGCTGCGCTGGCCGCCGACGCGGACGACGGGCACCGCGTTCGCCCGCGCGCTGGAGCGGGTGGACGAGATCGGGGCCTACCGGCTGCGGCGGCTGAAGTTGTCGCAGATCCCGCCGAACCGGATGGCGGCGCTAGCCCGGTACGCGCTGGGGTCGAGGGCGCCGCTGCTGGAGCGGGCGGCGGAGCCGAAGCGCACGGCGATGCTCACCGCGGTGATGCGGCACTTGGAGGCGAAGGCGATCGACGAGGCTCTGGACCTGTTCCAGGTCCTGATGGCCACCCGGCTGCTGAACACGGCGAAGCGGAAGACGGAGAAGGAGCGGCCGCTGAGCGCGGCGGCCACCGTGGTGACCCTGGTGCCCGAGGACGAGAACTCGGCCGAGATCGCCATGCGGGCCGCGCTCGCGAACCGGTACGCGACGGTGCGGCCGTTCCTGTCCCTGCTGGGCGAGTCGAAAGCGCTGGACGCGGCAAGCGCCGGGAAACGGGTCCTGGCCGGGGTGCGCGGCCTGCCGGCGCTGGCCCGGCGGAAGGTGGGGGTGAAGCCGCTGCTGCCGCGCGAGGTGGACGACAAGCCCGTACTGCCCGCGTGGCGCAAGGCGGTGTACGCCAACCCGGATCTGCCGCAGGGCGCGGTGGACCGGGACGCCTACGTGGTGTGCGTGCTGGAGCAGCTGCACCGGGCCCTGAACAACCGTGACGTGTTCGCCTCGCCCTCGCACCGCTGGTCCAACCCGCGCGCCCGCCTGCTGGACGGGCCAGACTGGGACGCGGTCGAGGAGGACGTGCTGGCCGGGCTGAGCCTGGACATGCCCGTCACCGAGGACCTGGCGGAGCTGGTGCGGGGCCTGGACGCCAGATGGAAGCAGCTCGCCGAGCGTCTGGAAGAGGCCGGGCCGGCGGCGAGGGTCTCCATCGAGGTGCAGGACGACGGGCGGGTGAAGCTGAACGTCGACAAGCTCGGCGCGCTCGGCGAGCCGAAGTCCCTAACCTGGCTGCTCCAGCGGGTCGAGCGGATGCTCCCGAAGATCGACCTGCCGGACCTGCTGTTCGAGGTAAACGCCTGGACCGGCTTCCTGGACGCCTTCGTGTATCTCGGCGACGGCACGACCCGGATGAAGGACCTGTCCACCTCGGTGGTCGCGCTGCTGGTGTCCGAGGCGTGCAACATCGGCCTGGTCCCGGTGGTCAACCCCGGCTACGAGGCGCTTACCCGGGCCCGGCTCGTGCACGTCGACCAGTACTACCTGCGCGCCGACACCATCGCCGCGGCGAACGCCGCGCTCATCGCCGCCCAGGCCGCCGTGCCCATCGTGAAGTTCTGGGGCGAGGGCCTGCTCGCCTCGGTGGACGGGCTGCGCTTCGTCGTCCCCGTCCGCACCATCAATGCCGCGCCGTCGCCGAAGTACTTCGGATTCAAGCGCGGCATCACCTGGCTCAACGCCGTCAACGACCAGGTCGCGGGCATCGGGCAGATGGTCGTCCCAGGCACCCCACGCGACTCCCTGCACATCCTGGACGCGCTGCTGAACCTCGACGGCGGGGTCAAGCCGGAGTTGGTGGCCACCGACAACGCCTCGTACTCCGACATGGTGTTCGGCCTGTTCAAGATCCTCGGCTACAACTTCAGCCCCAGGTTCCGCGACTTGGACGACCAGCGGTTCTGGCGGGCCACGATGCCCGGCGTCGAGACGGGCAGCTACGGCGCGGTGGAGGACCTGGCCCGCAACCGCGTGAACCTGAACAAGGTGATCACGCACTGGCCGGACATGCTGAAGGTCGCCGGTTCCCTGGTCACCAACCAGGTCCGCGCCTACGACCTGCTGCGCATGTTCGGACGCGACGGCCGCCCGACCCCGTTGGCCGTCGCGTTCGCCGAGTACGGGCGCATCGCCAAGACCGAGCACCTGCTGCGCGTGGTCGACCCGGTCGACGACACCTACCGCAGGCAGATGAACCGGCAGCTCACCGTGCAGGAGTCCCGCCACAAGCTGGCCCGGGACGTGTGCCACGGCAAGCGCGGCACCATCCACCAGGCATACCGCGACGGCATGGAGGACCAGCTCGGCGCGCTCGGCCTGGTCCTCAACGCCATCGTGCTGTGGACCACGAAGTACATCGACGCCGCCGTCGCCCAGCTCCAGGCCGAGGGCCACGAGATCCGCGACGAGGATGTCGCACCCGCCTCTCCCCGCTCAAGCACCGCAACCTGAACCTGCTCGGCCGCTACAGCTTCACCGCACAGGTCCCGGATGCCGGCGTCCTGCGCCCGCTGCGCGACCCCGACGCACCCGAGCTGGACGAAGACGACGACGGGAGCGGACAGGGCTAAGGGTGGCCGACCAGTGTGGCGAACTACGGCGGCCAAGCGCCCGCAACCAGGGTGCCGAGGGCAGTGCGTTGGTGGGTGACCGAGCGGCCTGTGCGGGTTGTCGTCGCCATGCCTGCCGATCTGAGCGCCGCCGCGTGGGACGAGGCCGTCGCGTTGCTGACGTGGAGGGCGCGGGCCAGGGATGTCGTGGTGTGAGGCTCGGCGAGGAGGCGCAGGGCGTCCAGCCGGGTGCGGCCCAGGACGGCGGCCAGGGTCTCGGTGGCGACGACCGGGCGCCCCGCGGTGGGAGGGAGCCCGGGACCGGCTGGGTACGTCAGGACCGCGGGATGGCCTGGGGTGTCGTGGAGAAGTGGGCCCGCCGGGTGGTGGAAGGTGGGCAGCAGAACCAGGCCGCGCCCGTTGAGGCAGACGTCGCGGTCCGGCGCTGCACTGGGCCATTCCCACACACCCTCGTGGAGTCGGCTGCCCGGGGCCAGGCCGGTCAACGTGGCGGCCACGCCGTGCTCGGCGACGGTCAGGGCGTAGCGGGTGAACTCCTCACGGTGCAGATCCTGTACGACGGACCAGACCGGGGCGAGGACCGTCTCGTACGCGGCCTGCTGGGCGCGGTGCATGGTGCGCCAGGCCGTCTCGTCGCCCGCGTGCAGGCCGCGGATCCAGCGAGGCGCGGGCATCGTCCCGTAGACCCGCTCCAGCTCGGAGCGGACGAGACCGGGGCTGGTGGCGCGGATCTGTTCGAAGCCGTCGGCCATGGTGTCGCCGATGACGTCGAGGAAGGAAGGCGGGCGGCCCGCTGGAACCAGGTCGGCGAGCGGGTTAGCTGCGGCCGGGAGGGAGCGCAGGACGCGTCCGCGCCACGGCGCGAACAGCGGCCCGCCACGCCGGGTCACGGCTGTCGTCAGGACGGCGTGCAGCTCTTGGAGCGGCGCCGGGCGGGGTGCGAAGCGGATTTGGGCGAAGTCCTGCGCGGTGAAGTGGATTCGCAGCACCCTCACAGCTCCTCGTCCTGGGCCAGCCTTTCGGCCAGGGCCTGAACCTTCGCACCGTGATGGCCCCCGCCCCAAGGATGTTCGTATGACTTCTCGACGCACTCTTTTGAAAGGCACCCTATTGGGGAGTGCCGCCGCCCTGCTGCCCACGGCTGCGTCCGCCTCCGGTGGCGGCCCGGTCCTCCGGCTGCCCGCGCCCGCCGGCCCGTACCCCGTAGGCATGCAGACGGTCCATCTGACGGACCCGTCCCGGACCGACCCATGGGTGGGCGGCGTGCGGGAGTTGATGCTGACCGTCCTGTACCCGGCCCGATCGGTACGCGGCTTCTCCCGGGCCCCGCAGCTCACCCCGGCCGAGGCCAGGGAGTTCGCCGAGTACGCGCCGCACGTTCATCCGGGACTGCCGGAGCCGGGAATGGTGGACTGGGGCGCGGTCCTCACCCACGGGTACATGGGCGCGCCGCCGCTGCCCGGGCGGCGGCCGGTGCTGGTGTACTCACCCGGCGGTGGTGACTCCCGCACGCTCGGCACAACCCTCGCCGAGGACCTGGCGAGTAACGGCCGAGTGGTCGTCCTCGTCGACCACCCCGGTGACGCTTCTCAGGTGGAGCTGCCCACCGGAATGCGGACGACCGTCCTGATCGGACCCCCGGACCCGGCGACCTTCCGCACGATGGTGGACACCCGGATCGCGGACCTCCGCCTGGTCCTGGACCGGCTCAGCGACCTACAGCTCGCACCGGCCATGGACACCTGCCGGATCGGGATGTACGGGCACTCCGCAGGCGGCACGGCGGCGGTGTACGCGGCCCGTGACGACCGCCGGGTCGGCGCGGTGGTGAACCTGGAGGGCTATCTCGACCTGTACCCGACGCTGGCCGGCTTCGATCAGCCGCTGCTGCTGTTCCGCTCCGACGGATTCGACGGCGCCGCCCGTATCGAGTCGTCCTGGGCGGGCCTTCCCGGCCGCAGCAGGCTGCTCCCCGACGCGAACCACTGGGCATTCACCGACTACGGCTCGCTCGTCCCTCGACTCCAGACTTCCGGTCTCGTGACAGCGACGGCGCGGACCGCGCTCGTCGGCACCGGCGACCCTGCGATGACACTCGCTGAGGTACGGCGCCGGGTAGGGACCTTCTTCGCCCGCCATCTCTCGTAACGGAACTACGAGGCGGC
>NZ_VSRY01000119.1 GCF_008271805.1 Streptomyces sp. TRM49041
CTGAGGTTGAAAGGGTGGGGTGACGCTACGGGGGCTCCAGTGCCAGTCCGGTCTCGGCTATGAAGCCGTTGAGGACTTCGGGGCGGCGTTGGATGCCGCGCAAGCGGTTCTTCACGAGCGGAGTGAGGTCGTCGATTGTGTGGGGTGCGAGGTTGGCCAGGGACTTCTTCAGGTGGGCCCACACGCCTTCGACGGGGTTGAGGTCGGGTGCGTATGGCGGCAGCTTGACGATGGTCAGCCACTCGCTGTTGCGCTCGCAGAACTTCCGCAAGGCTTTGGCGTGGTGGGTGCTGGCGTTGTCCCACACCACGATCAGCGGGGCACCGCCGAGTTGCCGACGGGCGGAGGTCAGCAGGTCCGCGAACTCGCGGGCGCGAAAGCCCTTCTTCTCGCCGGTACGGCCCCGGTACGTCTGGGTCCGGTAGATCAGCCTGGTCTCGCGTCCCGGTCTGATGCAGATCATCCCGGCCATCAGGACCCGGCCGGAACCCTTGCCCGTGACCCTGACCAGCGGCGTTTGCCCGCGTCGCGACCAGGTCCGGCCCTTTCCGGGTTTCAGGTCCTGCCCGGCCTCGTCCTCGAAGACTACCCACGCGCCCAGGAGCTGGGCCGTCCTCTTACCCGTGACCACTGCTCCGTCCGCCACAGCCCAACGGCCTGCTCGTCCCGCTCGACGGCCCGGTGCGCGGGGACCTGCGGCGACCAGCCGAGCCTGTGCAGCAGGTACGACACCCCGCGCGGGGTGTACCGGTACCCGAACAGTCTGTGGATCAGCTCCGCGACCCTCGCCAGGGTCCACCGCTGGTCCTCCATCCAGCCATGCGCCGTTGGCCCGGCCTCCAACTCGGCCTGCAGCCGCTCCGCCTGAACATCGCCCAGCCGGCACGGAAAGCCGCCGGCCCCCTTGGACGTCAGGGCTGCTCTGCCACCCTCACGCCAGGAGGCGTGCCAGGCATACGCTGACTTCCGTGACACGCGCAATCTGCCGGCCACCTCCGGCGGCCGCACCCCCTGCTTGAACATCTCCGCGGCCTCGAAGCGCACCGCTTCACGCTTCGCCCGCCCCACGGCGGTCAACCCGCCGCCATCCGCATACCTCATGACGAGGATGTAGCACCGCCAACGCCCGCTGTCACCCCACCCTTTCAACCTCAGATGCAGCGGCTCGTGTTGGACGTGATTCTTCCCGAGAAGCCGACGCTCTGATTGTAGAATCCGACTGCGCCAGAGGTGGCTCCGGAGTGCCGCTCGCCGGATGGCCCAGTGGTCGACCCGGATAAGTTGAACGACTTGGTTGCAGCGAAGGCGCTGTTCGAGTTCACGCCGATCCATAGCGCAGCACACGAGGCCACGGCTATCGAAGCCTTGAGGGCTTTTCGCATTCAGGTCCCCCCGGTAGGAAGTTGCTTTGTGTCCTGCGTTGGCCGGGTGCAGTCTAGATCGACTAAGAAATGGGGTGCAACGTTCGTCGTTGGGTTTTGGACATTTGGACATTCTGGTCATTCTGCCCAGAAGGCTTGGCTGTAGGTGTCGTTGCTTAGGGTGGTTCGGCTCCGTGGCAGACTAGTTGCATGATTGTCGACATCAAGCCCGTCATCTCTGTTCGGCGGCGAGTGCGGCACCCTGTGCGGTATCTGGCGCTCTCCGTCGTGTGTGCGCTCGCCTTGTCTGCATGCACCTCCGGCGGCTCAGTCGATCACGAATCCGGGGGTGCCGGTTTCGTGACCGGCAATGGCGGGATCGCGACAGTTTCAAAAGCGGACCGAAAGGTGGCCCCCCGGCTCAGCGGAGAAACGCTGCATGGTGAGAGGCTTGACCTCGCGGATTATAAGGGGAAGGTGGTCGTCCTCAACGTCTGGGGGTCATGGTGTACGCCATGTCGCGCTGAGGCGCCACACTTCGCAAGGGTGGCCAAAGACCTTAAAAGTAAGGGCGTTGAATTCATCGGAATCAATACGCGTAATCGCGACAAGGTTGAGCCGATCAAGTTCGAGCAGGATTTCGGTGTCCCTTATCCGAGCTTCTATGACCCGTATGGAAAGATGATTCTAGAATTTCCGAAGGGGAGTTTGAATCCACAGTTGATCCCGTCCACTATCGTGGTGGACAGGGATGGGAAGGTTGCAGCGAGGGCTTTGATGGCAATGAATGAAGACCAGCTGCGCAAGTTGATTGGTCCGCTGATTGACGAGTGATGGGGCATCAGCGGAGGCCAGTGCCTGCGGGGGAGGCGGGATTCCGCGGCCGAGGGGCTGTCGACGGTGCTGCGATCCGACGGGATCGGCCGTCCCGAGTTTCGGCTGTGTGATCTGGCCTGGTGAGCCAATACTCATTACCTAAGCCCCGGAACGTGCCTGAGTCGTCGGCGGCGTCGGCGAAGTCCATGTTGGCGATGCAGAGGTTCGCCGACCCGTCGGGGAAACCACTGGGCGGTAACCCGGAATGGCCGCCCGGGCTCGTCCGAGAGGTCCACGGTCAGTGTGGTGGCCGGGGAAGGTTCACCGGGTTGGTGCTTGCGTCGATGGCGCGGAGATCGGGAGCGCCGTGCACTCCCGCAAACTGCCGTGGCCACGAGTCCCGGCCGCGTACCCGTTGCATGGCTCGATGGCTGGATATCGCTCACACGGATGCCTGTGTGTCTGCCGACGTCAGATGCGGATGACCGTGGGAGTTTCTGTCCGTCCAGTCGTTTCGCCCCCTTATCGGAAGGTTCCCATGCTGTCCAAGCGTCTCTACGCTGCACTCGCCGCGGCCGGTCTGCTTGCAGGCGTCGGTACCGCTGCGGCATCCCCTGCTCACAGCGCCCACTCGGCCCGCACGGTGGCAGCCCAGGCCGCCACCACCGCCTTTACCAACGGCAGCTTCGAAACACCCACCGCCCCGTCGAACTTGTTTTCGACCTACTTCGCAGGTCAGACGATGGGCCTGTGGCAGGTCGAGAGCGGGAGCGTCGACCTGGTCGACGACGGCTTCTGGCAGGCTGGGGAGGGCGAACAGTCGGTGGACCTCAACGGCGGCACCGCGGGCACGTTGTCCCAGACGTTCACGACGGAGCCCGGGACGAAGTACACCGTGACGTACTCGCTCGCCGGCAATCCTGCGGGTGCGCCGACCGTGAAGACGGGCGAAGTCCGCATCGACGGGCAGAACTTCCAGGACTTCACCTTCAACACCGCCGGCAAGACATACGCGAACATGGGATATGTGACGCGGCAGTTCACGTTCGTGGCCAACCGCCCTTCCACGAAGCTGACGTTCGCCAGCACGTCCGGGCCCACGGCCTACGGCCCTGTCATCGACGACGTCAAGGTCAAGGGCTGCTCCTGCTGCTCCAACAGCTCATGCAGCTAGCTTGATCTTTAACCTGTGCGGCGTGGACGCGGGGTCGTTGTCTTCTTCGTTCGTCGCTTTGCGGAGTCCGGTTTGCCGACTGTGTGCACGTCGTGGCGTGGGGTGGGTCGGGTGTTCTTGCGACCCGGCGGACGCCCTGGGCCGGGGCGGGAGGTTTTCGGTGCTTCGGCGGGGCAGGCGGCCTTGGGGCGGAGGTGCCGGAAGTCGCGGCGGACCCGGGCGGGAGTGAGCCTGTCGGGCGGGCTGGGTTTCTCCCACGGCCGGCGGAGGTCGGCCGCCAGTGGGCGAGCGAGCCGGAGCTGGGTGAAGGCGGCGAGGATCAGCCAGGTCCACCGGTCGGCGGCCTCGGGGCTGCGGATCTTCGGGCAGGTCCACCCGAGCGTCTGCTTGAAGAGCCGGAATGTGTGCTCGATGTCGAACCGCCGTAGGAACACCTGCCAGAGCAGGTCGACTTCCGTCTCGGTGGCGTCGGTGCCCGACCACCACAGCCACACCGGCTTCGGTGTCGCGCCGCTGGGCAGGTGGTCGACCTGCAGGCGGATCGCGGTGCCCTCGATCACCGGCAGGGCGCCGAGCTGGGCGGTCCAGGCGGAGCGGTGGGTCAGTCTCGGGTGGAGGCGGTCCCATGCCCGGGCCGTGGCGGTGCCGTAGAGACGCGTCGCGGTCACCGTTGCTGCGTCGGGGGTGTTCCAGGTGGTGGGATCACCGAACACGAACTCGCCCCCGTGACGCGGTGGACGGCCACGGGTGCCAGGTTCCCGTGGCGGGACCGCGCGACGAAGGACACGGTCCGAGCGCATCCGGCCCAGCACCTGCACCGGCAGATCCCGTAGAAGGAAGGCCAGGCGGGGCACGTCGTAACCGGCGTCCACCACGATGAGGACGTCCAGGTCGCCGTCGTGCCACTGCCCGGCTGCAATCAGGCGCTCGATGAGCTCGCGCATCTGCCGAGCAGTGACGGTCGCGGCATCGTCGCCCGGGGCCAGACGCAATGCGTCCAGCGGCGCGGTCCATGAACTGCGGCCCGTCTCCAGCGCGCAGATCACCGAATACGGCCAGCCAGGAACGGGAATGTGCTGGTCCTTGCCCCGCCCATAGGTATGGCACAGGATCCGCTGCGGTGAGGTGTGCGCGTCGGGCCGCAGCCAGCAGGTGATGTCGGCGGCCAGCACCAGCCGTCCGTCCGCCGCCCGCGGCAAAGGCACCGCGGCCAGGGCCCGCCGCAGCCGGGCCACGTCCAGCCGGCCCGCAGCCAGGGCGTCGTAGAGTCCACCATGCCCACGACGGTGTTCACCCACCAGCGACAGCTCCACCAGCGACCGGACCGGGCCGTCCGCACACAACACGGCGTCCGCCAGCTCGAACAATGCATCCGCACGTCGGGTCAGGCAGGAGTGGAACTCACCCCGGAAGCGTGACAGTTCCGCAAACGGATCCTGCCGGACAGCATGATGCAACAGACTCATCCCCACGGCCTTCGTGCTGGGTGTGTGTGTTCCTTGGTCGGAGCACATGCTCAGCCGAAGGCCGTCTGCGCGTACGGCAGTTACCGGTCCGAGTGATCAAGTACGAGGAGCCGTTCGACCCGCAAGGTTAAAGATCAAG
>NZ_VSRY01000120.1 GCF_008271805.1 Streptomyces sp. TRM49041
GGGTGCCGTCCGGGGCCGACAGGAACTGGATGCTTCCGCCGAACGCCTTGTGCTTCTGGCTGAACCACAGGTCGTTGCCGTTCTCGCGAACGCCCGCGAGGCGGTCGGACTCGATCAGCGTGCCGTCCAGGATCACGTGCGTCATGCCCTCGTGCCGGCAGCGGGCGAGAACTTCGTGCAGGTCGGGGGCCCGGTCTGCGAGGACGTCGATGCCTTCGTGCAGGTAGCGGTAGCCGGTGGCCTGCGAGACGCCGAAGTCGCGGGCCAGGCAGTGCACGCAGCCGCGCTCACGGAACCAGCGCAGCACCAGAACCGCCTGGCGGAACGGCCCCAGCGCGCGGGAGCCCTTCGGAGTGCCGATCCGGCGGCGGTGGGCGGCCAGCAGTCGCGCGAGGAACTCGACGACGTGGCGCGGCACGTCGAGCGTGGCAACATAGGTGACCAACGTGAAGCCTCTGGTAGCTACGGACATGATCTTGTGGTGAGACCTGTCCTACCAGGGGCTTTACGTCTACTCGGATCCAGGTGCCGCCTGTCCGATCCGTCCGGGAACGAGTAGATCACCCTGCTCCATGTAGATCATTTCGCTGAGAAAACCTCAGTGGCCAGCGATTCTCAATCCCATGTCAGTTCGGCCAATCAGATGACATTGCGACTGAGAAAATGACACGGAATTTGAGAACCTACATGCGGGGATCAGGTCTGGGCCATGTCCACGAAGCGGGAGTAGTGGCCCTGGAAGGCGACCGTGATCGTCGCCGTCGGGCCGTTACGGTGCTTCGCCACGATGAGGTCGGCCTCGCCCGCGCGTGGGGACTCCTTCTCGTAGGCGTCCTCGCGGTGGAGCAGGATGACCATGTCCGCGTCCTGCTCGATCGAGCCCGACTCTCGCAGGTCGGAGACCATGGGCTTCTTGTCGGTGCGCTGCTCCGGGCCTCGGTTCAGCTGGGAGAGGGCGATGACTGGGAGCTCCAGCTCCTTCGCCAGCAGCTTGAGGTTACGGGACATGTCGGAGACCTCCTGCTGGCGGCTCTCGGCGCGGCGGGAGCCGCCGGACTGCATCAGCTGCAGGTAGTCGATGACCACCAGCTTGAGGTTGTTCCGCTGCTTCAGGCGGCGGCACTTGGCGCGGATCTCCATCATCGACAGGTTCGGGGAGTCGTCGATGTAGAGGGGTGCCTGGGAGACGTCCGGCATGCGCCGGGCCAGCCGGGTCCAGTCCTCGTCGGTCATCGTGCCGGACCGCATGTGGTGCAGGGCGACCCGCGCTTCGGCGGACAGGAGACGCATTGCGATCTCGTTGCGGCCCATTTCCAGGGAGAAGATGACGCTGGGCAGGTTGTTCTTGATCGAGCAGGCGCGCGCGAAGTCCAGGGCGAGCGTGGACTTTCCCATGGCGGGGCGGGCGGCGATCACGACCATCTGGCCGGGGTGAAGCCCGTTCGTGAGGGAGTCGAAGTCCGTGAAGCCGGTCGGTACACCGGTCATCTCGCCGCTGCGGGAGCCGATCGCCTCGATCTCGTCGAGCGCGCCCTCCATGATGTCGCTGAGCGGGAGGTAGTCCTCGCTGGTGCGCTGCTCCGTGACGGCGTAGATCTCCGCCTGCGCCGAGTTGACGATCTCGTCGACGTCGCCGTCGGCCGCATAGCCCATCTGTGTGATCTTGGTTCCGGCCTCCACGAGCCGGCGCAGCACGGCCCGCTCGTGGACGATCTCCGCGTAGTAAGAGGCGTTGGCCGCCGTCGGTACGGACTGGACCAGCGTGTGCAGATACGACGCCCCGCCCACCCGGTTGATCTCGCCGCGCTTGGTCAGCTCGGCGCCCACCGTGATGGGGTCGGCGGGCTCGCCCTTGGCGTAGAGGTCGAGAATCGCCTGATAGATCGTCTCGTGGGCCGGGCGGTAGAAGTCATGGCCCTTGAGAATCTCCACGACGTCCGCAATGGCGTCCTTGGAGAGCAACATGCCGCCCAGCACCGACTGTTCGGCGTCGAGGTCCTGAGGCGGGACGCGCTCGAAGCCGCCTGCGCCGCCGTCCCAGGGGGCGCCCTCGGAGCCGCGCTCGTGCTGATCCTCGCGTCCCCGCCCGCGTCCGCCGCCGCCCCGTCCGCCGCCGGAGCCTTCGCCACCGCGCTGGCGGGTGACCGGCAGCCGGTCGCTCGGTCCGCTGTCGGTCCAGGGGTCGTCCAAGGGCTCGGGAATGCTCACCGGCCCACCTCCTCCCGTCCGCACCGCGGACCTTGCCGTGCCACTCTTTCTACGCCACGGCTCTGACAACAAGAGGCTTGAACTCCGCCTCGCGGCACGTCGGACGCCGGACCACGTTAGGCCCGCGGGCACCGTCAGCCAATCTGGTTATCCACAGGGCCTGTGGGTGAACGGCCCTATGCTGTGGAGAACCTGCCGGAACCTGTGCACGGATCAGGGGACAGCTGTGTGGACAAACTCATAGCACCGCACGAAGATGCCAGCTGACCTGCGGTTTTTCCATCCACCGGCTGTGGGTACGAGAAACTTTCCCACCTGGACCAAGATCAGCACAAACAGCCCGGGCGAGTGTCGACAGAGCAACAGTTTGTAAGGATCGCTTATCCGTTGCATCTATTACCTGTGGACGATTAGATTGCACGCATGACCCAGGCTCCCGCGGCTCCGAAGGACATCCGCCGCCACCACGACCGCGAGATCCTCGCACTGGCCGTTCCTGCCTTCGGAGCTCTTGTCGCCGAGCCGCTCTTCGTGCTGGCCGACAGTGCCATCATCGGCCATCTCGGCACCTCCCAGCTGGCCGGCCTCGGCGTCGCGGCGGCCCTGCTGTCCACCGCCGTCAGCGTCTTCGTGTTCCTCGCGTACGCCACCACAGCGGCCGTCGCCCGGCGTGTCGGCGCGGGCGACCTGCCGGCGGCGATCCGCCAAGGTATGGACGGCATCTGGCTCGCCCTCCTCCTCGGCCTTGCCGTCGTGGTCGTCACGCTCCCCACGGCCCCGTGGGTCGTGGACGCCTTCGGCGCCTCCGATACGGCCGCCCCGTACGCCACCACGTACCTCAGGGTCTCCAGCCTCGGCATTCCGGCGATGCTCGTCGTGCTCGCCGCCACAGGAGTCCTGCGCGGCCTCCAGGACACCAGGACCCCCCTGTATGTCGCGATCGGCGGGTTCACCGCCAACGCGGCCCTCAACGTGGCACTCGTCTACGGCGCCGGACTCGGCATCGCGGGCTCCGCGTGGGGCACCGTGATCGCCCAGTGCGGCATGGCCGCCGTGTACCTCTCGGTCGTCGTACGCGGTGCCCGGCGGCACGGCGCCTCGCTCCGCCCCGACGCCGCCGGTATCCGCGCCTGTGCCCAGGCCGGAGTGCCGCTGCTCATCCGTACGCTCTCACTGCGCGCCGTACTGATGATCGCGACCGCCATCGCGGCGCGGCTCGGTGACGTGCCCGTGGCCGCGCACCAGATCATCCTCTCGCTGTGGAGCCTCCTGGCCTTCGCGCTCGACGCCATCGCCATCGCAGGCCAAGCCATCATCGGGCGTTACCTGGGCGCCGGGGACACGGAGGGCGCCCGGGCAGCCTGCCGCCGCATGGTGCGGTGGGGCGTCGTCTCCGGCCTGGTGCTCGGCGTGCTCGTCGTCGCCGCACGCCCCCTGTTCATCCCGCTCTTCACCAGCGACGACGCCGTACGGAGCACCCTGCTGCCCGCACTCCTGGTGGTGGCGCTCTCGCAGCCGATCGCCGGTGTCGTCTTCGTTCTGGACGGCGTCCTCATGGGCGCCGGGGACGGCCCCTATCTCGCGGGCGCCATGGTGGTGACGCTCGCCGTCTTCACGCCTGCCGCCCTGCTGATCCCCGCGGTCGGCGGCGGCCTGACGGCTCTGTGGTGGGCTATGACTCTGATGATGGCGACCCGGATGGTGACGCTCTGGCTGCGAATGCGCTCCGGACGCTGGGTCGTCACGGGCGCCACACGCTGATGTTTCACGTGAAACAGGCTGTTTCACGTGAAACATGACGGAGGGCCGCACCCATCAGGGGTGCGGCCCTCCGCATGCTCAGCGCTGCGACGGCAGAGCTCAGCCTGCGACGACCTCGACGCCGAGGCTCGCGGCGACCTCGGGGTGCAGACGCACCGAGACCTTGTGCGAGCCGAGGGTCTTGATCGGCGAACCGAGCTCGACACGGCGCTTGTCGACCTCCGGGCCACCGGCGGACTTGATCGCCGTGGCGATGTCAGCCGGGGTGACGGAGCCGAAGAGGCGGCCGGCGTCGCCGGAGCGAACAGCCAGACGCACCTTGACGCCCTCGAGCTGGGCCTTGACCTGGTTGGCCTGCTCGATCGTCGCGATCTCGTGGATCTTACGGGCGCGGCGGATCTGCGCCACGTCCTTCTCGCCACCCTTGGTCCAGCGGATCGCGAAACCGCGCGGGATCAGGTAGTTGCGAGCGTAGCCGTCCTTGACGTCGACGACATCGCCGGCGGCACCGAGGCCGGAGACCTCGTGGGTAAGGATGATCTTCATCTGTAGGTCACCCTTCCCTTATCGCGCGGTGGACGTGTAGGGCAGCAGCGCCATCTCACGGCTGTTCTTGACGGCCGTGGCGACGTCACGCTGGTGCTGCGTGCAGTTGCCGGTCACGCGGCGGGCACGGATCTTGCCGCGGTCGGAAATGAACTTCCGCAGCATGTTCGTGTCCTTGTAGTCCACGTACGCGGTCTTGTCCTTGCAGAACGCGCAGACCTTCTTCTTAGGCTTGCGCACAGGCGGCTTCGCCATGGTGTTTCTCCTGTGTGATCAAGAAGTGGGGTGCGAGCCCGGCCCTAGAAGGGAGGCTCGTCCGAGTAGCCGCCGCCGGAGCTGCCGCCCCAGCCGCCCTGGCCGCCTTGGCCGCCCTGCTGGCCGCCGCCGGCCGGCGCGCTGCTGGCCCAGGGGTCGTCGGCGGGAGCGCCGCCACCCTGCTGGCCACCAGCCGGGGCACCGCCCCAGTTACCGCCGCCCTGCTGCTGCCCGCCGCCGTAGCCGCCCTGACCACCGCGGCCGGTGGTCTTGGTGACCTTGGCCGTGGCGTTCTTCAGGCTCGGCCCGACTTCCTCGACGTCCAGCTCGTAGACCGTGCGCTTGACGCCCTCGCGGTCCTCGTAGGACCGCTGCTTGAGCCGGCCCTGCACGACGACACGCATGCCTCGCTGGAGCGACTCGGCGACGTTCTCCGCCGCCTGGCGCCAGACCGAGCAGGTGAGGAAGAGGCTCTCGCCGTCCTTCCACTCATTGGTCTGGCGATCGAAGGTGCGGGGAGTGGACGCGACACGGAACTTCGCGACCGCCGCACCGGACGGGGTGAAGCGCAGCTCGGGGTCGTCGACAAGATTGCCGACGACCGTGATGACGGTCTCGCCTGCCATGGGGAACCTCTCGGCGGGATTGCTTCTGGCTGCTTGTTGCTACTCGGACCCGATGACCTGTGAGCGGAAAGCTCAGTGGGTCTCGGGGCGGAGGACCTTGGTCCGGAGGACCGACTCGTTCAGGTTCATCTGGCGGTCGAGCTCCTTGACGACCGCAGGCTCGGCCTGCAGGTCGATGACCGAGTAGATGCCCTCGGGCTTCTTCTTGATCTCGTAAGCGAGACGACGACGGCCCCAGGTGTCGACCTTCTCGACCTTTCCGTTGCCCTCACGGACGACGGAGAGGAAGTTCTCGATCAGCGGGGAGACAGCGCGCTCCTCGAGATCGGGGTCGAGGATGACCATCACCTCGTAGTGACGCATGTGGAACCCACCTCCTTTGGACTCAGCGGCCACGGTCGTTCCGTGGCAGGAGGGTCGTGATGCGTGCGCAACGGTATGCGTGCCCACTGACAACGCCTACGGACAGACATGTCCTGGGCATAGACAGACACCGGTGCAGACCGTACAGAGTACCCGCACAGCGGCTTCCGGTTGAAATCCGGTGGCCAGGGGACGCAATCTGTACACATCGGGTGTGGGCGGCGCTACAGTGCGCCGCCCTCCGGCACAGCCAGGAGGTGCCTCATGGCTCAGGTATCCCAGCGTCATCCCTCCTCATCCCTGTTCGCCACGGACGGCAAGCGTCACCCCCTCCAGGACACGCTGATGGTCGTGACCCTGGTCCTGGGCGCGCTGGCCTTCATCACCGCGCAGTTCCACAGCCTCCATCTGCTGAGTTCGTGGGCCGGTCTCGTGGGCATCCTCACCGGCGCGTACGGCCAGTACATCTCGGAGACGACACGTGAGCGGACCTTCCTGATCGTGGGCATGGGCGCCTCGGCGGTCGGTTTCTTCCTCGGGATGGCGCGCGGCGGTCTGTTCGGTGGCCTGATCGGCTAGGCCCACCCGGCGTATGGCCATTCGGGGCGCTTCCCTGTGCCAGTAGGCTTCGGCGCGAGAGCTGGAACCCCTGTACCGATGGGGGACATACCTGCCGAGGAGCGCCCCGCATGAGCCTGACCCTGAGGACCATCAGCCGAGAGCAGCATCTGGCGTACATCCAGAGTCTGCCCGCGGCGAGTCACTGCCAGGTTCCGGCGTGGGCCGATGTGAAGACCGAGTGGCGCTCGGAGAGCCTGGGCTGGTTCGACGGCAACGACGAGCTGGTCGGCGCGGGGCTGGTGCTGTACCGCCAGCTGCCGAAGATCAAGCGGTACCTCGCCTATCTGCCCGAGGGCCCGGTGATCAACTGGTACGCGCCGAACCTGGACGACTGGCTGCAGCCGATGCTCCAGCACCTCAAGAACCAGGGCGCGTTCTCGGTCAAGATGGGCCCGCCGGTGGTCATCCGCCGCTGGGACGCGCCGGCGATCAAGTCGGGTATCCAGGACCCCGAGGTCAAGCGCCTGCGGGACATCGAGGCGACGCACATCGAGCCGCGAGCCTTCGAGGTGTCGGACCGGCTGCGGAAGATGGGCTGGCAGCAGGGCGAGGACGGCGGCGCCGGCTTCGGTGACGTACAGCCCCGCTACGTCTTCCAGGTGCCGCTGGCCAACCGTTCGCTGGACGATGTCCTCAAGAGCTTCAACCAGCTGTGGCGGCGCAACATCAAGAAGGCGGAGAAGGCCGGTGTCGAGGTCGTCCAGGGCGGCTACGACGATCTGGCCGAGTGGCAGCGGCTGTACGAGATCACAGCCGTGCGCGACCGTTTCCGGCCACGGCCGCTGTCGTACTTCCAGCGCATGTGGACCGTCCTCAACAACGAGGACCCCAACCGTATGCGCCTCTACTTCGCACGGCACAACGGCGTGAATCTGTCCGCGGCGACCATGCTCGTCGTCGGCGGCCATGTCTGGTACTCGTACGGCGCCTCCGACAACATCGGCCGCGAGGTCCGCCCCTCGAACGCCATGCAGTGGCGCATGCTGCGTGACGCGTACGCCATGGGCGCCACCGTGTACGACCTGCGCGGCATCTCGGACTCGCTCGACGAGACCGACCACCTCTTCGGCCTGATCCAGTTCAAGGTGGGCACGGGCGGCGAGGCGGTCGAGTACATCGGCGAGTGGGACTTCCCACTCAACAAGCTGCTGCACAAGGCCCTGGACATCTACATGTCCCGCCGCTGAGGGTTCCGTAGGCTCGTCCAGAGCTCGTACACGACTCGTACACACCACTCACACCCCGACACCCACAGCCAAAGAAAGGGTCGGACCGGCCATGGCGCTCTCCCTCTACGTCGACACCGCTCGCTGGCGGGCGCACCACAAGTCCGTGATCGACCAGTTCCCCGGACTCATCCCGGTCTGCAAGGGCAACGGGTACGGCTTCGGCCATGAACGCCTTGCGGAGGAGGTGAACCGGTTCGGCTCCGACATGCTGGCCGTGGGCACCACCTACGAAGCGGCGCGGATGAAGGACTACTTCAGCGGTGACCTGCTGGTCCTGACGCCGTTCCGGCGCGGCGAGGAGCCGGTGCCGCTGCCGGACCGGGTCGTCCGCTCCGTGTCCTCCGTGGACGGGGTGCACGGGCTGGTCGGCGCTCGCGTGGTCATCGAGTGCATGAGCTCCATGAAGCGGCACGGCGTGAGCGAGCAGGACCTGGGCCGGCTGCACGCCGCGATCGAGGACGTACGGCTGGAGGGCTTCGCCCTGCACCTGCCGCTGGACCGTACGGACGGCTCGGACGCCGTCGAGGAGGTCATCGCCTGGATGGACCGGCTGCGGGCCGCCCGGCTGCCGTTGCACACGATGTTCGTCAGCCATATGCGGGCCGACGAGCTGGCCCGGCTCCAGCAGCAGTTCCCGCAGACCCGGTTCCGCGCCCGTATCGGTACGCGGCTGTGGCTGGGGGACCACGAGGCGACCGAGTACCGGGGCTCGGTCCTGGACGTCACCCGCGTCGCCAAGGGAGACCGCTTCGGCTACCGCCAGCAGCGCGCCGCGTCCGACGGCTGGCTGGTGGTCGTCGCCGGGGGCACCTCGCACGGTGTGGGCCTGGAGGCGCCGAAGGCGATGCACGGCGTGATGCCGCGCGCCAAGGGCGTGGCGCGGGCCGGTCTGGCGACGGTCAACCGGAACCTCTCGCCCTTCGTGTGGGCGGGCAAGCAGCGCTGGTTCGCGGAGCCGCCGCACATGCAGGTGTCCATCCTGTTCGTCCCGGCGGACGCGCAGGAGCCGAAGGTCGGCGACGAGCTGGTCGCGCACCTGCGTCACACGACCACGCAGTACGACCGGCTCGTCGACCGCTAGCCCTCCGCACCCCGGCCGGCGGCCCCCGGACCCGCTGACCCCGGACCCGCGGCACCGGGACCGGCGGCGCGGGGACCTGCGGCGCGGGGACCTGCGGCGCGGGGACCTGCGGCCGCAGCCCGCCGGGCGGCAGCCGGGCCGACCACGAAGACGTCCTCAGCACCGTCCAGCACGCCTCCGGACGGGTCGTCCGAGCCGTCCTGCCGGACCGCGTCCCGGTCCGGCCGCAGGATGTCCCGTACGACCAGGGCGCACAGGTACAGCGTCCCCGCCAGGTGCAGGGCGACGGCGAAGTGGTAGCCGTCGGGCGGCAGGCCGTGCTTGTGCTCGGTCGTGACGTACACGAGGTACATCCAGATCCCGGTGAAGTACACGACCTCGCACGCCTGCCAGACGAGGAAGCTCCGCCAGCGCGGGCGGGCCAGGGCGGCGAGCGGGATCAGCCAGAGCACGTACTGCGGCGAGTAGACCTTGTTGGTCAGGATGAACGCGGCCACCACCAGGAAGGCGAGCTGGGCGAAGCGCGGGCGGCGCGGCGCGGCCAGCGCCAGCGCGGCGATCCCGGCGCAGGCCAGCAGCATCAGCACGATGGCGTAGGTGTTGACCGCCTCGACCTGGATGTCCACACCGAAGCGCTGGGTGAAGACCAGCCAGAAGGAGCCGAAGTCGATGTTCCTCTCCTGGCTGAAGACGTAGAACCTCTTCCAGCCCTCCGGGGCGAGCAGCATCACCGGCAGGTTCACCGCGAGCCACGCGCCCGCCGTGCCCAGTAGGGCCAACGCGAACTCGCGCCACTTCCAGGCCCGCCAGCACAGCACGAGGAGCGGTCCGAGCAGCAGGAACGGATAGAGCTTGGCGGCCGTGGCGAGGCCGAGGAGCACACCGAAGGCCAGCGAGCGGCCCCGGCTCCACATCAGCATCGCCGCGGCGGTCAGGGCGATGGCCAGCAGGTCCCAGTTGATGGTCGCGGTCAGCGCGAAGGCGGGCGCGAGGGCGACCAGCAGGGCGTCCCACGGGCGGCGCCGGTGCGTCCGGGCGACGCACACCGCGATGACCGCGGCGCACACCAGCAGCATGCCGGCGTTGACCATCCAGTACATCTGCTCCCGGTACTGCAGATCACCGCCACCGGGCGTGAGCCACGCCGCGACCTGCATGAACAAGCCAGTCAGCACCGGGTACTCGAGGTACTGCATGTCGCCGGGGAACCGGTCGAAGTACGGGATCAGGCCGTCGGAGAAGCCGCGCCCGACGAACAGGTGCGGGATGTCGGAGTAGCAGGCGTGGGTGTACTGCGAGGCGGCGCCGCGGAACCAGGCCCAGTTGTAGCAGGGCAGCTTCTGCACCATGCCGAGGGCGAACATGCCGATCGCGACGAGCGCCACGACCCGCACAGGGGTGAGGCTGCTGCCGCCGAGCCGGGCCCAGCGGCCGACCGGGCCGCCGATCAGCTCGCTGCCTGCTGCCGCGACCTCGTCCCGGCGCGTGGGACGTACGACGGGCCGGTCGTCGTGGAAGTCGGTCGTCTTCTGTGGGCTCGGCATGGAGACATCCTGCCGTACGGGCCCGGGAACGCGGCGAGGGCCGCCGCACCCGGGTCGTACGCACAAGCGGTGCGTACGGGGTGCGACGGCCCTCGTCGGGGCTCCGTTCGGGGCTCCGCGAAGCTCCGTGGCGGCTCCGTGGCGGCTCCTTGGGGCGGGGCCGGTGGGGGTGGCGCGCTAGCCGTCCACTCCGCCGAACCAGCCTCCGCCGCCATTGCCTCCGTTGCCGTTGCCATTGCCGCCGCCTGTGGGCGTCGGACTGGTACTCGAGCCCTCTGTCGTTCCGCCGTCGGTGGTGGTGGTTCCGCCGTCGGCCGTGCCCCCGCTGTCGGTGCCGTCGGTGGTTCCTCCGTCGGAGGTGCCACCGGAGTCGGTGGTGCAGTCCCAGTCGAGCGGGCCGCACGTCTTGTCCGGCTTCTCGGTGCCCTTGCTCGGCTTGACCGGCTCCGACGGGGTCGGGGACGTCGACTCCGACGGGGACGCCTCGGGAGAGTCGCTCGGGGTCGGCTCGGGGGTCTTCGCGCCACCGCCGTACACGGGCTCGGCGTTCAGGTCCTCGGGCTGGGGGAAATTCTTCACCGGCAGACCCTTGTGTACCGCGGACATGTACGACTGCCAGACCTCCGACGGGAAGGACGAGCCGTGGACCTTCTTCCGGCCGCCCGTACCGAACATCTCCTCGAACTTGCGGTTCTTGTTGGAGGCGTCGTCGTCGAGGCGGTACATGTCGATGGCCGTCGCGAGCTGAGGGGTGTAGCCGGCGAACCAGGCCGACTTGTTGCCGTCGGTCGTTCCGGTCTTGCCGGCGACCTCGCGGCCCGGGATCCGGGCGTTCTTACCGGTGCCCTTCTCGACCACGTCGACGAGGATGTCGGTGACATTGCTGGCGATGGCCGTGGAGAAGACCCTCTTGGGCTTGTCGTCGTGCTTGTAGACGACGATGCCGTTCTTCTTCACCTCGCTGACCGAGTACGGGTCCCGCTGCTCACCGTTGGAGGCGAAGGTCGCGTAGGAGGACGCCATGCGGATGGCACTGGGATCGGAGATACCGATCGAGAACGACGGCACGTTGCCCTTGGCGAGGCTGCTCTCCAGCATTCCGGACTTGATGGCCGTCTCGCGGACCTGCTCGATGCCCACGTCCATACCGAGCTGCACGAACGGAGAGTTGGCGGAGTGGATCATCGCCTTCCGGAGGTTGATGTCCCCGTAGCTCGCGTCGTCGTCGTTGACCTGCAGCCACTCCTTGTTGTTCTCGTCCCGCCAGATCGAGCCGTCGTAGTTCCTGATCTTCAGCTTGTTCTTGCCGTTGTAGATGGCCGTGTCGGGATCGATCGGCGTGCGGTCCTCGGGGCCTTGGACCTCGCCCTTTCTCGGGTCCCGCACGCCGTGCTCCATGGCCGCGGCCAGGACGAACGGCTTGAACGTCGATCCGACCTGCGCACCGGTCTGGTCGGCGTTGTTGGTGAAGTGCTTGGTCGCGTCGGTACCGCCGTAGATCGCGACGATCGCCCCGGTCGCCGGGTCGACGGAGGCGCCGCCGAACTGGACGTGCGTGTCCGTCTCAGGGCGCTTCTTCGGGTCGATGTTCTCCTCGTAGACCTTCTTGACGGAGTCCTCGAGCGCCTTGACCTTGTCCTTGTTGAAGGTGGTCCTGATCTCGTAGCCGCCCAAGGTCAGGTCCTCGGCGGTGATGCCCTGGTCGTTGTTGTTGACGAAGTACGCCTTGGCGAGGTCGACCAGGTAGCCGATCTGGCCGCCTAGCTTCGCCTGCTTCTGCGGCGGGTGGGGCCTCGGGAATTCGGTGATGGCGGCGCGCTCGGCAGCCGGCAGGCTTCCGTCCTTCACCATCTCGTCCAGGATCCAGTTCCAGCGGGCGGTGACCCGCTCCGTGTTGGCCTCCGCCGTGGCCTTGGGGTTGAGTTCGGGGGCACCGGCCGGGTCGTAGAGGGTGGAGCCCTTGAGCAGCGCGGCGAGGAACGCGCACTCCTCCACTTTGAGGTCCTTGGCGTCCTTGCCGTAGTACGTGCGGGCCGCCGCCTGAATGCCGTAGGCACCCCGCCCGTAGTACGAGGTGTTCAGATAGCCGGCCATGATCTGGGGCTTGCTGAGCTCGGTGCCGACCCTTATGGAGATGAACAACTCCTTGAACTTCCGGTCAAGGGTCTGGGCCTGGTTGTTCAGCCGGTTGTTCTTCACATACTGCTGGGTGATCGTCGAACCACCCTGGGTCTGTTCACCCCTGGCCATGTTGAACACGGCACGGCCGATGCCCATCGGGTCGATACCGGAGTCCGTCCAGAAGGTCTTGTTCTCGGCGGAGACCACCGCCTCCTGCATCGCCTTGGGGATCTCGCTGATCTCGATGATCTGCCGGTTGACCTCACCACCGGTGGCTGCCATCTGACTGCCGTCGTCCCAGTAGTAGACGTTGTTCTGGGCAACCGCGGCCTTGTCGGGGTCAGGCACCTCAACCCTGGCGTACGCCAGCGTCGCCGCGCCCATCAGCGATGCGGTGAAGGCGATGAAGAGTCCCGTCACGAGCTTCCAGGACGGCACCCAGCGGCGCCAGCCGTACTTGTCGTGGCGTGGATAGTCGATCAGCCGCTTCTTGCCGGGCCGGCCGCCCCCGCGGCCCCGGCCGTCCTCGTGGCCGCCGCCGGTGCCCCGCCGGCCGCCACCGTGGCCACCGGCGCCACCCGCGCCGGCCG
>NZ_VSRY01000121.1 GCF_008271805.1 Streptomyces sp. TRM49041
TAAGTCTATTTCAGGTTTCAGTGGTTGGCGGGTTGATTTTCGTGAGGTAGTCGGCGAGGGAGTTCAGGATCTCGTCGGCGGTCTTGGTCCAGGTGAAGGGCCGGGGGTTCTCGTTCCATCCGTCGATCCAGGCCGTGATGTCTTGCTCCAGGGCCTTCACGGAGGTGTGCACGCCGCGGCGGATGAGCTTGTCCGTCAACAGGCCGAACCACCGCTCGACCTGGTTCATCCAGGAGGAGCCGGTGGGGGTGAAGTGGATGTGGAAACGCGGGTGTTTCCCCAGCCACGTCTTGATCTCGGCGGTGTTGTGGGTGGCGTAATTGTCACAGACCAGGTGGACGTCGAGGCCGGCGGGCACGACCTTGTCGATCCGAATCAGGAACTTCTTGAACTCGATGGCCCGGTGGCGGCGGTGCAGTGCTGATATGACGCTGCCGTCGGCGATGTTGAAGGCGGCGAACAGGCTGGTGATGCCGTGCCTGTAGTAGTCATGGGTGCGCCGCTCGGGCATGCCGGGCATCATCGGCAGAACCGGCTGGGACCGGTCCAGCGCCTGGATCTGGCTCTTCTCGTCCACGCACAGCACCACCGCTTTCTCGGGCGGGTTGTGGTATAGGCCGACGACGTCGACGACCTTCGCGACGAACTGCGGGTCGGTGGAGAGCTTGAACGCGTCCTGGAGATGGGGCTTGAGGTCGAACTTCTTCCAGATCCGCCCGATGGTGGACTTCGACAGCCCGGAGTGCTTCGCCATCGAGGCCCGCGACCAGTGGGTGTCCTTGCCCGGGGAGGACTCCAACGTCGCCGTGAGCACGTCCTCCACCTGGTTCAGCAGGATCGAGGGCGGCCTGCCGGGGCGGGCCTCGTCAATCAGCCCGTCCAGCCGCAACCGGATGAACCTTGACCGCCAGCGGTTCACCGTGCCCGGTGCGACGCCGAGTTCAGCGGCGATCTCCTTGTTGGTCCCGCCCTCCGCACATCGCAGCACGATCCTCGCCCGCAGCGCCAGGAACTGCGCGGTCTTCGCCCGCCGCGCCCAGCGCGTCAGCTCGGCACGCTCGGCCTCGCTGAGCACCAGCTCCGGCTTGCGCCGGCCCGGCCGAGGCTCGTCCACCAGGCCCGCCACCCGCCGGACCACGAACCGCGAGCGCCACTTACGCACCGTCTCCGTGGACACCCCGAAGTCCGCCGCCACAGCGGTGTTGGAACCACCCTCGGCACAGGCCAGGATGATCCGGGCCCGCTCCGCCACACGAGCCGACACCGCACCACCCACCGCCCAACGCGCCAACTCCGCCCGCTCCTCAGCAGACAACACGACTTCGACAGCACGAGGACCCCGAGACGCCATGAAAACAGCCTACAGACTTAGTCTCGCCATTTCCGGCGCAGGACACTAGCTGGCCCCACCGGGCCGCCCAATGTCATTTCTCACACCAGCGGAGCACCCCCACCTCCGAAGAACCGAGGTCAACCTGTCTGATTGTCACGCAGTTGCCGAGCGGGGAATTCGTCCTTGACCGGACTGAGTCGGTCGGCGTCGACTTCCCCACCATTGGCGGCAGCGCCGAAGTCAGCCTGCTGGCCAGTAACGCCGATGACCCTTCGCAGCTGCACGGGCACGGAATCGACCTCGGGGCGAGCGTAGCCTGGGGTGCCGGCGTGAACGTAGGTATTGAGTTCGGAAATGGCGCGGAAAATTCCAAGGGGAAGCAAGTGTGGACGGCTCACGGAGGGATTGAATAGTGCAGAACTAGAAGTCTCCATCGGATACAATTTCACCGGCGCTACTGGTATGATCAACGAGGCCATCGGTGGTCTGTTCAGCTAATGTCTGAACCCAGCGATTTAAGACCTCGCAAACGGATGAAAATGAACCTTGCAGCGAAATTCAGTGACGACATCATTGTCAGGCTGGGCTTTGCCCCCTTCATGCTGATAATTGGCCTTCTGTTCCTGACTAACTACAGGGGGGTCATTGATTATGCCTACTTCAAGAGTCAGGGGAAGGTGGCCACTCCTGCCTGGGTAATCCTTTTTCGTATAGGCGGCTCCTTTTGGGTGATCGCTGCAATCACCTTGCTCATCGGGATCTGGTGACGACTGCGCGGCCATGCTGCGGCTATAGGAGGTCACTGGACTGACCTCGATTCTTCGTGTGTCCCGAACGGGGTCTGTCAACGCTTTATCAATGACCCGACCCGCATGGCACTGTCTCCGCGCCGACCGGCGTGCTACTGGCTCTCTCCGTACTGCCACTGCCGACCGGTCCCCCCCCGTACTCCGCAACCGTGATCACCTCGCTACCAGGGGTCATCCGCGACACGTACAACACACTGTCCAGATGGTCGAGCTCATGCGCGACCAGCCGGGCAAGACCGTCAGTGAATGTCGCTGTCCGGGCCTGTCCGTCGAAGTCCTGATACTCAACCCGCAACACCCGCGGACGGGGAACCTTCCCGCGGACGTCGAAGAAGGAAAGGCAGCCTTCATACTGCTCATCGACCTCCAGCGACGCATCCACCACGGTCGGGTTCAAGAGAACGATCATGTCCCCGTCAGGAGGTCGGACGATCGCCGCACGCGAAGCGAAGCCGACCTGGGGCGCGGCCACCCCCATGCCCTTGCTGAAGTTGTGCACTTCCGCTGCACGATCGGCAGCCGCATGGAGCGCCGCCACGACCTCCCGCGCGGCCAGTGCCTCCCCGGGGAGGTCGAAGGGCCGTGCGGGCTGAGTGAGCGCAGGATCGCCTTCCTGCACGATCCCGATGGACTTCATCGTGTCGCTCGCGGTGGGCGGAGTGGTCACCGGCGCGCTCCTTTCCTTGCTTCCGAGAGGCCGCGTGCCTCATGTCCCTGAAGCTGGTCCGCGGCGTCTACCTGCACGTCAAAGAAGCTCCAACACCCCTCGTACTGCTCATCGGTCTCGCTGGACTGCTCAATGACCCGGGGATTCAGAAGGGTGATCACTTCGCCGTCGGCGGTGCGGACGATTGCCGCTGCTCGATCAATCCCGAGCTGAGGTGCGGCCACTCCCATACCTTTGCTGAACTGATGGATGCCCGCTGCCCGCTCGGCTGCCGAGTTCAGCTCCGCCACGACTCGCCGTGCGTCGTCGGCTTCGCTGGGCAGGTCGAACGCTCGCGCAGTCCCTGGCGCTGGTGAGCATGGTCGGTGCGGTCTCCTCGTGCTCAGGTCGGGCGCGGAACTTCCACGCCAACCGGTACCGGGCGTGAAAGCGGCGGATCGTCCGTGGTCCACGAGTAGATGCGCCGGTCGTCGGACGCATCCTGACGGATCGCTGTGCGGAAGGGAAAGGCGGCCGCCGTCATCGTGGTCTCAGTCCCCCAGACAGCCGGGTCCAGCTCGGCAGGGAAGTTCAGGCGTACGCTCAGGCGCTCAGTCGGGAGTCGTACCGCACGCTTGGACCAGGTGCCCCACTTGTCATCCCGCACGGTGTAGGAGTACTCGATCCACGTCGTCTCGCCCGGATAGAGCGGATAGCGGCCGTAGTCATTCTCGAAGAGAAGCCACAGCTCCTTGAACGCGTCCCGGTCATGCTGGACACGCCATCCGATCGGCTCGTTGCCGACCTTCGCCGTGAGCCCGATCTCTTCCCACGTGAGCGGATTCTCGCGGTAGAGCCGGTTCGACTCTTCCGGGCTTCCGGGGTAGCGATCGACGGAGATACGGATCAGGTAGCGCGCGATCGGGTCCGGCTGGCGTTGTAGAGCTGCCGACGCTGCGTCGCTCGGTACGTCGTGCCGTCGTAGTACGGCTCGGCGTCGTCGTGTTGGACGATCACACTCGCCGGTTGGCTGTCCGCTGCGGAACCGTCGGGAGCTTGCTGGTGCGGAACCGCCTCGCTGCGGGCCTGGGGCTCGATCTCGTTGAACGTCCGGCGAAGTGCTCCGCCAGCATGAAGGACGCGGTCGGCCTGCTCGGCGAATCCTCGCGCTGGCCGTTGCTGACCGCCCTCGACCTTGGACACGTACGAAGGTGTGTAGCCAACTGCCTTTGCCAAGGCGGACTGCGAAAGCCCCCGGACATCTCGCCGCGCGGGCCGCGCTGATCTATCAGCACATGATCGCCGACCGGGACCGTGCCATTGCCGATCGGCTGGGAGTCATGATCCGCCAGAGACAGGGCGGCGCGGAGTCCTAGTGGTACGTCCGTGGCACGGCCACGATCACGGCAAAGGGCCAGTTCGAGTGGATCACCCCTCTGAACTGGCCCTTAGTGCTGTGCCCCCGGCAGGATTCGAACCTGCGACACCCGCTTTAGGAGTGGGATCGAATCCGTGCCGGACGGTTCCAGACCGTGCCGCGCGGTGCCGTTCTGCCTGATCAGCGGCGCGCGGCACGGTGCCTGATCCTGAGTGTGCTGCCTGGTACTGACCCGTCCGCTCACGCATCGCGCACGCATGAAAGGGACGTGCCTCCTGGGCTTGGTAGCTTCAGGACGGTGCGGTTAGCCCAGTGGAACTGGGTGAGAAGGCGGCGAGTGAGCTGAACATCCGGATGCTTCGGTCCCAGCTCTCGGAGCCCCCTCTCCAGGAGGTCCGAGAGGATTGCTATGCCTCCCGCAAGATCGCCAGACTTCCCCTTCCAGTAACCAAGATTGTGAAGGAGCGTGCGGATAGTCGGATGGCTTGCCTCGAGGTCTGATTCCTCCTCCAGGAGGGTGGTGTAATCCATGATTGCTCCTGAGATGTCACCAGAGCACCCCTTCCACCAGGCAAGACTTGTGCGCAGGGTGCGAGTGGCTTCGTGGCCCGAGCCGAAATGCTGGCTTAGTCCCTCCACTAGATCGGTGTATTGATCGACCGCTCCTACTGCGTCCCCATTTCTGCCGCGCTGCTCGATGAGGCTGGCGAGCCCGTTCAGAAGGACTTCAAATTCTCCCTCCGTCATGTGCTCGGGATCGATGTCCTGGAGCCGGACGGTGAGCACCTCCTTGATTCCATTGGCGGCTAGTGCCGACTCGCCGACCATGCCTTGCCAGTAGGTGACGTTATGGCGAATATCTAGGGTGAGATGGTCGGTTGCTCCGAGGTATTCCGCAGCATCTTCAGCGACCTTCGTGAGTTCTTCTACGGCAGTCGCTATTTCCCCGGATTCCCCCTTGACGTTAGCTAGGACCCGGCGAGTGGCCAACGTGAGGTGGCTGGTCGGCCCGACTGTGCGCTGCAGGTCGCCCAACAGATCTTCGAGTGTGGCGGTAGCGGTGCCCAGGTCTCCTCCGAGCCACTGCCAGTAGGCGAGGTTGTGCCGCATCGCCAACGTGTGTTTGCTGTCTGGCCCTACTAGGCGATCGGCATCCCTTGCCAGTTGGCGAAAATGATCAATTGCGGCGTCGAATTGACAGTCGGCCCCAAGGGTGCTGCCAAACTGTGCGAGCAATGGGTGGGGGTCGGGGCCCCATAGATCGCCTTGTGCATTCTGGATCAACGCATGAGCATTGGCAAGAAAATCCCGTCTTTCGGTTATGTCATCCCGGTACTTGCCGACGGTAGCCAAAAGCGAATCAGCGGCTGAGCGGATAGTTTCAGCGTGAACGACGGGTGAGAGCGACTCGCGTGTGGCCCGCTGGACGAGTTGATGCACTCGAATGCGATGATGGGGTGCTTCCAGGGAATGCTCGATCAAGCCGAGACGGTGCAGGACTCGCAAGGCTGCACGCGCCTCGTTGCCAGAAACACGGCGATCCGATTGATTTTCCTCACGGCAGGCCCTGTGAGTGGTGAGGTAGGCGAGGGCTGGCTGGCTGGTGAGAATGGGTTCAGGGAAGCCATTCGGGTCCATGGTCGACGCGATCTGGAGCACAGGCCGGGCCAGTCCGGCTGGCCGCAAGGTATCGGCGCGGTCCAGGGACAGGCTCCAGGCAGCGGCCACGGCGTGGGTTTGGTCGTCAGGCAGGACATCAGGAGCAGCATCGGCAAGAGAAAGGGTGCGATCAGCCAGCATGCCCCGGTAGGTCTGGCAGCTGATGCCGGCATCTATGAGGTAGGCGGCAGCCTGGGACAAAGCAAGCGGCAGCTTGCCCAAGTCGTCGGCGAGGGAAGTGAGCTGATCTTCGGGTTCGACGCGATTATGAGCGGCCAGGGCGCTCGTGAGGTAGGCAAGGGCTTGGGCTTCAGTGAACAGGCCGATCTCGATCAGGCGTCTACCGCCCCCGCTCAGGGCGGCGTCCTTGCGGCGGGTGGTGACCAAAGTTTGGCCGTGCGGGCTGGTCGGCGGCCACCATCCACTCAGGTCGACGGGGTCGGTGAGGTCGTCCAGAACCACGAGCCAGCGGCACGGGCTCGGCTGCGACTTGGGCTCAAGCCAGGCGAGGAAAGCCCTCGCCGCCTCTGGGCCTGGGGCGGCGCCCAAGATTTCCACCGCTGCCTGGGCATAGCCGGCCATGACGGCCCTGCGGCTGCTCGCGGTGATCCACACCAGCACATCCAGCGCGCCGGCCTGCCAGGCACTGCGCGCGTAGTGGGCAGCAAGCTGGGTCTTACCAACTCCGCCCATTCCTGTTAGCACCCTGCCTGCAAGAGGCTGGTTGGCCGATTCGAGGTCCACTGTTCCACTGGCTGGCATCCGGGCCAGCCGGCTGGTCTCGGCTCGGTCCTGGAACCATGCTGCCTCCGCGGGGATCACCCCGACCTGATGCGGCCATGCGACAGGTGTGCGCGGTGCGGCGTAATGGTGTTGGTGGACTTGGCCGATGTGTCCGGCGGCGACGCTGTGGTCTGTTGCAGTGGCGGTCGCGTAGGCGGCTATATCGGTGGGAGGCGGGCTCGCGGTGAAGCTGCCGGGTGTGGTCAGCCCTGGGCCCGGACCGGGCTGACGAGGGCGGACCGCAGATCCGATCGTCACGTCTCCGATGGTCAATGCCGCCGCCGAGCCGTCCTCTGCGCGGATGTCGACGTTCCCGCCGACGGCGGTTCCGCCGAAGGCCACCGCCCTGTGGACACCGGCGGCTGCGACTGTGGAGGACTGCAGCTTCTCCACCAGCTCCTCCAGCTCCTGGGCGAAGCCAGGGTCGCGTTCCGCAGCGTCCTCCAAGGAATCGGCAAGCCGTCGCCAGGTCCGCTTCGTCAGCTCGAGCAGTTCCTGCTGGGCTTCCTCGGTCGCACGCGTCAGCGCAGCGTCGTCACCGAGTCTGCTGCTGACTAGATCGTGGAGGCGATTCAAATCAGCGTCCAGCGAGCGGCCAACCTTCGCTTCCGCACGTTCGCCCACCTGGTCGGCCCTGCGGACCGGGCATGCGAACACGAATCCGACCGCGGCCTCGATCCCTACCACCGCTTACCTCACTTCAGTGTTGACCCTGCATCAGGCAGCGCATCCACCGTAGTTCCCGGGCTGGCCGATCAGTCAGAATCTGACATCGGCACCGTGGCTGGAGCGCTCTCTTGGTGGGAACCAGAGGCGACGGCGGTGCGTATCTGATGGTGTGACGCGTCGTGGGCGCCGGAGCCACGCGTGCCACGGCGGATCTGATCTTTCGGGAGAAAGGGTGAGGAATGCTGTCGGAGGCAATGATTGCGCTGGCCACGGCGGGAGGCACTGCGGTGGTGCAGGCCGCAAGCACGGAGGCGTGGGCAGGATTCCGCCAGAGGATGGCCCGTTGGTTTGGTCGTGGAAACCCGCAGCGCGAGCAGGCCGAACTGGAGCGCCTAGACGAGACCGCACGCGAACTGGAGGAGGTCGAGAATACCGAGGCAGAACGGGTACGCATCCGCTTTGAGGCCGCATGGCAGGCTCGTATTGAGGTACTGCTGGACAGCCTGGACGACACCGCGCAAGTCCGGGCCGCCGAGGAGTTGCGTGCGCTGCTGGACCAAGAGTCATACCAAGACCGGGTATGGGCCGGAAGTGGCGGGGTGGCTGTCGGTGGCAAGCTGGTCATCCGCGCCGAAGGGGGCTCGATCGCAGCGGGCACCATCCAGGGAGGCGCGCACGTAGGTTACCCTCCGGCCCGGGACCCGTCCCAGGGATGAACCCCGTCACCGTCCGCCGCAGGCACAGATAAGCACCGCGCCCGATGCTGCGTATGTCGCCTCCTGCTGTCAGTCCGCTCGCGCATCGTGTACACACCAGATCCAGGTCACCCTGCGACAACTATGCGGAGCAGCGGGACGTCGGCGCCCTGTCTCCCCCGGGCGGGCGGTAGGTATCCACTGGTGGCAGTGTGAAACCACTGGCTGACTGACTCCGCCGTGTGGTGAGCTTGGCTTGTGGGTTCTAGTGTCCTGAGTCGTTAGTTCGTGTGCAGTATGCGGCGAGGGTTTCGAGGATCTCGTCTGCGGTCTTGGTCCACACGAACGGCTTGGGGTTCTTGTTCCACTCGTTGATCCAGCCGCGGATGTCGCGTTCGAGCTCGACGACGCTGCGGTGGGCCGAGCGGCGGAGTTTGCGGCAGGTCAGCTCGGCGAACCAGCGTTCGACGAGGTTGAGCCAGGATGCCGAGGTGGGAGTGAAGTGCAGGTGGAAGCGGGGGTGTCGCAGCAGCCACTTCTTGACCGCTTCGGTCTTGTGGGTGGCGTAGTTGTCCAGGACCAGGTGCAGGTCCAGGTCCTTGGGCACGGCGGCGTCGATGGTCTTCAGGAAACGGAGGAACTCCTGGTGGCGATGGCGTCGGTAGTGCTGGGCTATGACCGAGCCGGAGGCGATGTCGAGTGCGGCGAACAGGCTGGTGGTGCCGTGGCGGACGTAGTCGTGGGTCATCCGCGCCGGCGTCGTCGGTGCCAGCGGCAGCACGGGCTGGGTGCGGTCCAGGGCCTGGATCTGCGACTTCTCGTCCACCGCCAGCACCAGGGCGTTCTCGGGCGGGGCGAGGTAGATGCCCACCACGTCGCGGACCTTGGTCACGAACTGCGGGTCGGTGGACAGCTTCCATGTCTGCACGATGTGCGGTTTGAGGCCGAACGCCCGCCAGATTCTGGAGACTGCGGACTGCGACATGCCCGCAGCCTGGGCCATCGACCGCGTCGACCAGTGCGAATCCCCCGAAGGGGGTGCCTGGTCGAGGGTCCGGGCGACCAGGGACTCGACCTGCTCGTCCGTGATCCTGCGCGGGGCACCCGAGCGCGGAGCGTCGACGAGTCCCTCAAGACGGTCGGAAGCGAACCTGGACCGCCACTTGCGCACCGTCTCCCGCGAGATACCGAGCTCCTGCGCGACCTGCGCGTTCGGGCGGCCCTCGGCGCACGCCAGCACGATCCTCGCGCGCAGCACCAAGGCCTGCCCCGCGGTCCGCTTGCGCAACCAGCCTCGCAGTACGCGGCGTTCGCGCTCGGACAACTCCAATGACAACGGCTTCGGGCCCGGCATCCCCCAACCCTACAACCGCCAATGAACTACCGACTCAGGACACTAG
>NZ_VSRY01000122.1 GCF_008271805.1 Streptomyces sp. TRM49041
TAAGTCTATTTCAGGTTTCAGTGGTTGGCGGGTTGATTTTCGTGAGGTAGTCGGCGAGGGAGTTCAGGATCTCGTCGGCGGTCTTGGTCCAGGTGAAGGGCCGGGGGTTCTCGTTCCATCCGTCGATCCAGGCCGTGATGTCTTGCTCCAGGGCCTTCACGGAGGTGTGCACGCCGCGGCGGATGAGCTTGTCCGTCAACAGGCCGAACCACCGCTCGACCTGGTTCATCCAGGAGGAGCCGGTGGGGGTGAAGTGGATGTGGAAACGCGGGTGTTTCCCCAGCCACGTCTTGATCTCGGCGGTGTTGTGGGTGGCGTAATTGTCACAGACCAGGTGGACGTCGAGGCCGGCGGGCACGACCTTGTCGATCCGAATCAGGAACTTCTTGAACTCGATGGCCCGGTGGCGGCGGTGCAGTGCTGATATGACGCTGCCGTCGGCGATGTTGAAGGCGGCGAACAGGCTGGTGATGCCGTGCCTGTAGTAGTCATGGGTGCGCCGCTCGGGCATGCCGGGCATCATCGGCAGAACCGGCTGGGACCGGTCCAGCGCCTGGATCTGGCTCTTCTCGTCCACGCACAGCACCACCGCTTTCTCGGGCGGGTTGTGGTATAGGCCGACGACGTCGACGACCTTCGCGACGAACTGCGGGTCGGTGGAGAGCTTGAACGCGTCCTGGAGATGGGGCTTGAGGTCGAACTTCTTCCAGATCCGCCCGATGGTGGACTTCGACAGCCCGGAGTGCTTCGCCATCGAGGCCCGCGACCAGTGGGTGTCCTTGCCCGGGGAGGACTCCAACGTCGCCGTGAGCACGTCCTCCACCTGGTTCAGCAGGATCGAGGGCGGCCTGCCGGGGCGGGCCTCGTCAATCAGCCCGTCCAGCCGCAACCGGATGAACCTTGACCGCCAGCGGTTCACCGTGCCCGGTGCGACGCCGAGTTCAGCGGCGATCTCCTTGTTGGTCCCGCCCTCCGCACATCGCAGCACGATCCTCGCCCGCAGCGCCAGGAACTGCGCGGTCTTCGCCCGCCGCGCCCAGCGCGTCAGCTCGGCACGCTCGGCCTCGCTGAGCACCAGCTCCGGCTTGCGCCGGCCCGGCCGAGGCTCGTCCACCAGGCCCGCCACCCGCCGGACCACGAACCGCGAGCGCCACTTACGCACCGTCTCCGTGGACACCCCGAAGTCCGCCGCCACAGCGGTGTTGGAACCACCCTCGGCACAGGCCAGGATGATCCGGGCCCGCTCCGCCACACGAGCCGACACCGCACCACCCACCGCCCAACGCGCCAACTCCGCCCGCTCCTCAGCAGACAACACGACTTCGACAGCACGAGGACCCCGAGACGCCATGAAAACAGCCTACAGACTTAGTCTCGCCATTTCCGGCGAGGACACTAGGTCATCGACGAGTGAACTCCATGAGTTTCTGATTAATAGGACTGCTCCACCTCAGCCATGAGCAACCGAAGGGTGAGGGAGTGCTTTTCCGGAGGGAGCGAGTCGAGCGCTGCGCGCGCATATTTCGTGCCACCGTGCTTGTCACCGGATCGCGCGAGCATCAACCCTCGGTGCATTTCAAGATGTGTAGCGAACCGGGGGAGGGAGTCCGGGATTTCCCTGCGTGCGGCTTCCTGTGCCTCGACTGCTGTCGTCTCGTCTCCGAGTCGTGCGGCGAGAAGCGAGACAAAGACATTCATGCGCCACCATGGCACCGCATAGTCAGAAGTCTGCTCGTAAGATCCTGCCCGGTCGAAGATTCCACGCCCGTCGTCCATAAGCGCTCGCGCCGTTTTGTCGTCACCCCGAATTGCTGCGGCGTGTGCCTTTCCCATGACGGCATTCAGTAGGCCAAGGGATGGTTTCTCGCTGATGGCCATTGCCTGATCGGCAAGCATGTCGGCAACTCCGAGCGCTGCACCCTCGTACCCCAGGGCGATTGCCGCCCGTCCGCGAACCCAGACCCGCGCGTCGTCGTCGCCGGATTGATCGGCGGCTTCGGCGGCAAGCCGATACCAGCTGACTGCCTTGGTTCCATCCGACCCCGGAAACGTCTTGGCATAGAGGGTCATAAGCCGAGACGCGACGGACCACAGGTGTGGAGTGTCCAGCTGCTGCTGGACTACGACGAGTTCGCGGGATACCCGCCGCTGAATATCGGCTGCGCCGAGACTCATGTACTCCGTGCCGTATTCGGCTAGCTTCCCTTCCCATTCGTCCAACGAGGGGCCGCCGCGAAGTCGGGCAGCGAACCCGGCACTGAGAAGGTCTGATGCGACAACGGGCGCTATTGCGGTGGCTGCAACGTCTGACAGGAACGTACGGCGCTTCACTTCACCCTCTAGAACAGCTAGGGGCACGTCCAGGACGGCCGACAGGCACCGGAGATAGAAGGACCCCGGCACCACTTTGGAACGCTCCCAGCGGCTGACGTACTCCCGATTGAGTCCCGTCCCGAAAGCCTCGTTGATCTCGTCCGCCAGTCGCCCTTGGGACCATCCTCGTGCTTCGCGTAGGTCCTTGATCAATACCCCGATGGTCATGTCTCCATCTTGCCCCTACGGCGGCCCCTGCGCTGGGTAAGTACGCGCGTTCGACGGCGACTTGCCCCTATCGGTGCCCCTAGCCCGCGTCCATGCCAGGCGGGACGATCAGCGGGCGCCGCGCGCACCACGGATCACCGCAAGGGACGACGCCAAAGCGAAGGACCCGGACCATGGATCACAAGCCCGCCCACGAGACCGATGAGGTGGACAAGTTGGCCGCCCTGATACAGGCGGGCGGGTTCTGGCGGCTTGCACCCGAGTGGGTGCCGCGGACCGGCTACGTGCCGCCCACACGCCCGGTACTCATCAGGGTCCGTGACGGCCTGGAACACAGGTGGCGCCATGTACACGCATGAGAACCCACGTGAGCACCCGCGAGTGTGGGAGCCGGGAGAAACCGCCCGGGACTCCGCTACGGGCCGGGTGGGGCGCGTGATGGGGCATGTCGGCCCGCGCTACCAGCTTCGTCCGCTGAACGGCGGCAAGGAGTGGGAAGCCGAACCCGACGACATGCGTCCGGCAATGCAGTCCGACGCCCTGAGCGGCGCTGTGGCTGAGGTGAACGCACGTACGCGCTGGGGCTGCTGAGTGTCGGATGAGAGCACGGCCGCCGGCCCATTCGCGGGAACTCCATACGAGAACAGCCCCGAAGGGTGGTGGACCGAGTACGGGGGAGCACTGGACGTGAAGTCCGGAGTGGTCTACCTCCCTCCCGGTTCCAAGCACATTCCGTGCCGCTGGGAATCGTGCAAACACGGATGCCGAGAGCAGAAGAACGCACCGCGAGAAGCCTCTACTACCGAGTCCTGCAACTACTACAGACAGAAAGGGAGTGCCAATGGAAACCACCGAGCGCGCGAGACTTGACGCGTTCTTCGGCAAGATCACCGCGACATTCGCCCCGACCGAGCATCCGTCCTCGCTGCTGATCACCCATCTCTTGCCCGAGCGTCCCTCGTTCGTCGAGGCCGTGGGCAGGGTGACGCAGCTCCGCGCGGTGCTGCCCAAGCCCAAGTCCATCCACGCGAGCGCCCGCCGCGAGATCGAAAAGGCGCACCCGTGCGACGAGCTGTCCCGGGAGCTGTTCAGCGACCCCGACACGGCCGTGAGCTACCTGGAGAACAGAGCGGCCGGTGAACCGCTCGTCTTACTCGATGTGGGCGGCTACTTCGCCCCCTCGCTGGACGCGATCTGTGAGCGGTTTTCGGGAACCATCCTCGGCGTGGTCGAGGATACCGAGAACGGTCACCGCCGTTACGCCGAGCGGGACAAGCTGCCGTGTCCCGTGATCAGCGTGGCTCGCTCGCCGCTCAAGGAACCTGAAGACTTCCTGGTCGGACAGTCCGTCGTGTTCTCCACGGAAGCGCTGCTGCGGCAGCGGAACGACATCCTGCACGGGCGTCCCGCCCTGGTAATCGGCTTCGGCAAGCTGGGCAGCTCGATTGCCCGCCTGCTGCACGTCAAGGGCGTGCGCGTCATCGTCTACGACGTGGACCCCGTGCGGCGGGCACAGGCCATGTCGCAGGGGTTCGAGGTGGCCCGAGATCGCGACCAGGCCATAGCGACGGCGGGGCTCGTGCTGTGCGCGACGGGCCAACTGTCGCTGCGTGGCGAGGACTTCCCCCAGCTCAAGAACGGGGCCTATGTCGCCACTGTGACCAGCTCGGAAGACGAGCTGGAGTTGAGTGGGCTCCCCTCGGGCTACACCCGTGACAGCGGCGGCGAGCACGTGACCTGCTACAGCACTCGGGGGCACTACTTCTATCTGCTGAACGAGGGCGAGGCGGTCAACTTCATCCACGGTGCGAGCGTTGGACCGTTCATCGCGCTCGTTCAGGGCGAACTCTTGGCGGGCGCCGCCAAACTCGCCCGTGGGGACCTGGACAGCGCTATGCATGAGGTGCCCACCGCCGACCGGGAAGCCATCGCGGCTTCCTGGATCCACTACTACAACAGGTGATCGAATGCCCATCACGGCAGACCACATCCGTACGACCGTCGCCGAGTACACCGACGCGCACCCCGAGGACAAGCACGCGCTTGCCCCGCTCGGTGAGCTGCTGGACCAGGGCGCCGACGTGACGAGCCGGAAGGAGTTCCGTGGGCACGTGACCGCCGGGGCGGTGCTCGTCAACAACCAGGGCGAAGCGCTGTTCATCCGTCACATGGCACTCGACAAGTGGCTGACCCCCGGCGGGCACCTGGAACCCGAGGACGTGAACCTGATGGGCGCGGCGCTGCGCGAGCTGATCGAGGAAACGGGAATCACGCTCGGCGTCTCCCCCGTGCAGGCAACCCCCGTGCACATCGACGTGCACCCCATCCCCGCCAACGAGAGCAAGGGTGAGGGCGCCCACTGGCACGCGGACTTCCGTTACCTCTTCCGTGCGGGCGGCGACCAGGCCGTGAAACTGCAAGAAGAGGAAGTGAGCGGGTACGCGTGGCGCAGCGCGGACACGATCTCTGACGAGGCTCTGCGTTCGCGAGTCGCTGCCGCGCTCCGCTAGACAGTTCGCAGTCGGCCCCGCCCTGTCCGTGCCTCCCCGTCGCGGACGTGCGGGGCCGGGTACTGTCTCTAGCCTCGCCCTCGCTGCGGTCGCACACGTAGGTGCCTCGCTGCGGCACGGTGTAGACGTACCCGGGTTCCCGCAGGTGCCGGACCGCACGACGGGCGGTGTCCCGCGCGACGCCCCATCGCTGGATCAATGAGGACTACGAGGGAATCGGACGGTCGACGGCGAGAGTGCCTGACTCGATGTCCCGGATGATCTCCCCCGCGATCTGCTGATCCCCACGCCGGAGGCCAGGACGTGCGCCTCCGGGTCGCCGGGGTGGTCGTCGTCGGCGAGGGGCGCGTCGAGGACGGCGGACCGGAAGCCGGCCGGCCGGTAGGCGTCGGAGCAGTCGACGGTCGCATGTCTCACGAGTGAAGTCATGGAGTCGGACTGCCGGACGGGCCCGGTCCGGCCGAGCGGATTATGCCCTGGGCCCGGGCGGCGGCCAGCCAGGAGGGGAACTCACCCAGAAGCCGGTCGTACAGCATGTCGTCGGAGACCCGGCGGGGGTCGCGGCCCGCCGGGAAGAAGCCCGCGTTGTCGACGGGCCGCGTCCTCGGCACAGGCAGCTGGTCGAGCCTGCGGAGGAAGTCGAACTGGTCGCCGCGCGGGTCGCCGAAGCCGACGAACTGCCAGAACATCGGCAGCGCGGCCGCCTTGCACAGATACCGCCGGGCGGCGAGCCTGCTGCTGGGCCCGCCGTCCGTCTGGAAGACGACGAACGCCGGGGCGGTGGCGCCGCTGTCGAGGTAGTGGTCGATGACGGCGTCCATGGCCAGGTGGTAGTTGGTCAGGCCCATGTGGCCGAGCCCGGAGACGATCCGGTCGATGCTCCCCTGGTGGCCGCCGAGATCGATGTCGGTCAGGGCGTCCACGTCGGTGGAGAAGAACACGACCGGTACGCGCCCGTCGTCGTCCAGGTTCGCGGAGAGACCGAGCACCCGGTCGGCGAGGGCCTGGACGCTGCCGTCCCGGTAGTAGCGGCGCATCGAACCGGAGTGGTCCACCACCAGGTAGACCGCGGCTCTCTCCCCGCCGAGCCCGTGCTTGCGGAGCGAGACACCCGCGCGCTTGTAGAGGTCGACCAGCGCGGGTGCGGTCTGCTCGATCTTCCGGAGGTCGACGGCCATTTGCACTCCCCCTGCGTGACTCGCTTCGTACGCACCGAAGTTACGCCACCGCAAGGCGCAGCGCCTGCCATGGGTCCGGTCGGGGACATGGCAGGCGCTGCTGTGTTCCGTACGCCGTTGTACGGGACGACTACGACGGTGCGTTACACCGTCAGAGCACGGTCCGTCGGGCGGACCGGCGCGGGCAGCTCGCTCGCACCGGTCAGATAGCGGTCCACGCCACGGGCGGCTGAGCGGCCCTCGGCGATGGCCCACACGATGAGGGACTGGCCGCGGCCGGCGTCACCGGCGACGAAGACGCCGTCGACGTTGGTCGCGAAGTCGCCGTCGCGGGCGACGTTGCCGCGCTCGTCGAGCTCCAGGCCGAACTGCTCGACCAGGCCGTTCTCGACGTCCGTACCGGTGAAGCCCATCGCGAGGGTGACCAGCTGGGCGGGGATCTTCCGCTCGGTGCCGGGCTTCTGCGTGAGCTTGCCGTCGACGAACTCGACCTCGACGAGGTGGAGGAACTGGACGTTGCCCTCCTCGTCGCCCTCGAAGTGGGTGGTGGAGACGGAGTAGACCCGCTCGCCGCCCTCCTCGTGGGCCGAGGTGACCTTGTACAGCATGGGGAAGGTCGGCCACGGCTGGTGCGGCGCCCGGTCCTCGCCCGGCTTGGGCATGATCTCCAGCTGGGTGACGGAGGCCGCGCCCTGGCGGTGGGCGGTGCCCACGCAGTCCGCGCCGGTGTCGCCGCCGCCGATGACCACGACGTGCTTGCCCTCGGCGGTGATCGGCGGGGTGACGAAGTCGCCCTCCTGCACCTTGTTCGCGAGCGGCAGGTACTCCATCGCCTGGTGGACGCCCTTGAGCTCACGGCCGGGCACGGGCAGGTCGCGCGCGGTGGTCGCACCGGCCGCGATGACGACCGCGTCGTACCGCTTGCGCAGGTCCGTGGCCTTCAGGTCGCGACCGATCTCGATGCCCGTACGGAAGCGGGTGCCCTCCGCGCGCATCTGCTCGATGCGCCGGTTGATGTGCCGCTTCTCCATCTTGAACTCGGGGATGCCGTAGCGGAGCAGGCCACCGATGCGGTCGGCGCGCTCGTACACGGCGACCGTGTGGCCGGCCCGGGTCAGCTGCTGCGCGGCGGCGAGACCCGCCGGACCGGAGCCGATGACGGCGACGGTCTTGCCGGAGAGCCGCTCCGGAGGCTGGGGCGTCACATTGCCCGAGTCCCAGGCCTTGTCGATGATCGAGACTTCGACGTTCTTGATGGTGACGGCCGGCTGGTTGATGCCGAGCACGCACGCCGCCTCGCAGGGCGCGGGACAGAGCCGCCCGGTGAACTCCGGGAAGTTGTTCGTGGCGTGCAGCCGCTCGTACGCGGCGCCCCAGTCCTCGCGGTAGGCGAAGTCGTTCCACTCGGGGATGAGGTTTCCGAGGGGGCAGCCGTTGTGGCAGAACGGGATGCCGCAGTCCATGCACCGGGACGCCTGCTTGCTGATGATCGGCAGCAGGGAGCCGGGGACGTAGACCTCGTTCCAGTCCTTGACGCGCTCGCCGACCGGGCGGGTCTCGGCGACCTCACGGCCGGTGGTCAGGAAGCCCTTGGGGTCAGCCATTGGTCGCCGCCTCCATCATCTTCTCGGTGGTCTCGGCCTCGGAGAGGCCGGCCCGCTCGGCGGCGTCCTTGGCGGCGAGCACTGCCTTGTACGTGGTCGGGATGATCTTGCTGAAGCGGTCCACGGCGACGGACCACTCGGCGAGGAGCTTCTCGGCGACGGTGGAGCCGGTCTCCTCCTGGTGGCGGCGCACCACGTCGTGCAGCCATGCCTTGTCGGTGTCGTCGAGGGTTTCGATCGCCCCCACGTTGCCGGCGTTGACGTTGTCCCGGTCGAGGTCGATGACATACGCGATGCCGCCGGACATACCGGCCGCGAAGTTCCGCCCGGTCTCGCCGAGTACGACGGCGTGGCCGCCCGTCATGTACTCGCAGCCGTGGTCGCCGACACCCTCGGACACCACCAGCGCGCCGGAGTTGCGGACGCAGAAGCGCTCGCCGGTGCGGCCGCGGAGGAACATCTCGCCGCCGGTCGCGCCGTATCCGATGGTGTTGCCGGCGATGGTCGAGTACTCGGCCAGGTGGTCGGCGCCGCGGTCCGGGCGGACGACGATCCGGCCGCCGGAGAGGCCCTTGCCGACGTAGTCGTTGGCGTCGCCCTCCAGGCGGAGGGTCACGCCGCGCGGGACGAACGCGCCGAAGGACTGGCCGGCGGAGCCCGTGAAGGTGACGTCGATGGTGTCGTCGGGCAGGCCCGCGCCACCGAACTTCTTCGTCACCGCGTGGCCGAGCATCGTGCCGACGGTCCGGTTGATGTTGCGGATCGTCAGCTGGGCGCGGACCGGCCCGGCGTCGTCGGGGGACGCGGCGCCGAGCGCGTCGGCGGCGAGCTCGATGAGCTGGTTGTCCAGGGCCTTCTCCAGGCCGTGGTCCTGCTCGATCAGCTGGTGCCGGACGGCACCCTCGGGCAGCTCCGGGACGTGGAAGAGCGGGGCCAGGTCGAGGCCCTGGGCCTTCCAGTGGTCGACGGCACGCTCGGTGTCGAGGAGTTCGGCGTGGCCGACGGCCTCGTCGAGGGTGCGGAAGCCCAGCTCGGCGAGGAGCTCGCGGACCTCTTCGGCGATGAACTGGAAGAAGTTGACGACGAACTCGGCCTTGCCGGAGAACCGCTCCCGCAGGACCGGGTTCTGCGTGGCGATGCCGACCGGGCAGGTGTCCAGGTGGCAGACGCGCATCATGACGCAGCCGGAGACCACGAGCGGCGCGGTCGCGAAGCCGAACTCCTCGGCGCCGAGCAGCGCGGCGATGACGACGTCGCGGCCCGTCTTCAGCTGGCCGTCGGTCTGGACGACGATCCGGTCGCGCAGCCCGTTGAGCAGCAGGGTCTGCTGGGTCTCGGCGAGGCCGAGCTCCCAGGGGCCGCCCGCGTGCTTCAGCGAGGTGAGCGGGGACGCGCCCGTACCGCCGTCGTGGCCGGAGATGAGCACGACGTCCGCGTGGGCCTTGGACACGCCGGCCGCGACCGTACCGACGCCGACCTCGGACACCAGCTTCACATGGATGCGGGCGGCCGGGTTGGCGTTCTTGAGGTCGTGGATCAGCTGAGCCAGGTCCTCGATGGAGTAGATGTCGTGGTGCGGCGGCGGCGAGATCAGGCCGACGCCCGGCGTGGAGTGCCGGGTCTTGGCGACCCACGGGTAGACCTTGTGGCCGGGCAGCTGGCCGCCCTCGCCGGGCTTGGCGCCCTGGGCCATCTTGATCTGGATGTCGTCGGCATTGACCAGGTACTCGGACGTGACGCCGAAGCGGCCGGAGGCGACCTGCTTGATCGACGAACGGCGCTCCGGGTCGTACAGGCGCTCGGGGTCCTCGCCGCCCTCACCGGTGTTGGACTTGCCGCCCAGCTGGTTCATGGCGATGGCGAGGGTCTCGTGCGCCTCCTTGGAGATGGAGCCGTACGACATGGCGCCGGTGGAGAAGCGCTTGACGATCTCGCCGGCCGGCTCGACCTCCTCGATCGGGATCGACGGGCGGTCGGACCTGAAGCCGAACAGGCCGCGCAGCGTCATCAGCCGCTCGGACTGCTCGTTCACACGCTCCGTGTACTTCTTGAAGATGTCGTACCGCTTGGAGCGGGTGGCGTGCTGGAGGCGGAAGACCGTCTCGGGGTCGAACAGGTGCGGCTCGCCCTCGCGGCGCCACTGGTACTCGCCGCCGATCTCCAGGGCCCGGTGGGCGGGCGCGATGCCGCTGGCCGGGTAGCCCTTGGCGTGGCGGGCGGCCACCTCCTTGGCGATGACGTCGAGGTCCGCGCCGCCGATCTTGCTGGCGGTGCCGTTGAAGTACTTCTCTACGAAGGCGTCGTCGAGGCCGACGGCCTCGAAGACCTGGGCGCCGCGGTAGGAGGCGACGGTCGAGATGCCCATCTTCGACATGACCTTCAGGACGCCCTTGCCGAGGGCGTAGATCAGGTTGCGGATGGCCTTCTCGGGCTCGATGCCCTCGATGAACGTGCCGGCGCGGACGAGGTCCTCGACGGACTCCATGGCGAGGTACGGGTTGACGGCGGCGGCGCCGTAGCCGATGAGCAGCGCGACGTGATGGACCTCGCGGACGTCGCCGGCCTCGACCAGCAGACCCACCTGGGTGCGCTGCTTGGTGCGGATGAGGTGGTGGTGAACGGCGGCGGTGAGCAGCAGCGACGGGATCGGCGCGTGCTCGGCGTCGGAGTGCCGGTCGGAGAGCACGATGAGCCGGGCGCCGCCCTCGATGGCGGCGTCGGCCTCGGCGCAGATCTCCTCGATCCGGGCGGCGAGGGCGTCGCCGCCGCCGGAGACCCGGTAGAGACCGGACAGCGTCGCGGCGGTCAGGCCGGGCATGTCGCCGTCGGCGTTGATGTGGATGAGCTTGGCCAGCTCGTCGTTGTCGATCACCGGGAAGGGCAGAGCGACATTGCGGCAGGTCGCGGCGGTCGGCTCCAGGATGTTGCCCTGGGGTCCGAGCGAGGAGCGCAGCGAGGTGACGAGCTCCTCGCGGATGGCGTCCAGCGGCGGGTTGGTGACCTGCGCGAACAGCTGGGTGAAGTAGTCGAAGAGGAGACGCGGGCGCTCGGAGAGCGCGGCGATCGGCGAGTCCGTGCCCATGGAGCCGATCGGCTCCATGCCGGTGCGGGCCATCGGCGCCACGAGGACGCGCAGCTCCTCCTCGGTGTAGCCGAAGGTCTGCTGACGGCGGGTGACCGAGGCGTGGGTGTGGACGATGTGCTCACGCTCGGGGAGGTCGGAGAGCTCGATCTCGCCGGCCTCCAGCCACTCCTGGTAAGGCTCCTCGGCGGCGAGCTTCGACTTGATCTCGTCGTCCTCGATGATGCGGTGCTCGGCGGTGTCGACGAGGAACATCTTGCCGGGCTGGAGGCGGCCCTTGCGGACGACCTTGCCGGGGTCGATGTCGAGGACACCGACCTCGGAGGAGAGTACGACGAGGCCGTCGTCGGTGACCCAGTAGCGGCCGGGGCGCAGGCCGTTGCGGTCGAGGACGGCACCGATCTGGGTGCCGTCGGTGAAGGTGACGCAGGCCGGGCCGTCCCAGGGCTCCATCATCGTGGCGTGGTACTGGTAGAAGGCGCGCCGGGCCGGGTCCATGGAGTCGTGGTTCTCCCACGCCTCGGGGACCATCATCAGCACCGCGTGCGGCAGCGAGCGGCCGCCCAGGTGCAGCAGCTCCAGCACCTCGTCGAAGGAGGCGGAGTCGGAGGCGTCCGGGGTGCAGACCGGGAAGATCCGCTCCAGCTCCTTCTCACCGAACAGGTCGGAGACGAGCTGCGACTCGCGGGCGCGCATCCAGTTGCGGTTGCCCTTGACCGTGTTGATCTCGCCGTTGTGGGCGACGAAGCGGTACGGGTGGGCGAGCGGCCAGCTCGGGAAGGTGTTGGTGGAGAACCGCGAGTGGACCAGGGCGACGGCGCTGGCGATGCGGCGGTCGGACAGGTCCGGGAAGAACGGCTCCAGCTGCCCGGTGGTGAGCATGCCCTTGTAGACCAGGGTGCGCGAGGACAGCGACGGGAAGTAGACGCCCAGTTCGAGCTCGGCGCGCTTGCGCAGCACGAACGCCTTGCGGTCCAGGGCGATGCCGGCGCTGACACCGTCCGTGACGAACAGCTGGCGGAAGGCCGGCATGGTGGAGCGGGCGGTGGCGCCGAGCAGGTCCGGGGTGACGGGGACCTCGCGCCAGCCGAGGACGGTGAGGCCCTCCTCGACGGCGATCGTCTCGATACGTGAGACGGCCTCGTCGGCGGTGTCCTCGGGGAGGAAGGCGGTTCCGACGGCGTACGCACCGGCCTCCGGCAGTGTGAAGCCGGTGACCTCGCGGAGGAACGCGTCCGGGACCTGGAGCAGGATGCCGGCGCCGTCGCCGGAGTCGGGCTCCGAGCCCGTCGCGCCGCGGTGCTCCAGGTTGCGCAGTACGGTCAGCGCCTGTTCGACCAGCTCATGGGTAGGAACACCGGTGAGGGTAGCCACCAGCCCGACGCCACAGGCGTCGTGTTCGTTGCGGGGGTCGTACATCCCCTGCGGAGCGGGGCGACCGTCCATGGGCGACCAGGCGTCGGAACGCATCGGCTCTCCCGTCGTCGTCGTGGCATGTGCAAGTGCCGAAGGGACGACGTTGGCCCTCCGCGAAATTTCGTGCAGGTTACATGATGGAGTGGTTCTCGGGAAGCGGATAGTCCATTCCAACATGCGGACACCGCAGAGTGGTGTCCATGCGGTTCTACGTCAGGTGGACAGACAGCACACCGGACCCGGATGGTGTCCGTGGGTCTGTCGGGGGAAGCGGGCTTCGTTGCCCGCGGCGCTCACGACCTCATGCCCTGGGATGAGGGAGTCGAAACCGCCGGGTAATGGCTGCGTATGCGGAGCCCTGCACAGTGTCCCACCCGATGGGGCGATCCGGCTACTGGACGTTCGTCACAACGTTCCGGCAACCCCCGCGAAACAGCGGGCACCCCGGCCGCCCGTACCCACGCGGCCGAGGTGCCCTCCGGGTCAGAGCGCCGCGCCGAGCGCCGCGCCGAGGGCGTAGGTGACAGCGGCCGCGGCGCCGCCGAGAGCGAACTGGCGCAGGCCGCTGTACCACCAGCTGCGCGCGGTCACCCTGGCCACCAGCGCCCCGCAGGCGAACAGGCCCAGCAGCGCCACGAGCACCGCCGGCCACAGCGTCGTCGCCCCCAGCAGATACGGCAGCACGGGCAGGAGCGCGCCGAGCGCGAACGACCCGAACGACGACGCGGCGGCGACCAGCGGCGACGGCAGGTCGTCCGGGTCGATACCGAGCTCCTCGCGGGCGTGGATCTCCAGCGCCTGCTCCGGGTCCCGGGACAGTTGCATGGCCACCTCGCGGGCGAGCGCGGGCTCGACGCCGCGCGCCACGTACAGCGCCGCCAGCTCCTCCATCTCGTCCACCGGGTGCTTGCGCAGCTCACGGCGCTCGACGTCCAGCTCGGCCTGGACCAGCTCGCGCTGCGAGGCCACGGACGTGTACTCACCGGCCGCCATCGAGAACGCGCCGGCCGCCAGACCCGCCAGCCCCGTGATGACGATGGTCTGCTGCGAGACGGCGCCACCCGCCACACCGGTCATCAGAGCCAGGTTGGAGACGAGCCCGTCCATGGCGCCGAACACCGCCGGGCGCAGCCAGCCGCCGTTCACATCGCGGTGCGTGTGGTTGTCGCGGTGTGCGACATGCAGCGTCGCCTCTGTCTCGATGATGGACACAAATCTCCCCTTGCTCTCCGCGGGGCGGCCCGCGCATCCCCTCGTCATGCTCGAAATTACGCTCGACGTAAGGGGCGCGCCAGCAAGGCAGGCTTTACTAAGTAAGGGCCACCACACCGCCGAACGGCGCGCGTATCCGTAGGCCGGGCCCTTCCCGGGTGGAGAATTCCGGGCATGACGCGCACTCCGCCCCTGACCCGCATCGCGGTGCTCGGCAGCACCAACATGGACCTCGTCGCCTTTGTGCGCCGGGCGCCCCGGCTCGGGGAGACCGTCACGGGACGGGAGTTCCGGACGGTCCCCGGCGGCAAGGGCGCCAACCAGGCCGTCGCCGCGGCCCGCGCGGGCGCCGAGGTGTCGATGATCGGCGCCGTGGGCTCGGACGACTTCGGCGCCCGGCTGCGGGCCGGACTCGCGGACGCCGGGGTCGACACCGGCCTCCTGCGTACCGTGGACTGCCCGTCCGGCACCGCCCACATCGTGGTCGACGACGACGGCGGCAACGCGATCGTGGTCGTCCCCGGCGCCAACGCCACCGTCACCGCCCTCTCACCCGACGACGAGGCCCGAATCGCCGCGTCCGATGCTCTGCTGCTCCAGCTGGAGCTGCCGCTGGCCGCCGTCATCGCCGGGGCGGAGGCCGCCCGCCGCCACGGTGTCCGTACGGTCCTGACGCCCGCGCCCGCCCAGCCGCTGCCGCACGAGCTGCTCGCCCTGACGGACCTGCTGGTGCCCAACGAGCACGAGGCCGCCGAGCTGACCGGGGTCGCCGATCCGCGTACGGCGGCCGAGGAGCTGCTCCGGGACGTCCCGGAGGTGGTCGTCACGCTCGGCGCGGCCGGCGCCCTGTACGCGGCCCGGGGCGCCCGCCCGGTGACCGTGCCGGCCCGTCGGGCGCGGGCCGTCGACACCACCGCGGCCGGCGATACGTTCGTGGGCGCGCTGGCGGTCGCCCTCGGCGAGGGCAGGCCGGTGCCGGACGCCCTGACCTGGGCGTCGGCGGCGGCGTCCCTGTCGGTGCGACGGGCGGGCGCGTCGTCCTCGATGCCGTACCGCGCGGAGATCGACGCCCTCTGAACCGAGGCACGAAGCGGCGGAGCGGCCGCCCGGACCCTCTGGTCCCGGCGGCCGCTCCGGCCCGTGTGGGTGCGCCTACGGCTGCCGAGGCGCCTTCGCCCCCACGTCGGAGGGCTCGCTCTCGGCATCGGCCTTCCCGACGCTCGACTTCTCCAGGTCGGCCTTCCCGGAGGCGCCGTCCTCGGCGTCCGCGCTCTGGGAACCCGCGCTCTCGGAGTCGGCCTGCCCGGTGCCCTCGTCGTCGACGTCGGTCTTCCCGGCTTCGTCCTTCTCGGCGTCCGCCGTGGCCGCGGCCCGCTCCACGATCTCCTCGCGGCCCGGCCGCATCCTGGCCGACAGCACGATGTATGTGACGGCCAGCAGGAAGACCGCCATCGCGGTCCAGACGTTCAGGCGCAGACCGAGGATGTGGTGGGCGTCGTCGACGCGCATGTACTCGATCCAGCCGCGGCCCGCGCAGTACGCGGCGACGTACAGGGCGAAGGCCCGGCCGTGGCCCAGTGTGAACCGGCGGTCCGCCCAGATCACCAGGAACGCCACACCGACGCACCACAGCGACTCGTACAGGAAGGTCGGGTGGTAGAGCCCGGCCTCGCGGTTCACGCCCTCGCTGATCTCCAGCGCCCACGGCAGGTCGGTCGGCCTGCCGTACAGCTCCTGGTTGAACCAGTTGCCCCAGCGGCCGATCGCCTGGGCGAAGGCGATGCCGGGCGCGATGGCGTCGGCGTACGCGGGTAGGGGGATGCCCCGGCGGCGGCAGCCGATCCAGGCGCCCACGGCGCCGAGCGCGACCGCGCCCCAGATGCCGAGGCCGCCTTCCCAGATCTTGAAGGCGTCGACCCAGTTGCGGCCCTCGCTGAAGTAGAGCTGGTAGTCGGTGACGACGTGGTAGAGCCGGCCGCCGAGCAGTCCGAAGGGGACCGCCCACACGGCGATGTCGGCGACGGTGCCGGCGGTGCCGCCCCGGGCGATCCAGCGCCTGTTGCCGTACCAGACGGCGACGAAGACACCGATGATGATGCAGAAGGCATAGCCGCGCAGCGGGATCGGTCCGAGGTTGATCACGCCGGTCGACGGGCTGGGAATATAGGCAAGGTCCATGGCATCACCGACGCTACCTTGCCGGACGGACAACCGGGCCACCCGCCCGGCAAAGACTGCATAACGCCCGGTCGGTCGGGCGTCGGCGTCAGTGCACGGATTCCGTCCCGGACCCGGGCCCGAATCCCGCGCCGGAGTCCTGGCCGCCCTGACCGCCCTGACTGCCCTGGTCCCCTGCGTCGCCCTCGGGATCTCCGCCGCCGGCGCCGGTCGGGGAGGCGGTGGCCGGGGTGGACGGTGCGGGGGTGGTGGGCGCGGTGGGCGTGCCGGGCTCCTTGCCCTCGTTCGCCTCCGTGACCCACTTCTTCAGGTTCGCCGGGGAGATCTGCTCGTTCCCCTTCGTCGGGAAGATCGACTCGCCGTTGAGCAGGACGCTCGGCGTGCCCCGGAAGTCGCCGTCGCGGAAGACTTCGTTGGACGCCTGCACCCAGCTGTCGTGGGTGCCGTTGCTGACGCAGCCTCGGAACGAGGGGGTGTCGAGGCCCGGCACCTTCGCCGCCAGCTCGAAGAGGTTCTCGTCCTTGGCGAAGGCGTCGTCGGCCTCCTGCGGCTGGTTCTGGTACAGCACGTCGTGGTACGCCGTGAACCTCCCCGCGTCCTGGGCGCACGCGGAGGCGTTCGCGGCGTTGAGGGAGCCGCTGCCGCCCATGTTGCCGTCGATGATCGTGGCGAGCCGGTAGTGGGTGCGGATCTGCCCGGCGGCCTCCAGCTCGTGGATGGTGTCCCGGAAGCTGTTCTCGAACATGGCGCAGGCCGGGCAGCGGAAGTCCTCCCACACGGTGAGTGTGGAGGGCGCGTCGGAGGCGCCGGTCTGGATGATCAGCCCGTCCTCACCGACGGCGCCGGACGGCACCGTGACCGGGCCCTTCCCTGATGTGTCGCTGTTGCCGCCGGTGTTCGCGGCGATGACGCCGACGACGGCGGCGAGGCCGAGCACACCGACGACGGCCGCCGACACGATCAGCAGGCGGCGTCGCTTCTCCCGGGCCCGCTCCCGCTCGCGTTCCATCTGGAGCCGCTCGCGCGCGCTCCGCTTCCCTGCGCTGTTCTTCTCGTTCACGCCCAAGCAACGAACCGGGGAGGCACGTCCGCGCCTCCCCGGTTCCACAACCACTCGTACGAGCTACGAACCCCGATGTGCGCGCTGCACACCCCGGGCGAGTTCGCCCGCCAGTTCCCGTACGGCCGCCACTCCGGCCGCCTGGTCGTCGGCGTCGAGGAGCCGCTTCACGAAGGCCGAGCCGACGATGACGCCGTCGGCGAAGGAGGCGACCTCGGCGGCCTGCTCGGCGTTGGACACTCCGAGTCCGACACAGACCGGCAGGTCCGTGGTGGCGCGGGTGCGCCGTACGAGGTCGGACGCCTGCTCGCCCACGGACGCGCGGGTGCCGGTGACGCCCATCAGGGACGCCGCGTACACGAACCCGGAACCGGCGGAGGTGATGGTGGCGAGCCGCTCGTCCCTGCTGCTGGGCGCGACGACGAACACGGTGGCCAGACCGTGCTTGTCGGCGTGCTCCCGCCACAGCGCGGACTCCTGTACGGGCAGGTCGGGCAGGATGCACCCGGCGCCGCCCGCCTCGGCCAGCTCTGCGGTGAAGCGTTCGACGCCGTACCGGTCGATGGGGTTCCAGTACGTCATGACGAGGACCGGCTTGCCGGTGGCCTCGAACGCCTCGCGGACGGTGCGCATCACGTCGGCGATCTTCACGCCGCCGCGCAGTGCGATGTCGTCGGCGGTCTGGATGACCGGGCCGTCCAGGACCGGGTCGCTGTGCGGCAGTCCGACCTCGACGACGTCGGCGCCGCCGTCGAGGGCCGCCTTGACGGCCTCGATGCCGCCGTCGACGGTCGGGAAGCCGGCCGGCAGGTAGGCGATGAGCGCCGCGCGGTTCTCGGCCTTGGCCTTGGCCAGGGTGTCGCCCAGCAGCCGGCTCGTTCCACCCATGGATGCAGCGCCGCTCACTTGGAGCCCTCCCCGTTGTCGTACAGCCCGAAGTAGCGGGCGGCGGTGTCCATGTCCTTGTCGCCGCGGCCGGACAGGTTGACCACGATCAGCCCGTCCCCGCCGAGCTCGCGGCCGACCTCCAGGGCGCCGGCGAGGGCGTGCGCGGACTCGATGGCCGGGATGATGCCCTCCGTGCGGGACAGCAGGCGCAGGGCCTGCATGGCCGCGTCGTCGGTGACGGCGCGGTACTCGCCGCGGCCGCTGTCCTTGAGGTAGGCGTGCTCGGGGCCGATGCCCGGGTAGTCGAGGCCGGCCGAGATCGAGTACGGCTCGGTGATCTGGCCTTCCTCGTCCTGGAGGACGTACGACCGCGACCCGTGCAGGATGCCCGGCTCGCCGGCCGTCAGGGTCGCCGCGTGCTCACCGGTCTCCACACCGTGCCCGGCGGGCTCGCAGCCGACGAGCCGTACGGAGGCGTCGGACAGGAACGCGTGGAACAGTCCGATGGCGTTGGAGCCGCCGCCGACGCAGGCGACGGCCGCGTCGGGCAGCCGCCCGGCGCGCTCCAGGATCTGCCGGCGGGCCTCGACGCCGATGACGCGGTGGAAGTCGCGCACCATGGCGGGGAAGGGGTGGGGCCCCGCGACGGTCCCGAAGAGGTAGTGCGTGCTGTCGACATTGGCGACCCAGTCGCGGAACGCCTCGTTGATGGCGTCCTTGAGGGTGCGGCTGCCGGACTTCACGGCGATGACCTCGGCGCCGAGCATCCGCATCCGGGCGACGTTGAGGGCCTGCCGCCGGGTGTCGATCTCACCCATGTAGATGGTGCAGTCGAGCCCGAACAACGCGCACGCGGTGGCCGTGGCGACACCGTGCTGGCCCGCTCCGGTCTCGGCGATGACGCGGGTCTTGCCCATGCGCCTGGTGAGCAGGGCCTGGCCCAGCACGTTGTTGATCTTGTGGGATCCGGTGTGGTTCAGGTCCTCGCGCTTGAGGAAGACCCGCGCGCCCCCGGCGTGCTCGGCGAACCGGGGCACCTCGGTCAGGGCGCTGGGCCGTCCGGTGTAGTTGACGAGGAGGTCGTCGAGCTCGGCGGCGAACGCCGGGTCGGCCTTGGCCTTGTCGTACTCGACGGCGACCTCGTCGACGGCGGCGACGAGGGCCTCGGGGATGAACTTGCCGCCGTAGGCACCGAAGTAGCCTGCGGCCGTGGGGACTTGCCCCTCGGGGTCGGGGATGAAGAACTCGCTGGGCATAGGTACATGCTCCTCTGCCAGGGCTCGCCCTGGCGGTCGGGTCTCGGGGTGGCCTGCGTGCGTCCCCTCCCCCACCCCGCCCCCGCTCCTCAACCGCCGGAGGGGCTGAGGATCAGCCTGTCCGGCGCCTGAGGACAGACGCCGCCGGGCGCGACGGGGTCCGGGGCCCAGCCCCGGTGCGGGAAGGGGCGGGGTGGGGGAGAGAAACCCCGCGACGCCATCGCATCCCGTTGACCTGACCCGGCTCGTCGCCGATGACATACCGCACGCGCCGCCCGTGCACCCGCCGAGCCGGCGCCCGGCACCCGCGGGGACGGCAGCCCCGGGCGAGGCGGGCGTACGCCAGGGGGGCGGCCGCGGCCGTCATGTACGCGCGCGTGGCCAGGCCCTGGCAGGGCCTGGCCACATGGCGGGTGACGGCGGCGGACACGGGGTCAGCTCCGCCCGTGCCGCAGCGCGGGGTGCGCGCCCGCCGCGACGAGGTCCGCGACGGCGGCCTTCGGGTCACGGCCGGTGACCAGGGACTCGCCGACGAGCACCGCGTCGGCGCCCGCGTTGGCGTACGCGATCAGGTCGTGCGGACCGCGGATGCCGGACTCGGCGATCTTGACGATGCCGGCGGGCACCTCGGGGGCGACGCGCTCGAACGTGGAGCGGTCCACCTTGAGGGTCTTCAGGTCGCGGGCGTTGACACCGATCACCCGGGCGCCGGCGTCGACCGCGCGCGCGACCTCGTCCTCGTCGTGGACCTCGACGAGCGGCGTGAGCCCGATGGACTCGGCACGCTCGATCAGCGAGACCAGCGCGGGCTGGTCGAGGGCGGCGACGATCAGCAGCGCGAGGTCGGCGCCGTACGCGCGGGCCTCCCACAGCTGGTACGCGGTGACGATGAAGTCCTTGCGCAGGACCGGGATGTCCACCCGGGCGCGGACGGCCTCCAGGTCGGCCAGGGAGCCGCCGAAGCGCCGCTGCTCGGTGAGGACGGAGATGACGGCGGCGCCACCCGCCGCGTAGTCCGCGGCGAGCCCGGCGGGGTCGGCGATCGCGGCCAGCGCGCCCTTGGACGGGCTGGAGCGCTTGACCTCGCAGATGACCTGGACGCCCTCGCCACGCAGGGCGGCGGCGCCGTCCCGCGCCTGCGGTGCCTTGGCGGCCCGCTCCTTGAGCTCGTCGAGGGAGACCCGCGCCTGTCGCTCTGCGAGGTCGGCGCGGACGCCTTCGATGATCTCGTCGAGCACACTCACGCGAGAGGCCCCCTTCCGGGAGGGTGATGTTTTGATCAAGCCGGACACCTCGATGGTATCCGGAGGTGGGGCCAGAGTCCGCATCCGGTCGACGCCACAGCCCCCGACCTGCGGATTCATGGGGCGAGAGCGGAGCCGAACGGCAGGTTGCGCACCACCGAGAAGACCGCCCACACGCCGCCGGCCAGCCATAGCTGGAGCGGTGTGAGCGTGATCCGCAGGGGCACCCCGCGTACGGCCTTGACCAGCCAGACCACGATCAGCACCGCGAATACGGCATATCCGGCGACCGCCATGGCGTTGGCGCCGAGGGCGGTGGCGAAGTCCCCGTGGATGAAGGCGTGGGCACTGCGCAGACCGCCGCAGCCGGGGCAGTACAGGCCCGTGTACTGCAGGAGGGGGCAGACCGGGTAGTGGCCGGGCTCGTTGGGGTCGACGGTCCCGACGTAGGCGAACGCCGCGGCGACCCCGGCGAGCGCGCCCAGGGGCGGCAGGAGCCGCCGGAACAGGGGCGGCGGAGGTGGTGGCCGGTACGGGCCGTACACGGCGTGCGGCGGGGGCTCGGGCACGGTGTGGGGCGGGGGCTCGGGCGCCGCGTGCGGCGGGGGCTCGGGCAGGGCGGGATGGGTCGTGTCGGCGTCCACGCGGTGATTGTCTCCGCTCATACGGGAAGGCGCAGCCCGGCTGTGCCGGACCGCGCCTTGTGAGGTGACCGGGCGTCAGGAGACGGCCTGGGCCCTGCCGGCCTCCGTGCGCGCCTCGAGCTGCTCCTGCGACGCCTTCGGCTGGCCGAGGCCGGCGGACTTCATCGCGACACCGACGACACCGCCGAGCAGGACGACGCCGATGCCCGCCCAGAAGCCGAGCGGGTTGGCCGCCACCATGAAGACACCGGCGACGCAGAAGCCGATGAAGGAGATGGTGACACCGGTCCAGGCGGCCGGGGTGTGTCCGTGGGCGCTGCCCGCCATGAGTTGCTCCTCGTTGAAATGTTGCTCTGTGGTGAGGCCCCGCCGAGTGCGGACGCTCGTCGCCATTGTTCCGCACGCGCGCGTGCGAAGTGATCCGGGGGGTGTGCCGCGCGGGTCGGTAAGGCCGGGTCAGGCACCGTCCGTGGGGTCCTCGCCGCGGTCCAGGGCCTTCCAGAGGTCTTCGGGCCGGTCGGGGTCGGCGACGCGCCGGGCGCCTCGCGCGCGGGCGCCGCCGTCGCGCTCGTACCGGCCGGACATCGCGGGCCAGGCGCGGCCGTACCGCAGGGCCAGCAGCCCGGCGACCAGGATCAGCAGGGCCGCCGCGGCGGTCACATAGGGCCAGGCCGTCTGGGTGAGCGCCTCGGCGCGTGCCGCCGTGTCGCCGGTGGTGCGGGCGGCCGCCTCGTCGAGGGCCGCCCGGTCGGAAGCGCCGAGGAACGCGGCGGTGGCCGCGCCCGCGCCGCTCAGGGTGAGCAGCAGCGCGACGACGTGCCGGCCGACGCCGCGCGCGGCGAGGACGGCGACGAGGGCGGCGAGCCCGACGATCGCGAGCGCGGTGGGCGCTCCGGTGACATCGCCTCCGGCGGCGTCCAGGGAGACACTGCCCCCGGCGCCCGTGACCCGGCCCTCGGTCCAGGTCCGGCCCGAGGCGAGGAGCACGACGGCGGCTCCCACTCCGCCGAGCAGCAGGGCGACGGCGAGGCTGCGGCGGCCGCCGGTGGCGGTCGCCGCCTCGCCCTGGCCGGTGGCACGGGGCTGGGGTACGGATGCAGCACTCACGTACGCCACTATCCCTTATGCCCTCAGACTCGGTTCATCCGGTTGGCGGTGTGTACGGCGCGGAGCACCGCCGCCGCCTTGTTGCGGCACTCGGTGTCCTCGGCGACCGGGTCGGAGTCCGCGACGACCCCGGCGCCCGCCTGGACGTAGGCGGTGCCGTCGCGGAGCAGCGCGGTGCGGATGGCGATCGCCGTGTCGGAGTCGCCCGCGAAGTCCAGGTAGCCGACGGCGCCGCCGTACAGGCCGCGCCTGGTGGGCTCCAGTTCCTCGATGATCTGCATGGCGCGCGGCTTGGGGGCACCGGACAGGGTGCCGGCGGGGAAGCAGGCGGTCAGTACGTCGAAGGCGGTGCGGCCCTCGGCGACCTGGCCGGTGACGGTCGAGACGATGTGCATGACGTGCGAGTACCGCTCGATCGACATGAAGTCGACGACCTCGACGGAGCCCGGTCGGCAGACCCGGCCCAGGTCGTTGCGGCCGAGGTCGACGAGCATGAGGTGCTCGGCGCGCTCCTTGGGGTCGGCGATCAGCTCGTCGGCGAGGGCCTGGTCCTCCTGCGGGGTGGCCCCGCGCGGGCGCGTACCGGCGATCGGGTGCACCATCGCGCGCCCGTCCTCGACCTTGACCAGTGCTTCCGGGCTGGAGCCGACGACGTCGAACCCGTCGAAGCGGAACAGGTACATGTACGGGGACGGGTTGGTGGCCCGCAGGACCCGGTAGACGTCCAGCGCGCTCGCCGTGCAGGGGGTCTCGAAGCGCTGCGACGGGACGACCTGGAATGCCTCGCCGGCCCGGATGCGCTCCTTGATGTCCTCGACGGCGCCCTGGTACGCCTCGCCGCCCCACAGGGCCGTGGAGTCGGGCAGTTCGGAGGGCGGCAGGACTGCGGAGGCCGACTCGGCGGGCTTGGTGAGGTCGGCCTGCATGGCGTCGAGGCGGGCGACGGCGTCCGCGTACGCCTCGTCGACGCCGGTGTCGAGGTCGTTGTGGTTGATCGCGTTGGCGATCAGCAGGACCGTGCCGTCCCAGTGGTCGAGGACCGCGAGGTCCGAGGTCAGCAGCATGGTCAGCTCGGGCAGCCGCAGGTCGTCGGTGCCGTGGTCGCCGATGCGCTCCAGGCGGCGCACGACGTCGTAGCCGAGGTAGCCGACCATTCCGCCGGTGAAGGGCGGCATCCCGGAGGCCAGGTCGCGGGGGGTGTGCAGGGCCTCCACGGTGGCGCGCAGGGCACGCAGCGGGTCTCCGTCGACCGGGACGCCGACGGGCGGGGTGCCGAGCCAGTGGGCCTGGCCGTCCCGCACCGTCAAGGTGGCCGCGCTGCGGACGCCGACGAAGGAGTACCGGGACCAGGAGCCGAGGCCGTTCTCGGCGGACTCCAGGAGGAACGTCCCGGGGCGTTCGGCGGCGAGCTTGCGGTAGAGGCCGACCGGGGTGTCGCCGTCCGCGAGCAGACGGCGGCTGACGGGGATCACTCGGCGGTCGGCCGCCAGCTTGCGGAAGGTCTCGAGATCCATGGCGCCCGACCTTACTTGCCCAGGGGGAGCACGTCAGCGTCGAAGCAGGTCCGGGCGCCGGTGTGGCAGGCGGCTCCGACCTGGTCGACCTTGACCAGGACGGTGTCGGCGTCGCAGTCGAGGGCGACGGACTTGACGTGCTGGAAGTGGCCGGAGGTGTCGCCCTTGACCCAGTACTCCCGGCGGCTGCGCGACCAGTAGGTGCAGCGGCCGGTGGTGAGGGTGCGGTGCAGGGCCTCGTCGTCCATCCAGCCGAGCATGAGCACCTCGCCGGTGTCGTACTGCTGGGCGATGGCCGGAACCAGCCCGTCGGGGCTGCGCTTGAGACGGGCGGCGATGGCCGGGTCGAGATTGCTGGTCATGCCGCCATTGTGCCGCGCCGTACGGGGTCCTCCCGGCCGTGTCCACTGGGCGGACCGGGGTGGGCCCCCGTACGCTGGCGGACATGTCGACCCATGCGAAGCGTGAACGCCTGCTGCTGGCCGATCTGTTGGAGGCGGCGGGCCCGGACGCCCCGACCTTGTGCGACAGCTGGACGACCCGGGAGCTGGCGGCCCACATGGTGGTCCGTGAGCGCCGCCCCGACGCGGCGGCCGGTGTGCTGCTCGCCCCGCTGCGGGAACGCCTGGAACGGGTTCAGGCGGAGTTCGCCGCGAAGCCGTACGAGGAGCTGATCCAGCTGATCCGCACGGGGCCGCCGAAGATGTCCCCCTTCTCGATCAAGCAGGTCGACGAGGGGGCGAACACCGTCGAGTTCTACATCCACACCGAGGACGTACGGCGGGCCCAGTCCGACTGGACGCCGCGGGAGATCGACCCGGTGTTCGCGGACGCCCTGTGGTCCCGCCTGGAGAAGCTGGCCCGGCTGGCGGGGCGCCGCTCCCCGGTGGGCCTCGTCGTCCGCCGCCCGAACGGGCAGACGGCCGTCGCCCACCGCGGCACCCCGGTCGTCACGGTCACCGGCGAGCCGGGCGAGCTGGCCCTGTTCCTCTACGGCCGCCAGGGGTCCGCCCGCGTGGAGATCGACGGCGACAAGGAACCGGTCGCCCGTCTCCTGGAGGCCAAGCTCGGCATCTGAGGGGCCGTTGTCGGTGGGGGCGGGCATGATCGGACGTACGCAGCCCATCGCGGAGAGGACGGTCCGATGCTCAGAATCGCGATGACCAGTGTGTACGTGGACGACGAGCAGAAGGCCCACGCGTTCTACACCGACGTGCTCGGCTTCGAGACCCGCACCCACATCGATCTGGGCGGTGCCCTCTTCATCACGGTCGGCGCCCCGGGCCAGGACGTGGAGCTCCTGCTGGAGCCCGGCGACAGCCCGGTGGCCCGCCAGTACACGAAGGGCCTCCGGGACGCCGGTCTGCCCTGCATCGTCTTCGCCGTCGACGACCTGTGGGCGGAGTACGAGCGCCTGAAGGGCCTGGGTGTCACGTTCACCCAGGAGCCGGCCGAACAGGGCCCGGTCCTGACCGCCGTCCTGGACGACACCGTCGGCAACCTGATCCAGCTGGCCGAGCCCTTGGGGACGGTCCCGAACGGCTCGTAGGGGCTCTACCGGACGGGGTGCCCCGCCTCGCGGAGCGCGGACTTCACCTGCGGGATGCGCAGATCCCCGAAGTGGAAGACCGAGGCGGCCAGCACGGCATCCGCCCCCGCCTCGATGGCGGGCGGAAAGTCGGCGAGCCGCCCGGCCCCGCCGGAGGCGATCACCGGCACGGTGACGAGCCGCCGCACCGCCGTGATCATCTCGGTGTCGTAGCCGTCCTTCGTCCCGTCCGCGTCCATGGAGTTCAGCAGGATCTCCCCCGCCCCCAGCTCTGCGGCCCGGTGCGCCCACTCGACGGCGTCGATGCCGGTCCCGCGGCGCCCACCGTGCGTGGTGACCTCGAAGCCGGACGGCGTGCCGGTGCCCTCGGGGCACCGCCGGGCGTCCACGGACAGCACGAGCACCTGGCTGCCGAACCGCTCGGCGATCTCCCGGATCAGCTCGGGCCGGGCGATCGCCGCCGTGTTGACGCCGACCTTGTCCGCCCCGGCGCGGAGCAGCTTGTCGACGTCCTCGGCGCTGCGCACCCCGCCGCCGACGGTGAGCGGGATGAACACCTGCTCGGCGGTGCGGCGCACCACGTCGTAGGTGGTCTCGCGGTTGCCCGACGACGCGGTGATGTCGAGAAACGTCAGCTCGTCGGCGCCCTCGGCGTCGTACAGCTTGGCCATCTCGACGGGGTCGCCGGCGTCGCGCAGGTTCTGGAAGTTGACGCCCTTGACGACGCGGCCGTTGTCCACGTCCAGGCAGGGGATGACTCGGACCGCGAGGCTCATGCCGCGGCACCTCCGTTCGTCCGGTACGCCTCGACCTCGACCTCGACGACCAGCCGGGGGTCGACGAAGCCGGAGACGATGAGCATCGAGGCGGCGGGGCGGACGGAGTCGAACAGCTCCTTGTGAGCGCGGCCGACCTCCTCCACGTCCCGCGCGTGGGTGATGTACATACGGGTGCGGACCACGTCCGCCGGGCCGAGGCCGAGCTGCTTCAGCGCCTCGAAGGCCACGTTGAAGGAATTGACCGTCTGCTCGTACGGGCCGCCGTCGACGATCGCGCCGTCCTCGACGGAGGTGCAGCCGGATACCAGGACGAGGCCGTTCGGCAGTCGCACCGCGCGGGAGTAGCCGAACTGCTCCTCCCAGGGAGCGCCGGTGACGACCTTGCGTACGGCGTCGGTCATGCGGACACCGCCGCGAGGGCTTCCTCGAGGGTGAACGCCTTGGCGTACAGGGCCTTGCCGACGATGGCGCCCTCGACGCCCAGCGGGACGAGCTCGGCGATGGCGCGCAGGTCTGCGAGCGAGGAGACACCGCCGGAGGCGACGACGGGCCGGTCGGTGGCGGCGCAGACGTTGCGCAGGAGGTCGAGGTTGGGGCCCTGGAGGGTGCCGTCCTTGGCGATGTCGGTGACGACGTACCGCGCGCAGCCCTCGGAGTTGAGGCGCTCCAGCGTCTCGTACAGGTCGCCGCCGTCGCGGGTCCAGCCGCGGCCGCGCAGGGTGGTGCCGCGCACGTCGAGGCCGACGGCGATCTTGTCGCCGTGCTCGGCGATGACCTTGGCGACCCACTCGGGGGTCTCCAGGGCGGCGGTGCCGAGGTTGACACGGGTGCAGCCGGTGGCGAGCGCGGCCGCCAGGGAGGCGTCGTCGCGGATGCCGCCGGAGAGCTCGACCTTGATGTCCATGGCCCGGGCCACTTCGGCGATCAGCTCGCGGTTGTCGCCGGTGCCGAACGCGGCGTCGAGGTCGACCAGGTGGAGCCACTCGGCGCCCGCGCGCTGCCAGGCCAGGGCCGCCTCCAGGGGGGAGCCGTAGGACGTCTCCGTGCCGGACTCGCCATGGACGAGCCGTACGGCCTGGCCGTTCCGGACGTCGACGGCGGGGAGGAGTTCGAGCTTGGTCATCTCAGCGGTCCTGGTCTCTCGCAGCGTTCGGTGGGTCGGAGGGTCAGAAGGTGTGGAGCCAGTTGGTGAGCAGCTGGGCCCCGGCGTCACCGGACTTCTCCGGGTGGAACTGGGTCGCCCACAGGGCCCCGTTCTCCACGGCGGCGACGAACCGCTCGCCGTGCGTCGCCCAGGTGACCTTGGGGGCGCGCATCAGGGGGTTGGCGGTCTCCATGCTCCAGCCGGTCACGGCGTAGGAGTGCACGAAGTAGAACCGGGCGTCGGCGTCCACCCCGGCGAACAGCTCGCTGTCCTCGGGGGTCTCGACGGTGTTCCAGCCCATGTGCGGGATGACCGGGGCCTTGAGCGGGCCGACCGTGCCGGGCCACTCGTCGAGGCCCTCTGTCTCGACGCCGTGCTCGATGCCGCGCGCGAAAAGGATCTGCATGCCGACGCAGATGCCCATGACGGGCCGGCCGCCGGAGAGCCTGCGTTCGACGATCCAGTCGCCGCGGGCCTCCTTGAGCCCGGCCATGCACGCGGAGAAGGCGCCGACGCCGGGGACGAGCAGCCCGTCGGCGTTCATGGCCTTGTCGTAGTCGCGGGTGATCTCGACATCGGCCCCTACGCGCGCGAGGGCGCGCTCGGCGGAGCGGATGTTGCCGAATCCGTAGTCGAAGACGACGACTTTCCTGGCGTTGGCGGTCATTCCCAGATCCCCTGAATACGCAGGACGCCGGCGAGCAGGCACATCCCGGAGGCGACGGCGAGCAGGACGACGACGCCCTTGGGCAGCTGCTGCTTGGTGAAGGAGTACACGCCGCCGGCCAGGAAGAGGCCCACGACGATGAGGACGGTGGACAGCCCGGTCACAGCATCCCCTCGTTCTCCCCCGAGGCCTTCGGCCCGGGGGTGCGCCCGTCTCCGCCCGTGCGGCGCGGAGGTGCGGGCATCACCGTCGTCCGCGGCCCGGCGGCCGTGCGCGCGCCGCTCACAGCGCGCCCTTCGTCGACGGCAGGATGCCGACCGCCCGCGGGTCGCGCTCGGAGGCGTACCGCAAAGCGCGGGCGAGGGCCTTGAACTGGCACTCCACGATGTGGTGGGCGTTGCGCCCGTAGGGCACGTGGACGTGCAGCGCGATCTGGGCCTGGGCGACGAACGACTCCAGGATGTGCCGGGTCATCGTCGTATCGTAAGAGCCGATCATCGGCGCCATGTTCTCGGGCTCGGTGTGCACCAGGTACGGGCGGCCGGAGAGGTCGACGGTGACCTGGGCGAGGGACTCGTCCAGCGGGACCGTGCAGTTGCCGAAGCGGTAGATGCCCACCTTGTCGCCGAGGGCCTGCCTGAAGGCGGCGCCCAGCGCGAGCGCGGTGTCCTCGATGGTGTGGTGCGAGTCGATGTGGAGGTCGCCGTCCGTCTTGACCGTGAGGTCGAACAGCCCGTGGCGGCCGAGCTGGTCGAGCATGTGGTCGTAGAAGCCGACGCCGGTGGAGACGTCGACCTTGCCGGTGCCGTCGAGGTCGATCTCGACGACTACGGACGTCTCCTTCGTGGTGCGCTCGACCCGTCCTACGCGGCTCATCAGCTGTGCTCCTTCTTCAGTGCGCGAACCGCATCCAGGAACGCGTCGTTCTCTTCGGGCGTGCCGGCGGTGACCCGCAGCCGGCCGGGTACGCCGTTGTCGCGGACCAGGACGCCGTGGTCGAGGATCTTCCGCCATACGGCGTGAGCGCCGCCCTCGCCGTCGAACCGTCCGAACTGGACGAAGTTGGCGTCCGACTCGGTGACCTCGTAGCCGATGGCGCGCAGCTCGGCGACGAGGCGGTCCCGCTCGGACTTGAGGTGTTCGACGTACCCCAGAAGCGTATCGGTGTGTTCGAGTGCGGCGAGCGCGGTGGCCTGCGTGACGGCGGAGAGGTGGTACGGCAGGCGGACCAGCTGTACGGCGTCGACGACGGCGGGGTGGGCGGCGAGGTAGCCGAGGCGCAGTCCGGCGGCGCCGAACGCCTTGGACATGGTGCGGGAGATCACCAGGTGCGGGCGGCCCTCGATGAGCGGCAGCAGCGACGGGCGGTGGCTGAATTCCACATACGCCTCGTCGACCACCACCAGGGAGGGCTTGGCGGCCTGGGCCGCCTCGTACAGGGCGAGGACGGTGTCGGCGTCGACCGCGGTGCCGGTGGGGTTGTTGGGGGAGGTGATGAACAGCACGTCCGGGCGGTGCCGGGCGATGGCGTCCGCGGCGGCGGCCACGTCGAGGCCGAAGTCGTCGCGGCGGGGGCCGGAGATCCAGCCGGTGCCGGTTCCGCGCGAGATCAGGCCGTGCATCGAGTACGAGGGCTCGAAGCCCATCGCGATACGGCCGGGCCCGCCGAAGGTCTGGAGCAGCTGCTGGAGCACCTCGTTGGAGCCGTTGGCCGCCCATACCTGGCTCATACCGACCTCGTGGCCGGTGGTGCGGGTGAGGTAGCGGGCGAGCTCGGTGCGGAGTTCGACTGCGTCGCGGTCGGGGTAGCGGTTGAGCTCGCGCGCGGCCTCGCGGACGCGCTCGGCGATCCGCTCGACGAGCGGCTCGGGCAGCGGGTACGGGTTCTCGTTGGTGTTGAGGCGTACGGGTACGTCGAGCTGCGGCGCGCCGTAGGGCGACTTGCCGCGCAGTTCGTCGCGGATGGGCAGGTCGTCGATGCGCACGTCGGTCACTGCTGCGGCACCTTCCAGTCGAACCGCGCCTTCATGGCCGCCCCGTGCGCCGGCAGGTCCTCGGCCTCGGCGAGGGTGACCACGTGGTGGGCGACCTCGGCGAGGGCGTCGCGCGTGTAGTCCACGATGTGGATGCCGCGCAGGAAGGACTGGACGGACAGGCCGGACGAGTGGCAGGCGCAGCCGCCGGTCGGCAGGACGTGGTTGGACCCGGCGCAGTAGTCGCCGAGGGAGACCGGAGACCAGGGGCCGACGAAGATCGCGCCCGCGTTGCGGACCCGCTGGGCGAGGGCGGCGGCGTCGGCGGTCTGGATCTCCAGGTGCTCGGCGCCGTAGGCGTCGACCACGCGCAGGCCCTCCTCCATGCCGTCGACGAGGACGACGGCGGACTGCCGGCCGCGCAGCGCGGGCACGATGCGGTCCTCGACGTGCTTGGTGGCCGCGATCTGCGGCTCCAGCTCCTTCTCGACGGCGTCGGCCAGTTCGGGGGAGTCGGTGACCAGGACGGCGGCGGCGAGCGGGTCGTGCTCGGCCTGGCTGATCAGGTCGGCGGCGACGTGGACCGGGTCGGCCGTGGCGTCCGCGAGGACCGCGATCTCGGTCGGGCCGGCCTCGGTGTCGATGCCGATGCGGCCGGTGAAGTACCGCTTGGCCGCGGCGACCCAGATGTTGCCGGGCCCGGTGACCATGTTGGCGGGGGCGCAGCTCTCGGTGCCGTACGCGAACATGGCGACGGCCTGGGCGCCGCCCGCGGCGTACACCTCGTCGACGCCGAGGAGCGCGCACGCGGCGAGGATCGTGGGGTGCGGCAGGCCGCCGTGCTCCCGCTGCGGCGGGGACGCGAGGGCGATGGACTCGACGCCCGCCTCCTGCGCCGGCACGGCGTTCATGATCACCGACGAGGGGTAGACGGAGCGGCCGCCCGGGGCGTACAGGCCGACGCGCTCGACCGGCACCCACTTCTCGGTGACCGTGCCGCCCGGCACGACCTGCGTGGTGTGCGAGGAGCGGCGCTGCTCGCGGTGGACGATCCGGGCGCGCCGGATGGACTCCTCCAGGCCCGCGCGTACGGCCGGGTCGAGCTCGTCCAGGGCGCGGGTCAGCGCGGCGGCCGGAACCCGCACCTGGTCGAGGGTGACGCCGTCGAACCGCTCGGCGTAGTCGATCAGCGCCGCGTCGCCCCGATGGTGTACGGCCTCGCAGATGGGCCGCACCTTCTCCAGGGCGGCCTCCACGTCGAACTCGGCACGGGGCAGCAGGTCGCGCAGGGCGCCACCCTTCGGCAGGGCGTCGCCGCGCAGATCGATTCGTGAGATCACAGGTCAATTCTCGCAGACGGCTTCACGCCCCCGTTTCTCCGTATCACTGGCTGATACACGCCACACCACCCCTTGGATGTCACACCTGACCGTTAGCGTTCAGTCCATTACTCAGCGGGAAGAACAGTTGTACGAACAGGGGAAGCGAGGGGGCGGCATTGACCGAGCCGCACGACGACCGCGACCAGCGTCGCGACGACGATGTTCCCGGCGATCTGAGCCCCGCCGAGCTGGGGATGTGGCAGGCGTTCCGGATCGGCGCGTGGTACGACCTGCGCGCGGGCCACCCCGTGCTGGACGACCCGTTCTCGCCACGGTCGTGGCCGGACGAGCGGTGCGTACGGGCGCGGGTGGTGGCCCTGCTGCTGCTTTCGGGGCCGCCGGCGCTGGCGGGGCGCGTGTCGGCGCTGAAGCTGCACGGGGCGCGGATCACCGGGACCCTGGATCTGGCGGGCGGCACGGTCGCGCCGTATGTGGAACTGCGGGGGTGCCGTTTCGACAACGAGGTGGTGCTGCCGGAGACCCGGTTCACCACGCTCCGCATGGTCGGGTGCGCGATCCCCCGCATCGAGGCGGCCCGGCTGCACACCGAGGGGGATCTGCACCTGCCGCGCTGCCGCGTGGACCGCGGTGTGCGGCTCACGGACGCGCAGATAGGCACCGACCTGCTGATCAGCCAGATCCACGTCCAACCGGACCGGCGCGGCCGGGCGATCGTCGCGGACGGCATATCGGTGGCGCAGGACCTCCAGGCGGAGCTGATCGAGACATACGGCGAGTTCAGCCTGCGCGGCGCCACGGTCGGGGTCTCGATGAGCCTGCGCGGCAGCCGGCTGCGCGGGGCCGAGGGGCGGCGGGCGCTGAACGCGCCGCAGCTGAGCGTGGAGCGGACGCTGTACATGACGGGAGCGTGGGTCAGCGAGTCGGTGGGCGGTTCGGGCGACCACCTCGGCGGGACGCCGCCGTACGGGCTGGGCGACGTCAGCACACCGATGCGGGGCACGCGGATGCGGCCCGTCGAGTGCCGGGGCGGGGTGCGGCTGGACGACGGGCGGTTCGGGGACGCGGTCGATCTGCACCAGGCGCGGTTCGTGCTGGCGTCGGCCCGCAAGGAGGAGGTGTCGCTGCGCCGGATCGTCACCCCGGAGCTGCGCTTCATCTGCGAGCGGCCGGAGGAGGGGCGGGTGGTGCTGAACGGCGCGAAGGTCGTCACGCTCGTCGACCAGGCGGCCAGCTGGCCGGGCCCCGGCGGCCTCGCGATCAGCGGGTTCGTGTACGAGAACCTCGTACCGTACGGGCACTTCCCGCTCTCCCGGCGCCTGGAGTGGGTCGCGGCGGCGACCCCGGAGTACGGGCCGGAGCCGTACGAGCGGCTGGCGGCGGTCCTGCGCAACAGCGGCGAGGACGCCGACGCCCGGGAGGTACTGCTCGCCAAGCAGCGGCGGCGCCGCGAGACCCTGCCGCTCGCCGCGAAGCTGTGGGGCTACCTCCAGGACTGGACGGTGGCGTACGGCTACCGGCCGGGCCGGGCCGCGGTGTGGATGGCGGTGCTGTGGGCGGCGGGGGCGCTGGCCTTCTCGCGGTACGACCCGGCGCCGATCAAGCAGGACGAGTTCCCGCGGTGGAACGCCGTGCTGTACGCGCTGGATCTGCTGCTGCCGGTGATCAACCTCGGGCAGGAGGGGTACTGGCGGCTGTCGGCGCCGTGGCAGTGGCTGTCGACGGTGCTGATACTGGTCGGCTGGATTCTGGCCACGGCGGTGGCGGCAGGGGCCTCGCGGCTGCTGCGGAGGGGCTGACACCGCGTCCTCGAATCCCGTCCTCGAAACCAGTCCTCCAACCTCGTCCTCAACCTCCGGCCGGGCACGCCGTGCTGACACCTCGTCCGGTCGCTTTCTTTACGGTGTCTTGACGTTCGGCAGGACAACCTTCCCGCCCCTACCAAAGCTTCACAGCCGACCACTGGCGCGGCTCCCACCTGCGGTTTTCAATGGTCGGCACGATGTCTCTGCTCCGCGCCCTGATGGGCAACGCGCGCACGGTCCGGCCCTCCCCGCCGCCCCGCGACGGGCTGCCGCCGGACGGCGCGGTGCTCCTGGACGCGCCGGACGACCGGCTGGGTCAGGCGCTGGTGGCCGCGGCCCTCGGGGATCACATTCCGGCGGCCCGGCTGCTGGCGGCGACCCGGATGGGCGCCGACTGGGAGGGCCGGGACCGGTACGCCGTACGGCTGGCCGCGTTCGCCCACAGCCGGGAGGACTGGCTGACGGCGTGGCGGTCCGACGCCCCCCGTGACCCGGACGCGCTGCTCGTCACCGCCCAGCTGGCGGTCGACCGGGCGTGGGCGTCGCCCGCACGGGCCGAGCGGCTCGGTGAGGTCGAGGCGATGGTCCACGCGGCGGCCGAGGCGGCCCCGCGCGACCCGGTGCCGTGGCGGATCGCGCTGGACCACGCGCGCGGTACGCACGCCCCGGACGCGCTGTTCGAGGCGCTGTGGGAACAGGCCGTGCGCCGGGCCTCGCACCACCACGGCTGCCATGTGTCCGCGCTGGAGTACCTGTCGGCCCGCTGGTACGGCTCGCACCGCGCGTGCTTCGACTTCGCTGAGGCCGCGGCGCTGGACTCCCTGCCGGGCTCGCTGATCCGGACGCTCCCCGTGCGCGCCGCGTTCGCCCAGCTGGCCTGCCGGGACCCGGGCGGAGTCCCGGCCGCCCGGGTCGACGCGGCGGCCGACCTGGCGATCGAGCTGTCCGCGCGGTACGCGGCGGGCGACCCGTGGCCGGCCGAGGCGCGCAACCTCCTCGCGTACGTACTGGCGGCCCGGGGACGGTGGTCGGCGGCACTGGAACAGTTCCGGCTGATCGGTGCGCGCGCGACCTCGTTCCCGTGGGCGGCGGGCGGCGGCGCCGGTGACGGGGGCGACCCGCTGGCCCGGTTCCTGGACGCCCGGGAGCGCGCGCGGCGCGCGGCGACAAGGCCGCCGGGGTCCCGCTGCGCGGACGGGCGGACGCGTCCGGGAGCGTGACCATTACGCTTGACCGCTGTGACCACCGCTCGCCTGCCACTCTTCCCGCTGAACGCGGTGCTGTTCCCCGGCCTCGTGCTGCCGTTGAACGTCTTCGAGGAGCGATATCGCGCCATGATGCGCGAGCTGCTCAAGACCGACGAGGCGGAGCCGCGCCGCTTCGCCGTCGTCGCGATCCGCGACGGCCGCGAGATCGCGCCGACCGCGCCGGGGCTGCCCGACCAGACGGCGCTGCCGGAGAAAGGTCCCGCCGCCGGCTTCGGACCCGACCCGATCCAGGCGTTCCACCGCGTCGGCTGCGTCGCGGACGCGGCCACCATCCGGGAGCGGGCCGACGGCAGCTTCGAGGTCCTCGCGACCGGTACGACCCGAGTGAAGCTGCTGTCCGTCGACGCGAGCGGCCCGTTCCTCACGGCGGAGGTGGAGGAGCTGGAGGAGGTGCGGGGCGAGGGCGCGGGCGCGCTGGCCGAGGGTGTACTCCGGGCGTTCCGGGCGTATCAGAAGCGGCTGGCGGGGGCGCGCGAGCGATCGCTGGCGACCGGCACGGAGCTGCCCGACGAGCCGTCGGTGGTGTCGTACCTGGTGGCCGCCGCCGCGGTACTGGACACACCGGCGAAGCAGCGGCTGCTCCAGGCGCCCGACACGGCCACGCGGCTGCGCGAGGAGCTTCGCCTGCTGCGCTCCGAGACGGCGGTGCTGCGGCATCTGCCGTCGCTGCCGGCCACCGAGCTGACGCGGGCTCCGACGAGCCCCAACTGACGTACAGAGGGACAGGCGATGGCGAAGAAGGCGAAGAAGCAGACGGGGGGCACCCCCGCGACGGTGGCCCTGACCGCAGCGGGGACGCCCTTCACGGTGCACGAGTACGCGCACGACCCGGCGTCGCCGTCGTACGGCGAGGAGGCCGCGGAGGCGCTCGGGGTGTCGGCGGAGCGGGTGTTCAAGACGCTGGTCGCGGACGTCGACGGCGCCCTGACGGTCGCGGTGGTGCCGGTGGCGGGCCAGCTGGACCTCAAGGCGCTGGCCTCGGCGGTGGGCGGCAAGCGGGCGACCATGGCCGACCCGGCGGCCGCCGAGCGTACGACGGGCTATGTGCGGGGCGGAATCTCACCGCTGGGCCAGCGCAAGAAGCTGCCGACGGTGCTGGACGAGTCGGCGTCGCGGCACGAAACGATCTGTGTGTCGGCGGGCAGGCGGGGCCTGGAGGTCGAGTTGGCTCCGGCGCACCTGGCGGAGCTGACCGGCGCCGTGCTCGCTCCGATCGGCCGCGCGTAACCCCTCGACGTCCCCCGCCTCCTCGGCTACGACCGTAGGGACGGCATGTCTCGTACACCTCGGGGAAGGGGACCGCATGTCGAAGAGGACCCGCAAGCGCACCTGGCGCATCCGCAAGAAGCGCGCCAACCACGGCCGCCGCCCGGCCTGACCGGGCGGCGGTCGATCAGGCGCGGGGGTCGGCCGGCGGCGGAGGCGGCGGGCCGTACGGGGTGAGGTCCCACTCCGGCTCCGGGTCGCGGGGGCCGAACAGCGCCGTGAGCGCCAGGTGGACGATCATCGCGGCGACCGGCCAGGCCAGCAGCGCGCCGTACGCGTCGAGTTCGAGCGGCGCGTCGAAGGTGACCCCCTCGCCGACCGCCCGCGCGTGCGCGACCACATCGTGCGTGGGGCCGAGCAGGGTGCCCGTGCCCCAACCGAGTACGGACCCGATCAGGCCGCCCAGCGCCAGACCGACGACCACCGCGATGCCGCCGTGCCGGTGGAACAGGAACACGGCGATCGCGCTGAGCGCGCCGAACGCCAGGCCCAACAGGATGAACACACCGTCCGAGCCGACCGCGCCCTCGCCCTCCGAGTCCGCGAGCAGGACGGATGTGCCGTCCGAGATCAGCGGGATGCGGGGGGCGAGCCACAGCCACAGCAGGCCCAGCACGAACCCGGTGACCCCGACCGCGAGCAGCACCACGGCGCCCTGCCGCACCTCCGTCGCCGTGTCCGGGGCGGGCGCCTCGTCCTTCGCGTGCGGACGGGGGTAAGCGGGCACGCCGTGCGGCGGCGGCCAGGCGGCCTGGCCGTCGGACGGCGTCCTGCCGTTCGGCGGTGTGCTGGGGGGTACGTCGTCGGACACGTCGTCACTCGATGGCTGGTGGGGCGGCGGAAGGGGTGCGGTCACTCTGTCATCGTGCCAGGCGTCGCCGGGCACCGCCTCATCGGACCGCTGCCCGACGATACGCCCAGGTGGCGACGGCCAGCGAGACGACGCCGACGCCCGCGCAGACGGAGAGGTCCAGGGCGACGGCCGTCCAGTCCGGGTGGGGGCCGAAGGTACGGGCCAGGGCCTCCACGCCGTACGTCGACGGCAGCAGGTCCCGCGCCCAGCCCACCGGCCCCGGCAGCCGGTCCGCCGGGAGGACGCCGAGCAGCAGCGCCGCCGACATGCCGAGCTGGCCGAGCAGGGTGGCGAGCTCCTGGCGCGGCGCGAGCAGCCCCAGGGCGGCACCGAGCCCGGCCAGGGCCGCACCCGCGAGCGGCACCACCGCGGCCAGGATCCACAGGTGTGTCAGCGGCAGCTGGAAGAGCAGCGAACCGGCGACGGCCGTGACGACCGTGCCGGGCGCCGTGAAGGAGGCGTACGCCCCGGCCGCACCCAGGACCACGGCGGCGGGCGGCACGGGCAGCGTGGCGTAGTGATCGAGGCCGCCGCTGGCCCGGAGCTGCCCGAAGTACTGGGCGAGCAGGTTCAGCGCGACGAACGCCACCACGAGTACGGACGACCCCGCGACGACCGCCCGGGCCTCGGCGCCGCCGTCGACGACGCCGCGCATCAGGACCATGATCCCGATGGACTGGAAGGTCGCGACGAAGAGCAGCGGGATCCGGGCCACGCGGGCCCGGGACAGCTGGGCCCGGTACACCGCGGCGAGCGCGGGCAGCAGGCGGGCGCGGGGGGCGAGGGGCGCGGCGGTGCGGGCGGCCGTCCCGACGGTGCTCGACCGGACGGCGCCCGTCGAGAGCGCCTCGGCGGGGAGAGTGCTCACCGTTCCGCGCTCCTGTCCTTGTCGGCTCCCTGGACCAGGCACCGTACCGGTGCGCTGTGCCCGCCCCCGCCGCCGTGCGGAACGCCTGCCCGCAGGGCACCGGCGGAAGGCCGTCTCCGGAGGCGCCCGCCGATGTCGGCGCAGCGGCCCGCGGCAACGTCCTTGTGCCCCTGCCTCATGCCTTGACCAGCCCCTTCGCCTCGCCGCCGAGTGCCAGGTAGACGTCCTCCAGGCTCGGCGTCGCCAGGGTGAAGTCGTCGAGGGCGGCGAACGCCGCGCCGCCCGTCACGGCGGCCACCGCCGCGCGGGCCTCGTCCGGCGCCAGGCGCAGCACCCAGCGGCGCCCCGACTCGCGGGCGGAGGCGCGCAGCGCGGCCACCTCGGGCACGTCCAGCGGGGCCCGCTCGCGCCACACCAGGTCGACGCGGACCTCACCGGCCACCCGCTCCTTGAGCCCGGTCGGGGTGTCGCAGGCGATGACCCGGCCGCGCTCCAGGACGGCGACGCGGTCCAGGACCGTCTCCGCCTCGATGACGTTGTGGGTGACCAGCAGCACGGTGCTGCCGTGTTCGGCGCGGCGCCGGTCGACGGCCGCCCAGACGGCGCGGCGGGCGACCGGGTCCATGCCGGTGGTCGGCTCGTCGAGGACGAGCAGGGGCCGCTCCCCCACCAGGGCGGCGGCGAAGCAGGCGAGCCTGCGCTGTCCGCCGGAGAGCTTCTTGAGGGGGCGGGGAGCGAGGTCGCCGAGCCCCAGTTCGTCGAGGACGGCGTCGCGCGCGGCGCGGGCGTCACGCGCGGTGAGGCCGCGCAGCCGTCCGGTGGTCTCGGCGGCGAGCGAGACGGTCAGCTCGTCGAGCGCGGTGGACTCCTGGCCCAGGTAGCCGATGAGGCGGGCGGCGCGCTCCGGGTGGCGTACGAGGTCGTGGCCGAGCACGTCGACGCTGCCGGAGTCGGGGCGCATCAGCCCGGTGAGCTGCCGTACGAGGGTGGACTTGCCGGCGCCGTTGGGGCCGAGCAGCCCGAAGATCTCGCCGCCCCGCACGTCCAGGCTGACCCCGTCGGTGGCCCGTACCTCGGGTGTCGCGGGTGTTCCGCGTCTGCCGCGCGCGGCGGGGTACGTCTTCACCAGATCCCGCACCACGCACACCGTACTCACGAGGGATGAGCCTAAGGGGTCGGGCACCCCGGATCACGCCCGGGGCGGCGCTGCGCGGCTCGTGACGCCCGCGGCTACTCCCCCGCCGCCGGGCTCCCGGCCGCCGCGCGTACGTCGATCTCGCGCCAGAACCCCGCCCGGATCGCGTATCGGTCGTGCTCGTCGATCTGGTCGTCCTTGTGGGCGAGGAGCCCGAAGCGGGCCGCGTACCTGAGGAGTTCGCCGTCGATGCGGTGCGGGATGCGCGGGTACATGGTGGAGAGCTTCTGGACGTGGCTCTGCTCCGGGAGCCGTTCGATCCAGCGGCGGGCGAAGACCTGGCCGACCTCGAACGGGTCGCCGCCGACGGTGGTGATGTCCTCCTCGCGGTCCGCCCAGCGCTGTTCGGCGCTGGTGAGCTGGGCGAGGGTGGGCAGGGAGGCCGTTTCGGGGGGTTCACCTAGGGAGCCGCCGGGGCGGTCGATCCAGCCGCGGTCGGACGACCAGCGGAGGGTGGCGTTGGCGGGGCCGCCGGGGGGCTGGGCGGTCTGGTGGCCGGGGGCGCGCAGTCCGGCGAGGTCCTTGGGGGTGGGGACGCCCTTGGTGGCACCGGTGGTGACCGCGGACGAGGGGGCCGTGCCGTTGGTGGGGTCGGTGGGCGCCGAGGAGGCGGCGGCCGGGGCGGGGGACGGGTGCGTGCCGTCGGCGAGGGCGCTGGACGTGCTGTCGGACGCGCGTTCGGCGGCTGCCGCGAGGGCCGCCTCGGGCAGGGGCGCGGCGAGGATGGCGGCGATCTCGGGGCGCGGGGCGGGGGGCGGGGCGCACGGTCCGGTGAGGTCCTTCGCCCGTACGGCGCGGGTGATCCAGGCACGGTCGAGGACACGGCGTTCGTCCGCCTCGGCGACGAGGTCCTCGGACTGGTTGTAGTCGCCGTCGGCGGCCTGGACGGCCCAGAGGTGGACGGCGACGCCGTGCTCCTTGGCGGACATGAGGCCGGGCAGCAGGTCGCCGTCGCCGGTGACGAGGACGACGTCGGAGCAGGCGCGGTTGCGGGCCAGTTCGGTCAGCTCGGCGTGCATGGCGGCGTCGACGCCCTTCTGGGCCCAGCGTCCGTCGCTGCGGGTCAGGGCACCGAGCCGGACGGTCACCCGGGGCATGACGCGGAGCCTGCGGTGTTCCGGCTGGGGGACGCGGTCGGGGGCGCCGTCGAACCAGTAGATACGGAGCAGCGACTGCTCGGTGTCGGCCTCGGCGCGTTCGCGCAGTCCCTGGATGAGAGCGGAGTGGTCGACGGTGATCCGTGAGCGAGCCGGTTCTCCGGCGAGAAGGCTGGCGGCGGCGCCGAGCAGATAGCCGGCGTCCACGAGCACGACGCAGCGGTCCACGTGTTCCACCCTCTTTCGGGAACCTCGGGATCGGAAGTTGCTTCGGGTTTCCTTCGAGTCTGCCCGACTGCCGGAGTCTTAACGGCCGGAGCACGATCATCGGCGTGGCGCCTCACCGTACGCCTTCCGGCGTGGCCTGACTACGGCCGCTGGGAGCGCTCCGACGACTACGGTCAGTAATGATCCAAAATGCGGAGTGTATACCGGTATGTGAATCTGGTCGCGTCCTGGCCCCTACCCCACAGGAGGCACCATCATGGCCAAGAACAAGAAGAGCGACCGCCAGCAGCAACAGCAGCAGGCCGAGCGCGGCGCCCAGCAGTCCCGTGACAGGTCGATGGAGCAGCAGGCCGAGCAGCGGGCGACGCAGGTGACCCCGGCCGATGTCGCACAGAAGGGCCGGCAGAAGAGGTTCGGCCACAACTGAGCCCGGCCACCGCTGCAGCGGTCGCCTGTGTGACCGACGCGGTCATGCGGAAGGGGCGCGCCCGTGACGACGGGCGCGCCCCTTCCGTATGCGATCGGGCGGCTGCCCCGGCTCAGCCGGCCAGGCAGGAGGGGCCGAGGAGGACCTTCAGGTCGCCGTACAGGGCGGGGTCGGGCTGGACGCGGTGCCGGTCGAGCCGGAGGACGGTGGTCTTGCGCGGGCCCTGGAGCTTGATCCGCACCTCGGTGTTGCCCTTGTGGTGGCTGAGGATCTCGCCGAGGCGGCTGATCATGGGCGGGGTGACCTTGACGGTCGGGATGGTGAGGACGACCGGCGCGTTGGTGCCGGCCGACGACAGGTCGGGGACCATCAGCTCCATCGCGACGAGCCGGGGCACGTCCTCGCGCTTGTCGAGGCGGCCCTTGACGAAGACGACCGTGTCCTCGACGAGCTGGGTGGAGACCAGCTGGTAGGTGGCCGGGAAGAACATGCACTCGATGGAACCGGCCAGGTCCTCGACCGTGGCGATGGCCCAGGCGTTGCCCTGCTTGGTCATCTTGCGCTGGAGGCCGGAGATGATGCCGCCGATGGTGACGACCGCGCCGTCGGCGTGCTCACCGCCGGTGAGCTGGGCGATCGCGGCGTCGGACTTGTCGGACAGGACGTGCTCGATACCGAAGAGCGGGTGGTCGGAGACGTACAGCCCGAGCATCTCGCGCTCCTGGGCGAGCAGGTAGGACTTCTCCCACTCGATGTCGGAGAACTCGACATCGAGGCCGAAGCCCGGCTCGTCGCTGCCCTCGTCGCCCATGCCGCCGAACAGGTCGAACTGCCCCTCGGCCTCCTTGCGCTTGACCGCGACCACGTTGTCGATCATCGGTTCGTGGTGGGCGACCAGGCTCTTGCGGGTGTGGCCCATCTCGTCGAAGGCGCCCGCCTTGATCAGCGACTCGACGGTGCGCTTGTTGCAGACGACGACATCGACCTTGTCGAGGAAGTCCGGGAAGGAGGAGTACTTCCCCTTCGACTTACGGCACTTGATGATCGACTCGACGACGTTCGTACCGACGTTCCGCACGGCCGAGAGGCCGAAGAGGATCACGTCGTCGCCCTGGGCCGCGAAGTTCGACTCCGACTCGTTGACGTTGGGCGGGAGGACCTTGATGCCCATGCGGCGGCACTCGTTGAGATAGACCGCCGACTTGTCCTTGTCGTCCTTGACCGAGGTCAGCAGCGCCGCCATGTACTCGGCGGGGTGGTTGGCCTTGAGGTACGCCGTCCAGTACGACACGAGTCCGTACGCGGCGGAGTGGGCCTTGTTGAAGGCGTAGCCGGCGAAGGGGACCAGCACGTCCCAGAGGGCTTGGATGGCCTCGTCGCTGAAGCCCTTCTTCCGGGCTCCCTCCTGGAAGAGGACGAAGTTCTTCGCCAGCTCCTCGGGCTTCTTCTTGCCCATGACGCGGCGGAGGATGTCGGCCTCGCCGAGTGAGTAGCCGGCGATGATCTGGGCGGCCTTCTGCACCTGCTCCTGGTAGACGATCAGGCCGTGGGTGACGTCCAGGACCTCCCTGAGCGGCTCCTCCAGCTCGGGGTGGATCGGGGTGATCTCCTGCTGGCCGTTCTTGCGGAGGGCGTAGTTCGTGTGCGAGTTCATGCCCATCGGTCCCGGCCGGTAGAGGGCCGAGACGGCGGAGATGTCCTCGAAGTTGTCGGGCTTCATCAGCCGCAGCAGGGACCGCATGGGGCCGCCGTCGAACTGGAAGACGCCGAGCGTGTCGCCGCGCTGGAGCAGTTCGAAGGTCGTGGGGTCGTCGAGCGGGAGACCGAGGAGATCGATGTCGATCCCCTTGTTGGCCTTCACCATCTTGACGGCGTCGTCCATGATCGTGAGGTTGCGCAGGCCCAGGAAGTCCATCTTCAGCAGGCCGAGCGACTCACAGCTCGGGTAGTCCCACTGAGTGATGGTCACGCCGTCGGTGTGCCTCACCCAGACGGGGACGTGGTCCGTGATGGTCTCACTGGACATGATCACGCCGGCGGCGTGCACACCCATCTGCCGGACCAGGCCCTCCACACCCCGCGCGGTGTCGATGACCTTCTTCACGTCCGGCTCGTTCTCGTACATCCCCCGGATCTCGCCCGCCTCGCTGTAGCGGGGGTGGGAGGGGTCCGTGATGCCGGAGAGCGGGATGCCCTTGCCGAGGACGTCGGCGGGCATGGCCTTGGTGAGGCGGTCACCCATGGCGTACGGGTAGCCGAGCACACGCGCGGAGTCCTTGATCGCGTTCTTCGCCTTGATCGTGCCGTAGGTGCCGATCATGGCGACCTTGTCGGCGCCGTACTTCTCCGTCACATACCTGATCACCTCGACGCGCCTGCGCTCGTCGAAGTCGATGTCGACGTCGGGCATGGAGACGCGCTCGGGGTTGAGGAACCGCTCGAAGATCAGGCCGTGCGGAATGGGGTCGAGGTCGGTGATGCCCATCGCGTACGCCACGATCGAGCCGGCCGCGGAGCCTCGGCCGGGGCCGACGGCGATGCCGTTGTTCTTGGCCCACATGATGAAGTCGGCGACCACGAGGAAGTAGCCGGGGAACCCCATCTGGATGATGACGTCCATCTCGTACTCGGCCTGCTTCTGCCGGTCCTCGGGGATACCGCCGGGGAAGCGGCGCTCCATGCCGCGGCGCACCTCCTCCTTGAACCAGGTGACCTCGGTGTGGCCCTCGGGGATGTCGAACCTCGGCATCAGGTCGCGCTTCTCGAACATCCCCGTGGTGTCGATCTGCTCGGCGACCAGGAGCGTGTTGCGGCAGCCCTCCTGCCAGGCGTCCGACGAGTCGATGGCGTACATCTCGTCGGTGGACTTCAGGTAGTAGCCGGTGCCGTCGAACTTGAAGCGGTCCGGGTCGGAGAGGTTCTTGCCGGTCTGGATGCACAGAAGCGCGTCGTGTGCGGTCGCCTCGTGCGCGTACGTGTAGTGCGAGTCGTTGGTGACCAGCGGCGGGATGCCGAGCTTCTTGCCGATCTCCAGCAGGCCGTCGCGGACCCGGCGCTCGATCTCGATGCCGTGGTCCATCAGCTCCAGGAAGTAGCGGTCCCTGCCGAAGATGTCCCGGTAGTCGGAGGCGGCCTTCAGGGCCTCGTCGAACTGGCCGAGGCGCAGCCGGGTCTGGAGCTCGCCGGAGGGGCAGCCGGTGGAGGCGATGAGCCCCTCGGACCACTGGGAGATGGTCTCCTTGTCCATACGCGGCCACTTCTGGAGCCAGCCCTCGGCGTACGCGTCGGAGGAGAGGCGGAAGAGATTGTGCAGCCCGGTGGCGTCGGCGGCCCAGATCGTCTTGTGCGTGTAGCCACCGGAGCCGGAGACGTCGTCCCGCTTCTGGTGCGGCTGGCCCCAGGTGATCTTGCGCTTGTTCCGCCGGGACTCGGGGGCGACATACGCCTCGATACCGATGATCGGCGTGACTCCGGCCTTCTTCGCGGAGTGGAAGAAGTCGTACGCCCCGTGGAGGTTGCCATGGTCGCTCATGGCGATGTGGGTCATGCCCATCTCGTTGCAGGCGTTGAACATGTCCTTGAGCCGCGCGGCACCGTCCAGCAGCGAGTACTGGGTGTGCACGTGAAGGTGCGTGAACGGCGGCTTCGACACGGTTGCGGCCTCCGGGGGTCGGGAGAGTCGGGAGAGAGAGGGGACAGCTCGGAAGTCTACGACTCCGGAGTGACAGCGGGGGCGCGGCGCGGGAGTGCCGGGGGCCTCCCCGGGGTGGTGTGCGGGCACTCGGGGGCGGGCCCGCGCGTTGGAGCGATCGGAACACCCGTTCGCCTTGTCATGCACGCCACTACACCGGCGTGCCCGCGTCAGGAGGCACCCCTCGATGCCGGTCCCGCAGCCCACCGCCCAGGAGCGCGGCGAGCAGATCCTCTCCGTGTTCGACACCGCGTTCGGAGAGCTGCTGGCCGCCGACCCGGCCGCCTTCCGCGTCAAGTTCCGGAAGATGGCACACTCCGCGTTCGCGTTCTACCGGGGCGCCGCCTGCCTCTTCTACGCGGACCTCGACGGCGAGAAGCGGGAGGGCGGACCGTACCTGGACGAGCGGACCGCGCGGGTGTGGATCCACGGCGACCTGCACGCCGAGAACTTCGGCACGTACATGGACGCCAACGGCAGGCTGGTGTTCAACGTGAACGACTTCGACGAGGCGTACGTCGGCCCGTTCACCTGGGACCTGAAGCGCCTGGTCGCGTCCCTCGCCCTACTCGGCTACGCGAAGGCGCTCAGCGACGAGCAGATCACGGCGCTGGTGCGGATCTGCGCGGCCGCGTACCGGGAGCGGATCCACGCCCTGGCGACCGGCGCCAAGAACGACGAGCTGCCGCCCTTCACGCTGGACACGGCCGAGGGCCGGCTGCTGACCGCCCTGCACTCGGCGCGCTCGCTGACCCGCTTCGGACTGCTGGCGACGATGACCGAGATCCGGGACTTCGAACGCCGGTTCTCGCCCGGGGGCGGGGCGGTCGACCTGGACGCGGCGACCCGCTACAAGGTCCTCGCCGCCTTCGACGGCTACCTGGAGACGCTGCCGCAGTCGAGCCTGGGCCGCCCGGACTCGTACCGGGTGAAGGACGTGGTCGGGCGGCGCGGCGTCGGCATAGGCTCGGCCGGGCTGCCGTCGTACAACATCCTGCTGGAGGGCAACAGCGACGCCCTCGAGAACGACGTCGTGATCTACATGAAGCAGGGACAGGTCCCGGCGGTCTCCCGCCATGTCGCGGACCCGGCGGTGCGGGAGTACTTCCGGCACGAGGGCCACCGCACGGTCATATCGCAGCGGGCCCTCCAGGCGCACGCCGACCCATGGCTGGGCTGGACCGAGCTGGACGGAGCGGGCCAGCTGGTGGCGGAGGTCTCACCGTACGCGGTGGACCTGGACTGGTCGGACATCGACGACCCGGACGAGATGGCCGCGACGGTCGCGGACCTGGGGCGGGCGACCGCCACCATGCACGCCGCGGCGGACGACGAGAGCGGCCACTCGCTGGTGCCGTTCTCCACGGAGCGGGCCATCGACGCGGCGATCGCGGCGGACGAGGACGGGTTCGCCGCGATGCTGGTGGACTTCGCGCACGGGTACGGGGCGCGGGCGCGCGCCGACCACCAGATATTCGTGGACCTCTTCCGTAACGGTCGCATTCCGGGACTGCGTTGAGGGACCGGATTTTAGGGGCCCCTTACAGACACCCATGGCACACTCTCGGACGATGGACGACATGACCGGGACCCGGCTCAGGGGCGTACGGGCAGCGATCTTCACGGCACTGGTCGTGACGCTGTCCGTCGCCTCCCATGTGCTGCTGTCCCGGGTGCCGTTGCCGCTGACCGCCGTACTGCTGGTCGCGGGCGCGGTCTTCGCCCTCGCGTACGCGCTGGCCGGCCGGGAGCGCGGTTTCTGGCCCATCGCGGGGCTCCTCGTCCCGCTGGAGCTGGCCGCGGACACGGTCTTCACCGCGGGCCAGCACGCCTGTTACGGCCCGTCGGGCGGCCCGGTCGCCGGCTCGCTGCGCGCGGTCGGCGTCGACGTCCTGTGCGGCGACGCGGTGGGCACGCCCCTGCCCGGCGTGGCCGCGGCGGACACCGCGGCGGCGGCGCTTCTCCACTCGGGCGACCCGTCGGTGCCGTGGCTGCTGCTCGCCGCGCATATCACGGTGGGCCTGGTCACCGCGGGGTGGCTGCGCCGCGGCGAGGCGGCGCTTGCCCGGGTGCTGCGGGCGGTGGCGTCGTTCACGTTCCGCCCGCTGCTCGTGGCGTGGGCGGTGGTGGCGGCGGCGCGGGAGGATTCCGCCCACCGCCGGGTCCGCGCGTACACCCGCCCGCGCGGAGCCGCCGGCGCCCGGCTCCTGGTGCACTCCGTCGGCCGGAGGGGACCGCCGTGCAGGGCGTGAAGCCCTGGACGAGCAGCCCTTTCGACCACTGATACCCGGACCCGGGGACCAACGGGTCCGCGGATCCACGACAAAACGGAGAAAACCCCCCATGAGTGCACGCAACAGCAAGGCCAACAAGGCGGCGGCCCGGGAGCGCCTGCGGCAGGAGCGGGAGCGCCAGGCCAAGCGCGACAGGATGCGGCGGCAGATCACCGTCGCCGCCTCGATCGTGGGCGTGCTCGCCGTGGCCGGCGGCATCGGCTACGCCGTCGTGCAGGGCAACAAGCCGTCCCACTGGGAGGCGGCGAAGAACACGGCGAGCGTCACGGCGCCGAAGAACACGACGGGCGAGAACGGCACCACCGTCGTCATCGGCAAGTCGACGGCGAAGAAGACACTCGAGGTGTACGAGGACTCGCGCTGCCCCGTCTGCGCCGTCTTCGAGCAGCAGGTCGGCCCGGCGATCGAGAAGGACGTCGAGGCCGGCAAGTACAAGATCCAGTACGTGGGCGCGACCTTCCTGGACGGCGACTCCCTGGACAAGGGCCGCATAGGCTCCAACGGCGAGGGCTCCAAGAACGCCCTCTCCGCCCTGGGCGCCGCGCTGGACGTGAGCCCGGACGCGTTCCTGAAGTTCAAGTCGGCCATGTACTCCGCGAAGTTCCACCCCCAGGAGTCGGAGGACAAGCTCGCCGAGGACTCCTACCTCCTGGAGATCGCGGACTCGGTCCCCGCCCTGAAGAACAACGAGCAGTTCAAGAAGAACGTCGAGGAGGGCACCTTCGACACCTGGGCCCTGAAGATGTCCGAGACCTTCGACAAGAGCGGCGTCACGGCCACCCCCACCCTGAGGATGGACGGCAAGGCCGTCACGGGCCCGAACGGCAAGACCGCCCCGATGACGGCCACGGAGTACACCACGGCGATCGAAGCGGCCCTGAAGGGCTGAGCCGACACAGATCCCGGTCGACGGGCCCGCTCCCCCTCGGAGCGGGCCCGTTCGGGTACGGGGGGCGAGAGGATGCCAACTTCCCGGCCAAAAGTGGCCGTTAGGACTTACCCGTCGGTAATATGACGGGTAATCTGACCGGCCGTGACCAGTCGAAACACCACAACTCCCACCCGTCGCACGGTCGTCAAGGCAGCCGCCGCCTCCGCCGTCGCCGGGTCGGTGCTCGCCTCCGCCTCGTACGCCGTCGCGAGTACCCACTCCCCCGCCTTCCTGCACGGTGTCGCCTCCGGTGATCCGCTGCCCGACGGGGTCCTGCTCTGGACCCGTGTGACGCCATCCCCCGACGCCACGCCCGCATCCGGAAAGGGTGCCGACACCGACATCAGATGGGAGGTCGCCGAGGACAGAGGCTTCGCGCGGGTCGTCGCGCGGGGGGCCGTCGTCGCGAGCGCCGGCACCGACCACACCGTCAAGGTGGACGTACGCGGGCTGCGGCCGTCGACCACGTACTGGTTCCGGTTCATGGCCGGTGCCGACGGCGTCTCCTCGCCGGTCGGACGGACACGGACCACACCGGCGTACGACGACGCCGCGCCCGGGATCCGGTTCGGGGTGGTGTCGTGCGCCAACTGGGAGGCGGGCTACTTCGCCGCGTACCGTCATCTCGCGGCCCGCGCCGACCTGGACGCGGTTCTGCATCTCGGGGACTACATATACGAGTACGGCTCGGGGACCTACCCGAAGACCGGCCGGGTGCTCCGCGCCCACGAGCCGCGCAACGAGATCGTCAGCCTGGCCGACTACCGGCTCCGGCACGCCACGTACAAGACGGACCCCGACCTCCAGGCCCTGCACGCCGCTCACCCGGTGATCGCCATATGGGACGACCACGAGTTCGCCGACGACACATGGTCGGGCGGGGCCGACAACCACACGCCCGACTCCGAGGGCGACTGGGCCGCGCGCATGACCGCGGCCAAGCGGGCGTACTTCGAGTGGATGCCCGTACGCACCTCCGCCGAAGGCACCGTCTACCGCCGTGTCCGCTACGGCAAGCTCGCCGACCTGCACCTCCTGGACCTGAGGTCCTTCCGCTCCCAGCAGGCGTCCACCGGCAGCGGCGAGGTGGACGACCCGGAGCGTACGATCACCGGCCGCGCCCAGCTGGACTGGCTGAAGGCGGGACTGGCCTCGTCGGACGCCACCTGGCGGCTGGTGGGCACCTCGGTGATGATCTCGCCGGTGGCCTTCGGGTCCCTGCCGGCATATCTGCTGAAGCCCGTCGCCGAGTTGATCGGGCTGCCGACGGGCGGGATCGCGGTCAATGTGGACCAGTGGGACGGGTACACGGACGACCGCCGCGAGCTCCTCGCCCACCTCCAGGAGCGGGCGGTCCGCAACACGGTCTTCCTCACCGGCGACATCCACATGGCATGGGCGAACGACGTGCCGGCGACGGCGGCCACGTACCCGAAATCACCCTCCGCCGCGACGGAGTTCGTGGTCACGTCCGTGACGTCGGACAACCTCGACGACATCCTCCACGTCCCCGCGAACACCGCGTCCCTGGTGGCCTCCGCCGCCATCAAGGCGGCAAACAGGCATGTGCGCTGGCTGGACATGGACCACCACGGCTACGGAGTCCTGGACGTGACCTCCGAGCGGTCGCAGATGGACTACTTCGCACTGTCCGACCGCAAGGATCCGGACGCTTCAGCGAAGTGGACCCGCTCCTACCGGACACTCAGCGGAACGCAGAAGGTCGAGCGGGTGTACAGCCCGGTGCGATGAGATGACTGCAGGAGCGATTTTCAGCCATCCAACGGCAGGTTAACTGAAGATCACAGACCCATGGCGGGTGGCGTGTTCCAGAGATCGAATCCGGACACACCACCCGCTCACGGTGGCGAATTCGTTACATCCGCGTCTCAACTGCCGGGACGCACCGAAGGATTTCCCCCGGATGTCGCCATTTCCTCAACGATTGATTGGGCCGGAACGCTTCTCCTCCACATCTGACATGGGCACGTAATCTCCGGCGGTGGTGAGGAAGGCCCTCCCCAAACCCCCCGCGAGGAGTCACCTATGCGTGCTCTTGCCCGAATATCTCCGCGTTCGCACCGCCGTGCCCTCGGTACGGCCATGCTGGCCGGAACCCTGGCGCTGTTCCCGTTCTCCGCCCCGACGGGCGCCGCGGCGACCGCCCCGCTCGCCGCCGGCGAGGAGTGCGCCGAGGAGACGGGCACGAGCGCCCACGCCCGTGAGTCCCGCCCCTCCGGTGACATCCACAAGCACGAGCCGAACGAGGTCACCGCGGCCAAGGCCGAGACCATGGAGGCCGACCTCCAGAAGAAGCTGAAGGCCGCCAAGTCGAAGGGCCTCGACAGCAGCCGGTTCGACACGGCCTCCGTCGCCACCACCATCCCGGTGTACTTCCACGTCGTCCACGACGGCACCAAGGGCAAGCTGAGCGCCACGGACATCGACAACCAGATGTCCGTCCTCAACTCCGCCTTCGGCGGCCAGGGTGACGGCAACGCCGACTCCGGCTTCCAGTTCACCCTGGCCGGCACCACCTACACGGACAACGCCGCCTGGTACAACCTCTCCTCCGGCTCCACCGAGGAGAAGGCCATGAAGTCCACCCTCCGCCAGGGCGGCGCGGACGCGCTCAACTTCTACACCGCCAACCTCAGCGACGGTCTGCTCGGCTGGGCGACCTTCCCGTCCTCCTACAGGTCCAACCCGTCCATGGACGGTGTCGTCGTCCTCGACTCCTCGCTGCCCGGCGGAACGGCCGCCAACTACAACGAGGGTGACACCGCCACCCACGAGGTCGGCCACTGGATGGGCCTCTACCACACCTTCCAGGGCGGCTGCAACGGCAAGGGCGACTACGTCGAGGACACCGCGGCCGAGAAGAGCCCGGCGTACCAGTGCCCGGAGGGCCGTGACTCCTGCACCCGCAAGGCGGGCGTGGACCCGGTCCACAACTTCATGGACTACACGTACGACTCGTGCATGTACCAGTTCACGGCCGGTCAGGTGCAGCGCATGCAGGACCACTGGACGGCGTACCGCACCTCCTGATCCACTGACGGCCCGAGCCGCTTGACGGCTCGGCGGCGCAAGCCCGGGCACGGTGTGGCGGCGACGCGACACCGTGCCCGGCGCGCGCCCGGCGGCGCGTGCCGCCCCCGGGTCAGAGGGAGTCCAGAAACGCCAGCGCCGTCGCCCACGTCCGCTCGGCCGCTTCCGCCTCGTGGTCGGCCAGGTCCGGGTCGGTGTACAGATGCCCCGCACCCCGGTAGCGGTGGACCTCGACGTCCGCCCCGGCCCTGCCCATCTGGAGGTACCAGGTGTTCAGCCAGTCGTCCGGCTCGAACGGGTCCGGGTCGGCGACATGCAGTTGGACCGGCAGGCCGCCCACCGAGGCGTCCTCGGGCACGTCGTACGTGCCGTGCAGAAGCAGCAGCCCGCGCGTCTTCTCGTCGGCCATGGCCAGCATCTGGGCGAACGCGGCGCCCAGCGAGAACCCCGCGTACACGAGCCCGCCGTCGGAGTGCGGGGCCGCGGCCGAGACGGCGCGCTTCACCAGCTCGTCCCAGCCGATGCGGTCCTTGATCGCCGTGCCCTCCTCCGCGGTTCCGGCGGTTTGGCCGTCGTAGAGGTCGGGCACGTGCACCTGGTGCCCGGCGGCGCGCAGCCGGTCGGCGGCCGCGTGGACGGCCGGGCGTGGACCGTAGACCGAGTGGAACAGAATGATCTCCATTCGGTCATCCTGCCACTTTCCGTCTAGCGTTCGGTGTCATGGAGAACGTGCTGCGTCCGTTGATCGTCCTCGGTGGCTCGGTGGTATTCACCGTGCTCGTCGGCTGGCTCGCCGACCTGTTGCTGCGGCGAGCCGACAGCCGCCACCCGGAGACCCCGCTGTGGGGGCTGCTGCGCCGCTGCGCGCCGCCCCTCCAACTCGTCCTGCTGACCGCGCTGCTGCGCGCCTCGTACCGGGAGACGGACTGGCGGCTCATCCAGGACAACGAGGTGGGGATAGGACGCGGTCTGACCGTCGTACTGATCGGTGCGAGCGCCTGGCTGGTGATGCGAATCGCATCTGCGGCCGTCGAGGCGACGTACGCCCGCTACGCGGCGACGACCCAGGACGCGGACCGGCTGCGCCGAGTGCGTACGCAGGTCAGCCTCATCATGCAGATCCTCACGGCGGTGGTCGCGGTCGTGGCGCTGGCGGCGATGCTGCTGACCTTCCCCGACTTCCGGGCGATCGGTACGTCGGTGCTGGCGTCCGCCGGCATCATCGGCATCGTCGCGGGTGTGGCCGCCCAGTCCACGCTCAGCAATGTCTTCGCCGGGTTCCAGATCGCGTTCGGCGACATGGTGCGGATCGGCGACACGGTGGTGGTGGAGGGCGAGTGGGGCGTGGTCGAGGAGGTCACGCTGACGTTCCTCACCGTACGGACCTGGGACGAGCGCCGGATCACCATGCCCGTCTCGTACTTCACCAGCAAGCCCTTCGAGAACTGGTCGCGCGGCGGGGCAGAGATCACCGGCACGGTCTACTTCCACCTCGACCACGCGGCGCCCGTCCTGCTGATGCGGGAGCGGCTGCGGGAGTTCCTGGGCGAGTCCCCCGCGTGGGACGGCAGGGGCTGGTCGTTGGTGGTGACGGACACCACACCCAGCACCATGGTGGTGCGGGCGGTGGTGACCGCAAAGAACGCCGACGACGTGTGGACGCTGCGGTGCGCCGTACGTGAGCAGTTGATCGCCTGGCTGTACGAGCACCATCCGTACGCGCTGCCCCGCGTGGCCACGACCATGGCACCCGCCCGGTACCCGGGACCCGACGGTGACGGCTCAGCCGTGGAGCCGGGCCACGACCGGGGGGCTTCGCCCCGCGGATAGCACGGACGGGCTGCCGGGCCCGGCGGCGGGCCGGTCAGGGCTCACGCCGCCATGCGAGGGCGCGCCTCAGAGCGTTCGGCGCATGGCGAGGTGCGGTATGCCCGCGTCGGGGAACTCCGCACCGTACGCCTCGTATCCGAGCCGCTCGTAGAAGCCCAGCGCCTGGGTCTGCGCGTGCAGGTCCACCGCGGTCAGGCCGCGCGCCCGCGCCGCGTCCTCGATGGCCCGCACGAGCGCGACGCCGATGCCGAGGCCACGGGCGGCCTTACTGACGGCGAGCCGGCCGAGCGCGCCCACGCCCTCGGCGCCACCGGTCCGGCCGGCCGCGTCCGGGCCGTACAGGAGCCGGCCGGTGCCGAGCGCGACGGCGTCGGCGGTGCGGACGGCGAGGACATGCACGGCCGTCGCGTCGTACGCGTCGTACTCGATCTCCTCGGGCACGCCCTGCTCGACGACGAAGACCTCGCGGCGGACGGCGAAGGCCGACTCCCGGTCCGACTCCGTGAGCACCTCGCGCACCTCGTAGGGGCTCATGCGCTCTCCGCGGCGATGGTGTCCAGCGCGTGCTGGAGGTCGGCCGGGTAGTCGCTCGCGAACTCGACCCACTGGCCGTCCGAGGGGTGCTCGAAGCCCAGCCGCACGGCGTGCAGCCACTGGCGGGTGAGGCCGAGCCGCTTGGCGAGGGTCGGGTCCGCGCCGTACGTCAGGTCGCCGACGCAGGGATGGCGATGCGCGGACATGTGGACGCGGATCTGGTGTGTACGGCCCGTCTCCAGCTTGATGTCGAGCAGGGACGCGGCGCGGTACGCCTCGATCAGGTCGTAGTGCGTGACGGACGGCTTGCCGTCGGCGGTGACCGCCCACTTGTAGTCGTGATTCGGGTGGCGGCCGATCGGCGCGTCGATGGTGCCGCTCAGCGGGTCCGGGTGGCCCTGCACCAGCGCGTGGTACCGCTTGTCGACGACCCGCTCGCGGAACTGGGCCTTCAGCAGCGTGTAGGCGCGCTCGGACTTGGCGACGACCATCAGACCCGACGTGCCGACGTCGAGGCGGTGCACGATGCCCTGGCGCTCGGCGGCGCCGGAGGTGGAGATCCGGTACCCGGCGGCGGCGAGACCGCCGATCACGGTCGTGCCGGTCCAGCCGGGGCTCGGGTGCGCGGCGACGCCGACCGGCTTCACGATCACGACGATGTCGTCGTCGTCATGGACGATCTCCATGCCCTCGACCGGCTCGGCGACGATCTGCACGGGCGCGGGTGCGCCGGGCATCTCGACCTCGAGCCAGGCACCGCCGCTGACCCGCTCGGACTTGCCGACGACGGAGCCGTCGACCAGGACCTTCCCGGAGGCGGCCAGCTCGGCCGCCTTCGTGCGGGAGAATCCGAACATGCGGGCGATGGCGGCGTCGACGCGCTCGCCTTCGAGGCCATCGGGAACGGGCAGCGTACGGATCTCGGGAATCGTGCTCACCCGTCGAGTATGCCTTGTCGGCGGGGTCGCCCGGTCAGCCCTGTGGACAACCGCGGACAGCCGGTCAGTCCTTGTGGACGGTCCCGTCGGGATCCAGGCCCTTGAACGAAAGGATCACGATGAGGAAGCCGCCGCAGACGATCGCCGAGTCCGCGAGGTTGAAGACGGCGAAGTGCGCGGGCGCGATGAAGTCCACGACCGCGCCCTCGAAGACGCCCGGCGCCCGGAAGATCCGGTCGGTGAGGTTGCCGAGCGCCCCGCCCAGCAGCAGACCGAGGGCGATCGCCCAGGGCAGGCTGTACAGCTTCCGCGCCAGCCGCACGATCACGACGATGACGGCGGCCGCGATGACGGTGAAGAGCACCGTGAACGCCTCGCCGATACCGAACGCCGCGCCCGGGTTCCGTACGGCCTCGAACTTGAGCAGACCGTCGATGACCACGATCGGGTCGTGGTGCTCCAGCCGGGCCACGACGAGTATCTTGCTGCCGAGGTCCAGCAGGTAGGCGACGAGGGCCACGGCGAAGAGCGCCACGACCCTGCGCCGGCCCTTGGGCCGCTCGGCGGGAGCCCCGGCCTCGTCGTCAACATCCGGCGTACCGATGACGTGCTCCGCCTCTGCCACGTGAGTCCCTCAACCTAGGTTCCTGACTGTGACGAGGGTACGGCACACGCCTGCGGATCAGCCCCGCCGCTCCTGTTTCTGCTTGTCCTCGACGCAGAGGGTCGCGCGCGGGAACGCCTGCATGCGGGCCTTGCCGATGGGCTTGCCGCAGATCTCGCAGAGTCCGTACGTACCCGCGTCGATCCGCTGCAGTGCGTGCTCGGTCTGCTCCAGCGTCGCGCGGGCGTTCGCGGCCAGGGCCATCTCGTGCTCGCGCGTGATGTTCTTGGTGCCGGTGTCGGCCTCGTCGTGACCGGCGCCTTCCCCGGAGTCCCGCATCAGGCCGGTCAGCGCCGCCTCGGAGGCGGCGATCTCCTCCTGGAGGCGGTGCGCCTCGCTCTCCAGGCCGGCCCGGGCCTCCGCGACCTCCCCGGGCGTCCACGGCTCCTCGCCCGGCCGTACGGCGAGTTCCTCGGGCGCCGCCTCGGCGAGCCCGCGGGCCGGAGGCACAGGCGCGCCGGCCGCCGTGGTCACGTCCGCCGTCTTCTTCGCTGCCACGGTCCTGGCTCCTGTCTCCTCCGCGGCGGCCGCCTCCTTGGCGGCCGCTCTCCTGCCCGGCGCCTTCTTGGCAGACGCCTTCTTCGCGTGCGCTCCGGCGGCGGGCGGCGCGGTCGTCGGCGTCGCCTCCACCGCGGGGGCCTCGACAGCCGTGACCCCGGTGGCCCGCGCTGCCTCGGCGGACGTCTCCGCGGCGGCCGCCCCAGTGGTGGCGGCCTTCGTGGCGGCCTTCGTGGTGGCGGTCTTCCTGCTCGCCGCCTTCGTCGTGGCCGCCTTCCGGGACGGCGCCTTACCGGCAGGCGCTTCCTCGGCTGCCGCCTTCCGGGCGGGTGCCCTCTTCGCAGGCCCCTTCTTTGCCGGTGCCTTCATCACGGGCGCCTCCTCAGCGGCTGCCTTCTTGGCCGGTGCCTTCTTGGCCGGTGCCTTCTTCGCGGCCGCTTTGCCGGCGGCCGCCTTCTTGGCGGGTGCCTTCTTGGCGGGTGCCTTCTTGGCGGCCGCTTTGCCGGCGGCCGCCTTCTTGGTCGATGCTCTCTTGTCGGGTACTTCCTTCGTGGCCGGCTCCTTGGTGGGCACCTGCTTCTTCGCGGGCACCTTCTTGGCCGCCGCCTTCTTCGTGGGCGTGTCCTTGGCGGATGCTTTCCCCGCACGTGACTTCGCGGATGCGCTCCCGGCCGCCTTTTTTTCGGCCGCCCTTTTCGCGGTCGCCTTTCTCGCGGGAGCCTTCTCGGCCACCGTCTCCTCCGCGGCCGCCTTCCGCGCGGCCGCTCTCCCGACGGGGGCCGTCTTCTTCGGGGCAGGCTCCTTGGAGGTGGACCGCGACGTGGTGCTCTTCCTGGCGCCCGTGTTCTTGGCCGACGCCGACCCCGCCGCGGCGGAACGTGTGGACGCCGTCTTCTTGACGGCGGTCTTCTTCGCCACCATGCCGCGGCCCCTTCACATATTGTGATCTCGCTCGCGAATCGTGCTGGGACGATAAATCGACTCCAGCCCCGCGGCAACGGGGCACGCCGCCGGTCCCGGCCAGCCGGTACCCGACCAGGCGAGCCTGCATGGCTTGTGCCCAGCCCCAGGGCCAGTAACCACCGAAATGCCCCCATTAGGGGCAGATCGGGACTCGTATCCCCATTCGGGTCAGTCCAGTCGTCGGCCGCGCCCGGGGAAACCTGTCGGCCGGTGTCCGTGCAGGCCCGTACACTGGGGCGCAGCGAAAGGCGTGGATGGGGACCAGTAGCGTCGCACGCAGCCATGAGCGACCCGGGGACGGTGAGAGCCCGGGGGCCAGCCCGATGTGAAGCATCACCCCGGAGCCGCCGGAAGAACGCCTTGAACAGTGGGCTCCGCCCACGGGCGCAAGGTCAGTAGAACCGGCTTCGCGACCCCAATGAGGGGGCTTCGGGCGTATGTGCCCGGGGCCAAGGAGGGTGGTACCGCGGGAGCAGATGCTCTCGTCCCTCCGACGGAACGACGAACCTGTCCGCCGGAGGATTCGATGTCGCAGTACCGCCAGGTACCCGCCCAGGTCGACCTGCCCGCGCTCGAGCACGCCGTGCTCGATTTCTGGCGCGAGAGCAAGGTCTTCGCCAAGAGCCTCGAGCAGTCCGAGGGACGCCCGGAGTGGGTGTTCTACGAGGGCCCGCCCACGGCCAACGGCATGCCGGGCGCCCACCACATCGAGGCCCGCGTCTTCAAGGACGTCTTCCCGCGCTTCCGCACGATGCGCGGCTATCACGTGGCCCGCAAGGCCGGCTGGGACTGCCACGGCCTGCCGGTGGAGCTCGCCGTCGAGAAGGAGCTGGGCTTCTCCGGCAAGAAGGACATCGAGGCGTACGGCATCGCGGAGTTCAACGCGAAGTGCCGCGAGTCCGTGACCCGGCACACCGACGCGTTCGCCGAGCTGACGACCCGCATGGGCTACTGGGTCGACCTGGACGACGCGTACCGCACGATGGACCCCGAGTACGTCGAGTCGGTGTGGTGGTCCCTGAAGGAGATCTTCGACAAGGGCCTGCTCGTCCAGGACCACCGCGTCGCGCCCTGGTGCCCCCGCTGCGGCACGGGCCTGTCCGACCACGAGCTGGCGCAGGGCTACGAGACGGTCGTCGACCCGTCCGTGTACGTGCGCTTCCCGCTGACGTCCGGCCCGCTCGCGGGCGAGGCGTCGCTGGTCGTGTGGACGACGACCCCGTGGACGCTGGTCTCCAACACCGCCGTCGCCGCGCACCCCGAGGTGACGTACGTCGTCGCGACGGACGGCCGGGAGAAGCTGGTCGTCGCCGAGCCGCTGCTGGAGAAGGCCCTCGGCGAGGGCTGGGAGGCCACGGGGCAGAGGTTCACGGGCGCGGAGATGGAGCGCTGGACGTACCGGCGCCCCTTCGAGCTCGTGGAGTTCCCGAGCACGAGCGAGGGAACGGATCGGCCCAGCCCCCAGGCCGCGCACTTCGTGGTCAACGCCGACTACGTGACCACCGAGGACGGTACGGGTCTGGTCCACCAGGCCCCCGCCTTCGGTGAGGACGACCTCAAGGTGTGCCGCGAGTACGGCATGCCCGTGGTGAACCCGGTCCGCCCGGACGGCACGTTCGACGAGTCCCTGGACCTGGTCGGCGGCGTGTTCTTCAAGAAGGCCGACGAGGCGCTCACCGCCGACCTGGACGCGCGCGGCCTGCTGTTCAAGCACATCGCGTACGAGCACAGCTACCCGCACTGCTGGCGCTGCCACACGGCGCTGCTGTACTACGCGCAGCCGTCCTGGTACATCCGCACGACCGCGGTCAAGGACCGGCTCCTGGAGGAGAACGAGGCGACCAACTGGTTCCCGGACTCCGTCAAGCACGGCCGGTTCGGCGACTGGCTGAACAACAACATCGACTGGGCGCTGTCCCGCAACCGCTACTGGGGCACGCCGCTGCCGGTCTGGCGCTGCGAGGAGAACCACCTCACGTGCGTCGGCTCGCTCACCGAGCTGACCGAGCTGACCGGCACGGACCAGTCGGGCCTGGACCCGCACCGCCCGTACATCGACGACGTCACGTTCCCCTGCACGCACGAGGGCTGCGCGCTGACCGCGACCCGCGTGCCGGAGGTCATCGACGCCTGGTACGACTCGGGTTCGATGCCGTTCGCGCAGTGGGGCTACCCGTACAAGAACAAGGAACTGTTCGAGAAGCGCTACCCGGCGCAGTTCATCTCGGAGGCCATCGACCAGACGCGCGGCTGGTTCTACACGCTGATGGCGGTGGGCACGCTCGTCTTCGACAAGTCGTCGTACGAGAACGTGGTGTGCCTGGGCCACATCCTGGCCGAGGACGGCCGGAAGATGTCCAAGCACCTGGGCAACATCCTCCAGCCGATCCCGCTCATGGACCAGCACGGCGCGGACGCGGTCCGCTGGTTCATGGCGGCCGGCGGCTCGCCCTGGGCCGCGCGCCGGGTCGGTCACGGCACGATCCAGGAGGTCGTCCGCAAGACGCTCCTCACGTACTGGAACACGGTCGCGTTCCAGGCGCTGTACGCGCGTACCTCGGGCTGGGCACCGTCCGAAGCCGACCCGGCCCCGGCCGAGCGGTCGGTACTGGACCGCTGGCTGCTGAGCGAGCTGCACGCGCTGACGGACCAGGTCACACAGGCGCTGGAGGCGTACGACACGCAGCGTGCCGGCAAGCTGCTGTCCGCGTTCGTGGACGACCTGTCGAACTGGTACGTGCGCCGGTCGCGGCGTCGGTTCTGGCAGGGCGACAAGGGCGCGCTGCGCACCCTGCACGAGGTCGTGGAGACGGTCACGCGTCTGATGGCCCCGCTGACCCCGTTCATCACCGAGCGGGTCTGGCAGGACCTGGTGGTCCCGGTCACGCCGGGCGCCCCGGAGTCGGTGCACCTGTCGACGTGGCCGGAGGCGGACCTGTCGGCGATCGACCCGACGCTGTCGCAGCAGATGGCGCTGGTCCGGCGCCTGGTCGAGCTGGGCCGCGCCACACGCGCGGAGTCCGGGGTGAAGACCCGCCAGCCGCTGTCGCGCGCGCTGGTCGCGGCGGCGGGCTTCGAGTCGCTCTCGACGGAGCTGCACGCCCAGATCACGGAGGAGCTGAACGTCTCGTCGCTGGCGTCCCTGTCCGAGGTGGGCGGGTCGCTGGTCGACACGACGGCGAAGGCCAACTTCCGGGCGCTGGGCAAGCGGTTCGGGAAGGGCGTCCAGGACGTCGCCAAGGCCATCGCGGCGGCGGACGCCGCGGCCCTGTCGCTGGCCCTCCGGGACGGCGAGGCCACACTGGAGGTGAACGGCGAGACGATCGTGCTCGCGCCGGACGAGGTGATCATCACCGAGACGCCGCGTGAGGGGTGGTCGGTGGCCTCCGACGCGGGTGCGACGGTCGCGCTGGACCTGGAGATCACGCCGGAGCTGCGGCGTGCGGGCCTGGCGCGGGACGCGATCCGGCTGATCCAGGAGGCGCGTAAGAACAGTGGGCTGGATGTCGCGGACCGGATCGCGCTGCGGTGGTCCTCCTCGGACGAGGAGGTCGCGTCGGCCCTGACGGACCACTCAGCGCTGATCGCGGACGAGGTGTTGGCCACGGACTTCGCGCGCGGCGATGCGGACGGGTCGTACGGTGAGCCGTTCACGGACGAGCCCCTGTCCCTGACCTTCCGCCTCCGCAAGGCGTGAGGCACCCCGGGGCACCGCCCCGGACCGCTGAAGGCCCCGGAATCCGCCCGGCGGATTCCGGGGCTTTCCCTTGGAGAACAGGCCCTTGGAGAACAGGTCTGTGTGTCGGGTGCGGCCCTCGGGAGTTGTGGCGCCCGTTCCGCCGGGGGCCGATGCGGGCGGGATACCGAAAAGGGCCGGGGCCCAGGACGGAAGTCCTGGGCCCCGGCCCTGCCGGTTGCCGACGGCTACGCGCTCACTACGCGGCCGGCTGCGTCAGTTGTCGTCCTCGTCGATGAGGAAGCCACGCATCGGGGACGGTGCCTGCTGCATCGGCTGCGGGGCCTGCGGCCGTACCGGTGCCATCGGCTGCGTCATCGCCGGCGACATCTGCTGCTGGCCGCCGTAGGACGGGCCGTTGCCCATCCCGGGCGATCCGCCCATCGTCTGGTTGCCGCCGTACGACGGGCCGCTCGCGCCGGCCGACGCCATCGACGGGGACGGCGGCAGCGACGGGGCCGCGGACGGGGTGCGCGGCGGGGCCAGCGACTCGTCGCCCTGGCTCTCCAGCTGGCGCAGCTGGCTCTCCAGGTAGGACTTCAGGCGCGTGCGGTACTCGCGCTCGAAGCCGCGCAGGTCCTCGACCTTGCGCTCCAGCGTGGCGCGGGCGGACTCCAGGGAGCCCATCGCGACGCGGTGCTTCTCCTGCGCGTCCCGCTCCAGCGCGTCGGCCTTGGCGCGGGCGTCGCGCTCCAGGCCCTCGGCGCGCGAACGGGCCTCACCGACGATCTTGTTGGCCTCGGAACGGGCCTCCGCGATCGCCTGGTCGGCGGTCTGCTGGGCCAGCGACAGTACGCGCGCGGCGCTGTCTCCGCCGGGACCCTGCTGGGGCATGCCCGGGCCGTGACCGCCCATGGGGCCACCCATCGGACCGCCCATGGGGCCGCCCTGCATGGGACCGGGGCCGTGCGGGCCCTGCGGGCCGCCGTGGCCCTGCGGGCCACCGTGGCTGGGACCGGCCGGCAGCTGCGGCGCACCGCCCGGCAGCTGGGGCGGGCCCATCTGCGGGGGCTGCTGCTGGACCGGCGGTCCGGATATGGCGGCGGGCACGGGACCACCGGGACCAGGACCACCGGGTCCCACGGGCCGTTCCTGCTGCTCCGGTGGTTTGCGCATGGCCTGCTGCTGGTTCTGCGCGGCGGCGCGCGTGGCGGCGGCCAGCTTCGCGCGCAGATCCTCGTTCTCGCGGAGCAGGCGGGTCAGCTCGGCCTCGACCTCGTCGAGGAAGGCATCGACCTCGTCCTCGTCATAGCCTTCTCGGAGACGGACGGTCGTGAACTGCTTGTTCCGCACGTCCTCGGGGGTCAGCGGCATCTCTTCTTCACCTCTACGTAGTCGTCGGCAGTCGGCAGGACCGGATCGCTCACACCCTCATCGCGAAGCCACCCACGATGTTGAGCAGGATGTAGACGATGATCATCAGAACGAAGAAGGACAGGTCGAGTGCCACGCCCCCGAGACGCAACGGCGGGATGAACCGCTGCAGAAGCTTCAGTGGTGGATCGGTGACAGTGTAGGTGGCCTCCAGAACGACCACCATCGCCTTGCCGGGTTGCCATGAACGGGCGAACTGGAAGACGTACTGCATGACCAGCCGGAAGATCAGCAGGATCAGGAAGCACATCAGCGCGATGTAGACAACCTGTAGTGCGACGCCCATCCCGCGTTCCCTCTCCCCTGGCTCTCGTGTACCGGCCTTCCGGCCGGGTCGTTCCCGGTGTCGTGTCTCAGCTCTGGTTGAAGAATCCGCCCTCTGCGATGCGGGCCTTGTCCTCCGCCGTGACATCGACGTTAGCAGGCGACAACAGGAACACCTTCTGCGTCACTCGCTCAATGCTGCCATGCAGCCCGAAGACGAGACCGGCGGCAAAGTCGACAAGTCGCTTCGCGTCCGTGTCATCCATCTCGGTGAGGTTCATGATCACAGGCGTGCCCTCGCGGAAGTGTTCCCCGATGGTACGGGCCTCGTTGTAGGTGCGGGGGTGCAGCGTCGTGATGCGGTAGGGCTCCCGCTCGGACACGACCTTGGGCATGATCACCGGTGCGTTCTTCTCCAGGCTCGGGCGTTCAGGTGTGATGGACGCCACGGGGGCGATTCGGGCGGGTCGTCCGCTCTCAGCGGGAAGCGGAACGGGGTCGCGCTGAACCGGAGGCTGCGCTACCGGCACACGGACCGGCTCCTCGCGCTCCACCTGGCGCGGAGGCTGGTGACGCCGCCGGTCGCGCTCGGGCTCCGGCTCGAGCTCGGGTTCGAAGTCGTCGTCGGGGTCGAATCCCCGGCCGTCGTACCCATCGTCCTCCACGAGGCCGAGGTAGACCGCCATCTTGCGCATCGCGCCGGCCATTCTCCGATTCCTCCGCTCTGTGGTGGATCGGCAACGTCAGGTCGCGCCCGCGATCCACTGGGCCTGTCCGCTGTTCGGCGGAAAAGACCATATTTTCTACTGTGGTCCGACTTGCTTCGCGACGTTACCCGAGCCGAGGTCGGACTCCGAGCACCGCCGTACCGATGCGCACATGTGTCGCTCCGGCCGCCACCGCGTCCTCGAGGTCCGCACTCATCCCTGCTGACACCATGTTCGCAGCCGGGCGGGTCGCGCGCAGGCTGGATGAGAATTCCATCAGCCGGTCGAAAGCGGCCCGTTGACGGCCCGCGTAGGGCCCGGCCAGCGGCGCCACGGTCATCAGACCGCCGAGCCGGAGCCCGGGCGCGTCGTCGACGGCCGCCGCCAACTCCTCGATGCCCTCCGGCGCGACGCCCCCGCGCTCGCCCCGCTCGCCGGACTGGGCGTCGAGCGCCACCTGGAGCAGACAGTCGACCTCCCGCCGGGCCCGCACGGCGGCCGAGGACAGTGCCGAAACCAGCTTCAACCGGTCGACCGACTGCACGACCTGGGCATAACCGACCACGGAACGCACCTTGTTGGTCTGGAGCTGACCGACGAAGTGCCAGATCAGATCGAGATCGGCGCAGGCGGCGGCCTTAGGGGCGGCGTCCTGGTCCCGGTTCTCGGCGACATGGCGGACGCCGAGTTCATGGAGGAGCCGGACATCGTCGGCGGGGTACGTCTTGGTGACCACGATCAGGGTCACGTCCTCGCGCGGGCGTCCGGCCGCCGCGCAGGCGGCGACGATACGTTCCTCCACCCGCGCCAGATTCTCCGCGAGTTCGGTCCTGCGGTCCGTCATGCCCTACCGTCCAACCAGACATATCCGGCGAGCCGCCCGGTGGTGCGGTCCCGGCGGTACGAGAAGTGGTCGCCCGACTCGCGGGTGCAGACACCGGAGGCCCGCCGGTCGCGTACGCCCAGTCGCTCCAGCTGGGCGTGGACCCCGGCGACGACGTCGACGGCCGGGGTTCCCCAGCTGGTCTCGGCCCGGGCGGCCGGCTCGACCGCGGCGACGTCGGCGCGCATGGCCTCGGGCACCTCGTAGCAGCGGCCGCAGACGGCCGGGCCTGTTCTGGCGACGATCCGGGACGGCTCCGCCCCGAGTGTGATCATGGTCTCCACCGCCGCCGGGACGACCCCCGTCACCATGCCGGGGCGTCCCGCGTGGGCCGCGGCCACGACACCCGCCGCCGGATCGGCGAGCAGTACGGGAACACAGTCGGCGGTGAGTACGGCGAGCGGGAGGCCGCGTCGGGCGGTGACGACGGCGTCCCCTTCCGGAACTTCCGCTTCCGCCGGCCAGGGGCCGTCGACCACATGGACGTCCCGGCCGTGCACCTGGTTCATCCAGACGACCGGGCCCGGGTCGATGCCGAGCGTCTCGGCGGCGAGCTTCCGGTTGGCAAGTACGGCGGCGGGGTCGTCACCGACGGCGCCGCCGAGGTTGAGCTCCTCGTACGGAACGGCGCTCACCCCGCCCCACCGGTCGGTGAAGGCGAAATGCGCGCCGTCCACGGTGTCGTGCTGCCCTATCACGTCAGGATCACTTCAGGCCGTCACTTCAGGAAGTCGGGGACGTCCAGCTCTTCGGCCTGGGTGTCCTGGTAGGGGCGGGTCGTCGGGATCGACGGCGGTGTGACCGGCGAGAGCGGGGTCTCTCCGGCCACCGGAGCCGGCTCGGCCGGGGTGGCCGGGGGCTCCTCGCGTACCGGGACCGCGCCGAGGCCGCTGCTCACGGGGCGCGCGGGCTCGGTGGCGCGCGGCGGGGGCGGGGCGGACTCCTCGCGCTTGGGCGCCGAGGCACCGAGGACGTTGTCGCGCCGGGCGGGCGGCTGGCCGCCGTCGAAACCGGCCGCGATGACCGTGACCCGTACCTCGTCACCCAGGGCGTCGTCGATGACGGCACCGAAGATGATGTTGGCCTCGGGGTGGGCGGCCTCACTTACCAGCTGGGCAGCTTCGTTGATCTCGAACAGGCCGAGGTCGGAGCCGCCGGAGATGGAGAGCAGTACGCCGCGGGCGCCGTCGATGGACGCCTCCAGGAGTGGCGAGGAGATCGCCATCTCCGCGGCAGCCACGGCGCGGTCGTCACCACGCGCGGAACCGATGCCCATGAGCGCCGAGCCGGCCTCGGACATGACCGACTTGACGTCGGCGAAGTCGAGGTTGATGAGGCCCGGCGTGGTGATGAGGTCCGTGATTCCCTGGACACCGGAGAGGAGCACCTGGTCGGCGGACTTGAACGCGTCGAGCACGCTGACCTGGCGGTCCGAGATGGACAGCAGCCGGTCGTTGGGGATGACGATGAGGGTGTCGACTTCTTCGCGGAGCTCGGCGATGCCGTCCTCCGCCTGGTTGGCGCGGCGCCGGCCCTCGAAGGTGAAGGGACGGGTGACCACACCGATGGTCAGGGCGCCGAGGGAGCGCGCGATGTTGGCGACGACGGGTGCGCCGCCGGTGCCGGTGCCGCCGCCCTCACCGGCGGTGACGAAGACCATGTCGGCCCCCTTGAGGACCTCCTCGATCTCCTCACGGTGGTCCTCTGCCGCCTTGCGACCGACTGCCGGGTTGGCCCCGGCCCCGAGGCCGCGGGTGAGTTCGCGACCGACGTCCAGCTTGACGTCGGCGTCGCTCATCAACAGAGCTTGTGCGTCAGTGTTGATGGCGATGAACTCGACGCCCTTGAGACCGACCTCGATCATTCGGTTGATGGCATTGACACCACCGCCGCCGACACCGATGACCTTGATGACTGCGAGGTAGTTCTGCGGTGCTGCCACGTCGAAGGCCTCTCGCCTCGAGTTACGTGCCGCCGCTCCGCGCTGCGTGGCGCGCCGCGACGGCGGATGCCGAAGGGACGGTCCGAATCGCCGACCCAAACCCTAACGTTAAAGTTTAGGGTTACCAGTGTGCCTGCTCCCTGGACTCTTCCGAACAGGACACTAAGTCGACAAGTGGCGCACGTTCAACGAACACGCCGAACCTCCCGTTTTTCTTTTCACCCTATGTGATCGCCCATAGCGCTGACCAACCAGGGTGCTGGCCAGCGCAGATGTGCGTCAACTCCGCGATGCGGCAGGGGCGCTCGGAGCGCTCACGTCGAAGTGCCCGGCTTTGGGCGCCGCCTTCATCAGTGCGAGAAGCGCACGCGCCTTCGCCTCGCGGTCCTCGCCGCTCCCCCAGAACACCGTCCGGCCGCCCGTCAGCTCCAGCGTGAGGGAGTCGTACGAACGCACCCGCACGGACAGCAGGTCCCGGCCGATCCGGTCAGGGAGGCCGGCCGCCACGCCGACCGCCTCACGGGTCAGCCGGCCGGCGTCGAAGCGGCGCAGGCTCGGCGACCGGTCGGCCGAGAGATGCAGCAGAGGCACCCCGGCGGGGGCGGTGCCGACCGTGGCGTAGCGGACGCCCTTCGCGTCCACCTCGATGTACTCACCGCCCCGTTGGACCAGCAGAACCGGTTCACGTTCGGTCACTTCGAGACCGATTCCGTGCGGCCATGAGCGGACGACGTCGACCGAGTCGATGCGGGGCAGCTTCCGGCGGAGCCGCTCCTCGATGGCGTCCGTGTCGACGGAGACCAGGGGCGCGCCGAGGGGTGCGGCGGCCGCGGATCTGACCTGGCCGGGCGTCAGAACCCGCGTGCCGGACACGGTGACGTCCTCGACGCGCAACCAGGCGGAGCCGTACAGGAGCCAGACCCCGCTCCCGACGAGCGTGAGCGCGGCGAGGGCGAGGAGCAGGGCGCTGCGGCGGCGCGTCAGGCGTCGCCGCCCACCGCCGTCCTCCTCCGGGTCCCGCTGCTGGGCGGACCGGCCCGGCGACCCGCCCGCGGGCCCCTTGGCGCCGCGCTCCGCGGTCGTCGGTCCGGCCATGCTCCCTGCCCTTCCCTCAGCCGGGACACGCCCCTACCGGCGTGCCGCGATCGCCTCGTAGACCATGCCGACGAGCAGCTGGTCGGCGTCCCGGCGGCCGAACTCGGCGGCGGCCCGGGACATCTCGTACAGCCGGTGCGGGTCGGCGAGCACGGGGAGGACGTTGCCCTGGACCCACTCGGGGGTCAGCTCGGCGTCGTCGACCAGCAGACCGCCGCCGGCCTTGACCACCGGCTGGGCGTTGAGCCGCTGTTCGCCGTTGCCGATCGGCAGCGGGACGTACGCGGCGGGGAGCCCGACGGCGGAGAGTTCGGCGACGGTCATCGCGCCCGCCCGGCAGAGCATCATGTCCGCGGCGGCGTATGCGAGGTCCATCCGGTCCACATACGGTACCGGGATGTACGGCGGCATACCGGGCATGTTGTCGACGTGTGGCACCTCGTTCTTCGGGCCCACCGCGTGCAGGATCTGGATCCCGGAGCGCTGGAGCACCGGGGCGATCTGCTGCACCACCTCGTTGAGCCGGCGGGCACCCTGAGAGCCGCCGGAGACCAGCAGTGTGGGCAGGTTCGGGTCGAGCCCGAACGCGGCGCGCGCCTCGGGGCGGACCCGGGCACGGTCGAGGGTCGCGATCGTGTGGCGCAGCGGGATCCCGATGTAGCGGGCGTTGCGCAGCTTGCTGTCGGGCGTGGCGACGGCGACCGCCGATGCGTACCGGGAGCCGATCTTGTTGGCCAGGCCCGGCCGGGCGTTGGCCTCGTGGACGACGATCGGCACGCCGAGCCGTTTGGCGGCCAGGTAGCCGGGCAGCGCCACATAGCCGCCGAAGCCGACGACGCAGTCCGCCTTGGTGCGCTCGAGGACCTGCTCGGCGGCCTTGATCGTGCCGCGCAGCCGCCCGGGCACGGTGATCAGCTCGGGGGTGGGCTTGCGCGGCAGTGGTACGGCGGGGATGAGCGCCAGCTCGTAGCCCCGCTCGGGCACGAGCCGGGTCTCCAGCCCCCGCTCCGTACCGAGGGCCGTGATCCCCATGCTCGGGTCCTGCCTGCGCAGGGCATCCGCGAGGGCGAGCGCGGGCTCGATGTGGCCGGCGGTCCCCCCGCCGGCGAGTACGACATGCACCGAAATTCACCGCTCTCCGGACGGGCGCTTCTTGACGCGCCGTCGCATCGACATCCAACTCACCCCGGCCCGTCCCCCGAATCGGGGCTCTCGGACGGCCAGGGCCGCTTTCGCCGCGGGCTCTTCTCGCGCGAAAGCGATCAGCAGCCCCACGGCGAACATGGTCGGCAGCAGGGCGGAGCCTCCGTAGGAGAACAGCGGGAGCGGGACACCGGCGATCGGCAGCAGACCGAGCACCGCACCGATGTTGATCACGGCCTGGGCCGTGATCCAGGTGGTCACGCCTCCCGCGGCGTACCTCACGAAGGGGTCCTCCGTGCGTCCGGCCACGCGAATACCCGCATAGCCTAGAGCCGCGAACAGGGCGAGCACCGACAGCGTCCCCGCCAGCCCCAGTTCCTCCCCGGTGATGGCGAAGATGAAGTCGGTGTGCGGTTCGGGGAGTTGGCCCCATTTTTCCACACTCGCCCCCAGACCGGAACCGAACCATCCGCCGGACGCCAGAGCATAGATGCCGTGCACCGCCTGCCAGCACGCGTCCCCCGGTCCCGGGTCGGTGGCACCGATGCAGGCGATCCGCGCCATGCGGTTGGAGCTGGTCCCGATCAGGGTCGCGCCGAGGACGCCGGCGACGGCGAGGACGCCGGCGAACAGCCGGGTCGGGGCTCCGGCCAGCCACAGCAGGCCGAAGAGGATCGCGGTGAGGATCATGGCCGTGCCCATGTCGCCGCCCAGCATGATCAGGCCGAGCAGCAGGAAGGCGACCGGGACGAGCGGGACCAGCAGGTGCTTCCACTGCGTGAGCAGCCGCTTGTCCTGCTTCCGCGCGAGGAGGTCGGCCCCCCAGAGGATCAGTGCCAGCTTGCCGAACTCGCTGGGCTGGAGCTGAAACGGTCCGCCGAGGTAGATCCAGTTCTGGTTGCCGTTGACCTCGTGCCCTATCCCGGGGATCTGGACCAGCACCATCAGGAAGACGGTGCCCATGAGCAGCGGGTACGCCAGGGCCCGGTGCAGTTTGACCGGCATCCGGGAGGCCAGCAGGAGCAGAGCGGCGCCGATGGCGGCGGCGAGGAACTGCTTGCGGAAGAAGTACGTGGCGGGCAGGGACAGCTCCAGCGCCTTGATGATCGACGCGGAGTACACCATGACGAGGCCTAGCACGGTGATCAGCAGGCTGGCGCCGAGGATCACGTAGTACGCGGTCAGGGGCCGGTCCCAGGCCCGGCGCGCCCGCTCGTACAGCCGCCGCACCCGCCGGCCGCGCGGTGGGCGGCCCGAGCCCGGGGCACGTGTACGGCCCCGGACTCCGGGGACCGCCGCCTTGCGGGGCCCCGCGGTCCCGGTACGCAGCGCGAGCCCGGGTACGGCGGCGAGGGGAGCGGCCGCCGGTGCCGGAGCCGGTCCCGCTCCCGCCGCGGTGAGGGCAGGCCGCGGGAGTACGGCGCGCACCACAGCGGCCAGACGCGCGCGCGTGGTACCTGGCGCGCACGGCTCCGGGCGTCCGTCGGCGGTCTGCTCGGCCGGCATCGTCGCTGTCCCCTCCAGTCGTGTCCGGCGGCGCCGGACCTGGCGGCTGGTCAGGCGTGCCCGGCGGCGTGGGCGCGGACGGCGTCCGCGAACGCCTCACCCCGCTTGTTGTAGTTGACGAACATGTCCATCGAGGCGCAGGCCGGGGCGAGGAGCACCGTGTCCCCCGGCCGGGCGAGCCGCGCCGCCTCCTGGACCGCCGCCGCCATCGCCCCAGTGTCGGTCCGGTCGAGGTCGACCACCGGCACCTGCGGGGCGTGTCGCGCGAGGGCTTCGCGGATCAGGTCGCGGTCGGCGCCGATGAGTACGACACCGCGCAGCCGCTCCGCCGACTTGGCGACGAGCTCGTCGAAGGTGGCCCCCTTGGCGAGGCCGCCGGCGATCCAGACGATCGGGTCGTAGGAGGCCAGCGACGCCTCGGCCGCGTGCGTGTTGGTGGCCTTGGAGTCGTCGATGTACGAGACGCCGGCGACCTCCTCGACGTACTCGATGCGGTGGGCGTCCGGGCGGAAGTTCCGCAGGCCCTCGCGCACGGCCGACGGCTCGACGCCGAAGGCGCGGGCCAGGGCGGCCGCGGCGAGGGCGTTGGCGATGTTGTGCGGGGCCGGCGGCCGGACATCGGAGACCTGGGCGAGCTCCTGGGCCTGCTTCTGCCGGTTCTCGACGAAGGCACGGTCCACGAGGAGGTCCTCGACGATGCCGACCTGGGACGGGCCCGGGGTGCCGAGGGTGAAGCCGATGGCACGGCAGCCCTCCTCGACGTCGGCCTCGCGGACCAGGTCCTCGGTGGCCTTGTCGGCGGCGTTGTAGACGCAGGCGACGGTGTTGCCCTGGTAGACACGGCCCTTGTCGGCGGCGTACGCCTCCATGGAGCCGTGCCAGTCGAGATGGTCGGGCGCCAGATTGAGCACGGCGGCCGAGTGGGCGCGGACGCTGGGCGCCCAGTGCAGCTGGTAGCTGGACAGCTCGACGGCGAGGACGTCGTACTCCTCGTCGCCGAGGACGGCGTCGAGGAGGGAGACGCCGATGTTGCCGACGGCGGCGGTCCGGAGGCCCGCGGCCTCCAGGATGGAGGCGAGCATCCGGACCGTCGTGGTCTTGCCGTTGGTGCCGGTGACCGCGAGCCAGGGCGCGGGCTTCCGCCCGGCGAGGCCACGCAGCTGCCAGGCCAGCTCCACGTCGCCCCAGACCGGGACGCCGGCCGCGTCGGCGGCGGCGAACAGGGGATTGTCGGGGCGCCAGCCGGGGGCGGTGACGATCAGCTCGGTGCCCTCGGGGAGGCCCGCTGCGCAGCCGCTGTCGGATGCGGCCCGGCCACCGAGCCGTACCGTGATGCCCTCGGCTTCGAGCTCCGCCGCCTGGGCGCGGGCGCGCTCGTCCTCGCCGTCGTTGACGACCGTGACATGCGCGCCCAGGCCGTGCAGGACGCGCGCGGCGGGGACGCCGCTCACACCGAGACCGGCGACGGTGACCTTCTTGCCCTGCCACTCCGGCACGTTGGTGCTCACTTGTCGGCTGCCCATCCCGCGTAGAAGAGCCCCAGACCCACGATGACGCACATGCCCTGAATGATCCAGAACCGGACCACGACAAGGACTTCGGACCAGCCCTTCAGCTCGAAGTGGTGCTGGAGCGGCGCCATGCGGAAGACGCGCTTGCCGGTCATGCGGAAGGAGCCGACCTGGATGACCACGGAGAGGGTGATCAGCACGAAGAGGCCGCCGAGGATCGCCAGCAGCAGCTCCGTGCGGGAGGTGATGGCGAGACCGGCGAGTGCGCCGCCGAGGGCGAGCGAGCCGGTGTCACCCATGAAGATCTTCGCGGGCGAGGTGTTCCACCACAGGAAGCCGAAGCAGGCGCCCATGAGGGCGGAGGCGACGACGGCGAGGTCGAGCGGGTCTCGTACCTCGAAGCAGGCGTTGGGGTTCGTCAGGGTCCGCGCGTTGACGCAGGACTCCTGGAACTGCCAGAGCCCGATGAAGGTGTACGCGCCGAAGACCATCACGGACGCGCCGGTGGCCAGGCCGTCCAGACCGTCCGTCAGGTTCACGCCGTTCGACATCGCCAGGATCATGAACAGCGCCCAGACGACGAACAGCACCGGGCCGATGGTCCAGCCGAAGTCGGTGATGAACGACAGCTTGGTGGAGGCCGGGGCCAGTCCGCGCTTGTCGGAGAACTGCAGTGCGAGTACGGCGAAGGCGATACCGACGATCAGCTGGCCGGCCATCTTGGCCTTGGCGCGCAGACCGAGGGAGCGCTGCTTGACGATCTTGATGTAGTCGTCGAGAAAGCCGACGAGGCCCATGCCGGCCATCAGGAACAGCACCAGGACACCCGAGTACGTCGGGTCCTCGCCGGTGATGACCTTGGCCAGGGCGTACGCGATGAGCGTGGCCAGGATGAAGGAGATGCCGCCCATGGTGGGCGTGCCCTTCTTGCTGCCGTGCGTGCGCGGGCCGTCGTCCCGGATGAACTGCCCGTATCCCTTGCGGGCCAGGAGCTTGATCAGCAGCGGCGTACCGATCAGTGTCAGGAAGAGCCCGATGGCTCCCGCGAAGAGGATCTGCCTCATCGGCCGGCGACCTCGCCCTCGGTGGTGTTCTCGAGCAGTGCCTGGGCGACCCGCTCGAGCCCGACCGACCTGGAAGCCTTCACCAGCACGACGTCACCCGGACGCAGTTCACTGCGCAACAGGTCGATCGCCGCCTGCGCGTCGGACACGTGCACCGACTCCTCACCCCACGAACCCTCGTTATATGCGCCCAGTTGCAGCCAGGACGCTTCCCTGCCCCCGACTGCGACGAGCTTCCCGACATTGAGCCGGACGGCAAGCCGTCCGACCGCGTCGTGCTCGGCGAGCGCCTCGTCGCCGAGCTCGGCCATGAGGCCGAGCACCGCCCACGTACGGCGCCCCCTGCCCATGGCCGCCAGCGCGCGCAGGGCGGCCCGCATGGACTCGGGGTTCGCGTTGTAGGCGTCGTTGACGATCGTCACACCGTCCGGACGCTCGGTGACCTCCATGCGCCAGCGGGAGAGGGTGCCCGCCTCGGAGAGCGCGGCGGCGATCTCGTGCACGGGCATGCCCAGCTCATGGGCGACGGCGGCCGCGGCGAGCGCGTTCGACACGTGGTGCTCACCGTACAGGCGCATGGTCACGTCGCTGCACCCGGTGGGTGTGTGAAGACTGAAAGAGGGCTGTCCGTTCTCTGTGAGCCGGACATTTTCGGCACGTACGGCCGCTTCCGCCGACTCTCCGAACAGGACCACGCGCGCCTTGGTGCGGGAGGCCATGCCCTTCACGAGGGGGTCGTCGGCGTTGAGGACGGCCACGCCACCCTCCTCGGCCGGCGGGAGGGCCTCGACGAGTTCGCCCTTGGCCTGGGCGATCCGGTCGCGGCCACCGAACTCGCCGATGTGGGCGGTGCCGACGTTGAGGACGAGGCCGATGCGGGGCGGGGTCAGCTCGGTGAGATAGCGGATGTGCCCGACACCGCGGGCACCCATCTCCAGGACCAGGTGCCGGGTGTCCTCGGCGGCCCGCAGGGCGGTCACCGGCAGCCCGATCTCGTTGTTGAGGTTCCCGGCGGGCCAGACGGTGGGGCCCTTGCGCTGCAGGAGCTGCGCGACGAGGTCCTTGGTGCTGGTCTTGCCGGCCGAGCCGGTCAGGGCCACGACGGTGGTGCCGAGGCGCTCGACCACGGTGCGGGCGAGCGCGCCGAGGGCGGCCGTCACGTCGGGTACGACGATGGCGGGTACGCCGACGGGGCGGGTGGCCAGGACGGCCACCGCCCCGGCCGCGACGGCGCCCTGGGCGTAGTCGTGGCCGTCTGCGTGCTCGCCGGCGAACGCGGCGAAGAGACTGCCGGGCTCGACCTGTCGGGAGTCGTACACGACGGGGCCGGTGACCTGGACGGCCGGATCCGGTATGTCGTACGTCTGCCCGCCGACGATTGCGGCGATCTCGGTGAGGGAGAGGGCGATCACTTCTTCATCCCTGACTGTTCTGGATGGCTTCCCGCAGGACCTGGCGGTCGTCGAAGGGGCGGACCACGCCTGCGATGTCCTGGCCCTGCTCGTGGCCCTTGCCCGCGACGAGCACGGTGTCGCCCGGCTGTGCCTGGGCCACGGCGGCGGCGATCGCGGAGGCCCGGTCCTCGTCCACGACGACGGTGCCCCGCTCGTGGATCGGCACCTGGGCCGCGCCCGCGAGCATCGCGGCGAGGATCGCGAGGGGGTCCTCGGAGCGTGGGTTGTCGGAGGTCAGTACGGCGGTGTCGGCGAGGCGTGCCGCGGCGGCGCCCATGGGGCCGCGCTTGGTGACGTCCCGGTCGCCGCCGCAGCCGAGCACGATGTGCAGCTTCCCCTCGGTGACCTTGCGCAGGGAGCGCAGCACCGATTCGACCGCGTCGGTCTTGTGGGCGTAGTCGACGACCGCTAGGTACGGCTGCCCGGCGTCGACGCGCTCCAGGCGGCCGGGGACTCCGGGCACGGCGGCGACTCCGTCGGCGGCGATCTGCGGGTCGATCCCGGCGACGGCGAGGGTGACGACGGCGGCGAGGGTGTTGGCGACGTTGAACGGGCCGGGCAGCGGTGCCCTGGCGACGATGCGCTCGTCCTTGGGGCCGACGATGGTGAACGTGCTGCCCAGGGGGCCGATTTCGACGTCGTCGGCGCGCCAGTCGGCGTCCGGGTGGCCCTCGGCGGAGAAGGTGACGACGGGCACGGTGGCCTCGTTCACCAGCCTCTTCCCGTACTCGTCGTCGAGGTTGACGACTCCTTGGCGGGAGCGGCGCGGAGTGAACAGCTGGGCCTTGGCCTGGAAGTAGTCCTCCATGCCGGAGTGGAACTCCATGTGCTCCGGGCTGAGGTTGTTGAAGACGGCGACGTCGAAGACGCAGCCGTCGACCCGGCCGAGCACGAGGGCGTGGCTGGACACCTCCATGGCGACGGCCTCGACGCCGCGTTCCCGCATGACGGCGAACAGCGCCTGGAGATCCGTGGCCTCCGGGGTGGTCCGCTCCGACTTGATGCGCTCCTCGCCGATGCGCATCTCGACGGTGCCGATCAGTCCGGGCTTGTGCCCGGCCGCCTTCAGCCCGCCCTCGACGAGGTAGGCCGTGGTGGTCTTGCCGGAGGTTCCGGTGATGCCGATCTGGAGGAGATCCCTGCCCGGTCGGCCGTAGATGTCCGCGGCGAGCTCGCCCATCCGGGCCCGCGGGTCGTCGACGACCAGGACCGGCAGGCCCGTCACCGCGGCGCGGTCGGCACCCGCCGGGTCGGTGAGGACGGCGACGGCTCCGAGGTCGGCGGCCTGGGCGGCGAAGTCGGCGCCGTGGAGGCGGGCGCCCGGCAGCGCGGCGTACACGTCTCCGGGGCGTACGGCCCGGGAGTCGTGGGTGATACCGGTGACCTGCCCCTCGTACGGCCGGTGCGGCTCGTACGGAGCGGGGGCTCCCAGCCGGGCGGCCAGTTCGCCGAGGGGGGTGGGGCGGACCTGGACCGGACGGGGCGCTCCCGGCTGTTTCGCGGGGGCGTCCTGGTCGGTGCTTGTGGACTGATCACGGTGTGGCACGGCGGTGAGCGTACCGGGCGTACCCGTGATCGGGCTAAATGAGGCGGCCGGGCCACGGTGGGTGCCGGACCGGTTCTCGGGGTCGGGCGTGATCGTTGTCACTGGGGGCTCCCCTCTGCTCAGGTGCCGGGTTTGAAGGTGACCGGCATCCGCGGGGGCTGCTTTCCGGTCGGCGCGACGTGCTGGGTCTTCAGGGCGAACTCCATGACCTTCTTGTAGATGGGGCCGCAGATCTGGCCTCCGAAGTAGCTGCCCTTGGTGGGGTTCTGGATGGCGCAGTAGACGGTGATCCGCGGATCGTCGGCGGGTGCGAAGCCCGCGAAGGAGGCGGTGTAGCCCTTGTAGCGGCCGAGTTCCGGGTCGACGCGGTTGGCGGTGCCGGTCTTGCCGGCGACGCGGTAGCCGGGGATGGCGGCCTTGGTTCCGGTGCCCTCCTCGTCCTCGACGACCGATTCCAGCATGGCGGCGAGGGTTTTCGCGGTCTTCTCGCTCACGACACGGGTCTTCTCGGGGGTGGGGGCCGGGGTGAAGTGGCCGTCGGGCCCCTTGGTGCCGCGGATCAGGGTGGGTTCGACGCGTACACCGTCGTTGGCGATGGTCGAGTAGACGGACGCGGCCTGCATGGCGTTGAGGGAGAGGCCCTGGCCGAAGGGGATCGTGTACTGCTGGGAGGTGTTCCAGTCCTGGGGTTCGGCGAGGATGCCGGAGGTCTCGCCGGGGTAGCCGAGGCCGGTGGGGCTGCCGATGCCGAACCTGCGCAGATAGGAGTGGAGGACCTGATTGGCCTGCGCCTGGGTCTTGCCGAGCTGGCCGGTGGCGAGGATGGTGCCGATGTTCGACGACTTGGCGAGGACGCCGTTCAGGGTCAGGTACCAGGTGGGGTGGTCGATGTCGTCCTTGAAGAGCCGGTCGCCGCGGTGCAGCCGGTTGGGGACGACGACATGGGTGGCGGGGGTGGCGGCGCCCTCTTCGAGTACGGCGGCAATCGACATGACCTTGGAGGTGGAGCCGGGTTCGTAGGCGTCCTGGAGGGCCGCGTTGCCCATGGCGGCGGCGTCGGCCTGGGAGAGGTCGTTGGGGTCGAAGCCGGGGGCGTTGGCCATGGCGAGGACCTCACCGGTCCTGGTGTTCTGGACGATGACGTAGCCGCGGTCGGCCCGTGAGGCGGCGACCTGCTCGCTGATGGCCTTCTGGGCGGCCCACTGGATGTCGCGGTCGATGGTCAGCTCGATGTCGGAGCCGGGCACGGCCGGGGTCTCGCGGGCGCTGGCGGTGGGGACGCGGCGGCCGCCGGAATGCGCGTAGGTGATCTTGCCGTCCTGGCCGGCCAGCTCCTTGTCCAGCATGGATTCGAGGCCGCCCGCGCCCCGGCCCTCGGCGTTTACGTAGCCGATTATCCCGGCGCCGAGGTTGCCGTTCGGATAGACGCGCTTGCTGCTCTTCTCGCTGAGTACGCCGGCGAGGACGCTGACGCCGGGGCCGCCCTTGGCCTTCTCCTCGCGGGCCTTCCTGGCGAAGAGGTTCTTGAGGTCCTTGATCTGATTCCAGACCTGAGGGGTCTGCTTGCGGGCCAGGACGGCGTAGCGGGGGGACGGCGGGGACTTGAGGGTGCGGACGAGGTCTGCGGGGTCCCTGCCCAGGATCGGGGCGAGGAGGGCGGCGGCCTGCTCGGGCGCGTCGGGGACCTTGCTCTCCTGCGGGGTGAACATCTTCGGGTCGGCGGTGATGTCGTACGCGTCGACGCTGGTGGCGAGGGCGATACCGGAGCGGTCGGTGATCTCGCCTCGCTCGGCGGCCAGCTTGTGGCTGAGGTAGCGGTTCTTCTCGGCCTTCGCGGCGTACGCGGCGGCGTCGACGGCCTGGACCTGGAGGAGGCGTACGACGAACGCCAGCATGACGAGGGTCAGGCCGAGGCTGACCAGGCGGAGCCGGGGGCGCGGGTTGCCGAGCCGGAGGGGGCGCGACCGTCCGGCGGCCGGCCGGGGCTGCGCCTGGCGTGGTCGGCGGGCGGCCGGGCGCGCCGCGGGGTGGGGGCGGCCGGTGCGGTTCGTACGGCCGCTGTCGCCGCCGGGGCGTCCGGTGGGGCGTCCGGTGGGGCGGGGGACGCGGCGGCGCGGAGGTTGCTTGGGGGGCACTGCTCACCTGCCGGGGGGCGTCGGGGCCGGGGTCGT
>NZ_VSRY01000123.1 GCF_008271805.1 Streptomyces sp. TRM49041
CCGGGCTGCTCGCCCTGAGCGGCCCGGCTGCGAGCCGATCGCCGGGGAGACGCTACGGGCGCGCTGCCGGCGGTGGCGGGCGTGGGTGCGGTGGCGGGGCCGTTCATGGTGGCGCGGGGTGCGCGGCGACCCGTGGTGCGGAGCGTGCTGTTCGCCGGGGCGGCGGGCGTGTCGTTTCGGGGCGGCGTCGGTGTTCACGAAGGCCGTCGCCGTGGCCTGGACGTCGGACGCGCCCCTGGCCGGGTGGCCGAGCCTGCCGGCGGTCGCGGCGCTCGCGACCGGCGGGCCGCTGCTGTCGCAGACGTCCTACCGGGGAGCGGGGCCGGCCGCGCCGCCGGCGACGGTCACCGTGGTGAACCCGGTGGTGGCCGCCGCCGTCGGTGTGGCGCTGTTCGGAGAGCGGTTCCGGTACCGGCGTACCGGGCACGCCGCCGGCGGTGCTCCGCGGGGCGGTGGCGGCGGCCGGCCTGGTCCTGCTCACGCTGCGCCGTGCCGTGCCGCCGCCCGCCCCGTCGGGCCTCTCAGCGGGAGACGCCGCCCCCGCGCAGATAGGCGAGCGGGTCGATGTCGGAGCCGTATCCGGGCCCCGTGCGCACCTCGAAGTGGAGGTGCGGGCCGGTGCTGTTGCCGGTCGAACCCGACCGGGCGATGCGCTGGCCGCCGGTGACGCTCTGGCCCTCGCGGACGGTGAGTGCGGACAGGTGCGCGTACTGGCTGTACTTGCCGTCGTGGTGCCGGATGACGACCTGGTACCCGTAGGACCCGGCCCACCCCGCGGAGACCACCCGGCCGGAGGCCACCGCCTTCACGGAGGTGCCCGTGGGCACCGGGAAGTCGACGCCCGTGTGGTAGCCGGCGGCCCATGCGGAGCCGGTCTTTCCGTACGAGGTGCCGGGCGACGCGTCCACGGGCGAACTGAGCGCGCCGGTGCGGCTCTTGGCGGCTACGGGCTTGGTGGCGGGCTGGGTCTTCGGCTTCGCCGTCGGTTTGGCATTGGGCTTGGGCTTGGTCGTGGTCGTGGGCTTCGCCGGAGTCTTGGTCTTCGGCTTGGCGCCGGGCTTCGTAGCGGGCTTGCCGGCCGGCTTGGCGGGCGCTTTGGCACCCGGCTTGGCGGGCGCTGCCGTACGGAGCGTCAGCTTCTGGCCCGGGATGATGAGGTCGGGGTTGTCCCCTATGACCGTGCGGTTCCGGGTGTACAGCCGCTGCCAGCCACCTGGAACGCGCTCATCGGCGGCGATGCGGGAGAGCGTGTCGCCGCGGGCGACGGTGTAGCTCTCGCGGCGCTGGTTGGGGATGGTGGTCGGGCCGGCGGGCCGGTCGCCCGCACCCCCCGGCTTGATGGCGGGTGCCTCACCGCCCCGGGTCAGCCCGGCCCGCTGGGAGCAGGTGGGCCAGGCGCGGGGGCCCTGCCCCTTGAGCACCTTCTCGGCGACGGCTATCTGCTGGCCCTTGGTGGCCAGGTCCGCGCGGGGGGCGTAGCGCGTACCGCCGTACGCCTCCCAGGTGGGCTGGCTGAACTGGAGTCCGCCGTAGTAGCCGTTGCCCGTGTTGGTCTGCCACCGGTTGGTGGACTCGCAGGCGGCGACCTTCTCCCAGACGTCGACGGACGCCGCGTGGGCCGTCCCCGCGCCGATCAGCGGCAGCGCGATGCCGGCGCTGCCGACCGTGACGGTGAGTGATGCCCGGTTGAGACGGCTCGGCTGGTACCGACGGTGTCGTCCCCGTACGGCCATGGGTGGTTCCCCCCTATGCAGGTCAGCGGCCGCCCAAGCTAGAGGCGTGGAACAAGCCATGACAAGGGGGCGCACACGGCGCAGGGGGCGCGGGCAGCCTCTCAAGTGGCCGTTCGGCACGGCGGTACACGGGAGCGCCGACAAGGGGAGCCCCCCGGCCGCACGGGGCCGCACGCGAACACCCGTACGGCGCGCAGGGCGGCGCGCCGAGGGACGGAGGGGGGTCGGTCAACCGGCTTCGCGGCCCGGCGTCGGATGCGTAAGGTCAGCGCGGGTCGTGTGCGGGCTCCTGTGGCATGCCTGCGGGCGCCGGCGGTGCACCCGGCGCGGGCGCGCGCGGTCGGCACACCCGGTCGGCCGCCGGTCACACGCGCGAGAGCGGTCCCGGGGTCGGGTCCGGCTCGGGGACCGGGTCCGGGCCCGGAGGCTTGGGGACCGGGTCGGGCGTGGGCACCGGCCCGGGGGCCGGATGCGGCGGCGGGGCGGGCGGCGGCACCGGGCCCGGGCCCGGCGGGGCGGGCGGCGGCACGGGGGCCGGGTCGGGCATGGGCGGCACGGGATCGGGGCGGGGCTCGGTCATGGCGTACGTCCCCCTCGGGGTCTGTCCTGCTCCCTGTCGAGGGTCTCGCCCTGCGCGTTCCCCCGCACGCCGGGGCCATGCCCCGCTAGGCCCCTCGGGCGGCACCGGCCGGCCCACTACGCCCCTCGGGCGGCACTCGGTCGCGTCCTGAGCTGTCGCTCCGCCTCGGCGGCCAGGTGGGCGGGGGCCGCCGGGGCATGGGCGCGGTGGCGTTCGGCCCACTGCGCGGCGTACGGGCAGAGCGGTACGACCGGCACGTCGGCGTTGCGCGCCATGGCGTAGAAGGCGCGGACGAGGTGGCCCCCGATGCCCTTGCCGCGGTGTCCGGGGTCCACGACGGTGTGCACCGCCACCAGGGCGTGCGGCGCGCCGTCCAGGACGAAGTACGAGATACCGCCGGCGTACCGGCCGCCCTCGTACGCCTCGAGGCGGCCGTTCGCCCGGTCGTCGCGGATGTCCAGCGGTTCGGTCATGACTGCCGCGTACCCCTCGGCGGGTCCGCTCAGCCCCGGCGGGGTCAGCCGCGCGCGGCGGGCACGGCGTGCGGGCTGCGCGCGGTGTCGGTGCCCGGCACGGGGGCGGAGGCGTCGGCGCCGAGCTCCACGATCCGGTTGGCGGAGTCGACGTGGACGACGCGCGGTACGAGCGCGCGGGCCTCGGCGTCGTCGACCTGGGCGTAGCTGATGAGGATGACCAGGTCGCCGGGGTGGACGAGGTGGGCGGCCGCGCCGTTGATGCCGATCACACCGGAGCCCCGCTCGCCCTCGATGACGTACGTCTCCAGACGGGCACCGTTGTCGATGTCGACGATGTGGACGAGCTCCCCGGGCAGGAGGTCGGCGGCGTCCATGAGATCGGCGTCGATCGTGACGGAGCCGACGTAGTGGAGGTCGGCCTGGGTCACCGTGGCACGGTGGATCTTCGACTTGAACATCGTACGCAGCATGAAGAAGCTCCCGATTCGTCTGCTCCCTGCCCGCTTCACGCAGGTCAAGGGCGGTCTTCGGAGACTACAACGATTCGCATGTCCAGTCAGCCGTTCCCGCGTGTTCCAGGACTCACACCGACCGGTCGCTGACATGACTGGGGAACCCCTCCCCCGACCGCCTTCGACGCAGGCGCCCGCTCGCGTCGATGGCTCGACCGGCGCCGTATCGACAGGCCGGCTCATGTGCCGGTCTCGGCCGCGTCGACCGCCGCCCGCACGGTCGGATACACGCGCCTCAGCTCGGCCCTGGCTTCGGCGGTGCGCAACACGTCCCTCACTTGACCCACGTCACGGGCGAGCAGGAGCCGGACTCCGAGAGCCTCGAGTTGCTCGGCCAGGTCGTCGAGCATGCGCACGGCACTGACGTCGACGAAGGGAACCGTTTCGGCGTCGATCACGACCGCTGTCGTCCCTTCCCGGGCGGCGGCCTCCCGTACCTCGGACCGGACCCGCTGGGCGTTGGCGAAATAGATGCCGGCCTCGACGCGCAGCACGACCACACCCGGGATCCTGCGGCTCTCCACATGCCTGTCGAGCGCGGAGAAGTGGCCGTCTCCGGGCATCCGGCCCAGCTCGCTGATCTGCGGGCGCGAGGAGCGGTAGATGAGCAGAAGCAATGAGGCGCCGATGCCGATGAACAGGCCGGGCAACGTGTCGAATGCCATCACCCCGAGCATGGCCGCGACCGCGGCGATGAAATCAGGCCGGGCGGCGACGCCGTAGGCCTGGCCGAGCCTGTGGGTGCCGACGCGATAGAGGGAGACCAGTGAGCGGAGGTCGACGAGCTCGATCAGCGCCGCGACCACCACGCCCGCGAGCACTGCCTCGGGAAGCTGTTCGAAGAGGCCGATGAGGAAGAGGAGCGTGATCACGGTCAGGGCGGCCACGAAGATCCCGGACAGCTGGGTGCGTGCGCCGGCCGACCAGTTCACGGCGGTCTTCGAGAGGCTGCCGTTGACGACCATGCCGCTGGAGAGACCGGCGCCCAGGCCGGCAGCCCCGAGCCCGATCAGCTCGCGGTCGGCATCGACCTCGTAGTGGCCGCGGGCGGCGTAGGTCCTCGCAGCTCCGAGTCCCTCGGCGAAGGCGACGAGCATCACGCCGACGCTCCCGGCGGCGAGGTCGCCGAGGTCGCCGGCCTCGACATCGGGGAAGCCGAACGAGGGGAGACCGGTCTCGATGCTGCCGACGACATCGACACCGTGGTCATCCAGGTTGAAGGCGGCGGCCGCGGCGATTCCCAGAGCTACCGCGATCAGTGAGCCCGGCACGACCGGGGCGACACGTTTGAGAACGACGATCAGGATGAGGCCGGCGAGACCGACCAGAAGCGTGAGGCCGCTGGTTCCGCCGAGGTCCTCGATCAGCGCCCACATCTTCTCGAAGAAGTCTCCCGAGCCGCCCTCGACGCCGAACAGCTTCGGCAGCTGGCCGGCGATGATCGTCAGTGCCAGGCCGACGATGAAGCCCTTCAGCACGGGCTCCGAGATGAAACTGGCGACAAAGCCCAGGCGCAGGAGGCCGGCGAGGAGCGCCGCGATGCCCACCGTGACGGCCAGTGCCGCTGTCATCGCGACGAATTCCGCGCTTCCACCGCCGGCGCTCTCGCCGACGACCGCCGCCGAGAGCGCCGCCGTGGCCGCCATCGGCCCGGCGACCAGGTGCTTGGAGCTGCCGAGGGCTGCGTAGAGGATCAGCGCGGCCGGCGCGGCATAGAGGCCGACCACCGGCGAGACGCCCGCGATCGTCGCGTAGGCGAGCGCCTCAGGTACGAGAACCGCCCAAACCGTCATCCCGGCCAGGGCGTCCCGCCCCAGCCACTCCCGCCGGTAGCCCCGCAGTGAAGGGAAGAGCCAGTGCACGCTCACCTTCACGAGGAGAGACCGCTGACGGCGTCGCCCACCAGCTTCGCCGCGATGACCAGGCAGATCACGGACACGATCGCGGCGTTGTTCCGTCCCATCCAGAGCTTGAGGTCATCGAGGATGTGCTTCGAACGCTCTTTGAGGGCGAAGTAGAGCACGACCGGTGTTCCGGTCCCGAGCGTTGCGATCACCACGAAGACCGCGAGTGCCGCGGCCTGGGTGCCGGCGGAGGTGCCCGTCTGCGCGATCGCTCCCGCCGCGGCGATCACGAGCAGCAGGTTCTTCGGGTTCAGCGCGGACAGCGCGATCCCGAGGGCCCCCGCCTTGACGGGCGTGAACGAGTCGACCGCCCGCATCCATTTCGGCAACTCCACCTCCTCGGTTCCGCGCGGCCGCCCGCGCCACTGCCTCACCGCCTCCCAAAGAAGCAGTACGCCGAGCACCAGGTGGAGCACGCTGACCCAGTCGGCCGGTTGTCCCTCATCGCTCGCATCGGCACCGCCGGAGGCCAGCAGCACGATCGTGCCGACGACGGCCAGGCCCAGGACCCACCCCATGACGAACGCCGGCCCGTCGGAGCGCGCCCTCGGTGTTCCGAGCATCAGCACCACGCCGATGATCGGGAAGGGGCTCAGCGCCACGCCGACCGCGAGGGACAGGATCTGACCAATCGACTCGCCCACAGCCGCCTACCTCATGCCGGTTCGATCTCGCCGGGCCGCCAGCTCTTGTCGAACCAGCTCTCGAGGGGGCCGTAGAGCCGCAGGATCACGAACCATCCCTTGCCGGGTACCGTCTGGACCCAGTTCGCCTCCCCGCCCCCGGGCGCGGTCGGGCCGAAGTGGATGACCGTGTCGCCGTTGTCCTCGGCGTGGACGGCTTCCGACAGGCTGTTCACGCTCGGGTAGGGGTGGTCCGTGCGCAGCAGCGCCCGGGTCTGGGGGTCGTAGACGTTGACGGCCCAGAAGTTCTTCGCCGGGATGCCGTTCGGCAGAGTGAGCGTGTAGCTCCTTCCGCCGTCGAGCCACGCGCCGGTGGAGTCCTCGGCCGTGTAGGCGTACTGCGATCCGGCCCCGACGGCCGCTGCCGCCATCGCGGGCGAGGTGCCCGCACCGACGTAGTGGAACACCGCCCGCGCGTCAAGCAACCGGGCGCCCTCCGCCGACAGGAACTCGTGGCTGCGCGACGGCCACGGGTTCTTCCACGAGCTGCCGCGGTAGTAGTAGAAGTCCGGGTCGCGTGGCTTGAAGCACAACGTCCGTACGATGCCCGAAGCGATCCTGGCGGCGGTGTCGAGGATCGAGCGCATACGGTCGTCCGGCCGGAAGGGCTTGCCGGGCACGATGCCGATCGCCGCGAGCTGTCCGGCGCGCTCGGGGTCGAGTGCCTCGGGCGGCTCCGCCTGAACGAGGGTGTCGATCTCCTCGAAGAACGAGAAGTCGTTCGTGTGGATCGTGTTGAAGTCGGATTCCGCCCAGTTGACGAAGCGCTGCTCGGGTGGGTCCGCCGCGGCCGAGAGCGGATAGATCCGCGTCTGGAGCAGGCTCTCCACACCACCCAGTGCACGCAGCAGCACCCAGGAGGAGAAGGTCGCCGGCCGCACGACGAAGTATCCGTCGGATACGTCACCGTCGTGGCCCGGGGGCAGGAAGAGGTACCTGCCTCCTTCTCCCTTGTCCGCCCCGGCGATGCCCATGTCGGTGACATGGCGCTGCCACAGGTCGTTGACGAAGCACAGCGAGTTCTCCGGCGCCTCGATCACGGTGGGTCCGTCCTGGTCGAGCGCCAGGCACGCCATCCCGTACGTCGTTTCCGTGTTGGCCGTGAGCACCATCGGTGCCGAGCTGCATCGCGGGGCCGTGTAGCCGATCGTGTGGGAGTCGACGCCGAGGCTGCGCAGTCCGCGTCGCATCGCCACCATCGAGGCGCCGGGTACGCAGTTGAGGAACGCCTCGATCCCGCGCAGCAGATCCAGCGTGTCATAACTCCGGGTGACCGTGTCGGGCTGGGGCATGCCGTCGAAGAACCGCATGGCGCCGAAGACCGTATCCAACTGCTCCGGGATGCTGATCGAAGCCAGGGTCTCGGCTGATGTGCCCGGGCTGGGAGCGTCGCCGACTTGAGGCACTGGGTCACTCCTAAGCAGGTCGTTCCTTGAGAACTGAGTTCCAGTCGTTCTTCACGCTGACCGTGGTCCATCCCGCCCGCTCGGCCGTTGCGAGTGCCTTCGCCGCGCTGTCGGTGTAGGCGTATTCCCGCTCGTCGTCGTCATGCACGACGAGCAGAGCGAACTGCGCGGACTCCAGCATCTCGATGTCCACGTCGTCGTTGCCGGCCGCGAAGCGCGGCAACCGGCCGGTGCGGGCGAGGACGTACTCCGGCTTTCCCGGCCCGAGCGCGACGGGTCCGTGCAGCACTGCCCGGCGGACCAGCACGCCGTCCCGGTAGGCGAACTCCGGGGCCGAGCCGATCACGTTCTCCCGGGGCATGCCCCAGGTCTCCTCGCAGATCACCCGCATGAAGTCGCGCCCGCCCCCCGAGCAGACGAACAGCCGCCACCCGTACGCCCTGAGGTAGTCGAACAGCTCCAGCATCGGCTGGTAGACAAGGCCGGAGAACGGCAGACCGAAGCGCTCGTGACGCCAGGACGCCAGGTACTGGGCGGCCTCGGCTTCGAACTCCTCCAGCGTGATGCCCTCCCAGGCCGAGCCGATGGCCTCCACCATCGATGTCACGGCGCCGGGGTCCTGCATGTACAGGGCGCGGAGGAACGACTCGTCCTTGTCGGCGATCGCCCGGTAGGGCTGCTTCCGGGCCAGCGACGGATCCGCCTCCAGCCGCGCGGCCAGCTTCCCGAGCACGAACGCCGACTGCACCGGCGCGGGCCTCTCGACCCACAGTGTTCCGTCGTTGTCGAACACGGCGACCCGATCCGCCGCCGGAATGAGGCCCGACGATCCCTCGGCCGCCGCCGACGTCACGAACTCGACGATCGCCCGCTTCGCGGCACCGTCGTTCCAACTCCCCAGCGGGGTCGTGCCCATGGCCACCTCATCATCCGGACCCGTCACGCCTTGGAATCGCCGCGCGAGGTCAGCCCACCGGCTCGATCCCGCCCGGGCGCCAGGTCTTGTCGAAGAACGGCCTCAGGGGGCTGTAGAGCCGCAGGACCACGAACCACCCCCGGCCCGGCGTGGTCTGGATCCAGTTGCCCTCCGGCACGCCCTCGGGCCGGTCGGGCCCGAAGTGGACCGTGGTCGTGCCGTCCGCGTCGGCGACCGCTGCCGGGGTCGGGTAGCCCTGGCTGCCGGCCCGGGGGAAGCGCTGCGGCGTGCCCAGCATCGAGCGGGTCTGGTTGTCGTACACGGTGCACGACCAGAACTTGGCGGCGGGGATGTCCGGCGGAAGCACCAGGCGGTACTGCCTGCCGCCGTCGAGGGCCCGGCCCCGCCGGTCCGCGCACGCGAACAGGTACTGCGACCCGATGCCGGGCAGCGGCGCGGTGAACGCCGGGCTGATGCCCACGCCCAGGTACCACCACCAGGTGCGCAGGTTGAGCATGCGGGCGCCGTCGCTCGGACGGGGCTCGATGCCCCTGTCGGTGATGTCCGCGGGCGGGGTCATGAAGTCGTAGCCGGACACGAGCAGGCCGTTGACCCACTGGGAGGACGGACCGTAGTAGTGCGCCCCCTCGTCCGGACGCGGGCGGAAGGCGAGGGTACGGGCCGTCGCGTTCCCCACCGCGGCCGCCTCGGTGAGGATCTCCCGCATCCGGGAGTCCGGCTCGAAGGGCTTGCCCTTGACGATACCGACCGCGGCCAGAGCACCGGCGATCTCGGGATCGAGCGCCTCGGTCGGCTGATCGTGCACAAGCTCACTCGCGAGGTCGAAGTACGTCGCGTCCCCGGGCGGGACCGTGTTCACGGCGAGCCCGGAGCCCTCGACGAAGCGCGGCGGGTCGGGCCTGTGGAGCGCGGCGGTCCACGTCTCAGCAGTCCACGGCGACGGCGGGGCCGTGCCGCCGGTGACGATCTCCCCGATGCTGGTGCCGTAGAACCCGGGAACGTAGCGGTGGATGCGCAGCCCTTCCTTGATGCGCTCGGCCGCCGGCTTCGGGTCGTCGGCCTCCAGGAACGCTCGCCCGCCCAGGAAGAGCCGCGTGGTGCGGGTCTGCTGTGTGAAGAAGCCACCCTCGGGAAGAGGACCCTCATAACCGGGCGGCACGAAGAGGTACCTGCCACCGGCCCCGCGGTCCGGCCCGGCCATGCCGGGGTCCGCGACCCAGCGGTACCACATGTCATTGACGAAACAGAGAGACAGGGGCGGCATGTCCACCACCAGCGGCCCCTCGGTCAAATCGAGGAACGTCACGAAATAGACGGTGTCCGCGTTTCCTGTCAGCACGAGCGTCTCGGGATCCATGAACTCCGAGAAGAGCAGGACGTCGTGGTCCCTGACCTCCGCCTCAAGGAAGCCCCTGCGGGCCGCCCACATACTGACGCCGGAGTACGCGTCGAGGAACCCACGGACGGCGTGCACATGGTCCAGATGGTCGTAGAGGCGGTCGGCGGTCTCGTCGGTGGGCATGCCCAGCGGGAATTCCAGCGTGCCCAGGCGTGTCTCGACCTGCTCGGGAGTCGAAATCGATTCCACGACCTGTTGTGAGGTCCGTGTGGCCGGCTGCAAGGATTCGCTCCGTTCCCGGGGAAAGGGCGTCCTATCGACCATCGTCCTCACCTGCCGGGGACCACCACTGCACCTGGGCCATTGGAGGGCCTTCGAAGTCGAGCGGTGCGTTGGTCGCCGTCGTTGTTCATGCCGCCGGCACGGCGGAGGGGTCACCTGCGGTGGTCGCGCCACGCTGCCGCGGGCGGTCTCGGTGACGGTGGCGACCTCCGTGCCGCCGCGGAAGACGTCGTAGTTCTTGACACCACCCTTGTCGTCGGTCGCGGCGTACCAGGTCGGTGGCGGTGAGGATCCGCCGCCGGACAACCTGGCATCGGGCCGACCGGCGGCGGATCCTGATCCGCCGCCGGTCGAGGTCCTTCTCCAGGATGGTGTAGCGGCCGGTGCCGCGCACCCGGATGCCGTCGACCTGCCCGCTGCGGACGGCCTCTTGGTCATGGTCACCACCGGCCGAGTGGCGCCACTGAAGCGCAAGGAGGCCCAGTTGAAGGACCGCCGGTCGGCTCGTGCCCGGTCCCCGCCGTCGCAGTTCGGCGAGGAACAGATGTGGCCCTCTGGGCGGAGCCCCGGCCGGGGCCGGGGCCGGGGCCGGGGCCGGGGCCGGGGCCGGGGCCGGGAGCCGCAGTGCGAGCGGCCCTTCTCTTGGCGGTGTCGTCGTATCGGCCGGAAGTGGGCGCCCGGTGAAGTCCGGTCCGGCAGTGGGCGCTTCGACTCTCTCGACAGTGGGCACTCTTCCTTGGTCCTGGTGCCCGAGAAGACTCACACCGATTGTGTCCTCGAATCACGCGTCAGCGTCCCGAGCACCCGGATGTGCGGGCGGCCGTCCGATTCCGGGTCGGTGACGGCGACGCGTACGCCGTAGACGTCGGCGATCAGTGATTCGGTCAGCACGTCGCGGGGGGTGCCGGCGGCGACGACGCGGCCTTGTCGCAGGACCACGACGTGGTCGCAGTACATGGCGGCGAGGTTGAGGTCGTGCAGGGCGACGACGCTGGTGACGGCGAGGGCGCGGACGAGGTCCAGCAGGTCGTGCTGGTACTGGACGTCGAGGTGGTTGGTCGGTTCGTCCAGCAGGAGTTCGCGCGGCTCCTGTGCGAGTGCCCGGGCTATCTGGACGCGCTGGCGTTCGCCGCCGGACAGGGTGTGCCAGCGGCGGTCGGCGCTGCCGGCCAGACCGGTGCGCACGAGGGCGTCGGAGACGGCCTGTTCGTCGGCCGCCGACGGGGGCGTCCAGGCGCGACGGTGCGGGGTGCGGCCGAGACGCACGACATCGGCGACGGTCAGCTCCACGAGTGTGTCGGCCTGCTGTTCCACGACGGCCACGCGCCTGGCGATGTCCCGGCGGCGCAGGTCCCCCAGGGACTCGCCGTCGAGGGTTACCACTCCGGACGTGGGGGTGAGCACTCCGCACAGGATGCGCAACAGCGTGGACTTGCCCGAGCCGTTGGGGCCGAGCAGGCCAGTCATGGCCCCCGCGGGCGGTGTGATGCCGACGCCGTCGAGGATCAGCCGTCCGTCGGCGGTGCGGGAGACGCGGTCGGCGCTGAGGGTCATGGGCGGTTCCTCCGGGTCCGGTACAGCACGAGCACGAAGGCCGGGACGCCCACCAGCGAGGTCATGACGCCGACCGGGACCTCCTGGGGTTCGATGACGGTCCGGGCGACGGTGTCGATGCACACCAGGAACACGGCCCCGCCCAGCGCCGCGGCGGGCAGCAGCCGCGCGTGGCCGGGCCCGACGAGGGCGCGGGCGGCGTGGGGCAGCACCAGGCCGACGAAGCCGATGGCACCGGACGCGGCGACCAGGGCGGCGGTGAGCAGGGCGGTGGCGCACAGCAGGACCAGCCGGGCACGGGCGGTGTCGACGCCCAGGGCCGACGCCGCGTCCTGGCCGAAGGCGAACGCGTCGAGGGTCCTGGCGTGACCGAGGCAGACCGTCAGCACGAGCAGCAGAGCCGCGAGGCACAGCCACACGTCGGCCCATCCGGCGCCGCTGAGAGATCCGAGCAGCCAGAACAGCACGCCCCGGGTGGTCTCGGCGTCGGCGGACGTGACGACGATGAAGGAGGTGAGCGCGGAGAACAGCTGCATCGCGGCGACGCCCGAGAGTACGACCCGATCGGTGGTGCCGCCCAGGGTGTGGCTCAGCAGCAGCATCGCGGCGAACGAGCACAGGGCGCCGGCGAAGGCACCGCCGGAGACGGACAGGGCGCCTCCGCCGGCTCCCAGGACGACCACGGCGACGGCTCCGGTGGAGGCGCCGGAGGAGACTCCGAGGACGAAGGGGTCGGCGAGCGGGTTGCGCAGCAGTGACTGCATCACCGCGCCGCACACGGCCAGCCCCGCGCCGCACACGGCGGCCAGCAGGGTGCGCGGGAGCCGCAGGTTCCAGACGATGCCGTCGCGGATCGGTGTGAGCCCGGAGGCATCACCGCCCAGGTGGGAGGCGACGGCGGACCAGACGTCCGCGACCCCGATGTCCGCCGGGCCGATGGTGATGGCCAGGGCGATGGAGAGGGCGAGTGCGGCCAGCCCCGCCGCCGTGCGCAGCAGGGCCGCGGTCACTTCGCCAGGCCGAACTCGCGCATCGCGGCGGCGACCTGTTCGATGCCCTCCACCGTGCGGATGGTGGGGTTCATGGCCTGGCCGCTGAGGAGGACGTACCGCTTGTGGCGTACGGCGTCCATGTTCCGGGTGACCGGGTTCGACTCCAGGAACTCGATCTTCTTCGCGGCGCTCTCCGCGGTCTGCGACTTGCGGGTGAGATCACCGATGACCAGCACGTCGGGGTTGCGGTCGGCGACGGTCTCCCAGTTGATCTGCGGCCACTCCTCGGTGGTGTCGTCGAAGACGTTCTTCGCACCGAGTTCGCGGGTGATGATGCCGGGGGCTCCGCAGCACCCCGCCATGTACGGGGACTCGGCGTTGGCGAACCAGTACAGCAGCGTGACGTCCGACGCGTCGAGCCCCGCCTTCGCCTTGGCGACGCGTGCCTTGAGCCGCGCCGTCAGGTCTTCGCCCCGCTGCTCGACACCGAACACCTGGGCGATGTCCCGTACTTCCCCGTACACGGTGTCCATCGTCAGCGGCTTCGTACGGACACCGTCGCCGTCGCCGCTGTTGTCCTTGCCGACGCAGTCGGACGGGGAGAGGTACGTGGGCACACCGAGCTTCTCGAACTGCTCCCGGGTGGCCACACCGCCCTTGCCGAGGGTCGAGGCGAACGAGGCACCCACGAAGTCCGGTTCGGCGTCGAGGACCTTCTCGAAGGACGGCCGGTTCTCGGCGAGGCGCGGCACACCGGCGTTGGCCTTCTCCAGGCCCTTCATGACGGGGTCGGTCCAGGTGGCCGTCCCGGCCATGCGGTCGGCGAGGCCGAGGGAAAGCATGATCTCGGTGGTGCCCTGGTTCAGCGACACGGCCCGCCGGGGGCCGTCCCCCCGGATCTCCACCTCCTGCCCGCAGTTGTCGAGCACACGGGTCGCGGCCCGGGGCGACGTGGGGCGGTCGGAGGTGCCGCACCCGGTGAGGAGGAGCGCTCCGCACAGGAGCACGGCGAAGGAAGGGGTCGGGCGCGTGACGGTCACGGCGTTGTCCTCAGCGTCGTGGGCCCATGCGCGGGGCCCCGGTCCGTACGAATGCGCCAGCAGGTCTTCGGACTCGGGGTCATCCGGGCGAGGCGCCTTCCCGGGCCGGCGGGCCGGTCCAGTGGCTTCGTGTGCCTCGCCCGTCACCCTCACCGCTGCGCGTCAGTTCCGGACTCCCACCGGATTCCCTGACCCACGTACGTACATGTCGTACGGAGTGCGACTGGCCTGCGCAAGCTACCACAGGGGGCCGCGCGACCGTCCGGGTGCCGCGTCGGTCCGACCCACGGCCACCGCGGACGTCAAGCGTGGCCGCGGCCGGCAGGTGCCGCGAGCGACGGTGGGTGCGCTCAGCGCAGCCGCTCGAAGACCGCGGCGGTCGTCATGCCGTAGACGAGGTGCGGAACGATGTCCGACAGCCGGCCGGCGCCGCTCCATTCGGCCGGGTCGGTGACGCCCAGCGCGGTGGCGGGCAGATCGCCGGCCGCCATGGCCGCCGCGCCGAGGAACGGTCCGGCCGGCAGGGCGAGGGCGAGGCCGTGGCACCCGCGTCCCATACGGCTCCGCAGCATGCCGTAGGCGAGTCCGACCCCGAGCCCCGTGCGTATCCGAGGAGGGCGCCCACGCCCTGCTCGCGGTTGCTCCGCAACTCTCCGCCGTCCTCGCTGCCGTCCTCGCCGCCGTCCTCGCCGCCGCCGATGCCGGCGCGGTCGGCCAGCCGGCCGGCGACCTCGGCCGGTATGTCGCTGGAGGGGCGCCCGCGCAGCACCATGTCACCGTAGGTGACCACGTTCAGGGCGACGGTTCCGGCGGCCCCGGCCAGCAGTCCTCGGGTCCAGAAACGCATGACGAATCCTCCACGGGAGCAGGTGGGCGGCGGGCCCACGGACGGGCGGTCCGCCGCGTGCCCGGGCCGGTTCCCCCGGGCGGCGGGCTCCATGCGCCTCCCTACCGGGCTTCCTCCTGGGTGCGGTCGAGGGCCGGGTCCGGGCGCTCGCCGAGATACTCCACCCACGCCTTCTTGACGCACGGGTAGTGCGTGGTGGCCTCGACGAGGTTCATGAAGTTGGCGATGTTGGCCTCGAAGCGCTCCTGGAGCGTGTCGTTGGCGATGCGGCCTGTGCCGTCCAGCTGGGTGTGGGCGGAGGCCAGCGAGAACATGTCCGGGTAGACACGGGCACCGAGGTGCTCCAGCGGGACGCGCAGCGCCCACAGCCCGCGGTTGCCGCCGACCATGGAGGGCGACGCGGACACCAGGAGACCCTGGAGTTCGTTGAACGGCTGCGGCCGGAACCGTGACGTCCAGTCGATGAGGTTCTTGAGAACACCGGGCACCGAGGCGTTGTACTCGGGCGACGCGATGATGAGCGCGTCCACCTCCAGCAGTCGCTGCCGGAAACGCTCCGCGCCGTGGGGGATCCCGTCGGCCTTCTCGACGTCGGCGTCGTAGTCGGGGACCTCGAAGTCCTTGACGGAGGCGAGACGGGCCGCGGCTCCGTTGGCCTCGACGACGGCCACGGCCAGCTCCGCGAGTCTCGTGTTGAGCGAGCCGGCCCGCCGTGAACCCGTCATGACGAGGAACGACAGCGGGCCGCGTGCTGGGGTGCTCATGAGTGTGCCTTTCGGGTGTGTTCACAGGCCGGGTCGGGGTCGCCGCCCATGGCGGAGCAGGATGCGCTCCAGGTCCCGCAGGTCCTTGCGGAGGGAGGAACGGACCTTCCGCGCGATGAGCGGTGCGGCCGGCCGGTAGTAGCCGGAGGCGTCGCCCCGTACCCGGATGCGGGCGAGGGTGCCGCGCGGGTGCGGGTCGAACGTGTAGGTGACGTGCATCGGCATCGGCCCGGCGACCGAGACCATGTCCAGGAGCCGGGAGGGCTGGTACGCGGCGACGCGGAGTACGTAGTCGATCCGCTTGCCCAGGAAGTACGCGGTCCGTGTCACCTCGGCGCCGGCGCCGAACCCGCCCTGGTCCCCCTCCCGGGTCAGCCGTGCCTCGCGGATGCCCTGGGTCCACTCGGCGTCGTGCCGCCAGTCCATCGCGTACGCGGCGACCTGGTCGCACGGCAGCGCGATCACCCGCTCGGCCGTCTCGTCGAGCGCCATGCGGTTCCTCCGGGGCATCGGCGGCTGGTCCGCGGGGCGCCTGCGCGGCGGCGTTCCGCGTGCCGTTCCACTCTGCGCGGGAATCGCCGCGGAGCGCCGTATGACGCGGCCATACGGGTCACGGGAGTTCGGCCGCACCGCACCGGCCTGGTTCCCGTGGCCGTGCGCTACATTTTGCGTCGCCTTGACCACGATCACTCACGATCACTTCTGACACGGGGAGCCGGCTCTCAATGATCGACATCGTCAACGGACTCGGCCGGGCCGCCGCTTACGGCGGCCTCGGGCTGATCCTGCTGATCCTCGGCATAGTTCTGGTCGACGTCCTGACGCCCGGCAACCTCCGTCGGCTCATCTGGGAGGGGCGCAACCGCAACGGCGCCCTGCTGCTGAGTTCGGCGCTGCTCGGCATCGGCGGCATCGTGTTCACCTCCATCTGGTCTACGTACGACGACTTCGGCAAGGGCCTGGCCTCCACTGCGGTGTTCGGTCTGCTCGGGCTGGTGATGATGGCCGTGGCGTTCGTGGTGGTGGACCTCATCACGCCGGGACGTCTCGGCGCCCATCTGGTGGAGCCGGAGCCGCACCCGGCGGTGTGGGTGACGGCGTCCTGCAACATCGCGGTGTCCGCGATCGTGTCGGCGTCCATCGCCTGACCCACCGGACGGCTCACTCCGCGACGCGGACGGGCTCGGCCTCCAGGAAGCGCCGTTTGCGGGGCCCGCGGTAGAGCAGCGCCTCCCAGCCGAGCCGTTCCAGGGCCCGGGCGCACTCGGCGAGCGCCGTCTCCTCCCCCTGAGCGGCGCCGCCGCCGGGCGGGCCCAGCCACTCGACCCGTACGGAGTCCGGCCGCTCGCCGGGTCCGACGCGGTAGCCGGTCGCGACGCGCCGCCCCTCGGCGTCCAGGGCAGAGGGCGGTATACCGGCGGCCTCCAGGGCCAGGGCGACCGCTCTGACCGGCTGGTTGCGCTCCCACGCGGCGGGCACGGCCCGCGGGTCGCCGCCCGCGGTGTTGGTGAGCCGTCTGATCTGGAGCAGGCCCTCGTACGCCACTCGGACCTCGGCCGCGCGCCGCTCGGTCGCCGCCACGCCCGCCACCGGGTCCGCCACCGGGTCCGGAGGCGGTGGTCCGTCGCCCGTGGCGGCCTCGAACCCGGAGTCCGCCCCGGTCACAGCAGCCGCCGGATGTCACCGCGGACCCGGTAGAAGCCGCCCGCCGCCGCGTGCAGGCCGTCCACGACGAAACGCGCCCCAGGCTGCCGTATCGCACGCGGGAACTGCACGTTCCAGGACTGTTCGTAGCCCTCGGACACGACGTGGACGCGCATCCGGCCGGCCTCCTGGACACACTCCACGACGATCGAGCCCGCGGGGGCGTTCACCACGGTGGGCACCGCGGCCGCCGCCGCGGCGGGCGCGTACGTCGGCAGTGCGGCGGCCAGCTTGACGTCCCGCGCCACCGGCACCGTGCCCTGCTGGGCCTGGGTGACCGCGGCCTCGCTCGCGTCCACGCAGACCAGCGAGCCGTCCGTCGTCACCAGGTACAGCCGCTCGTCGCGGTACTGCATCGACAGCGCCGAGCCCCCGCCCGTGCCGAGCTTCCAAAGCCGCGTACCGTCCCGGTCGAAGCAGTACACGGACGAGGCCGCGTCACCGGCGAAGACGAACCGTCCGCCGGGCGAGGTGGCGCACGAGTACACCGCGCTGTCGCAGGCGTAGGTGGCCTCGATCGTGCCGTCGTCCTTCGACAGCCGCTGGACCACTCGGTGGGCGGTACCCGCGTACACGGCCGTGTCCTCCTGCCAGCCGAAGAGGACGCCGCCCCGGGTAGGTGTGTGCCACAGCTCGCCGCCGCCGTCCGGAGCGTAGGCCGTGACGCCCCGCTGGTGGCCGTGGTAGACGGCCCGGTCGTCGGCGCGGACCATCCAGGCGTGCTCGCCCTGGCCGCGCCGCGACCACTGGTGCTCGTCCTCGTGGTCGATGACGGTGAGCCGGCCGGCGCGGTCCGCGACGTTCAGCACGCCCTCGTGGATGTCCAGCCAGAAGATGTCGACGTCCGCCGCGATGTCGTACGCCGCGAACGGCAGCTTCGACGACAGGTCGTACACCCGGCCGTCGTCGCAGCCCGCGTAGATCCAGAACTCGTCGGCGACCAGGCACTTCACGCCGTCGGGCAGGCTGAAGCGGGCCAGGACGCCGCCGTCGTGGTCAAGCGTGTACACGTCGCCCGCCTGGTTGCCCACCCAGCAGCGCTCGTCGTCGACGTGGATACCGAACGCCGAGGAGCCGGTGCGGAACCGCCACAGCACCGGCGCGACCGCCCGGGCTGTGGAAGGCGCCGAGGTCACCTGCCGCCGGGTCACCGCGCGCGGGGGGCGCTGACCGGGCACGGCGGGCGCGTAGCCCTTGCGTACCTTCTCGCCGACCTTCTTCGCGGCGGCCGCCCGGGCCTTCTCCACCGTGGGGAACGTGGAGGTCTGCGTCTGCCCGGCTGCCCCGATCCGCCCGTACCGCACCGTCACCACCTGGCCGTCGACGGTGACCTCGTAGAACTTGTGCGCGACGCCGGCGTCCTGCGACAGCTCCAGATACGTCGTCGACTCCATGGACACAGCGGACATGACACACCCCTCCCCAGGGCGGACCCCCGGCCTGTCCCGTGGGTCCCACTGCTCAAACCGTAGGGCGGACCACTGACAATCGCCGCGGTCGCGGTCTCCCGTACGGAGCACTCCGGCGGGCGGACCGGCGAACCGTTGGCGACGATGGTGCTGATGTGGAGAAACGCGACAACGTCGGGGGCGGCTCGGACGGGGAGGAGGCGTCGTACATGCGTCTGCCGCGGACCCGCCGAGCCCGCGCCGCCGCGTCCCTGACCGTGCTGGCGCTGCTCGCCACCGCGAGTGTCCTGTTGGGGCCGTCGTCGGCACCGAAGGACGCCGCCGTCGGCGATCCGGAGCGTACGGCTCCGCAGCGCGCCGTGCGCCAACAGGGTCCGCGGCCTGTGATCGTGCCGCGCACGGCATGGCGGGCGGAGAGCGTGTCGACGGCTCCCGCCGCCCGGTACGCGCCGGCGGTGAAGGCCGCCGTCATCCACCACACGAGCAGCCCGAACGGCTACGACTGCGAGAGCGTCCCGAAGACCCTGCGCGGTGTGTACGCCGGTCACGCCTACGGCAGGCACTGGGACGACATCGGCTACAACTTCCTCGTCGACGCCTGCGGCACCATCTACGAGGGCCGGGCGGGCGGCGTGGACCGGGCGGTCATCGGCGCCCACACCAAGGGGTTCAACGACGGCACGGTCGGAATCGCGGCGATCGGCACGTTCACGGAGGGCGCGCGGGTGCCGGAGCCGATGCTCGACGCGATCGCCCGGCTGGTCGCCTGGAAACTGGACCCCGCGGGGCCCGACCCGCGTGGCACGGTCACCCTCGTCTCCACCAACGACGCGTCACGCTTCCCCAAGGGGACGACGGCCGTGCTGCCCGTCGTCGGCGGCCACACAGACGGCTATCCGACCACCTGCCCGGGCGCGGCGCTGTACGCGAAGCTGCCCGACATCAGCGCTCGGGCGGCCCGGCTGCAACGGCGCTGATCCAGGCGTCGGCGAGCAGCTGGTGGCCGGCGGCCGTGGGGTGCACGCCGTCGTGGATCCAGTGCGCCGCCGGGGCACGGCGCGCAGCCTCGTCGAAGACGGTCTGGAGCCGTACGAGTTCGGCGCGGTGGGCGGTGGCGAGTTCGGCGACGATCTGCTGCCGGAGCAGCACCTGCGCGGCCAGGGCCTCATCGAAGTCGGAGCCGGGGCCGCTGGGCAGGCAGAACGGTTCGCACAGCACGATCCGCAGCTCCGGGAGGGTCTGGCGGGTACGGGCGAGGAGGGCGTCGTACGCGCCGCGGAAGCCGTCCGCGTCGATGTCGCCGGAGTCGCCGTCCACCACGCGCCAGGCGTCGTTGACGCCGACGAGGACCGACAGGACGTCGGGGGCCAGTTCGAGGGTGTCGGCCTGCCAGCGGGCGGCAAGTTCGGGGACCTTGTCGCCGCTCACGCCCCTGTTGGTGATCCGCCAGCGGTGGCCGGGGGCACGGGCGGCCGCGCGAGCGGCGACCAGGTAGACGTAGCCGTGGCCGAGGGCGGCGTTGACATCGGCGTACGGGTGGCGGTCGCGGCCGCTGTCGGTGATGGAGTCGCCCTGGAACAGGATGTGCGAACCGGCGGGGACGTGCAGGGGCATGCGGACTCCGGGAGCCGGGGGCCTGGGGCCCGGGCCTGGACGGTTTCATGGGGAACCTATTTCCGTGCCGCACCGTGGGCAAGGCCCGACGGGGTCCGCGTGGCGCTTCGAAAGATTCGCTCCGGTGGCTCGGGGTGCGTAGTGTCCGGCTGATTTCCGTTGTCGGCGGTGCGCTCCCGGGTCCCCCGACGACAGGACCGTACGGAACGACGGGGCGAGGCAGGGCATGCACACGGACAGTGACCACATTCCGGAACTGGTGAGCGCGGCGCGGGCGGGTGACGGGCCCGCGCGCGAACGGCTTGTCGCCGACTATCTGCCACTGGTCTACAACGTCGTGGGCCGCGCCCTCGACGGACACGCGGACGTGGACGACGTGGTCCAGGACACCATGTTCCGGGCCCTCGACGGGTTGGGCGGGCTGCGGGAGCCGGCCCGCTTCCGGTCGTGGCTGGTCGCCATCGCGATGAACCAGATACGGCGGCGCTGGACCGACCGTCAGCAGGCGGCGGTCGCCTCGCTGGAGCGCGTGGTGGAGCGGCCCGACCCCGCGGGCGACTTCGTGGACCTGACCATCCTGCGGCTCGGGCTCTCCGGTCAGCGCCGCGAGGTCGCCGAGGCCACCCGGTGGCTCGACGAGGACGACCGGGCGCTGCTGGCCCTGTGGTGGCAGGAGGCCGCGGGGGAACTCACGCGCGCGGAGCTGGCCGAGGCACTGGGCGTCCCCGGACGCCACGCGGCGGTACGGGTGCAGCGGATGAAGGCCCAGCTGGAGACCGGGCGGGTGGTGGTGCGCACCCTGGCCGCCGAGCCCCGCTGCGACGGGCTGGCACGGCTCACGGCGGACTGGGACGGCCGCCCGGCCGCGATCTGGCGCAAACGCGTCGCCCGCCATGCCCGGGGCTGCCGTGCCTGCGGCGGCCACTGGTCCGGCCTGATCCCCGCCGAGGGACTCCTCGCGGGGCTCGCCCTGGTCGTTCCCCTGTCGGGGTACCCGTCGGTCCCGGCGGCCGAGCTCGGGGCGGCAACGGCTGCGACGGCGGGTGCGGTGGCGGAAGGCGGGGTGGCGCAGGGCGCTGCAGGAGCCGTCACCCAGGGCGCCTCAGGGGCCGCCACACACGGCGCTACAGGGGCGGCCACGCACGATGCTTCAGCGTCGGCTGCTCACGGTCCGTCCGGTCCTGTGGCGGACGGCTCTTCGCGCGTGCTGGCGGGCGGCGTACCCCCGAGCGAGGGTTCCTCCGGCGCCGCCGTCTCGGGTCCCGCCGGCGGTGTCCCGCGGTGGCGGGTGCCCGCTGTCGTCGGGGGGCTCGTCCTCGGCGGGGTGCTGTCGGCCCTGCTGTGGCCCGCAACGCCCCGTACCCCCGTACCGTCCCCTTCCGATGCGCCGTCCAGGGGGAACCTCGCCGCGCCGCAGAGCCCGACGGCGTCCCCCACCGCCGCCCGCACGCCGTCCCCGACGGTGTCGCCGGCCGTGACGCCCGGCCCGGCCTCCGTACCCCCGCCCCCGCCCTCCGCGAGCGTCACCCGGCGCGCCGAGCCGACCGTCGCGGAGCGACTGACGGAGCTGGTGAACGCCCGGCGGGCCGAGGCGGGGTGCGGGCCGCTGCGGCTGGACGCCCGGCTCACCGCGGCGGCACGGGCCCACGCGCGCGACATGGTGGCGCGGCGCTACTTCGGGCACGCGAGCCCGGAGGGCCGGCACGCCGACTCGCGCATCGCCGAGGCCGGGTACGACCCGGGCGCGTGGGCCGAGAACCTGCACCGTGGTCCCCGGGACGCTGCCGGAGTGGTCGACGACTGGATGGACGGCTCGATCCACGAGGAGAACATGCTCGGCTGCGAGTACCGGGACACCGGCGTGGCGGCCGTGCCGGGGCCGGAGGGCATGGTGTGGGTGCAGACCCTGGCCGGCCCGGCATAGGCGGCGCCCCGCGCCCTCCGGCTACCCCGCGGCGCCGAAGTTCTGCACCCACCACGGGCCGTTGGACCTGAGGTTCACACCGACGCCGATGTCCTTGAAGGAGCAGTTGAGGATGTTCTCACGGTGTCCGGGGCTCTTCATCCAGTCGCGCACGGCGGTGGCCGGGTCCTTGGGTCCGCGGTGGATGTTCTCGCCCCAGGTGCGCCAGCGGTAGTCGGCGGCCTCCATCCGATCGCCGGCGTCGCGGCCCTCGGGGGTGTCGTGCTCGTAGTAGTCGCGGGCGGCCATGTCGTCCGCGTGGCCCTGTGCGGCGGCCTGCAGGCGGCTGTTGACGCGGAACGCTCCGCAACCGGCCTTGGCACGCTCGGCGTTGACGAGTTCGACGACGCGGCGGATGTACTCGGCGGGCGCGGCGCCGGTCCGGGGCGTGTTCGCGACGTTCGGGGTGGCGGGGTCCACCGGGGCGGGGGCGTCTGGTGCGGTCGGGGCGTCGGTCCTGCCCCGGCCGGTGGTGGGCACGGTGCGCGGGGTGGGCGTGACGCGCGGGGCCGTGGGAGCGGGGGTCGAGGCGGCCGGGCTGGCGCCGGGTGACGGCTGCGCGGAGCGGTACGGGGCGGCGCTGGGTATGCCGGGAGGCGTGGCCGACGTGCCTGTCGGGGTGCCGTCGGCCCCGTCACGGGGGACGGGTGCGGCCGTACGGGTGGCCAGCGAGCCGGCGTCTCCGCCGGTGCCGCCGAGTACGACGGTGCCGGTCGCCACCGCGGCGACGGCGACCGTGCCGGCGACGATGGTGCCGATGCCCTGGTAGGTCCAGCGGCGTTTCGCGTGACGGCGCGGGGCCGTCACGGCGGCCCCGCGGCTCGCACGGCGGCGGCCGTGGCGGGCACCCCGGTCACGGCGTGCGGCCTCGTGGTCCCGGTCCCGGTGGCCGGGCTGGTCGTGGTCGTGGTCGTGTGCGTCTCGGGGGTGCTGCACGGGTACTCCGCTCTCTGCTCTCCTGACAAGGGCTGCCGGCTCGGGGCCGGCACAAGGGAGATCGGGCGCAGCGACGTCGACAACAGTTCTCGTGAGAAAAAGGCTTCCGTACCGGCGGGTCGTGGAAACCGTGCCCGCGCGCGGAGCGGCGGAAAGCAGCCACGAGGTCGTCCGGGTGGTCCCTCCGGACGGCCCGGCGTGCGCGGCCCGTGCCGCTGGGTCAAGGTGGACCCGTGGCGGAGCTGATCACGATCGAGTTGGGGGACGGCAGCCAGGGAGCGGCCGTCTTCGAGGTCGACGACGACCTGGTGGGCGCGGATCTGGAGCGGGTCCCCGGCGAAGCCGTGGTGGCCAGGGCCCGGATGTCGCTGCAGGAGGCGATGGACCAGCTGGGCCCCACGCTGTCGAAGGTCTTCCAGACAATCCGTCGGCTCGGCCCGCACGAGGCGGAGCTGGAGTTCGGTCTCAAGATGGGCGGTGAGACCGGTGTCATCGTCGCGAAGGGCACCGCGGACGTGAACTTCGCCGTCCGCCTGGTCTGGAGGAGCCACTGACCGCGCACTGACCGCACACATATGCCAGAACAGACGGTTTTGTCGCCATCCGGCTGGAGATTCACATGCGCGTGCTCCTCGTCCACCCGAGTTCCCTGATGTACTCGGAGATCTTCCTTCGACTCGAGCCCTTGGGCCTGGAACGGGTGGCGGCGGCGGCCCGGGACGCCGGCCACGAGGTGCGTGTGGTGGACCTTCAGGTGCTGTCCCCCGCCGTGCTCGAGGCCGAGCTGCGGTCCTTCGCGCCGGAGGCCCTGGGGATCTCCCTGAACTATCTGGCGAACATTCCCGAGGCGATCGACATCGCCCGGCGCACGAAGGAGGCGGCTCCTGGATGTTTCGTCTTCTTCGGCGGGCACAGTGTCTCCTTCATCGCGGAACATGTGCTGAATCAGGCCGACGGCGCCGTTGACGCGATCGTGCGCGGGGAGGGCGAGCCGGCGGTGGCACCGCTGCTGGAGGCGGCACGCGACGGCGGCCTGGGCACGGTGCCGGGCGTCGTGTCCGCGGAGGGGCGCGGCCCCGCGCCCAAGCTCCTGGAGAGCCTGGACCACCCACGCCCCGCACGTGACCTCATGCGCAAGCGGAACCGCTACTTCATCGGGGAGCTGGACCCCTGCGCCTCCATCGAGTTCACCCGCGGCTGCCCCTGGGACTGCTCGTTCTGCTCGGCGTGGACGTTCTACGGGCGCAGCTACCGAAAGGCGTCGGCGGATGCCGCGGCCGAGGAGATGGCGTCGATCCGCGAGCCGAACGTCTTCATCGTCGACGACGTGGCGTTCATCCGGCCGGAGCACGGGCACGGGATCGCCGCCGCCTTGGAGCGGCGCCGTATCCGCAAGCGCTACTACCTGGAGACACGCGCCGACGTGCTGCTCCGCAACGAGGAGGTGTTCGAGCGCTGGACGCGGCTCGGGCTGCGGTACATGTTCCTGGGCATGGAGGCCATCGACGCCGAGGGCCTGGACCTCTACCGGAAGCGGGTCAGTCCCGACGACAACTTCCGCGCTCTGGAGGCGGCCCGGCGGATGGGCATCATGGTGGCGATCAATCTGATCGTCGACCCGGCCTGGGACGAGGAGCGGTTCCGGCTCGTACGGGAGTTCGCGCTCGCGGTGCCGGAGATCGTGCATCTGACGGTGATGACGCCGTATCCGGGGACGGAGATCTGGCACACGGAGGCCCGTCAGCTGACGACGCGGGACTACCGTCTCTTCGACATCCAGCACGCGGTCGTACCGACGAAACTGCCGCTCGACGTCTTCTACCGGGAACTGGTGCGCACGCAGGCGGTGCTGAACCGCAAGCACCTGGGGATGCGGACCGCCGTCGGCGCCATGGGCATTCTCGGCAAGAACCTGCTGCGCGGCCAGACGAACTTCGCCCGCATGCTCTGGAAGTTCGGCCGCGTGTACAACGTCGAACGGCAGCTGGCCGACCACCGTCGGCCCGTGATGTACGAGCTGCCGCTGCCCGAGCACCGGGGGGCGCCTCCCGGGCGGCAGGAGCTGTTCATCCACACGAGGACCGCGACACCCACCCACCGGCGGGCCGCGCCGGACCCGGACGAGGTGTGAGCGGCTGACGGCCGTCGGGCGCTCGACCGGGACGCTCCCGGGGTTCACACTGGCCGCATGCCACTGAGGATCGCCGTGTTCGGCGCGGGCAGTATCGGCTGCCACCTGGGCGGTGCCCTGTCCACCGGCTGCGCCGTCACGCTCGTGGGCCGCCCGGCCGCGATGGATGTCGTACGGGGACGGGGGCTGCGACTGACGGGCGGCGGCCGCCCGGACGCGGAGGTGGCCCCGGGCATGCTCCGCACGTCGACCACGCCGTCGGCCGTGTCGGGCGCCGACTACGTCCTGGTCACCGTGAAGTCGGGGGCCACGCGCGAGGCCGCCGGGGCGATCGGCCCGCATCTGGGGCCTGACACCGTCGTGGTGAGTTTCCAGAACGGTCTGCACAACGCGGAGCTGCTGCGGGCCGCCCTGCCCGCGGGGACGACCGTGCTGGCGGGCATGGTCCCGTACAACGTGGTGCGTACGGCTCCGGGCGCCTTCCACCAGGGCACGGCGGGCGCGCTGATGGTCGACGACGTGCCGGCGGCCGGCCCGCTGGTGGGGGCCGTGCGCCGGGCCGGGCTGGTGGTGGAGCCGCGCGGCGACATGGCGGAGGTCCAGCACGCCAAGCTGCTGATGAACCTCAACAACGCCGTCAACGCCCTGTCGGGGCTGCCGCTCCGCGACCAGCTGGGCGCGCGGGCGTACCGCCGGTGTCTGGCGCTGTGCCAGGAGGAGGCGCTCGCGGTGTTCCGGGCGGAGGGCGTGGCCCCGGCCCGGCTGGGTCCGGTCCCGGCGGCGATGACGCCCCGTCTGCTGCGCCTGCCCGACCGGGTGTTCCGGCTGGTGGCCGCCGCATCACTGCGGGTGGACGCGCAGGCCAGGTCGTCCATGTGGGAGGACCTGGAGCGCGGCCGCCCGACGGAGATCGACACATTGCAGGGCGAGATCGTGGCGCTGGCCGCCCGGCACGGTCTGAGCGCTCCGGTGAACACCCGCCTCGCGGAGCTGGTCCGGGAGGCGGAGGCGGCCGCCGTGGGGCATGCCCGACGCTGGTCCGGGCCGGAGCTGTACGCGGAGCTGAGTGGCGTGGCGGCCGGGCGGCGCGGCTAGGGCTGTGGTGAAAGCGCTGTTCACGTCCCCTGGGCGCTCGTCGGCGGCCTCGCCTGTCAGTGGTGTGATGCATGATCGGCGCGTCGGTTCTCAAAGGGGATGGGGAGGCGTCATGCCGATCACAAACCAGCAGGTGGCGGGTCACACCTTTCTGCGGCAGCTGTTCGCGGACGAGTACTTCCCCGATCACGTGGTCGACAAGGGCAGGGCGATCCTGCTGCGGCTGTGCGAGCGGATCGAGGCTGAGCAGCCGTCGGACCTGGCGGCCTTGTATGTACTCACCCAGGCCGCGACGGAGGAGTTCAACCTGCTGGAGGAGGAGTTCGAGGCAGCCGGGAGCGAGATCGAGACGGTTGCGCGGGAGGAGATCGCCGAGGACTTCTGGTTTCTCGCGTCTGCCTACGGGTTCACGGACGCGGACGTGGAGGAGCTCATCGCCACCCGGGACTGGTGAGCGACGGCCCGAAGACGGCTGTCGGTACAGCGAGTTCGTCGTATCCCATGGCGAGGGCCCGGTGGCGCTCGAGCCGGCTGATCCCGCACCGGACCGCGTGCGGCCGGGACCGGGAGTGGCACCGTCCGTGGGTTTTCCACAGGGCTTGCCGGTGTTCGGCCGCACACGCGAAGATCGACCAACGACAGCATGGACGTCGATGGGGGAACAACGATGAAGCCTCGTCTGGTGTTCGTCCACGGCATCGGCGGCCCCCGGGACGCCGACGCGGATCTGGACGAGTGGTTACGCGCGGCGGCTCACGGGGCCCGGGCGGCCGGTCACGCGGGCCGGTTGTCCGGTCTGACGGGTGGCTGGGCCGCCGACATCCGGTTCGCCTACTACGGTGACCTGTTCCGCAGACCCGGAGCACAGGGCACGGGCGCGGCGGGTACCGGCTCCGCGGGTGCGGGGTCTGCCGGTGCGGGAGCCGGGGGTGCGGGCTCCGGCGCGGGGGCCTGGCGGGAGGACGAGGAGCTGGTCGCCACGCTCCTCCTCGAAGCCGTCGACGAGCGGCTGGAGGACGCGGCGCTGGCCCCGGCCGAGGCCAGGGCGCTGCGGCACGCCCGCACCCAACTGGCCCCGCCGGGCGGGGCCCAGGGCATGGGTGCTCCTGGCCGGCGCGCGGTGAACGCCCTGACGAGTCTGCTGTCGCTGCCGGGGCTGCGGTCCACGGGCGGCTGGCTCAGCGCGCGAGTCACGGCCGGGATGCTGGGCCAGGTCGCCCGCTATCTCAACCGAGGGGAGCCGGACGAAGCGGGCGTGGCACTCGATGCCCGGATCCGCCGCAGAGTCGCCGCGTGCCTGGACGCCGATGGCCCCACGGTGGTCGTCGCCCACTCCCTGGGCACCGTCGTCGCCCTGGAGACCCTGCACGCGCACGAGGGCGAGGTGCCACTGCTGATCACTCTCGGGTCGCCGCTCGGTGTCCGGACCGCCGTGCGGCCACGGGTGCGGCCGCAGCCGCTCAGTGCTCCGGCGTGCGTGGGCCGGTGGCTCAACTTCTGGGACCGGGACGACATCGTGGCTGCCCGGCCCGCGCTGGAGGAGTTCGTCCAGCCCAACGCCGCCTCCGTCCGGCCCGTGAGCGGACGGGTCGACTCGGACGGCGTGTGGGTGCACCCGGCCGCGAAGTATCTGGCCCAGCCGGCCGTGGCGGGTCCGCTCGTCGAGGCCCTGACCGCGGTGACCGGGTCATGACCGGCCCGCGCCACGCCCTGGTGATCGGGGCGCAGTGTCCCGACCTCGGCCCGCTGGACGAGCTGGAGGAAGCGGCCGGGGCGCTGCACGAGACGCTCACCGCTCCCTGGGCCGGCGGCTGCGAGAAGGACCCGCCGAGCGGGGCGACGCTGCTGTGCGGTGGCGGGCTGGCGCGGGCGGACGTCGAGGAGGCGATCCGCCGGGCCGCGCTCAGCGCGGGCGAGGCCGGTGCGGTGCTCGTCGTGGCGCTGCTGGGCCACGGCATGGCGTCCGGGACGAGCCTGTACTTCATGGCCGGCGACTCTCGGGCGGAGGCGCCCGTGACGGCGGTGGACGTCGGGTCGCTGCTGGCGCAGGCGCTGGACACGCAGGGCGTCGCGGGGGTCATCGCCATCGTGGACACGTGCCACGCGGGAAACGCGGTGCCGGATCTGAAGTCCGTGGCGAACGGCATCCGGCAGGGCGACACACGGCTGTCGCTGCTCATGGGGTCCGGGGCGGCCGAGGAGGCGTACGGGCTGCGGTTCAGCAGGACCCTGGTGAAGGTCCTCCAGGACGGCATCGCCACGTCGGGGGAGATCTTGTTGCCCGAGGCCGTCGTGGAGGCCGTGCGGGACGACGCCGGCACGGCGGGGCAGGCGATTCTCCGGGCGGAGTTCGACGGCGCCCGGTTCGCCGCGGCCCGGCTGTGGCTGGCGCACAATCCGCGGCACTCCGCCGGCCTCACCGGTGCCCTGCTCGGCCGGGTGGGGTCGGAGGAGCTGACCCGGGCGGTCGCGGCCGTGGACGACGCACTGCTCGAAGGTCAGGTGACGACGGTTCGCGAGCTGGACGGTGTCCGGTCCGGGCTGGCGGCGGCCGCGCCGTCGGCCGAACGGGCGTGGGCGCTTGGTGTGGTCGACGCGCTGGACGCGGCCGCGCGGACGGTGGGGCTGCTCAGTGCCTGGCCGGGCGCCGCGCTCACCTCGGGTCTGCTGCGACGGACGCTGACCGCAGTATGCCCGGGCCCGGTGGACCCGCTGCCCGATTCGTCGGGCGCCGAACTGCTGCGGGACGCGGTCGAGTATCTGCTGCTGCGGGCACCACTCGCCGGGCAGCGGCGGACCGTGCCGCTCACGGACTTCGTTGCCCTGCTGGCCCACGAGACCGGTGTGGAGCCGGGTACGCCCGCGGTACGCGCCTGGGCAGCGGCCCTGGGCGCCGGGATCGACCTGAACGACGCGTTCGAGCGGCTGCACGACCGGACGCGGGACATGCGGCTGCGGCTGGTGGTCAGCCTGCACGCGGCGGTCGGCGACGAGTGGCCCGAGACGCTGGCGGCCTGGCTCCTGGACGACGGAACGGTGCGCGAGCGGGAGGAGTTCGCGTGCACCCCGGACCGTGCCGGGGTGGAGGGACAGGTGGGGGCGGCACTGCGGTGGGCGTCGCGGCTGGCATCCGCGCTGGACGCGCCGCTGCGCCGGGTGGAGATCGCCGCGCCCGCTCCCCTGCTGGTCCAGTGGCGCCCGGAGGAGACCTACTTCGGGATGCGGCTGGGCGCGGAGCACGACGTCGTGCTGCGGTGGAGCGACCGAATCCAGCCGCCCGAACACCTGTGGTGGATCAACAACCGGGCCCGCAGCACGCTCCGCGCCATGGAGACGTGCCCGGACAGCACCCGCGTGGACTGGCTGGGCGAGGGCGACACACGGCAGGTGCGCGAGCTCCACGACCGGCTGCTGAGCGGGCCGCGCACACGAGCGGTCGCACTGGAGCACCGGCCGCCGCATCTGAAGGACATGCTGGAGACGCTGCTGGCCTCCTCGCCCATCGTGCTTTGGCCGGAGGACGACTCGCGCCGTGTCCCGGCGGAGGCGCGCCGCTGCGTGGACACCTACTGGCATCTGCTGCCCGTGGAGTTCTGCCGCGCGTACCGCGACAGATGGAACGGGTGCGGAACGCCGCGCCGGGCGCCGGAGCGCGGGCACCTGGCCCGTTTGCGCACGGTGTGGGACGACCCGGAGTGGCTTGAGTTCTGCAGGTGGTTCGAACAGTTCGCGACGGATGGGGAGAGTCCCGCATGACCTGGCAGCCCTTCTACGCGGGGAACGGCAGCGCGCCGCAGGAGCGGGTGGAGCTGGCCCCTCCGCCGCCCTGGCGGGCGTTCCCGCGCCGGTCCCTGCACGAGCAGTTCGTGCCGCCGCGGGGTCTGGTCGAAGCGGTGAACGCCGCGCTCGTGCTGCGCCGTCCCCTGCTCGTGACCGGCCCGGCGGGCTCCGGCAAGTCCACGGTGATCGAGCAGGTCGCGGCGGAGCTGGAGCTGGGCACCGTGCTGCGCTGGCACATCACGTCCCGCAGCGGTCTCGCCGACGCCCTGTACCGGTACGACGCGCTCGGCAGGATCCACGCCCAGCGGCTGGAGGGCTCCGGTGGCGGCGACGACATCGCGCCGTTCCTTCGAATGGGCCCGCTGGGCACGGCCCTTCTGCCGACGCCGCGGCCACGGGCGCTGCTGATCGACGAGATCGACAAGAGTGACCTGGACCTCCCCAGTGACCTGCTGGACGTGCTGGAGCGGGGCGAGTTCGAGATCCCGGAGCTGGCCCGGTACGGGAAGGACGTGGTGGCCGTCCGGGAGTGGGGCGGCGACACCCTGCACGAGGTGCGGCGGGGGCGGGTTCAGTGCACGGAGTTCCCATTCATCGTGATGACCAGCAACGGCGAGCGGGACTTCCCGGCGGCGTTCCTGCGCAGGTGTATCCGTTTCACGATGCCGATGCCGACGCCGGAGACTCTGTTGAGGGTCGTGGAGGCGCACTTGGGCGCGGACGCGGCACGGTCGGCGGCGGCGGGTGAGCTGGTGGGCGCGTTCGTGGAACGGCTCACGGCGGGCGAGAGCCTCGCCGTGGACCAGCTGCTCAACGCCGTACACCTGCTCGCGGGTGGCAGCGCGCCGGACGAGGAACGGCGGCAGGCCGTCGTGGACCTGTTGTTGCGTGAGCTGTCCCGTGCCTGACGCACTGGCCCGGGTCCTCTCCGCCCTGCGCCTGGCCGTCCCCGGTCTGGCCGGACCGGACGCCGGTGCCGGGCCGGGCGACGAACCCGGTACGGGTGTCGGGCTCGACGGTACGGCGCTGGCCGAGGCCCTGTGGCTGGCGGCCCGGATGGCGGAGGGGCAGCAGCAGGCGACCGCGACCGCGCCGCCCACCCGTCCGCCGTCGACCGCGGACGGCGGCGAGGCACCCGCCTCGGACGCTACGGAAGAGCCGGTACCGGAGCGTCCGGTGACACCCGGGCATGGCATGGGCGGTCCCGTCGCCGCCACCTCGTCCGGTGGGACGCGCGCCCTGCACGAACGGCTTCCGGGCAGCGACACCCGGATGCGCGGCCACGCCGTGGCGGCACCCCACGCGACGGGGCTGCCGCGTGCCCTGGAGGTGACACGGGCGCTGCGGCCGTGGAAGCGCCCGTGGCCCGAGGGACGGCGCAGCGCCCTCGACATCGACGCGACGGTGGACAGCTACGCCCGCAGCGGCGAGCTGCTCCCGGTGTTCGCGGCCGCGCCGGAACGCTGGTTCGACCTGGCCCTGGTCGTCGACCGCTCCCCCAACATGAGGGTGTGGGAGGAGACCCTCACCGACTTCACGACCGTCCTCGACCGCCTCGGGGCCTTCCGCACCCTCCAGGTGCGGGACCTCGGGTTCGACGCCGACGGCCGTCCACGGGCGCCGGGGCAGCTGCGCCGCGCGGACGGGCGCAGGCTGGTCGTCGTGGTGTCGGACTGCATGGCCGAGCCGTGGCGTGCGCCCGAGGTTTGGCAGCTGTTACGCGCGTGGGCGGCCACGACACCCATGGCGCTGCTCAACCCGCTGCCCACGAAGCTGTGGCGGCGCGGTGGACTGAACCTGCCCACGGTCCGGTTCACGCCCGCGGCCCCCGGCGCCCACCGCAGTCGCCTCCCGCACGAGGCTCCCCCGCTCCTCGACCTCGCCGACCCCGACAGCACCGGCCAGGGCGGTTCCGGGGCATGGCTGCCGATTCCTGTGCTCTCGCTGTCGCCGCACTCGCTGGACCGCTGGTCGCGGGCCGCGATGCGCGGCGACCCCGAGGGCTGCACCGCCGTACTCGTCCCGCCCGGCGGGCGCCTGCCGGGCCGGCCACGGCCGTCCGCCGTGCCGTTGCCACCCGGCACGGTCGCGAAGGGCTTCCTCCGTACCGCGGCGCCCCGGGCGGCGCGTCTGGCGGTGCTGTGCTCGCCGTTCGACCGGCTCAGCCTGCAGCTCCTGCACGTCATCCGCCGGGAGCTCGTGCCGGAGGCGACGACCGCCGATGTGGCGGAGGTCGTGACCAGCGGCCTGTTCGAGCTGGAGCAGGCAAGCGACGGCGACGGGCACGGGCCCCTGGAGCTGGTGCTGCCGGACGAGGCGAGGGCGGTGCTGCGGGAGCGGCTCCCCGCCCACGAGGCGTGGCGCGTCCACCAGGCCCTCGACCGGCATGTCGCCTCCCGGGGCGACGGCCGGGCCCGGCTCCCCTCGGTGGTCCGGGACCCGGCCGGGCCGCAGGCTCTGCCGGCCGAGCACGAGGCGTTCGCCCGTGCGTCACGGCAGACCCTGGAGCTGCTGGGGCTGGCGGTGCCGGAGGAGGCGGCGGGAGCGCCGTCCGGAGCACATGAGTCCCGTACCGCCCCGTCTCCGCGACTCCCGGCCCCGCCCCACCCGTTCGTCGGCCACACCGAGGCCGTGAACCAGCTCGTGGCACGGCTGAGCGCGCCGGACGGCGGGGTCCACCAGGTGAGCGCGCTGCTCGGATCTCCGGGCGCCGGCCGGACGGCGTTCGCCCTGCACGTGGCTCACCGGGTGCGGGAGCACTACCCGGACGGCCAGTTCTACGTGGACCTGCGCGGCTCGACCGAGCATCCCGTGCCGCCGGAAGCCGCCCTGCACCGTCTGCTGACCGACCTCGGCGCCCCCGTCGACGAAGGCCCGCACACCGCCGACGAGCTCGCGGCGAAGCTGGCGGAGGCACTCGCCCGGCGACGCGTCCTGCTCGTTCTCGACGACGCGCCGGACTGGGACGAGATCCGGCGTCTGCTGCCCACCGCACCCGGCTGCGCGGCCATCGTCACCTCCCGGAACATGCCGGCGAACCCCGTCGGCCGGGAGATCCTGCTCCCTCCCCTCCGTCACGAGGAGTCCCATGCGCTGCTCACCTCCCTGGTGGACATGGAGGGCGACGAGGACCGTGCGGCGCTCCGGGGGCTGACCGCGGGCGGCGCCTGGTGGCCGCTGACTCTCCGGATCACCGGCTCCTGGATCGCTTCGGGGTCCGCGCCGCCGTTGCCGGAGCTGAGGCGGATGCTGCGCGCCGCCCGGCCCGCCGCGGCGCCCGCCGAACCCGGCGAGGACCTCGAAGCGGTGCTGCGCCTGCGGCTGAGCCATCTGCCCGGCAGGCTGTTGGAGGCCATGCGGCTGCTCGCCCTCGCGGAGACCGGGCAACTGACGCGCGAAGAGGCTTCGGCCCTCCTCGGCACCGGGCGGGCCGCACAGGCGACGCTCGACAGACTGGTGACCGAGGGGCTGCTGGAGCGGCCGGGTGCCGACCTGTACCGGATGCCGGAAGCGGTGCACCGCCATGTGCGGCGGTCCGCGTACGACAGCCCGGACGCCGAGAACGCGACCGCCCGGCTCCTGCGCCTCCATCTCTTCGCCGCGGCCGCCCTGTACGAGCGGCGGCGGCCCGGTTCCCGACTCGCCGCCCGGCTCGGGGTGGAACCCGCGCAGCCCTGGACGAGTCAGGGCACGGACGATGTGTGGCTGCCCAACGCGCTGGCGCTGCCGACGACGGCGGACTCTCCTCGCGCCGCCAACAGCGCGCTGCTGCGCCGCTTGGCGGACCTGCTGCTCCTCCTTCAGGACCTTGCCTCGTCGATCCCCTACCGGTCCCGGTATCAGGACGCGACCCGGTCCCTGATCACGACGTGGCCCGGATCGGACCAGCTGGCGCACATCCGATTCGTGGTCGCCCTGGCACACGGTCAGTACGCCGCGGGTCGGCCCGGCCAGGCCGAGGAGACGCTCGGCGTGGTGGCACGCTCCGTCCTGGAGCAGGACCGCGCCACCGGCGGGCTCACCGCCCTGCTGGCCGGGAGGCTGGCCGTCGAACGCGGGGCGCCGAGTGACGCCGTACGGGATCTGGAACAGGCCCTGCACGCCTTTCGGGCCGACGACGACAGCCACGGAGTGGCGACCAGCTGTCTCGAGCTGGCCCGGGTGCTCACGCGGCTCGGCAGGACCGGGGAGGCGATCCCCCTGGCGCAGGAGGCACTCGGCTGTTTCCCCGACCCCGGGCCGAGCCCGCTGACCCTGGACGCGTTGCTCTGTCTGGAGGACTCGCTCGCGGCGGCCCGCCGGTACGAGGAGCTCCTCACCGTGCAGCGTCGTGTCCGGAGCCAGTTCCGCCTCCAGGGCCTGCGCCGCGCCGAGGGCCAGGCGCTGACGCGTATCGCCCGGAGCCTGCTGACGCTGCGACGGCCCTCCGCGGCGGAGGCGGCGGCACAGGAGGCCCTCATGTTCTTCGCCGGGTCCGAGGACCCCGACGGCGCCGAGGCCCGCCGCCTGCTCGCCGCCGCGCGGTCCCACCTCGACGGCGAAGGGCCCGCCGCCTGGACCGTCATCGCGATCGAGGCGGACGGCGAGGACCCGGACAAGAAGCTCCGGGTCCTCGCACCCGTCATCGACGCCCTGGAGGCGGGCGGCGTCCTCACACCGCGGCACCAGCGCCACTGGGAGGCGACGGACGACGGTTGCCTGCTGTTCGTGGACCCGGACGTGCCGCTCGATCCGCTGCTCGGCGAGCTGGCGGCGCGGCTTCCCGACACGCTCGAAGCGTCCGGCAGGCGGCCGGCGGCACGCCTGGCGGTGCACACCGCCACCACCGACTCAGGCACCGAGCAGTCCGGCACCGTGGGCCCCGGCACCGTGGGCCCCGGCACCGTGGACCCGCGCGCGGTGGACCCGCGCGCCACGAAGACAGCGACCGAGCTCGACATCCGGCTCGCCTTCGCGATGCTGCGCTCCGCGGAGTTCCGGCGGATCTCGGAGAACTTTCCCGTCCATCCGACCTTCTGCGTCTCACCCGAGGCGTTCGGCCGCCTCACGCGGCAGGGCGACGACGGGCTCGTGGCAGGCCGGTTCGTGCCACGCGAGGTCACCGCCGCGTCCGGTGAAGTGGTCTCCGTCGTCCTCACCCCGCAGGTGGACCTGTCCGCGTACGACGCCGAACTACTCATGCTGGCACGGGCCTTCAATGACCTGGATCCGGACGGAAGTCGTACGGCCGTGATGTTGAGAGAGTGTCTTGACTCCGCTCTCGCCCCGGTAACCACGGGCAGGTTCGATCCCGAGCAGCTCGACCAGCGGGAGCGAGCTCGGATCCGCCCCGAGCTGGAGCGGGCGCTGCACACCGCCTTGCCGTTCACCACGGCCTGCCGGCTCGAGCTGTTGCTCGGGGGGCGGGAGTGGACGTCCCCGGTGGCCACGGCGGAGGGCCTCTGCCTGGTGGTGACCGTCGACGACGGGCACGCTCGCTGGTCGGCCGGGCTCCTGCGGAGGCGGCCCGGTACGCCTTCCGCCCAGGCCCGGACGGGCATGCTCTGGCTGCACCAGGACGCGCCATTGCCGGAGAACGTGCTACTGCGCCTGGCCGAGGAGGACCGTGCCGCGATCCTGGCGCCCGCGTCCGCGGCGGACCGTGCCGCCGAGCTCTTCCGGCGGGTGCGGGGCCGACCCGTACGGGACGCCGCGCTGCGGGCGGTGACGCGGCGCCGGGACAGTGCGCGGCGTGTCCGGGAGGCGGCGGTGGCGCTCCGGGACGAAGGGGTTCTGGTGCTGGGCGGCAACCGGCGGGGGCGGGAGCTGGCCGCGGCGTTGCGGGTGCCCGTGCCGGAGGCGGACGCGTATGTGAGCGTACGGCTGGCCCGGCGCCGCCCGCACCACACCGGGCCCTCGGTGCTGGCGGGCGGCGTGGCGTGGGTCGTGGCCGGTTCGGACGACCCCGTGGAGCCGCTGCCCCAGGACTTGCCCAGCCCCCGCCGCCCCCGGTGAACGCGCCGGTCAGCGCCCCGTGGTGGCGGCCCGGCGCTTGAGGCGGCGCCGCCTGAGCCGGTCGACGCACTCCCCGACGACGATGATCACGGCGGCACCCCGAGCGCAGTCGGCGAAGCTCTCGGGGCCCGACATCAGCAGGGTCACACCCCACAGGAACAAGGTGACGACCGCCCACCAGGCGACCCACCGGCCGAGCACGGTCAATCCACGTCGTAGCTGCACCGCGTCACCGTACGCCGCCGGGTGAGGGGCGGCCGCGTCAGGGCCCCTCCGCGTCGCCCGTGTCCACGGCCGCCGCCTCCTCCGTGCGGCGGCGCAGCCCCACCGGCAACGCCGGCACCTCCGGTTCGCAGCCGGACGGGACCAGCCCCATGCCCCACGCGTACGCCTGCGAGTGTCCTCGGCGTACGGTCGAAGCACCGATACCCCTCCAGAGCCGCGTCCGTCCGGTCCGGTCGTGAGCGGGCAGACACGACGGCCCGGTCGCACCGATGACACCGAGGGCGCCCCGGCGGCACCGGGTGGCCTGCTGGACCTCGATGGCAAGTCCCTGCACGGCGTCGGTCAGACCTCGGAGGCCACGTGCGGTACGCCGACGCAGATCCGGCACAGCATGCGTCGGCCGCGCCCGGCGTGGGTCGGTGCCGTACCGGCGAGTTCGTGGACCTCCTCGCCGCGCACATGCACGTGGTCGCGGCACAGGCCGGCGCCGCAGAAGTGGCACACGGCGACGGCGGTGTTCGGCTGAGTGCATTCGTAACAGTTCACAGTCGTCCTCACTTTCGGCTCCGGCGGTTTCGCCGCCGGGACCTCCGTCACCTGTTCATCCGATGTACCGGCGGGCCAGGTGCAGCGTTCTGCGGAGGGCCGGCCGGCGAAGCGGAGGCCCACCAGGAGCCGTCGTCGCAGAAGGCGATGTACGGCGTACGGGCCCGGCGTACGGCGGCCAGGGTGCGGCCCACCGCGCCGAGGTCGGCGGCCGGCCGGGGTCAAGAGCGTGACGTCCGGGTGGCGCCGGGCGACGGCCTCGGTGGTGCCGTCCGACGAGGCGTTGTCCACCACCGTGATCGGTGGCCGTTCCGGCAGTCGCGCCATCACGTCGAGGGTGCGGAGCGGCTCGCCGCACCGGTCGTGCGTGATGATGACGACGACGGTACTACGCGGGTCGGCCACGTCGCGGCTCCTTCCCGTACGCGGCGCTGTCGCCGCTCTCGCCCTTCTCCCCCGGCTATCCTTTCGGAGCGCCCTGAAACGGGGCGGCGGCGAACCTGCGGCGAGCACCCGGCCGTGCGGCGCCCGCCGTGCACCACCCCGCCGGGCCGTTCACTGCGCCGGAAGCAGTAGCTCTCGGCGTGCCGGCGGAGGTCGACCTGTACACGCATGATGTCCACCGCCAGGGAACCGAGGAGCCCCGCGTCGCTGGCCGAGTGCGGCCGTCCGGTGCCGCCCGTCGCCTCGCGGAGCGTGGTCAGCCGCAGCGCCAGGACTCGCCTGCGGGTATGCGTGCCCAGGCGCCGCGAGAGCCGTCATGACGACCGCCGCTCAACAGCAGGGTGACCAGCCAGTGCACGGTACGTCTCCTCGACCCGTCCGGGAGCGGCGGACCGTGCCGCCGGGGCCATCGGGTAACCCGCCCCGGCGCGGCGAAAACCCCGGCGCGCACGTCCCGCCAGGGGTCGTGGGTCGCGCCGACGGTGGAGCGCGGCGTCGCCTGCGTACCCGGTGAGGGACACGACGTGGTCGTAGACCACTTCGTACGAGCCGTCAGGGCCTGCGGGGCCTCGACGGTCGGGCCGGCGGGGCCGGTGAGGGAGGCGCGGACGCGTGGCATGTCGGGGCGGATGGCGCGACGCGGGTCCCGGTGCGGACGGTGACGCGGGCTTCGGTGCCGTCGGCGGGGACACGGGAGGGCGGCGTGCGGTTCGACGGGCCCGGCGTGTCCGCCCGGCGTGTCCGCCCGGCGTGTCCGGCGTGTCCCTGGCGGAATGCGGTCGCGGCCGGGCAGGGTGCCGGTGGCCGAGCGGGTGAACGGAAGGGGCCGTGGGTGCGCGAGAGAGGGGTGAGAGAGGCGATGACCTGATGGACGAACAGGAGTGGCGGTGCTTCATCGCCGCGTACCACCGGTCCCGGGCCGGCATCACCGAGCGGTTCCTCGCCCTCGCGGACGCCTCCCCTTACGCCTGGCTGACCGAGCCCCTGCGGGGCGTCGACGGCCCGGTGGTGGACCTGGCGTGCGGTTCGGCGCCCACGCGCGCGGAGTTGCCGGACGCCGACTGGATCGGCGTCGACCTGTCCGCGGCGGAACTCGCCGAGGCGGCACGCCGGGGCCGGGGTCCACTCGTGCGGGCGAGCGTGGACGACCTCCCGCTGGCCTCGGACAGTGCGGCGGCGGTCTGCGCGGCGATGTGTCTGCCGGTCGTGACGCCCCTGCCCCGCGTCCTGGCCGAGGTACGGCGCGTGCTGCGCCCGGGCGGGACGCTCGCGGCGCTGGTGCCTTCGGCCTCCGGCCTCTCCCCCGCAGGTCTGGCCGCCTGGGCCCGGGTGATGCTCACCCTGCGGGTGGCCCGCCAGCGCTGGCCCAACCCGCAGGCGCGCGACGGCGCGGCCGAGGTGCTCGGCACCGCCGGCTTCCGCGTCCGGTCCGACGAACACCGCGTGTTCACCCTCACGCTGCCCTCGCCCGAGTCTGCCGCGCTGCTGGTCGACGCCCTGTATCTGCCGAGCCTGACACCCCGGCGCGCCGAGTCCGCCAAGCGGTCCCTGGCGCGCTGGATCGGCCAGGGGCGGCGTATCGAGCTCCCCCTGCGTCGCGTCCTTGCCGAACTCCCTTCCGACCGCACCGACCGCACCCACCGTTCCCACCACGCCGACCGCACCGACCATCTCCCGCAGGAGCGCCCATGAGCCGCCCGCCCCTCCCCGCCGCCGCCGGACCTGCCACCACCCCGCGCGCCGCGAGGGGGCGGCTGGCGGTACTCGTGGTGCTGCTGCTGGCACTGGGGTGCTGGGTGGCCCTGGGCGGCGCGGACCTGCTGCGCGACGTCCGTGCGTGGGTGGACTCGCTCGGCGTCTGGGGCCCGGTGGTCTTCGCCGGCTGCTACGCCCTCGCGGTGACGGCGCTGCTGCCCGGCTCCGTGCTGACCGCGTCCGCCGGAGCGCTGTTCGGGCTGCCGCTGGGCGCGGGTGCCGTGCTGGTGGGGGCGACGGCGGGGGCTGCCCTGTCGTTCGGCCTCGCGCGCTGGCTGGGACGTCCGGCGGTGGCCCGGTACGCCGGTTCGGGGCGCCTGGCGCGTCTGGACGCGTATCTGACACGGCGTGGGTTCGTGGCGGTCCTGCTGGTGCGGCTGGTCCCGCTCTTCCCGTTCGGCGTGATCAACTACGGGGCAGGGGTGTCGGGCGTCCGGTTCTCCTCGTACATGACGGCCACGACGCTGGGCATCGTCCCCGCCACGCTCGTCTACACCGGGCTCGGCGGCGCCCTGGCCGACCCCGGGTCACCGCTGCTGTGGCTCTCCCTGGGCGGGCTGCTCGTGCTGAGCGCGGGCGGCTGGTGGGCGGGCCGTGTCTTCCGTCCCTGCACACCGAAGGCGGACGAGGGCGGAATGCCCGACGAGGCCAGACGGGTCGCCGGGGCGGCCGGGGCAGACGGCGGCGCGGACATATGAGGACGGCATGACGCCCCCGGCGGACACGTGGTTCAAGCCCGTCGCCCACCTCGTCACCCCGCCTGGGAGATGGCCCAGGCGGCGTTGATGAGACCGATGTGGCTGAACGCCTGGGGGAAGTTGCCGAGCGGCTCTCCCGTGCGGGGGTCGGCCTGTTCGGCGAGGAGGCCGAGGTCGTTGGCGTGGGCGGCTGCCCGCTCGAAGGTGGTACGGGCCCGGGCGGTGTACCCGGCCAGTGCCTGGGCCTGGGCGAGCCAGAACGTGCACAGCAGGAAGCTGCCCTCGTCGCCGCTCAGCCCGTCGACGCCCGTGGCGGTGTCGTAGCGGCGTACGAGCCCGCGGCGGTCTGTCAGCCGGTCGGCGACGGCATCGATCGTGGCCAGTACGCGCGGGTCGTCGGCGGGCAGGAAACCCGTCAGGGGCAGCATGAGGGCGGACGCGTCCAGGGCGTCACTGCCGAAGGACTGGGTGAAGGCGCGGACCGTCGGGTTCCAGCCACGGGCGAGGATGGAGTCCCGGATCTCGTCGCGGGTGGCGCGCCACTCCTCGGCCCGTTCGGCGGCGTCGAGATGCCCGGCGAGGCGTACGGCCCGGTCGAGCGCGACCCAGCACATGAGTTTGGAGTACAGGAAGTGCCGCGGCTCGCCGCGGATCTCCCAGATACCGTGGTCGGCGCGGCGCCACACCTGAGCGGCGCTGTCGGCGAGTCCGGTGAGGAAGCCGCACAGGGCGCGCCGGTCGCGCAGCTGGTCCTCGAAGCGGGCGGCGGTGTCGAGGAGTTCGCCGTACACGTCGAGCTGGGGCTGGCTCCAGGCGCCGTTGCCGACCCGGACCGGGCGGCTCGCGGACCAGCCGGTCAGATGGGGCAGTTCACGTTCGGTGAGGTCGTGTTCGCCGCCGATGCCGTACATGATCTGGAGGTGCGAGTGCGTCCAGCCGGTGGCAGCGGCGGCAGCCATGAAGGTGAAGAACTCCTCGGCCTCGTCGGGGCAGGCGGCCACCCAGAGGGCGTCCATGGTGAACGCGGCGTCCCGCACCCAGGCGTAGCGGTAGTCCCAGTTCCGTACGCCCCCGGGGTCCTCGGGCAGTGAGGTCGTCGCGGCCGCCACGATGGCCCCGGTGGGCTGGTACGACAGCGCCTGCAGGACGCGCCCGGATCGGTGCACCTGCTCTTTCCAGGGGCCGGTGTACGACTGGTGCATGCGCGACCACTCCTGCCAGGCCGCGACGGTACGCGCGAGCTCCTCGGCGATCTCCCGCTGACCCCACACCCGCGGGGCGGGCGCGCCGAGCGGCGCCCAGTGGAGCGCGAAGTGGAGTGTGTCGCCGGCCTCCAGCGTGGCGCCGCCGGTGGCGACGTCGCTGTCGAGGCCGAGCGGCAGCGGGCTGGTGAGGGTGAGGACGGCGGGGCCGCCCCGGGCCTGGATCCCGCCGTCGCAGACCGACAGCATGGGCACGACCAGCCCGTACTCGGGGCGTGGCCGGAACTCGACGCCGACCTCGGCGGTCCCCTCGGTACAGGTGACGGACCTCGTCAGCAGATGAGGCGCCCCGGCCCCGAGCTTGTGCGGATCGTCGCCGGGCCCGGTCGCCAGGGCGTCGGTGAGGGTCACCGTCCCGGTGGGTGTGGTGAAGACGGTGCGCAGCACCATGCTGTCGCCGACGTACGCCCGCGACACCTCGGCCCGGCCACTCGGCCGGACCGTCCAGCTTCCGGCGCGCTCGTCGAGGAGGGCGGCGAACACGGCGGCGCTGTCGAAGCGCGGGAAGCAGAGCCAGTCGACCGCGCCCGCGCGGCTGACGAGGGCGGCGCTGTGCCGGTCGGAGAGCAGCGCGTAGTCCCCGATGGGCGTACTGGCCGGCACGCTCATGCCGAGTCCTCCGGTCGCACGACCCCTCCTCCGCTCCCGCGTACGGCGCCTGCCTCCGACTCTCGCGCCCGACGTCCCCGCCTGGCCACCAGCCACGCAGCGCCGCTCCCCTGTTCGGCGGAGCCGCAGCACCGCCGAGGAGCGAATTGAAAGCCCCAGGGGTGTGACCCGACGGCGGCACCGCGGCCCTGCGGGTGACACCACCCAGCGGACCGCGGAATGCACCACTACAACACCCCACTGATGCCACATGGCGCCACAATCACTTGCCATGGCACCATCATGGTGCCACTATGGTTCGCATGGACCTGACCCCCTACGTCGATCATCTCCGCCGTGAGCTCGCGGTCGCCGCGAACGCCGGCGGGGACGAGGCACGCGCCCTGGCCGAGCGGCTCACCGCACCCTTGGAGTCGGCCGCACGGCTGACCCTTCTGAACGCACTCTCCGCCGCCTCGGAGGAGATCACCCGCGAGCTGGCCCCGGGCTCGGTGGATGTCCGCCTGCGGGGGCTCGACCCCGAGTTCGCAGTGACGGCACCGCCCGCCACCGAGGTGCCCGCCGAGGAGGCGCCCGCCATGGCACCACCAGTGGCACCTTTGGCGCCATCCCCGGCGGACAGCGAAGAAGGGGGAACGGCCCGGATCAACTTCCGGCTCCCGGCGCCGCTGAAGGCCCGGGTCGAGGAGGCGGCCGGCCGGGAGGGCCTGTCCGTCAACGCCTGGCTCGTACGGGCCGTGGCCGGCGCCTTGGAGCCGGGCGGCGGTCCGGACCGGCCGGCCGCTCGTGCCCCGGGCCGCGGCCAGAGCTACCGGGGCTGGGTCCGCTAGCCGGAGTCCTTCGCCCCCACGTCACGCACGACCGCCCCACCTGCGGAAACACACTCCAGAGTCAAGAGGACGGAACAGCCATGCCTTCTTACGAAACCCCCGCAGCCATCACAGCGAGCCTCGAGTTCGAGGTCGGCAATGTGCGACTCACCGCGAGCGAGCGCCAGGACACGGTCGTCGAGGTGCTGCCGAGCAACGGCGCCGACGACGCCGACGTACGGGCCGCGGAGCAGACAGGGGTCACGTACGCCAACGGCACCCTCTCCCTCAAGGGGCCCAAGAAGCGCTCCCTGTTCGGCAAGAGCGGATCGATCGACGTGACCGTCCGGCTCCCCGCCGGATCGCACGTCCGCAGCACCTCTCCCATGGGCGACTACATCGGCGAAGGACCGCTCGGCGAGTGCCGCATCAAGACGTCCTTCGGTGATATCCGGCTCGACGAGGCTTCCGCCGTGAACCTGCGGACCGGCCACGGCGACATCCGCGTCGACCGAGCGGCGGGCGACGCCGAGATCCACGGGGCGGGCCGGGTCGACGTCGGCGAGATCGTGGGAGCGGCGACCGTCAAGAACGGAAACGGCGAGACCGTGATCGGTGAGATCACCGGTGATCTGAAGGCCAACGCCGCCAACGGCCGCATCGCGGTCGGCATCGCGCACGCCTCGGTCGAGGCCAAGTCCGCCAACGGTGCGATCAGCGTGCAGCGGGTGGCGCGCGGCGCGATCGACCTCCACACCGGCGTCGGCGACGTGGAGGTCGGCATCCCCGAGTCCACCGCGGCCTGGCTGGACGTCAACTCCAAGTTCGGCACGGTCCGCAACGCGCTCGACACCGCCGAAGGCCCCAGCACCTCCGACGAGACCGTCGAGATCCATGCCCGTACCGGTGTCGGCGACATCGTGATCCGTCGCGCCTGACCTCCCCCGGAAGGAAGAGCGGAACCCATGACCACGACATCCACCGACAAGGCCACCACCACGGCACCGCCCGCCATCTCCGCCCTCGGCCTGCACAAGTCGTACGGCGACAAGGTCGTCCTCGACGGCATCGACCTGAACATCCCCGAGGGCACGGTCTTCGCCCTCCTGGGCCCCAACGGAGCCGGCAAGACCACCACCGTCGAGATCCTGTCGACGCTCATCGCGCCCGACGCCGGGCAGGCGCGGGTCGCCGGCCACGACCTCGCCGACCGGCCCGACGGCGTTCGCGCCGCCATCGGTGTCACCGGCCAGTTCGCCGCCGTCGACCATCTCCTCACCGCAGAGGAGAACCTGCTCCTCATGGCGGATCTCCGGCACCTGCCACGGCGCGACGGCCACCGCCGCGCGGCCGAACTCCTCGAGCGATTCGAACTCGCGGAGGCTGCCCGCAAACCGGTCTCCACCCTCTCCGGCGGCATGCGCCGCAAGCTCGATCTGGCGATGACCCTGGTCGGCGATCCGAGGATCATCTTCCTCGACGAGCCGACCACCGGCCTCGATCCCCGCAGCCGCCGCACCATGTGGGAGATCATCCGCGGGCTCGTCGGGGACCACGGTGTCACCGTCTTCCTGACCACGCAGTACCTGGAGGAAGCCGACCAGCTCGCCGACCGCATCGCCGTCCTCGACAAGGGCAGGCTGGTCGCCGAGGGAACCGCCGACGAACTCAAGCGCCTCATCCCCGGCGGCCACATCCGGCTGCGCTTCTCCGGGCTCGCCGAACTCGACACCGCCGCACGCCACTTCGGCGCCGCCGCACGCGATCCCGAAGAACTCACGCTCCGCATCCCCGGCGACGGCGGTATCCCGACCCTTCGGGCCGTACTCGACATCCTGGACGGCGCGGCGCTGCGGGCCGAATCGCTGACCGTGCACACACCCGACCTCGACGACGTCTTCCTGACCCTCACCGGTCACAGCGCACCCGACACCACCCCGGAGATGGCCCGATGAGCACTCTCACGTATGCCGTCAGCGACTCCATGACGATGCTGCGGCGCAACCTCAAGCACGCGCTCCGCTATCCCGCGATGACGATCTCCGTCGTCGCCATGCCGGTGATGATGCTGCTGCTGTTCAACTACGCCTTCGGCGGCGCCCTCGGCGCCGGCATCTCCGGCGCTCCCACCGGTGGCGGCGAGTACATCGACTACGTCGCGCCCGGCATCATCCTGATGGCCGCGACCGCCGGGGCGGTCATGACGGCGGTCGGCGTCTGCGTCGACATGACCGAGGGCATCGTCAACCGCTTCCGTACGATGTCGATCTCCCGCGCCGCGTTCCTGACCGGGCACGTCGTCGGCGGCGTCCTCCAGACCCTGGTCGCCGTCGCCCTGGTGATCGGCGTCGCGCTCGCCATCGGATTCCGTCCCGACGCCTCCCTCGTCGAGTGGATCGCCGCGGTCGGCCTGCTGACACTGCTCATCCTCGCGCTGACCTGGCTGTCGGCCGGCATGGGCCTGGTGGCCAAGACCCCCGAGTCGGCCAGCAACACTCCGTTGCCGCTGACCTTCCTGCCCTTCCTGGGCAGCGCCGTCGTCCCGACCGACTCGATGCCCACGGGGCTGCGCTGGTTCGCCGAGTACCAGCCCTTCACCCCGGTCATCGAGACCCTGCGCGGCCTGCTCATGGGCACCGCGATCGGCACCAGCGGATATGTCGCGCTCGCCTGGTGCGCCGGGCTCTCCCTCGTCGGCTACCTCTGGGCGCGGTCCGCCTTCGGCCGTACCGCCAAGCGGTGAGTACCGCCCCTCTCCGCCACCCCACGTCGCAGCGCACCGCACATCACTCTCCACGGAGGACACCATGCAGCACGAACCGTCACCCCGACCCGATGGCACCGAACCCGTCACGCTTCCCACTCGGCGTGCCGCCGGCTGCCCCTTCGACCCGCCCGCCGGACTCGCGGAGCTGCGCTCGGAGCGGCCGCTGGCCCGGATGACCTACCCCGACGGGCACGTCGGCTGGCTCGCCACCGGATACTCCACGGTCCGCTCGATCCTGGGCGACTCGCGTTTCAGCTCGCGGTACGAGCTGATGCACTACCCCTTCCCCCATGGGCCCGAAGGCCCCCTGCCGCCCGCACCCGTCGGGGACATGACCGGCATGGACGCCCCCGAGCACACCCGTTTCCGCCGGCTCCTGACGGGCAAGTTCACCGTCCGCCGCATGCGCCGACTCACCGAGCGGTTACGGGAGATCACCGCCGAGCACCTGGACGCGATGGAGCGCCGGGGGCCCGGCACCGACCTGGTCGAGGCGTTCGCCCGACCCATCCCCGCGCTGATGATCTGCGAGCTCCTCGGTGTGCCCTACGCCGACCGGGAGCGCTTCCAGCACCACGCTCACACACTCATGGCCATGGATGTGACGCCCGAGGAACGGTACGCCGCGTTCGCCGGACTCCAGGAGTACATGGCCGAGTCGGTCGCAGCCAAGCGCGCCGAAGCCTCAGACGACCTGCTCGGCGACCTCGCCCAGGACTCGGACCTCACCGACGAGGAACTCGTCGGCCTCGGCGGCTTCCTGCTGGCCGCCGGGCTCGACACCACCGCCAACATGATCGCCCACGGTACGTTCGCGCTGCTCGGCGATCCTGCCCAGGCGGAGGCCCTGCGCACGGATCCCGATCTCGCACCGCACGCCGTCGAAGAGCTGATGCGCTACCTGACGGTCGCCCACACCACCGTGAAGACCGCGCTGGAAGACGTCGAGCTGGACGGCCTGACGATCGCAGCAGGCGAAAGCGTCACCATCTCGCTCGAAGCAGCCGACCGGGACCCGGCGAGGTTCCCCGACCCCGACGTCCTCGACCTGCGCCGCAAGGCCACGGGCCACCTGGGCTTCGGGCACGGCATCCACCAGTGCCTGGGCCAGCAACTGGCCCGCGTCGAACTGACAGTGGCCCTGCCCGCGCTGCTCGAACGGTTCCCCACACTGCGCCTCGACGTGCCGGCCGAAGAGGTGCCGCTGCGCACCGACATGAACATCTACGGCGTGCACCGGTTGCCGGTCACCTGGGACGGGGTCTGATCCCATGGACGTCCGTGTCGACCGCGACCGCTGCCTCGGCGCCGGCATGTGCGCCCTGACCGCACCCGCGGTCTTCGACCAGGACGAGACCGAGGGTCTGGTCGTCCTGCTGAACGCCAGACCGCCGAGCGACCGGCACGCGGCAGTCCGCATCGCCGCCGGCGCGTGCCCCGCCTCGGCCCTCTCCGTCACGGAACACCCCGGAGCACAGCCATGAGAACCGACCGCCGGGGGCGGCGGCGGGAGCATTGACGGCGACGGCCGTGCGGGCACCCCGCGGCGGGCGGAAAGTGCGCCCTCAAGGCGAGCAGGGTGACCACCGTGAGCGTCGGCGAAGTGACGGGCGCCTTGAGGACCTGTACGGAGCTCGTTCCCCTCAGGCCGCCACCGCGACGAAGCACGCGACGAGGAAGCCCATCGGCACCGTGCGGGCCACCTGTGCCGCGTCGCTCGAAATGGCATGGCCTGCCTGATCGGCCGACTGCAGGCTGCTCCTTCGTACTGCCGGGGCGAGCAGCCTGCGTACGCCGTCACGCGGGCGGTGACGCGGAACGGGTCCTCAGATGACGCCCTGCGCCGTCATGGCCTGCGCCACCTTCAGGAAGCCCGCCACGTTGGCGCCGAGCACGTAGTCCTCGGAGTTGCCGCCGTACGCCTCTGCGGTGTCGCGGCACTGACGGTGGACGTCGCGCATCACCGCGGCCAGCCGGGTCTCCGTCGCCTCGAAGGACCAGGTGTCGCGGGCCGCGTTCTGCTGCATCTCCAGCGCCGAGGTGGCCACGCCGCCCGCGTTGGCGGCCTTCCCTGGGCCGAAGAGGACGCCGGCCTCCCGGAACACCGCCACCGCCTCGGGGGTGCACGGCATGTTCGCGCCCTCGGCGACCGCGCGGACGCCGTTCTTGACCAGGGCCACGGCGTCCTCGCCGCCCAGCTCGTTCTGGGTCGCGCAGGGCAGCGCGATGTCGCACGGGACGTCGTACACCGTGCCGCGGGCCGAGAAGCGCGCGGTCGGCTTCGCCTCCGCGTAGGCGGAAATCCGGGCGCGGCGCACCTCCTTGATGTCCTTGAGCAGGTCCAGGTCGATGCCGTTCTCATCGACGAGGTATCCGGAGGAGTCGCTGCACGCGATGACACGGCCACCCAGGGCGTGCACCTTCTCCGCGGCGTACACGGCCACATTCCCGGATCCGGAGACCACCACCCGGCGCCCCTCGAAGCCGGCGCCGCGCGTGGCGAGCATCGCCTCGGCGAAGTACACCGCGCCGTAGCCCGTCGCCTCGGTACGGACGTGGGAACCGCCCCAGCCGACCGGCTTGCCGGTGAGGACACCGGACTCGTAGCGATTGGTGATCCGCTTGTACTGCCCGAAGAGGTAGCCGATCTCCCTGGCGCCCACGCCGATGTCTCCGGCGGGCACGTCGGTGTGCTCGCCGAGGTGGCGGTGGAGTTCGGTCATGAAGGACTGGCAGAACCGCATGACCTCGCCGTCCGAGCAGCCCTTGGGGTCGAAGTCGGCGCCGCCCTTGCCGCCGCCGATCGCCATCCCGGTCAGTGCGTTCTTGAAGATCTGTTCGAAGCCGAGGAATTTCACGATGCCGAGATTGACGCTCGGGTGGAACCGCAGACCGCCCTTGTACGGGCCGAGGGCGCTGTTGAACTCGACCCGGAAGCCCCGGTTGACGCGCACGGCGCCGTGGTCGTCGACCCACGGGACCCGGAAGATCAGCTGACGCTCGGGCTCGCACAGCCGTTCCAGGATTCCGGTCCCGGTGTACTCGGGGTGCCGGTCGAGGGCGGGCTTGAGGGAGTCCAGCACCTCGGCCGCCGCCTGGTGGAACTCGCCCTCCCCCGGGTTTCGCCGGCAGATCTCCGTGTAGACGGCCTCGATGTGTGCGCTGGCGTTCATGGTGTGTCTCGCTTTCCCGATCCGGCGTGACTACTTGGTGTTGTGAGGGTCCGACAGGCGGTCGACCACCCATACGGCTCGCAGCGCCGGAGCGTTGAATACGGGCGAGGGCGTAAACCTCGAGTGCTTGCTCCACACGGCGGAGAGGTCCTCGTGGAGCCTATCGCCGACGAGCCGGTCGGCGAGCAGCGCCAGATTCTGCTGGTGTCGCTGCCGACCCCGCTCGGCACGGACGTCTCCCCGCGCCACGCGCGCGCTCAGCCCACCGGCACGCCCGTCGAGGGAGACCTTGCCGGTGGTCACGTTGCGTCGGCGTCGCACGATCTGCAGGGCCTGGGAGGCATGGGGGAAGGGCAGTTGGGCGACGGTGGCGGTTTTGACGCGGCGGATCTCGTCGCGTCCGTGGGCGGTGGCCCGGGTCTTGCCCAGCAGCGGCACGTCCCGCCGGGGCAGGGCCTTGAGCAGCTTGTGGAGGGTGAGGTGGTTGCCCTTGATCAGCGCGATGTAGTGCGCGTTCTTGTCTTCGACGAGGAAGCGGGCGTGCGCAGTCCGACTGTGCAGGACGTCGAAGGTGACCACGGTCCCGGCCAGGTCGAGTGGGGCGAGCAGGGGCCGGAAGACGGCGATCTCGTCGGTTTTCGCGTCCACTTCGCGCCGGGCCAGGACCAGGCCGGTCCCGTTCATCGCGGCCGGCAGGTGGACCTGCGTGCCGTCGGCGCGGATCGCGCCGCGCACCGTTCTTCCGTCCACGGCCGGCGCGGGCTGTGGGGCGCCGACGTCCCGCCCGACCTGGCGTGTCCTGTCACCGAATTCCACACCTTGTGAGCCTATAGTCGCCGCATATCTCCTCCGTACCCGGGAGCCGGCATGCGGCGTTTCCTTTCTCTGCTGGTATTTCTCGCGGTGGCCGGGCTATCGGTGCCAGTCGGCACCACGACGGCAACAGCCCAGAGGAGTGCGGCGGATTATCTCGATCCAGGCTTGGCCCTGGTCGAGCAGGTGCCTGGAACCATTCTCGACGTGTCACCCTCCCGAGTCCTCTACAGTGACCCGTCCACGTCGCCCGCGCGACTGAAGATCAAGGACCGGAACAGTGGCGAGGTCACGACACTGCCCACGGCTCCCGATCGCCACCATGACCACGGATGGCTCACTCCGCTGGGGGCGGTCTTTTCGGCGCTGGGAAGCGACATCACCACCGAGCGCCTCTACGAATGGTCGGGTGGAAACGACCTGACCGACCTCGGCCCGCTCAACTCGGCCCTCTCCCCGCAGGTGCGCGGCACGTACGCGATCTGGAGCAACGGCACGACGCTCTACCGCCGGAATGTCAACACACATCAGACCACGGTGGTGGCGACCGACGCGGGGAACTGGCGGAACGACCTCCTTCCCAACGGGGAGGTCATCTACTGGAGTTCTGGCCGGGAGTACCAGATCAAGCGCTATCACGACGGTGCCACGGAACAGCTCACCCACGACACAACCCTGTGGAATTTCTATCCGGTGGCCGACGGGATGAATGTCGTGTACGCGAAAGGCGACCCCTGCTGCCGCGACCAGGAGTTCGCCGTCTGGCTCCACGACGGAAGCCGCGAGATCCAGCTCACTCCCCCGAGTGGTGACCAACCCGACCAGGGCGAAAGCTACGACGTTGCCGGCGGGTGGACCGCATTCCTGCACCCTGACAGCGACGGACGAGTTCAGGTCCGGGTGCGGGATCCCCAAGGGGGGATCAGCCGGCTGTCCGATATCGGCGGTTCCGAGCCGGCCGGCACGCCGAGGATCGTGGCCGTCAACGCGGACGGCCAGGTCGCCTACACCGTTTCCGACGCGCTGTACCTCGGCGCCCCGGGGCAGCCGGCAGTCCGGCTCGCGTCCGACGTGGGCACCTGGTCCTCCCGCTTCGAGAATCAGCCTGACAACCTCGCGACGTACTTCGACGGGCGGTGGCACCTGGCCATCGGAGACAGCTTGTACGCCCTCGGCGACCAGCCCCGAACGACGCTGACCGTCACCGTCGAAGGCCATGGGACGGTGACGGTCAGCCCGGGTACCGAGACATGCAGGACCACCTGCTCCTTCGACTTCCTGCAGGGCACGGGAGTCACCCTCACCGAGACGGCCGACCTTCCCGGGTGGCGGTTCGGTGGCTGGAGCGGTGACTGCTCCGGTAGCGAGGCGACCTGCCACCTGCGGCTCGATTCCGCGTCGTCGGTCCATGCGCGGTTCGTCCCCGGAGACACGACCGCACCGCTCACCAGCCCACCCGCCTCCCACGTCCCGGTAGGGGCCCGACTGTCCGCGCGGATTCCCCCGGGTGTGCCGCTGGAGACATCGTGGACCGCCATCGACCCGGATGATCCGGTGAGCACCAATGAACTGCAGGTGTCGGTGAACGGCGGCGGGTTCGCTCCCGTCGGGCTGCCGACCGTGGCGGCGACCAGGACCACGTCGAGGGTCGTCCCCACGGCCCGGTACCAGTTTCGCGCCCGCGCCACCGACTCCCACGGCAACGTCGGTGACTGGGCCACCGGGGTGCCCTTGACCGTCGACGCCTTTCAGGAAACAGCCGGCACCTACGAAGGAGCTTGGAGGAGCGAGCATCGGGCGTCGGCGTGGGGAGGCACCGTGATCTCCACCCGGCAGCCGTCGGCGTCGGTGATGCTGACGGTCACCGGCCGCGAGGTCGCTGTCGTGGGAACGACGGGACGGCGGCACGGCTCGCTCCAGGTCTACGTGGACGGTGAGCTGCGACAGACCCGTTCAACGTCCTCTCGGAAGACTCTTGCCCGGCGCGTGCTCGCCGACGTGAAATTCGCCCCCGGCACCCACACCATTCGCGTCGTACGAGCCCCGGACGACCGCGGCCCGATCACACTGGACGGCTTCATCGTGCTGCGGTAGCCGTAGAAGGCACGACTCGACGCCGGCCACCCGCCACCACTCGACTCCTGTCCTGGCGACCGGATCGGCCTGGCTCTGCAAGATCACCACCAACGTCCGCGATCGCTCCAGCCGCCGACGATGCGGCTGCGGCGGTGGTCGCGCGCGAGGTGCTGGTGTTCTCGGCGGCCGAAACCGCTCCGGCGACGCGCGCCGCGCAGGAGCACTACCGGGAGTTCAACCGTGATCACGCCTGGCTGCGGGCTCCTGGAGAGCCTGCCGTCGCACAACTGAGAGCCTGGCGACTGCTCCGGCGGGCCAGATGTTCCACCCGCCGCATCGGCACTTTCGTTCAGTCCGTCCGCACCGTTCTGACCTGCACGTATTCAGGACAGAAGAAGTTCAGTGCTCGCAGAGGGAGAATTCTCGTTCGTAGAGCTGCTCGTTGTGTTCGTCGACGAAGAACTTGCGTTCCTGCATGAGTTGTTCACGGTGGTTCTTGGCCTGCTCAAGCGTCATGGTCGAAGTGTCGGACCACGGTTGCTGCGGTGGCACATCGGATGTCGAGACGATCTTTTCCGACGGGTCGACCAGGAAGAACGCAAGAATTTTGCGGTGTCCCGGGCGGGTGGGGTCCATGAGGCTGAATGAGCCGACGCGGTGTTGCAGGATGTTCGGGAACGCCAGGCAGCGCCCCTCTGGCGTCGATGCCGATCCCAGCATCTGGTTCAGTGCGTCTTCGTCCTCCAGGCCGTAGACCTCACGCAGACCGTGGTCGTCGTTCTGTTCGTAGTGCGGCTCGTCGAGTGCCGCCCGGAAACTCAGCCGACTCTCGGTGATGTTCTCGCTGTCCCAGTAGTAGATGCCGGTCGAGACGATCCGCTCGTTCAACATCCCCTCGACATGCCAGGAACCGCCTGGGTATTCGGGCTTGTCAGGGGTGAGATGAACGGTGGCGAGCTTGACGATGACCTGAAGACGGCGGCCGCGCAGGTCGACTCGGGCGGATTCATCGGGCGAGTCGTGCGGGGTGAAGGCCGGGGCGTCCGGGATGGCTGGGCGGCGGTTCTCCCACCAGTCGACCTGGGCCTCTTCCCATGCACGGAGGGCTTCTGCGTAGGCCGCGGCATCACTGTAGGAAGACCTGTCCGGAAACTCCGGTTCCGAGTCGTACCACCCGAAAGGATCGGCCTCGATCCGCAGGGGCCGCGGATGGCGCAGATCGGTGAGCACGTTCTCCAGCAGCGGGCGCATGCGCGAGAACAGGTCCGGCAGGACGGAGGCCAGTTCGTGATGCGCCTCGGGGTGGACGTTGTTGACGTACGAACGGAAGGCGACATCGCCGTCGTCACTGACGTCGACGTCCGTGGGCAGCCACTGGAACTTCTCCGAGAACTCGTGCTTCGAGTAGCGGTCCGTCGGATTCTGCCAAGCCCGCTCGGGCGCGCCGCTCACCTCTCTCACCAGGCAGAACAGTGAGGGATGAACCAGATCCAGTACCTGCCCGTCGGATCCGGGATGCCAGTCCTGTTCTGCTTCGGGCACCTGTTCCAGAACCCGAACCGCCTCGCGCAGCCGGGATCTGAGCTTGTCGTCGACCAGTGTGTCCGACTGCCACACCCCGTCGACGGCGGACACCTCGATGCCGGTCCGTCCGTCCCGCAGCTCGGCGTAGTGCACGAGTTCGGCAAGCACGTAACGAACCTGCGCTTCGGTGAGGCCCTGGGCGACCGCTTCTTGCGTCCACCTGGCGACGATGTCGGCATCGTTCATCTTGTCGAACCACCCCGGCTTCGCCCGAATGTGCGCGCTGCACTGCATCATCTGAAGTTCCCGCAGCGTTCGGGGTGTCGCGAACGATATGGAACGGGAAGCATGAAAGGGCAGCGGGAAAGCAGACAGGCCGGTCAATTCTCATGGTCCCTACAGTCGGTGTGCGGTGGCGGGAAGGATAGCTCAGCAGACTGACACCGCAGCCGTGGCGCCTGTCCGCTGGTGCGGCGTCGCCGAGGCTCAGCGGGTGGAAGCGCTCCTGCCGTCACGCGGTGCGGTGGTTCCACTCTTCCGTAGCGGCGGGCTTGTCCGTTCGATGCCCGCGCCTGAGTCCGGCAGGGCTGTTCTGTCTCAGGTGATGAGGTACGGCAAAGCTCCCTGCGCGTGGTCGCGCCAGGGTGCCTTCGGGAGGCGCGTTCGCCGGCCGCGCCCAGGTGCGAGCCGAACGATTCGCCGGAGCCGCGGAGCTGGGCGTCGAGGACGGCCGCCTCCAGGACCGATGTGACCAGGTGGTGTCCGGTGAAGGGTTCGAGTGCGCGGCCGACCGCCGTCGCGTCCACGCCGTTCTTGGGGAGGGCGGGGACGAGGAAGCGGCGCAGGACGTCCTGTGCCCCGTCGACGTACTCGGCACGCGCGAAAGGCCGCCCTCCCATGGATGAGAGAACGGCCTCCGACCTGCGTTTCCGCACAGTCGGGACGACAGGATTTGAACCTGCGACCCCTTGACCCCCAGTCAAGTGCGCTACCAAGCTGCGCCACGTCCCGGTGCGCTCGGTCCGGCTGGTCGCCGGGTGAGCGCGCAAGAGAACATTACCTCACTCCGCGGGCAGGTCGGACATCGCCCGGTGGGCGGCGGTGGCCAGGGCGTCGGCGCCGCAGGCGGTGGCCAGGGTGGCGGCGTGGGCGAGCTCGGAGCGGGAGCGCAGGGCGATGCCGTAGTCGTGGCGGGCGAGTGCGTGTTCGTACGCGGAGGGGGACGCCTCCAGGTGGCGTACCGCGCGTGCGAGGAGCGGTACGGCGTCGTCGGGGCGGGCGAACAGCGCGGCGCAGCGGAGGGCTTCGCCGATGGCGGTGTCGGTCCCGAAGTGTTCCGCGCGGGTACGGGCGCGGGTGGCGATGCGGCCGGCCCGGTCCGGGTCCTCGGTGGCGAGGGCGCGGGCGAGGTCGCAGGCCCAGGGCGCCCAGATGCCGTTGTGCCGGCCCCGGTTCTCCGAAGCCCGGCCGGCGGCCTCCAGTTCGGCGACGGCCTCGCGGGTGCGGCCTTCGGCGAGGAGGAGGCGGCCGCGTACGCAGGGGCCGTCGGGCAGGACCATGGCGCTGGGCCAGGGCGGGCCGAAGGCGTACCGGTCGGCCATTTCGCGGGCCTCGCCGACCCGGCCGCGGGCGAGGAGGGTGTCGACGAGAAGACAGACCGCGTCCCACTGGACGGCCAGGCCGTCGCCGACGCGGTCGGCGAGCCGCAGGCCCTCGCGGAGGAATGTCTCGGCGAGGGGCAGGTCGCCGGCGCGGCGGTGGGCGAGGCCGAGGAGGGTGTGGGCGAAGGCCAGGTGGGCGCCGCTCCAGCCGGAGATCTCGTAGGCGCGGACGGCCTCCCCGAAGAGGTCGCGGGCCCGGTCGGGCCGGTCGACGAAGGCGTACGCGATGCCGATCATGGCGGGGGTCTCGAAGCCCCACTCGGTGTCGGTCCAGCTCGCGCCCTGGGCGGGGCGGCCGTCGAGGAGGGCGCGGTCGCACAGGTCGACGACATGGGTGGCGTTCTCGCCGCGGAGCATCGCGTCGAAGGCGCGCAGGGACAGCAGGGCGCGTTCGGCGTTGTCGGTGCCGCGCAGGTGGTCGGCCAGGTCCCGGAGGCGCCGGGAGCGGCCTTCCGGGTCGTCCTCGGCGGCGCGGAACGACTCGTACATGAAGTGGGCGGCCTCCAGCCGGGTCCGGTCCGGTCCCGCGGGGGTGCGGGCGGCCTCGGCGGCGACGGTGAGGGAGGCGTCGCGGAGCTGGTTGCTGTGGGCCAGGGCCTGTGCGAGGCGGTAGGTGGCGTCGGTGCGGAGCGCCGGTGCGAGGCCGGGCAGGTCGAGCGCGGAGCGCAGGTGCCGGATGGTGGCGGCCGGGGACGTGAGGAGGGCGGCGCAGCCCACTTCGTAGAGGACCTGGGCGTACGCCTCGGGCGGCGGGGGCTCCTGGAGGGCGCGTTCCAGACAGCGGCGGGCGGCCTCGGGGGCGCCGACGGCGAGGTGTTCGCGGGCCGCGTCGCGGAGCTGGGCGACGACTTCGGCGTCGTCGTCCGGGTGGACCTCCAGGAGGTGGCGGGACGCGGCGGCCGCGCCGAGGCCCGCGTGGGTGACCGCCCAGGCGGCGCGGCCGTGCATGGCGGTGCGGGTGGCGGGCGGGATGGAGCGGTATATGGCGGTGGCTATGAGCGGGTGGGCGAACTCCAGCGGGTCGGTCCCGGTGACGACGCGGGCGTCCCGGAGCCGGTCGGTGCAGTCGGCCGCCTCGGCGGGGGACATTCCGGCGAGGGTGGCGGCGAGCTGCTGGGAGATGTCGGTGCCGAGGACGGCGGCCGCCCAGGCGAACCGGGTCGCGCCGGTGCCCAGCCGTTCGAGGCGGGCCACCAGGCCGCTGCCGCGCGCCGAGGCCCCCAGGTCGCGGAGGAGCCCGGCCGAGCGGGCGACCGGTTCCAGCATCCGGTCCCGTACGGTCGCGAGGAGTTCGACCGTCTCGTACGGGTTGCCGCCGGTGACGGCCCAGACCTCGCGGCAGAACGGCGCGTCGGTGTGCTCGCCGAGTGCGGTGCGGGCCAGGTCGGCGGTGGCGTCCTCGGTGAGGGCGTGCAGGGTGACGGTGAGCCTGGCCTGGTCGCCGACGCGCCGGAGCAGCGTGGTGGCGGGGTCCGCGGGCCCGGCAGGCTCCGCGGGGGCGTCGGCGCGGTGTGCGAGGACGATGAGGAGGGGCAGGCCGGGGAGCCGTCCGGCGAACGCGGCCAGCCAGGCCAGGGACTCGGCGTCGGCCCAGTGCGCGTCGTCGACGAGCACGACGAGCGGTTTGGCGTGCTGCTGTTCGGCGAGGCGGGTGACGACGCGGTCGAGCCCGTCCCGTACGCCCTGCGGATCGGCGAGCGGGGCGCTCGGCGCGGCGAGGCCGAGGGCGGGCGCCGTGATGTCGAAGCTCTCGCCGAACAGCCGCCTGAGCCGGTCCTCGGGCAGCGGCATGAGGGCGGGGACCAGGAGTTGGCGTACGACGTGGAACGGCACGGACGTGACGGTCTCGCCGCCCTTGCCGGACAGGACCGTGCAGCGGTCGGCGGCGCGCCGGCCGATCTCGGCGAGGAGGGCGGTCTTGCCGATACCGGCCTCGCCCCGATAGATCAGCAGCCCGCCGGCCGCGGCCGGACCGCACAGCGCGTCGACGGCGTGCGTGGCCGCCGCGAGTTCCGGCTCGCGCTCCAGCAGCGGTACGGACAGCTGATGTTCCGCCCGGGACGGCAGCATCGTCCTTCCCTTCCATGTTTGCCCAGTTCGACGGCCGAGGGTAGCCCGGTGCCCTGCGCGGGGCACACAGTTCGGGCCGTCCGCCGAACGGGTGACTGGCCGGGGGCAGGGGTGACAATGGGCGGATGAACAGGGATCGCCGGGACCGTGACACCGAGGGGCGCGCTCGGAGCGCGCGGCCGCGCGACGGGCTCGGGCGCCCGCTGCCGTACGGGGCGCCGGGGGTGGAGCGGCAGCCGGAGGGCGTGGCGCGTACGCCGGAGGAGACGCTGCGGGAGGCGCAGCGGCTGCTGGACTCGGGGCTGCCGTTCCATGCGCACGAGGTACTGGAGGACGCGTGGAAGGCGTGCGGCGACGCGGGGCGTGCGCCGGAGCGTGAGCTGTGGCGGGGGCTGGCGCAGCTGGCGGTGGGGCTGACGCACGCGGCGCGCGGCAACGGGGTCGGCGGGGCGCGGCTGCTGCTGCGGGGCGCGGGGCGGATCGCACCGTACGGGGCCGAGGGCGCGCGGCCGTACGGGATCGACGTCGGCGGGCTGGTGGCGTGGGCGCGGGAGCTGGCGGAGCGGGCGGAGACGGGCTCCGCGGAGGCGGTGGACCCGGTGGCCGAGGCACCAGGGCTGACCTCGCGTTAGGGGGTGTCCGGCGGATCATGCCGGCATCCGGGCCGGGTGCCCTTGCCCTGCCGGTGAGCGGCGTCCGGCGCGTGGAGGTGCAAGGCGGAGGAGGGCGTCGGTGCGTGGGGGTCCCCGCTGGCCCTTACCGCCTTGGGGGATCCCGCCGCCGTCGCGTGCCGGACCCCGCGGCCCAGGCGTGATCCGCAGGACACGACCTGGCCGGATCGCGGACCTGGTCGAGCTCGGCGGAAAATGGGCGGTCGCGGTGCCGGGACGGATACGGTCACCGGCCGCCGAGGAGGTCGCGCAGCACGGAGGCGTGGCTGCGCTCCGGGTCCTTGGCGGCGGTGAGCAGGGTCAGGGTGCCCTGCCGGGCGAGTTCACGGATACGGTCGAGGGCGCGCGCCGCCTCCGGCTCCGTGAGCTCTGCCTCGTACCGGCGCCGGAACTCCTCGAACACCGCGTCGGCCGCGCCGCCCTCGGCGTCCCGGGCGTCCCGGGCGTCCTGGGCGTGGAACCAGCGCCGCAGCTCCGTCGAGGGGGTGACGGACTTGGGCCACTCGTCGACCCGCGCGTCCTCCTTGGCCAGCCCGCGCGGCCACAGCCGGTCGACGAGGACCCGCACCCCGTCGTCGGGGTGGGCGGCCTCGTACACCCGCCGCAGGCGCACACGGGGCGCGGTACGCGTCATGGCCCCACCCTGTCCCGGGTGCGGGGGCGCCGCAACGGGTGGGCCGCCTGGACGGACGCGCCCCGAGCCGGGGTGGCCCGCGCCCCTCGCCCTCGCGGGCCCCGGGGACCGGGATTCTGGCCCCCGGGGACCTTGGACCCTGGCTGGCGTGACGTTTCTGCGAGTGCGGTCAGAGGCGCTGCCACAGGGCCGGGACGCTGGGGGGCTCCCAGCCGGTCCGGGCCTGGTGGGACTGGAGGCAGAGGTAGGTGGCGCCGCCGTACGTGACCTGGTCGCCGACGTTGTGGACGGTGCCCGCGGACCAGGTGCCGCCCGGGTCGCCGGGGACACCCGGGTCACCCGGGTCGCCGGGCGCCTGGGTGGTGGTCAGCGTCAGGCCGTACGTCTGGAGGATCGGGTTGACGGGCTGGTGGTACGTCGTCCCGCCGCCGCGGCAGTCGCCGGAGCCGCCGGAGGCGACGCCCTGGGCCTGGCTGCCGGAGATGTACGAGCCGCCCGAGTCGCCGGGCTCGGCGCACACCGAGGTGCGGGTGACGCCGCTGACGGTGCCCTCCGGGTACGTGACGCTGGTGTTGTGCTGGAGGATCGTCCCGCAGTGCCATCCGGTGGTGGACCCGGAGCGGCAGACCGACGCGCCGACGACCGCCTGCGCCGACCCGGTCACCTGGACGTTCTGCCCGGCCTGGCCCTTGACGTACGGCGTGGAGCGCCAGTCGGTGTTGGTGGCCACCCAGGCCATGTCGCTGCCCGGGAAGCTGGACGCCTGGAAGGTGCCCTGGGCGACCTGGTTGTAGCCGCTCGTCGCGGCGCCCGCGGGGCCGCAGTGGCCGGCGGTGGCGAAGCCGTGCTGGGTACCGCGGGTGACGGCGAAACCGATGGAGCAGCGGCCGCCGCCCATGTGGTACGCGTCGCCGCCGCGGATGTCGTACAGCGGGCGAGGCCGCTCCGCCGACACCTCGGCACGGAAGAGGGACGGGTCGGCCCCGGACGCGGTGATGAACGCCTCGGCGGCGGACCGGTTGGCGGCCTTGACGGTGACGGAGTTGGTGCGCACGTCGACGTACCAGACGGGCATGTTCAGGGTGTTGGTGCGGAGGGCGGCCCGGTCGAGCGCGGCCTTGGCGGCGTCGAGCGCGGCCGCGGAGTGCCCGACGACCTTCGCCTGGGCTCCGGCCGCGCGGATCGCGGCGGCGTGGGCGGGGTCGGTGGTCGCGACGGTGAGCGTCGCGGACACGGCGCCGCGCACCCACGCGCCCGCGTAGTCCGCGCCGAGCGTGCCGCGCAGGCGGCCGGCGAGGGCGCCCGCCTCGGCCTCGTTCACCAGGCGCTGCTGGGCCTGCGGCTTGGTGAGTCCCAAGTCGCGCTGCATCGCGGCGAGTACGTCGGGGGACGGCTTGTCGGCGCCCAGGCTCGTGGCCGCCGAAGGGGTGGCCGGCGGAGCGGGCTCGGCGGCCGCCACGCCGGGCAGTGCGCTCAGCACGAGTACGCCGACGGCGGCGAGAGCCGCGGTACACGCGGCTCTGGCGTGTCTGGGGAGCATCAGGTGTTCTCCTCGGTTTCGGTGGGGGTTCCGAAACCGTAGATCTTGCCGAAAATCCCTCAGAAGATGTCGTTTCTCTCTCTGTTCGGCGTTATGGAAGGCGTGCCATCCCGCCAGGCGGCGTAACTCCGGCTACGGACCGCGGCCTCGGCCTGCGCGGCGCGCGTCGCCCGGTCGAGGACCGAGGGCGCGGCGGGGGCGGCGGGCGCGGCCGGGTGCCGGCCGATGAGGTGGCGCCAGACGAGCTGGGTGCCGGCGAGGGGTCGGGTGACGAGCCCCGCGGTGTCGGGGAACGCGGCCCGGCAGAGGCCGACGGCCCGGCCGACCTGGACCAGGTGGACGCAGGACGCGGTGTCCGTCTCGTACACCCGGGCCGGGGTGAAGCCCGCGCGGGCGAGGCGGCGTGGAAGCAGTCGGCGAAGCAGCCGTCACCGGGTACGTCGGTCCAGGCGGCGTCCGCGGGGTCGGCGAAGTCGACCCGGTCGCGGCGGGCGAGGGTGTCCGGTCGGCAGCATCACGAAGACGGGGTCGGTGGCGATCTCCCGCCAGTCCAGCCGTCCGCTCCCGGGCGGGGCGTCGGCACCGCAGGTGCCAATCGGAAGCGGCCACGGCCCGCGCCGTCGGCCGCTCCCTTGTCGAACCGTACGGCGTCCCGCCGGAGCTCGCTGACGGCGGGCAGCACGATCCTGGCCCGCTCCAGTACGAGCTCGCCCAGCGGTGTCGCCTTCACACCGTGCCGCCCCGGCTCGAAGAGCGTCCCGCCCAGCGCGCGCTCGATCCGCTTCAGCTGGGCGCTGAGGCCGGCTGGGCCGGTCCGAGCGCGGTGGCGGCCTTGGTGAGGCCGCCCGCGTCGGCGATCGCCCGCACCGTCTTCAAGTGCCGCGACCCGAGGTCCCTGAGGCGAGTCTCGCGGGCCCCTCCGAGCAGGTCGATACCCTGGTCCAGACCTGTCTGCCCGCGGGTCCGGTGAACCGGCACGGAATCCGTGGGAGGGGGTCTGTCGAGAGGGGGTCGATCACGAGATATCTTGATGTCGAGCAATGTTACAGACGTGGAGCGGAGCACCCGGTGACTGACTCGACCATCATCTACACCCACACTGACGAGGCCCCGGCCCTGGCGACGTACTCGTTCCTGCCCGTGGTCCAGGCGTACGCCTCGACGGCCGGCGTCAGCGTCGAGACCCGCGACATCTCCCTGGCCGGACGGATCATCGCCTCCTTCCCGGAGCGTCTCCAGGAGGGCCAGCGCATCGAGGACGCCCTGGCGGAGCTCGGCGAGCTGGCCAGGACACCCGGCGCGAACATCATCAAGCTGCCGAACATCTCGGCGTCGATCCCGCAGCTGAAGGCCGCCGTCGCGGAGCTCCAGCAGCAGGGCTACGCGCTGCCGGACTACCCGGACGACCCCAAGACCGACGAGGAGCGCGACATCCGCGCCCGGTACGACAAGGTCAAGGGCAGCGCCGTCAACCCGGTCCTGCGTGAGGGCAACTCCGACCGCCGCGCACCCGCCTCGGTCAAGAACTACGCCAAGGCGCACCCGCACCGCATGGGCGCCTGGACGGCCGACTCCAAGACCAACGTGGCGACGATGGGCGCCGACGACTTCCGCTCGACGGAGAAGTCCGCGGTGATCGCCGAGGGCGGCTCGCTCCGTATCGAACTGGCGGGCGCCGACGGCACCACCACCGTGCTGCGCGAGTCGGTACCGGTACTCGCGGACGAGGTCGTGGACGCGTCCGTCATGCGCGCGGCCGCGCTGCGCGAGTTCCTGGCCGAGCAGGTCGCCCGCGCCAAGGCCGAGGGCGTGCTGTTCTCCGTCCACCTGAAGGCCACGATGATGAAGGTCTCCGACCCGATCGTCTTCGGCCACGTGGTCCGCGCCTTCTTCCCGAAGACCTTCGAGGCGTACGGTGACGTCCTCGCCGGCGCCGGCCTGAGCCCGAACGACGGCCTCGGCGGCATCCTCAAGGGCCTGGAGTCGCTCCCCCAGGGTGACGAGATCAAGGCGTCCTTCGAGGCCGAGCTGGCCGAGGGCCCGGAACTCGCCATGGTCGACTCCGACCGCGGCATCACCAACCTGCACGTGCCGAGCGACGTCATCGTCGACGCCTCGATGCCGGCCATGATCCGCACGTCCGGCCACATGTGGGGCCCGGACGGCGAGGAGGCCGACACCCTCGCGGTGCTGCCCGACAGCAGCTACTCCGGTGTCTACCAGGCGGTCATCGAGGACTGCCGCGCCAACGGCGCCCTCGACCCGTCGACGATGGGCTCGGTCCCGAACGTCGGCCTGATGGCGCAGAAGGCCGAGGAGTACGGCAGCCACGACAAGACCTTCGAGATCACGACCGCGGGCACGGTCCGCGCCGTGGACCGGGCGGGCAACGTCGTCCTGGAGCAGACCGTGAACCCCGGCGACATCTTCCGGATGTGCCAGACCAAGGACGCGCCGATCAAGGACTGGGTGAAGCTGGCCGTCACCCGCGCCCGCGCCACCGGCGACCCGGCCGTGTTCTGGCTGGACGAGGGCCGCGCGCACGACGCGCAGCTGATCGAGAAGGTCAACGCGTACCTGCCGGAGCACGACACCGAGGGCCTCGACATCCGGATCATGTCGCCGGTCGAGGCGACGAAGTTCTCCCTGGAGCGCATCCGCCGGGGCGAGAACACCATCTCCGTCACCGGCAACGTGCTGCGTGACTACCTCACCGACCTCTTCCCGATCCTGGAGCTCGGCACGAGCGCCAAGATGCTGTCGGTCGTCCCGCTGATGAACGGCGGCGGACTCTTCGAGACGGGCGCCGGCGGCTCCGCCCCGAAGCACGTGCAGCAGCTGGTCAAGGAGAACTACCTGCGCTGGGACAGCCTGGGCGAGTTCCTCGCGCTGGCCGTCAGCTTCGAGCACCTGTCCCAGGTCACGGGCAACGCCCGCGCCAAGGTGCTGGCCGACACGCTGGACCGCGCCACCGCGACGTTCCTCAACGAGGACAAGTCGCCGACCCGCCGCGTGGGCGGGATCGACAACCGCGGCAGCCACTTCTACCTGGCCCTGTACTGGGCGCAGGAGCTGGCGAGGCAGACGGAGGACACCCGGCTCGCGGAGGCCTTCGCCGACCTGGCGAAGACGCTCGCCGAGCAGGAGCAGACCATCGTCGACGAGCTGATCGCCGTGCAGGGCGAGCCGGCCGACATCGGCGGCTACTACCAGCCGGACCCGGAGAAGGCCGCGGCGGTCATGCGCCCGTCGCAGACCTTCAACCAGGCGCTGGCGGCCCTGGCCTGACGCCACCCGCCGCAGAGGCCGTGCCGGATGTCCCGGCACGGCCTCTGCCGTACCCGCGTACCGTCCACGTCTCTACTCGGCCGACTCTCCTCGGCCGGCCCATCGACTGCCTGAATCCGGCATATATTGACATAAACCCCGGTACGTTCTAGGCACGAGCTGAGCTGAGCTGAGGAGCATGGCGATGGCACGCGCAGTGGGTATCGACCTCGGTACGACGAACTCGGTGGTCAGCGTCCTGGAGGGCGGTGAGCCGACGGTCATCACCAACACGGAGGGCGCACGGACCACCCCGTCCGTCGTCGGCTTCGCCAAGAACGGCGATGTCCTCGTCGGCGAGGTGGCCAAGCGGCAGGCCGTGACGAACGTCGACCGCACGGTGCGGTCCGTGAAACGGCACATGGGCGAGGCGGACTGGCGCTTCCCCGCCCAGGGCGACATCGACGGCAAGCGGTACACCGCGCAGGAGATCTCGGCCCGCGTGCTGCAGAAGCTCAAGCGCGACGCCGAGGGATACCTGGGCGAGGACGTGAAGGACGCCGTGATCACGGTACCGGCGTACTTCAACGACTCGCAGCGCACGGCGACCAAGGAGGCCGGCGAGATCGCGGGCCTCAACGTGCTGCGGATCATCAACGAGCCGACCGCGGCGGCGCTGGCGTACGGCCTCGACAAGGAGAACGAGCAGACGATCCTGGTGTTCGACCTCGGGGGCGGCACGTTCGACGTGTCGCTGCTGGAGATCGGCGAGGGCGTGGTCGAGGTGAAGGCCACGAACGGCGACACGCACCTGGGCGGTGACGACTGGGACCAGCGGATCGTCGACCACCTGGCGAGCAGGTTCAAGGCCGCGTACGGGGTCGATCTGTCCAAGGACCGGATGGCCACACAGCGGCTCCGCGAGGCCGCCGAGAAGGCGAAGATCGAGCTGTCTGCGGCGACCGAGACCTCGATCAACCTGCCTTATCTGAGCGCGTCGGCGGAAGGCCCGCTGCACCTGGACGAGAAACTGACCCGCGCACAGCTCGAACAGCTGACCGCCGATCTCCTGGAGCGGTGCAAGGGGCCGTTCCACAACGCGGTCAAGGACGCTGGGATCAAGGTCTCCGGCATCGACCATGTGATTCTGGTCGGCGGGTCGACACGCATGCCCGCGGTGACGGAGCTGGTGCGGGAGCTCACCGGCAAGGACCCGCACAAGGGTGTGAACCCGGACGAGGTCGTCGCCATCGGCGCGTCGCTCCAGGCCGGAGTGCTGAAGGGTGAGGTCAAGGACGTCCTGCTGCTGGACGTGACCCCGCTGTCCCTCGGTATCGAGACCAAGGGCGGCATCATGACCAAGCTGATCGAGCGCAACACCACGATCCCGACGAAGCGCTCCGAGACGTTCACGACGGCCGAGGACAACCAGCCGTCGGTGCAGATCCAGGTCTTCCAGGGTGAGCGCGAGATCGCCGCGTACAACAAGAAGCTCGGTATGTTCGAGCTGACCGGCCTGCCCCCGGCGCCGCGCGGTGTCCCGCAGATCGAGGTCGCCTTCGACATCGACGCCAACGGCATCATGCACGTGACCGCTAAGGACCTGGGCACGGGCAAGGAGCAGAAGATGACCGTCACCGGCGGCTCCTCGCTGCCGAAGGACGACATCGACCGGATGGTCCGCGAGGCGGAACGCCACGCCGAGGAGGACCGCACCAGGCGCGAGGCGGCGGAGACCCGGAACCAGGCCGAGCAGTTGGTGTACCAGACGGAGAAGTTCCTGCGGGACAACGAGGACAAGGTTCCGGCCGAGGTCAGGTCGGAGGTCGCCACGGCGGTGGACGAGCTCAAGGAGAAGCTGAAGGGCGACGACACGGCGGCCATCCGTACCGCCACCGAGAAGGTCGCGGCCGTCTCCCAGAAGCTCGGCCAGGCCATGTACGCCCAGGCCCAGTCCGCCCAGGCCACCCACTCGGAGGCCGGGGCGGCAGGGGGCGCGGGCGCCGGCCAGGCGCAGGAGCAGCCCGAGGACGAGGTGGTCGACGCGGAGATCGTCGACGAGGACCGGCAGCAGGGAGGCGGAGGATGAGGCGAGGTACGAACGGACCGCCGCGGGTCGGCGGCCGCCCGGACCAGCCGCTGATGCCGGTCCCGTCGGCTTCCGGCCATCCGGGGGGCAGCTCCGGCGCGCCGCCCGCGCTGCCGCCCGCCCTGCCGGCAGCGCTGCCGACCGCTCCCGGCAACCGCACGGGCCCGCCCGTCGGCAGGACCGGCGCCTCTGCCGACCGTCCGGGCAGCAGGACCGACCAGCCGGGCCACTCCCCCGGGCTGTCCGGCAGGCTCGGCGGCACCGGCGGCCGGGGCGGCCGGGGCGGCACCGGCGGCTCCCCCACGCTCCCCCGCCGACCGCGGCAGCGCGGAAGCGAGAGTCCCCAGGCGGGTCAGGGACGGAACGGCCCGGACGCACCCGTCGGCACCGTGGCGCTGGCTGTGGCACTGGCCGAGCGGACCGCCGACCTTCAGCGGCTGAAGGCCGAGTACGACAATTACCGGACCCGGGTCCACCGGGACCGCCTCGCGGTGCGGGAGATCGCCGTGGCGAACGTACTGCGGCGGCTGCTGCCCGTGCTGGACGCCGTTGCCGAGGCGGGGCGGCACGGGGAACTGACCGGCGGCTTCCTCCGGGTGGCGCGGGAACTGGAGGGAGAGTTGGCGGCGCTCGGGCTGGCAACGTTCGGTGCGGCGGGTGAACCCTTCGACCCGCGGGTTCACAGGGCCGTCGCCTATGTGCAGTCCGACCGGGCCGAGCGCCCCGTCTGCACCGAGGTGGTGCGCCCGGGGCACCGGGTCGGCGACCAGCTCCTGCGCCCGGCCGAGGTCGTGGTCACGGGGCCGCCCGCCGCGCGGTGAAACATGCGGCGCGGGAGCGGCGCAGTGACGATGGTGCGACACTGCGGTGAGTTACGGAAGGGGGCCATGGGGTGAACACGACGGATACCCGGCACACGGCCCCCGACGACGGTGACGGCGACGGCCCCGGGCGCACCGACGACGCCGAGGTCGCCCCGGCGGCACCGGGTGGCCTGCTGGACGTCCTCAACGTGGCCGCGGTGGTCCTGGACGCCCGCGGCCGGATCGTGCTCTGGAGCCCGCAGGCACGGGACGTCTTCGGCTACACGGCCGAGGAGGCGCTCGGCCGTTTCGCGGCCCGGCTGCTGGTCCACGAGAGCGACCGGGACGTGGTCGTCGAACTGTTCGAGCAGGTCATGCGGGAGGGCCTCAGCTGGGCCGGGGTGTTCCCGGTGCGGCACAAGGACGGCAGCACCCGCCTGCTGGAGTTCCGGAACATGCGGCTCCGCGGGGAGAGCGGTGACCTGTACGCCCTCGGCCTGGCCACCGAGCAGTCGACGCTGCGCCGCGTCGAGCGGGACCTGGCGCTGTCCACACGGCTGATCGCCCAGTCGCCCATCGGTCTGGCGGTCCTGGACACCGGGCTTCGCTTCGTGACGATCAACCCGGCTCTGGCCCGGATCAGCGGCATCCCGGCCGCCGAGCACACGGGCAGGCCGCTGCGCGAGACGTTGTCGTTCCTGGACGTGGCCCCGATCGAGTCGGCGATGCGCGAGGTGATGAAGACCGGTGCGCCGCTGGTCGACCGGCACGTGGTGGGCCGTACCCCGGCCGACCCGGACCACGATCACGCCTGGTCGGTGTCGTACTACCGGCTGGAGGCGGGCAACGGCAGGGTCCTCGGCATCGCCCTGTCGGTCGTCGACATCACCGACCGCCACCATGCGGCGACGGAGGCCGCGCACGCCCGGCAGCGGCTCGCCATGATCGCCGATGCCTCGGTACGGGTCGGTACGACGCTCGACCTGGAGCAGACGGCCAGGGAGCTGGCCGGGCTGGTGGTGCCCCAGCTGGCGGACGCGGCGGCCGTCGACGTACTGGACACGGCGCTTCGCACGTCGGGGGCGCCGGGCGCGCCGGGCTCGTCGCCCGCTGTGCGGCGGCGGCTGTTCCGGTCCCTGGCGGAGGCCCCCGTACCGGGTTCCGGCGCCCCGTACGAGGCGGGCGACGACAGTCTGCCGGCCCGGTGCGTCGCGACGGGCCTCCCGATCCTGCTGTCCCGCGTGACCGGCGACGATCTGCCGCGCATCGCGCGTGGCGGCGAGGACGCCGACGCGGCGGCCCGGGCCGGGGTCCACTCGTATCTGGTGGTGCCGCTGATAGCGCGTGGCAGCGTGCTGGGCGCCCTCGCCCTGCGACGCACGAGCAATCCCGTGCCGTTCGACGAGGACGATCTGGTGCTGGCCCGGGAGCTCGCGGGCCGCGCGGCGGTGTCGATCGACAACGCGCGCTGGTACCAGCTGGAGCACGACACGGCCCTGACCCTCCAGCGGTCCCTGCTCCCCCACACCCCGGGGCCCCGGCCGGGCCTGGAGCTGGCCCACCGCTACCAGCCGGCGGGCGCGGCCGTGGAGGTCGGCGGGGACTGGTTCGACGTGATCCCACTCGCCGGGGACAGGACGGCGCTGGTCGTGGGCGACGTCATGGGCAGCGGCATCACGGCCGCCGCCACCATGGGCCAGCTGCGCAACACCACCCGGGCCCTCGCCGACCTCGACCTGGACCCGGCGGAGATCCTTCGCCATGTCGACCGCAGCACCACGGGCCTGGAGCAGTCGACCGCCACCTGCCTCTACGCGGTGTACGACCCGCACCGCGCGGAGTGCCGCGTCTCCAACGCGGGCCATATGCCACCGGTACGGGTTCCGGCGGACGGCCCACCCGAGCTCCTCGACCTGCCGTCCGGGGTGCCCCTCGGGGTGGGCGGGGTCCCGTTCCACACGAGCACGGTCGCCCTTCGCCCGGAGGACCGGCTCGTCCTCTACACGGACGGCTTGGTCGAGGTGCGCGGCGAGTCCCTCGACACCCGCCTGGACCAACTGCTCGGCCTCCTCGCCGAGGCACCGGGCCACTCTCTGGACCGGACGTGCGACGAGGTCCTCACGGCGATGCGCGACCCGGAGGGACACGACGACGTCGCCCTGCTGATCGCCCGCGCCCTCCCGGCCGACGCCGCCTGATCGCGCCGTCCGAGGCACGCCGCGGGGGGTGTGGGATTCGTACAGCGCCGAACCGGCCGACCCGAGCCGTCGCCTGTTCCGGTCGGCGGAGTCGCGCGACGACCCTGTGGACGAGTTGCGCGCAGGCGGGCGTACCTGGCGAGTGGAGGCCATGAGGGTGATTCCGGCGGCCGGTCCGGCAGCGCACCCCGCGCCACCGGAGGACGCGTGCGGCTTGTCGCTACCTTCGAGGGGAGCCGTGCGCAAGGAGCCGCAGCTCATCGACGCAGCAGCGAGGAGTGATGCCCCATGGCCGTGTGCGAGGTCTGCAACAACGACTACGAGCTGGCCTTCGAGGTACGCGCGGCGGGAGCCGTCCATACCTTCGACAGCATCGAGTGCGCCGCCCAGAAGATCGCACCGATCTGCGACAACTGCCAGTGCCGCATCCTCGGCCACGGCCTGCAGGCCGACGGCCAGTTCTTCTGCTGCGCCCACTGTGCACGCGTGAAGGGATTCGCCCAGCTCGTGGACCACGCCTGAGCCCCGCGCCCGCGCGCCGCGTCCTGCGCAGCGATCTCCGCGGTCGGGCCGCCGCCCGGCCGCACATGGTGCTCGACCACCCATGCAGCCGTCGACACCGTCGGTCACGCTCCGCCTCGCCAGGCGGCGTCGCGTCACGGCCCGCATGCGCGGCAGGACGATCTGGGGTACTCCTCGAAACGTAGGAAGGTGCATGCTTCGGCCCTCACATGCTGCGCCCGCGTGTCCATCCTCCCGGCGTCTACGAGACGGAGGCAGACAGCATGGAGCCAGTCGTCACGGTCGGCCTCGACGGCTCACCCGAAAGCATGGCCGCCGCTCATCGGGCCGCAGACGAGGCCGAGCGGCGCAGCGTCACGCCGCGCCTGGTGCATGCCCGGCCCATGCCGACGTCCGAACCGACCCACGTGCCTTCGGAGACCGATCACAACTACCGGGCGGAACGGGGTCAGGTCCTTCGCCCCTGGCGCGAGAAGTCCCCCGGCCTGGAGCCGGCAGACGCCATCCGCCCCGAAAGCCCCGCGAAGGCCGTTGTGCGCGCCGCCGAGGGCGCCGAACCGCTGGTCGTGGGCCGCCGCAAGCACCGTCCCGCCCTTGCGTCTCGCCTCGGCCGCGTAGCCCATGCCGCGCTGCCCCACGCGCGCTGCCCTGTCACCGTCGTCCCACATGACTGAGCCAGGCCACCTCGGGAGGCCGATCACCTCGGTGCGTCACGACGACGCGTCCGTCCTCCGGGCGGGCCCCGCCCCTGGCCTCGGCCCGCTCCCGCGGGCAGACGTGCGCGAGACCCATACCGCGGTCCTGCTCTTCGTCGGCGACCGCGCCTACAAGCTCAAGAAGCCCGTCGACCTGGGATTCCTGGACTACACCACCGTGGAGGCACGGCGGGCCGCGTGCGAGCGGGAGGTCGCTCTCAACCGCCGCTTCGCCCCGGATGTCTACCTGGGAGTGGGCGAGATCCGGGTCCCGGGCGCGGAAGCGCCCGAGCCTCTCGTGGCGATGCGCCGCATGCCGACGGAGCGCCGCCTCTCTCAGCTCGTACGGGAAGGCGCGGTGGCCGACGATGCCCTGCGGGCCGTCGCCCGTCTGCTCGCCACCCGCCACGCGAGCGCACCCCGCACGCCGGACGTGGACGCGCAGGGCACCAGGGACGCCCTGTCGTCGCGCTGGGAAGCAAGCTTCGCGCAGGTCCGTTCACTGGCCGAAGGCGGCCCGGTGCCCGAGGGCCCGGAGGAGATCGAGCAGCTGGTCCGCCGCTATCTCGCCAGCCGCGAGCAGCTGTTCGCCATGCGGATCGGGCAGGGCCGGATCGTCGACGGCCACGGCGACCTGCTCGCCGATGACATCTTCTGCCTCGACGACGGCCCCCGCGTCCTGGACTGCCTGGAGTTCGACGACGACCTCCGCTACGTCGACGGCCTCGACGACGCCGCCTTCCTCGCCATGGACCTGGAACAGCTCGATGCCCCGGATCTGGCGGCGTTCTTCCTCGCCCGGTACAGCGAGTACTCCGGCGACCCCGCACCACCCTCCCTGCGGCACCACTACGTCGCCTACCGCGCCTTCGTCCGCGCCAAGGTCTCCCTGATCCAGGCCCGCCAAGGTGCGCCCGGCGCCGACCTCGCCACACGGCGGCTGATCACGACGACCCTGCGCCACCTGCGCGCCTCCACCGTCGGCCTGACCCTCGTGGGAGGACTCCCCGGCAGCGGAAAGTCCACGCTCTCCGGTGCGCTGGCCGACCGCCTGGGCGTCACACTGCTCAGCAGCGACCGCCTGCGCAAGGAACTCGCGGGCATCCCGGCGGAGCAGCCTGCTTCCGCCCCCTACTGTGAGGGCCTGTACACGCCCGAGTGGACCGCCACGACCTACGCGGCCCTGCTCGCACGCGCAGCCACCCTGCTGTCCCGCGGCGAGTCCGTCGTCCTGGACGCCACCTGGTCGAACACGAGACAGCGCGAAGCCGCCCGGCATGTGGCCGAACGCACCAGCGCCGACCTCGTGGCCCTGCACTGCCGGGTCCCGGACGAGTTGACGGCGGCCCGCCTGGAAGGCCGCGCCGCCGGACCGTCCGATGCCGACCTCGACGTGGCGCTCGCCATGGCGGAGCGGGAGTCGCCGTGGGCGGAAGCCGTCGCGATCGACACCAGCGGTCCCCTGGAGGCCGCGGTCTCCCAGGCGCTGGCAGTCGTACGCCCGCACGACACCGGCCCCCTGGTCTTCCGCCGCCCCCTCATGGAGCCGGACTGACGGCGGAGGACACCGATGCGAGCGACCCCGACCAGGCCCACCGCACGACTCACCCCATCGACCGGGAGAGCCCGCTCCCCCGGTCCCCCGCGAAGAGGAGACGTGATGTCCGAGAACATCGCCCCGAACGAACACGAGAGGCTGCGCACCCTGGAGGCCCAGGTGCAGGTCCTGGCCCAGGCCATCAGAGCGCTGGCCGAAGGGCTGGAGGATATCCCCTCACAGGACACCGAGAGGGACAAGCAGGCGGCTCGCGGCGGCCGGATGGCACATGAGCTGCTGCTCTCCCAGGGACTGTAGGAGCCCGACGTCTCCGAGCCGATGAGCCGTCCGGCGGTGTCCGTTCCGACAAGAACAGTTCCTGACACTGTCGGGCAGCGGCGCCAGATGCGGCACGGGCACATGGACGCCGAAGCGATCGTGGTCGCCCGCCGGCGCGGTCAAGGCGGTGTGGTCCCCAAGTGGTCCCTAAAACGATCAAGGGGCCGTTTCAGATCGCTCTGAAACGGCCCCTGACCTGCGACTTTCACAAGTCGGGACGACAGGATTTGAACCTGCGACCCCTTGACCCCCAGTCAAGTGCGCTACCAAGCTGCGCCACGTCCCGTTGCCCGTCTGACCTGGGGTTTCCCCTGGCCTGGCGTGCACGAGAACAATACCGCACTCCAGCCGGTGATCACTAACCGCTTTGCGCCCCGGGCGCGGCCGGTCCGGGGTCAGGTGGCCGGCGGGAGTCCGACGTCGGGATGGGCCCTGAGAAGGCGGGCGGGGGCCGCCTGACGCCAGGAGTCGGCGAGGACGGCCCGCAGCTCGTCCTCGTCCTCCAGGGCGGCGAGGCGTACCCGCAGCCAGGCGTAGGGCTCGTCGTGGCCAGGGCGGATGAAGAACTTGCCGGGCTCCGCGGCGATCAGCTCGTCCCTGTCCTCCTTGGGGCACTTCACGCCGATCACCCGGTCGTCTCCCTCCAGCGCCGCGAAGATCTTCCCGCCGGGGCCCGCGCGGAAGGTGGGCATGCCCCAGGAGAGCTTCTCGACGACCTCCGGGAGCGAGAGCGCGATGCGGCGTACGTCGTCGGCGGTGAGCACGGAACGACCCTACGAGGCGCCAGACGCTCTCCGCACCCCTCACGCTCCTGCGCGCCGGTCCGGCCGTCCGCGTGAGAAGTGGTGCCCGTGGCGGCTGGGGCGCGTTCCCAGGCCATCGCGCCCCCCAGTGCGCGAAACCTTTGCCTTTGGCATGTGGCAGGGAGACGTGCGGAGGGAATGCCCTTCGGATAGGACCGGCCAGAGCGTCACCACCCGATAGACAGTCCTGTTCACACGTCAATGACCCCTATTCCAGAGGGAGTTGAAGATCGTGTTGAACCGCTCCCGAGAGATCGACACCATGAGGTGGACGCCTGCTCGGGACGGGACCACTGCCGATGCACCACCTGCTCGAACACCCACGCGCGCAGGCGTTTCGCAGAGGAGGGCACGCATGGACGGCTACTTCGCCGGCCGACCGCATCACCAACTCAGGCAGCAGGTGAGGAGCTTCGCGGAGCGCGAGGTCAGACCACGTATTCCCGCCATGGAGGCGGCCCGCTCGGTCCAGCACGGACTGTCCCGGCTCATCGCCCGCCAGGGCTGGCTGGGCGCGACGATCGGAGCGGATCACGGTGGGATGGGCGTCGGCCATCTCGGCAAGACCATCATCATCGAGGAGCTGTCCCGGGTCAGCGCGGCCATGGGTGCCATGGTCCAGGCGTCGCAGCTGGGCGTGGCGAAGATCCTTCACTACGGGAGCGACGAGCAGAGGAAGACCTGGCTGCCGGCGATCGCGGCGGGTGAGTGCCTCCCGACGATCGCCGTCACCGAGCCCGAGTCGGGCGGCCATGTGCTCGGCATGTCGGCCACCGCCGAGCGCGACGGGGACGACTACGTCCTGAACGGCCGAAAAGTCTTTGTCGGCAACAGCCACGTCGGCGATCTGCACGGCGTCGTCGTGCGGACAGGGCCCGGCTCCAAGGGGCTCACGGCGTTCCTCGTGGAGGCCGGCCGGCCCGGGATAGGGGCCGGTGAGGAGAAACCGACGATGGGCCTCCACGGGTTCGGCTTCGGCGAGCTGTTCTTCGACGACTGCCGGGTCCCGGCGGCGAACCGGCTCGGTGACGAGGGGGACGGGCTGGCCGTCGCGTACTCCTCCAGCATGCTGTACGGGCGGGCCAATCTCACCGCCGTGTCCCTCGGCCTCCACCAGGCGGTCCTTGAGGACACCACCCGTTTCTGCGAGGAGCGGCAGCGCTACGGGGAGCCGCTGCACGCGCTGCCGTCGGTGAGGCTCAAGCTGGGGCAGCTGCAGTCGCGGCTGATGACGGCCCGGCTCGCCGCGTACCACGCCGTACACCTGCTCGACGAGGGGCTGCCCTGTGACGCGGAGCTGATGAACGCCAAGCTGGTCAATGTGGAGTCGGCACTGGACTCCGCACGCGACGCCATGGAGATCCACGCCGCCGCCGGGCTGTTCACGGACCGGCCGATCGAGCGCTACCTACGGGACGCCCACCACCTCTTCGCCCCGGCCGGCACATCGGACATCCAGTTGCTGAGGCTCGCGGAGGTGGCGCTCGGCACGGCCAAGGGCCAGTGGTCGGAACGGCTGTCGGACGTCGTACGGATGGAGCCGGTCCCGTAGCCCGCGCGCGTGGCGTCCCCGAGAATCGCGCGTACGCCTCCTCGGGGACGCCACGCCACCGTAAGGATCAGAAGCCGCTGTCCTCGCGACGGTGGATCCGCTCCACCAGCTCCGCCGCGAGGGACTTGATCGTCTCCAGGCCCGCCCTGCCCCACGGCCGGGGCTCGGTGTCCACGACGCAGATCGTGCCGAGGGCCATGCCCGTCCGGTCGATGAGCGGCGCACCCAGGTACGAGCGGATGCCGATCTCGTCGACGACCGGGTTCCCGGCGAATCGCGGGTAGTCGCAGACGTCCTCCAGGACGAGCGCCTTGCGGCGGACCACCACGTGCGGGCAGTAGCCGTGGTCGCGGGCCATGAAGCGGCTCACGCCGCCGGGCGCGGCCGCACCCTGGCCGGTACCGGCGTGCGTACCCGTCGGGGTGTGCAGGCCCGCGAAGAACTGCTGGTTCTCGTCGATGAAGTTGACCATCGAGTAGGGCGCCCGGGTCACATCGGCGAGCTTGTGCGCGAACGCGTCGAGGGCCGGGTCGGGGCGGTCCCCCAGCCCCAGTTGTCGCAGCCGCCGCACCCGCAGCGGCGCCTCCCGGTCGACGGGGGTGAGCAGCAGGTGTCCGGTCGGGTCGTAGGTCATGAGGTTGCTCCGTAGCTCGGCGCCGGTGCCGGGGCCGGGTTGGCGGCCAGCAGATGCTGGACCAGGGTGACCAGGGTCTGGATCCCGGAGCCGGCGATCCGGGCGTCGCAGAGCACGACCGGTACCTCCGGCTTGAGACCGATCGCGGCTCGTACCTCATCGGGTTCGTAGCGGTACGAGCCGTCGAACTCGTTGACGGCCACGACGAACCGGGTGCCGCGCCGCTCGAAGAAGTCCACGGCCGAGAACGAGTCCTGCAGGCGCCGCGTGTCGGCCAGGACGACCGCGCCGAGCGCTCCCTCGGAGAGCTCGTCCCACATGAACCAGAAGCGTTCCTGGCCCGGGGTGCCGAACAGGTACAGCACATGGCGCCCGTCGAGGCTGAGCCGCCCGAAGTCCATCGCGACCGTCGTGGTGGTCTTGGACTCGACGCCCTCCAGGCTGTCGGTGGCGGCGCTCACCTGGGTGAGCACCTCCTCCGTGCTGAGCGGTTCGATCTCGCTCACCGCGCCGACGAAGGTCGTCTTGCCCACGCCGAAGCCGCCCGCGACGAGGATCTTCAGGGCGGTGGGGAAGATCTCCTCGGTCTCGGCCCGGCTTTCACAGCCGTCGTCGTAGGCCATCGAGCACTGCCTCCAGCAGGGAACGGTCGGTGGTGTTTTCGTGGTAGCGGGGCGCCCGTGCCGTCAGCGCTCCACAGTCCACGAGGTCCGAGAGCAGTACCTTGGTGACGACCGCGGGCAGCCGTAAGTGCGCGGCGATCTCGGCCACCGAGGTCGGCCCCTCGCACAGCCCGAGGGCCAGGGAGTGCTCGGGGCCGAGGGGTGCCTGCGGCACCGTCCCGGTGGCCATGACCAGGGAGAGCAGGTCCAGCGCGGCCGTGGGGCGGGTGCGGCCGCCGCTCACGGTGTAGGGGCGTACGAGACGGCCGGCCGCGTCGTCGACCCATGGCCCGTCCTGTGGGGACGGCACGGGTCAGCGCCCCGGTGCGCCCGGCGCGACGGCGGCGTGCCTGGCCGGAGTGACCAGGTAGGTCCGCACGCTCTTCACCAGCATCGTCATTTCGTAGCCGAGCACGGCGGCGTCCGTCTCGCGGCCCGCCACGACGGCGAGGCAGGTGCCCGAGCCCGCGGTGGCGACGAACAGCAGCGTGGAGTCCAGCTCGACGACGACCTGGCGGACCTCTCCGCTGTCGCCGAACCGGGCGCCGGCGCTGCGGCCGAGCGAATACAGACCCGAGGCGAGGGCCGCCATGTGGTCGGCGCTGTCGGGGTCCAGGCCGTGGACCGCTTTCACCAGGCCGTCCGAGGAGAGCAGAACCGCGCTGCGGGTGTACGGGACCCGCTGGACCAGGCCGCTGAGCAGCCAGTCGAGATCCGAGGAATGGCCGGTCGGCACATCGCTCGCCATGGTGCATCTACTCCTTGTGGGCTTCGTCGTGTCGCTGCGGTTCGGTGGGGCCGAAGGGCGGGGCAGGGTCGTTCGGGGGCATGGACTCGGCGAGACCGATGCCGCGTCGGAAGGCCGCCATCAGTCCCGGGTCGTGCAGTACGGGTTCGTCGTACCGGCGCGGGGCGGGCTCGTCGCGCAGCTGCGGGACGAGGTGCTCCTGGGCGCGGCGCTTGGGCAGCCGGGGGCGCTCCTCCACGAGGCCGCCGGTGCCGTCCGCGGGGAGCTGGGGCAGCAGGGGTACGGCGGCGGGCTGCTGCGGTCCGGGGCGCCCCGCGGACGAGTCCGGCCGGTCGGTGTGCTCCCCGCGTACGGGGAGGGGCGCGGGGTCCCGTACGGGCGCGGGGGCGGGCGAGGAGTGCGGGGTGTGCGGGTGGTGCGGCGCCGACGGCGACGGGGACGGCGACGGGGTGTGCGCCGGGGGCGCCTGGGGTGGTGGCGGGGGTGGCGTCGGCGCCGGTGCGGCGGGTCGGGCGGTAGCCGCGTGGCGGGGCTGCCGGGGTAGGTGGTCGGCGGCGGTGACCGTGACCGGTTCCAGGGCGGGGCCGTGGCCCGGTTCCGGGGCCGGGGCCGGGGCAGGGGCAGGGATGCCGGCGGTGGGGGTGGCGGTGGGGGATGTGACGCCCTTCTTGCCCGTCTGCTGCTGGTCGGGCTGCTGGGGGTGGTTCGCGTCGGCGCCCAGGAGGCTCCGCGGTACGACGAGTACGGCCTGCACGCCGCCGTAGATGTTGGACTGGAGGCGTACGGCGATGCCGTGCCTGCGGGCCAGGGCGGCGACGACGTACAGGCCGATCCGGCCGTCCTGGAGCAGGTGCGCGACATTGACCTGGTCGGGGTCGGAGAGCAGGGCGTTCATCTTCTCCTGCTCGGCGAGGGGCATGCCGAGGCCGCGGTCCTCGACCTCGACGGCGAGGCCGGCCGTGACGTACTGCGCGCGCAGTACCACGGTGGTGTGCGGCGCGGAGAACAGCGTGGCGTTCTCGACGAGTTCGGCGAGGAGGTGGATGACGTCGGCGACGGCGTGGCCGCGCAGGGTGCCGTCGATCGGCGGGACGAGCTTGACCCGGGGGTACTGCTCGACCTCGGCGATGGAGGAGCGCAGCACCTCGGTCATGGAGACCGGGTTCGACCACTGGCGGCGTGACATGGCGCCGCCGAGCACGGCGAGGTTCTCGGCGTGGCGGCGGATGCGGGTCGCCAGGTGGTCGACGTGGAACAGGCCCTTGAGCAGCTCGGGGTCCTCGACCTCGTTCTCCAGCTCGTCGAGGAGCTGGATCTCGCGGTGGACGAGGGACTGGAGCCGCCGGGCGAGGTTGACGAAGACCTCGACCTTCTGTTCGTTGCCGACGCTGGTGGAGAGCCGCGACGCCTGGACGACGGCCGCGACTGCGGCGTCGTGCGAGCGGCCGAGCTCCTGGGCGAGCAGGTCGAACTCGTCGCCTCCGGCTGCGGGCGGCGGGGCCGTACGCCGGGCGGGGCGTTCGCCTCGGCGCAATTGCTCGACGACGGCGCGCAGTTCGTTCTGGCTGCGGGCGGTGGCGCGGCGCAGGGCGTGGCAGCGGTCCAGTACGGACCTGGCGGCGTGGTCGGCACGCAGGGCCGCGGCGGCGACGGCGACGACGGTGAGCACGGCGGAGCCGGCCAGCGCGATCCAGACCGCCGTGGAAGGGCGGGCGCCCGTGGAGCGGAGGGTGAACAGCACTGCGGCGGCGCCTCCGAGTGCGGCCACGACGGCCGGCAGCAGGGAGGCACGTACCAGGCGCGGGCGTATGCGGGCTTCCGGAGGAGGCGTCGGGGGGTTCTGCCTGCCGGTGTTCGGCAGGGTACGAGCGCTCGACCGGCCGTGCCGCCCCCCGTCACGACGGTCGGGCCGCGCGGCGGTTGCGCGAAGTGGAGACATCAGCGTCCTTGGTACGTGGGTCCCAGGGAATCGGCGTATTTCGGCGCCATACGGATGTCCGACTTCGGATGGGGGTGGTCACTCCACCCACCCGAACGAGCCCTCCGTTGATCACCGACCACACACGGTAGTCGCCAACCGTTCACGTACCGTGCGCTGTTGTCAAACTTGCCCGCCTGGCGTCCCGCTCTGGTATGAGCGGTCGTACAGAATGCCGATACTTCGAGGGTGCTGACGTGCGGTCTCGGAGGCCGACGGCGGACATGCCCGAGGGCCGCGGCGCGCGCAGGGCGGCCGCGGCCGAGCGGATGATCACCCGTCAGCCGGTGGTCGGGGCGCTGCTCCGGCGGTCCGGCGTCCGGTCGGGCGTCGCCGCGGTGGCCGGGCCGGCCGACGGCCCGGTGGCGGGGGTGTGCGCCGCCACGCGCCACCACGGCGTGTCCGGAACGGACGACGCGGTCGGTTCGAAGGGTTCGCCGGGACGTGGCAGGGCGATACGGGAACCGGTGTCGGCCCCGGCCGTCACCGTGCCCTCGCCGGGCTCCTCCCACGGGTGGGGGGCGAGATTGAAGGTGCCCCAGTGGATCGGCATCATCACACCGGACGGCCGGCCGCCCTGGAGGTCGAGGTGGGCTCGCATGCCCTCGGCCGGGGTCATGTGGATGTCGGGCCAGAAGTCCGAGTACGCGCCGATCTGGATCATGGTGGCGTCGAATGGGCCGTGCGCCGTGCCGATCTCGTGGAAGCCGGGAAAGTAGCCCGTGTCACCGCTGTGGTAGATCCGGTGCTCTGCGCCCGCCACCGCCCATGACGCCCACAGCGTGTGCTGCCGGTTGCGCAGGCCGCGGCCGCAGAAGTGCCGGGCGGGGGTGGCCGTGAACCGTACGTCGCGGATCTCCGTCGACTCGTTCCAGTCCAGCTCGCGCAGCCGGGACGGGGCGACGCCCCAGCGCTCCAGATGGGCGCCGACGCCGAGCGGGACGGCGAAGAGCGTGTCCGTGCCGGCCAGGGCGCGGATGGTGGGCAGGTCGAGATGGTCGTAATGGTCGTGCGAGATCACGACGACGTCGACCGGGCCCAGCTCGGCGAGCGGCAGCGGGACGGGGTGCAGCCGCTTGGGCCCGACGAACGTGAAGGGCGAGCAGCGGTCGCCCCACACCGGGTCGAAGAGCACGCGCAGGCCGTCGATCTCGGCGAGCACGCTGGAGTGCCCCATCCAGGTGAGGCGCAGCCCCGAGGCCGGGGGCCGCGCCAGGTCGGCGGCCGTCGCCGGGTGGAGCGGGACGGGGGCGGCCGGGGCGCGGCGGGTCCGCTCCTCCTTGCGGAAGTAGATCTTCGCGAAGTCGACGGCCGAGCCGGACGGTCTGTGCCGGGGGCCGCCCGGGTTGCGGAATGCCCCGTACGCGAAGTTCGGCGAGCGGCGGATGCGCTCCAGCCGCTCCCCGGCGGCATCCGCGCCGAAGGCGGCCGGCCGCAGGCGGCGGAGCCGGGCACGCAGCGGTCCGAGAGCGTCGTCGCCGGTCACAGCACCTCCAGGAGGCTCGGATCCTTCCATTATGAGCGGGCGGTATGACAGCGGTCGGATGGGGCGGGGAAACGGAGCGGTGGCGGGTGCCCCCCTCACCGACGGGGTGGTGCTCCGTGTCCGGAATACTGTCGCCGCGTGGGAGTGGACGACGGGGCGGGTGACGTGACGAGAGTGCGGCTGGGCGCGGCCGAGCGGCGCGAGGAGCTGCTGCGGGCGACTGTCGAGCAGATCGAGGCGCGGGGTGTGGCGGCTGTGCGGGTCGCCGATGTGGCGGCGGCGCTGGGGGTGAGCGGGGCGCTCGTGCTGTACCACTTCTCCACCAAGGAGAAGCTGGTCGCGGCGGCGTTCGCGTACGCAGCGGAGGGCGACCTCGTGGAGCTGCGCAGGATCCTGGGGCGGCGGGCCACGGCGGTGCGGCGGCTGCGGGCGGCCGTCCGCTGGTATGTGCCCAGCGGGCAGGCGAAGGGGTGGCGGCTGTGGATCGAGGGCTGGGCGGCCGCGCCTCGGGAGCCCGCGCTGAGGGAGGTCGCCGCGGGGCTGGACCGGCAGTGGAAGACGGAGCTCGCGGAGGTGTTCGCGGAGGGGGCTGCGGCCGGTGAGTTCCGGTGCGCCGATCCGGAGGGGGCGGCCTGCCGGCTGACGGCACTGCTGGACGGGCTGGCCGTGCAGATGACGGTGTACCGGGGCTCGCTGGGTCGGGGGACGATGTTGCGGTGGGCCGAGGAGGCGCTGGAGCGGGAGCTGGGGGCGCTGGGGGCCGACTTCCAGGGCGTCGGACGGCCGAGGGCATGAGCCCGAGCGGCCTCGCCCCCGCCCCTGGGAGCCTCGCCCCCGCCCCTGGGAGCCCCGGCCCCGCCCTGAGCGGCCTCGCCCCGCCCTGCCCGCGCGCGTGAGGCGCCCGGCGGCGGGGCGGGGCCGGCCGGCCCGGGAGGTGACGGCGGGACCGCCGTAGACGGCCTTCCTGCTACAGGGGCAGGAGGTCCGGGCGCTTGGCGGTGACGCGGTCGCCGGAGCTCTCGCCGCGGAGGCGGCGGCCGATCCAGGGGACCAGGTACTCGCGGGCCCAGTGGATGTCGTCGCGGCGTTCCTCGAGGGTGCCGCGGGGCGGCAGGGGTGGCCAGGGCTGGTCCGGGTCGGCGGGGATCTCCAGGCCGAGTACCTGACCCGCGCGGAGGGCGACGCGGGTGTGGCCCTCGGGCGACAGGTGCAGCCGGTCCTCGTCCCAGGCGCGGCGGTCCTGGACCGTCCTGAGGGACCAGAGGTCGAGGACGGGGCAGCCGTACCGGTCGGCGATGGCCCGGACATGGCCGTTGTAGGTGGCGATCCTGCCGCGCAGGTGGCGGAGCACCGGGACGCCGCGGGTGTCGAAGCCGGTGGTCACCAGGACCGTACCGATGGCGGACGTCAGGTCCGCCACCGCCCGTTCGAAGCGCTCGGCGACATCGTCCGGGTCGCTGCCGGGCCGGATGATGTCGTTGCCGCCCGCGCAGAACGTCACCAGATCGGGGGCGAGTTCCTTGGCCCTGGGAACCTGCTCCTCCACGATCTGGTCGAGCAGCCTGCCGCGTACGGCAAGGTTGGCGTACCGCAACCGGTGCTCCTCCGGGAGCCGGTCGGCGAGCAGCACCGCGAGGCGGTCGGCCCAGCCGACGAAGCGCCCGTCGGGCCCCGGGTCCCCGACACCTTCGGTGAAGCTGTCGCCCAGCGCCGTGTACGACCCGATCACGTCGTTCTCCCCCATCGTCGAATCGTCTGCCACGGGAGCACATCCTTCACCGCGAGATGTGACCTACGCGACCGTAAGGAGGGGTTGACGGGGAGTGATATACGCCACCGCTGCCCGGCGCCCCCTTGCGGGAGCCGGGCAGCGGTGGCGTGTGGCGCTGTGCGGTGACGGGCGTCAGATGCTCACGCCGTGGCTCCGCAGGTAGGCCAGCGGGTCGATGTCCGAGCCGTAGCTCGGGCTGGTGCGGATCTCGAAGTGCAGGTGCGGGCCGGTGGAGTTGCCGGTCGAGCCGGAGAGGCCGATCTGCTGGCCGCCGCCGACGGTCTGGCCGGCCGAGACGGAGAGGGAGGAGAGGTGGGCGTACTGCGAGTAGTTGCCGTCGGTGTGCTTGACGACGACCTCGTTGCCGTACGCGCCGCTCCAGCCGGCCGAGACGACGGTGCCGGGGCCGACGGACTTCACGCTGGTGCCGGACGGGGCGGAGAAGTCGACGCCGGTGTGGTAGCCGGAGGACCACATGGCGCCCGAGGCCCGGTACGGGGTGGAGACGCCGGAGGGGACCGGGGCGGTGTAGCCGGAGGTGTTCCGCGCGGGCGCCGGGGCCGGGGCCGGGGCGGCGGCCGGAGCCTGGGTCTTGGCGGTGGAGCGGGAGGCGCGCGGCTCGGTGCGGGTCTCCTTGGCCTTGCCGGTGTTCTTGGCGCCGAGGGTGAGCTTGAGACCGGGGTGGATGAGCGACGGGTCGTCGCCGATGGCCTCGCGGTTGTCCGCGTACAGCTTCTTCCAGCCGCCCTTGACGTTCTTGTTGTAGGCGATCTTCGCCAGGTAGTCGCCGGCGACGACGGTGTAGACGCGCGGCGCGGGCTTGGCGGCCTTCACGGCCTCGGCGGCGGAGGCGACGGACGCCGGGGCCGCCTGCGCGGCGACGGCCGGGACCGCGGCGGGAGCGGCCTGCGCGCCGGTCGCACCGAGGAACGGCAGGGCGATGGCGGCGCCGCCCGTTCCGGCGGCGACGAAACCACGCGTGAGAGAGCTGGACTTGGGACGGCGGTGCTTACCCTTCGCGGGCATGGCGAATTCCTCTCCGGCGCCTGCGAGGTGAGCTGTCGGGTTCGGGCTGGAGCTGCCCGGCCGCGCGGGTGGCGCGGCTTCACCCCGAGCCGTCCGGGAATTCCCGTACGGCGAACTACCTGGTTCCCCCGCTCCTGCCACACGTGGGTGGGTGCGAATTCCAGGGCGGCGGCAGGATTCGGCGGTCCGCCCGGCTGGACCGGACGCTAAACGAGTCAGGACGACAGGAACAAGCGGATGGTTTCAACCGCTCATTCATGTACCGGAATTCTTCGGGGAATTCCGGTCACCCTCCGTGGATTGCGGATCATGGGTTTCCGTACTGCGCAGGGTTTTTCTGTCGGGCGGTCGGCCACGGTCCGTCACTTTTATGACGCTGCTCACGCCCCCGGGGCCATCTCCCCTATTTCCGGGGCGCGTTACGACTTACTCTACCAATACGGACAGAAGCACCAGAAGCGCTATTTCATGACCAGTGCCCCAACAGCGGTGCAAGCGGATGACCGTGGCGCCGAGGTCGCCCCTCGGGTCGGTGTGCAAACCATGGCGAATCAGGACAGCGCGGTCGGCGCCGCCGGTGATCTGAACCCGCCCGCCGGGCGGCCGGCACACGGCGACGCGCCGCGAGCCGGACCAGGCGAGGGCGCAGCCGTACACCTCACGTGCCCCTCCGGCGGGGCGTCGTCCGGGCCGGCGTGGGCGGCGGTGATCCGGCGTTCGAAGCGGGGGCCACCCTCGACGGGGCACTCCTCGCCCTTTCCGTCGCCCTCCGCCTCGATCATCCGGACTCCCAGGTTCGCGCGACAACAAACATTTCCGGACATCACGCGGCCCCGGCCACCGCCTGGCCATGGTCGGGAACGGTGGCTGTGGCAACGGATGTGCGAGCCGCAGGGAGATCGTTGCCCGGGGAGCCGATGTCGTATCGTCGGACCGCGACATCGTCGGCGGCCGTCGCCGACGGCAGACACGGAGGAGCCCCCGTGACGCAGCAGCTGCCGCACGTCCCGCCGACCGCCGAGCCGGAGATGACCGGCGTGCGGAACTTCCGCGACGTGGGCGGACTGCCGACCGTGGAGGGCCGCCGGGTCCGGCAGGGGCTGCTGTTCCGCAGCGGCCACCTGGCGCACGCCACCGAACAGGACACGGCGTTCCTCGCCTCCCTGGGCCTGCACACCGTCTTCGACTTCCGCAACGCGGCCGACCAGCAGCTGGAGGGCCCGGACGTCGAGCTGCCCGGCGTGCGGAACGTCAATATCCCGCTGACGGACCCGGCCGACGGCGCCGAGTTCTGGCAGATGGTCCGCGAAGGCGACCTCGACCAGCTCCACGCGCTGCTCGGGGACGGCAAGGCCGCGGCGCGGATGCGGTACGCCTACCGCAGCATCGTCACGGAGCGCACCGCCGAGCACAGCCGGGTGGTGCACGCCATCGCCGAGGACAGCATGCCCGCGCTGATGCACTGCGCGGCCGGCAAGGACCGGGCGGGCCTGTCGATCGCGGTGGTTCTCCTGGCGATCGGCGTGGAGCGGGACGCGATCGAGGAGGACTACCTCAAGTCGAACGACCCGCGCCGCCGGTACAAGGTCCACCGCAGCGACTCCTCTCCCGCCGGGATGTCCCCCGAGGTGATGGAGCTGCTCAACCCGCTCTTCGAGGCGCGCGCCGAATACCTGGAGACGGCGTACGCGACGATCGAGGAGAACTGGGGCTCGACCGAGCGGTACCTCACCGAGGGGCTGGCGCTGGGCGGCGCGACCCGCGAGCGGCTGCGGGAGCGGCTGCTCGACGGCTGACCGCCACAGCTTCTGCCCCTCCCCCAGGCTCCGGCCCCACAGATTCCGCGCGTCTACTGGTTCTGCCCGCCCAGCACGAAGAGCAGATAGAGGAAGGCCGCGAAGAGGTGGCCGGCGATCAGGTAGGCGAAGAGCCGTACGACGAGGCCGCGGGGGAACCTACGCTCCTCCGCGCCGGGGACGGGCACAGGAACGGGGCCGGGGACTGGGCCGGGGCGGGGACCGGGTTGTTCGGACATGGTGTACCTCTCGTCGTCTCAGTGGCGTTGCGCGGGGCCGCCGCCGAGGCACAGGTCGACCGCGGCGCTCTGCATGAGGGTGTGGACGAACAGCAGCTCGGCACCGCCGCGGGCGGCCGCGGCGATCCGGTGCGGGGTGAGTGAGTCGAAGTGGGCGCTGTCCCCGGGGTCGAGGACGTGCACCGCGTCGCCGAGTACGAGCCGGACGCGGCCCCTCAGGACGTACAGCCACTCCTCGCCCGGGTGGACCCGGACCAGGTCGGGCAGGCCGGTGTACGGCAGGTCGACGCGCAGCGCCTGCATGGCACGGCCCGCCGCACCCGCCTGGTGGTACGTCCAGCCGCCCGCCGCGACCGGTTCGGCGCGCCCGGCGCGTACGATCGGGTCCCGCTCGGGGGCCACCTCGCCGAGCAGCTCGGACACCGTCGTACCGTAGACGCGTGCGAGCCCGAGCAGCATGGGCAGCGAGGGCTGACGGCGGCCGGTCTCCAGGCGGGACAGGTGGGCCGGCGAGAGCCCGGCGCGCCGGGCGGCGGCCTCCAGAGTGAGGCCGCGGCGGCGCCGCAGGGCACGCAGCTGAGGCGCGACGTCCGGCAGGGCGTCGGCCGACTCTCCTTCGGCGCTGGTCATACGGCCATTGCGCCACGTACTTTCCCTTCGGGCAATTTTCTTGCCCGACAGGCAAAATCGGGCGGCTCTCCGGCCGTCGGCCCCTGTGCCCGGGCGGACGTCAGCGGCCGGCCATGGCCTGCTTGACGAGGGTCCTTCCGAAGTCCCAGATGAGTCCGCCTCCGCTGTGCGCCTCGTCCATGACGTCGGTGAACGCGGTCACGAAGCGGTCGACGTCGCTCTCGTCGATGACCAGCGGCGGGATCAGCTTGATGACCTCCAGGCGATCGCCGGAGACCTGGGTGAGGATGTGGTGCCGCTGCAGCAGCGGCACCACGACCATCTGGGCGAACAGGCCCTTGCGGGCAGCCTGGAGCATCGTCCATCGGCTGCGCAGCCCCAGCGAGGAGGGGCGGCCGAACTCGATGCCGATCATCAGACCGCGGCCGCGTACGTCGTGGAGCATCTCGTAGCGGTCGACGAGCTCCGCCAGGCGGGACTTCAGCAGCGCGCCGGTGCGCCGGGCGTGCGCCACGGTGCCCTGGTCCTCCATGACCGCGAGCACGGCCAGACCCGCCGCCATGGCCTGGGCGTTCCCGCCGAAGCTGGCCGAGTGGACGACGACGCGGTCGATCGAGGAGTAGACCTTCTTGAAGATCCAGTCCTTTCCGAGGGTGGCGCCGACCGGCACATAGCCGCCGGACAGGGACTTGGCGACGCACACCAGGTCGGGTTCGACGCCGTCCTCGTGCTGGTACGCGTAGAAGTCGCCGGTCCGGCCGAGCCCCGTCTGCACCTCGTCGGCGATCAGCAGGGCGCCCCGCTTGCGCAGCAGCTCCTGGGCGGCGCGCAGGAAGCCGGGCGGCGACTCGTACACGCCCTTGCCCTGGACGGGCTCCACGATGAACGCGGCCACGTCGCCGCGCTTCAGCTCCCGCTCCAGGGCGTCGAGGTCGCCGAGTCCGATCGCGGTGTCGGGCAGGAACGGGCCGAAGCCGTCGCGGAAGCCCGCCTCGCCGTTGACGGAGAGTGCCCCGGTGGTGAGGCCGTGGAAGGCGTGCGCGCAGTACACGACGCGTGGGCGGCCGGTGGCGCAGCGGGCGAACTTGAGAGCGGTCTCCACCGCTTCCGTACCGCTGTTGCCGAAGAACGCCCGGTCCAGGTGGGGCGAGTGGGCCAGGAGCCGCTCGGCGAGGAGGCCGGGCAGGGGCGCGCAGTCGAAGCGGGTCAGGTCGGGCAGCGAGGCGTCCAGGACGTCATGGAGGGCCTGGCGGACGACCGGGTGGTGCCGGCCGAGGCCCATCACGCCGAACCCGGCCAGCATGTCGAGGTAGTCGTTGCCCTCGGCGTCCCAGAAGTGGGCGCCCTCGGCCCGCTCGTACATCTTGTCGAAGCCGATGGTGTGCAGCATGCGCGGCAGCTGGTGGTTGAGGTGGCGCGCGTGCAGTGCGTAGCGCTCGGCGGCCCGTTCCGCGAGCAGCTTGCCCAGGTCGAAGTCGGTGTTCATGCGTCGCTTCGCACTCCGTTCCGTGCTTCGCTCCGCGGCTCGCTGGGCCGCGGTACGTTCTCTGTCCGGCCGCCGTCGTCCGCACGCGTGCCGCCACCGTCCTGGCCCTCGGCCTCGGGGCGCGGGGCCTGCGGAGGCGCGGCCTCGGGACGAAGGGCATCGGCGATGCGTCCGGCGATGTCGGCGGGTGTGAGACCGATGTCGGCCAGCAGCTCGCTCCGCTTGGCGTGCGGCAGGAACCGCTCGGGGATGCCGAGGGTGCGCAGCGGTACGTCGACGCCGGCGTCACGCAGGGTCTGGCCGACGGCGGCACCGACACCCCCGGTGCGGACGTTGTCCTCGACCACGGCGACCAGCCGGTGGCCGTCGGCCAGCGGGGCGAGCGCCTCGTCCAGGGGCTTGACCCAGCGGGGGTCGACGACCGTGCAGCCGATGCCGCGCTCCGCGAGGAGCCGCGCCGCCCGTACGCAGCCCTGCGCCATGGCGCCGACGGCCACGAGCAGCACCCGGGGGTCGTCGTCGGCCGCCGTCCGGTACAGGACGTCCAGGCCGCCGATCCGCCCGACGGCCGGGACCGGGGCGCCCACGGACTCCTTCGGGAAGCGCAGCACGGTCGGCGCGTCCGCCACGTCGGCGGCCTCGCGCAGCTGGGCGCGGAGCCGCTCGGCGTCGCGGGGCGCGGCGATCCGCAGGCCGGGCACGACCTGGAGGACGGACAGGTCCCACATGCCGTTGTGCGAGGGGCCGTCCGCGCCGGTGACGCCCGCCCGGTCGAGGACAAAGGTGACGCCGCAGCGGTGCAGGGCGGCATCCATCAGGACCTGGTCGAGGGCCCGGTTGAGGAAGGTGGCGTAGACAGCGACGACCGGGTGGAGGCCGGCGGTGGCGAGCCCGGCCGCGCAGACGACGGCGTGCTGTTCGGCGATGCCCACGTCCCACACCCGGTCGGGGAACCGCTCGGCGAACCGGGTCAGGCCCGTCGGGTGGAGCATCGCTGCGGTCAGGGCGACCACGTCGGGCCGTTCGGCGCCCAGCTCGACCAGGGCGTCGCCGAAGACGGACGTCCACGACGGGCCGGCGGAGGGGCCGAGCGGGGCGCAGGTGAGCGGGTCCATGGCGCCGACGGCGTGGAAGCGGTCGGCCTCGTCCTGGAGCGCGGGCCGGTAGCCGCGGCCCTTCTCGGTGAGGCAGTGCACCAGAACCGGCCCGTTGAACCGCCTGGCGCGCCGCAGGGCGGACTCGACGGCCGCGACGTCATGGCCGTCGACGGGCCCGACGTACTTCAGGCCGAGGTCCTCGAAGAGGCCCTGCGGGGCGATGAAGTCCTTCAGGCCCTTCTTCGCCCCGTGCAGGGACCCGTAGAGCGGCCGGCCGACGACCGGGGTGCGGCCCAGGACGTCCTTGCCCCAGGCCAGGAACCGCTCGTAGCCGTCCGTGGTGCGCAGCGTCGCGAGATGGTTCGCGAGGCCGCCGATGGTGGGCGCGTAGGAGCGCTCGTTGTCGTTGACGACGATGACGAGCGGGCGGTCCTCGGCGGCCGCGATGTTGTTCAGCGCCTCCCACGCCATGCCGCCCGTCAGCGCGCCGTCGCCGATGACGGCGACGACGTGGTCGTCCCTGCCGAGCAGCTCGTTCGCCTTGGCCAGGCCGTCGGCCCAGCCGAGGACGGTGGAGGCGTGGGAGTTCTCGATGACGTCGTGCTCGGACTCGGCGCGGGCCGGGTAGCCGGACAGACCGCCCTTCCCACGCAGTCTGGAGAAGTCCTGACGGCCGGTGAGCAGTTTGTGCACATACGTCTGGTGGCCGGTGTCCCAGAGGATCCGGTCGTCCGGGGAGTCGAAGACACGGTGCAGGGCGATGGTCAGTTCGACCACGCCCAGGTTGGGCCCGAGGTGGCCGCCGGTCCTGGTCACGGCGTGGATCAGGAAGTCCCTGATCTCCCCGGCGAGCCGGTCGAGCTCCTCACTTGTCAGTGCCTTGAGATCGCGCGGTGCCCTGATGTTCTCCAGGAGTGTCACGCTCGGGCCCCCTTCTCGTGCGGTTCGACTCTCGTGCGGTCCGACTCGGGACGGGCGGGTCACATCATGCGCGCGGACCGGACACGGCTTCCCGGGCGGCGCGCAGGGATTCGCGCAGGGAGCCCATCGTGGCGAGTACGGCCGTCGGTTCGTATCCGCAGTGGGCCATGCAGTTGGCGCAGCGCGGGTCCTTGCCGCGGCCGTACTTGTCCCAGTCGGTCTCCTCCACGAGTTCCCGGTACGTCGGGACGTAGCCGTCGCTCATCAGATAGCAGGGCCGCTGCCAGCCGAAAAGGGAGTAGTTGGGAATGGCCCACGCGGTGCACGCGAAGTCGGCCCTGCCCTCCAGGAAGTCGAGGAAGAGCGGCGAGTGGTTGAGCCGCCACCGCCGCCGGTTGCCGCCCGCGAATGCCTTCCTGAAGAGTTCCCGGGTCTGTTCGACGCCCAGGAAGTGCTCCTGGTCGGGCGCTTTCTCGTAGGCGTAGGCGGGCGAGATCATCATTTCGTCGACCTTGAGGTCGTCGTTGAGGTAGTCGAGCACCTCGATGACCGTCTGCGGCGTGTCGGTGTTGAAGAACGTGGAGTTGGTGGTGACGCGGAATCCGCGCCGCTTGGCCTCCTTGATGGCTTCGACGGCCTCGTCGAACACGCCTTCCTTGGCGACGGATTCGTCGTGGCGTTCCCGCAGTCCGTCGATGTGCACGGCGAAAGCGAAATAGGGCGACGGTGTGAAGTCCTCGATCTTCTTACGGAGCAGCAGCGCGTTCGTGCAGAGGAATACGTACTTCCGCTTGGCCACGAGCTGTCGCACGATCTCGTGGATCTGCGGGTGCATCAGGGGCTCGCCGCCGGCGATGGAGACCATCGGCGCCCCGGACTCCACGACCGCGCCGACGGCCTGCGCGACGGGCATGCGCTGCTTCAGGACTCCGGCCGGGTGCTGGATCTTCCCGCAGCCCTCGCATTTCAGGTTGCACGCGAAGAGCGGCTCCAATTCGACGATGAGGGGAAACTTCTCGCGCCTGCGGATCCTCTGACCGAGCAGATAGGTCCCGACCCGGACGGTCTGACGGAGCGGCATGGCCATCTGGCTCACCTCCTGGGGAGCAGCAAAGAACGGTGCCATTCATGGAATGCGGGGAGTACGGCACGGAGAACACGGAAAGCCGATATTCCACCGCGTACCGTTCCGATGCGGACCAGTTCGTGCTCCGGGGCGTCCACGACCACCCGGACGGCGGCAACCGGGCGGGGGCCCACGGCCAGTGCGGAGTGCAGCGTGGCGGCGGACTCCATGTCCACGGCGAGCGCGCCCGTGGCGCGGAGCGCGACGCGTTCCTGGCCGCGTACGACATGCTCGGAGCCGGTCAGCGGCCCGGTGTGGACCGTACGCCCCGGCACGGTCCGGGCCAGGGCCGCCACGAGCGCTCCGGTGGCCGTACAGGGGGTGGCTCCGTCCGGGCCGCGAGTCTCGTCGGCGACGACCAGGTCGCCCGGGTGCATGCCCGGGGCGAGCCCGGCGCAGAAGCCGGAGGCGATGACGGCGGCGCCCCGCAGCGGCCCGTCCCGCAGCGCGTCGGCCACGGCGCGGCGGGCGTGCGCGGGCCCCATGCCGGTGCGCAGCACGGTCAGGGTGCCGGTCCCGTCGGCACCGCCCCCACCCGCGCCGCCCCGGCCGCTGCGCAGAGCCAGTTGTTCGATGCCGAGCGCGCAGGCGATCAGCAGCGGCGCCGGAGGGGGCGCCGGGGTGCGCGGGGAGCCGGCCGGCTCCGGTTCGGCTGCCATTCAGCGCTCCTTGCCGAAGGAGGGTTCCCCGTGGACGTACCGGCCCAGCGCGGTGAGCGGGAAGACCTGCCGGTACAGGTGGTAGTTGATGGAGAAGTCCCAGGGGAAGCCGGTGCCGGTGAAGTACGGCTCGTCCCAGGAGCCGTCCGCCCGCTGTGTCTCCGCCAGCCATGTCACACCGCGCGCCACAGCGGCGGAGTCCCGCTCGCCCGCCGCGAGCAGCGCGAGCAGCGCCCAGCCGGTCTGGGAGGCGGTGGAGGCGCCCCGGCCGATCCACTTCTCGTCGCGGTACGAGCGGAGGTCCTCGCCCCAGCCCCCGTCGTCGTTCTGCACGGACTCCAGCCAGGCGACGGCGCGCCGGATCGCCGGGTGCGCGACGGACAGCCCCGCCGCGGTGAGCGCCGGCACCACCGACCCCGTGCCGTACACGTGGTTGACGCCCCAGCGCCCGAACCAGGCGCCGCTCGGCTCCTGTTCGGCGAGCAGCCAGGCGATGCCGCGGCGCGTACGGGGGTCGTGGGCACGGCCCTCGTGGGCGAGCATCTCCACCACATGGGCGGTGACGTCGGCGGACGGCGGGTCGATGACCTCGCCGAAGTCGCAGAACGGCAGCAGGTTGGGGAACGGGCTGGCGTTGTCGGCGTCGAAGGCTCCCCAGCCGCCGTCACGGGACTGCATGCCCATGGTCCAGCGGGCACCGCGCTCGATCGCCGCGTCGACCCGCTCCGGGTCGGGGTGGCGCACCCGGCGCAGGGCGAGGATGACCTCGGCGGTGTCGTCGATATCGGGGTAGTTGTCGTTGTGGAACTCGAACGCCCAGCCGCCGGGCACGAGTTGCGGCCTGCGCACGGCCCAGTCGCCGGACCGTACGATCTGCTCGGCCAGTATCCAGTCGGCGGCCTTGACGAGGGCGGGGTGGTCCGGGGGCAGGCCGGCGTCCGCGAGGGCGATGGTGGCGAGGCAGGTGTCCCAGACGGGTGACTGGCACGCCTCGATCATGCGGGCGCCGTCCTCCCGCCGGACCGCGAACCGGTCCAGGGACTCCAGGCCGGCGCGCATCACGGGGTGGCCGAGATCGTAGCCGAGGAGGCGGAGGGCGATCAGGGAGTAGACGGCCGGGGGCTGGATGCCGCCCCAGCAGCCGTCGTTCTCCTGGCGCTCGATGATCCAGCGGGCGGCTGTGTTCACCGCGGCGCGGCGCAGGCCGCGGGGGGCGACGCGGCGGTAGCGGTGCAGGGCCTTGTCGAGCCGCTGGAACAGCCCCTCCCAGGTGGCCGCCGGGGAGAGGGGGCGCGGCGGGTTCGGGCGGCGGGGGTCGGTGTGCAGCTCGTCCAGCGCGAAGGGCGCGGGCCGCACGGGCCGTTTGGCGGAGACGATGGTGAGCGGCACGATCGTCTGCCGGGCCCACTGCCCGAAGTCGTAGATGTTCAGCGGGAACCAGGGCGGCAGATAGATCAGCTCGGGTGGCAGTTCGGGCAGGTCGTCCCACTTCCACCAGCCGAACAGGGCCAGCCAGATACGGGTGAAGACGCGGGCCGCCGCGATGCCGCCCCGCTCCCGGATCCAGACGGCGGCGCCGGCCATGTGCGGCGCGTCGGGCGGGTCCCCGGCCAGCCGGAGGGCTACATACGCCTCGACGGTGGCGGAGAGTTCTCCGGGCCCGCCGTAGAAGGTGGCCCAGGTGCCGTCGTCGCGCTGTTCACCTCGGATGAAGCGGGCGGCGGCCTCCGTGGTGGCGTCGTCGCGGATGCCGAGGAACTCGCGCAGGAGGAGGTCCTCGGCGTCCATGGTGACGTTGGTCTCCAGGTCGCCCTTCCACCAGCCCTCGGCGTCCTGCCGGCCGAGCAGATGCTCGACGGAGCGCCTCGTGGCGGTCTCGGCGGCGGCGCGGACGCCGTCCGCGGCGGGTGGGCCGTGGTCCGTCCCGGTCGCCGTGGCAGCCCGCGGGCCCACGGCCCCGGCGCTTCCGTCGGTCGTCGCTGTCATGGCTTCCCCTTCGTGCAGTGGACGTGCTGCTGCTACGGGTCTGCCGTCGGCCGGTGCCGTACGGAGTGCGTACGGCACCGGCCGGCGACCGCGAGGTCATATGCGCGGGAACGTGCTCCTGGACCTGGTGGTGGTGCAGGTCGCGGACGTGGTCCTGATCGTGATCATCTCTTCCGTACGACGACGAAGTCGGCGAGCGCGGTGAGCTGCGCCCGCACCCGGGCCGGCATGTCGACTCGGTCCAGCGCCTCGATGGCGACGGTGTGCTGGCGGCGGGCCTCCTCGGCGGTCCAGCCGCGTCCGCCGGCCTCCTCGATGAGGGCGGCGCGCGCGGCGAACTCCTCCTCCGAGAAGGACTCGAAGTCCTGGCTCTTGGCGTCGGCCGTGAGCAGCTCGCCCAGCCGCTCGGAGGCCGGGCCGCCCGCCGCGAGGGCGGCGACGACCGGCAGGGACTTCTTGCGCTGGCGCAGGTCGCTCCAGGTCTGCTTGCCGGTGGCCTCGGGGTCGCCCCAGATGCCGAGCAGGTCGTCGACGGCCTGGAACGCCAGCCCGAGGTGGTAGCCGTACGCCTCCAGGGCGTCGGCGGTGCGGTCGTCGGCGCCGCCGAGCACGGCGCCGATGGACGCCGAGCAGGCGAGCAGCGCGCCGGTCTTGTTGCCCTCCATCTCCAGGCACTCCTCGACGGTGACCCGCTCGCGGTGCTCGTAGGAGATGTCCTGGGCCTGCCCGTCGATCAGCTTGCGGGTGGCGAGGGTGAGACGGCGGGTGGCACGGCCGGCCTCGACGGTGCCGAGTTCCAGCAGCAGCTCGTTGGCCAGGGCGAACAGCGCGTCACCGACGAGGATCGCCTGGGCGGGACCGTGCACCTTCCACACCGTGTCGCGGTGGCGGCGCTGCTCGTCGCCGTCCATGAGGTCGTCGTGCAGCAGTGAGAAGTTGTGCACGAGCTCCACGGCCACGGCTCCGGGGACGCCGGTCTCCGGCGCGGCGCCCGCCGCCTCCGCGGACAGCAGCGCGAGCGCGGGGCGTACGGCCTTGCCGCCGTCCCCGTCGGCGGGCCGCCCGTGGGCGTCGATCCAGCCGAAGTGGTAGGCGGCGACGGTGTCCATGGGCTTCGCGAGCCGGTCCACGGCCGCGCGCAGAACGGGGGTGGACAGGGCCCGCCCGCGGTCCAGCAGCGCGGCGACCTCCGCGGCGTCGACGGCGGGGTTCGCCGGGGGCACAGTCGGCACGGTCTCTCCTCTTGTTCCAGTACTCGGTCTCATGCCGCCTCCTCGAGCGGATGTACGTGGGGGCGGCCGAGGGCCGACAGGGCGGCGGACGCGGCGGTGAAGCCGCTGCGCACCGCTCCCTCCATGGTGGCGGGCCAGCCGGTGGCGGTCCACGCGCCGGCGAGGTACAGGCCGGGCGCACGGGTGTGGGTTCCGGGGCGGAACCGTCCGACACCGGGCGCCGGGGCGAACGTCGCCGTCCGCTCCCGGGTCACGAAGAAGTCCCGCACGCGGGCGTGCCGGACGGGTGGCAGGAGCCGCTCCAGCTCGGGCAGGTAGCGGGCGCGGAGCTCGGCCACGGGGGCGTCGATCTCGTCCTCGGCGGCGGACTGCGACAGCGCCAGGTACTGGCCGCCGCCCTGGAGGCCGGAGGCGTCGGTGCGGTCGAAGACCCACTGGACGGGTGAGCCGAGCGCGGCGAAGAAGGGGCGCCGCAGGACCGGGCGGTCGTACAGGACATGGATGTTGAGGATGGGCGCGGTGCCGATCCTCAGCAGGTCGCCGGGGGCGTCGAGGGCGCCGGGCGGGAGGAGGTCGTGGGTCTCGCGCTGGGGCACGGCGAGCACGACGGTGTCCGCCTCCTGGGTGTCGCCGGGCACGTCGACGACCCAGCGGCCGCCGTCGGCGGGGGTGATGGCCGTCGCCTTGGTGCGGACGGCGACCCGCACACCACGGGCGTCGAGGGCCTTGCGGGCGAGCGTGTCGTGGAGATGGCCGAGGGGGACGCGGGCCCAGCCGATGTCGGCGGCGCCGGGCGCGGAGAGGAGGCCGGTCTTGAAGACCATCGCGGCGAGGCCGAGGGAGGAGTGCGGCGCGGTGGCGTTGAGCGTGGCGACGCCGACGAGGTCCCACAGCGCCTCGACGGCGCGGCGCGACTGGCCGTGCCGCGCCAGCCAGGAGGCGAAGTCGACGCGGTCGAGGGCGGGGTCGTCCAGGTCGAGGCCCTGGAGAGCGAGGGCGGCACGCCCGACGCTCGCGCGCTCGGCGAGGGACAGGTGCGGGTACGTGGCGAGGCTCGCGGCCAGGTGCAGCGGTACGGGCAGGGCGGTGCGGCGCAGCCGTCCCAGGCGGCGGCCCGGCGGCCGGGCGGCGTCCAGCACGGGCACGTCGAGCCGGTCCTGGAGCGGTGCGAGTCCGGCGCCGCCGACCTGGTCGAGGAACCATCGGTACGCGGTGCAGCAGCGCAGGTACACGTGCTGGCCGTTGTCGACGGTGAGTCCGCCGCGTCGGAAGGAGAACGCCAGCCCGCCCAGTCTGGGCCGTCCCTCCAGCACCGTGACCCGCACCCCGGCGTCGGCGAGCCGCAGTGCGGCGGTGACCCCGGCGAGCCCGCCCCCGACGACCACGGCACTCTGCCTGCTCATGCGACGGCCTCCTGCCCCGGTGCGCGGCGCGCCGGTCGTGGCACCGACCGGTCGTGCCCGCGCTCGCGGGGCCGGGGTGAGGAGAGGGGCGCGACGTAACGGCGCGGCGCGGTGCGGTGGTTGCGAGGGGTCCCGGGGAGCGGGGTCACGGGCGGGTCCTCTCGGTGCGGCGGGAGACGGTGCGGGCGTCGAGGCCGGAGAGGCCGCGCACGGCGACGTACGCCTTCTCGCGGCCCGGCAGGGAGACGCGGCCGCGCAGCACGGCCTCGGGGTCGCGTTCGATGCGGTCGAGGAGGCGGCGGTAGATGCCGGCCATCGCGGCGACACATGCGCCGCTGCGCCGGTCCAGCATGGGCAGCAGCCGGTAGCCGTCGGCGAACAGGGCGCGGGCGCGCCGTACTTCGTGGTGGACTAGACCGGCGAAGTCGGAGCCCTGGGGCGGGGTCGCGGTACGGAAGCCGTCGGCGCAGCCGAACTTGGCCAGCTCGTCCGCCGGGAGGTATGTACGTCCGTTGGCGGCGTCCTCGCGAAGGTCCCTGAGGATGTTGGTGAGTTGGAGCGCGAGCCCCAGCGTGTCGGCGTACTCCGCGGCACGTGCGGCGTCGCGCGCGCCGGGGGCCGTACCGAACACGCCGAGCGAGAGCCGTCCGATGGCACCGGCGACGCAGCGGCAGTAGACCTCGAGGTCGTCCCAGGTCTCGTACGTCTCACCGCGGACGTCCATCAGGACGCCGTCGATGAGCTCGTCGAAGCCGTCCAGCGGCAGCGGGAAACGGCGGGCCGAGTCGGCGAGCGCGACGGCCACCGGGTCGGTGTCGTCGTCGGCGACGGCGCCCCGCCGGATCCGGTCCAGCACGTCGCGGGTGGCTTCGAGGCGGCTCTGCTTGGTCGCGGGGCCGAGCGTGCCGTCGCCGATGTCGTCGACGCGGCGCGAGAAGGCGTAGAGCGCCGACATCGCCTGCCGCTTCTCGGTCGGCAGAAGCCGGATGCCGTAGGCGAAGTTCCGCGCCTGCTGGACCGTGACGGCCTCGCAGTAGCTGTACGCGGCCTGGACCGGCGGGGGCATCTCCGTCGTGATCTCCACGGTCCCGTTCACCCCTCTCTACGCGCTGTTCGCAAGACCGCTCCCGCCTGCCGGAGCAGACGGAGCTTCGTGGGCCTTGGCGGTCCGGGGAGTACGTCGTGCCGGGTGGCCTTGACGGCGTCGAGGGCCGCGTGTCCCCCGGCGACGAAACCGGCGAGGAGCAGCCGGAGCCTGCCGTGGACACTACCCACAAGCGGGGTCCCTTCCTTCAGGAGCTCGCGGGCGCGTTCCGCCTCGTACGCGACCAGGGCGCGCACCGACGCGCCCGCGGTGGGGCGTGCCAGGTCGGCCTCGGTGACGTGGAAGCGGACCATGTCGTCGGCGGGCAGGTAGATCCGGTCGCGGCCGAGGTCCTCGGCGACGTCCTGGAGGTGTTCGACGATCTGGAGGGCGGTGCAGACGGCGTCGGAGTGGCGGATTCGCTCGGGGGTCGTGGTGCCGGTGACTGCGAGGACGAGCCGGCCGACGGGGTTGGCGGACAGCTCGCAGTACGCGACGAGTTCGCCGTATGTGCCGTAGCGACGGACGTGCTGGTCCTGCCGGTTCGCCTCGATGAGGGCGAGGAACGGTTCGGGGGTGAGCGCGTGACGGCGCACGGTGGGCAGCAGGGCGCGCAGCAGCGGGTGGGAGGGTGCGGTGGCCGCCCCGCCGAAGGCGCGGCGCAGGTCGGCCTCGAAGGCGTCGAGCAGGGTGAGCGGGTCGGCGTCGGGGTCGGCTCCGAGGTGGCGTGCGTCGGCGCCGCCGGGTGCGAGGTCGCCGTCGCCGATGTCGTCGACCAGGCGGGCGTAGCCGTAGACGGCCATGAGGTCGGCGCGCCAGGCGCGGGGCAGGAAGAAGGGGGCCACGGGGAAGTTCTCGTCCGTGGCCTTGTCCAGGGTCGTACGCGCGCGGGCGTCGGGGCGCGTCTGCCGGACGCCCGTCACTGCGGACTGCCCGGCGCGGGGACGGCGGGACCCCCGGCGAGCTGGAGATTCTCCGTCATTGCCGTCACATCTCCCGTTCTACACTGTGGACCCAATACATCACATTTCGGACACGCCGCCGGTCTGGCGGAGCTACCGCCGCACTTGGCGTGAATCAGAACCGGTACAGCTTACGTCGTACGGCGGCCCGTCCCTCGCAGGGTGCCGCACGCGGCACGGAGTGGGGCCCGGCCGGGTGGTCCGGCAAGGGTCCGCTCCGGTCGCGCGCGGCGTCCGGGCGGGCGGCCGCCGGCTATCTGCCGGTCTCCTTCTCGTACGCCTTGAGGACCTCGTCCGTCGGACCGTCCATCAGGAGTTCGCCCTTCTCCAGCCACAGCACGCGGTCGCAGGTGTCGCGGATCGACTTGTTGCTGTGGCTGACGAGGAAGACCGTGCCGGCCTCCTTGCGGAGTTCCCGGATGCGCTCCTCGGAGCGGATCTGGAACTTGCGGTCGCCGGTGGCCAGCGCCTCGTCGATCATCAGCACGTCGTGGTCCTTGGCGGCGGCGATGGCGAAGCGGAGCCGGGCGCCCATGCCGGAGGAGTAGGTCCGCATGGGGAGGGTGATGAAGTCGCCCTTCTCGTTGATGCCGGAGAAGTCGACGATGTCCTGGTAGCGTGCCCTGATCTCCTCACGGGACATGCCCATGGCGAGGCCCCCGAGGATGACGTTGCGCTCGCCGGTCAGGTCGCCCATGAGCGCCGCGTTGACGCCGAGGAGGGACGGCTGGCCGTCGGTGTAGACCTTGCCCCGCTCGGTGGGCAGCAGCCCGGCGATGGCGCGCAGCAGGGTCGACTTGCCGGAGCCGTTGGTGCCGATCAGGCCGATGGCCTCACCGCGGTACGCGGTGAAGGAGACGCCGCGTACCGCGTGGACCTTGCGGACGCCGCGCGCCTCGCCCTTGTCGCGGCGGAGGATACGGCTGAGCGCCGCCGTGGCGCTGCCTCTGCCGGACGTTCCGGCGCCGTTGACGCGGTAGACGATGTGCACGTCGTCGGCGATGACGGTGGGGATCCGCGGCCCCGGGGGGCGCGCGTCGATGAAGTCGTCAGCCACGGCCGTAGCGCTCCTCAGCCTTCCAGAAGTACACGAACCCGGCGACCCCGACGACGACCGCCCACAGAAGCCCGGCGAGCCAGACGTGGTCGGGGAGGTTGTCGGAGGTGTACCCCTTGATCAGGGCGAAGCGGACGAGGTCCATGTAGACGGCCGCCGGGTTGTACATCAGGACGTCGGCGATCCAGGCCGGCTTGTCCTTCAGCATGATCGGGATGGAGAACATGACACCCGACGCGTACATCCACGTCCGCATGACGAAGGGCATCAGCTGGGCGAGGTCCGGGGTCTTGCTGCCGAGCCTGGCCATGATCATGGCCAGGCCGGTGTTGAACATGAACTGGAGCGCCAGCGCGGGCACGATCAGCAGCCAGGAGAGCGACGGGTAGCTGCCGAACGCAGACGCGATGACGAACAGGACGATCATCGAGTACATCAGCTGCTGAAGCTGCTGGAGCGCCAGTGAGATGGGCAGCGCGGCGCGCGGGAAGTGCAGGGCCCGCACCAGGCCCAGGTTCCCGGAGATGGACTTCACGCCGGACATCACGGACGTCTGCGTGAACATGAACACGAAGACACCCGTGACCAGGAACGGGATGTAGACCTTCTTGTCCATTCCACGACTGGCGTTCAGGATCAGCGCGAAGATCAGGAAGTACACCGCGGCGTTCAGCAGCGGGGTGGCCACCTGCCACAGCTGGCCGAGCTTGGCCTGGCTGTACTGGGCCGTGAGCTTCGCCCGGGAGAACGTCAGGATGAAGTGACGCCGTCCCCACAGCTGCCGGACGTACTCCGCCAGGCCCGGCCGGGCCCCGCTCACCGAGAGGCCGTACTTGGCGGCCAGTTCCGCCGGAGTCAGGGCGTCGTCGGGAGAGGGCGGGACACTCACGGCGACCACTCGGTCGTGGGTTGTCTCACTCACAGGTCGAAACTTTCGTGTTCACGATGCGGGGGGGGCGGTGGGGTGCGGCGCGTCCCCGGGACAGGGTGGCGGCCTCGCCCCGGGGACACGGTGCTGTCGGGTCCGAGCTTGTCAGATGACGGGAGGGCGGCCCAGCCTTGTGAGTCGCCACACGGTACGCCACCTCATGGGCCGCCGGGGCCCGCACGGCGTCGTCCAGCCCTCCTTGAAACCCCCGAACCACGCCTTCAGCGCGGCCCCCGTCGGGCGCCTCAGCAGGGTCAGCATCAGCCACACCCCGACGTACACGGGGATCAGTGGCGCGGGCAGGTTGCGGCGCGCCAGCCAGACCCGGTTCCGCGCGACCATCCGGTGGTAGACGGCATGCCGGGACGGGGCGGTCGTCGGGTGGTGGAGCACCATGTCGGCCCGGTAGTCGATCATCCAGCCGGCGTCCAGGGCCCGCCACGCGAGGTCGGTCTCCTCGTGCGCGTAGAAGAACTCGCCCGGCAGCGGGCCGACCTCGGCGATGACCTTGGTGCGGACGGCGCTGGCGCCGCCGAGGAAGGTCGTGACGCGCGAGGACCGCATCGGGTCGGAGGCCCGCAGCCGGGGCACGTGCCGCCGCTGGGTGACCCCGGTGTCCGGGTCGGCGATGCGGAAGCTGAGGATGCCGAGTTCCGGGTCGTCGGTGAACGCCCGGCGGACGAGTTCGGCGGTGTCCTTGCCGGGCAGCCGTCCGTCGTCGTCGAGGAAGAGCAGGGCGTCGACATCGGTGCCGTCCCGGCCGAACGCCTCGATGCCGGCGTTGCGGCCGCCGGGGATGCCGAGGTTCTCGGGCAGTTCGACGGTGCGCACCCAGCCGGGGACGCCGGTCACGGGGGCGCCGTTGCCGACGACGACCACCTCGACGGGCTCGCCCTCCTGCCGGGCGACCGACTCGATGAGGGCGGCCAGGTCGTCGGGGCGGTCGCCCATGGTGATGATGACGGCACCGAGCTTCATACGGTCGCTCACCTCAGCCTGCTCGACGCGAGGATCGACACCAGGTGCAGCAGGGTCTGCACGAGGGCGATGCCCGCGAGGACGGCGACGCCCAGGCGGGTGAAGAAGAGGTCGCCCCGGAACGTGTCCAGGACCGCGGCGAACAGGATGACCAGCGATGCCTCTATGCCCAGGACGAGTCGGTGGAACTTCAGCGCCGCGGCCGCCTTGCGGGCCAGCGCCAGGCCGGACGAGCGCGGCTCCGACGCCGCCTCCTTGACCGGCGGCAGGCCGCCCTGGTGCCGGGCGACGGCGACGAGGTCGGTCTCGGCCTTGATCAGGATGGCACCGAGCGCGGCGAGCGTGCCCAGGAATGCCCACAGCCAGTCGATGCGCCCGCTGCCCCACAGATCGGCGGCGCGCAGGCCGAATCCGACCAGCACGGCCGCGTCGCACAGATAGGCGCCGACACGGTCCAGGTACACCCCGCCGAGTGAGAACTGCTTCTTCCAGCGGGCGACCTCGCCGTCGACGCAGTCGAGCAGCAGGTAGAGCTGCACCATGAGCACGCCGAGCAGCGCCCCGGGGATCCCCGGAACAAGGAGGGCCGGGGCGGCGAGGACGCCGGCGACGGTCATGACGTACGTCAGCTGGTTCGGTGTGACGCGCGTGTTCACCAGGTGCCGGGTCAGGCGCAGCGAGATCTCACGCATGTAGAGGCGGCCGCCCCAGTGCTCGCCGCTGCGCCGGTCCTTCACACCCGGGGGGTGGACTACGGGGCGGAGCTCAGCTACCGATGGTTTTTGCATAGTCGGCGTACGCGTCCCTGATCTGGTCGGTGGACAGGTCGAGATGTTCCAGGATCGTGAAGCGCCCGGGCCGGGTCTGCGGCGCGTACGCCACGGTCTCGGCGAACTCGTCGGCGGTGAACCCGATCTCCTCGGGCAGCACCGGCAGCCCGTGCCGGCGGAGCACCTCGGCGATGAGGCCCGCCTCCTCGCGGGCGCCGCGCAGATGCATCGCGAAGGCCGCGCCGAGCCCGCACTGCTCTCCGTGGAGCGCGCGGCGGGCCGGGTGCAGCAGGTCGAAGGCATGGCTGATCTCGTGGCAGGCGCCGGACGAGGGCCGGCTGTCGCCGCTGATCGACATGGCGATGCCGCCCAGGACGAGCGCCTCGGCGAGGACGACGAGGAACTCGTCGTCGCCGATGCCGCCGGGGTGGCGCAGCACGGACTCCCCGGCGGTGCGGGCCATGGCGGCGGCGAGGCCGTCGACGGTCTCGCCGGTGACCCGGTGGGAGAGCTGCCAGTCGGCGATCGCGGAGATGTTGGAGATCGCCTCGCCGATGCCGGAGCGGACGTACCGCGCCGGCGCCTCCCGGATCACATCGAGGTCGATGACCATGGCGATCGGCGAGGGCACGCCGTAGGAGCCGCGGCCGTTGTCGTTGTCGAGCGTGGAGATGGGCGAGCAGATGCCGTCGTGGGAGAGGTTCGTCGCGACGGCGACCATGGGCAGGCCGACGCGCGCCGCGGCGTATTTCGTCACGTCGATGATCTTGCCGCCGCCGAGCCCGACCACCGCGTCGTAGCGCTCGCCGCGGATGGCGTCGGCGAGGCGTACGGCGGAGTCGATCGTGCCGTCGTCGACCGTGTACCAGTGGGCGTCCGGGAGCAGCGGCGCCAGCTGCTCGCGCAGGGCGCGGCCGGAACCGTTGCTGATGGCCATGGCCAGCTTGCCGGACGCGGAGATCCGCTGGTCGGCGAGGAGGCCGGCCAGCTTGTCCATGGCGCCGCCGCTGATCTCGACGACGACCGGCGAGGGGATCAGCCGGGTCAGTACAGGCACGCGATCTCACGGCCCTTCGTGAGGTCGTCGTGGTTGTCGATCTCCACCCAGCGGACGTCGCCGATGGGCGCCACGTCGATCCGGAAGCCGCGGTGGACAAGCTCCTGGTAGCCGTCCTCGTAGTACAGGTCGGGGTCGCGCTCGAAGGTGGTCCTGAGGGCGTCGGCGAGGTCGGCGGCGGCCGACGGCTCGATGAGGGTGACGCCGATGTACTCGCCGGTGGCGGTGGCCGGGTCCATGAGCTTGGTGATGCGGCGGACGCCGAGGCCGTCCTCGGTGATCACCTTCATCTCCTCGTCGGCGAGGGACTTCACCGTGTCGAGGGCGAGGATGATCTTCTGGTCGCCACCGCGGGCGGCGAGGAGGGTCTGCTCGACGGAGACGGGGTGGACGGTGTCGCCGTTGGCGAGGATGACGCCCTCCTGGAGCACATCACGCGCGCACCACAGGGAGTAGGCGTTGTTCCACTCCTCGGCCTTGTCGTTGTCGACGAGGGTGAGCTTGACCCCGTACTTGGCCTCCAGGGCGGCCTTGCGCTCGTACACCGCCTCCTTGCGGTAGCCCACGACGATCGCGGCCTCGGTGAGGCCGACCTCGGCGAAGTTGCCGAGGGTGAGGTCGAGGACGGTGGTGTCGCCGTCGACGGGCACGAGGGCCTTCGGGAGCGTGTCGGTGTAGGGGCGCAGACGCCGTCCGGCACCGGCTGCCAGTACGAGGCCGATCATGCGGGTTCTCCTTCGTCGTGTACTGCGGGTGCTCCGGAGGACACCCAGAAGCGGATGGACTCCGCGAGCCCCACCAGCGCCACGGCGCCGGCGAGAGCGGTGAGCGCGAGAGCGAAGCCGTCGCCGCCGCCCGTCGCGAGGAGGGCCGCGAGTACCGCCACGAGCAGCGTCCGCCCCTCTTGGCCGCCGAGGGCGCGCACCAGCCAGGCGGGCGGCGCGCCGGTGCCGCCGCGGATGCGGTACACCGTGTCGTAGTGATGGTAGGCGACGGCCGCGACCAGCCCGAACGCCGCGGGGAGCGCCCCGGGGGCCTCGGAGCGGGCGGCGAGAACGAGGACGGTGCAGTACTCGGCGGCGCGGAGGACGGGCGGTACGAGCCAGTCGAGCGAGCCCTTGAGCGGCTGGGCGACGGCGGCCCCGGAGGTGAGGACGTACAGCACGGCGGCCGGTACGACCACGATGCCTATGGGCGCGGCCGCGGCGGCGCCCAGGAGCGCGGCGGCGCCGACGGCCGCGTACAGCGTCCGGCCGCCGATGGGGCGGGCCCACCGTCCCGGTCCCCGGGCCGCCAGCTCGCCGAGCGGCCCGGTGTCGGCGAGGTCCGCGAGGGCCTGGGCGGCGCGGTCGGTCCGGTGCGCCTTGCGGGTCAGGGAGCGCAGAACGCGGCCGGCTGTGGTGTAGCAGGCGGCGAAGGCGCAGCCGACGAGGAGGGCGTAGAAGACGGTACGGGGGGTGGTGACCGCGGTGAGGACCGCGATCATCGCCCAGCGCTCGCCGATCGGCAGGATGATCATGCGGCGCACCCAGACCGTCCAGCCGACGCTGTCGAGCCGGTCGGAGAGGGCGGCGGTGGGGCTTGTGTTGGCGGTGGCGTCGTGGTTGGCCTCGTTGAAGGAGAAGTCCACGACGTGCCGGCAGGTCTGGAGGACCATCGCGCCCAGCGCGAGTGCCCATACATCGTCACTGCCGCCGCCACGAGCGGCGCCCAGGGCGAGGCCCGCGTAGTAGGCGTACTCCTTGACCCGGTCGAACGTGGCGTCGAGCCAGGCGCCGAGCGTGGAGTACTGGAGGGAGTAGCGGGCGAGCTGGCCGTCGGTGCAGTCCAGCACGAAGGAGAAGAGGAGCAGCAGGCCCGCCGCGACGAAGCCGCCCCGGGTCCCGGTGGCCGCGCAGCCCGCCGCGACGAGAGCGGTGAGGAGGGACGCGGTGGTGACCTGGTTGGGGGTGAAGCCCCGGCGGGCGCACCAGCGGGCGAGGTGGCGGGAGTACGGGCTGATGAAGAACGTGGTGAAGAACCCGTCGCGGGACTTCACGGCGGAGCGGAGCCTCACGGCCTCGTCGTCGACGGCCGCGACGGCGTCCCGCGTCTCCTTGCGGGTCTGCGGCTCGACGGGCACGGCGGCGACGAGCGACCCGAGGTCGGGCCGGTGCACGGCGACCCCGTCTGCCTCCAGGGCGGCGGCGAGCACGTCGGGGAGGGGGGCCGGGTCGAGCGGGGCGGCGGTGAGGCCGGTGGCGGTGGCCGGGGCTGCCGGGGTGCCCGGGCCGGCCGTGGCGGGGCCGTCGGGCTCCGCGGAGGCGCCGGGGGCGGTGGTGCTGGGGGCCGTGGGGGCGCCGGGGGCGGTGGTGCCGGTGCCGGTGGCCAGGGAGGCCATGGCCCGGGTCAGCGCCGGGCGGGCGTCCGGCTGGGCCGTGAGGGCGCCCGCGGCCGCCCCGGCGGGGAAGCGCGGGTCGGTCAGGGCGAGGCGCAGGGCGTGCTGGTGGCCGACGAACCGGGGGTCGACGACGGCGACGCGCTCACCGGCCGGGACGGCGGCGAGCAGCGCGGCGGTCTCGCGCGGGTCCGCGGCGGTGCGGACCTCGAAGCCCAGCGACCGCAGATCGCCCTCGAGCGGCGATCCGGGTACCGGAGGACCGGTGAGGATGGCGGTCGACAGACGAACTCACTCCTTGGAGCTGACAGGCTGGGTGCGCGGCGGCTCTGCCCGGATCCGGGCGGCGGCACGTCGGCAGAGGCTATCGGATGAACGGAAGCCGGAGTTCACCGAGGTTTCCGCGTACGGCGACGTCGGCTCCGACGGTGAGATCATCATCGTCGATCATCTCCTCGGGCGACAAACCCCCGGTCATGGGCGCCACGGCCGGGGCGGGCGCGGGACGGTGGCCGTCCCGGGCTCGGCGGACGTCCTGAGGACCGGAGAATCCGCAGGTCAGGGCATATGACAACGGTGTTCAGCATCAGCTTGCACATACCCCCCACCCGTAGTTGACTGACCGCTCAAGGCAGTCACTGACATGATCGGGAGGCGACCTCATGGGGGCCGGGCATCACCACGGACACACGCATGGAGCACCGCCGCCGACCGGTACGGCCGGGGCGGCGCACCGCTGGCGGCTGCGGGTTGCCCTGACCATCACACTGTCCGTGATGGTGGTCGAGATCGTCGGCGGTGTCCTCGCCGACTCCCTCGCGCTGATCGCCGACGCGACACACATGGCCACCGACGCCGTCGGGCTCGGCATGGCGCTGCTGGCCATCCACATGGCCAACCGCCCGCCCACCGTGAACCGCACCTACGGCTACGCCCGCGCCGAGATCCTGGCGGCGCTGGCGAACTGTCTGCTGCTGCTCGGCGCGGGCGGCTACGTCCTCTTCGAGGCGGTCCAGCGGTTCATCACCCCGGCGGAGACGAAGGGCGGGCTCACGATCGTCTTCGCCCTGGTCGGTCTGGTCGCGAACATCGTCTCGCTGTCGCTGCTGATGCGCGGGCAGAAGGAGAGCCTGAACGTGCGCGGCGCCTATCTGGAGGTGCTCGCCGACGCGCTCGGCTCGGTGACGGTGCTGGTGGCCGCGGCGGTCATCCTCACCACCGGATGGCAGGGTGCCGACCCGATCGCGTCCCTGGTGATCGCCGTGATGATCGTGCCGCGTACGGTGAAGCTGCTCCGCGAGACGCTGGAGGTGCTACTGGAGGCGGCGCCCAAGGGCGTGGACATGACGGAGGTGCGGGCCCATCTGCTGGCACTGCCGGGGGTGGAGGACGTACATGATCTGCACGCGTGGACGATCACTTCGGGGATGCCGGTGCTGTCCGCCCACGTCGTGGTGGACGCTAGCGTCCTGGACGGTGCGGGCCACGAGAAGATGCTGCACGACCTCCAGGAGTGTCTGGTCGGCCACTTCGACGTGGAACACTGCACGTTCCAGCTGGAGCCCTTCGGCCACGCGGCGCACGAGGCGGGGTTCTGCCACTGATAGCGGCCCGGCCGCGGGGCGAGCGGCCGGCGGAGGTCGGCGAGGGCAGGCAGAGGTCGGCGGGGGTCGGCGGATGTCGGCGGGGGTCGGTCATCCGGAGTACCGCCTCCGCTGCGGATTCGTACCGGCCACGCGGCGCGGGGTCCGGCCGTCCTCCGAGGCGTACATCGCGGCCCATGACGGCGCTCCCGCCCGGCGGTTGGGGGCAGTTGCCCATGGGCACGATCACCCACCCGCCCGCGTTCGGCGTCCGACCGGACGGCGCGTTCCGCCGCGTACGCGCCCTTGCCGTGTACTGACAAGCGGCTTTTGTACGGCAGACTGAGGATTGCCCCACAGGGCCGAGAACCGATGCGAAGGATGGTTATGCCGACCACACCTGCCACCGCGGCGAACAGCTCCTCGAACGGAGCCGCACCCTCGATCATGCTGGAGCTGGTCGACGAGAACGGCAGCACCATCGGCACCGCCGAGAAGCTCTCCGCGCACCAGGCGCCCGGGCAGTTGCACCGGGCGTTCTCGGTGTTCCTCTTCGACGAGGAGGGGCGGCTGCTGCTGCAGCGCCGGGCGCTGGGGAAGTACCACTCGCCGGGCGTCTGGTCGAACACCTGCTGCGGCCACCCCTATCCGGGTGAGGCGCCGTTCACGGCGGCCGTACGGCGGGTGTTCGAGGAGCTGGGCGTCTCCCCGTCGCTGATGGCCGAGGCGGGCACGGTCCGCTACAACCACCCCGACCCGGCGTCGGGCCTGGTGGAGCAGGAGTACAACCACCTCTTCGTGGGGATGGTGCAGGCTCCGCTGCGGCCGGACCCGGCGGAGGTCGGGGAGACCGCGTTCGTGACGGCGCCGGAGCTGGCCGAGCGGCACGCGTCCGCGCCGTTCTCCGCCTGGTTCATGACCGTCCTGGACGCGGCGCGCCCGGCCATCAAGGAGCTGACGGGGGCGACGGGCGGCTGGTGAGCCCCGCCGTCTCACGGGCCCTGGCACCCGGCGGCCCCTGACCCCTGGAGGCCCCTGACCCCTGGAGGCCCCTGCCCCTGGCGGCTCCCGACCCGGGTGCGACGCCCTCGGCCGTACGCCGTATCCCGTACGCGACCGGGGGCGTCGTCGTCCGGTCACAGGGGCAGCGCGGCCCAGATGATCTTGCCGCCGGACGAAGTGTGCTCGACGTCGCAGGTACCGCCCGCCTCGCGGGTGATCTCGCGGACCAGGAGCAGGCCACGGCCGCCCGTCTGCCCGTAGTCGGTCTCCAGCGCCTTGGGCCGGTAGGGGTGGTTGTCCTCGACGGCCACCCGGATCCACTCGGCGCCGATCGCGACCTCCACCGCCAGCTGCGGGGAGAGCAGGGCCGCGTGCCGTACGGCGTTGGTCACCAGCTCGGAGACGATCAGCAGCAGGCCCTGCACGACGTCGTCGCGGACCGGGACTCCCTGACGGTTCAGCAGGTCACGTACGGCATGCCTGGCCTGCGGAACGGAGGCGTCGACCGCGGCAGCGGTGAAGCGCCAGACCCCTTCGTACGACGGTGGCCGGGCCGGGACGCTTCCGCGGCTCTCCATGGTCCGGCTCCCACCCTCGTGCTCGATTGTCGCCACGGCTCCGAGTGTTGGCTCCCGGACGCCGCACCCGGGCCGGTGACCACAAATGACTTCTTATCGAGGGTTCCTGGTCGCTTCTGAGCGAAGCTCTGACTTCTCCGGCTGTTCGAGACCGGCTTCTGGTGCCTCCGTGTCGTCCGGCGGCGCCATCCGCTCGGAGACCAGCCCGGCGATCCGGCGCCCGCCCACCCCGATCGCGATCAGGCCGACACCGTCGAAGAGCAGCGCCGGCGAGCCTTGCAGCAGCGTCCAGCCGAAGTGCGGGCCGCGCACCACCACGCCTCCCACCAGCCGGAACACCCCGCCGGTCAGGAACATCAGGAACAGCAGCGCGGCGAAGATGGTGAACGCCTCGGCCGACTCCTCCGGGTGGCGGATGACCACGAACCCGGCGGCGATGTTCAGCGCGGCGACCACCACGGCCGGCCAGAAGTAGCTGAACAGCAGCATGGAGGTCAGCGTGGCCGAGCCGGTGCAGAGGAGCCCCGGCGCCCCTTCTTGATCGTACGGTCCGGGCCCCCGGATAGCATCCGGCACATGGAGCAGCCGCAGCTGGAACACCGCGTCACCGACGGGGTCGCGACCGTCGTCATCAGCAACCCGGCCAAGCGGAACGCCATGACGGCGGCCATGTGGCAGGCGCTCCCGGAGGTCCTGGCGGAGCTGGCCGCCGACCCGGGCGTACGGGCGCTGGTCCTGACCGGCGCGGGCGAGACGTTCTGCGCCGGGGCCGACATCTCGACGCTGCGCGAACCGGGTGACCGGCAACAGTCGCTGGCGGTACGGGCGGAGGAGGCACTGGCCGCGTTCCCCAAGCCGACGGTGGCGGCCGTGCGCGGCTACTGCGTGGGCGGCGGCTGCCAGCTGGCGGCGGCCTGCGATCTGCGGTTCGCCGAGGAGGGCGCCCGCTTCGGGGTGACCCCGGCGAAGCTCGGCATCGTCTACCCGGCCTCCTCGACCCGCAGGCTGGTCTCCCTCGTCGGCCCTTCGGCGGCGAAGTACCTGCTCTTCTCCGCGGAGCTGATCGACGACGAGCGGGCGCTGCGCACGGGACTGGTCGACGAGGTGCTGCCGGCCGGGGAGCTGGGTGGACGGGTCGCGGAGTTCGTACGGGTGCTGCTGTCCCGGTCGCTGCTGACCCAGGCCGCCGCGAAGGAGTTCGCCGCCGGCCGCACCGACCGGGACGTGCACTGGGCGGAGGAGGCCCGCAAGAGCGACGACACGGCGGAGGGGATCGCCGCCTTCCTGGAGCGTCGGCACCCGCGGTTCGGCTACCGGGGCTGAATCCGCCCCTGCGCTCCGTACCGACCAGTCGGTAACGTGTGCGGCATGACGATGACGACGACTCTCCCGCCGCGCGCCGTACGCCGCTGCACACACCCGGTCAACCTGTTCCACTCGACCGTCTACTTCTCCCCCGACTACGACCGGGAGCTGGCCGGGACCGGCATCGCGGACTCCCACGCCGCTTACTTCGCCGGCCGGGCCGCCGCCATGGGCGCCGTGGGCCCCGGTGCGGTCACCGGGACCTTCTACAACTTCAACCATGAGCTGATAGCCCGGCACCTGCCGGCCGTGTGGGACACCGCGTCGCCGGCGGATGTACTCGCGGCGCGTCTGCGGGCGGCGGACACCACCGTGCGGCGGCTGCTCGGCGAGGATGTCGCCGCCTCCGACGAGATGGCGGAGGCGGCCGCGCTCGCGCTGCGCGCCACGGAGGCGTGCACCCGGCACGCCCGGCCGCTGTACGCGGCCCACGCCGACCTGCCCGTGCCGGAGGCCCCGCACCTCGCGTACTGGCACGCGGCGACGCTGCTGCGCGAGCACCGGGGCGACGCGCACCTGGCCGCGCTGCTGAACGCCGGCCTCGACCCGCTGGAGGCCGTGGTCAGCCACACGGCGACCGGCACGGGCGTCTCGCCCCGCTGGGTCCTCGCCACCCGGGGCTGGCAGCGGGCCGACTGGGACGCCGCGGTGGAACGGCTCACCCGGCGCGGGCTGCTGGACGACGCGGGCGAGCTGACCGAGGAGGGCGCGGCGCTCCGCGAGGACGTGGAGGACAGGACGGACCGTATGGACGCGGCGCCGTACGAGCACATCGGCACGGCGGGCGTCGCCCGGCTCACCGAACTGGCCAGGGGTTTCCTGGCGAAGGCGGCCGCGGCGGGCGCGTTTCCGACCCGACTCACCGGCCAGGACTGACGGCTTGCCGGGCGGGATGCGACACATCCCGCCCTGAGCAGGCAGAATGCGAGCGCAACCTGGAGGCACGAGAAGGCGGGTCGGGACACACCGTGACGACGTCCATCGAAGGCAGGATCGCCGAGGAACTCGGCGTACGGGAGCGACAGGTCAAGGCGGCCGTCGAGCTGCTGGACGGCGGATCGACCGTGCCGTTCATCGCGCGCTACCGCAAGGAAGCGACCGGGATGCTCGACGACACGCAGCTGCGCACCCTGGAGGAGCGGCTGCGCTACCTGCGGGAGCTGGAGGAGCGGCGCGCCGCGATCCTCGACTCCGTACGGGAGCAGGGCAAGCTGACCGAGGAGCTGGAGGCCCGGCTCCGGGAGGCCGACACCAAGGCCCGCCTGGAGGACATCTATCTCCCGTTCAAACCGAAGCGCCGCACCAAGGCCCAGATCGCCCGCGAGGCCGGGCTGGAGCCGCTGGCCGACGGGCTGCTCGGCGATCCGTCCGTGGAGCCGCTCGCGGCGGCCGCCGCGTTCGTCGACGCGGACAAGGGCGTCGCCGATCCGGCGGCCGCCCTGGAAGGCGCGCGGGCCATTCTCACCGAGCGGTTCTCGGAGGACGCCGACCTGATCGGCGAGCTGCGCGAGCGGATGTGGACGCGGGGCCGTCTGGTGGCGAAGGTGCGGGAGGGCAAGGAGGAGGCGGGCGCCAAGTTCGCCGACTACTTCGACTTCGCGGAGCCGTTCACCGAGCTGCCCTCGCACCGCGTACTGGCGATGCTGCGCGGTGAGAAGGAGGACGTCCTGGAGCTGGTTCTGGAGCCGGAGGAGCCGGTCGAGGGCCCGTCCACGTACGAGGGGTCGGTCGCCCGGCGGTTCGGGATCGAGAACCGGGGTCGGCCCGCCGACAAGTGGCTGGCCGACACCGTCCGCTGGGCGTGGCGCACCAGGATCCTGGTGCATCTCGGTATCGACCTGCGGCTGCGGCTGCGCACGGCGGCCGAGGACGAGGCGGTGCGGGTGTTCGCCGCGAACCTGCGGGACCTGCTGCTCGCCGCCCCGGCCGGGACGCGGGCGACACTGGGGCTCGACCCCGGGTTCCGTACGGGTGTCAAGGTCGCCGTCGTCGACGCGACCGGCAAGGTGGTCGCGACCGACACGATCTACCCGCACGTGCCGCGGAACAAGTGGGACGAGTCGCTGGCGGCGCTGGCGCGGCTGGCGAAGGAGCACGCGGTCGAGCTGGTCGCCATCGGCAACGGCACGGCGTCCCGCGAGACGGACAAGCTCGCCGCCGACCTGATCGCCCGGCACCCCGAGCTGAACCTCACCAAGGTGATGGTGTCGGAGGCGGGCGCGTCGGTGTACTCGGCGTCCGCGTTCGCCTCGCAGGAGCTGCCCGGGCTCGACGTGTCGCTGCGCGGCGCGGTGTCGATCGCGCGGCGGCTCCAGGACCCGCTGGCCGAGCTGGTGAAGATCGACCCGAAGTCGATCGGCGTCGGCCAGTACCAGCACGACCTGTCCGAGTTGAAGCTGTCCCGGTCGCTCGACGCGGTCGTCGAGGACTGTGTGAACGGCGTCGGCGTCGACGTCAACACGGCGTCCGCGCCACTGCTCTCGCGGGTGTCCGGCATCGGTGCCGGGCTCGCGGAGAACATCGTGGCGCACCGGGACTCGAATGGGCCGTTCCGGTCGCGGAGGGCGCTGAAGGACGTGGCGCGGCTGGGCCCGAAGGCTTACGAGCAGTGCGCGGGCTTCCTGCGTATCCGCGGCGGCGACGACCCGCTGGACGCGTCGGCGGTGCACCCGGAGGCGTACCCGGTGGTGCGGCGGATGGTGAAGACGACGGGCGGCGAGGTCGCGTCGCTGATCGGCAACACGGGCGTGCTGCGGTCGCTGCGGCCCGAGACCTTCGTGGACGAGACGTTCGGTCTGCCGACGGTCACGGACATCCTGCGGGAGCTGGAGAAGCCGGGCCGTGACCCGAGGCCCGCGTTCCGTACGGCCACCTTCAAGGAGGGCGTCGAGAAGATCGGCGACCTGGCGGGCGGGATGGTGCTGGAGGGTGTCGTCACCAACGTGGCGGCGTTCGGGGCGTTCGTGGACATCGGCGTCCACCAGGACGGCCTGGTGCATGTGTCGGCGATGTCCCGGACCTTCGTCAAGGACCCGCGGGACGTGGTGAAGCCGGGCGACGTGGTGAAGGTCAAGGTCCTGGACGTCGACGTGCCGCGCAAGCGGATCTCCCTGACGCTGCGCCTGGAGGACGAGGCGGCGGGCCGGCACGCTGCTCCTGGTCACGCACGACCGCCGCATGCTGGACGCGGTCCACGTCACGCGCCGGATCGAGGTCGCGGAC
>NZ_VSRY01000124.1 GCF_008271805.1 Streptomyces sp. TRM49041
GTGGGAGAGTAGGACACCGCCGAACTATTTTTGATGGGGGAGCCCCGCACCGTTGGTGCGGGGCTTCTCGCATTTCCGGGGTTTTTGGAGCCTCCTATGGAGACTCCCTTTCCATCCTCTCGTTCCATATCCTCTCGCAGCCGCTTCTCAGAGGCGTCCCGCAGCTTTCAGCGCCAGATACGCGTCGGCGAGGGCGGGGGCGAGGTTCTGCGGAGTCGCGTCCACGACCGTGACACCGTGCCGTTCGAGCTGTTCCGCGGTGTGGCGCCGCTGAGCCTGGGCCTGGGCGCCGGCGGCAGCCTCGTACACCGCCTGAGCCGTGCCGCGAGACTTGGTCATCTCGTCGGCGTGGGGATCCGAGACGGAGGCCACCAGCACGGTGTGCCGCTGGGTGAGCTGCGGCAGGACCGGGAGCAGCCCTTCCTCGATCGGGGCCGCGTCGAGGGTCGTCAAGAGCACGACGAGCGAGCGGCGCGGGGCTGCGGCCAGGGCCGCGGCGCTGAGGCCGCGCGCGTCGGTCTCGACCAGCTCGGGCTCGAGCGTCGCCATGGCGTCCACCATGGCCGACAGGACGTCCCCCGCCGCACGGCCCTGTACCCGTGCCCGGGTCCGGCGGTCGTATGCCAGCAGGTCCACCCGGTCACCCGCACGCGCTGCGAGCGCGGTCAGGAGAAGGGCCGCGTCCATGGCCGCGTCGAGCCGTGGGACGTCGCCCACACGGCCCGCCGAGGTACGGCCGGTGTCCAGTACCAGCAGGATGTGCCGGTCGCGTTCCGGGCGCCACGTGCGGACGGCGACGGAGGACTGGCGGGCCGTGGCCCGCCAGTCGATGGAACGGGTGTCGTCGCCTGGGACGTACTCGCGGAGGCTGTCGAACTCGGTGCCCTCGCCCCTGGTCAGCACGCTGGTGCGGCCGTCCAGTTCACGCAGGCGCGCCAGCCTCGACGGCAGGTGCTTACGGCTGGTGAAAGGGGGCAGCACACGGACCGACCACGGCACGCGGTGGCTGCCCTGGCGGGCGGCCAGCCCCAGCGGGCCGTACGAGCGGACGGTGACCCGCTCAGCCTGCCGGTCGCCGCGGCGGGTGGGCCGCAGCAGCGTCTTCATCCTGCGGCGTTCGCCCGCTGGCACGTCGACCTTGTGTCTGGAAGCCGTCTGCTCGCTCCCCGTGGACCAGCTGCTGGGCGGCCACGCGTCGCGGACATCCGCCCGGAGGCGACGCCTGGACGGGTTCGCCACCATGAGCTCCACCTCGGCGCCGTCACCGAGTCGAACGGTCGTGTCACCACTTCGGGTGAACCGCAGTGTTCGTACTGGCGCCGCGAGCATGTAGTCGCACAGAATTGCGAGGGACAGGGGGGCGTTGACGGCGAGCATCCCTGTCCAGCTGGGAGCCAGGATCCCGACGGGCAGTGAGCCGATCGCGGCCAGGAGCGCGGTTCGTCCGGTGAGGGCCATGGGTCACTGCCTTAGCGAGGGCGCGGGGACGTGGGCGAGGATCGAGCTGATGACGGAGTCGGCCGTAAAACCCTCCATCTCCGCCTCGGGGCGCAGCTGGATGCGGTGACGCAGAGTGGGCAGGGCCAGGGCCTTCACATCGTCCGGGATGACGTAGTCGCGGCCGGTGAGCCAGGCCCAGGCGCGGGCGGTGGAGAGCAGAGCGGTGGCGCCTCGCGGGGAGACGCCAAGTGTGAGCGAGGGGGATTCACGAGTGGCACGGCAGATATCGACCACATAGCCGGCGATCTCGGCGGAGACCGAGGTCCGGGCGACCGCACGGCGCGCGGCTTCCAGATCCGCGGGGCCGGCCACCGGGTGGACACCGGCGCCCTTCAGGTCACGGGGGTTGAAGCCCTCCGCGTGGCGGGTCAGCACGTTGATCTCGTCGTCGCGCGAGGGCAGAGGCACCGTCAGCTTCACGAGGAACCGGTCCAGTTGCGCCTCGGGGAGTGGGTAAGTGCCCTCGTACTCCACGGGGTTCTGCGTCGCGGCGACCAGGAACGGCTCGGGGAGCGGACGCGGGGTGCCGTCCACCGTGACCTGGCGCTCCTCCATGGCCTCCAGAAGCGACGACTGGGTCTTCGGCGGAGTCCGGTTGATCTCGTCGGCGAGCAGCAGGTTGGTGAAGACCGGTCCCGGCTGGAAGGAGAACTCGGCGGTTCGGGTGTCGTAGACCAGTGAACCGGTCACGTCGCTCGGCATCAGGTCAGGGGTGAACTGGACACGCTTCGTGTCGAGTTCCAGCGACGCGGCAAGCGCGCGGACGAGCAGCGTCTTGGCGACACCGGGCACGCCCTCCAGGAGGACATGGCCTCGGCAGAGCAGGGCGACAACGAGTCCGGTGACAGCGGGATCCTGCCCGACCACGGCCTTGGCGATCTCGGTGCGCAGGGCTTCCAGCGAGGCGCGGGCGCGGTCCGAGTTCTCAGGGGTCTCGGGGGTCGGGGCACTCATGAGGTGCGTACCTCTCTTTCGAGGGCGTCGAGTTGATCTGCCAGGAGGACAAGCGCGGCGTCATGTGTGGGAGCCGGGCCGAACAACAGGTCCCGTAGGTCTGTCTCGCCGCCGGACAGCCGGGCCGACAGGGCGGGGAGCAGGGCGTCGGGGGAGTGGGCCTCCCTCGTCGGGACGCCCACGAGTGGGGCGAGTCGTGCGCGGGTCGCCGAGCGCAGCACAGCGGCGGCACGGTCACGGGCGTTCGCCCGGAAGTAGAGGCGGGCACGGCCCTCCGTCGCCTCCGAGGCGCGGATGGCGACTGGAAGGCGCTCCGTGACAAGGGGGCCGAGGCGGCGGGCACGCCAGATCGCGGTGAGCGCGGCAGCCACGGCGAGTTGCAGTGTGCCCCAGAGCCAGCCCGAGGGGATCAGGCTGAGGAAGTCCGATTCCTCCTCGACGCCGCGGTCCCCGCTATCAGCGAGTGAGGGGAGGTACCAGACGAGATGGGTGCGGGAACCGAGGAGTTGCAGAGCGAGCGACGCGTTGCCCTCGTCGGCGAGGCGGTGGTTGAAGAGAAGATCGGCCGAGCCGAGCAGCACGGTGTCGCTGCCGGCGGTGCCCTTGAGGTGGACGAGGGTGGGCAGGCCGTCGCTGAAGTAGCAGGTGTCGGCAGGGTCGGCGCCCGTCGTCACGTACCGCTTGCCGCCGAGATTTGCCGAACCCGCGCGGCGGGCCTCCGGCCAGGAGCAACCCGGTGCGAGCGCCGTGACGGGGTCGGGGAGTTCGGCCGTCACGCCAGGGGCCAGGCTGTCAACGGATGGCGTGCCGGGGGCGAGGAGGACGGTGCGGCCACCGGAGTTGTCCATCACGCCACGCAGCACGGTCTGCTGGTGATCGGTCAGCAGGTCCGGTGCCGTGACCAGCAGAGTGGAATCGGGGCCCGCCGCGGCCGTGACCTCGTCGAGAGAGGTGGCCACGCGGATGGAGACACCGCGTTCCTTCAGCAGTTCGGCGACGGCACGGCTGCCGTTGCGGTCCGTGGAGCGCGGGTCGAGGCGTCCGTGCCGGTCGCCGGTGCCCAGCAGGGCCAGGATGACGCCCGCCACGATGAGCAGGGCGACCGCGAAAAGAATGCCCCGGGCACGGGTCCAGACCTGCCGGGTGTCCCGGGACAGGGAGGTGTTGGAGGCGGTCACTCGGCGGCTCCCTGGGCGGCACTGCTCCACTGGGGCCTGGCCCGCTCCAGAGCGGTGTCCAGATCCTTGAGGCGCTGGTACGCGCGCTGGTCGGCGGTGCGGCCGCCGTATGTCACGTCGTCGAACTCGCGGGCGGCGGCACGCAGCTCATCCGAGTGGGCCGACAGCGCGCGGCCGGCCTCCGCGGCCGCCTCGTCCGCCGTACGGCCCGGGCGCGGGTCGAGGAGAGTGCGTTCCTCCAAGGAGCGGACGACGGCCCGCATGCGCTCCTGCACGGCCTGGTTCCAGCGCCCTGCAGCCGCGTGCTTCTCAGCGGCGGCGCGGTGGTCCCCCGCGGTGCGCGGACCGTCGTCGAACAGCGAGTCCGACGTTCCCGCGGCGCGCTTCGGCGCGCCGAGCCGCAACCACAGGGCCACGGCCAGGGCCACGACGACGAGGACGATCACCATGATGCCCAGCCAGCCGCCCGGGGTGGCACCCGACGCGGACGCGAAGAGGCCGTTGATCCAGTCCAGGAAGGCGTCCACGGCGCGGAGGAGAATGTTCGGCTCGTCCTCCCCGTACATCGGCTTGGACAGCTCCCGCTCCGCCGCCTCACGCGCCGGCACACGCGGAATGTCCAGCGGTGGCACGTCGTCGCCCGTGGGGACCAGCCGCCACGCCGACACCGCTCCCCCCGTGATCGGCACCGCATCAGCTCCTAGGAGTGGTGTCGCCCGGCGAGGCCGGGCCGTAGCCGGGCACGCCCGCAGCCCGGCCGAGTTCGAGGTCGAGGGCCTCCCGGCGGATGCGCTGGTCCACGTACAGGAGGACGGTGACACCGGCGGAGATCGGGTACATGATCGCCGATGCGATGACGGCACCGATACCGCTGATGATCAGGAACGTCCAGCCGAGCTGAGCGTTGCCCCCCGCGAACATGGCGTCGATCCCGTCACCGTCCACCGCGTACGCGACGATGGTGAACGGCAGGGACACGATCATCGCCACCACGAAAGTCAGCAGCGCCGTCAGGATGAGAATGCCGAAGATCCGCCACCAGGAGCCCTGCACGAGCTTCGCCGAGCGGCGCAGCGACGCCAGCACACCCTGCCGCTCCAGCATCAGAGCCGAGTAGGCCAGGCTGAAGCGGACCGTCAGCCACAGCACGACGAGCACCGCCCCGAGACCACCCAGGAACACCAGCAGGGCACCCGCCCCGGAGCCGATCAGCAGCCCCGGTGCGATGCCCACCGCCACGACGGCGACGACGATCAGCGGGACGAGGAACGTCAGACCAAGCAGGGGGAGCAACCGGGGGCGGGCCTCACTCCAGACGTCCGAGAACGTCACCGGACGGCCCAGCACCGAGCGGCTCACCACGAACGTCAGCAGGGCCGTGGTGACGAACGTGGCCATGAGGCCGAGCAGCATCGCCGGAGCCGCGGAGACCATGCTCACCCGCAAGGACTCCGCCAACTGCTCCAGCTGCTCCGACGGGCTCGCGTCCGGATTGATCTGAGGCTGCTGAGGCAGCACATAGCGCTGCAGGAGGATCTGGGTGATCTGCACGACGGCGGACACGGCCAGAGTGATACCGAGAACCGTCCGCCAGTGCGCGCGCAACGTGGACACCGCGCCGTCGAGGATCTCGCCCACACCCAGCGGGCGCAGCGGGATCACACCCGGCTTCGGCGCCGTCGGCCTGCCCCAGCCCGCGTACGGCCCACCGCCCCGGCCAGGGGGCGGTGGCGGAGCCTGCCGGCCAGGGCCGGGAGCGGCCGGTGGGGACCACTGGGCGGCGGGTGGCTGGTTCTCGGACCACTTCGGAGCGGGAGCCTGGTCACCGGCCGGGTGCGGCGCACCGGCGCCCTGGTCGTCGGACGGGGAAGGAGATCCGGGCGAAGCCCAGCCCGGAGAGTCGTTCACGGTCGTCCACCTCGTGGCTTGGTCGCGGGGCCCACTCGTCGAGCCGGGTCGGTCACGGCGCCTGGCCGCCGTACTGAGCGGCAGGTCGGCAGCCATCGTGCCACGCGACACCCGACCCCTGGCCAGGGCCCTGGAGACTTCAACGCCAACGTCAACACCTTCATTGTCACTGGTTCAGCGGGCAGACTGGTCGGATGGCTGATCAGTACGCAGGAAAGCCCCTCGGTGAACAGCCGCCCGCGCCGCCCGTGCTGCGCTGGGCGGACCCCCCGGAAGGCCCCGTCGTGGTGCTCCTCGACCAGACACGGCTCCCCGCCGAGGAGGTCGAGCTGGTCTGTACGGACGTGCCCGCCCTCGTGCGGGCCATCCAGGACCTTGCCGTCCGCGGCGCGCCCGTACTGGGCATCGCGGGCGCCTACGGGGTGGCGCTGGCCGCCGCCCGCGGTTACGACGTGGAGGAAGCCGCGGCTCAGCTTGCCGGAGCGCGGCCCACCGCTGTGAACCTCGGATACGGGGTACGGCGCGCCCTCGGCGCGTACCGGGCCGTGGCCGAGAAGGACGCCGAGCCCGAGCGGGCCGCAGAAGCCGCGCTTGCGGAGGCCCGGCAGCTGCACCGGGAGGATGCCGAGGCCAGCGAGGCCATGGCCGCCCGGGGCGTGGCACTGCTCGACGAGCTCCTGCCCGGCGGCAGTCACCGGATCCTCACCCACTGCAACACCGGTGCCCTGGTGTCGGGCGGCGAGGGCACCGCGTTCGCCGTCGCCCTGGCGGCACACCGGGCCGGGAGGCTGCGCCGCCTGTGGGTCGACGAGACACGGCCCCTGCTGCAAGGCGCCCGGCTCACCGCCTACGAGGCCGCCCGCAACGGCCTGACGTACACCCTGCTCACCGACAACGCCGCCGGGTCTCTCTTCGCGGCGGGCAAGGTCGACGCCGTCCTCGTCGGCGCCGACCGCATCGCCGCCGACGGATCCGTCGCGAACAAGGTCGGGACCTATCCCCTCGCGGTGCTCGCCAAGTACCACCACGTACCGTTCGTGGTGGTCGCACCCGTGACCACCATCGACACCGACACCCCGGACGGGGCGTCCATCGAGGTCGAACAGCGGCCGGGAAGCGAAGTGACGCAGCTCACAACACCGGTGCAGGTGGGCTCGGCCGGACTGGGTACGGGCGCAGGGGCACCGGTCGCGCCACTCGGAACGCAGGCCTACAACCCCGCCTTTGACATCACGCCGCCCGAATTGGTGACCGCGATCGTTACCGAGGCAGGAGTGGTATCGCCGGTGACCGGAAGAGGAATCGAAGAGCTGTGTGCCAGGTCACGCCAGGTAACGATTAGCTAATGGGATGATGTCGATTATGAAGGGACGCGTCCTCGTCGTCGACGACGACACCGCACTTGCCGAGATGCTCGGGATCGTGCTCCGTGGTGAAGGGTTCGAGCCGTCGTTCGTAGCGGACGGCGACAAGGCACTCGCCGCATTCCGGGAGAGCAAGCCCGACCTGGTGCTGCTCGACCTCATGCTGCCCGGACGGGACGGCATCGAGGTGTGCCGGCTCATCCGGGCCGAGTCCGGAGTACCGATCGTGATGCTCACCGCCAAGAGCGACACCGTGGACGTCGTCGTCGGCCTCGAATCCGGCGCCGACGACTACATCGTCAAACCGTTCAAGCCCAAGGAGCTCGTCGCCCGCATCCGGGCACGACTCCGCAGGTCCGAAGAGCCCGCACCCGAACAGCTCACCATCGGTGACCTCGTCATCGACGTGGCCGGCCACTCGGTGAAGCGGGACGGGCAGTCCATCGCCCTCACCCCGCTCGAGTTCGACCTCCTCGTCGCGCTCGCCCGCAAGCCGTGGCAGGTCTTCACCCGCGAAGTGCTCCTCGAACAGGTCTGGGGCTACCGCCACGCCGCCGACACCCGCCTCGTGAACGTGCACGTCCAGCGGCTCCGCTCCAAGGTCGAGAAGGACCCCGAGCGGCCCGAGATCGTCGTGACCGTCCGTGGCGTCGGCTACAAGGCGGGACCGAACTGACATGACCCGCGGCAGTGCTGCTCCGAAGCCCGGGAATCCGGGAGTCCGTGCGGGGCGGGCTGCCGGACCCGGGCACGGCCCCTCACGCCTGGGCCGCGTCCTCCACGGCGGACGCCTGCTCCAGGACGGAGCACCGGGCGGACCGGTGCTCCGCCTCCTGGCGCGCTGGATCCGCCGCCCGCTGCTGCCCGCCGTACGGCTGTGGCGGCGCAACATCCAGCTGCGCGTGGTCGTCGCCACCCTGCTGATGTCGCTCGGCGTGGTGCTGCTGCTCGGTTTCGTCGTCATAGGACAGGTCCGCAACGGCCTCCTCGACGCCAAGGAGAGGGCCGCCCAGAGCCAGGCCGCGGGCGGCTTCTCCGCGGCGCAGGACGAAGCCAGCGCCGCCACCGGCTCCGCCGGGCCCGAAGGCGGCGACGGCACCGGAGCCACCTCACGATCCCTGCTGAACTGGCGCTCCGACCTCGTCGTCCAGCTCGCCAGCGGCGGCGCCGGAGCCTTCGACGTCGTCGCACTCAGCTCCGACTCCGCGGGCACCGCACCCAGCCGCGGCGCCCGCGCGTCCGGCGGAGTCAAAGTCGAAAGCATCCCCGTCGCCCTGCGCGAAGCCGTCGCACAAGGCACCGGCACCTTCCAGACGTACACCCGGATCCAATACGCCGACGGACAGCACTCCGAACCCGGACTCGTGATCGGCAAGCGCCTCAACGACGTCGAGGGCAACACGTACGAGCTGTACTACCTCTTCCCCCTCACCCAGGAAGAAGCCTCCCTCACCCTCGTCAAGACGACCATCGCCACCGCCGGGCTCTTCGTCGTCGTCCTCCTCGGCGCCATCGCCTGGCTCGTCGTCCGGCAGGTCGTCACCCCCGTCCGCATGGCCGCCGGCGTCGCCGAACGACTCTCCGCCGGACGCCTCCAGGAACGCATGAAGGTCACCGGCGAGGACGACATCGCCCGCCTCGGCGAAGCCTTCAACAAGATGGCCCAGAACCTCCAGCACAAGATCCAGCAGCTGGAGGACCTGTCCAGGATGCAGCGGCGCTTCGTCTCCGACGTGTCGCACGAACTCCGCACACCCCTCACCACCGTCCGCATGGCCGCAGACGTCATCCACGAGGCACGCGGCGACTTCGACCCCGTCACCGCGCGTTCCGCCGAACTCCTCGGCGACCAGCTCGACCGGTTCGAATCACTCCTCGGCGACCTCCTGGAGATCAGCCGCTTCGACGCCGGCGCCGCCGCACTCGAAGCCGAACCGATAGACCTGCGCGACGTCGTACACCGCGTCATCGGCGGCGCCGAGCCCCTCGCCGAACACAAGGGCGGCCACATCCGCGTCATCGGCGACGAACAACCCGTCATCGCCGAAGCCGACGCCCGACGCGTCGAACGCGTCCTGCGCAACCTCGTCGTCAACGCCGTCGAACACGGCGAAGGCCGCGACGTCGTCGTACGCCTCGCCGCAGCCGGCGGCGCCGTCGCCGTCGCCGTACGCGACTACGGCGTCGGCCTCAAACCCGGCGAAGCGACCCGTGTCTTCAACCGCTTCTGGCGCGCCGACCCCGCACGCGCCCGCACCACCGGCGGAACCGGCCTCGGACTGTCCATCGCCCTCGAGGACGCCCGCCTCCACGGTGGATGGCTCCAGGCATGGGGCGAACCCGGCGGCGGCTCACAGTTCCGGCTCACCCTGCCCCGCACCGCCGACGAACCCCTCCGCGGCTCACCCATACCCCTAGAACCCGACGACTCCCGCCGCAACCGGGAACGGGCAGCCGCCGAAACGGCACAACAGAACACCCGGCACACCGGCGTACCCGGACAGACCCAGGCCGGCAGCGGCACCGGACTCCACGTCCCGCCACGATCCGCCGTACCACCCCGCCAGACCCGGACCGCCACCGCCGACCCCACCGCGCTCCCCGGCAGCGGAACCCGAGTCGTCGCACGCGGACAGACCGGCCGGACGGCCCACGACACGCCGACCGACCAGGAACACACAGAGCGGAAGGACACCACCCGTGGGCGCTGACCGCCGCCGGCACCACCATCGGCGAACGGCACGCGGCGCGGCAGTCCTCACCTGCGCCGCCGTCCTCGCCGGCTGCGCCTCCATGCCCGACAGCGGAGACGTCAGCGCCGTCAAGGCATCCCGGCAAGGCGACTCCCAGGTACGCGTCTACCCCGTGCCGCCCCGCGAGAACGCCGAACCCGCCGAGATCGTCGAGGGGTTCCTGGAGGCGATGACCGGCGACGACCCCGGCTTCGCGACCGCCCGCAAATACCTCACCAAGCAGGCCGCGCGCACCTGGAAGCCCGAGGAACGCACCACGGTGCTCAGCTCCGCCCCCGTGCCCCAGCAGGCCGAACCCCGGCGCCCGGAACGCGGCGCACCCCGCGACACCCAGACCCTCGTCTACCAGGTGTCCGGGCAGAAGGTCGCCACCGTCGACGACCGGCACGCCTACCAGCCGCTCGGCTCCGTCTCATATACCGAGTCGATCCATCTCGTCCAGCAGCACTCCGCCGACGGCAAGCAGAAGGAATGGCGGATCGACGTCCTGCCACAGGGCCTGCTCCTCAGCGAATCCGACTTCCAGCGCAACTACCGATCGGTCAACAAGTACTACTTCGCGTCCGGCAAGAACTGGGTGGTCGCCGACCCGGTCTACATCCGGAAACGCCAGGACCCCGTGACGCGGATGGACTCACTGACACAGACGGTGAAAGCCCTCCTCGAAGGCCCGACGAACTGGTTGAAACCCGCCGTCGATTCACGCTTCCCCACCGGGACGGCGCTGAAGAAGGACACCACGTCCCTGACGACGGACGACCGGAACACACTGAAGGTGCCGCTCAACGACAAGGCCGACAACGTCGACCTCGAGCAGTGCCGCAAAATGGCCGCCCAAGTCCTCTTCACCGTCGGAGACCTGGCCTCCACCAGAGTGGAACAGGTGGAACTCCTGCGCTCCGACGGGCGCTCGCTGTGTGTCGTCGGCGAGGACCAGCGATCCGACTTCACCGCCGACCCCACCCCAGGGCTCCGCGAGAACCCCTACTACATCGACGCCTCCGGAAAGCTCGCCCGCCTCCAGGCCGGCGCCAAGGAAACCGTCGAACCCAGACACGTGTACGGGCCCTTCGGCGACGGCGCCGCCAAGGTCGAGAAGGTCGCCGTGGCACGCGACGAGAAGCACGCCGCCGCCGTGTCCGAGAACGGCCGCACACTCCGCGTCGCGTCCATCGAAGCCGACGCGGAACTCCCCGAACCACTCGTCGCCAGTCGCGGCGCCCGGCCCGATGACCGACTCTCCGCGCCCAGCTGGGACGGACGCAACGACCTGTGGGTCGCCGACCGCGACCCGGCCACCCCCAGACTGCTGCTCCTCCGCGGCGGCTCCGGTGCGCCCATCACCGTCACGACGCCGTGGCTGACCGACGGCGTACGCATCGAGGGACTCCGGCTCTCCGAGGACGGGGTGCGCGTGGCCCTGCTGCTCAGCAAGGGCGGCAAGACCACACTGCAGATCGGCCGCGTCGAACGGCAGAGCACCGGCGACCGGCAGAACGTCTCCGTCGTGGACCTCAAGGCCGTGGCACCACGCATGGAGTCCGTGACCTCGGTGTCCTGGGCCGGGCCCAGCCGCCTCGTCGTCCTCGGCAAGCAGTCCGGCGGCGTGCAGCAGGTCCGCTACCTCCAGACCGACGGCTCCGCCGCGGCCGGCGTCATCCCGGGCCTCAACCAGGTCAACGCCGTGGCCGCCGCGAACGACGAGCGGGCACCCCTGGTCGCCTCGGCCGACGACGGGATCGTACGGCTCCAGTCCGGTGTGAACTGGCAGCCCATGGTCGAGAAGGGCACCTCACCCGTCTACCCCGGCTGAAACGTCTACCCCGGCTGACACCGGCGACCGCCCCTTCCACCGCAGTTGTCCACAGGGGTGGCACCCCGCCCCCGGCCACGCCAGAGTGGACCTCATGCGGGGATGGTGGCAAGAGATCACCGGGCTCGTCCTGCCGGTGACCTGCGCCGGGTGCGGCCGTTCCCGTACGGCTCTGTGCGACACCTGCGCCAGGTCGCTGCACGGGCGGCCGCCGGTACGGGTACGACCCGAGCCGGAACCGGCCGGGCTCCCGGGTGTGTGGGCCGCCGCGCCGTACGCCGACGCCGTACGAGCGGTCCTGCTCGCCCACAAGGAGCGCGGTGCCCTCGGGCTGGCCCCAGCCCTGGGCGTGGCCGTGGCGGGGGCTGTACGGGCCGCTGCGGGGGGTGAGGGGGCCTGCTGGGGGACGGGGGTGGGTGGGGGTGGGGCGGGGGCCCTCCCCCTGGTGCTGGTTCCGGTGCCGTCGGCGCGCCGCGCTGTGCGGGCGCGTGGCCATGACGCGGTGCGGCGGGTGGCTGTGGCGGCGGCCGGGGAGCTGCGGCGTGCGGGGCTGGCGGCGCGGGCCGTCCCGGTGCTGCGGCAGCGGCGGGCGGTCGCGGACCAGGCCGGACTGGACGCGAAGCAGCGGCTGGCGAACCTGGCGGGCGCGCTGGAGGTGGTCGCCGGGGGCGGGCGGCTGCTGCGGGGCGCGCGGGTCGTCCTGGTCGACGACCTCATGACGACCGGCGCCTCACTGGCCGAGGCCGCGCGTGCCCTGCGCGACGCGGCGGTGCGCGACGCGGCGGTGCGCGAGTCGGCGGCGGGCGATCGGTCGGTGCCCGACGCGGCGATGTCTGATACCTCGATGGGCGGTACGGCACTGGGTGACTCCCCTGCCGGGAATCCGGTGCCGCACGGCGCGGCGGGGAGCGGTCGGGCCCCGCGCGATGTGGTGCCGAGCAATCCGGCGGCGGATGATGTGGCTGCGTACCACCGGGTATTGCCGTTTGCGGCAATACCCGATGCGGCGTTGCGTGACGCGACGTTTCGCGGTGCCGGAGTGCCTGGATCGGCACCGCGTGACATGCCGATGGGGGCCCGTGAACAGGGCCTGCTGATCAGTGCTGCTGTTGTCGCAGCTTCTCCAAAAGCGTTCGCGATAAACCGGAACTGACAGGGAAGTTGCAACGTTGCAGGTGGTGAGGGACCAAGAACACCTGATCGGAGGTTTGTGCTGGTAGCGGGTGCCGAGACCCGTCCGGGCGAGCTATGTTCGGTTGTACAGGAATGGCGAATGCCGCCCTTCACCGAATGCGCCGCCATGCGTCCGAACGGAATCCGGAGCCGGTCAGCACATCGAAGTTGTGGGGTGGGGATCTTGTCGACTGGGGAGGAGGACGTCGAAGTCGCCAAGTCCGAGGCTCCGGTGCTCACCGGGGTCTGGTGCAAAAGGGAGATGCTCGCCAGCAGCTGAGCTGGTTGGAGCGATCCGGGAACGGAGTTCTGCGTGGACATCGTCGTCAAGGGCCGCAAGACCGAGGTGCCCGAGCGGTTCCGCAAGCACGTGGCCGAGAAGCTGAAGCTGGAGAAGATCCAGAAGCTCGACGGCAAGGTGATCAGCCTCGACGTCGAGGTGTCCAAGGAGCACAACCCGCGGCAGGCCGACAGGTCCGACCGCGTGGAGATCACCCTCCACTCCCGAGGCCCGGTGATCCGGGCGGAAGCGGCCGCAGCCGACCCGTACGCAGCGCTCGACCTCGCGACTGCCAAGCTCGAGGCACGGCTGCGCAAGCAGCACGACAAGCGTCACACCCGTCGTGGCAGCGGGCGTCTCACGGCCGCCGAAGTGCCCGACGCGGTCCGGGGCGTCGCCCGGCTCAACGGGACCGGTGTCGCCGTCATCGACGAGACGCCGGAGACCATTCCCACGACCAGGATGGGCTCGCTCGAGGTACGGGGTGAGGGCCCGCTGATCGTGCGCGAGAAGACCCACACGGCCGCCCCCATGTCACTCGACCAGGCGCTCTACGAGATGGAGCTTGTCGGACACGACTTCTATCTGTTCGTCGACGCGGAGACCAAGCAGCCCAGCGTCGTGTACCGGCGCCACGCCTACGACTACGGCGTCATCCATCTGGAGAACGACCCGCTGGCAGGAGCCGAGGGCCGCGGCGCCGGCGGGGCGCTGGGCGGCTGACCGCCGCGGCCGGGAACCGCCGACCTGCCGACAGCAGGCGCCCGATGCGGCTGACCGTGGCCGAAAAGAACGGCTGAATCCGATCGATTGTGGTGCCCCTGGAGCGCCCCGTGCGCCCCCAGGGGCACCCCTGTGCCACCGAAGGATCACCGCTTCGGTGCCGGGGCATGAAATCATGGCCACGCGTACCAACCGGTCCACCATGGAGCCGGGTTGGTGTGCCGACCATGAACTACAGGCCCCGGCCTGCAGGGGGAGGAACGATGGCGGACAGCTTCGGCCCGGTGCACCACCCGGGCGGCTCCGGCGCCCCGGACTGCGGGGCGGCAGCACACGGCGACTCCGGTGACGGGGGAGGAGGCGCGTCCAGGCCAGAACCGATCAGGGTTCTCGTCGTGGACGACCACGCACTCTTCCGCCGGGGACTCGAGATCGTCCTCGCACAGGAGGAGGACATCCAGGTCGTCGGGGAGGCGGGCGACGGCGCGGAAGCCGTCGACAAGGCCGCCGATCTGCTCCCCGACATCATCCTGATGGACGTACGCATGCCCAAACGAGGCGGCATCGAGGCGTGCACATCCATCAAGGAGGTCGCCCCCAGCGCGAAAATCATCATGCTGACGATCAGCGACGAGGAGGCCGACCTCTACGATGCGATCAAGGCGGGCGCCACCGGCTACCTCCTGAAGGAGATCTCCACCGACGAGGTAGCGACCGCGATCCGGGCCGTCGCTGACGGCCAGTCGCAGATCAGCCCGTCGATGGCCTCCAAGCTGCTCACCGAGTTCAAGTCGATGATCCAGCGCACCGACGACCGCCGCCTCGTCCCGGCGCCCCGGCTCACCGACCGGGAGCTGGAGGTGCTGAAGCTGGTGGCGACCGGGATGAACAACCGGGACATCGCCAAGGAACTGTTCATCTCCGAGAACACCGTGAAGAACCACGTCCGGAACATCCTGGAGAAGCTGCAGCTGCACTCCAGGATGGAGGCGGTCGTGTACGCGATGCGGGAGAAGATCCTCGAGATTCGGTAGCCCGGCCTCAGGACAGGGCGGCGGTCAGGGCCGGGGCCAGGTCGGGGCGGTCTGTGCGCTCGATACGGACCGAGTCGCAGCCCACCCACTCCGCCGCCTCCCGCAGCGCCCCGGCCATCGGGGCTATCGCCTTGGGGCCCGCCAGGGACAGCTGCCTGGCCACCAGCGTCGTGCCCTCGCGGGCCGGGTCGACGCGGCCCAGCAGCCGGCCGCCCGCCAGCAGCGGCATCGCGAAGTAGCCGTGGACCCGCTTCTGCTTCGGGACGTACGCCTCGAGCCGGTGGGTGAAGCCGAAGATCCGCTCCGTGCGGGCCCGCTCCCAGATCAGCGAGTCGAACGGCGACAGCAGCGTCGTACGGTGCCGGCCGCGCGGCTCGGCCGCCAGCGCCGCCGGGTCGGCCCAGGCGGGCTTGTCCCAGCCCTGGACCCGCACCGGTACGAGCCCCGAGTCGGCGGCCACCGCGTCGAACTGCTCGCCCTTGATGCGGTGGTAGTCGGCGATGTCCGCCCGGGTACCCACGCCCAGCGCCTCCCCGGCGAGCCGTACCAGGCGCCGCAGGCACTCGGTGTCGTCCAGCTCGTCATGGAGGAGATCGCCGGGGACGGCGCGCTCCGCCAGGTCGTACACCCGCTTCCAGCCGCGCCGCTCCATGCACACCACCTCGCCGTACATCAGGGCGCGCTCGACGGCGACCTTCGACGCGGACCAGTCCCACCACTCCCCGCCGTTCTTCGCGCCGCCCAGCTCTGTCGCCGTGAGCGGGCCCTCCGCGCGCAGCTGCTCGATCACCGCGTCGTACGCGCCGTCCGGCAGGTCGTGGTGCCACTGCGGGCGCCGCCGGTAGGCGCGGCGGCGGAACGCGAAGTGCGGCCACTCCTCGACCGGCAGGACGCACGCCGCGTGCGACCAGTACTCGAAGGCGTGCTGCTCCGTCCAGTACGCGGCGTCGACCGCCCGGCGGCCGACGGCGCCCAGCCGGGCGTAGGGCACCAGCTCGTGGGAGCGGGCCAGCACGGAGATCGTGTCCAGCTGCACGGCACCGAGCCGGCGCAGCACCCCCCGCACCCCCGCCCGCCGGTCCGGGGCGCCGAGGAACCCCTGGGCGCGAAGCGCTATGCGGCGGGCCTCGTCGGCGGAGAGCTCGGTCGTGGGACGCGGCAGGGTCGTGGTCATGCTCCGCACGATAGAGGCCGCCACTGACACTCCGGCCGGGTGAGCGGACGTACGGGCCCAGCCGCCCGCGGCCTTCGTCGTGGCATCGGGTCCGCCCCCGCGCTCAGCGTTCCGGCGCCGGGACCGGCACGTACGGTGCGGGGCTCGGAAGGCCCAGGTCGGAGGGGAGCAGGGAGGCGAGCCAGCAGTCCCTGCGGGTGCCCCGGTAGTCCAGGCCGGCGCGCAGGACGCCTTCCAGGGTGAAGCCGGCCTTCTCGGCTACCAGGCGTGAGCCGGTGTTGCCGACCTGGGCGCGCCACTCCAGGCGGGTGCAGACGAGGCTGGTGAAGGCCCAGTGGGCGAGGGTCCGGGTGATCTCGGTCGCGTAGCCGTTGCCGCGGTGTTCCTTGACCGTGTAGAAGCCGATCTCCCAGGTGCCGGAGCGCGGGTGGTGGAGGCTGGCGGAGGCGATGAGCGGGCCGCCCTCGCGGGGGCGCGCGGAGAATGTGTACTCGGTGTCGTCGTGCCACGCCCCTGGGACGTACCTGCCGACGAAGTCCTCCGCCTCCTGGAGCCCGTAAGGGGCGGGGAGAGGTATCCAGCGCTGGATGTCGGGGTCCTGGACGGCCGCGCGCACCTCGTCGGCGTCGTCGAGGGTGAAGGTGCGGAGCACCAGGCGCTCGGAGGCGAGTGTGACGGGTTCCATGACGGGATTCTGGTGCGGGTGCGTGCTGGGAACGAACACTTTCGGCGGGAAGGCGGCACCTTCGGCGTGTCCCGTGCGTTCTCCTTGAGGGCGGCGTCCGGGCCCGGCCATCGTCACTCGGAGGTGCGGACCTCCCGGCGGGGTGGGGTCCTCGCTTACGATGACCGTTGCGGTGGGGCCCACCTGCCGTGCCCGTGCCAGTGTCCATGACAAGACCCAGTGCCAGGCCCGACCGGCAAGGAGACCAGCCTCAGTGTCCGTCTTCAACAAGCTCATGCGTGCAGGCGAAGGCAAGATCCTGCGCAAACTGCACCGCATCGCGGACCAGGTCAACTCCATCGAAGAGGACTTCGTCAACCTCTCCGACGCCGAGTTGCGGGCCCTCACCGACGAGTACAAGCAGCGGTACCAGGACGGTGAGAGCCTCGACGACCTGCTCCCGGAGGCCTTCGCCACCGTCCGTGAGGGCGCCAAGCGCGTGCTCGGCCAGCGTCACTACGACGTCCAGCTGATGGGTGGCGCCGCGCTGCACCTCGGGTATGTGGCGGAGATGAAGACCGGTGAGGGCAAGACCCTCGTCGGTACGCTCCCCGCGTATCTGAACGCGCTGTCCGGCAAGGGCGTCCACCTGATCACGGTGAACGACTACCTGGCGGAGCGCGACTCCGAGCTGATGGGCCGGGTGCACAAGTTCCTCGGCCTGTCCGTCGGCTGCATCCTCGCCAACATGTCGCCGGCGCAGCGTCGTGAGCAGTACAACTGCGACATCACGTACGGCACGAACAACGAGTTCGGCTTCGACTACCTCCGCGACAACATGGCGTGGTCCCAGGACGAGCTCGTCCAGCGCGGCCACAACTTCGCCTGTGTCGACGAGGTCGACTCGATCCTCGTCGACGAGGCCCGTACGCCGCTGATCATCTCGGGCCCGGCCGACCAGGCCACCAAGTGGTACGGCGACTTCGCGAAGCTCGTCACGCGCCTCACCAAGGGTGAGCCGGGCAACCCGCTGAAGGGCATCGAGGAGACCGGCGACTACGAGGTCGACGAGAAGAAGCGGACCGTCGGTATCCACGAGTCCGGTGTCGCCAAGGTCGAGGACTGGCTGGGCATCGAGAACCTCTACGAGTCGGTGAACACGCCGCTCGTCGGCTATCTGAACAACGCCATCAAGGCGAAGGAACTGTTCAAGAAGGACAAGGACTACGTCGTCATCGACGGCGAAGTCATGATCGTCGACGAGCACACGGGTCGTATCCTCGCGGGCCGCCGCTACAACGAGGGCATGCACCAGGCGATCGAGGCGAAGGAAGGCGTCCCGATCAAGGACGAGAACCAGACGCTCGCCACGATCACCCTCCAGAACTTCTTCCGCCTCTACGACAAGCTGTCCGGTATGACCGGTACGGCGATGACCGAGGCCGCCGAGTTCCACCAGATCTACAAGCTGGGCGTCGTGCCGATCCCGACGAACCGGCCCATGGTCCGTATGGACCAGTCGGACCTGATCTACCGCACCGAGGTCGCGAAGTTCGCCGCGGTCGTCGACGACATCGCGGAGAAGCACAAGAAGGGCCAGCCGATCCTCGTCGGTACGACGTCGGTCGAGAAGTCCGAGTACCTGTCGCAGCAGCTGTCCAAGCGGGGCGTCCCGCACGAGGTGCTCAACGCGAAGAACCACGAGCGTGAGGCGTCGATCGTCGCCCAGGCCGGCCGCAAGGGCGCCGTGACGGTCGCCACGAACATGGCCGGCCGTGGTACGGACATCAAGCTCGGCGGCAACCCCGACGACCTCGCCGAGGCGGAGCTGCGCCAGCGCGGCCTCGACCCTGTCGAGCACGTGGAGGAGTGGGCCGCGGCCCTGCCCGCCGCGCTGGAGAAGGCCGAGCTGGCCGTCAAGGCCGAGTTCGAGGAGGTCAAGGAGCTCGGCGGGCTGTACGTGCTGGGCACGGAGCGGCACGAGTCGCGGCGTATCGACAACCAGCTCCGTGGCCGTTCCGGCCGGCAGGGCGACCCGGGCGAGTCCCGCTTCTACCTGTCGCTGGGCGACGACCTGATGCGGCTGTTCAAGGCGCAGATGGTCGAGCGCGTCATGGCGATGGCGAATGTGCCGGACGACGTGCCGATCGAGAACAAGATGGTCACGCGCGCGATCGCGTCCGCCCAGTCGCAGGTCGAGCAGCAGAACTTCGAGACGCGTAAGAACGTCCTGAAGTACGACGAGGTCCTCAACCGGCAGCGCGAGGTCATCTACGGCGAGCGCCGCCGAGTCCTGAAGGGCGAGGATCTGCACGAGCAGATCCGCCACTTCATGGACGACACCATCGACGCCTACATCCAGGCCGAGACGGTCGAGGGCTTCGCCGAGGAGTGGGACCTGGAGCGGCTGTGGGGCGCCTTCAGGCAGCTCTACCCGTGCAAGGTCACTATCGAGGAGCTCGAGGAGGCGGCGGGCGACCGCGCCGGGATCACGGCGGAGTTCATCGCCGAGTCCGTGAAGGACGACATCCACGAGCAGTACGACGCCCGCGAGAAGCAGCTCGGCTCGGACATCATGCGCGAGCTGGAGAGGCGGGTCGTCCTGTCGGTGCTCGACCGCAAGTGGCGCGAGCACCTGTACGAGATGGACTATCTCCAGGAGGGCATCGGCCTGCGGGCCATGGCGCAGAAGGACCCGTTGGTCGAGTACCAGCGCGAGGGCTTCGACATGTTCACCGCGATGATGGAGGGCATCAAGGAGGAGTCTGTCGGCTACCTGTTCAACCTGGAGGTCCAGGTCGAGCAGCAGGTCGAGGAGGTCCCGGTGGAGGCGACCGCGAAGCGGCCGTCGCTGGAGAAGGAGGAGGCCGTCCCCGCGGGCGCCGGCCGCCCCGAGATCCGCGCCAAGGGCCTGGACGCCCCACAGCGCCCGAACCGCCTGCACTTCTCGGCGCCCACCGTCGACGGTGAGGGCGGCGTCGTCGAGGGCGACTTCGACAACGCCGGCGGGGCCCGCTCCGCCTCCGGCGACGGCATGACGCGCGCGGAGCGCCGCAAGGCCCAGAAGGGCGGCCGTCGCCGCAAGAAGTAGCCGCCCGGCTCGCCTGCGGGCGAGCGGCGGAGTGACGGGGCCGGTACGCGCGCGATGCGCGTACCGGCCCCGTGGCATGTGTGCGGGCGGCTGTCGGCGGACGCGCTGAGGGGTGCGTCCGGCCGCGTGCGCGTTCTCTGTGCGGCTGCGGTGGTCTTGCTGCCCCGCCCGCCCGCGAGGGCCCGCGAGGGCCCGCGAGGGCCCGTGCGGGGCGCTGCGCTGTACGGCGGCGTTGCCCGTTCGCTGCCCGCACGCGGAGAGGGGTGCCGCCACCGGAGCGGCTCCAGGGGCGGTAGGCGTCACCCGTCGGCGCCGTCGGCGCCGTCGGCTACGCGGGGGCGGGGTGTGGGTGCGGCTCCGGGCCCAGGTCCACGGCCGCGCAGCGCCACCGGCGGTCGGGGCCGAGTTCCAGGCGGAACGCCATGGCACGGACCCGTTCGCCGGCCGCGATACCGGCGTACGCCTCGACGACGCCCGGGCGTAGGGGGGTGCCCTTGCAGTGGCGGAGGACCGGGCGGGTGTGGCGGGTGCCGGTTGGGCGCAGGGGGTTCGCTGGCGCCAGGCGGATGAGTTGCTCGTACGCCTCGCCGACGGTCTGGCCCAGCATCCAGTGCACGGGCCGCTCCCCGGTCAGCACGGCGAGCAGCCGCTCGGCGAACAGGACGTGCGGGGGCGGGACGCGGCCGCTGCGGCCGGGCGTGCCGTGCGCCGCGCCGACGGGTGGGTGTGGCGGCCGTGGCCGTACGGTGCCCGGGCGGGGCTCGCCGGGCGGCCGGGTGTTGCCGGGCCTGGCGCCGCCGCCCGGGCGGCGTGTGTCGCGTCGGCCTCCGGGCCGGCTCGCCGCGCGGGCCGCGTGGGTGGCGGTTGTGGGCGGGAGCGGCCGCTGGTGTCCGGGCGCAGGCCCAGGACCAGGACCAGGACCAGGACCAGGCCCGGGGCCGGGCTCCGGTGCGGGCTCGGGCGCCGCAGCGGGGCGTGCGGCGGGGTCGGCGGGGGCCGGGGGCCGCCGGCCGCCCGTCGTGCGCGTCGGCTCGGCGTACTCGGTGCGGACGGCGGCGGGGGACGTTCTCGGGGTCTCCGCCGCCCGGGCGGCTGTGGCCGAAGTGGTGGACGGCTGCGCGGGCGCCGGCACAGGCGTGGGCGCGGGCGTGGTCGTCATCGTCGTGGTCCTTCCGTCGACCCCGGACTACCGGGAGGTAACTTCGCGGTGGCCAACTTCTACGGGGGCCGCGAGCGGGCCGCAACATGGCGACCGGGCCGTGCCGAAGCCCTGGTGGGATCACCTATCCGGGTGGCGCGGCACCCTTCCCGCGTGGGCGGGGACGGGAGCGGACAGGCCGCGGCCTGGACCCGCAACCGGGCGGACACCGGCCCCCGATGGGGTACCGGCGCACGTATCCTGAGGGTGTCTCCCGACTACGAAAGCGGCCTGTCATGCGCGTGTACGTTCCCCTGACCCTCCCCGGTCTCGCACAGGCGCACAGGACGGGCACCATCGGCACCGGCCCGCTGACCGCGTACGCCGTCACGCCCGGGCTGCGCGAGTGGTACGTCTCCGACGACATCGAGGAGCTGGAGTACGCCGCGCTCAGCCGGGCCGCGGCGGCCTCCCTGCGCCTGCTCGCCGCCGACCCGGACGCCGCGCGCCGCCGCGTGGTCGTCGCCGTGGACGTCCCGGACGGCGACGCGACCGCCGACCCCGACCGGGGCCTCGACCCCTCCTCCGTGGGCGAGGTACGGGTCGCCGGGCCCGTACCACTGGCCAAGGCGGCCGCCGTGCACGCCGACGCCGACGACGCCGAGCCCGACGTCACCGCGGCGGCCGACGTGCTGGGCGCCGCGGACATGGGCGACGACGACGCGCAGTTCGTCGTGGACGGCGCCGAGGACCACGAGCTGCTCTGGTACGGCGTGCAGGAGGTCCCCGGCCTGATCGGCTGAGGTCTGTTGTCGGACCCTGCCGGTACGGTCTTGGTATGGGGAAGCACCGAACGCATCTGGTCTGGGACTGGAACGGGACACTGCTCGACGACATCGGCGCCGTCATCGAGGCGACCAACGCCGCCTTCGAGGAGATAGGTCTGGAGCCGATCACGCTGGCCCGGTACCGGGAGCTGTACTGCGTGCCCGTCCCGCTGTTCTACGAGCGGCTGCTGGGCCGTCTCCCCACGGAGGAGGAGTGGGCCGTCATGGACGGTGCGTTCCACCGGCACTACTGGGCGCGTGCCGACGCCTGCGGGCTGTCCGACGGGGCGGCGGAGCTGCTCGCCGCCGCGCGGGAGCTGGGCCGGACGCAGTCGCTGCTCTCGCTGGCGCCGCACGAGCGCCTGCTGCCGCTGGTGCGGCGACACGGCATCGAGGAGTGGTTCGTCCGCGTCGACGGGCGCCTGGACCGGTCCACCTCCGGCAAGGCCCAGCACATGGTGCGGCACCTGCTGGCCCTGGACGGGGTCGCACCCGAGCGGGTCGTCGTCATCGGGGACGCCGCCGACGACGCGGTCGCGGCCGCGCATGTCGGCGCGAAGGCGGTCCTCTACACGGGCGGCTCCCACAGCCGCGCCAGCCTGGAATCGGTGGGTGTGCCCGTCGTCGACACCCTGGCGGAGGCCGTCCAGGTCGCCGATGACCTGATCACCTGAGCGGCTCCGGCCGTGGCCCCCGCCGTCGGCTCAGCTCACAGGTGCCCGCTCCCGCAGCACACGCAGGAACTCCCGCATCCACGCCGGGTTGTCCGGCCAGCCGCGAGACGAGACCAGGAGCCCGTCCGTCACCACCTCCGCGTCCTGGAAGGTCGCGCCCGCCGCCTGCATGTCCGGTTCCAGCGCCGGGTGCGCCGTGACCCGTCGGCCCTCCAGGGCGCCCAGGACGGCCGTCAGCAGCGGGCCGTGGCAGGTCTGGGCGACCGGCTTGTCCGAGTCGAAGAAGGACTTGACGATCTTGCGAAGCTCGGGGTCGTTGCGGAGGTACTCGGGCGCCCGGCCGCCCGGGATCACCACCGCCGCGTACCGGCTCGGCTCGACCTCCGAGAAGGCCAGGTCGGCCGTGAGCGCGTAGCCGGGCTTCTCGGTGTACGTGTCGTGGCCCGGCTCTACGTCGTGGACGACGAGACGGAGCCGCTTGCGCGCCGGCGCGGCGACGTGCACCTCGTACCCCTCCTCGCGCAGCCGCTGGTACGGGTAGAGGACCTCGAGGGCCTCCGCCGCGTCGCCGGTGACGATCAGGATTCTCGCTGCCATTGGCCTTTCCTCCGGGAGAGAGGGCTCAGAGCGCGCCTGTCGCTGTCCAGACTGTCAAACTTCGGGCTCGTCTTTTGTACACATACAGCCCATGACGGCCGAGGGGTGGAGGGCGATAGCCTAGACCCGTGATCAGCGCTATACGCCGCGGGGGCAGCGGAGCCCCCGGCCAGCGCCCGGTGTGCCACCGTGCCCGGGCGGGCGCTGATCTTTTCTGCCCGGTTCCCCAGCCGCGTACGGCTTCTTCGCCGAGAATGGCCGAGAACGGTCCGGGCGTCTCACATCACGGCACGACGTCCCCCTTGAGCGGATACCCCGCTCCCGGGCGTCGTGTCACACCCTTCACCTACGTCACGCAACGGCGCGCGACAGGAGCCAGAGGACATGCAGACCAAGCTGGACGAAGCCAAGGCCGAGCTGCTCGAACGGGCCGCCCGGGTAGCTGAGAACGAGAGCGGGGACCGGCCCGACCCGGACACCCTGATCGAGTACCTCCAGCGCTACTACCTGCACACCGCTCCCGAGGACCTCAAGGACCGCGATCCGGTCGACATCTTCGGCGCGGCCCTGTCGCACTACCGGCTGGCGGAGAACCGCCCGCAGGGCACGGCCAGCGTCCGGGTGCACACGCCGACCGTCGAGGAGAACGGCTGGACGTGCAGCCACTCCGTCGTCGAGGTGGTCACCGACGACATGCCGTTCCTGGTGGACTCCGTCACCAACGAGCTGTCCCGGCAGAACCGCGGCATCCACCTCGTCATCCACCCGCAGGTCGTCGTCCGCCGTGATGTGACCGGCAGGCTCATCGAGATCATCCCCTCCGGCCCCGGCTCGGTCTCCGGCGGCGGCAGGCCGCACGACGCGCTCGTCGAGTCGTGGATCCACGTCGAGATCGACCGCGAGACCGACCGCGCCGACCTCAAGCAGATCACCGCCGATCTGCTGCGCGTCCTGTCCGACGTCCGCGAGGCCGTCGAGGACTGGGAGAAGATGCGCGACGCGGCCCTCCGCCTCGCCGAGGACCTGCCCGACGAGCCCACCGCCGACGACCTGCGTCCCAGCGAGGTCGAGGAGGCCCGCGAGCTGCTGCGCTGGCTCGCCGACGACCACTTCACCTTCCTCGGCTACCGCGAGTACAACCTCGTCGACGGCGACGCTCTCGCCGCCGTCCCCGGCACCGGCCTCGGTGTGCTCCGCTCCGACCCGCACCACAGCGGCGACGACGCGCACGGCCACCCCGTCTCGCCGTCCTTCAACCGGCTCCCCGCCGACGCCCGCGCCAAGGCCCGTGAGCACAACCTGCTCATCCTCACCAAGGCCAACAGCCGCGCCACCGTCCACCGGCCGTCCTACCTGGACTACATCGGCGTCAAGAAGTTCGACGCCGCCGGCAATGTGGTCGGTGAGCGGCGGTTCCTCGGGCTGTTCTCGTCCGCCGCCTACACCGAGTCCGTCCGGCGCGTGCCCGTCATCCGCCGCAAGGTCGCCGAGGTCCTCGACGCCGCCGGCTTCTCGCCCAACAGCCACGACGGCCGCGACCTGCTGCAGATCCTGGAGACGTACCCGCGCGACGAGCTGTTCCAGACGCCCGTCGACCAGCTGCTCTCCATCGTCACCAGCGTCCTGTACCTCCAGGAACGCCGCCGGCTCCGCCTCTACCTGCGCCAGGACGAGTACGGGCGCTACTACTCCGCGCTCGTCTACCTGCCGCGCGACCGGTTCAACACCACCGTCCGCGAGCGGCTGACCGACATCCTCAAGGAGGAGCTCGGCGGCACCAGCGTCGACTTCACCGCCTGGAACACCGAGTCGGTCCTCTCCCGCCTCCACTTCGTCGTCCGCGTCCCGCAGGGCACCACCCTCACCCCGCTCACCGACGCCGACGTCGACCGCGTCGAGGCCCGGCTCGCCGAGGCCGCCCGGTCCTGGGTCGACGGCTTCGCCGAGGCGCTCAACGCCGAGACCGGCGAGGAACGCGCCGCCGAGCTGATGCGCCGTTACGGCAACGCCTTCCCCGAGGGCTACAAGGCCGACCACCCGCCGCGCTCCGCCGTCGCCGACGTCGTCCAGCTGGAGCAGCTCACCAAGGGCGGCGAGGACTTCGCGCTCTCCCTGTACGAGCCGGTCGGCGCCGCCCCCGGCGAGCGCCGGTTCAAGATCTACAAGTCGGGCGCCCAGGTCTCCCTGTCCGCCGTGCTGCCCGTGCTGAACCGGCTCGGCGTCGAGGTCGTCGACGAGCGGCCGTACGAGCTGCGCTGCGCCGACCGCACCCACGCCTGGATCTACGACTTCGGCCTGCGCATGCCCACCGCCACCGGCGGCGGCGACTACCTCGGCGACGACGCCCGCGAGCGCTTCCAGGAGGCATTCGCCGCCTCCTGGACCGGCCAGGCCGAGAACGACGGCTTCAACGCCCTCGTCCTCAGCGCCGGGCTGGGCTGGCGGCAGGCGATGGTGCTGCGCGCCTACGCCAAGTACCTGCGCCAGGCCGGTTCGACGTTCAGCCAGGACTACATGGAGGACACCCTCCGAAACAACGTCCACACCACCCGGCTGCTCGTCTCCCTCTTCGAGGCGCGTATGTCGCCGGAGCGCCAGCGGGCCGGCACCGAGCTGACCGACGGGCTCCTGGAGGAGCTCGACGGCGCGCTCGACCAGGTCGCCTCGCTCGACGAGGACCGCATCCTGCGCTCCTTCCTCACCGTCATCAAGGCGACCCTGCGCACCAACTTCTTCCAGAAGGACGCGGAGGGCCGGCCGCACGCCTATGTGTCGATGAAGTTCGACCCGCAGGCCATCCCCGACCTGCCGGCGCCGCGTCCCGCGTTCGAGATCTGGGTGTACTCGCCGCGGGTCGAGGGCGTCCACCTGCGGTTCGGCAAGGTCGCGCGCGGTGGTCTGCGCTGGTCCGACCGGCGTGAGGACTTCCGTACGGAGATCCTCGGCCTGGTCAAGGCGCAGATGGTGAAGAACACCGTCATCGTCCCGGTCGGCGCCAAGGGCGGCTTCGTCGCCAAGCACCTGCCCGACCCGTCCGTCGACCGTGACGCGTGGCTCGCCGAGGGCGTCGCCTGCTACCGCACGTTCATCTCCGCGCTCCTCGACATCACCGACAACCTGGTCGCGGGCGAGGTCGTGCCGCCCGCCGGCGTCGTCCGCCACGACGAGGACGACACCTACCTCGTCGTCGCCGCCGACAAGGGCACCGCGACGTTCTCCGACATCGCCAACGAGGTCGCCGTCGGGTACGGCTTCTGGCTCGGCGACGCCTTCGCTTCCGGCGGCTCCGCCGGATACGACCACAAGGGCATGGGCATCACCGCGCGCGGCGCCTGGGAGTCCGTCAAGCGGCACTTCCGGGAGCTCGGCCACGACACGCAGACGGAGGACTTCACGGTCGTCGGCGTGGGCGACATGTCCGGTGACGTGTTCGGCAACGGCATGCTGCTCAGCGAGCACATCCGGCTCGTCGCGGCCTTCGACCACCGGCACATCTTCATCGACCCGGACCCGGACGCGGCCGTCTCGTACGCCGAGCGCCGCCGTCTGTTCGAGCTGCCCCGCAGCTCCTGGGCCGACTACGACACCGAGCTGCTCTCCCCGGGCGGCGGCATCCACCCGCGCAGCGCCAAGTCCATCCCCGTCAACGCGCACGTGCGGGCCGCCCTCGGCATCGCGGACGGCGTCACCAAGCTGACCCCCGCCGAGCTGATGAAGGCCATCCTCAAGTCCCCCGTGGACCTGCTGTGGAACGGCGGCATCGGTACGTACGTCAAGGCGTCCACCGAGTCGCACGCCGACGTCGGCGACAAGGCGAACGACGCCATCCGCGTCGACGGCCAGCAGCTCCGCGTCAAGGTCGTCGGCGAGGGAGGCAACCTCGGCCTCACCCAGCTCGGCCGTATCGAGTTCGCCCGCAAGGGCGGCCCCGGCGGCACGGGCGGCAAGGTCAACACCGACGCCATCGACAACAGCGCCGGCGTGGACACCTCCGACCACGAGGTGAACATCAAGATCCTGCTGAACGGGCTGGTCGCCGACGGCGACATGACCGTCAAGCAGCGCAACAAGATCCTCGCCGAGATGACCGACGAGGTCGGCGCGCTGGTGCTGCGCAACAACTACGCGCAGAACGTGGCCCTCGCCAACGCCGTCCGCCAGTCGCCGTCGCTCCTCCACGCCCACCAGCGGTTCATGCGCCGCCTGGGCCGCGAGGGCGCTCTCGACCGGTCCCTGGAGTTCCTGCCCCACGACCGGCAGATCCGCGAACTGCTCAACGCGGGCAAGGGGCTGAGCCAGCCCGAGCTTGCGGTGCTGCTCGCCTACACGAAGATCACGGTGGCGGAGGAGCTGATCACCACCGGCCTGCCGGACGACCCGTACCTGCGGAGCCTGCTCCACGCGTACTTCCCGACGAAGCTCCGCGAGGAGTTCCCCGAGCAGGTCGACGGCCACCCCCTGCGCCGCGAGATCATCACCACGGTCCTGGTCAACGACACCGTCAACACCGGCGGCTCCACGTTCCTGCACCGGCTCCGCGAGGAGACCGGCGCGTCGATCGAGGAGATCGTCCGGGCGCAGGCCGCCGCCCGCGCCATCTTCGGGCTCGGCGCGGTCTGGGACGCCGTCGAGGCCCTCGACAACCAGGTCGCCGCCGACGTCCAGACCCGGATCCGGCTCCACTCCCGCCGCCTCGTCGAACGCGGTACGCGCTGGCTGCTCAACAACCGGCCGCAGCCGCTGGAGCTCGCCTCGACGATCGACTTCTTCGCCGAGCGGGTCGAGCGGGTCTGGGGCGAGCTGCCGAAGCTGCTGCGCGGCGCCGACCTCGACTGGTACGAGGGCCTGGTCACCGAGCTGACCGGGGCGGGCGTCCCTCAGGAGCTGGCCGCACGGGTCGCCGGGTTCTCGTCGGCGTTCCCGACGCTTGACATCGTCGCGATCGCGGACCGCACCGGCAAGGAGGCGCTCGCCGTCGCCGAGGTCTACTACGATCTCGCGGACCGGCTGCGGATCACGCAGCTGATGGACCGGATCATCGAGCTGCCGCGCGCCGACCGCTGGCAGTCCATGGCCCGCGCCGCCATCCGCGAGGACCTGTACGCGGCGCACGCCGCGCTCACCGCCGACGTGCTGTCCGCGGGCAACGGTTCGCTGTCGCCCGGTGAGCGGTTCGCGGACTGGGAGCGCAAGAACGCCTCCCTGCTGACCCGGGCGCGGACGACGCTGGAGGAGATCCAGAGCTCGGACGCCTTCGACCTGGCGAACCTGTCGGTGGCCATGCGGACGATGCGGACGCTGCTGCGCACGCACAGCTAGTACGGGGACGCCCCACAAGGGGCGTGGGACGAGTACGCAGCACAGGGGCGCCCGCCGCGACACGCGGTGGGCGCCCCGCCGCGTCTCACGGCACCCGCAGCACGTCCGGCGCCGACTCTTCCCACAGCAGTCGGCACGACAGCAGCGCCGCCAGCACCAGCAGCCCGTTACGGGCCAGCAGCACCGCGCACCCCAGCGGCGTGACCATCAGCACGTCGACGTAGAGCAGCGGGTACGCGAGCGCCGTCAGCGCGGCGGCCGGCAGCAGGAGCATCGCGACCGGGCGCTGTGTGGTGTTCCGGAACGTCAGGCACACCGCCGCCAGCCCGAGCAGCCACACCAGGTACTGGGGGCTGATCACCCGGCTGGTCACCGTGCACAGCAGGACGGCCATGAGCGCCGCGTCCGCGGGCGTGGCGTCCGACCAGTGGAGCGACCGCACCCGCCAGAGCATCAGCCACACCAGCACCGCCCCGGTCAGCACCAGCGAGGCGAACACCACGACCCCGACGTGCGGGCCGGTGAACTCGAACGCCCCGTACCGGTACACGACCTGGCCTGGCCATCCGGCCAGGTGCGCCAGCGACAGCAGGGTGCCGCCGACCGACTCGACCTGCACCCCCCGGTTGCCCTGGTGGCGCAGGAAGTCCAGGGTGTGCGGGAACGCCAGGGCCAGAGCGGCCGCCCCGCCCGCCGTGGTGACCAGCGCGGACGTCCACGACCTGCGCGTGGTGAGCCCCCGGGGCGTGCCCAGGAGGGTGAGCGCCGGCCAGCCCTTGGCGAGGGCGCCGAGCCCGGCCAGCGCGCCGCCCGCCCGCAGTCTGCCCGCCCGTAGGGCGAGGAGGGCGCCCACGGCCAGGGCGGTGACCTGGACGTCGTACCGGGCGAGCGGGATGTGCAGCAGCAGGGGCAGGCCGCCGGTCCAGTACCAGGCGCCGTGTTCGCCCGCCCTGGCCAGGGCGAGCATCACCGCCGCGTCCGCCACCAGGGCGAGGCCGACGAACGCCTGGAAGTACGTGAGGCCGGGCACCAGGCCGGGGGCGAGGAGCACCAGGGCGGCGCCGGGCGGGTACTGCCAGGTGGCGTCGCCGGCCGGGAGGGCGCCGTGGGCGAGCTGCTCGTACCAGTGCTGGTAGAGGATGTGGACCTCGCGGCCGACACCGCCGATGCCGAGCGTGTCGTGCGCCAGCAGCCACAGCATCCCGGCGCGGCTGAGGGCCCAGACGGCGAGGAGGGGAAGGAGGCCCGGGCGGTGCCGCTCGCGGAAGCGGAGGCGGTGGCGCCGGGTACGCGGTGTGCTGAGCCGGTACGTCGTCATCCCCGCGCACTCTAGTCCGCTATGGGGTGGTTTGCCTGATATTGACGTCTTCGGGGTGACAGGCTCCGGGACGCTGTCCGCGGGGCGGCCGGCGGTGACTAGCGGGTGTGGCGTTCGTACGCCGTGACGACCTCGTCCGACGGGCCGTCCAGCAGGATCTGCCCCGACTCCAGCCAGATCGCCCGGTCGCAGGTCTCCCGGATCGTCGAGTTGCTGTGGCTGACCAGGAAGACCGTGCCGGCCTCGGCGCGCAGCTCGTTGATGCGCTCCTGGCTGCGCCGCCGGAACGCCGCGTCACCCGTGGCCAGTGCCTCGTCGATGAGGAGTACGTCGTGGGACCGGGCGGCGGCGATGGAGAAGCGCAGCCGGGCGCCCATGCCGGACGAGTACGTGCGCATCGGCAGCGAGACGAAGTCGCCCTTCTCGTTGATGCCGGAGAAGTCGACGATCCGCTGGTAGCGGTCCTTGATCTCGGCGCGCGTCATGCCCATCGCGAGCCCGCCGAGCACGACGTTCCGCTCGCCCGTCAGATCGCCCATCAGGGCGGCGTTCACGCCGAGGAGGCTCGGCTGGCCCTGCGTGTAGATGCGGCCCCGGCTGGGCGGCAGCAGCCCGGCGACCGCCTTCAGCAGGGTGGACTTGCCGGAGCCGTTGGTGCCGATGAGCCCGATGGCCTCGCCCTTGTACGCGGCGAAGCTCACGCCCTTGACGGCGTGCACCGTACGGGTGCCGGGCGCGGCCTTCCCGCGCGCCAGGATCCGCCCGAGCGCCGAGCCGGCGCCGCCCTTCGCCCGGCCGCCCGCACCCTGCACGGTGTAGGTCACATGGACGCCGTCGACGACGACGGTCGGAACGCGTTCAGCCACGGCCGTATGTCTCCTCTGCCTGCCAGAAGTAGATGAACCCGCCCACGAAGGCGGCCAGTGCCCAGCCCGCCGCCGCGGCCCACGCATGGGGCGGCAGCTGCGCGGCGGTGAAGCTGTCGATGAGCGCGGAGCGCATCAGGTCGATGTAGAGGGCGGCCGGGTTGTACTGGAGCGCCGTGGCGACCGCCTGCGGCAGGTCCCGGTCCGCGAGGATGTGCTGGAGGCTCCACATCACGCCCGACGCGTACATCCAGGTCCGCAGCACGAACGGCATCAGCTGCGCGACGTCGGGCGTTCGGGCGGCGACCCGCGCCATGGCGAGCGACACGCCCGTGTTGAAGAGTGCCTGAAGCGTCAGCGCCGGGACCGCGAGCAGCCAGGACGCGCCCGGCGGGACGCCGAAGCCCAGCAGGATGACGACGAGCGCGGCCAGTGAGAACACCAGCTGCTGGAGCTGCTGCAGCGAGAGCGCCACGGGCAGGCTCGCGCGCGGGAAGTGCAGCGCGCGGACGAGTCCGAGGTTGCCGCTGACGGCACGGGTGCCGGCCATGATCGAGCTGGCTGTGAAGGTCCAGATGAAGACACCCGTCACCAGGAACGGGACGAAGTCCTCGACATGGGAGCGGGTGTCCATCAGGACGCCGAAGACGAAGTAGTACACCGCCGCGTTCAGCAACGGCGTCATCACCTGCCACAGCTGCCCCAGCTTCGCCTGGCTGTACTGCGCGGTGAGGCGGGCGGTCGCGAACGCGGTGATGAAGTGCCGCCTCGACCAGAGCTGCCGCATGTACCGGGGGAGGGGCGGCCGGGCGCCGCTGACGGTCAGACCGTGGCGCAGGGCGAGGGCCCGGAGGTCCTCGTGCCCGTGGGGGAGGGGTGCGGGGGAGGGTGCCTGTGCGGCGGGTGCCTGTGCGGCCTGCGCCGGGGCGGCGAGGCGGTCTGCCGCGGGCGGTGGCGCGATCGTGCTGCTCGCAGGACTCACCGTGCGCTCCCCTTTCGTCGGGACGGACCCGTATCGTCGCTACGCCGACATTAGGACGCCCCTGCGTCGGAACGCAACCGTCCCGTCGTGACGTGGGCGTCGCGCTATGATCCCGGGCATGACGCCACCGCCCCCCGGAACCCCCCGCCGCGCCCCCGCGGGAGCCGCCGTGCTCCGGGAGGACGTGACCGAAGCGATCCGCGCGGCCGTCTTCGAGGAGCTGGCGGCGGTGGGGTTCGCGCGTATGTCGATCGAGGGCATCGCCCGTCGGGCCGGTGTCGGGAAGACCGCCGTGTACCGGCGCTGGAAGTCCAAGCTGTCGCTGGTGCTCGACCTGCTGGGCGCGTTCGCCGCGCAGGGGCTGCCGGCGCCCGCGACCGGGTCCTTGTACGGGGATGTGCGCGCCCTCCTGGAGGTCGCCTCGCACGCCCTGCGCCACCCCGTCGCGTCGCAGGTCATCCCCGATCTGCTGGTGGAGGCGGCGCGGCAGCCGGAGATCGCCGAGGCGGTGCGGGGTGCTCTGCTGGACGGTCAGCAGGGGGTGGTCGCGCAGGTCGTGCGGGACGCGGTGGCGCGCGGTGAGCTGCCGGAGGGCACCCGGCCCGACCGGGCGCTCGACCTGGTGGTCGGGCCCTTGTACTGGCGCCTCGTCGTGGTCCGCGACCCCGAGCTTCCTACGGGCTACCTCGACGACCTGGCCAAGTCCGCGGTAGCGGCGCTCACCGCCTGAACGCGACCTCCCGCGCCCCTGTCAACGCGCGCCGCGGCCCCGGTGGGTACGGAACGGACCGGGGCGCGGTGTCCGCGGCGGTACGGGACCGACGGGCCGGCGGCGCGGGGGTCGGTTCCACTTCCAGCGCGTGTGTCACTGCTGTCACCGCGCTCGCCGCGCATCACCCGAACGGAGGTGTCTTCGGTGACGTGATGCCGCTCGACCGGTTGAGTCTGCCGACACGAAAGGACGGTGGCCACAGTGCGAGAGCTGAGCATCGAAGGCGCATGGGTGAGGGAGCCGCAGGTCTTCGCGGACGACCGGGGAACGTTCCACGAGTGGTTCCGGGCGCCCGACCTGGCGGAAGCCGCCGGATACGGGCTCGGGCTCGCCCAGGCGAACTGCTCCGTGTCCAGTCGCGGCACGCTGCGGGGCGTGCACTACGCCGACGTGCCGCCCGGGCAGGCCAAGTACGTCACCTGTGTGCGGGGTGCCGTGCTCGACGTCGTCGTCGATCTGCGGGAGGGATCGCCCACCTACCGCGCCTGGGAGGCCGTACGCCTCGACGACCGCGAGCGCCGCGCGCTCCACCTCGCCGAGGGGCTGGGGCACGCCTTCATGGCGCTCACCGACGACGCCACCGTCGTCCACCTCTGCTCCCGCGGCTACGCCCCCGCCCGCGAGCACGGCATCCATCCCCTCGACCCGGACCTGGCCATCGACTGGCCCCCGGGCATCACCCCGATCCTGTCCGACAAGGACGCCGCGGCCCCCACGCTCGCCGAGGCGGAACGCGGGGGCCTGCTGCCGTCCTACGAGGTGTGCCGCGACTGGTACGCCACCCTGAAGGGCCTCAGCCCCGCTCGGCGCTGACCAGCGAGGGGAACGCCGCCGCCAGCGCGTCCCGCCAGTCGCGCGGCGGCTCGAGCCCCGCCTCGTGCCAGCGGTCGTGCCCCAGCACGCTGTACGCGGGGCGCGCCGCCGGCCGGGGGAACGCCGTACCGGGCGTCGCCCGGACCCGCTCCGGGGCGGCGCCCAGCAGCCGGAACGTCTCGCGGGCCAGCTCGTACCAGGTGGCGTCGCCGCCGCTCGAGCCGTGGTACACGCCGGCGGGCGCCCGCCCGGCCGTCGCTGCCCGGCCCAGCGCCCGCAGCCGGTCCGCCAGGTCGGCCGTCCATGTCGGCTGGCCGCGCTGGTCGTCGACGACCGCCACGCTCTCCCGGGTCGACTCCGCGCGGATCATCGTGCGGACGAAGTTCCCCCCGCCGCCGCCGTACAGCCACGCCGTCCGGACCACGTAGCCGCGCTCGGGCAGCAGCTCGAGGACCGCCCGCTCGCCCGTCAGCTTCGTCCGGCCGTACGCGGTGCGCGGGCCCGGCAGGGCGTCCTCCGCATACGGCACGCACGCGTCGCCGCCGAAGACGTAGTCGGTCGAGACGTGCAGCAGCAGGCAGCCGACGTCGGCGCACGCCTCCGCCAGATAGCGCACCGCCGTGCCGTTGACCAGCAGGGCCTCCCGCTCCCTGGACTCCGCCGCGTCGACCGCCGTCCAGGCCGCGCAGTTCACCACCACCGCCGGGCGGTGCGCCTGGAGTACCGCGCGCACCGCGACCGGGTCCGTGACGTCCAGCGCCCGCCGGTCCAGGCCCACGGCGCGCGCGCCCAGCCGGGCCACGACGTCCCGGCCGAGCAGCCCGCCCGCGCCGGTGACCAGCCACCGCTTCCGCACCCGCGTCACCGCCCGGCCCGCCCCGGCAGCGGCTCCCACCAGGAGCGGTTGTCCCGGTACCAGGCGATGGTCGCGGCGAGCCCGGTCGCGAAGTCCGTACGCGGCCGGTAGCCCAGCTCGGCGCGGATCTTCGAGTCGTCCAGCGCGTACCGCCGGTCGTGGCCCTCGCGGTCGGCGACGTGATCGACGCGGGACCAGTCGGCGCCGCAGGCGGCCGGCAGGAAGTCGGTCAGCCGGCGGTTGCTCAGTTCCGTGCCGCCGCCGATGTGGTGGATCTCGCCGGGCCTGCCCTGGGTCCGTACCCGCTCGATGCCCGCGACATGGTCGTCGACGTGCAGCCAGTCGCGGATCTGCGAGCCGTCCCCGTACAGCGGCACCCGGCCGCCCGTCAGCAGCCGTGTCACGAACAGCGGGACGACCTTCTCCGGGGACTGGTACGGGCCGTAGCCGCTGGAGCAGCGCGTCACCCGCACGTCCAGGCCGTGCGTACGGTGGTAGGAGAGCGCGAGCAGGTCGGCGGCGGCCTTCGTCGCCGCGAACGGGGAGTCGGGCCGCGGCGGCTCGTCCTCGGTCGGGGCGCCCGCGTCGACCGACCCGTACACCTCGTCCGTGGAGATCTGCACGAACCTGCGGAGCCTGTTCCGCAGCGCCGCGTCAAGGAGGGTCTGTGTGCCGAGGACGTTCGTCCGGACGAACGCGTCGGCGCCCGCGATGGACCGGTCGACATGGGACTCGGCCGCGAAGTGCACTACCTCGTCGTGCTCCGAGACCAGCTTCCCGACGAGTTCGGCGTCGCAGACGTCGCCGCGTACGAAGGCGAAGCGGGGGTCGGCGAGGACGGGGTCGAGGCTGGCGGGGTTGCCGGCGCAGGTGAGCCGGTCGAGGACGGTGACCTCGGTACGGGCGGCCTCCGTACCGGTACAGGGGGCGGCCAGGAGCGTACGGACGTAGTGCGAGCCGATGAAGCCCGCGCCGCCGGTGACCAGGATGCGCGTCACGGTGTTCATGCTGAGATCTGCACCTTGCTGTGATCGCCGAGCACCGGACGGTGGGCGGCCGGGATGGGCGGAGCCGGGGTGATCTCGACGTTACGGCCGATCAGGGATGCCTCGACGCGCCCCACGCCGAGCGGGGACGACCCGCTGGGCACGATGGAGTACCCGATGCCGCTGTCCGTCACCCGGTGGTTCCCCGCGATGGACTGACCTGATTCTGGGACCTGAGCGGAACCGACACGCGGAGCGCGCGAACAAGAGGCGGGCTCTGAAGGACAGTTGAACGCCACGAATTTAGTCGCGCCTTGGTCCATATGTGTGATTCATGAATTCACTCGTGCGCCCATGGCAGGCGTTCTGTGAACTCCATTGCGGATTAAGTGTGTTAATCGGTGCTTCGCTCATCGCATGTGCGTTGCTACGTTCGTCGATCATGTACGGACGAATGTCGCCTCTGCCCCGGGACGCGCGGAAAGCGCGGATTGTCGACCTGAGCGTCGCGGCGCTCGCGTTTCCCGCCGGGATGCTGCTCGCCGCCGCCACCCGAGGCCCCGCTGACGTGCGGTTCTTCTATGGATTCGGGTGTGTCGTCGCCCTGGCGGGGCCCGTGCGTATCCACGCCGAGCCGCTCCCGCACCCGCCGGTCCACAACCATCCGCCACTGACGGGCTGGATGCTCCTCGGCATGGAAAAAAACACGGGTTCGGTGTGCCGTTCGCCCCCGTGATCCGATTTCCGGCGTGTCTCGCGGGCGATCGTCGCGGGGCAGCACATCCCCGTCCAGGACATCCTCAACCGCCAGTTCGTCCCGGTCGACAGGCCCGCCGACCGCGTGGCCGCCTGAGCGCCCGCCCCCGCACCGCTCTCAGAAGGACCGTACGTCCCCATGCTCAAGCTCAGCGTCATCGTGTCCGGCCGGGGCCCGCTGCCCCACCTCCGCGCCTGTCTGGACAGCGTCACAGGGCAGGCGTACCCCGGCCTGGACCTCGTCGTCACCGCCCACGAGGGCGGCACCGGCGACGATCCGGCCGCCCGCGCGCTCGCCGAGGCCCACGCCCTGCGTGACCCACGCGTCACCGTCGTCCGCGTCCCTTCGGACGCTCCCGCCGCCCACGCCCGAGCGGCCGCCGCCCGCGCGGCCACCGGGACATACCTCCAGTTCCTCCGCCCCTCCGACCGCCTCCCGGACGGCGCGGTCGCCGCTCTCGCCGAACGCCTGACCCGCCTCGGCGCCGGGCGTGACGGCGCCGGGCGTGACAGCGCTGGTCGTGACGGCGGCGGGCCTGACGACGCCGGGCCTGACGGCGGCGGCGCGGCGTCCGAGGCGCGTGGTGCGCGCGACCGGCTGCCCGACGTGCTGTTGTGCGACCACCACCGCGCCACCTGGTGGGACGACGCCGCCCCGGGCGGGGCCCGCCCCGTCCTCACCCGGGCCCTCGGGGCGCCCGCCGGCACCCTCGCCCGCCGCCCGGACCTGCTCGACGTGGCGCCGCTCCTCGGCGACCGGCTCATCCGGGCCGGGCTGCTCGACGAGCACCCCGAGCTGATCGGCACAGACGGGCACGACGAGCTGTACGTGTCGTACGCGGTGCTGCTCCTGGCGCGGCGTATCGCCTGCTGCGACACGCCGGTGCTCGTCCACCGCGACGAACGGCCCGCCCAGCGGCGTGCCGCCGGGCCCGGACGGCATTTCGCGGCGTTCGCGCAGTACGAGCGGCTCCACCACCTGGCCATCGCCGCCTCCGCCCCGGCCGGGGTGCGGGCCCGGCTGTACGACCGCATGGTCGGCGACTATCTGCACACCCTCGCCCGCCGCGACGAACTGCCTCCGGGCGACGCCGCCGAGTACTTCCGCCGCGCCGCCGACCACACCGCACGGTTCCGCCCGGAGGGGCACCACCGTCCCGGCGGCCTCGACGGCGTACGGCACGCGCTCCTCGGCCACCACGCGCACCTCTGCTACCGGCTGCTCCGCCTGGCCGACGACGGGCGGCGCGCCCTGCACACCGCGGGCGCCCGCCACGCCCGCCGCGCCGCCGACGCCCGCACCCGGCTCCGCTACCGGCGGGCCCTGCGCCGCCCCGTCGACGAGGACCTCGCGGTCTTCTCCGCGTACTGGGGCCGCGGCGTCCACTGCAACCCGGCCGCCATCGCCGCCGAACTGGCCGAACTCGCCCCGGACATCCGCAGGCTGTGGCTCGTCCGACCGGACCGCGTCCCGCTGCTGCCGCCCGGCACCGACCATGCCGTCCTCGGCACCGCCCGCGCCTGGGACGCCCTCGCCCGCGCCAAGTACCTCGTCAGCAACGTCGACTTCCCCGGCCGGGTCGTCAAACGCCCCGGCACCGTCCACCTCCAGACCCACCACGGCACCCCGCTCAAGACCATGGGCGTCGACCAGCGGGCCCACCCCGCCACCGCCCGCGGCCTGGACTTCGAGGCCCTCCTCGCCCGCGTCGACCGCTGGGACTACAGCCTCTCCGCCAACGCCCACTCCACCGAGACCTGGCAGCGTGCCTACCCCTCGGGCTTCCGGACGCTCGACTACGGCTACCCCCGCAACGACGTCCTGTACCGGGCCACCGCCGCCGACGTCCGCGCCGCCCGCGCCGCCCTCGGCGTCGAACCCGGCGTACGCGCCGTCCTCTACGCCCCCACTCACCGCGACCACCAGGCCCGGTGGACGCCCCGGCTCGACCTGACCCGCCTGGCGGACCGGCTCGGCGACGACACCGTCCTCCTCGTCCGCGGCCACTGCATCCACGCCGACGAGCCCCGGTCCGTCCCCCGCCACCCGCGCGTCCTCGACGTCACCCGCTCCACCCCGTGGAGAGGCTGCTCCTCGCCGCCGACGCCCTCGTCACCGACTACTCGTCGATCATGTTCGACTACGCCAACCTCGACCGGCCGATCGTCGTCCACGCCGACGACTGGCCGACGTACACCGAGACCCGCGGCGTCTACTTCGACCTCACCGCCGAGCCGCCCGGCCCCGTCGCCCGCACCCAGGGCGACCTCACCGACATCCTCCGCAACCCCGACGACTGGTCCGGCGAGGCGGCCGCCAAGCTCCGCCACGACTTCCGGCTCCGCTTCTGCCAGTACGACGACGGGCGCGCCGCCGAACGCGTCGTCCGCCGCGTCTTCCTCGGTGAGGGCGAGGAGAGCCTGCCGCCCGTCCTGCCCCTGGACCGCCGCACTCCCGCCCCGACACCTCAGGAAGCCATCCGCCGATGACGACCCTCCCCACGGTCACGGTGATCGTCGTCGTCCACGACGACGCGGCCCGGCTGCCGCGCGCCGTGGCCTCCGTACGGAACCAGACCCACCGCGCCGTCGAAATCGTCATCAGCGACGACCACTCCACCGACGACACCCCGAAGGTCGCCGCCGACCTCGCCGACCGCGACCGCCGCATCCGAGTGCTGCGCCTCGAACGCAACAGCGGCGGCTGTTCCGTGCCCCGCAACCGCGCCCTCGACATCGCCCGCGCGCCCTACGTCATGTTCCTCGACAGCGACGACGAACTCCCCCCGAAGGCCGTGGAACTGCTCCTCGCCGCGCACGCCGAGGACGACGTCGACTTCACCATGGGCGCCGTCGAACGCGTCCGCACCGACACCGGCGCGCACGGCCTGTGGATGCCGTCCCTCTTCGACCGCCGCCGCACCGTACGCGGCCTCGCGGACGAACCACGGCTCCTCTTCGAGCCCCTGGCGACGAACAAGATGTACCGGAAGGAGTTCCTGGACCGGCACGCCCTGCGCTTCCCCGAGGGCCTCCACTACGAGGACCAGCTGTTCTCCGCCCAGGCGTACACCCTCGCCCACGCCTTCCGGATCATCACCGAACCCGTCTACCGCTGGTACTTCGCCCCGTACGCGCCGCACGCCCCGCACGCCCCGGCGGACGTCGCGACGCTCTCCACCCGCCGGCACCTCATCGCCGACGTCCGCGACCGCGTCGAGATCGCCCGGCGCATCGACACGTTCCTCGCCGTGCACGGCGCCCCGCCCGGGTCCGCGCTGCGGGAGGAGAAGGACTACCGCTTCCTCGCCCACGACCTGCGCCTGTACGCCGGTGACCTGCCGTACCGGGACACTGCGTGGGTCGAGGGGTACGCCGCGGAGGTCGTCCCGTACATGGCGGGTCTCGCGCCCGCCGCGTTCGAGCGGCTCGGGCGGGTCGAGCGCGCCGTGGTGGGACTGCTGCGCGAGGGCCGGTACGGGGAGGCGCGGCACGCGGCCCGGGGCCTGGCGCACGGGATCGGCCCGCGCCGGGTGACCGTCGAGGACGGCCGTACGTACTGGGGCGACGCCGTGCCCTCGTCGGAGGCCGCCCGCCGGGACCTGGACCTGACCGAACCGGACCTGTCCGGCTGCCCGTTGGCCGCGGCGTGGTTCCGCCACGAGATCCTCCGGGTGACCCCGGGGCCCGGCGCGGCCGTGGACCTGGCGGTGCGCACGTACGACCCGGGCCTGCGCCTGCCGCTGGCTCCGCTCCCGGCGCGCGTCCACCTCACCCCGGCCGGGCGCCGTACGACGGTCCCGTTGCGCCTGGACCCGGCGGGCCGGGGCGTCTTCGAGGGCACCGTGCGGCTGGACCTGGCGGCGGTGTCCCTGCCCGTGTACGGCTTCCGGGGCGTGCGCCACCCGGTCCTGGAGCTCACGGAGGAGGGCACCGCCCACACGGGCGTCCTCCTGGCCCCCCTGGACTTCGCGCCCTTCTCGCTCCCCGGCCCCGCACGCCACCGCGTCACGGTCGAGCCGGAGGCCCGGGACGCGGGCCGCCTCCAGCTCCACTGGGACGCGCAGGGCCCGGTGGGCCGCCTGCTGGGCCCGGTCGCACAGCGGGGCCCGGTACGGCGCGCGGCCCGAGCACTGATCAGGGGCTGAGCGGCGAGGTCCCGACCGGTCTACTTCACCGCGCCCGCCATCACCCCCGACACGAACTGCCGCTGGAAGGCGAAGAACACCGCCAGCGGAATCACCATCGACACGAACGCCCCGGGCGCCAGGACGTCGATGTTGTTGCCGAACTGACGGACCTGCTGCTGCAGGGCCACCGTGATGGGCGGCGCGTCCGAGTCGGCGAAGATGAGGGCGATCAGCATGTCGTTCCAGACCCACAGGAACTGGAAGATGCCCAGCGACGCGATCGCTGGGCCGCCCAGGGGCATCACCACACGGGCGAACAGGCGGATCTCGCCTGCCCCGTCCAGGCGGGCCGCCTCCAGCAGTTCGCGCGGGATCTCCGCGAAGAAGTTGCGCAGCAGGAAGATCGCGAAGGGCAGGCCGAAGGCGGTGTGGAACAGGACCACGCCCAGGGTCGTCTCGAAGACGCCGATCTCGCCGAACAGCTTCGACACCGGGATCAGCGCCACCTGCACCGGGACCACCAGCAGCCCCACCACCGCGAGGAACCACCAGTCCCTGCCCGGGAACTCCATCCACGCGAACGCGTACCCCGCCAGTGAGCCGATCACCACGACCAGCACCGTCGCCGGGACCGTGATCAGCACCGTGGAGAGGAGCGAGTCCGTGATCGTCTCGTTCCTGAGGATGGTCGTGTAGTTGTCGAGGGTCAGCTGCGCCGGCGCCGTGAAGACCCGCCACCAGCCGCTCTCGTTGATGTCCGACGGCGAGCGGAGCGAGGACAGGAGCAGACCGGCCGTCGGCAGCAGCCAGAACAGCGCCACCGCGACGAGGAAGAACTGCGCCGCGCCGCCCGCCAGACGGGAGACGATACGGGCCGCCACCGACTGCTGCGCCTTCGTCTGCGGCGCCTTGGTCCGCGGCGCCCTCGTCTGCGGCGCCTTGGTCCGCGGCGCCTGGGGAGTCGTCATCGGCGCGTCTCCTTCCGGATGCGCCTGATATTGAAGAGCATCACCGGGATCACCAGCAGCAACAGCAGAACCGAGATCGCACTGCCCACGCCCGGATGCGCGTCCGTGCCGAACGACGAGCGATACAGCTGGAGCGCCAGCACGTTCGCGTCGTCCTGGACCGAGCCCGGCGCGATGATGAAGACCAGGTCGAAGATCTTCAGAACGTTGATCATCAGGGTGACCAGGACGACCGCCAGCACCGGCGCCAGGAGCGGTACGGTCACACGGCGGAAGACCTGCCACTCGTTGGCGCCGTCCACCCGCGCCGCCTCCAGCAGCTCGCGGGGGAGACCCGCCAGGCCCGCCGCGATGAGGACCATCGCGAAGCCGGCCCACATCCACACGTAGCTGCCGATGATGGCGGGCGTCACCAGCGTCGGGCCCAGCCAGTCGACGCCGCTGTACGGCTCCCGGAAGTTCGAGCCGGGCAGGCGCAGATGCGCGCCGTCCGCCGCCGCGGGCAGCGTGAACGTACCGTCCGCCGCCGCCTTCGCCCTGGCGACGACCCTCCCGTCCTTGACCGCTTCTATCTCAAGGCCCTTGAGGCCCCGTTCCGCCTTGTCGACGGCGTTGGCGGCCCCTCCGCCGCCCTTGGTGAAGTCCAGCCAGGCCGTGCCCGTCACCCGGCCGGACGCCGGCTGCGGCTCCCTGGCCGGCTCCGCGCCGTCCGGCATCCTCGCGGGCGCCACCCCGACCAGCGGCAGCCGCGCCGGCGTGCCCGCCCGCACCGGCTCCTTGGTGATGTACGCGCCCCCGCCGGCCGCCTCCAGCGGATGCACCGGCAGCGGGCGCGCCTTCGGGTACCCGGCCGACTCGGCGAACGTGTCGTGCACGCCCACCCACACCGCGTTCGCGACGCCCCGCTCCGGGTCCTGCTCGTAGACGAGCCGGAAGATGATCCCGGCGGCGAGCATCGAGATCGCCATCGGCATGAAGACGAGCAGCTTGAACGCCGTACCCCACCGCACCCGTTCCGTCAGCACCGCGAAGATCAGGCCAAGGGCAGTGGCGACCGTCGGCGCCACGACGACCCAGATCGCGTTGTTCCGTACGGCCGTCAGGATCGTGTCGTCGGTGAAGATCTCCACATAGTTGTCCAGGCCCGCGAAGCCCGTGCCGGGCTGGTCGAAGAACGACCGCTGGACCGAGTATCCGATCGGGTAGACCACGAGCGCGCCCAGCAGTACCAGCGCGGGCAGCAGGAAGCCCGCCACAAGCGGCTTGCGCGTGCCGGTCACGCTCCTGCCCTGTCGGTCCTTCCGCCGGTGCTGCTGCGTTCCCTTCTGCGGGGGAGCGGCTGCCATGGCTCAGCTCGTGCTCTTGTACGCCTTGGCCGCGTCGGCCTCCAGCCGTGCCTGGGTCCCCGCGATGTCCTTCGGGTTCTTCAGGAAGTCCTGGAGCGCCTTCCACTCGCCCTTGCCGGGTGTGCCGCCGAACGACTGAGGCATCTGGTCCGACATGTCGAAGCGGAAGTCGTCGCCCGCCGCGATCAGCGCCTTCGCGATGTCCCGCTGCACGTCGTTCGGGTACGCGGCCACGTCCAGCGCCTTGTTGGGCGAGATGAAGCCGCCCTCACCCGCCCAGATCGCCGCCGCGTCCGGGGACGCCAGGAACGTCAGCAGCGCCTGCGCCGCCGGCTTGTCCGTCAGCGCGACCGCCACGTCCCCGCCCGTCACCACGGGGGCCTCGCCACCCACGGCAGGGAACGGGAACACCTTCGCGTCCGTGCCGAGCTTCGCCTCCGTCTGGGCGATGTTGATCGACACGAAGTCGCCCTCGAAGACCATCGCGGCCTTCGGCTGGGCGCCGCCGGTGAACGTCTGCGTCACGGACGTCGGGAACTCCGTCTGGAGCGCCCCGGCCGCGCCGCCCGCGATCAGGTTCGGCTTGCCGAACAACTCGGCGAGGGTGGCGAGGGCCTGGGTGACCGAAGGGTCGGTCCACTTGATCTCGTGCTTCGCCAGCTGGTCGTACTTCTCCGGGCCCGCCTGGGACAGATAGACGTTCTCGAACCAGTCCGTGAGCGTCCAGCCGTCCGCGCCGCCGATCGACACCGGGGTGACTCCGGACGCGGAGATCGTCTCGGCGGTGGAGAGCAGTTCCTTCCACGTCTTCGGCTCGGATGCGCCCGCGTTGTCGAAGACGGCGGTGTTGTACCAGATCAGCGACTTGTTGGCGGTCTTGAAGTACACGCCGTACTGCGTGCCGTCCACCGCGCCGAGGTCCTGCCAGCCCTTGGAGTAGTTCTTCGCCAGCTGCGCCTTCGTCTCGGCGCCCGCCGGTTTCGCCCATGCGCGCTGCACCGCCTGGTGGAGGGCGCCGACCTGCTGGAGCATCGCCACATCGGGCGGGGAATCGCCGGCGATCTTCGTGCCGATGTAGTTGAGCATCGCGTCCTGCGTCGGGACGTATGAGACCTGCGCGCCGGTGCGCTTCTCGAACTCCTTCAGGACCTTCGTGAACGCCTCCTGCTCCGGGCCGGTCCACACGGCCACGACCTGGAGCTGCTGACCGTCGAGCTTCGGTAACCGGACCGTCTCCGTCGTGCCCTTGCCGCTCCCGCCCCCGCTGGAGCCGCCGCCGTCACCGTCGCCGCCGCAGCCGGCCATGGTGAGGGCGAGGGCCCCGATGGCCGCGACGGCGACCGCGGCCCGGTGTTTGCGCGGAGTTGTACGCATCACTGCCCCGTTTCTCCCGTGTGCGTCGTCCCTGTCGTCCCGTTGCGCTGTCCTTCTCGCTGTCCTTCACGCTGTGTCTTCCGGTCTGGTCTACGCCCGGTGCCGGGGGCCCGCAATACCGCCTTCCGCGTCTACTCCTCGATCGTGATGGGCTCGTGACGTGCCGTCAGCGATGCCGGGCCGCACGGGAAGGCCACCTGACGGGCCACCTGACGGGTCACCTGACGGGGTCGGAGGTGTCCGGGGCGGCGGTGAGCGGCGGGACCGGTGCGGCCTGGACCGAGCGCGCGGCCCGGTCCAGGGCGCTGGCCAGCAACGCCAGGTCCGTCGGCCCGTTGCCCAGCTCCCGTACCGGGCGGCGGGTCGGCGGGTCGCCCATGCGCTCCCACTCCAGCGGTACGACGGTGGGGCGCAGCGTCGCCGTACGCGGGATGCGCCCGGTCACGCGGCCCGCCTGGAACGGGGTCACCCGGCCGTCCGGGTGGCACAGCCGGCCCCGGCCGGGCAGCGGGTCGTCCGGACCCGGGGACGCCGGAGCCGCGTCCAGCACCACGCGCAGGCGTGCGCGTCGGGCCGGCTCCGTGTCGGCCGTACGGTCCGGGCGCGCCGACGCCGCCACCAGGTGGACGCCGAGCCGCTCGCCGTCCCGCGCCACGGCCTCCAGCGCCCGTACGACCGAACCGGCCGCGGGCCGGCCCGGGCTGCCGAGCGCGGGAGCGACCAGTGCGTCCAGGTCGTCCACCAGAACGACGAGGAGGGGCAGCGGGGGCGGTGTCGTCCCGCCCTGGCCACGGCCCCCCGGCGCGGCGGGGCGCAGCCGCAGCGTGCCACTGGGCGGGGACTCCACGTCGCCGCCGACGCGCTGCTCGGGGAACGCCCTGTCGCCGGGGCGCTGGGCGTCGGGCCCGGTGTTCCGCGGTGCGTCGCGCCTCTGGTCCCCCTGGACGCGGGGACCGGTCTCCGGCCGGACGCCGGTTCGGGGGTCGGGCAGGAGGCCGGCCCTTTCGTCGGCCGGGGCGTTCCGGCGCGTGGGCGCCTCCGTGAACCCCTCGCGGCCCAGCACCTCGGCGCGTCGCTTGAGCTCCGCCCCGAGCGCCTGCGCGAAGGCCCGCATCCGCACCGGGTCGGCGGCGACCAGGTGCTCGGTGACGTGCGGCAGGTCGGTGCACGGGCCGAGGCCCTCGCCGCGCTCGCCGCCCGCGCCGTCCACCAGCAGCAGGCCCAGCCGGTCGGGGCGGGACGCGGCGGCGAGAGACGCGGCGAGGGAGCGCAACAGCTCCGTACGTCCGCTGCCCGCCGGGCCCTCGACGAGCAGGTGCGGCCCTTCGCCGGTCAGGTCGACCCGGAGCGGGCCGTGCGGGCCGGTGCCCAGCACCGCCGTACCGTCCGGGGCCGACGCCCAGCGGGCCATCAGCGACGCGGGCGTGGCCCTGGCCAGCTCCAGCTCGTCGAGCAGGCGGGAGGAGCGGGGCAGCGCGGCGGCCGTGGCCCGGCCGTGCTGTGCCGGGCCCTCGGCGCGCAGCGGCGCCAGGGACCGGGCGAACCGCTCCGCCCACGCGCCCGACACGGCGTCCACCGCCGCCACCGTGCCGTGGCCGACCGGGTGGCCGCCCGCCGCCCGCATCACGCGCAGCGCCGTCGCCACGTCGCCGGTCAGCAGACCGACCGCGCCGCACTCCCGGAACGGCAGCGACTCCGCGCACGCCGCCTCGTACGCCGCCGCGACCGGGAACACCGCCGAGGCGGGCGCCGTCTCGGCCAGGCAGACCAGGTGGATGCCCGCCGCGGCACCCGCGCCGGCCAGGCGTGCGGTCGTCTCGCGCAGCGCGGACGTCCCCGGATCGCCGTCGACGATCACGACGGTGTACGGCCCGGTGCTCTGCGGCGCCCCCGTGGCGTACGACTGTTGGAACCGCTCCGCCGCCTCCGCGACCGCGTTGTGGTCGGCGTCCGCCCAGCCCGGGCCGAGCGGCCCGTCGTCCAGACGCCGTGTCAGCTCGGCGGCCCTGGCGGCGGCCTGGTCTCCGTCGTACGCCAGGAGGAGGCGGCAGTCCTGGCCGTGCGCCGGCCGTACGTGCGGCAGCCAGCCGAGCCAGGCCCAGTCGCGTCGCCGCTCCTCCAGGGGGCGCGCCCGGTCGGCGCTGATCAGCACGATCTCCAGGTCCGCCGGGGCGTGCAGCGCGGTGAGCTGCGCCACCACGGAACGGGCCAGCCCGACGAGGCGGGCGCGCGGCCCGGCTATGCCCAGGGACCGTGCCTCGCGCAGCCCCACCGTGACGGGCACGGCGGCCAGTTCGGCGCGGTCCGTGGTGCCGAGCCGGACCACCAGCGACTCGGGGTGCCCGGGGGCCCGCTCCCAGAGGCGTGGGCCGGGACCCAGGGCGGTCAGCAGTACGGCGGCGGGGTCGGGCCACGCCTCGGCGCCCGGTCCGCGGAGGGCGGCCGGCGCGGACGTGGCGGGCGTCCGGGCGGCGGAGCCCCTGTGGTCGGCACCGTCGGCCCGGCCACCTGCCAGGCGGCGCGCCCATGCCCCTATGCCCCGCCGCCTCGGCGCCTCGGCAGGCACGGGCGTCCCGCGCGCGGGTGTGCCCTGCGGCCCGCCGGGCGCCGCCGTCCGACTGTGCGTCACCCCGCCGTCAGCCACCCCGTGCGCGCGCGCATGCCCGCCACCGGAACTCCCGCCCGCGCCCTGACCCGTGCTCGAGTACCCCGCACGAGCCTGGCCGTCGTACGACCGCCGAGCCCTCGGCGCCACGGCACCACCCGCACCCGCATCCCCCGGGCCGCCGGGCCCCGGGTCGGCACCTCCCGGGGCCACGCCCCTGAACTCCGCACCGCCCACCAGGTCACCGCCCACCGGGTCACCGCCCGGGGCACCCGCCCCGGAACCGGCCCCGCCCATGGGCACCGCACCCCCGGAACCGGCACCGCCCGTCGGGCAGCCGTCACTGGTCCCCGCCCGCGCCAAGGCACCGCCCTGCGGCGCCCCGCCCGGGCCCACGACACTCGCACCGGTACCGCCCGGCGCCCCCGGCCCCGCGACCTCCCCGCCCAGCCCAGTACCGCTCCCGGAGCCCGCCCGGCCACCACCGCTCACCGCACCGGGCTCGGTCACCCCACCAGCGCTCCCCGCGCGGGGAGCGCCGTCACCCGAGCCGCTCACCACACCTGCCTCGGCCGCCCCGGCAACGCCGCTCACCGCACCCGCCCGGGGACTCGCAGCCCCGAGCCGCGCCACGCGCACATACCCCTCGCCGTCCGGTGTCGTGGCGAGGGGCGCACCGTACGGATCCCCGTACACACCCCCGTACACGCTCCCCGTACTCTCCGGCGCCCCGCTCGGCCCCCGCGCGCCGCCCGGCGCACCACCCCCGCCGCCCACTGCACCCGCACCACCACCCCGCGCACCGTCAACCACGCCCGCATCCAAGCCCTGGGTACCCGCGCCCCCGGCGACCGCGACCCCACCCCCGCCGGCCGCACCCCCGCCTGCCGTGCCCCCGCCCCCGAGCACCAGCCGCAACACCGACTCACCCACCCGCAGCAACGCCCCCGGCTTCAGTCGCACCGCGCGGGTGCCGACCCGCTTCCCGTCCAGGGTCGTGCCGTTCGTCGAGTCGAGGTCGGCGACCGTCACGCGGCCGTCGTCGCCGACCGTGACCACGCAGTGGAGCCGCGACACGTCGGGGTCGTCCAGCGGGACGTCCGCGTCGGCGGAGCGCCCGATGCGGACGTGCCCGGCGTCCAGCAGATGGACGCCGCCCGCGTCGGGCCCGGCCACCACGTGCAGCCGCGCCGCCGCGCCGTCCGGCGCCACCGCCTCCTCCGCGGGCGACTGGAGCGCCAGCACGGCGCCGTCCACGAGTGGCGGGTCGCCCAGGGCACAGCGCTGGGGGTCCAGGCGCTCGGGCCCGGCGTAGAGCACGACGGGCCCCGTGCCCGCCGCGCCGTCCGGTCCGGCCACCGCGGCGGCGAGGCCGGAGGCCACGGCGGCCAGGGCGGTGCCCGCGGGGGCGGTGACGAGCACGTCGCAGGCGCGCCGCGCGGTCTGCCCGCCGGGCGGCGCCGCGAGGACGGTCAGCCGGATCTGCATCGCCGTCAGCGGTCCCTTCTGCGCGACGCGCCCGCAGCAGGGGGACAGGGCCCTCGAACTCCCCCCACCCGCGCGCGGACACGTCGTCCGGTACAGGTCGGCACGGCCCGCGGAACTCCCGGCCCCACGATGCGCCGTGCAGGATGCATCCTCCCATCCGCCACCGACACAACGCCCGCGACCCGGCACTAAATGATCTTGAATGCTCGCGACTGATCGGCGAAACGCCTGCTTGCGCCCATCTTGGGATCATGTGTATGTCAGGCAACCGGGCGCGCCGGTCATACGTCTTCCCTCCCACGAAACCCGTTCCGGAGCCGTTCCGGGGCTGCTCCCGAGCCGTTCCGGGCCGGATGACGGAAACGTTCGAAGGAAATTCGAAGAAAGCGGAACGGCATTAGAGTGGGTCGAACGCAAGCTTCGGACCACGATCGCAGGGAGCGCATGACCGTGCGGCCAGTCGGCAGCAAGTACCTGCTCGAGCAGCCGCTCGGACGCGGCGCCACGGGTACCGTCTGGCGTGCCCGCCAGAGGGAGACGGCGGGCGCCGAGGCGGCCGTGCCCGGCCAGCCGGGCGAGACCGTCGCGATCAAGGTCCTCAAGGAGGAACTCGCCAACGACGCGGACGTCGTGATGCGCTTCCTGCGGGAGCGCTCCGTCCTTCTCCGTCTCACTCACCCGAACATCGTCCGCACCCGTGACCTCGTGGTCGAGGGCGACCTCCTGGCCCTCGTCATGGACCTCGTCGACGGCCCCGACCTGCACCGCTACATCCGCGAGAACGGTCCGCTCACCCCCGTCGCCGCGGCCCTCCTCACCGCGCAGATCGCCGACGCGCTCGCCGCCAGCCACGCGGACGGCGTCGTGCACCGCGACCTGAAGCCGGCGAACGTCCTGCTCGCCGAGCGGGACGGCCAGATGCACCCGATGCTCACCGACTTCGGCATCGCACGCCTCGCCGACTCCCCGGGCCTGACCCGCACGCACGAGTTCGTCGGCACGCCCGCGTACGTCGCGCCCGAGTCCGCCGAGGGCCGCCCGCAGACCTCCGCCGTGGACATCTACGGCGCGGGCATCCTGCTGTACGAGCTGGTCACCGGCCGTCCCCCGTTCGCCGGCGGCACGGCCCTGGAGGTCCTCCACCGGCACCTCAACGAGGACCCGCGGCGGCCGTCCACCGTGCCGGGACCGCTGTGGACGGTCATAGAGCGCTGCCTCAGCAAGAACCCGGACCACCGCCCCAGCGCCGAGAACCTCGCCCGCGGTCTGCGTACGGTCGCCGCCGGCATCGGCGTGCACGCGACCGTCGCCCAGATCGAGGCTGCCGAGGGCGTCGGCGCGCTCCTCGCGCCCGACCCGGCGCCCGCGCCCGTGCCGGAGGTCCCCGGCGCGTCCGACGCGACCCAGGTCCTGCCGAACAGCGGCCAGGGCGTCGGCGCGCCCCAGTACGACCCGGGCGCCGCGACCGGTGTCATGCCGTCGGCCGGCCAGGGTGCCGGCGGCCCGGGCGGCGCACCCGACCCGACCTCGGTCATGCCCCCCGTACCGCAGCCGGAGGAGCCGCACCCGTGGCAGACCCAGCTGCGCGCCGCGCGCGACCGCAACGAGCAGACACAGGTCCAGTACCTGGACCCCAGCGAGGACCCGCTGCGCCGCCGCCCCCAGCGCCGGCCCCAGCAGTCGCCCCAGCCCCAGCAGCCGCCGCCGTACCGGCCGCAGCACCAGCAGTACGGCCAGCAGGCCCAGCCGCAGCAGTACGCCCCGCAGCCCCAGCCGCAGCAGTACGCCCCGCAGCCCCCGCAACCCCAGCCGCAGCCGCAGCCGCGCCAGCAGCACGCGCCCGCTCCGCAGCCGCCCCGCCAGCAGTACACACCCCAGCCTCAGCAGCCTCAGCAGCCGCAGGCCCCGCAGCCGCCCGCGCCCCGCGCACCCCGGCAGCGCAGCGCCAACCCGATGCGTATCCCGGGCCTCGGCTGCCTCAAGGGCTGCCTGTTCACGATCATGCTGTTCGTCGTGGCGGGCTGGCTCATCTGGGAGCTGACCCCTCTTCAGGACTGGATCGCCGAGGGCAAGAGCTACTGGCAGGCCATGGGCGACGCCTTCTCGTCCGTCAGCGACTGGATCTCCGGACTCAGCGGCGAGTCGGGCGGCGGCGACACCCCCGCCCAGTGACGCCCGGCGACAACTCTGCCGATTTATCGACTTCTCAGGGGCGATTTCCGCTCCGGCGTGAATACCGGTGCCCGCACCCGCGTAACTTGGTCGGGAACGCCAGCCGCTGAGGGAGCAGTCTTGGCACGGAAAATCGGCAGCCGGTACACGGCTCACCAGATCCTCGGGCGGGGCAGCGCCGGCACGGTCTGGCTCGGCGAAGGTCCCGAGGGTCCTGTCGCCATCAAGCTGCTGCGCGAGGACCTGGCCTCCGACCAGGATCTCGTCGGACGCTTCGTCCAGGAGCGCACCGCGCTGCTCGGGCTCGAGCACCCGCGCGTGGTGGTCGTACGCGACCTGGTCGTGGACGGCGACGACCTGGCCCTGGTCATGGACCTGGTGCGCGGTACCGATCTGCGCAGCCGGCTCGACCGGGAGCGCAGGCTCACCCCGGCCGCCGCCGTCGCGATCACCGCGGACGTCGCCGAGGGCCTGGCCGCCGCGCACGCCGCGGGGGTCGTCCACCGGGACGTCAAACCGGAGAACATCCTGCTCGACATGGAGGGCCCCCTCGGGCCGGGCGGCGCCCACCCGGCCCTGCTCACCGACTTCGGCGTGGCCAAACTGATCGACACCCCGCGCCGTACCCGTACGAACCGGATCATCGGCACGCCCGACTACCTGGCTCCCGAGATCGTCGAGGGCCTGCCGCCGCGCGCGGCCGTCGACATCTACGCGCTCGCGACCGTTCTGTACGAACTGCTGGCGGGCTTCACACCGTTCGGCGGCGGCCACCCGGGCGCCGTGCTGCGCCGCCACGTCACCGAGACGGTGGTCCCGCTCCCCGGCATCCCGGACGAGCTGTGGCAGCTGATCGTCCAGTGCCTGGCCAAGGCCCCCGCGTCCCGGCTGCGCGCCTCCGAGCTCGCGGCGCGCCTCCACGACCTGGCGCCGCTCGTCGCGGACATGCCGCCGCTGGACGTGGACGAGCCCGGCTCGGAACCGACCTCGGAGCCCTACGAGGACGACCCGTACCCGACCTTGCCGAACGCCCCCCGCCGGTCCGCCGTCCCGCTGGTCCCCGGCTCGTCCACCGACTCCAGCAGGGACACCCACACCTCCATGCGCGTGCCCGGCCCCGACGAGCTCTCCGGCGGCCCCCTGGGCACCGCGCGCGCTCCCCGCGCCGCCGGGCAGCGCCGCCCGGGGTCGGCCCGTAACAAGACCTCCGCCGTGCGGCGGCGCCGCCTCGTCATCTCGGTGGCGGGGGCGGCACTGGCGGCGGCGGTCGGGGTGGGCGGCTGGTTCGCCGCCGGCTCCGACAGCCCGGAGCCCGCCGCGCCGGACTCCCAGCGCTCGGCCCCGGGCACCCCGCCCCGCTGACCCCCGTCCCGGCCGGCGACGGCCGGGATACCGCCCTCGGGGGGAGGGGGTGTCGCGGGCAGCCGTTACGCTGGACCCGTGGCAGTCGTCGACGTATCCGAAGAGCTGAAGTCCCTCACCTCGACCATGGGGTCGATCGAGGCCGTCCTGGACCTCGACAAGATGAGGGCAGACATCGCCGTGCTCGAGGAGCAGGCGGCCGCGCCGTCCCTCTGGGACGACCCCGAGGCGGCACAGAAGATCACCAGCAGGCTCTCCCATCTGCAGGCCGAGGTCCGCAAGGCGGAGTCGCTGCGCGGCCGGATCGACGACCTCGGGGTGCTCTTCGAGCTCGCCGAGGCCGAGGACGACTCGGACACCCTCGCCGAGGCCGAGGCCGAGCTGGCCGATGTACGCAAGGCCCTCGACGAGATGGAGGTCCGCACCCTCCTCTCCGGCGAGTACGACGAGCGCGAGGCCCTCGTCACCATTCGCGCCGAGGCCGGTGGCGTGGACGCCTCCGACTTCGCGGAGCGCCTCCAGCGCATGTACCTGCGCTGGGCCGAGCGGCACGACTACAAGACCGAGATCTACGAGACGTCGTACGCCGAAGAGGCCGGCATCAAGTCGACGACGTTCGTCGTGCACGCCCCGTACGCGTACGGCACGCTCTCCGTCGAGCAGGGCACGCACCGCCTGGTCCGCATCTCGCCGTTCGACAACCAGGGCCGCCGCCAGACGTCCTTCGCGGGCGTCGAGGTGCTGCCGGTCGTCGAGCAGACCGACCACATCGACATCCCGGAGAACGACCTCCGTATCGACGTGTACCGGTCCTCCGGCCCCGGCGGCCAGTCCGTCAACACCACGGACTCCGCCGTCCGCATCACGCACATCCCGACCGGTGTCGTGGTCTCCTGCCAGAACGAGAAGTCGCAGATCCAGAACAAGGCGTCCGCGCTGCGCGTCCTCCAGGCCCGGCTGCTGGAGCGCCAGCGCCAGGAGGAGCGCGCCAAGATGGACGCCCTGAAGGGCGACGGCGGCAGCTCCTGGGGCAACCAGATGCGCTCCTACGTCCTGCACCCGTACCAGATGGTCAAGGACCTGCGTACGGAGCACGAGGTCGGCAATCCGCAGTCCGTGCTGGACGGCGAGATCGACGCCTTCCTGGAGGCCGGCATCCGCTGGCGGAAGCAGCAGGACCAGGAGAAGTAGGAAACCTGGCTCAGCGTCACGGCGCCGTACCCCGCAGGGGTCCGGCGCCGTCGTCGTGCTCTACCGGGAGGTGTACGGCGCGGGCATCTGCGTGAATGCGGTGGGCAAGGGCGAGGACCGCGACGGAGTCACCACCCTGTGAAGCGCGATTCGCTGTCGCAACCAACGGGCTGCGAATTTCCTCGCTTTGTCGACATGGAAATGACCCTGACGCAGGTCCCTCTCCTCGATTTCGTCACAGTCCTTCGGTGCACGACAGGCAAGCTTGATCATTTCGGACATCGCATGCGTAACGAGCTTGACGCCCCCTTCAAAACTGGGAAAGCTGACGCGCGGCATGCGCATGTCCGGGGCGCATGTGACCGGGGGGACGGCACGAGGCCCTCTAGCGTCCGTGGCCCCGAGCGCGCTGCTCCATGACGAGATCAGCTACTGGGGGTAGCAGCTTTATGACCAAAAAGACGCGGATCCGGGTCGCGCGGATAGCCGCTGGTGCGGTGATCGCCGCCGGTGCGTCCCTGACCGCCGCGGGCGCCGCTCAGGCCGCCGGTATCGGGCTCGACCTTTCGATCGAGCTCGGCGACGAGACCTGCCACCCGGCCGACCCCACCTGCCAGGACCCGACGGACCCGACGGACCCCACGGACCCGACGGACCCGACGCCCAGCACCACCGGTGGTAGTGGCGGCGACGGCGGCTCGACCGGCGGTGACGGCGGTTCGACGGGCGGCGACGGCGGTTCGACGGGCGGCGACGGCGGCTCGACCACGGGCGGCGACACCACCGGCGGTTCGACCGGCGGTGACGGCGGTTCGACCGGCGGCGACGGCGGCTCGACCACGGGCGGCGACACCACCGGCGGTTCGACCGGCGGTGACGGCGGTTCGACCGGCGGCGACGGCGGCTCGACCACGGGCGGCGACACCACCGGCGGTTCGACCGGCGGCGACGGCGGCTCGACCACGGGCGGCGACACCACCGGCGGCTCCACCACCGGCGGTGACGGCGGTTCGACCGGCGGTAACGGCGGCTCCACCACGGGCGGCGACACCACCGGCGGCTCCACCACCGGCGGTTCCGGCTCCTCCGGCTCCACCACCGGCGGCACGGGCAACTGCGCCGTGACCGTCGACGGCGCCGAGTGCGCGGACAACAACCCCGGCACGAACAACGTCGGCTCCCAGCCGGTCGAGCAGGGCAAGGCCAAGGAGGAGCTGGCCGAGACCGGTGCCGCCGAGACCTCGTTCCTCCTCATCGGCGCCGCGACGATGATCGCCGGTGGCGTCGGCTTCCGCATGCTGCCGCGTCTGGTCGGCGGTGGCCGCACGGTCGCCTGAGCGCACCTGAAGCCCGGCCGCGGCCGTACCAGCCGGTAAGCCGGCAAACCGGTAAGGCCGCGCAAGGGCACAGTGAAGGGCCCGGATGCCGTATCCACGGCGTCCGGGCCCTTCCGCTGTGCAGGTGATGTGTCGCGCCGCGCGCGGGGGCAGGCGCTACGCGGGCTGGTGGGTCGCCACCAGCGCCGCCGCTGCCGCCACCAGGAGCAGGAGCAGCGTCAGCAGGGCGGCGGGGCTCATGGCGGCCCATGGGCTCTGCTGCATGCGCTCACGGTTGGCCCGGCACACGGGGCAGCGGCCCTCGCTGACGGGCGCCGCGCAGTTGGCGCACACCAGTCGGTCATAGGTCATGCGCTCTCCTCCTCCCGCGCGGCGGAGCCGCGGGACGCGGGACTGTCGGCCGGACGTACTCGGACCGTCGACCCAGTTCTCTCCGCACAACGCTCAGGGAAACGCATCCGTTCCCCCTCCCACTGTGCCAGGTCCCATGAGTTTAGGCGCGCCCCGATGGGTTTCCGCCGGTCAGGACCCGGGCAGGCAGGGCGCAAGCACGGACAAAACGGGCAAGGCTGGACGGTGCCTGCACGGGACATCCCGGTTCGCGTATGGTCACGCTCACCTACTCCTCCCGGCCGACCGTGGGTGCACCCGTGATCCGATTCGACAACGTCTCCAAGTCCTACCCGAAGCAGAACCACGCCGCTCTCAGAGACGTCTCCCTGGAGATCGAGAAGGGCGAGTTCGTCTTCCTGGTGGGGTCCTCCGGCTCCGGAAAGTCCACCTTCCTGCGTCTCGTCCTCCGCGAGGAGCGCGCCAGCCACGGCACGGTGCACGTCCTCGGCAAGGATCTGGCCCGGCTGTCCAACTGGAAGGTGCCGCACATGCGCCGCCAGCTGGGGACCGTCTTCCAGGACTTCCGGCTGCTGCCGAACAAGACCGTCGCGCAGAACGTGGCGTTCGCGCAGGAGGTCATCGGCAAGTCGCGCGGCGAGATCCGCAAGTCGGTTCCCCAGGTGCTCGGCCTCGTCGGCCTCGCGGGCAAGGAGGACCGGATGCCCGGCGAGCTGTCCGGTGGTGAGCAGCAGCGGGTGGCGATCGCGCGCGCGTTCGTCAACCGGCCGATGCTGCTGATCGCGGACGAGCCGACCGGCAACCTCGACCCGCAGACCTCGGTCGGCATCATGAAGCTCCTGGACAAGATCAACCGCACTGGCACCACCGTCGTCATGGCGACCCACGACCAGAACATCGTCGACCAGATGCGCAAGCGCGTCATCGAGCTCGAGAAGGGCCGCCTCGTCCGCGACCAGGCCCGCGGCGTCTACGGCTACCAGCACTGAGAAAGGCTCAACGCACGCGATGCGCGCCCAGTTCGTACTCTCGGAGATCGGTGTCGGCCTCCGTCGCAATCTCACGATGACCTTCGCGGTCATCGTCTCCGTGGCTCTCTCGCTGGCCCTCTTCGGCGGCGCCGTGCTGATGGGCCAGCAGGTCAACGCGATGAAGGACTTCTGGTACGACAAGGTCAACGTCACGATCTACCTCTGCAACAAGAACGACGCCTCGGTCTCCGAGACCTGCTCCAAGGGCGCCGTCACCGCCCAGCAGAAGGAGCAGATCGAGACCGACCTCGGGAAGCTCGACATCGTCGAGACCGTCCACCACGAGTCGGCGGAGGAGGCGTACAAGCACTACCGGGAGCAGTACGGCGACACGGCCATCGCCAGCGTCATCACCCCGGACCAGATGCAGGAGTCGTTCCGGGTGAAGCTCAAGGACCCGGAGAAGTACGAGGTCGTCGCGACCGCGTTCTCCGGCCGGACGGGCGTGCACTCGGTGCAGGACCAGCGCGGCATCCTGGAGAACCTGTTCAACATGATGCGCGGCATGAACGTCGCCGCCCTCGTCGTCATGGGCCTGATGCTGCTCATCGCGCTGATGCTGATCGTCAACACCGTGCGTGTGTCGGCGTTCAGCCGGCGCCGTGAGACGGGCATCATGCGGCTGGTCGGCGCGTCCAGCTTCTACATCCAGATGCCGTTCATCATGGAGGCCGCGTTCGCGGGTCTGCTGGGCGGTCTGGTGGCCTGCGTCCTGCTGCTCGTGGGCCGTTACTTCCTGATCGACGGGGGCCTCTCGCTCGCCGAGCAGATGCCCCTGGTCCAGTTCATCGGCTGGGACGCGGTGTTCTCGGTGCTGCCGCTGGTGCTGGTCATCGGCCTGTTGATGCCGTCCCTTGCGGCGGCGGTCGCCTTGCGCAAGTACCTGAAGGTGTGACAAGCGCCCCTGGCGCCGTGCGGTCAACAACCGTACGGCGCCGTTTGCTTGTCCTAGAGTGGGCGCCATGTCGCTGCCGGATCCAGAGTCCTCGCTCCGGCTCCGCCGCATCGGGCGCGGGGCGGCGCTGAGCGTGCTCTTCGCGACCGTCCTCGCGACGGCCGCCGCGACCGACTCCCTGCCTCACGACGACACGGACGGAGTGAGGGCGGCCGACAGCCGCTCCGCCGCCCACGCCGGCGCGCCGCCCCGCTCCGGCGACGACGAGGCCGTACGGGACGAGGCGGTCCGCGCCGCGGCGGAGGCCATGGCGGACGGCAAGTCCGGGGCGAAGGCGGCCGAGGAGGTCGTCAGCCGCAGCGGCGACCGCTGGGGCGCCGTCTACGACAAGGGCGAATACGAGGAGTTCCAGCGCGCCCTCGACGGTGCGTACACCGGCGTCGGCCTGGGGGCGCGCCGTACCGCCGACGGCCATGTCGAGGTGGCCCGGGTCCAGCCGGGCGGCCCCGCGGACCGGGCCGGTCTCCGGCCCGGTGACCGGATCCGTACGATCGACGGCCGCCCCATAGGCGGGCGCACCGCCGCCGAGGTGGTCGCCCTGCTGCGCGGCGACGGCACGGCCGGCGACGGTACGGGCGCCGAGGAGGGCTCCGCCGTCGTGCTCGGCCTGGAGCGCGGCACGCGCGCGTGGACCCGGACCCTGCACCGGGCCCGGCTCGCCACCGAGGCCGTCACCGTACGGCGGATGGGCGGTGACACGGTACTCATCCGGGTGACCGCGTTCACCCGGGGCAGCGGCGCCCTGGTGCGCGAGGCGGTGGAGGGCGCCCCCGAGGGCGCCGGGGTCATCCTCGACCTGCGTGGCAACGGCGGCGGGCTGGTCACCGAGGCGGTCGCCGCCGCGTCCGCGTTCCTCGACGGCGGGCTCGTCGCCACGTACGACGTGCACGGCGAGGAGAAGGCCCTGCACGCCGAGCCCGGCGGTGACACCGGCAGACCCCTGGTCGCACTGATCGACGGCGGCACCATGAGCGCGGCCGAGCTGCTCACCGGCGCGCTCAAGGACCGCGGGCGGGCCGTGACCGTCGGCTCCCGCACCTTCGGCAAGGGCGCCGTCCAGATGCCCAGCAACCTCCCGGACGGCTCCGTCGCCGAACTCACCGTCGGCCACTACCGCACCCCGGCCGGGCTACGTGTCGACGGCCGGGGCATCACGCCCGACGTGCCCGCCGACGACCGGGCCGAGGATCGGGCCCGGACGGTATTGAGTGGCCTCGGGGGCGGTGCGTAGTGCGAAAATGGCCGCACTATGGCTAAGGAAAAAGGGCGCAAGCTGATCGCGCAGAACAAGAAGGCGCGGCACGATTACCACATCCTGGACACCTACGAGTGCGGCCTGGTCCTGACCGGCACCGAGGTGAAGTCGCTGCGCCAGGGTCGGGCCTCGCTGGCCGACGGCTTCGTACAGATCGACGGGCACGAGGCGTGGCTGCACAACGTGCACGTACCGGAGTACAGCCAGGGCACCTGGACCAACCACAGCGCTCGGCGCAAGCGGAAGCTGCTGATGCACCGGGCCGAGATCGACAAGCTGGAGTCCAAGTCCCAGGAGACGGGTCACACGATCGTGCCCCTCGCCCTGTACTTCAAGGACGGCCGGGCCAAGGTCGAGATCGCGCTCGCGCGGGGCAAGAAGGAGTACGACAAGCGGCAGACCCTGCGGGAGAAGCAGGACCGGCGCGAGGCCGAGCGGGCGATCTCCGCGGTGAAGCGGCGCCAGCGGGCGTGACGCGGGTCACAGGTGCCGGGAAATAAGCTGGCACGGTGCCGTGTTGTTCACGTACGATGGCGCCTGCCCCACACAGCGGGGGCGCGCCCCTCAGGGGGCTTGAAAAATCAACATGGGGATGATCGGTTTCGACAGCGGCTGTCGAAGCAGGGGAAGCGTGTCGAGGAAGCGGCAATGATCTCGTAAACCATATGTCGCAACCAATAATCGCCAACACCAAGCGCGATTCCTTCGCCCTCGCTGCCTAAGTAGCGACTTGCGAAGTGTCAGCCCGGGGCTGTTCCCGACCCGGATCCTGGCATCAGCTAGGGAACTAAACTTCTGAGCCCGGTCACGGGGCCCAGGAGGAAATCAAACAGTGACTGAGCCCGTCGGAGACTTGTCCGCGTGATCTCCGGGGCCGAGAAAAGCGCAGCGGACTGCACACGGAGAAGCCCTGGTTCCGCACCGTTGGACGCGGGTTCGATTCCCGCCATCTCCACTCATCCCATGTGGGCAGAGGCCCGGCAGCCCGAAAGGCGGCCGGGCCTCCGTCATGCCCGGGGTCACCGCCCCGCCGCCGTGCTCGCGCCCGCCGCCCGGGCCGTGCCCGCCACCGCCGCCAGGCACAGGGCCAGGCCGGCGGCCGCCACCGGCAGCGCATACGCCGTGACCGCGCCCGCCCGCTCCACCAGCCAGCCGCCCGCCGCCGCGCCGGTCGAGATACCGCCCAGGAGGGCCGTCACCGCCAGCGTCATGCCCTCGTTCAGCTGCCCGGCCGGGGTCAGCCGCTGCACCAGCGTCATACCCGTCACCATCGTCGGCGCCGTCGCCATGCCCGCCAGCAGCAGCGCACCCGCCAGGGCCAGCAGCGAACCGGTGCGCGCCGCGCACAGGGGCAGGGTCATCAGGGCGGTCATCGCGGCCAGGCACACCAGCAGCCGGCGCCGTACGTCCCTGGCGGGGCGCACCGAGCCGTATGCGAGGCCCGCCAGGAACGAGCCCAGCGCCTGGAGCGCCATGACCGGGCCGGCCACCGGGCCGTCCACGAACGCCAGCGTGACGATCTCCATCGAGCCGAAGATCGCCCCCGTCGACAGGAAGACCGCCAGCAGCGCGGGCATGCCGGGCATACGGAGCGGGGAGCGGGTCCGTGTCCCCGCCGCGCGCGGGGTCACCGGCGGCTCCGTGGCGCGCTGCGCGGTGAACAGCAGCATGCCGGTGAGCAGCAGGACCGCGCCGATCAGCGTGCCCGCCTCCGGGAACAGCGCCGCGCACAGGAAGGCGGCCAGCACCGGGCCGACCATGAAGCACAGCTCGTCCACCGCCTGCTCGAAGGCGTTCGCCGTGTGGGCCGCCGCCGGGTCGTCGCGGTACAGGTGCGCCCAGCGGGCCCGGGACATGCCGCCGATGTTCGGGGTCGTCGCCGTCGCCGTGTACGCGGCGAACAGCGTCCAGGACGGGGCGCCGTAGTGCACGCAGAGCAGCAGGGCCAGCGAGCCCAGGACGGCCAGGGCCGTGGCCGGCACGGCGACGCGGGCCTGCCCGTACCGGTCGACGAGCCGGGCCGTGAAGGGCGCCACGACGGCCGTGGCGGCGAGGCCGGTGGCGGTGACGGCGCCGGCGAGGGCGTACGAGCCGCGCGACCCGGCGATCATGATGACGGCGCTCACGGTGAACATGCCCATCGGCACGCGCGCGATGAGGTTGCCGAGGGTGAACGCGCGCGTGCCCGGCAGCGAGAACAGCCGGAGGTACGGGTTGCGGGGGCGGCGCGACGGGCGACCGGCCGGGCCGGCGGCCGGCCTGCGGGGCGGTCGGTGTGCAGGAGAGGCGGCCGGGCGGGCGGCCGGGCGGCGGCGCTCGTCGTAGCGGGGGGCGAGGACCAGGGCATCGGGCGTCACGGCCGGCAGCGGCGCGGCCTTCGTCGGGTGCGGGGGCATGATCACAGCTTCACGGCCCCGCCCGCCCGCGGTCCAACACCAATCCCGCACCCATTGACGCACTTCTGTTGTAAATTCTCGGGCGTGGCCCCCGACATCGAACCGCGCCTCCTGCGCGCCTTCACCGCCGTCGCCGACGAACTCCACTTCACCCGCGCCGCCGCCCGGCTGTACGTCGCCCAGCAGGCACTCAGCCGCGACATCCGGCGCCTGGAGCGGGACCTCGGCACCGAGCTGTTCGTCCGCACCACCCGCCAGGTCACGCTCACGGCGGACGGCGAGCGGCTCCTGCCGTACGCGCAGGCCGTCCTCACCGCGCACGACGACCTCACCGCCGCCTTCGCCGGCACCGGGCCCCGCCCGCTGCTCGTCGACCTGAACTCGCCGGGCATGAGCAACGCCCGGGTCCTCGACCTGGCCCGTGAGCTGGCGCCCGACTGCGAGCTGATGGCCCGCTTCGAGAGCGGCCTGACCGGCGCGGCCGCCGAGATCCTCGCCGGCCGGCTGGACGTGTCCTTCGGCCGGGTCGCGGGCCTCGACGCGGCGGTCCGCGCGCGGCTCGACTGGCAGCCCGTGCGGTACGAGCCGATGGCCGTGATCCTGCCGAACGACCACCCGCTCGCCGAACGCGCCGAGGTCGAGCTGTCGGCGCTCGCGGGCGAAGCCCTGTACGCCGGGGCCGGCAACCCGCGCACTCTGGAGTGGACCGACCTGGCCGCGCGGCTCTTCGCCGAGCACGGCGTGCGCGTCGCCCCGCCCGCGCCCCTCGCGGTCGGCGTCGAGGAGTTCCGCCGCGTCATGGCCAAGAGCCGCACCCCCGTCCTGGTCGTCGTCGATTTCCAGGCCATGCCCGACACCGTCCTGCGCCCGCTCGTCGCCCCCGTACCCTTGGCTCCCGTGGCACTGGTGTGGCGCAAGGGACTCAGACACCCGGGTCTGGACGCGCTGCGCACCGCCGCCGCGGAGCTCGCCGCCGACGAGAACTGGCTGGTCATCCCGGACGGCGCCTGGTTGCCCGCAGCAGATGCCGCCGCCATGAGCGGCACCGTCCGGCCGAGGGCGCTCACACCGCGCCCGTACGTCGGGTGAGAGCAAGGTTTCAGCCCGGTCACCTCAGATGACCGGGCTGAAACGCGGCTTCCCTAGCGTCGGGTCCCGACGGGGTTCAGGGATCGAAAGCAGCGGAGGTGCGCAATGGGTGGACGGTGGATCCAGGAATGGGATCCGGAGAACGAGACCTTCTGGCGGGAGAAGGGAGAGCGGATCGCCAACCGCAATCTCCTCTTCTCGGTGATCTCCGAGCACATCGGATTCTCCATCTGGTCCCTCTGGTCGGTGATGGTCCTGTTCATGGGACCGGAGTACGGCATCGACCCGGCCGGGAAGTTCTTCCTGATCGCTTCGGCCACGCTGGTCGGCTCGGTCATCCGGGTGCCGTACGCCTTCGCCGTGGCCCGGTTCGGCGGCCGCAACTGGACGATCATCAGCGCGATGGCGCTGCTGCTGCCGTCGGGCATGGCCTTCATGGTGATGGAGCCGGGCACGTCGTACACGACCTTCCTCGTGGTGGCTCTGCTCACCGGTGTCGGCGGCGGTAACTTCGCCTCCTCCATGACCAACATCAACTCCTTCTTCCCGCTCCACAAGAAGGGCTGGGCGCTCGGCCTCAACGCGGGCGGCGGCAACATCGGCGTCGCCGTCGTCCAGCTGGTCGGCCTCGCCGTCATCGGCACGGTCGGCGCGGGTCACCCGCGGGTCCTGCTCGGCATCTACATCCCGCTGATCATCGCCGCCACCGTGTGCGCCGCGCTCTACATGGACAACCTCGCGCCCGTGAAGAACGACACCGGCGCCGCGAAGGAGGCCGCGCGGGACGCCCACACCTGGATCATGTCGTTCCTGTACATCGGCACGTTCGGGTCGTTCATCGGCTACAGCTTCGCCTTCGGCCTGGTCCTCCAGACCCAGTTCGGGCGCACCCCGCTCCAGGCGGCCTCCCTCACCTTCATCGGCCCGCTGCTCGGCTCGCTGATCAGGCCCGTCGGCGGCTCCCTCGCCGACAAGCACGGCGGCGCCCGCATCACCCTGTGGACCTTCGCCGCCATGGCCGCCGCGACCGGAGTCGTCATCTTCGCCTCGGTCACGTCGTCGCTCACGATCTTCCTGGTCGGCTTCATCGCCCTCTTCATCCTGACCGGACTCGGCAACGGCTCCACGTACAAGATGATCCCGGCGATCTTCAAGGCGAAGGCACACGCCTCCGGCCTGACGGGCGAGACGGCCGACGCGTACGGACGCCGCCTCTCCGGCGCCTCCATGGGCCTGATCGGCGCGGTCGGCGCGATCGGCGGCCTCGGTATCAACCTCGCCTTCCGGCAGTCCTTCCAGACCGCCGGGACCGGCACCGCCGCCTTCGTCTCCTTCCTCCTCTTCTACGGCGCCTGCATCGCCGTGACCTGGGCGGTATACCTTCGCAAGCCGGCCACCAGCGCCGCGGAGGTGCCCGCACAGCGCCGGCTCAGCCTCTCCGAGGTGTGATCGGGCGTGGTCCGTAACGGCGGGGAAACCTTGGCGAACCGAGACTGTCACGCACTCTTGTCAGGCTCAGGCGCTATGCACGAGCAGCAGCAGGAGCACGGTCCCCTCGCGGGCTTCACGGTCGGCGTCACCGCGGCCCGCCGCGCGGACGAGCTGGGCGCACTCCTGCAGCGCCGGGGCGCGGCGGTCCTGCACGCCCCGGCGCTGCGGATCGTGCCGCTCGCGGACGACGCCGACCTTCTCGACGCGACCAAGGACCTCGTCGCCCACGCCCCGGACATCGTCGTCGCCACCACGGCGATCGGTTTCCGGGGCTGGGTGGAGGCCGCCGACGGCTGGGGATACGGGGAGGACCTGGTCGCCCGCCTGCGCGGCGTGCAGGTCCTCGCCCGCGGCCCCAAGGTGAAGGGCGCGGTACGGGCGGCCGGGCTCACCGAGGAGTGGTCCCCGGCCATGGACTCCATGGCCGAGGTCCTCGACAGGCTCCTCACCCAGGGCGTCTCCGGCCGCCGTATCGCCCTCCAGCTCCACGGCGAGCCGCTTCCCGGCTTCGTGGAGGCCCTCCGGGACGCCGGGGCCGACGTCGTGGTCGTCCCCGTCTACCGGTGGATGCCGCCGGAGGATCTGGCCCCGCTGGACCGGCTCCTCGACGCGACCGTCGCCCGCAGCCTGGACGCGGTGACCTTCACCAGCGCCCCGGCCGCCGCGTCGCTCCTCGCCCGCGCCGAGCACCGGGGGCTCCTCACCGAACTGCTGGACGCGCTGCGCCACGACGTCCTTCCCGCCTGCGTCGGCCCGGTCACCGCCGTACCGCTGCAGAGCCACGCCGTGGACACCGTCCAGCCCGGCCGCTTCCGGCTAGGACCGCTGGTCCAGCTCCTCTGCCAGGAACTGCCCGGCCGCGCCCGCACCCTGCCGGTGGCGGGCCGCCGCATCGAGATCCGCGGCCACGCGGTCCTGGTGGACGGCGAACTGCGCCCCGTGCCGCCGGCCGGCATGTCCCTCCTCCACTCCCTGGCCCGCCGCCCGGGCTGGGTCGTCTCCCGCGCGGATCTTCTCCGCGCCCTCCCGGGCGCCGGCCGCGACGAACACGCCGTGGAAACCGCCATGGCCCGCCTCCGGTCCGCCCTGGGCGCCCCCAAACTCATCCAGACGGTCGTCAAACGCGGTTACCGCCTGGCCCTGGACCCGGCGGCGGACGCGAAGTACGCGGAGGCGTGACGGCGGCTGCGCGCGACGGACGGCGGGAGTGGGGCGCGATGCCGCCCGCGGCCGGGCCCCGCGCGTGGGACGCCGGCGGGCGCGCCTCCGGT
>NZ_VSRY01000125.1 GCF_008271805.1 Streptomyces sp. TRM49041
TACTGAGGTTGAACTCGTGGTGTCGTAGGGGCTGACGGCTCGTCGCCTGTGCGGTATCACCGAAGGCATGCGGTATCCACAAGGGGGCGGGCTGACCGCCGAACGGCAGCAGTTCCGCGAGGAGTTACGGCTAAAGGCGGCCGAGAGGTTCGCCCTGGGCGAGGCGAGCTCGGTGATCGCGAAGGACCTGCGGGTCAGCGTCCGTTCGGTGCAGCGATGGCGGCAGATGTGGGACGAGGGCGGTCCCCGGGCTCTGCGGTCGCAGGGGCCGGCGTCGCTGCCGAGGCTGAGTCAGAAGCAGTTCACGCAGCTGGAGGCGGAGCTGGCCAAGGGTCCGGCCGCGCACGGCTGGGAAGACCAACGCTGGACCCTGAGCCGTGTGAAGACGGTGATCGGCCGGCGCTTCCACCTGACCTACACGGTCCAGGGCGTGCGGAAGCTGCTGGTGCGCAATGGCTGGTCCTGCCAGGTGCCTGCCCGTCGGGCCGTGGAGCGGGACGACGATGCGGTCGCGGGGTGGGCCAAGGAGGTGTGGCCCCGCGCGGAAGGTTAGCGGCGGCCCGTGGGGCCTGGCTCGTCTTCGAGGACGAGGCCGGCTTCTCCATGACGCCGCCGCACGCGAAGACTTGGTCTCGGCGCGGCCGGACCCCGGTGGTGCGGGTGCGGGGCCGTTCCCGCAGACGGATATCCATCGCCGCGCTGACCTGCTACAAGCCCGGCCACCGGTCGCGGCTGATCTACCGGCCGCGCAGGGACGACGGTCAGCGCGACGGACGCAAGAGCTTCTCCTGGCGCGATTACCGGGACCTGCTGATCGCCGCCCACCAGCAGCTCGGGGGCCCGATCGTGCTCGTCTGGGACAACCTGAACGTTCACAAGGCCGCCGGGCTGCGGGAGTTCGCCGAAGCCCGGGACTGGCTGACCATCTACTACTTGCCGCCCTACGCACCCGACCTCAACCCCGTCGAAGGGATCTGGTCACTACTGCGGCGGGGCTGGCTCTCCAACGTCGCCTTCAATACCCCCGAACACCTCGTCCAGCGCATCCGACGCGGCCTCCGGCACATCCAGTACCGCAGCCACCTGATAGACGGCTGCCTCGCCGAGACCGGCCTGACCATCAGACCCACCTGAACGACCCAGCGACATCACGAGTTCAACCTCAGTAACAGCGGGAAATCAGGGCAGGCCCGAGGGGCTGTGCACAGCGCAAGGGCCCGGAGACACTCGCGCCAGCGGACGGCTTCCGCTAACGAGCTCGTGCGTGGTTGGCGGTGGCGCGTCGATACTGGATCGTTGATCATGGCTGGTGTGGTGGGGAACCGGGCACGTGCAGCGATCATCCGAAGCCAACGGATCACCGGGCTGATCCCCGAGGTGATCGCTGAACTCGCAGCCGAGATCGGTCCGTTGTGGCACGAGCGGCATCAAGCCGCGCTGGCGTCATGACCCCGCCGTCGGGCGGTTGGTGCCGGAGCGAAGCACAAACTGGCCTTCGTCGACGGGCTGTTGGCCACCCTCGTCCACCTCCGGCACGGGGCCACCCACGACGTGCTGGCCTGCTGGTTCGGTGTCGACCGCTCCACCATCACGCGCGCAATCGGTGAAGTACGGCCCCTCCTCGCCGAGCGCGGCTGCACCGTCGCACCCGGCATCCGGCTGCGTACCCTCGCCGAGGCCATCGAGCACCTCGGCGCGAGCGGGCAGACCGGGATCATCGACGGCACCGAGATCCGGGTCCGCCGCCCGGCCGCCGGGCACAAGGACCGGGAGAAGTTCATCTCCGGCAAGAACAAGCAGAACGCCGTGAAGTCCATGGTCGTCACGGACGCCGAGGGGCGGCTGCTGTTCTGCAGCCCGGCTGAGCCGGCGAGCTGAGCGGACATCACTCACGCCCGGAAGTTGGGTCTGGTCAAGCTCCTGGCCAACGGTCCTGCCGTGGAGATTCTGGTCGATGCCGGCTATCAAGGACTCGGTGCCCAGACCGGCGGCCGCGTAGTGACGCCGCCGCACCGAAAGTTCAAGAAGAACCCGCCCGAGTGGTACGAGGAGATGCACAAGCGCCAGCGCAAGGCCCACTCCTCACGCCGCATCCGGGTCGAGCACGGCATCGGCCACCTGAAGAACTGGCGGACCCTCGCCCGCCATCACGGACGCCGCGAGCACATGAGCGACATCGTCCAGGCCGTCGCCGGACTCCTCTCCCATCAGCAGACCACGACGCTGGCCAGCAATCCGCAAACGTGAACCCACCGGCAAATCCGCAGTCTCCGACGCGCCACCGCCAACCACGCACGAGCTCGTTAGACGCCTGTGTCGGTGCTCGATTCCACCGGTCGTCAGCCGCGACGCTGGAACTGGTAGAACCGTCCCTGATGTAGTTCGTGCTCGATCTTTTCGAGCGACTTGCCCTTGGTCTCCGGCAGGAGGAAGTAGACGAACGCCAGAGACAGAACCGAGATGGCCGTGAAAAGCCAGAACGGACCGGCCGCACCGAGGTACTGGAACATCGTCAGCGTGGTGGCGGCGATGAGGAAGTCGAAGAACCAGTGGCTGAAGGCGCCGAAGGCACCGCCCTTGCCCCGCAGCTTCGTCGGATAGACCTCGGAGTTGATCAGCCAGATCGTCACCCCGAACGCGCCGTTGTTGGCGACCATGTAGAGGATCACCGCGGCGAAGACGGCGTACAGCTGCCAACCCTGGGTGGCGTCACTCCCCTCGCCGAGCAGGAGCGCGATCACGATGAAGGACAGGATCGAGATGGGGACCATCACCAGCAGGTACTTGCGTCGACCGATGATGTCCACGAGGTAGCTGCCGATGAACGTCATGACCAGTACCCCGACCGCGCCGAAGGCCGGCATCAGGACGGAGGCGTTCTCCGAGAATCCCAGGTCGTGGAAGACCGTGGGCATGTAGTAGACAAGTGCGTTGTTTCCCGTGATCTGCGAGAACATGGCGACACCGCCACCGAGGACCAGCGCGGGGCGCACACGCGCCGAGAAGAACTCCTTCCACGAGCCGGCATTGGCCTGCTGTTCCTCGGCAACGGCCTCCGCCATTCCGCCGAGCTCGCGCTCGACCAGTTCGCGGTCACCACGCAGCTTGAGCAGCACCGCCTGCGCCTTCTCGATCATGCCGTGGGCGTAGAGCCAGCGCGGGCTCTCGGGGAGGAGCGTGACGCCGAGCAGCATCACGAGTGCAGGAAGGACACCGAAACCGATCAGCCACTGCCAGGCCTGGTGCCCGATGAAGTAGCCGGTGAAGTGGGCGCAGACGATTCCGATCATGATCATGAGTTGGAAGAGCACGACCAGCCGGCCGCGTCGTTCCGCCGGTGACATCTCCGAGATGTAGATCGGGGCCGCGCCGCTCGCCGCACCGATGGCCAGACCCAGGAAGAAGCGGGCCACGGTGAGGATGGCAGGAGTGGTCCGTATGGCGCAGACCGCGGTCGCCGCGATGAAGAGTACGGCAATCAGCAGGAGCATCGGTTTGCGACCGTACCGGTCACAGAGGTAGCTGGTGAACGGGGCACTGAACACGGCGCCGAGCAGCAGTGCGGATGTGATGATCTGCTTGTCGCCCTCGGAGGTGAGGTTGTAGGACTCGCTGATTCCGGGGAGCGCCGTTGCGATGATTCCGGTGTCGTATCCGAAGAGAAGACCGGACATGGCCGCGATCATGGCGACCACGGCTACGGACGAGCCTGCCCTTGTGGTGGCCGACTGTCTGGACGTGTCTGTGGCGAGTTGCATGGGATCCGCTGTTTTCCTTTCTCGGAACGTGAATCGCTTGGTCTGCGGCCGCCATGGCGAATTGCGGGACTCGGCCGCTCATCCGTGAGTCGGGCTCGAGCGCCGCCGCGGTCCCGTCTGCCCCTGGCTCCCGGCGTCCCGCCCGCCTCTGCCGGCTTCACGCCCGGAGGCTGCCGCGCACATCACCGCCCGAGGGGCGATGGCACAGCTGCGGCGGTGGCGGCGGTAGGCAACTGGGCTTTGGGCAGGGGCCACTGTGCCCTCCAGAGAACAGAGCCGGCCTTCGACGGATCGGTCGGGCCAACGTGCGGACCGCATGAGCATCCGACATTGCTGCCTAGAGCGCAATGCTTTGCGCAAAAATTGTTCACGAGGGCTTCGCTCGCGGCCGGGCCGTACTCGAGCGCCGCTCTGTGCAGCAGTGCCTGCGCCGCCAACGTCACGCTCACCTCCGGGCCCTCACCTCATGCCGAAGCCCCCTTCACTTCGTGAAGGGGGCTTCGGCCCCGGGGCCGGCTGCAGACTGCCGGCGACTCTGCCGGTGCCTCGTGGGCTACCGCCTGCCGTGCCCAAGCGGCCCATGTGCGTCGCGCCCGCGCCGGCGCCTCAGCTCCGTCTGGGTCGACTTGAGCAGGTCGTTCCAGGACGCCTCGAACTTCTCGACGCCCTCGTCCTCGAGCAGTTGGACGACCTCGTCGTAGGAGATGCCGAGCTTCGCGACGGCCTCGAGGTCGGCGCGGGCCTGCTCGTAGGTGCCGCGGACGGTGTCACCGGTGATCTGCCCGTGGTCGCCGGTGGCCTCGAGGGTGGCCTCCGGCATGGTGTTCACCGTGCCCGGGGCGACCAGCTCGTCGACGTAGAGCGTGTCCTTGTACGCCGTGTCCTTGACACCGGTCGAGGCCCACAGCGGCCGCTGCTTGTTGGCCTGAGCCCGGTCGAGCTCGGCCCATCGGTCGCTGCCGAACACCTCCTCGAACGCCTCGTAGGCGAGACGCGCGTTGGCCAGCGCGGCCTTGCCGCGGGCCTCCTTGGCCTCGGAGGTGCCGAGGGCGTCGAGGCGCTTGTCGATCTCGGTGTCCACGCGGGACACGAAGAACGAGGCCACCGAGCGGATCTTGGACAGGTCCAGGCCCGCGGCCTTGGCCTTCTCCAGACCGGCCAGGTAGGCGTCCATGACCTCGCGGTAGCGCTCCAGCGAGAAGATCAGTGTCACATTGACGCTGATGCCGAGGCCGATGACCTCGGTGATCGCCGGCAGACCCGCCCTGGTGGCCGGGATCTTGATGAAGGTGTTCGGCCGGTCCACCAGCCAGGCCAGCTGCTTGGCCTCCGCAATGGTCGCCTTCGTGCTGTGCGCCAGGCGCGGGTCGACCTCGATCGACACCCGGCCGTCCTGGCCGCCCGTCGAGTCGAAGACCGGCCGGAGCACGTCCGCGGCGTCACGCACGTCCGCGGTGGTGATCATGCGGATGGCCTCCTCGACGGTCACCTTGCGGGCCGCGAGGTCCTCCAGCTGCTGGTCGTAGCCGTGACCCTGCGAGATCGCCTTCTGGAAGATCGACGGGTTGGTCGTGACACCCACGACGTGCTGCTGGTCGATCAGCTCGGCGAGATTGCCGGAGGTGATCCGCGTGCGCGAAAGGTCGTCCAGCCAGATCGCGACGCCTTCGTCGGAGAGGCGCTTGAGTGCGTCTGTCATGAGAGGTTCTCCCTAATCGTGTTCCTGGGCGTCAGTACGCGGCTGCGGCAAGTGAGTCCCGCGCGGCGGCGGCGACCGCCTCGGCGGTGAAGCCGTACTCGTGGAAGAGGACCTTGCCGTCGGCGGAGGCGCCGAAGTGTTCGAGGGAGACGATGCGTCCTGCGTCGCCGACGTAGCGGTGCCAGGTCAGGCCGATACCGGCCTCGACCGCGACACGCGCCTTGAGCGACGGGGGAAGCACCGAGTCCCGGTACCCCTGGTCCTGCTCCTCGAACCACTCCACGGACGGCATCGACACGACCCGGGTCGGCACACCCGCCGCCTGGAGCTGCTCGCGGGCCGCGACGGCGACGTGCACTTCGGAACCGGTCGCGATCAAGATCACCTGGGGCGCGGTGTTTTGTCCGTCGAGCCCTTCGGAGTCGAAGAGGACGTAACCGCCGCGCGCGGCATCCTTGTTGGGCGTGTACGTCGGCACGCCCTGGCGGGTCAGCGCGAGGCCGTGCGGGGCGCCCTTGCCGAACTCCTTGGTGTACCGCTTGAGGATCTCGCGCCAGGCGATCGCGGTCTCGTTGGCGTCGGCCGGGCGCACGATGTTCAGGCCCGGGATGGCGCGCAGCGAGGCCAGGTGCTCGACCGGCTGGTGGGTCGGGCCGTCCTCGCCGAGGCCGATCGAGTCGTGCGTCCACACATAGGTGACCGGCAGGTGCATCAGCGCGGACAGGCGCACGGCATTGCGCATGTAGTCGGAGAACATCAGGAAGGTGCCGCCGTAGACGCGGGTGTTGCCGTGCAGCGTGATGCCGTTCATGACCGCGGCCATGGCGTGCTCGCGGATGCCGAAGTGGATCGTCCGGCCGTACGGGTCGGCCTCCGGCAGCGGGTTGCCCGCGGGGAGGAACGACGACGTCTTGTCGATGGTCGTGTTGTTCGAGCCGGCCAGGTCGGCGGAACCGCCCCATAGCTCCGGCACGACCGCCCCGAGCGCCTGGAGGATCTTGCCCGAGGCGGCGCGGGTGGCGACACCCTTGCCCGTCTCGAACTCGGGCAGCTTGTCCTCCCAGCCCTCGGGCAGCTCGCCGGCCCGGATGCGGTCGAACTCGGCCGCGCGCTCGGGGTTGTCGTCCCGCCACTGCTGGAAGGACTTCTCCCACACGGCACGGGCCGCCCGGCCCCGCTCGCCCAGCGCACGCGTGTGGGCGATGACCTCGTCGGAGACCTCGAAGTGCTGTTCGGGGTCGAAGCCCATGACGCGCTTGGTGGCCGCGATCTCCTCCTCGCCCAGCGCCGAGCCGTGCGCGGCCTCTGTGTTCTGCGCGTTCGGGGCGGGCCAGGCGATGATCGAGCGCATCGCGATGAACGACGGCCGGTCCGTGACGGCCTTGGCCGCCTCGATCGCCGCGTACAGGGCGGCCGGGTCCAGGTCCCCGTTCTCCTTCGGCTCCACGCGCTGCACGTGCCAGCCGTAGGCCTCATACCGCTTCATCGTGTCTTCGGAGATCGCGGTCTCGGTGTCACCCTCGATCGAGATGTGGTTGTCGTCCCACAGCAGGACCAGGTTGCCGAGCCTCTGGTGACCCGCGAGCGAGGACGCCTCCGCCGAGATGCCCTCCTGCAGGCAGCCGTCACCGGCGATCACGTACACGAAGTGGTCGAACGGCGAGGTGCCCGGGGCGGCCTCGGGGTCGAACAGACCGCGCTCGTAGCGGGCGGCCATCGCCATGCCCACGGCGTTGGCGACACCCTGGCCCAGCGGGCCGGTCGTCGTCTCGACTCCGGTGGTGTGCCCGTACTCCGGGTGGCCCGGGGTCTTGCTGCCCCAGGTGCGGAACGCCTTCAGATCATCGAGCTCCAGGCCGAAGCCGGCCAGGTACAGCTGGATGTAGAGGGTCAGGGACGAGTGGCCGGCGGACAGGACGAACCGGTCGCGCCCGGTCCAGTCGGCATCCGCCGGGTCGTGCCGCATCACCTTCTGGAAGAGGGTGTACGCGGCCGGCGCCAGGCTCATGGCCGTACCCGGATGGCCGTTGCCGACCTTCTGTACGGAATCCATGGCCAGGACGCGGACCGTGTCGACTGCCCGCTGGTCCAACGCGGTCCACTCAAGGTCTCTGGTGGTCGGCTTGGTGCTCACACTGCGTCAGGGCTCCTTCGCTGGCCGGCTTGGTCGCCGGCTCTGGTGGGGTGCGGAATCGAGGGGCCGGTGACGGCTCCGATGACGTTCCGGGAACTGATGGATGTCTGCCTGCGGTCGGGTGGGGCGCCGTCTGCCCGCCGGGGCGTCCCGGCGGGCAGAGGGGTTGGTGCGGTCAGGAGCCGGCGGCGACGGACTGCGGGACGGCGTCCTCGTTGGCGGTGCCGGCGAAGTGGGCTTCGCGCGGGGCACTCGGGTTCCAGCCGCGATTCACCACGAGGCGCTGGAAGGCGATGGCACCGCTCAGAAGGACGAGAACGATGAACGCGATCACGAGCATGCCGCCTGTGGAGCCGAGCTTGACCGCATAGCCGACGGACAGGCCGAACCATCCGAAGTCGGCGTCGCCGAAGGTGGTGTTGGCCAGGCCGAGCGATCCGAGCACCTTGAGCAGTAGGGCGGGCAGGAAGGTGATGATCACGCCGTTGACGAAGCCTCCGGCGATGGCGCCACGGCGTCCGCCGGTGGCGTTGCCGAACACGCCGGCCGTACCGCCGGTGAAGAAGTGCGGGACCATGCCGGGCAGGATCAGCGCCAGGCCCATCGGCGCGTTGAAGGCCATGAGGATGCCGAGGCTGGCCAGACCGCCGGTGAAGCTGGCGATGAATCCGATCAGGACGGCGTTGGGTGCGTAGGGGAAGGTGACCGGGCAGTCGAGCGCAGGCAGCGCGCCCGGGACGACCTTGGCCGCGATGCCGTTGAAGGCGGGGACGAGCTCGCCGAGGATGGTGCGGACGCCGAAGAGGATGACGGCCACGCCCACACCGAACAGCAGGGCATGCATGACTCCGGCCATGATGTAGTCGCCCACCGTGGTGGCCTCCATGACGGCGAACGCCTCGGCTTTACCGACCCGTCCGAGCATGACCAGGGCGAACACGGTGTAGATGAGGACCATGGACAGCGCGGTGGCGATCATCGAGTCGCGCAGGAACTTCAGCCCGTCGGGGAACTTCATTTCTTCGGTGCTCTTGCTGCGCTTGCCGACCAGGCGCCCGACCGTACCGGCGGTGATGTAGCCGATCGACCCGAAGTGTCCAATGGCCACGTCCTCACCTCCCGTGACGCGGCGCGTCCAGGGATGGGTGAAGGCCGGCATGACGACCATCATCGTGCCCAGCAGGGCGGCGCCGACCGCGATCATCCAGAACGCCGACAGGTCGGCGGTAACGAGCAGGGCGGTGATCAAGGTGGCCATGAAGAAGGTGTGGTGGCCCGTCAGGAACACGTATTTCAGGGGGGTGAACCGGGCGAGCAGGATGCTCACGATGAAGCCGGCGATCATCACCCAGGCGACCTGGGCGCCGAACTGCTCCTGCGCCAGGGCTACGACGGCCTCGTTGGTGGGAACCACGCCGCGGGCGCCGGTCGCCCCGAGGATGAGCTTGCCGAGCGGTTCCAGGGCGCTGACGACGGTAGCGGCGCCGACGCCGAGGATCAGGAATCCCATCGCGGCCTTCAGACCGCCGCCGATGACCTGACCGATGCTGCGGCGCAGGGCGAGCAGTCCGATCGATGTGATGATGCCGACCAGGTAGGCGGGCTGGTTGAGAACGTTGTTGACGATGAATTTGGCTATGCCGACGATGACATCCATGGGGTGTTCCTCGGAGCGGTGGGGAGGGCGGGGAGCAGCAGTGCTGCCCGTCAGTTGGCGTCGGAGAGGGCGGCGTTGAGCGCCGTTGCGATGAGGTCGACGTTGACCAGGTTGTCGATCACGACGACCTTGGCCTTCAGTTCGCCCAGCTGTGTGGCGAGTTCACCGGAGGTGACGACGAGGTCCGCTCCGGCGGCTGCGCCACGGGCGGTGCCGATGTCGGCGACCTCGACGTCGGCACTCACGCCGAGGTTTCGCAGGGCCTTCTCGACGTTCATCTTCAGGATGATGCTGCTGCCCATTCCCATGCCGCAGACGGTGAGAATCTTCATGACTGGACCTCCGGGTCGAAGTTGGCGATCAGGTGCCGCACGGTGGCGGCGTTGGGGGCGGTGAGGAGTTCTTCCAGCCGCTTCGGCTCGCTGAGCAGTTGAGCCAGGCTGCCGAGTGCCGCGGTGTGCTGGCTGTGGTCGGTCGCGGCGAGGCCCACGACCAGGCGGACCGGGTCGTTGTCCCGGTGGCCGAAGTTGACGGGCTCCTGCAGGGACACCCAGGACAGTCCGGTGCGCCGGACCGCGGGTGAGGGGCGGGAGTGGGCCAGTGCCAGCCCTGGGGCGATGACGATGTAGGGGCCGAGCTGTTCGACGGTGGCAATCATCTCGTCGCCGTAGTCGGCGGTGGCGGCACCGCCCAGGATCAGCCCCTCGCCGGCGAGGCGGATGGCCGCCCGCCAGTCGCTCGCCGAGACGTTCACCAGGATGGACTGCTCCGGGAGAAGACCCAGCAGGGACAGTTTGTCGGACATGAGAAGGACCTTGCTGATTGGGGGATATGGCCCGGATCGCGGAACTGTGCGCCGGGTGACGGCAGCGTAGACAGGAATTCTGTCTAGCGCTAGACGTAAAACTGTTGACTTTGAACCGAAATCGGGTTGAGACTCAGGCAACCGCGGCGAACGGCCGCCCGACCCTAGGACCCTTGATGGCGACACCCTCCGTACCGGTCACCGCGACTGCGCTCACCGGCATCGCGGCCTCCCCCGGCATTGCCGGCGGCACGGCAGTGCTGTGGAACTCTCCCGACACGCATCTGGTGGAGGCGAACATCGGGGCAGACGAAGTCACAGGCCAGCTGGCGCGACTGGACGGCTGCCTGCAGGAGGCCGCGCGGGAGCTCGACGCCCTCCTGGCCGCCGTGTCCGGCGCCGAGGAGCAGGGCATCATCGCCGCGCACCAGGCGATGCTGGCCGACCCGGAGCTGCGCGAACGCCTGGCGGCAGCGGTGCGCGACCAGCTCGTGGACACCCCCACCGCCGTCCAGCGTGTGCTCACCTCGCAGGCCGACGCACTGCGCTCCTCGGGCAGCGCGCGGATCGCCGAGCGGGCCACCGACATCGACGATCTGCGCCAGCGCCTGCTCGCCGCCCTCGGCGTCTTTCGCCAGGCCCAGGCCGAACTGCCCGAGGGCGCCGTCGTCGTGGCAACCGACCTCACGCCGTCGCAGACCATCGGCCTGGACCGCACCCGCCTGCGCGCCTTCGTCCTCTCGGGCGGCGGACCGACGGCCCACACCACGATCCTCGCCCGCTCTCTCGGCATCCCGGCCGTCGTCCAGGTGCCCGGACTGGAAGCCGTCCGGGCCGGAGCGACCCTTCTCGTCGACGGTGACCGGGGCACCGTGACCGCCGACCCCGCCCCTGAGGAGGTCGCACGCGCCACCGCGGCCGCCCGCCGACGCGCGGCGGCCGCCGCAAAGCCCCTGCCCCACGCGACCACCGGTGACGGCCGCAGCATCCGGCTGTCCGCCAACATCGGGTCCGCCGACGAGGCCGTCCGCGCCCACCGCTCCGGCGCACGCTCGGTCGGTCTGTTCCGCACCGAGTTCGTCTTTCTCGCCGGCGACCGCCTGCCCGAGGAGGAGCAACAACTGGCTGCCTACGCCGGAGCGGTCCGGGCCTTGGACGGCGGGCGTGTGACGATCCGTCTGCTCGACGTCGGCGGTGACAAGCCGCTGCCGCCCCTGACCAGCTCCGAAGCCAACCCGATGCTCGGACACCGGGGGGTGCGGCTGCTGCTCGACGCCCCGGATGTGCTGCGCACTCAGCTGCGGGCCGTCCTGCGCGCCGCCGCGCACGGCGAGGTGTGGGTCTGCGTCCCCATGATCTCCGGCACCGCCGAACTGGGCGCCGTGCGCAGCCACCTCCAAGAGGTCCGCGCCGAGCTGGCCGCGGACGGGGTCGAGTACGGTCCGGTCAAGCTCGGCGTCATGATCGAGACGCCGGCGGCCGTACTGTCCGCCGCGGCCCTCGCGCGGGAGGCGGACTTCTTCTCGATCGGCACCAACGACCTGCTGCAGTACCTGGTCGCCGCCGACCGGGACAACGCCCGCGTCACCCGCCTGCTCGACGCGCACACGCCCGCGCTGCTGCACGCGATCGGCCTCGTGGTCGCGGCGGCGCACGCCCACGGCATCACGGTCAGCGTGTGCGGCGAGGCCGCGAGCGACCCCGCCATCCAGCCGTTCCTGGTAGGTCTGGGCGTCGACGAGCTGTCCATGACCGCCACCCGTCTGCCCGATGCCGCGCGCTCCATCGCCGCCGTGAGCAGTGCTGACGCCGCCGCGCTCGCCGGCCGGGCCGCCCACGCGGACGACGCCGACGCGGTGCGCAGGCTGCTGGATTCCTCCGCGCCGGCCGAGCAGATCACCGCCGAGCCGCTGGACGGCGGCGGCTGGGCCGCCACGGTGGCCGTCGCGGACCCCGAGGGCCTGCACGCCCGCCCCGCCTCGCAGCTGGTGTCGACGGCTCAGGGCTTCGACTGCGAGGTCACCCTGCACGTGGACGGAAGGCAGGCGAACGCCAAGGCGATGCTCGCCGTGCTGGGCCTGGGGGTCGACTGCGGCACCGACGTACGGATCGAGGCCCGCGGCGGCGATGCCTTCGACGCCGTCACCGCACTGGGCGCGCAACTGGCGGCCCGCCCCTGAGGCCCCGGGCCGGCGCGGTGACGTACCGCTCCGCCTCGGCCCGGCCCGCATCCCCGGGCCGGCGCGTGCCCCCCCGATCCCGCGCCGGCCCGGCTTCACTCCAGCCCGGGCTTCCCTCCACTGCGAAACCGAATTCTGCACACGATTGGCATAATGACCGTCATGGGGATTCGCAACGGCCGAGCAGCGTCGGGGGCAGGCCACCTCCTGGACATGATCCGCAACCAGCGGGCGCGGACCCGGTCCGAACTCGTCCGCGCCTCCGGCATGGCCCGCGCCACCGTCGAGAACAGGCTGACCGGTCTGTTGGAGGCCGGATACATCGTCTACGGAGCGGGCAGCCCCGGGGCAGCCCCGGTCGGGCGGCCGGCCGAGGTGTTCGAGTTCAACCACCGGTCCGGGATCATCCTGGCCGCCGATCTCGGGCTCGACCACTGCCGAGTCGCCGTGACCGACCTGGCGGCCGGGATCCTGGCGACAACCGGCGGCCCGGTGGAAACGGAATCCGGGCCTGAGGAGGTCCTGCGGCAGGTGGGCGACCACTTCACCACCGCCCTCGGACAGGCCGGCAAGGGGGCTGCCGAGGTGCGGGCCGTCGCACTCGCCCTGCCCGGCCCCGTCGAGACCGCCACCGGCCGGATCAACTCCCCCACCATGATGAGCAAATGGTATGAATTCGATCTTCGTGCCTTCTTCGCCGGCCGCTTCTCCGGCATCCCGGTCTTCGTGGAGAACGACGCCCACGTCATGGCCCTGGGCGAACAGCGCAAGCAGTGGCCCGACACCGCCGACCTGCTCATGGTCAGCGCCGGCATGAGCATCAGCAGCGGCCTGGTCCTCGGCGGCCAGCTCTTCCGCGGCTCGCTGGGCGCCGCCGGAGACATCGGACACCTCAACCGCGGCGGCGGCAGAGTCTGCCGCTGCGGCAGCGTCGGCTGCCTGGAGACCGACGCCGCCGGCTGGGCAATCGCGCGGGACCTCAGGAGCATGGACCGCGACGCGCGCACAGCGGCGGACATCGTGGCGCTCACCCGTGCCGGCGACCCTGATGCCGTCGCCCTGGTACGTCAGGCCGGGCGAGCCATCGGCAGCGTGGTCGCCGACCTCGTCGGCGTCCTCAACCCCTCCGTGGTGGCCGTCGGCGGAGCCCTCGCAGAAGCCCGCGAGACCCTGCTGGCGGGAATCCGCGAAGCCGTCTACGCCCGCTCCCACCCCTTGGCCACCCGGGACCTGCAGATCACTCACAGCCTCCTGGGTGGCGACGCCGGCCTGGTCGGCGCCGCCACCCTCGCCTCCGAACAGCTCCTCGCACCCGAAGCCATCGACGCCCAGCTCAGCAGCCGCTGAGTAAAAAGCCCAGGCGTCTCGTCCGGCAACCGGCCGGACATCGGCAGTCCGCGGGACCAGAGGATGCGGGGTGCTCGAGGTCCACGTCGACATGGCCGGACCGTCAGACCTGCGCGACGGGTCCGGATCCTTCATGCCTGTGCTTCGAGACCGCGGTCTCGAAGAGGGCGCCTTCGCTGTCCTGGCTCAGCGCACCCGTCATCAGGCTGACCACGTCCGTCATCGTGACGCTGCCGGGCTTCACGACGGCGGCCCGGCGGCCGAGCCGGTGCACGTGGATACGGTCGGCCACTTCGAAGACCTGCGGCATGTCGTGACTGATCAGGATGACGGGGATGCCGCGGTTCCGGATCTTCCGGATCAGCTCCAGGACCTGGTCCGACTCCCTGACCCCGAGCGCGGCCGTCGGCTCGTCCATGATGATCATCTCGGTGCCGAACATGGCGGCCCGCGCCACCGCCACCGCCTGCCGCTGCCCTCCGGACAGTGACCCGACCAGCTGGCCGATGTCCTGGAGCGTGGCAATGCCGAGCGCGTCCAGCTGAGCCGCGGCTTCCTCCCGCATGGCCCGGTGATCGAGGAGGTGCAGCCACGAACCGAGGACTCCCGGACGCCGGCGTGCCCGCCCGAGGAAGAGGTTCGTCGCGATGTCCAGCTGAGGTGCAAGCGCGAGTGTCTGGTACACCGTCTCGATGCCCTTCACTCTGGCATCGCGCGGAGAATGGAAGCGCACCGGCTTTCCATGCAGAGTGATGGCGCCGGCATCCGGGATGAGCGCACCTGACAGCGCCTTGATCAGACTGGACTTGCCGGCGCCGTTGTCGCCGACCACAGCCAGGACTTCACCCTCGCGAATGTCGAAGTCCGACTCCCGAATCGCTACGACATTGCCGTAACGCTTCACCAGACCCTGGGCCTGCATGACGATCCGAGCCTCGCCTGCGGCCGCGAAGCCGGGGTCCGATCCGGTCGGCGTCTCGCTCTTCATTACGTAACCTCCGTCGTCCGGCACCGGATCACCTCGTGCCGGTCAAGGATCTGTGGCACTGCCGTGAGAATCCCCTGGCAATCTCCGACGCTACTCCGATCACGGCACACTGTACAGCTTTTGCGCAAATCTTTGCGCCATAGTCTTCCGAAACCTTTATCGACCCATGTTGTCCGCTGTCATCCAATCGAGGCGTTTACTCAGCGAACTCAGTCGTTCGGGCTGCTGTCTCAGTGAACCTAGTCGTGAGCGTGATCGCACTGGGGGTGCTGGATGGCTGTACCGGCTGGGGTGGATCTTGCAGGGCCGTACGTCGAGCTGTCGTACGTGGATGCCGTACGCGAGCGTCAGCGGCGGCCGATCCTGGACTGCGTGACAGCCCGCTTCGAGGATGTCGCTCCGGTGCGGCCGTTTCGGTGGTCACGTGGTGAGCGTCACTTCGCTGGCTGGTACTGGGCGGCCACGAATGGGCAGCACGTCGGCTTCGAGTCGTGGCTGGAACGGGACCGCCTCCTGCTGATGGACTTCGATCCCAAGGTGGTGGGGATCGCTTCTCAGCCGTTCTGGCTGCACTGGCATGACGGCGAACGGGAGCGTCGGCACGCCCCGGACTACTTCGTGCGCCGTGGAGACGGCTCGGCGGTGGTCATCGATGTCCGTGTGGATGAGCGGATCGAGCCGAAGGACGCCGAAGCGTTCGAGGTGACGCGCCTGGCCTGCACCCAAACCGGGTGGAGGTTCGAGCGGCTGGGGACGCCGGACGAGGTGCTGCTGGCAAATGCCCGGTGGCTGTCGCGATACCGACATCCCCGATGCCTGAACGGCCTGGCCGCGGCTCGGCTCCGGGAGGTCTTCGCGACGCCGGGGCCGCTGATGGCCGGGGCGGATGCGGCCGGGGAACGCCTGGCGACGCTGCCCGTGCTGTTCCACCTGCTCTGGCGCCAGGAGCTGACCCCTGAGGACATGGCGGCCCAGCTGCTGGGACCCCGCACGATCGTGAGCCTGGCGGATGCGAGGGCCCGGTGACCGGGAAGAAGCGGGTGCCACCGACGGCCCGAATTGCGGAGTTCCCCAAAGCGGCCGCCGACCAGGCCCGCTGGTGGGAGAGGCACATCCTGGAGGTCCTGAACGGTCTGCCGCCGGACGCTCCGAAAGGGGCGAAGCCGCGGCCGGAGTTCGACCCGAGAGTGCACTCGCTGGCCCAGCGGGAGCGGGCCAAGGCGGTCGAGCTGACGGCAGCCGGCCACAAGGTGTCGACCAGTGGGATCAAGCAGCGGCGCCAACGCTACCAGCGGGACGGGCTGGTCGGGCTGGCGGACGGCCGGTCGGCTAAGCAGATGCCGACCTTCGGGCAGGTCGACGGGGCAGTGGTGGAAGCGATGCGGCAGGCAATCATCGAGACTGCCGACGCATCGACAAGAACCATCGGGTTCATCATCTGGCGGACCAAGCAGATCCTCGCCGACCGGGAGGAAACTGCTGCAGTTGAGCTGCCGTCACGGGCCACGCTCTACCGGCTGTTCGAGAAGCTGGCCGCAGGCACCCACGTCACCGGGTCGGCCCGCACGCGCCGCTCGGTTAACGCGCGACCGCCGGGACCGTTCGGTGAGCTGCCGGCCAGTGCCCCGGGCGAGCTGATGCAGATTGACTCCACGCCGCTGGATGTGCTGGTGCGGTTGGATGACGGGATTGCGGAGAAGGTCGAGCTGACGGCCATGGTTGACATCGCCACGAGGTCGATCACCGCGGCGGTGCTGCGGCCCACCACAAAGGCCGCGGATGCCTCCGCGGTTCTGGCCCGAAGCGTCACACCGGAGACGATGCGTCCGGGCTGGCCAGAGGCCCTGCGGATGTCCCACTCGGTGCTGCCGTACCGGCGGCTGCTGAGTATCGACGAGCGCCTGGAGCACGCGGCCGCCCGACCGGTGATTGTTCCGGAGACCATCGTCTGCGACCACGGCAAGGTGTTCGTCTCGCACAACTTCCGGGCGTCCTGCCGCTATCTGGGTATCAACCTGCAACCGGCCCACAAGGCGACGCCGACCGACAAGGGCACGATCGAGAAGACGCTTGGCTCGGTGGCGACGCTGTTCGCCCAGTTCGTCGCCGGTTACACCGGCTCGACCACGGACCGGCGCGGCCGGAAACTAGAAGACGGGCCGCTGTGGTCGCTGCCCGAACTTCAGAGCCTTCTCGACGAGTGGGTCATCGCCTGCTGGCAGACCAGGCCCCATGACGCATTGCGCGACCCGGATTCACCGGCGCGGGCGTTCTCTCCGAACGAGAAGTACGCGACTCTACTTGAGTCCTGCGGCTACGTTCCGGTTCCGCTCGGCGCCGATGACTACGTCGAGCTGCTGCCCGAGCGCTGGCAGGCGATCAACGCCTATGGCATCCGCATCAAGCACCGCATCTACGACAGCGCGGAGTTGAATCCTTTTCGCCGCCAGCACTCCGGAGTGGCGGCGAAGAAGGGCCTGTGGGAGATCCACCACGACCCCTACGACGTCTCCCGGATCTGGGTACGCGACCGCCAAGGCGAACGTTGGATCACCGTCTTCTGGAAGCAGCTACACCGCGTCGGCGTACCGTTCGGCGAGCTGGCCTGGGACCGGGCCTGTGAGCAAGTCTCCGGAGGCACCGAGGAACAGATCGCCGATGCCGTCAGTGCTCTGCTGCGGCGAGCCCACGACGGCCCCGGCGCCAAGGAGGACCCCCCGGCCACGCGTTCCAGACGTGCCCGCCGGGCCGCCGCCCGCACCCGGGTGACCGCCGGGGACCGATCGGTTCCCGACACGCCATCCACCGAGCCCACACACGACGACGGGACGGACATCCATCTCGCCGAAGTCATCCCGCTGGGCCTCTTCGACCCGCTCGCCAACCCTTGGAGGCGCCCGTGACTCGCTCCGAAGCGGCCCAGCACCCCACGTTGCAGGATGCCGATGCCGATGCCAACCGACAATTGACCACCTTGGACGGATGGCGCAGGTTCGTCGATGGCCCTCCTGCAGCCCCAGTGTTGCTTGCCCCTGATGATCTAAAGCGACTGTCCCTGGCTGACCGAATTCTCTACGACGAGGACCGGCTCGACCATCACGCCCGCATGCTCACGGTCGCCACGTCTTTTGTCGAGAGAACGGTGATCTGCGGCCGTCGGCTGGTCCTTCTCAACCGCCACGCGATCAGTGCCCGCCGCGGACTGATGGTCTCCGGGCCACCCGGCACAGGAAAGACGAGCGCTATCTCCCAGCTCGGACGTTCTCATGAGCTTCTCGACCGGGCTCGTCACCCGAATGTCTCGGACCGCATTCCCGTGCTCTACATCACGGTCCCGCCCGCCGCGACTGCTCGCATGGTTGCCGCGGAGTTTGGTCGCTTCCTGGGCCTGCCGGTGCGGCACCGATCGAATATGACGGACATCATCGAGGCCGTGGTCGGCGTATGCACCGATACCCGCACCGGCCTCGTGCTCGTTGACGAGGTCCACAACATCTCGCAGGTCACCCGGGCGGGCGCCGAAGTCTCCGACACCCTCAAGTACTTCTCTGAACGTATCCCTGCAACATTCGTCTACGCGGGCATCAGCCTGGAAACCAGCGAGCTGCTTGCCGGCACACGGGGCGCCCAGATCGCGGGTCGTTTCACCCTCGTCCCTACCCGCCCCTTTCCCTACGGCGACGAATGGAAAGGATTGGTCGCAACGCTGGAGAAAACCTTACTCCTGCACGACCATCCACAGGGCAGCCTGGTCAAACTGGACCGGCACCTCCACAGACGCACTGGAGGGATGATCGGCGCGCTCTCCCACGCGATCCGGGGTGCTGCCATCGACGCGATCCTCAACGGCACGGAACGCGTCACAAAAGCGGGGATCGACTCGATCCCCCTGGATCACGCCGCAGAAGCCTCCGCGCCACTTCACGCAAAGGCATCCCCGTGCTGACAGGGACCATCGACCATCCGCGCCCACTCCCCGTCCAGGTTTCGCCCCGCTTTGGGGAAACCACGGACTCTTACATTCGACGTATGGCCCGTGCCAACCATCTGAAGCCCAGCTACCTGCACGAATACCTCTGCGGACCGCCCTACTGGTTCGGGAAGCCGATTCTCGATCGTCTCGCTGCGGTTTCTGGCCGGAGCCCCGATTCCCTGGACCGCGCTCTTGCCGATGCCAGCTCACGTCGGGGACGCTTCAAACCAACAGCACGCTATGCGAGGAGGTTCCCTTTCCATGGCCGCCGCGACCTCCGATACCGCATAGCCCGTGACGCCTACAGGGGTGTGCCGATGCGGCTGCTCACACAGCGCCATGGCGTGCAGAGATGGGTCGTCCACCGGGCGCTGGACACGGCTCAGCCGCTCCTGCCAGGGACGCGTCGAGGCGCCGACCCGATCAGCAGCGAAATCTCCGACCTCCTCGAAGGCATGATCGCCGCCGGCCTCAACACGAGACAGATGTGGGCCGAACTCCTGGACAACCACGAATACTCGATCTCCTACGGCGCACTCGCCTATCACCTCCGGCGTACCCGGTCATGGCAGCAGCGCCTCAGACAGGCTTGAGGCATGCCCACATGTTGAGGTGTCGCATATTCGCGGGACGAAAGCGGTTTGCACCCGAGAATCCGTCCAGGCTGCAAAGGGGGCCCTGGCAGATAGCACCAGGGCCCCGCATCACTCACCAGGCTTAGAGTGCGGCCACAAGCTTTCTGGCGTCGACAACGCAGTTCTCCAGGTAGTCTGCTTTCACCTGAACACGATGCCCCATGATGTCCAGTTTGCCGGGCCTCTGCGCGTAGAGCGGGCATCCACGCGCCTGAGCGACCACGCCTGCGGTCTGGAAGTCGCGGATCTCCACGACGCCGTCCTCGATATTGTCGAAGGTGAACATCTCGGGGGTAGACGCCATGAGCGCGACGACGTCCCGGTCAATGGAGTGCAGCACCGCAGCGTACGCGGAAGCGGCCCCCATGTACTGAGTGAGCCGGTTCTTAGCAATCACATGCACTTGCGGAAGATCCCGCCCCGCCTCGCGAAGCCGAGTCGCGAAGGCGTACTGAGTATAGATGTCCGACGGGAGCTTGAGACCGTACACCAGAGAGAAGGCATTCTGAATTGCACGACGCGATGAGTCATCCGCCATCACCGGCAAGATAAGTCTGTCGGAAGATGAAAGCGCCACCTGCGTGTACATCGAGAACGAGGGGTTCGTGTCGATGAACACGGTGTCGTAGTCATCTGAGACCGTTTCGAGGAGGTCACGAATCCAGTCGATGATTCGCAGCCACGAGTTCGTGGTCGGGATCGACGTGTTTGCCAGCGCTGACATCGCAGTTGCCTGCATCTCCAGCAACGGGTCACCGGCAATGAGGTCAATATTCTCTGGAATCGCCTGGTTGTACTGACTGGGCTTCGAGATATAGTCAGCCGCCACGATGGTCGGTGGGGCAAAGGGGGAAGACAGGCGCAACTCGAAGTAGCCGCCGATCGTGCGACGCACCGGCTCCCCCTGTCGCGCAAGCAGCACTTCGCTACCTCGAAAGGCGAGCCCCCCATACAGCAGCTCGGAGAGGTTCGCCTGCGGGCAAACATCCAGCACGAGGATACGTTTATCGGGATTCTTGTGAGCGTAATGCGACAAGGTCTGGAAACATAGACTCGTCTTGCCAGTGCCGCCCTTATTGTTCCAGAAGGCGTAAGTGATCATCGACACCCCATCCGCGCCTGAGTTGGACAATGAAGCCATCGTAGCGTCCATTTTGGACATTGTCAAGGTTGGGCTGGACGTGGACTTGCTCGCCGCACTGCACGCAGCCGACGGCTACGACCATGACCACCCACCGATGACTGTGCGTGTACGGCGGGGGGCAACGGAGCAACCACCGCGGATCCCTGCGCCAGCGCGCCGGCCACAGCCGCCAGTGCGCGAAGACGACCGCCCTGACCCCAGAGGGCTGGCCCGGAAGATCCGCGTGGGGCGTTGCGAAAATGGGAGTGACCGAGGGTGGCCGAGCGTCCACTATGAGAGGCATGGCGACGGACTACGAGAACCCCATACGTCATCTCCCCAACGAGGATCCGACTGTCTACGCGGCCTACGGTCTGGCCATGTTCACCGCCGCCACTGTGGAACGCGGGCTGATCAACGCGCTCGCGCACCACCGAATCGGCCTCGCTCGGCAGGAGAAGCGCGTGCTGGGTACTGACCCGTGGAACAAGGCGGCCAGCTCCAGCTTTCAGAATCTCGTCGCCAAGGTGACTCCGCTGTGCGGCAGCGACCCCGAGCTGCCCGCCGACCTCACCAACGCGGTCAAGCGCCGCAACTACCTCGCCCACAGCTTCTGGTATGACAAGGCCCCCGAGATGATGGCCGACGGACCTCGGGGGCGCCTGATCGCAGAACTCGCCGACGACATCGACACCTTCTACATTCTCAACGACCGCGTCGCCGTCGCAGTCGTCACCCCCGGCATGGAAGCCCTCGGTGCCAGCATCGAAGCCTCCGAGGCCCTGTACGAGAAGCTGCTGAGGGACGCCCAGCAGGCCGATTGAACCCAGACCCCCGGGCGCTATGGGAGCGTCCTGAGCCCTGCGCTGCGACGGCGGCCTTGGTACTGGTGGGCTCGCGTATTCAACTGTCGCCAGTTCCCCGAGGAGTCCAGCCTGCTGGTGACCGTGCGTGATCCCCGGAGGCGTGGTGTTCTCGCGCCGTACGATGGATGGGTGACAATCGAGGTGTACGCCGACCGGTTCCTGCAGAGCGCTTTCGACGCCATGGGCGACGACCCGGAACAGATCCTCCATGCAGGAAGGATCGTGGGAGCCGCCAGGTTGGACGCGGCCGACGAGCAGGCCGTGGTCTCCCATCTCGTAGTGCGTGGTTGGGCGAGGCGTGCGGTCAACCAGGCCAACGGCCGTTCTCCCCTCATCCGCTTGACCTGGGCCGGCGTGGCCAAGGCCCGTGAGTTGCGGGCCCACTCGGAGCCACGAGCCGAACGCGAGGCACATCTGAACAACGTGCTGCCTCACTGGGCGTATAACAACTCCCCGTCGGGGGGCTCGGCGGACCTGCAGAAGTTCGCCGCGGCCAAGGAGTGGTGGTTCTGCGGCACCGAGGTCACATGGCACGAAGTAGACGCCGCCGTCGCCTATCTGGAAGCCAAGGGCCTTCTTATGGCCGACCGCGCCCCCCGGCCCCAACGCATTACGCTGACCGCCGACGGCATCGACTTCGTGCACTCCAAGCAGACTCTGTGGTTTTTCCTGACTACCCGTCAGCAGCGGCCCGTCTCAAACGGCACCATCATCGTCGACAGTAATGTCGTGTATGGGCCGGTGCACGACAGCAGCCTGGCCGCCAGAGGAAGCAACGCCCAGACGGTGCGAGGGAACGTGACCGACCACAGTCAGCACCACCCGCAGGCCCCCCAGGCCAACATCAGCGTCGGTGACATCGGGGCGGGCGCTGCCGTAAGTTTCGGCAGCGGCCCCGCCTCCGCAGCGTCCCGGGGCGGCAGAGCCATTGCTGGAAGCCACAACCGGCAGAACACCGGCCTGGAAGACGCCGACCTGATCTCGATTCTCAACCGGCTCCGGCAGGATCTGGGCGAGTATCCCGGAGGGAACGCGCTCATAGACGAACTCCAGGCCCAGGCAGCGTCCGAAGAGGACACACCGGAACTGCGCAGCTCCATGTGGAGGCTCCGCATCGAACCGTTCGCCACCCGGTTCGGAATCGTGGGTTCGCTCGCCTCGATCGTGTCTCTGCTCCTCGGATAGCTCCAGTCGGCTACTGGTGAGCTCTCGTATTCAGCTATCGCCAGTTCCTCGTGGAGTCCAGCCTGCTGGTGATCGTGCGTGATCCCCAGGGGCGCATCGGCTCCATGTCCCGCCGGTCTCGTTGCGGAGCCGGGTGGTGGTCTTGTCGGTGGTTCCTGGCCCGGGCCCGGGTCACCACCTCTGGGGCTGCAGAAATCCGCCGAAGGACCGACGCCACTCGTTGGTGGCGTCGCGCCTCTTGAGTACTTCCTCGACGACCGGGCCCGCCTCTCTGTCGAATGCGCCGTCCCGGAGCACCACGCGGTGACAGACCATGCCGCTGCTGTCCTCCTCGAAGTCCTTCCACTTCCCGCTGTCGTACCGCTTGGAGGGCCGGTGTACGTCGAGGAGCTGGAAGGCTTCGAGTGGCTTGTGCGTCTCGTAGGTGTCGCGGCCGAGGCCGTAGAAGCCGTGGCGCACGTTGCTCAGCACGTACCCGACGGTCATTGGGGCTCTGCCCTCGGGAGTCACGTGCATGGCGTCAAACTTCATGACGTCGAACCACATCAGCAGGGCCGCGATCTCGCTATTGGTGAGCACGTGGACCCAGCCGTTGGTAAAGAACCCGATGGGGATCTCAAGGAAGCTCTCGTCATCGGCCGGCACGGTGTACGGGATGCTCGCGGCGCCGGTGTCCTTGCTCTTTCCGTTCTCGCACAGGAGCAGAACGCCACGGCGGACCTGCCCCTTAATCCCGGTTGCCGACTTGAGCAGCCCCATCTCCTCAAGTGCCTTCATCGCTTGGGCGATCTGCCTGACCTTGTTCGTGCGGACCGAGGACGCCTGTACGCCGGGCCCGGCGTACTTGGCGACGGTCGCCACCAAGCCTTCCCAGGAATCGGTCTTCTGGGCGTCCGGCTCGATCGGGTACGGCTGAGGCCACTCCTTGCCGACCGCCGCCTCGCACTGCGCCGCGAACAGCATCAGGAGGTACAGCTTCAGGGTGAGCCCTTTCGGCGTGATCATCTGTGCGGAGAGCGGGCGCTCGGCCCGAGGCAGCGGCTTCCTCTCGGTCTCGACCGTCCCGCCGAACTTCTCCAGCCTCACGAAGGACCGCCGCACGCGCACAACCTGCGGCTTCTTGCCTCGCGCGTGGATCTCGCGGGCCTTCTTGATCGCATCGGGGAGCTCGCCCCCCATCAAAGCCTGTAGCTGGTCCTTGCGGATCTCGACCTTGCCATCCCGCTCCTGCGCCACAGCTGTCCTCAAAAAGTCTGACGGTTTCACCGCTACCGTTTGATCCGTATGGCTTCGCTATCCAGTTTCAATGTCATCTTCGACTTTAACTGTCGACTCGACGCCATGCGGATCAATCCGTCGACCAGTGTACCTCAGGCCCTGTCAAGTCCGCCGCACCATGGATCTCACGAGCTGGAACCCCAGCCGTTGAGGTCCCACAGGACCAGGGCAGAGAGCCGGCAAGCAGAACTGCCCTGGTACCTGTACGCACAGGAAAGAGGTATTCCTCCTGACTACCACCGACGGTACCCCAGTAGATCCGACAGAGCGCCAGCCCCTCGTCTCCGTGAGCAGGAGGCGCCCCGAGGGAGCACTCGCCTGGTGCCAGTTCGGGTTCTCCGTTCTCTGCGTTGGTTCCGGGGTCGCCCTTTGCTTCACTGGCTTCCCCTTCGTCGGCGGCCCGCTCATCACCGCCGGTACGTGCCTTCACGTCAAGGTCGAGATCAACCCTCGCTGACACCAGCAGTTGATCTTGAAGTAAGAGGACCCCGGCATCACCGGGGTCCTCTGCCGTTGTAGCGGGCGGCGGCGCCGCTGGTCAGGTTCGCTCGCGGCAGGAAGAGTTCGAGGAGGCGTTCCTTCTGGCGGGCACCGAGGCCCTGGACGCGGCGGAGCGCCTGGGAGTAGCCAGGGACGTCGCTGAAGGGGATGTGGTTCGCCTTCAGACGCTCGGGGGCTGCTGGCAGCCGTCTCACCCAATCCAGCCCTCGCAGGTCAACGCGACACCGCCGGCTAACTTCGCTGAGACGGGACAC
>NZ_VSRY01000126.1 GCF_008271805.1 Streptomyces sp. TRM49041
ACACACACCGCGGGTGTCGGTGTGGACTGGGAGGCGGTGTTCGCCGGAACGGGTGCCCAGCGCGTCGACCTGCCCACGTATGCCTTCCAGCGGGAGAACTACTGGCTGTCCCGCAAGGTCGGTGCCGCCGACGCCTCCACTGCCGGGATGGACCGGATGCGGCATCCGATCCTGGCCGCGGCCGTGCAGGTCGGGGACCGTGACGAGTGGGTGTTCACCGGCAGCATGTCGCAGGAGACGCAGCCGTGGACGCGTGACCACGCGGTGTTCGGGATCGTACTCGTGCCGGGCACGGCGATGTGCGAGATGGCACTGACCATCGGCCGTCGCCTGGGCTGCGAGGTCGTGGACGAGATGGTCATCGCCGCGCCGCTGGTCCTGGAGGACGACGTGACGCGGCAGATCCGGGTCACGGTCGGCGCGGCCGGTGAGGACGGTCGCCGCGAGATCGCGTTCTTCTCCCGGATCGAGGCGGGCGAGGACGCGGTCACCGAGCTGACCTGCCACGCCCGTGGATGGCTGTCCGCCAAGGCCGGGCCCCTGGAGCCGCTGCCGGTTCCGTGGCCGCCCGCGGACGCCGAGCCGCTTGCCGTGTCCGAGCTCTACACGCTGCTCAACCGCAACGCCCACCTCACCGACGTGGGCTTCGACTACGGCCCGGCCTTCCGCGCCGTCGAGACCGCCTGGCGTCGGGGTGACGAGGTGCTCGTCGAACTGGCGCTGCCCGAGGCGGCCGGTCCGGCCGACGGGTTCGCCATCCACCCGGCGATGTTCGACTCCGCCCTGCACGGCGGGCTCGGCATGCTCGACATGGGGGAGAACAACCCGAGCGGGCTGCCGTTCTCCTGGTCCGGGGTCCAGCTGGGGCGCTTCGGCCTCATGCGGCTCCGCGTGCGGATCACGCTGCCGGACCCGATGTCCCTGCGGCTCGACATCGCGGGTGAGGACGGTCTGCCGGTGGCCTGCCTGCGGCGGCTCGACGTCCGCCCGGTGGAGCAGGCGCACCTCGAAGCGGCGCGAGGCGACAGCGAGCGCCATCTCTACGAGCTGGGCTGGGTTCCCGCCCAGGCCGCTCAGGCCGCGCAGGCACCGGCCGCCGGTGTCGTCGCACTGGGCGAGGTCGGCGGGCCGGCGGAGCGGTTCGCCGATCTGACCGCGCTGGAGAAGGCGCTGGCCGACGGAGTGAAGGCGCCCGAGGTGGTGCTGGCCGCGGTCCGGACCCCGGACGGTGACGTGCCCGGGGCGGCGCGGGCGGCCACCGGCGAGGCGCTGGCGCTGCTGCGGCAGTGGTTGGCCAGTGAGCGGCTGGCCCAGGCGCGGCTGGTGATCGTGACGCGGGCTGCGGTCGCCGCTGACGGTGAGGCTCCGGACGTTGCCCAGGCCGCGGTGTGGGGTCTGGTGCGCAGCGCGCAGTCGGAGCATCCGGATCGGTTCGTACTGGTCGACATCGGTGACGACGATCCCGACTGGGGTGCGGTGCTGGGCGCCGAAGAGCCGCAACTCGCGGTGCGGGGAGCCCGGTTGCTGACGCCGAGGCTCGCGCGTGCTTCCACCGGTGAGACGGTCACCTCGTTCGACCCCGAGGGCACGGTGGTGATCACCGGTGGAACGGGTGGTCTGGGCGCCGTGTTCGCCCGTCACGTCGTCACCGCCCACGGCGTACGTCACCTGCTGCTGCTCAGCCGACGCGGCCCGGAGGCCGACGGCGCCGCCGAACTGGTCGCCGAGCTGGCAGAGCTGGGGTGTGCGGCTCGGGCCGTCGCCTGCGACGTGTCCGACCGGGAGCAACTCGCCGCAGTGCTCGGCACGCTGGAGCATCGTCCCACCGCAGTGGTGCACGCGGCGGGTGTGCTCGACGACGGTGTGATCGGATCGCTGTCGCCGGAGCACATCGAGCGGGTGATGCGGCCCAAGGTGGACGCGGCCTGGCATCTGCACGAGCTGACGGCCGACGCGGAGCTTTCGGCGTTCGTGCTGTTCTCGTCGGTGGCCGCGCTCATCGGCAGCCCCGGTCAGGGCAACTACGCCGCCGCCAACGCGGCCCTGGACGCGCTTGCCGCGTCGCGCCGGGCCGCCGGGCTGCCCGCCACCTCGCTGGCGTGGGGCCTGTGGTCCGACACCGCGGGCATGGCCGCGCAGCTGGGCCAGAACGAGCTGGCTCGCCTGGAGCGGATGGGCTCCAAGGCGTTGACGACGGAGGTGGGTCTCGGTCTGTTCGACCAGGCTCTGGCGTCGGACGCGGCGCTGCTGGCGCCGGTCCGGCTGGACACGGCGGTGCTGCGGTCCCAGGCCAGGGCCGGGACGATCCCGGCCGTGCTGCGCGGGCTCGCACCCGTCGCTGCCCGACGGGTGGACACCCCCACGGTGTCGCTGCGCGACCAACTGGCCGGAGTCGACGCCGCCGACCGGGAGCGCATCGTCCTCGACATGGTCCGCACCCAGGTGGCGGCCGTGCTCGGACATGCCTCGGCCACGGCCGTCGAACCCGAGCGGGCCTTCCAGGAGATGGGCTTCGACTCGCTCGGCGCCGTCGAGCTGCGGAACCGGCTCACGCAGGCCACCGGTGTGCGCCTGCCCGCCACGCTCGTGTTCGACCACCCCACGCCCGCGGACATCACGCGCCTGTTGCTCGCCGAGTTCGGCGGCGGTGCCGTCGGAGAGCCTCCGATCGAGAAGGAACTGAAGAAGCTGGAAGACATGCTTGCCGCGATCGCCGACGACGAACGGCGCCCGGTGGCCGAGCGCCTGCGCCGCCTGCTCGCCGTCGTCACCGACGACGACGAGGCGGAGACGGCCGAGCGCATCGAAGCGGCCACCTCCATGGACGAGGTCTTCCAAATGATCGACGCCGAGTTCGGCGAAGCGTGACAAGGGGCGGGGAAATGGCAGAGAACGCAGATCAGCAGGAGAAGATCGCCCGCTATCTCAAGAAGATGGCGAGCGACCTCAACCAGGCCCGTGCGCGCCTTCGCGAGTACGAGTCCCGCGACGGGGAGCCCCTTGCGATCGTCGGCATGAGCTGCCGGTACCCGGGCGGGGTGACCTCACCGGAGGACCTGTGGGAACTGGTGGCCACCGGGAGTGACGCCATCGGCCCGTTCCCGACCGACCGCGGCTGGGACCTGGAGGGGCTGTACGACCCGGACCCGGACCGGCTCGGCACGGTGTACGCCCGCGAGGGCGGGTTCATCGACGGGGCCGCCGATTTCGACGCCGACTTCTTCGGGATCAGCCCGCGTGAGGCGACGGCCATGGACCCGCAGCAGCGTCTGCTGCTGGAGGCCGCCTGGGAGGCGCTGGAGGACGCGGGCCTCGACCCGAACTCCCTGCGCGGCAGCGACACCGGCGTCTTCTGCGGCGTCGGACCCTCCGACTACGCGTCGATGCCCGCCGGAACCCTGCCCGAGATCGAGGGCTTCCGCCTGACCGGCTCCACCACCAGCGTGGTGTCCGGCCGCGTCGCCTACAGCCTCGGCCTCGAGGGCCCGGCCGTGTCGGTGGACACCGCCTGCTCCGCCTCCGCCGTCGCCCTGCACCTCGCCGCGACGGCGCTGCGCGCCGGCGAGTGCTCCCTCGCCCTGGCCGGTGGCGTGACGGTGCTCTCGGGACCGTTCCTCCACATGGAGTTCAGCCGCCAGCGCGGCTTGGCCCCCGACGGCCGCTGCAAGGCGTACTCGGCGTCTGCCGACGGCACCGGCTTTTCCGACGGCCTGGGCCTGGTGGTGCTGGAGCGGCTCTCGGACGCCAAGCGCAACGGGCGGCGCATCCTCGGCCTGATCCGCGGCAGCGCCGTCAACCAGGACGGCGCCAGCAACGGCCTCACCGCTCCCAACGGCCCGTCTCAGGAGAGGGTGATCCGTCAGGCGCTCGCCAACGCCGGACTGTCCCCCGCCGATGTGGATGCGGTCGAGGGTCATGGGACGGGTACGAAGCTGGGTGATCCGATCGAGGCGCAGGCGCTTTTGGCGACGTACGGGCGTGAGCGTGAGGGTGACCCGCTGTGGCTCGGCTCGATCAAGTCGAACATCGGCCACACCTCGACGGCCGCCGGTGTCGCGGGTGTGATCAAGATGGTGATGGCGATGCGGCACGGTGTGCTGCCGCCGACCCTGCATGTGGACGAGCCGTCTCCGCACATCGAGTGGGACTCCGGACGTGTCGAGTTGCTGACCGAGGCGCGGGAGTGGACCGCGGATGGTCGTCCGCGTCGTGCGGGTGTGTCGTCGTTCGGTGTGAGCGGTACGAACGCGCACATCATCGTGGAGGAGGCCCCGGCCGAGGAGCCGGTGACCGTCGAGCG
>NZ_VSRY01000127.1 GCF_008271805.1 Streptomyces sp. TRM49041
GCGACGGAGAGCGCCTTGGCCACCGCTCCCGCCTTGCCCGCGCCCGCTGCCGCACCGCCGGCGCCGCCGGTGAAGACGGTGGTCAGGACGTTGAAGGTGACTTCGCCCGCGGCCCTGGAGGGGTTGGACTCCCACTTGTCCCACGCCAGGAACGCCTTACCCGTTTCTTGCACGGCGGTACGGGCTTTGCGGAACTCTGCAGGCAGCTGGTCCGGTGGCGTGTCCCAGAGGTACTTGCGGGTGGCCGGGAGCATGGACAGGCCCAGGCCCGTGCCGAGGGCGGCCAGGCCGCTCCATGCCTCTCCCGCCGCGTCGCCGCCTTTGAAGCCGGCCAGGGTTCCCAGGCCCACGAGGGTGCCCCATACACCGTCGACGACGACGCCTTTGCCGAACTCCCAGCCGTGTTCCCAGAACTGCCAGCCGGGGATGGACTCGTCGACGACGTCGCCCCAGGGAAGGCTCTCGGCCTGTTTGAGGGCCTCGGCGTCGTAGCCGTACATGTCCTTGGCGTTGGAGCCGTCGTTGACTTTCAGTGGTGTGCCGCCGACCAGTGCGACGATCTTGGAGTGGCAGGCGCGCTCGGCTTCCTGGAACTGTGTCCAGAGCTCGGCGATTTGGTCGCGGCGTGCCCTGTTCTCGTCGATGAGGTCGCCGTCCTCGCGCCACTCGTCGTCGCCCGCGATCCGGGACCGGAACGTCTCCGCCTCCCTTTTGAGCCTGTCCAGTTCCTGGGCCAGGGGGCGGATGTCGTTGGCGTACGTACCGAGGGCTCCGGCGATGACGCACATGTCGGAGCTGAGCGTCAGGGCCTTGTCCGCGACCGGTCTGGTCGTGGCGAACAGCTGGTCGGCCTCGGGCGCCTGGTAGAAGGCCCGCAGTCCGCCGAAGGTGGTGTGGACGTCACCGGCCGCTGCGGCGACCTTCACCCCGTGGCCGCTGATCGCCTTCACCTTCGCGTCGAGCGCTGCCTCGTCGCCGGTGAAGACGGGTATCTCGGCCGGATTCACCGGCTGGTTGTCGCTCACTTCTTCCCCCCGGCGTCCTTGAGCAGGTCCAGCCGTACGGAACGAGCCGCGCTCTGGGCTTCCCGGGCCGTGGCGAGGTCGCCCTCGACGTACGCGTTCGTGGCTTTGGCGGCACCCAGCACAGCGGCCTGGATCCGGTCCGCCATCGAGGTGAAGTCCTTACCGCGCTCCTGGAGGTACTCGGCGAGTGCGGCGGCGACCGGGCCTGTGGCCTTGCGCGTCAGCGAAGGCCCCGACGCCCACGGCCCAGGTGTATGGGTCTCTGCCGCCGAGCCGGGCACTGCCGTGCCGGCGGCCTCACCCGCCGCCCGCATATCGTCGATCATCGCCGTCAGGGCCTTCTCCAGGTCCCCGGCCCTGGCGCCGGTGGCCCGCAACTGGCCCTGGACGCCCTGCGGCTTGATGTCCCACGACGTCATGAAACGTCCCCCCGTTCCCCCGTGTGCTCGATCCCGCTGCCTGCGCCCGGCCGTACCGTCAGCCGATGTTGTCGACGGCGGCCTTCGCCCGGGCGAGCGTCTGCTGGGCGGTCGCGTCGTTCTTCTCCAGCGTCGTCCTCAGCAGCTGAACGATGGCCCTGACCTCCTGCGAGGCCTTGTTCCAGCGCAGTTCCTTGCCGTGGTACTCGTCCGCCACCCCATCGGCCTGGAAGTCCTTCATCGCGGCCTTCACCTGGGCGTCACGATCCGTGATCACCTGCTCAAGACGGGCGATCACAGCCTTGATATTGGCCTGCACCTCGCTGGAGGCGCCCAGGTCGTACGAACGGCGGTCACTGTTGGCTGCCATAAGAAATCCACTCCCCGTGAGATACGCGTGCTGAGGTACGACGGTCAGCTACGGCCCGAGAAGCGCGCAGCGTCGAAGTTCGCCGCCGACATCTGCGTCCGCGCGTTCTCGCCCTGCTCCTGGTCACCGGAGCCGAATGCCGTCTCCATCCCGGCCTGGCCGCCCAGGATCGCCCGGAGCGAAGCGTTCAACTCGGCCGTGATCTCGTCGGAACGCGACTTGAACAGGTCGAACGCCGCCTTGCCCGCGCCGTTGAACCTGCCCTCCAGCGGCTGTGCCGCCTGGATGAGCTGACGGATCAGCAGTCCGAGATCGTTGGTGGACAGATTTGACTGCTTCATCAGTGACGCCAGAACCTGCGCCCCCATGTCGAACTTCATCAGGCTCCCCCTCGGTCTGGTGTTCGCATTCTCCCCCATCTCTAACAACCCGGGTATCGCGAGTGCAATCCGCAATCAGCCAGTGTCGGACCGGGTATGACGCACAATCAGTGCGGCTGAGCGCCCTTCAGATGCCTCATCAGCAGCTCGAAGTCCTTCCATCCGGACAGGTCGGACGGATCACCCGGCAGCGGGTAATAGAGCGCCGGACGGGCCTTCGGGCCCAGCTCCACCGGAGCCCGCGACAACGGCGTACGCCGCGCACGGTCGCCCGGCATCGCCCGCACCTCCTCGGCGCCGAGCACGAAGGACAGCGGCACCCCCGGCCCCTCGAAGCGAGGCGGCACCGCCAGGTCGCGACGGGCCTTGCGGAGCTGGACGAGCATCGACTGCAGGCGGTGCCGGGACGCGAGGACCTCGGCGGCCCGCGGCACGGCGTCCACCGGGGGCTCCTCACCGCTCCCGTAGCCGAACGCCAGCGTGACCTCTTCCTCGACGCCCGCCTTCGTACGACGTACCCGGACCGTGGCGAGACCCGGACGGTCAGGGCTGCCGACCACCACGAACCAGCTCGGGCGGGGCGCCCGCTCGTACGCGACGTCGGTCAGCCGGCGCGGCGACCACGGAAGGTTGGCAGGCTCCGCGGTGCCCCAGCCGGCCGGAGGCGCGCCGGTGAGCTCCCGCCACACCGCCTCCAGGCCGCCGCCCAGGACCAGACGCTCGTCCGCGGGGTGCACCGCGCGGAACGTGACCGCGAGCTGCCGATCACCGGTGGCCGCGACTTCCTGGTAGGCGGCGGCCACCGGGGTACGCGGCTCCCCGGCGGCTTCCCCGCCTCCCTCGCTCACCGGATCGGCCGGGGCGAACATTCCGTTCTGCCAACGCAGTACGGCGCCGGTCAGTCCGTCGTAGTAGCCGTCCCGTTCGTCCTGGACGATCCACCGCGACGGCCAGCCGCCCAGACTGTCCCGTACGGCGGGTGAGAGCGTGGCGCCGGGCGGGCTGACGATCTGGAGGCCCAGCTCCGCCTCGGCGGCTGCCCGGAACGCGTCCGACAGCCAGGCCGTCATGGCGACGACCGGCCGGTCCTGGATGACGACGGCGGCCTTGTCGGTGAGGACGTCCACAGCGGGCTGCGCGGCGGCCGGTTCGGGCGCCACGCTCACCCCGTCGGTACGGACGACGCCGAGCGACCGCGCGGCCTGCGGAGGCCAGGCGGACCCGCCGGACAGCGTGACAAGCCGGGCCGCGAGTGTTCCGGCGAGCCGCTCGGCGTCCGGGACGCCCGTGGTGGCGCGGGCCTCCGTCCACCAGAACGGCACCGGCGGCGGTGTGGCCCCGAGCAGCCGCTCGGCCTCGCCCTCCACCTGGACGAGCAGCGGTGCCTCGACCGAGACGAGCGGTCGTCCGGCCGCGTCGCACAGCTGTATGACGGCCCCCTCTCCCGCCGAGCCCACCAGTTTGTCGGGGCCGCCGGAAAGGAGCGCGGCGAGCACGGTCGCCGGGGCGGGCATGCGGCGGGTGAGGGCGATGACGTCCTTGGTCATGTGTCTCGTCCGGTCCTTGGGTTCTTCGTGGTTCGTGGCACGGAAGCGGCCTCCCCTGCGGAGCCACCGCACCCGGCGCTGGGGCAGGTCGGGTGGGTCACTGGTCCGCGTAGACCGTCTGGACCAGGCGGTTGGCCTGGCCCCTGCGGGTGAGGACGCCCCGGCCCGGTGGCTGCTGCGAGGCGTACACGCCGGGGAAGAGCTGGCCCTCGCTGCGGTCGCCCGCCATGACCAGCGCGGACGATCCTGATTCGCGCAGGGCCTGCATCAGCGGCTCGTACATGCCGCGGGACGCGCCCGCGACCCGGTGGGTCAGGACGAAGTGCAGCCCGATGTCGACCGCCGAGGGGATGTACGGCAGGAACGGGGCCATCGGCGACTGGCCGGCGGTGGTCAGCACGTCGTAGTCGTCGACGAGGACCACGATGCGCGGGCCGCTTCCCCAGCTGCCCGGCTCCAGTTCGTCCAGGGAGGCGGTTTCGTCGGGGAGTCGCTTCTCCAGCTCGGTGGCGATCCCGGCGGACAGGCCCGCGCACAGCTTGGCGTTGTACGCGTAGCCGCCCAGGAACTCCTCGGGGATCACTCCGCGCAGGCCCCTGCGCGGGTCCATGACGGCGAAGACCAGGTCGTCCTCGCCGTAGCGCTCGATCAGGCCGGCCGCGACCGTCTTCAGCAGGTTCGTCTTGCCGCACTCGCTGTCGCCCAGGACCAGAAGGTGCTGGTCGTGGTCGAAGAGGTCGAGCAGGACGGGCGCGAGCGCCGTCTGGTCCAGCCCGATCGGCACCCGGCGCGGTTCGGCTGCAGGGCCGGGCAGGGCGTGGGGCTCCAGCAGATGCGGCAGGACCCGTACGGGCTGGGCGACTTCCCCGCTCCAGGTGGCCCGGATCGTGCGGGTGGTGCGCTCCAGGACCGCGCCGAGCTCGGAGGCGTCGGCGAGCCCGTCCGTACGGGGCAGGGCGACCTGGGCGAAGAGCTTGCCGTCGGTGAGGACCCGGCCGGGCTCGTCCGGGGACAGCGTCTCGGCGAGCTTGCGGTCGATGCTCGAATCAGTGGGGTCGTTGAGCCGCAGCTCCACGCGGGTGCCGAAGTTCGACTGTACGGCGATGCGGACGTCGTTCCAGCGCAGCATGCCCGCGACGACGTGGATGCCGTACCCGCTGCCCCGCTTGAGGATGTCCCCGACGGAGTCGTCCAGCTCCTCGAAGTCGTCGCGCAGCGCGCCGAATCCGTCGACGACGAGCACGATCTCGGCGGACGCCAGCTCCGGCAGGCGGCCGGCCGCGTGCAGGGTGCGCAGCTGCTCGACGGAGTCGATGCCGTGTATACGGAACAGTTCCTCGCGCAGGGCCAGCATGGTCCGCACCTCTTCGACGGTGCGGGCCGCGCGCTCGCGGTCGGCGCGGGTGGCGACCCCGCCGACATGCGGCAGCCCGGACAGGGCCTGGAGGCCGCCGCCCACCAGGTCGACGGCGTACACGCCGACCTCCTGCGGCGTGTGCGTCAGGGCGAGGGACAGCACCAGGGTGCGCAGCAGGGTCGTCTTGCCGGACTGCGGGCCGCCGATGAACGCGGCGTGCCCGCCCGCCACCGTCAGGTCCAGGAACCACGGGCCCTGCCACTGCTTGGCCGGGTCGTCCAGCAGTCCGAGCGGTACCTGCAGCGGTCCGCGCCGGGTTGTCAGCTGCATGCCGCGCGCGCCGACGTCGAGCGGCCCGGCGACCTGGTCGAGCGGGAGGGCTGTGGGCAGCGGTGGCAGCCAGATCCGGCGCACCGGAGCGACGGGGGCGTGCTCCAGCTGTTCGACCATGACGCCCAGCTCGGTCGGGCCGGTCTCGCGGCGCCGTACGGAGGGCTCCGGGCCGCCGCTCCCCGTGCCGTCCGGCTCGGCCAGGGTGTTGTACGCCGCGTACTCCAGGACGAGTGGTCCGGTCTTCTCGTCCTCGTCGCGCCGTGCGGGGCCGCGGTAGGCGCCGGAGACATAGCTCGCCTTGAAGCGCTCGTAGTGGCTGGTGTCGACCTTGAGGTAGCCGAAGCCGGGCAGCGGGGGCAGGTGGAAGGCGTCCGGGGTCTCCAGGACCGTACGGGACTCGTCTGCGGAGAACGTCCGCAGACCGAGCCGGTACGACAGGTACGTGTCCAGGCCGCGCAGTTTGCCGCCCTCGATGCGCTGGCTGGAGAGCAGCAGGTGCACGCCGATGGAGCGGCCGATCCGGCCGATGGACAGGAAGAGGTCGATGAAGTCGGGCTTGGCGGTGAGGAGTTCGCCGAACTCGTCGATGACGACGAACAGGTGCGGCAAGGGCTCCAGGTCGCGCCGCTTCTCGGCGCGCAGGACGGCGTAGTCGCCGATGTCGGCGATGTTCCCGGCGTCCTTGAGGACCTGCTGGCGGCGCTTGACCTCCCCGGCGAGGGAGGCGTGGACGCGTTCCACGAGGCCCGCCTGGTTCTCCAGGTTGGTGATGACGCCGGCGACGTGCGGCAGGTCGGCGAACGGCGCGAAGGTCGCCCCGCCCTTGTAGTCGACGAGCACCAGGGCCAGGTCCTCCGGAGGGTGGGTGGCCACCAGAGCGAGGACGAGGGTGCGCAGCAGCTCCGACTTGCCGGAACCGGTGGCGCCGACACACAGCCCGTGCGGGCCCATGCCCAGCTCGGAGGACTCCTTCAGGTCGAGCAGCACCGGTTCGCGGGAGTCGTTGACACCGATGGGGACACGCAGGAAGGCACGCTCGCCGCGGGGCGCCCACATCCGGTCCAGGTCGAGGAGGGCCACGTCCTCGATGCCGAGCAGGTCGGCGAAGTCGACCGGCCCGGACAGCGGCGCGTCCACGAGCGACTCGGCGGAGAGCCGCAGCGGCGCCAGCATCCGGGCCAGGCCCTCGGCGAACGGCACGCCGACGTCATCGACGGTGCCTTGCGCACTGACCGGCTCGGTCTCGCGGAGGTCCTCGAGCACGACCCGCTCGCCGTCGACCGTGATCCGCACTCCGACGTGGCCGGGCTCCTGTACACGCCGTTCGAGGAGGTGGAGCACGGTGACGCCCATGGCGTGCAGCCCGACGGCCTCGTCCGGCAGTGGCAGTTCGACGGCGTCCTCGCCGTGCCCGTCGCTGACGACAAGCAGTCTCGACGTCATGGACAGGGCGTCCTTGCCGGACAGGCCGCGCCGGACCTCGGCCGCGTACGAGGCGCGGCGCCGCAGCTCCCCGCCCAGCTGCCGGGCCAGCTGGGGCGTGGACGGGGCGATACGGCGGGCCGCGACGGGCCCGTCGAACCGCTCGCCGTCGAGCAGATGCGGGAGCCACTTGGCCCACTCCCAGTCGGTGAGCCGGTCCCCCGGGGTGGCGACGGCGAGCGCCACGTCGTCCGGTGCGTGCAGCGCCGCCACCTGCATGAGCAGGGCGCGGGCCACGCGCAGACAGTCCTCGCGGGCCCCGATGACACTGATGTTGCCGACCCGGTCCAGTGGCACGGTGAGCGGCAGTTCGTGACCGATACGGAAGCGGGCGGCCAGCGCCGACGCCTCGTTGAGCATGAACCGGTCGGGCGGGGTGAGGACCGTGGAGCCCTGCTGCGCGATCGTGAGGTCCCGTACGGGCATCTCGCCGGTGCCGACCCGAACCCGCAGGAAGTCGCCGTCGACGCGCCGCCGCTCCCACAGGCGGGCGGGATCGCGCACGATGTCGTACAGGGCGTGCGGCGGCGGATTGAGCACATCGGCGAGCTCGCGCCGCTCGCGCTCCCCGGCGGCCAGCTCTTCCCGCAGTTCCTCCAGATACGCCAGGTACGCCTCGCGCTGCGTGCGGCGGGTGCGCTGGGCCTTGCCGCGCTGCGAGAAGACCAGCACGAGCGAGCCGAGGATCGTGACGACCAGGATGATCGCGCCGAGCACGGCGAACTGGCTGTTCCGCATGACCGTCATCATCACGACGGACGACATGACACCCGCGACGGGCAGCAGCGACATCGCGACATTGCCCGCCTTGCCTTCAGGCAGGTTCGGCGGGGCCTCGATGACACGTGCCTCGGAGACAGCCGGAGGGCGCGTGGTCCTCGCCGGCCGGTGGATCAGTCGGGTGCTCATGAGCCGCTCGTGTGAGGTCGGTAGGGTCAGTGGCGCTGCTGGGACAGCTGGAAGACGTCCGCGGCGATCCGGGTGGCTGCCTGCCGGGTCGGCTGGGCGAGCAGCCCGGTGCGGATCCGGCCGCCGCCCGCGAGATGCCGGTCGTACGGCAGAACGTGCACGGAAGCTCCCGTCGACTCCAGCGTCCGCGTGGCTTCGCCGAGGTCGAGGACCGGGTGCGGGGCCAGCTCGGTGAGTACGACGACGGTGCCGGCCATCACATACCGGGGCAGCCGGCGCATCCACTGGAGCACCGCATACGTGCTGGTGACGCCCTCCAGCGTGGCGGGCGTGCTCAAGACGCGTGCCTGTGAGGCGGACAGTGCGACACGAGCCACCTCCGCCGGCAACGTCTCGCAGTCGACGACCGTCACACCGAAGTAGCGGCGTAGCGCGACCATGGCCCGCCCGTATGCGGTGCTGTCGAGGAGCGCGCCGATCTGCCCCTGGCTGGCGGGCAGCAGCCACGCGTTGTCGGGCAGCTGGACGAGGTAGCCGGTGACGTCCAGCAGCGACATCTGCGGCTCGACGATGTCGGCCACGTCGGCGGTCGTCCAGCGCAGTTGCTCGGCGCCGAGCCGTAGCGGCAGGGATCCGAGCGCGGGATCCGCCTCCACGAGCAGGACCGGGTCCTGGCGGTAGTAGGCGTAGGTGGTCCCGAGCAGCGCGGCGACCGTCGACTTGCCGGCCCCGCCGCGTATCGACGTCACCGCTATCTGCCGCCCCGTCGTCACAGGCTGCTGCAGCATCTCGGCTGAACCGGTCGCCTCGGCGACCTCTCGCGCCACCGACGAGGAAACGATTCTCCGAACGGCTCGTACGGCCCGTGCCGCGACGGGCTCACCTCGCCGCGGTCTGCGGGCCGCACCGGCCAGCCGCTCCTCGACCACGGGTCGCGAGTCGGGTGTACGGCGTTGCCGGGAGCCGGTCCCGTCGGGCGCTGTGGTCTGCGCACGCGCGGGGGCATACGTCGGAGTCGGCGTGGGATCCGTCTCGGCGCGACCCTGGGCCTGCGTCGCGTGCCCGGGGAGCCGGCTATCGGTCTGGGCAGTGGCCGGAGGCTGGCCCTGGCCCTGCGGCGACTGTCCGCCGTGCGGGGACTCGGCCTGCGGGGAGGCACCGGCGGCGGAGGCCGCGCCGGACGCACCCCCCAGATCACGCAGGACATCGCCCTGCCAGTTGTCTCCGCTCGACATGTCCTCTCCGCCCGTCGTCCTTCTTCTCCGCCTCGCCCGGTATTCCGAGCGGCTACGTCAGAACCTGCCGAGCAGCTGCCCGTACACGCCGAACACGCCCACGACGAGCGGGAACATCCCCACCATGCCGATCGACTCGACCAGGTCTCCGATCCGCCGCACCCGGACCCGCACATGCTCCGGCGGCTCCACTGCCAGCACGAGCAGCGGCAGCAGCGCGGCGGCGCACAGCACGGCGAGCGGCCCGGCGCCCGCGGCGTACTCCATCCACACCATCACGAGGCGTACGACGATGAGCGCCGCAGCGGCAAACAGCGCCACGACTTCGGCCACCAGCGGGAAGGCCCGAGCTCTCGACAGCAGCACCACGGCGACGACCGACGTCAGCACCACGGTCCACACAGAGGGCCGACCGCCCAGGGTGAGCAGCCACCCCGCCGCCGCAGCGGAGGCCGCGGTGGCCACGGTTGCCAACGCGAGCCCCTGGTGCGTTGCCGCCAGGGCATTGCGTACTTGGTGACGGCTGACGGACGCCCCGCCCGAGCGGCGGTCGTCGAGCGCGGTCAGCCCGGACGCCATCAGCGCGAGGCGCGGCAGCAGGCCGAGCAACACGACGGAGAGCAAGGCCATCACGGCGCCGAGCCGCGGCAGATCAGCCTGTACGGCGGCAACGGCCTCCCACACGACGACGATCACGGCCGCGGCAGCCGCGCCGACAAGCCCACCGCGCCCCAGGGGCGAGAAGTAGCCCAGCGCCGCCAGAACCACGGTCACCGCCCCCGCGACGACGGCGAGCCGCACCGTCCCGGCCCAGCCGTACGCGTCGGCGGCGGTCCATGCGGCGAGCGTGCCGAGCACGCCGGACATGAGCAACAGGGCTGTCGCCAGGCCCCGGTTACCCCGGCCGACGCGGGCGACGAGCGCCCCGGCCACCAGCAGACACAACATCAGGGCGGCCAGGCCGCCGGCCAGCGCGTCAAGCCCGAACTCGCGGCGTGCGAGCAGCGCGGCGATGACCGCGAACACGAGGGACGCCACACCCGCGCCGACTCGCCGGGCGGCGGGCCGCCACCGCCACGCCTGGAGATCAAGGTCGTCGGCCACCTGGTCGGTCACGTCGTGCACCACAGGCGCGGGCGGCGCGGAGTGCGTCCGTACCAGTCGGAGTACGGCGCCGTCGGCGATCTCCGCCGACGCGAACGTGCTCTCGTGCGGAAGCGCGGAGCCCTCGGATGTCACCAGTTGACGGGTCATCGGGCGGGATGCCGCCCGGTCGTCCAGCAACCGCAGGATGTCCGGGAGCAGTTGTCCGATCGGCATGTCGGAAGGCAAGACCAGATCGGCACGGCGTCGCTCACCGATCAGGGTCACCCGGCTCAGTCGCGTACGTGACGTCGTTGCTGTGCTCACCACTCGTGTGAACCTACCATCGCCCTGTTCGAATGCTTCTAGGGCTGATGCGGCATGGCTGACTACTGTCGGCGACCTCTACGGTGTCACCGAAGGGCCCGGCGGCTCGTACGGCTGCTCCAGACGCTGCCGCTGTTCCTGCTCCTCGGCCTTCTGCTGTGCCAGCGTGTGCTGGAGGAAGGACCAACCGACACAGCCCGCACACAGCACAGCCGTGATGGCGATGCCGGCGAACAGCTTGCCCAGCCGTTCATCAGCCGTACGCCGGGCTCGCTCCACCCCGAACAGCAGAGCATCCCGCATCCTGCGCCGACGTACCGCCACCGACTCCAGCAGCTGGCTGTCGTAATCCCATGCCATGCGTTGCCCGCCTGCCTCCCCCTGCCTTGCCTGTGCAACATAGGACATGGCCGAGCCGACAGCGCATCCGGCCCCGACAAGTCGTCAGCGAAGGTGTCGGGCAGCGTAGCGGTGAAGAGAAGGGTTCACCTCAGTGAGGGGCCGGCTGGGCCGTACCTGGGGGCACGTCCTGAGCGCCGCGCAGCCGGATGCCTTCCGTCAGGTCACGCACAGCCTGATGGACGCGAGGGACCGCACGGACCGGGACGGAACAGCTAGGCCGCCCAGGGACAGCACATCCGGGCCTCCCCGATCGAGGAGTACGGCGATGTGGTGAGCCGCCTGCACTCCCTTCAGCGGAGTCGGCAGGCAGATGCATGCGACGGTCCGGCGGTGAGGTGGAGGGGACGGTCGGAGAGATCGGCCGTCCCTGTTCCCCGCTGACGGGCCGGGCCTGGTTCACAGGCCGTGGTCGTCCATCAGCCGCATCAGGTTGCGCTTGCGCTTCTGGGCGGTGCGCAGGGCGGTGACGTAGGTGGTGAACTCGTCCGGTGTGCCCAGGCGGCGGTGGCAGTCGCGGATGCTCAGCAGCAGGCCGACGAGTCGTTCGTAGACCGTGTTGCCGGTCTGGCGGGTGAGCGGCCCGGCAAGGCGCAGGTAGACGGCGAGGGCGTCGGCAGGGCGGGTGCCGCGGGCCTGGTCGGCGAGGGTGAGCCACTGGCCGTCATGGGCGCCGGTTTCGGTCGCGGCCTGCCAGGCGGCGTCGACGTCCTTGTCGTCGAGCAGGACATCGACAAGGACGTGACCGCCGTGGGTTCCCTTCCGTCCGGTGTCGGCGCGTAGGAGAGCCAGGGCACTCTCGCGCTCGGCGGGCCAGCGGTCGGCGGCCTGTGCGGCTGCGCGTAGTTGCCGGTACGTGAGCAGGGTACGGCGGGCGTTGAAGTGGTCGCGGCGCACGGCGACGGTGTCGGACAGCCGGTCCGCCCGGGTGTGGCGGTCGGAGAGGTAGTCGACGAGGGCGGTGTCGACGGTGGCGAGGTCCTCGGTGTCCCGGATACCGCGTTCGGCCCACTCCAGGGCTTCGGCGGGGCGGCCGGCGGTGTCCAGTTCCCGGGCGATGACCAGGTGGGTGTGCCCGTCCGGTGCCAGGTCGTCCGCGTATACGGCGATCACCGTGTCGACGTCGCCTCCCGCCTTGGCCAGGCGTTCCATCAGGTACTTCTCGGCCCAGCCGGTCCGGTTGTCCTGCCAGGCCCCGACCGCCAGTTTCCGCAGGGCGGTCATCCCGCGTTCGCCGAGGACGTCCTCGTAGTCGAGCGGGTCGATGTCGGTGAGGCTGTCGGCGTCACCGAGGACGTGGGCGACAAGCCAGCCTGCGAGGTCCTGCGGGTCGGGGCGTGCCGCTATGCATGCCTCATGGTGGGCGTCGGCGAGGTCGGCGCCGATCTGCCCGAGCCATCCGTCGGAGTCGTCGACGCTCTCCATCACCCCGGCCAGCAGTTCGATCGCCTCCCGTGCCAGGACCATCGCGTCGGCGGCCCGGCCCGAGCCGGTGAGCGACCGGATCGCGGACACCGCCTGCCCGGCCTGGTCGGCATAGGCGCGGGCGTCGGCGTACTCGACGTGGCCGTACCGGGCGAACGGGCCGATGTCGAGCAGTTCCCGGACACGCGACCGGACCCCGGCCAGGTCACCACTGGCGCTCGCCGCACGAAGCTCCAGGCGACGCCGTACGTTCCGGTCCTCCGCGATCTCATCCCGTACGAGAGTGAGCAGTTCCTCCCGCGACAGGCCGCATAGCCAGGCGTCGAGGCCCCGCGCCCGGTCCCGGGCTGTATCTCTCCGGCGTGGAACGTCGACCTGTTGAGCGATCACGTTCAGACCGAGCGCGACCAGATGCTTGCAGAAGTTGCCTTCCTGGCCGTATGGACAGTCGCACGCGCCCGCCAACTCGCCAGGCCCGCCCAGGGCCAGCTCCGCCTCGTAGCGCTCCGTGCCGTGGATCGACGCCCTGATCCAGCCGTCACCGACCTCGACCCCGGACACCGCGTCAACATATCCGAGCCCGCGCTCGAAGGAACGCCCACCAGCCAGCGCCCTCAGCTTCGCCTCGGTAAGACCGTTCACGACTCTCCGTACTCCGACTCGGGCTTCACTCAACGGCCTTCACCCTAACGGCCGCCGACCACCCGTTCCCTGCGATCACCGCGGCTTACAGCCCCACGAAGGAGCCTTTCACCCGCGTCGAATTGCCCTTCCACTTCACACAAAAGGGAGACAATGAGACACTTCAATCTCGTAGGACACGCGTAGGCCTGGGGACTGAGTAACCGTCAGCAAGCCGCTGACCTGCGGAAGCCCTTGCGAGCACCCCGGAGCCCGGAGCCGTGTGCGCAGATTCGAAACCCGCCGAGGGCACCTGTATCAGGTGCCCAAAGACCCCGTCACCAGCGGAGACGCTGAGGCCGGGGTCTTCGCGTATGTGGAGGCGTATGCCGCTCGGAGCGGGCGTATGTCGGGTTCCGTGGACTATTCGCGCAGCACGCCAGTCTTCGGAAGGAAGCAAAACGGTCCTCGCGCAAGGTGCGTCCGGACCGTCCTCGGGGTTCATCACCACCTCGCCGCCCGGGACCTGAACCCGGCCGTCCCGCAGCGGAAACGGGCGTTCTCAAACCTGCCTTACTCGCAGTTCAGGCCCCGCATATGGTGTGCGCATGATCACCAAGAGAATCCTGTCGGCCCTCTTCATCGGGGGCCTCCTGGCGGTGGCCGCCCCGTCCGCCTCGGCCGAGCCGACGACGTTCGTGACCACGGGCCCCGTTTTCAACGATCCCAAGGACCCGGAAGGGATCAAGCAGAAGGCGATCCTGGGGCATGTCGGCCGTCTCATCGGGGGTGCCACGAGCGGATCGACCATCAGGATATCGCTGTACGCGTTCGGGTCGGACTGGATCGCGAACCTGCTCGCGGACGCGCACCGCAGGAACGTGAACGTGCAGGTCCTCGTGGATCACACGAGTATCGAGACCGACAGCTGGATGGGAAAGTCCGGTGAGTCGGTCAAGAACAAACTCGATGCGGCCTTCGCCGAGGTTCCGCCCGCAGGCACAACCTACGGGACGTCCTGGTTCAGAGTGTGCGCCGAGAACCAGCCTTGCCTGGCCAAGAGCACGGTCGGCGTCAACCACAACAAGTTCTTCCTCTTCTCCCGCACGACTGGCAGCGGTTCGCCGGAGAACGGCGTTCCGGTGGACAACGTCGTCGTGCAATCCTCGGGCAACCTCACGCTGTCGGACCTCACCGTTCTCTGGAACGACGCCATGACCGTCGCGGGGAACGAAGCACTGCACACCGGCTACACCGGCTACTTCGACACGATGGCCGCCTCGCAGGCGCGGACGGATGGTTCCCTGCGGACAACAAACCTGTCAATCGACGCGGTGGCCGGTCCGGCCAAGGCCTACTTCTTCCCGCGGGCCTCGACGGACGTCATCTTCAACATCCTGAGCACGGTCGACAACCCCGTGAACGGGACTGAGGCCGTGTGCCATGGAAACACCCCGGGCCACGGCACGTCTGACGGCCGCACCGTGATCCGGATCGCCAACGGCCACATCTCCCGGCCGGCCGTGGCCAAGAAGCTCTGGGAGCTGGCCGACGCCGGCTGCTACATCGACATCGTCTACGGCAAGCTCTCCGACTACGAGGCGCTGGGCGAGCACCGCGAGACGGCCTACTGGCTCACGAGGTCGACCAAGCTCGGCAAGATCTCCCTCCACCGGCTGAACAACGGCAAGCTGAAGGACCCCGCTACAGGGCAGGTCTCCGGCACCACAAGCCACACCAAGTACATGCTCGTCGAAGGCTCCTACAAGGGCCTGAAAGACCAGAAGATCGTCTTCACAGGCAGCCACACCTTCACCGGGCTGGCGCTCACCGACAACGACGAAGCGCTGCTGAAGTACGAGAGCAAGGAGGTCCACGACGCCTACCTGAAGAACTTCCGTGCCCAGCGCGCTGCCTCAGTCGCGGAGGCCCAGTACGGAGGCGTTGAGTAACAATCCGGCCCCGCCAGGGCCGCTTCGGACCGCCCGGACTTCGCAGGGCTCGGTGAGACAGGACATCACTCGCACCGACAGATCTCGACGTGGGAGTCCCTCAGCCAGCGGCTTTGGCGATGATGCGGTCCATCTCCTCCCGGCCGAAGGCTCGCAGGGTCGCGCTACGGACATTGCCCAACGCGCCGACCTGCAGGAACACCGCGGTGGCAGTCTCGTCGTCGGGCGCTTCCACTACAGCCACGATGTCGTACGGACCGATGGTCCAGTAGAGGTTCAGGACCTTCACCCCGAGCTTCTGCGCCGCTGCGGTGAAGGCTTCAGCGCGTTGCGGGGTGTCCTTGTAGTCGCGGACCCCCTGGTCGGTCCAGTTCAGCAGCGCAACAAACGTGGGCATGATCCTTTACCCCTGTAAGTAGACACAACACGTCACGGTCGATTCTGGGCATCATCCGCGTAATGCGCATGAGAGGCGCATCTGAACGAGTGACGGGAGACATCACACGCTCCCTCGAGCGGTGCGCGTCCCGTCGGCACAAATGAAGGTGACACGGCAGCGAACGCGGAAAGCAACGGCAGCCAGCAGCGCCCCGGTGGTGACCCCAGCCGCTCGGCCTGGCTTCATGACCCTGCCCGACATACACCCCCGGACCCAAGGCCTGCGCTTCGGCGCGGAGGCGCGCGCCGAGTTCGTACGGCGGGGTGCGGGAACGGCGCCCAGGGCTCCCGTGGGCGAGGAGTTCACCCCGCGGAAGGTCGTCTACGCTATCTTGCTCAGGAGCGGCAAGGCCCTCACGACGCAGAACCTGTTCACCTTCGCCCAGGTGTCCTGCTGCCGCAGGCGTCCCGCGCGCTGCGCGCTCAGAGCATCGACGTGGCGATGGTCGGCACTCCGTCCCCGGCTGTCGGCGCCTGAGCCACTCCGTGAAGCCCGTGCCCTCACACCGGGCACGAATTCGCTGCGCTCGGGAACCCTCTTCGGCGGGGAAGCCAAGCTTCGGTCCCAGCACGCTGTGGACGCATGCAAGCGGATGCTGGGTGACGAACCCGCGGTCAAGGCCGGCGGCGAGAGGTTCGCCGCGACCGCAGCGGCCGCCGAGCCATGGCCGGAGCGGCTGAGGAAGAAGCGGCCACAGAGATCCGCGAGGCCGTCATCACCGTCCCGGCCAACGCGACCGGTACGGCGCGCCGGGGCGGCAGCGGAGTCACGGACACGTCGGCTGGGTCAGCAGCCGCTCCAGGACGGCCTCCCGCTGCGGCGGCTTCGGGCCGGAGCGGGAACCGGCGGACCGCCGCCACTCCGTGAGCGCCGACGGGCGCAGCTCGCCCGCGACGAACCGGGCCAGCAGCCGGTGGGAGAGCTCGACCTCCCGCTCGGTGTAGGCGGGTGCGGCGGCCGAGAGAACGGCGAATTCGCTCCGCCCGTCGGTGTGGGTGACGCACACCGTCATCCCGTGCCCGCCGTCCGGGCCGCCGAAGCCCGCCATGCTCGTCGCCACGTCGATCGCGGTACGCAGGCCGCGCCGCAAGCCCGAGCGGGCGGGGGCGTCGGGCACGGTCACCCGTTCGATCCCGGTCCAGCTCAGCGCGCCGGCCGCCGGTGTGCCGACGGGCGTCAGCCCTTCATCGGTCAGGCGTACGCCGGTCCCATCCGTGCCGGACGGGGCGCCGAGCCAGCACCCGTCCCGGTCTATCCAGAAGAGCCCGACCATCGTGCCCTCGTCCGGTGACTCGTCAGGCTGTCCGTGCGGCGCTGTGGTCGGCCTGCCCTGTGCTGCCACTGATCGAACCCATCTTCTCGACAGTACGCGTCAAGACCCCAGTGTCGCCGGTGTGATCGGCCGCGGCGGGTGGGGCGTCCCCTTCCGGCCACACCTTCCTGCCTGCGCGTGCTCGTCGCGGCCCATGTCCGCTCGCGCGCCGCGCCCACAAGGTCGGGCCGCTGGACAGCGTCGGCCCCGTAACGGCCGCCCCCGCGCACGTGGACGGGACGGCCCGGGTCGCCGTTGCCTGAAAGGTGGGGAGGCGACGGCGGCCCGGGCCCGGGGGGAGGGAGGGGGTGGTATGGGGTGGTGGTGTGCGGACCGGCTACCAGAAGACGCGGTCCACCGTGTCGTTGAGGGCCGACGGCTCTTGAAGGCGCTGGTTCGGGAAGAGCGATCGGGTCAGACCCGTGTCGTCGTCGCGGAGGAACGCGGGGGAGCCGGTGTAGTCGACCCACGAGGAGACGTTGTCGGCGGCGGAGCCGCCCGGGGCGCCGGCCATGGGCAGGTGGCGCAGGTCGACCTCGTAGCCCGCGCCGATGCCGTACGCCGGGCCGCTGAAGTTGTAGTCGCGATAGAGGCACAGGGTGCCGATCGGGCACGGCTCACCGTCGTTGAGCTTGACGACCCCCGGGGGCAGGGGGGCGGCCTCGGCGTCGGCCGGGGCGGCGACGGCGGAGGGCGCTCCCGCCCCCAGGGGCAGGGCCGCGGCGGCCAGGACGGCGGCCGCGAGGCCGGCCAGGCGGGCGGTACGCGGGCGGCGCTTCCGGGTGGTCGTCATCCACTCTCCTCGATGCTCCGGGCGCCCGGGCGATCCCCGAACACCCGTTGTCCGTACGGCAGACACATCCTCTGCCGGGGAACCGGGGGGCTCCGCAGCCATCGTCTCCATCTCTCGGGCGTCGTAACACCTTGTAGGTACTCGATGACGCAAAGTGGGCTTTCTGTCCGGGAGTCCAGCCTTGCGTTCCCGGTCCGGCGCGGGAGGGCTCCCGACCTGCGGAGACCTGCCGAGCCGCCGGGGCATCCGCGCCGCCTTGGCGAGTGCACGCCAGCGGAGGGGGCACGTCTCGCCCCCCGTACGGGTCAACCGGGGGACCGGGGGCGGCACCGGGAGGCGCGCCGACGGCGTCATGCGCCGGGCCAGGCCGGGCCGGGACGGGCGGGCCGGGACGGGCAGGGCGGGACGGGACGGGACGGGCGGGCCGGGACGGGACGGCCGGGCCGGGACGGGACGGGCGGGCCGGGACGGGCAGGGCGGGCCGGGACGGGCAGGGCGGACACGGCGGCCCGGACGGGGCCGGTCGGCGGAGGGAGATGCCCTCCTCGCCCCGGACCGCCGAAGGCCGCGGCCTCGGCCGACACGAAGGCGGTCGGCAGGAGCGGCGTGGCTTCCCCGGCGGCGGGAACACGGAAGGGGTGACCTCCAGGTCGCCGGGCGGACCCGTCCGGTTTCCGCTTCTGTACGCCCGGTGGACCACGCAGACCTTCGTCCACTGGCGGTACCCGCCCGGCGCCGTCCAGGCGCTGCTGCCGCCCGGGGTGGCCGTCGAGGTGTACGACGGGGCGGCCTGGGTGGGGTTCACGCCGTTCGTCATGGCGGAGGTGCGGCCGCCGGGGGTGCCCGCGTCCCGTTGGGCCACGTTCCCGGAGACCAATCTGCGCACATACGTACGCGGCCCCGACGGACGCGCCGGGGTGTGGTTCCTCGATATCGAGGCCGGCAGTTCCCTCACGCTCGCGGCGCGCGCCGCCGCGGGCGTCCCGTACCACTGGGCGGATCTCGGCGTGGGGCGGCACGGCGACACCGTGGTGTACGCCGGTTCGCGGCGCGGCGGGGGCCCCTCGTACGGCCTGGTGGTCCGTCCCGGGGAACCCCTGCGGCCGTCCGAGCCGGACGTCTGGCTGACCTCCAGGTGGCGGGCGTACTCGCACCGCCTGGGTCTGGTGTGGGAGACGCCCATACGCCACGAGCCCTGGTCCCTGTCCTCGGCCGCCGTGGAGGAGCTGCGCGAGACGCTCACGGCCGCCGTGGGACTGCCCGCGCCGGGCGGTGAGCCGCTGGTCCACTACTCGCGGGAGGTACGGGACGTACGGATCGGCCTTCCCCGGCCGCAGCAGGTGTGATTCCGCATCTCCGGCGGCCCGTTCCGCCATGGCCGAAGGCGTCATCACGATGCTCAAGAACGACCGACCACCCGCAAGGGCTCCCGGCCGCCTTCACTACCTCCGGCCGTGGCCGTGCTGGATTCCCACAGCCAGGCCGTGCACAAGGTCCGGGGCGGACGTCGCCGACGCTGAGCCCGCACCCCGCGGTCCGTGCGCCTCTGACCGCGGCGGCGCCCACGGTGGTTGACTGGGCCCATGCCGCTCGACTCGTACGGCGTACTCGCCGGCACCCTGCACCGCCACTTCCGGGACCGGCCCGACGCGGTGGGGCGCTGGTACCACGTCAATCTGCTGATCGACGCGCCCGCCGGGCTCTACCACTGCGCCATCGACGTGGACAGCCATCAGTCGGCCACCGGTGTGCGGTGGAAGGTCCTCACCCTGGACGCCGAGGAGTTGGGGCCCGCGGGCGCGGCGCGGCCCGGGTACCACGACCTGGCGCGCGAGCCCGGGAGCCGGGCGCTGGACTTCATCCGGCACCCGGCGCTGGTCGACGGGGTGGCGTGGACCGCGGGCTCGCATGTGGAGGCGACCCTCGCGCTGGAGCCCATCCTGGTGCGGGGACGGAGTGTGCTGGTCTTCGGGGAGCCGTTCCGCTTCGGCCGCGGGATGCACAACATCCATCAGAACCAGGGCGATCCGTACGGCAGTGACTGGTGGGAGGAGAACGGGACCTGGCAGGACGGGGCCACGCTGACGCTGCGGGAGGACGGGCGGTACGACGCCTTTCTGTCCAAGTTCTCCACCCAGGCCGACATGACCGACGACGACGGGCATCCGGCCTAGTGGGCCGTGCGGGCCGTGCGGGCCGTCGGCGCACTGCCTCCGTATACAGGGCCGATGGTAGGTTCGAACGCGTGATTGCAGTGGGGGCGGTGTCGAGGCGTACGGATGCTTCGCTGAGGAGTACGGCATGACTCAAGGCGACCATCTGACGCGCAGGCCGTACGTGGCGCTGCCCTCGCCCGAATCCGTGCCCACCGTCGACCCGCGGCTGGCCTCCGCCCTCGGACGCCCCCAGCACGGCGACTCCGCCGCGCGCCGTGTCGGGCAGTCGTTGCGCGGGCTGGCCGCCTCCGCCGCCAAGGAGGTCGTCGACCGGAGCCGGCACGGGAACGAGGTCCAACTGCGCGTCCCGACCGGCCGGGTCATCGCCGTCACGTCCATCCGCGGCGGGGTCGGCAAGTCCACCGTCGCCGCGCTCCTCGGGCGTACGTTCACGCAGCACCGGCCCGATCCGGTGCTCACCCTGGAGGCGGACGCCGCGCTGGGGACGCTGGCCGTGCGGATGGGTGCCCCGTCCGTGCGCTGGTCGTGCCCGGAGCTGGCGCGGATCCTGAAGCCCTCCATGGACCTGAACGACATCACCGGCTATCTCGTCCCCGTCACCGACGGCGGCTGGCTGCTGCCGGCGAGCCAGGGGCGGGTCGGGCCGCCGCTGGACGTGCCCACGTACCGGACCGTGTCGCTCGCCCTGCGCCGCCACTTCGCGGTGACCGTCGTGGACTGCGAGACGCTGCCGGGCGAGGTCGCCCGTACGGCGATGGACACGGCGCACGCCCGTGTCATCGTGGCGCCGCGCACCGCCGAGGGTGTGAACGGCACCCGGGTCGTCCTCGACTGGCTGAGCCGGCTCCCCCACCGGGCCATCGACAGCACCGTGGTCGTCCTGACCTCCAACTCGCCCGACATGACGCTCGATCTGAAGACCGCCGTCGCGCATCTGCGGGAGCCGGGTGTGACCGTGCTGCCGCTGCCGTACGACCGTCATCTCGCCCAGGGCGGGCCCATCCACACCACCGTGCTGGCCCGGGCCACCCACGACGCCACCGTCACACTCGCCGGGGAGGTCCTGCGGCGGGCCGTCGGCATGCGCTGAGCCGCGACCACCCCGCCGGCCGAAGCAGCCGAGGGCAACCCGACGTCGGCCGTCGGCACCGACGGCAACCGACGGCAACCGAGCCGAGGGCAACCGCCGTCGGCCGACGGCGCCGGGCGAACCGCCGAGATGCCTCAGCCGGTCCCGCAGACCGACGGGAGCCAGGCCGCCGCCCTGTCGCGTGTACGGATCTTCTCCAACACCGTGAGCTGCGCCGAAAGGTCCCCCGGGTGGGCCAGGTAGCGGAGGACCGCCTGGTGGAAGGCGTCCCGCGTCGCCGGGGGCATCGCGTCCGACGCGTCCCAGCAGAGCATGGTGCCCGGGCCCCGCAGGGTCGCGTCGATCCGCCGAGTCGTGGGGTCCTTGTCGTACGGGCCCGTGGGAACCGACTTGTTGGCGGTGAAGTCCGGTTGCGCCGTGGCCGGGTCCGCCAGGTAGCGGATCAGCTTCCGCGCCTCCGGGGTGTCGCGCGGCATCGCCGCCAGGTCGCCTGTGGAGGGAGACCGGTTCGTGGTCGGGCCGGGGCTGTTCCAGCCGCAGCAGGGCCACGTCGCCGCTGGGGCCGCCGTCCGTGTCGCGGGTCGCGGGCGGCGTGCGTACGGTTCCTGGCGGTCCGGCGGCGGCCCGGGGCTGGGCGAACAGCAGGTCGTCCGGCCGCTCCCGGTCGCCCGTACCCGCCGCCAGGAGGGTCAGGCGGACCGCTTGCGGGATGTGCCCTTCTTCGCCGCCGTCTTCTTCGCGGCGGCGCCGCCCGCGGCCGTCTTCCGCTCGGCCGTGGTCTTCTTGGCGGCCGTCTTCTTCGCCTTCGAGGTCGTCTTGCGGGCCGGTGCCTCGGCGGTCGCCTTCACCGCGGTCTTCGCCGCGGTCTTCGCCGTGGACTTCCTGGCGGCGCCCGCCTTGGGGGCGGCCGGGGCGCGCGGCGGTGTCCGGCGGGCCGGCAGCTCCGTGACCGACGCCGCCTCCTCGGCCCCCGCCCCCGCCTCTCCGGTCTCCCCGGCCTCCTCGCCGCGTGCCTCGCGGGCCGCCCGTACGCTGCTCTCCAGCGCCGCCATCAGGTCGATGACCTGGGCGCCCTTCTCCGGTCCGGCTTCCGGCGGAGCCTCCAGGGCGCCCTCCGCCTTCGCGGCGATCAGCTCCTCGACCGCCTCCCGGTAGTCGTCGTGGAGGGTACTGATGTCCACCTCGCCGAGCGTGTCCATCAGCGCGTCCGCGAGGTCGAGTTCGGCATCGCGCACGGTCACCGCGGTGTCCGGGGCGACGCCCTCGGGCCGGCGGATCTCGTCCGGCCACAGCAGCCCGTGCATGGCGATCACGTCGTCCACGACCCGCAGCATCCCGAGCCGCTCCCGGCCGCGGAGCGCGAACTTGCAGATCGCGACCCGCTCGCTGCGCTTCAGCGCCTCGCGAAGCAGCGTGTACGGCTTGGCGGCGGGCACGCCGCTCGCGGCCAGGTAGTACGCCGCGTCCAGCTGCAGCGGGTCGATCTCCGACGCCGGCACGAAGGCGACGATCTCGATCGTCTTCGCCGTGGGCAGCGGCAGCGCGGCCAGGTCCTGGTCGGTGACCGGGATCATGGTCCCGTCGGCCTCTTCGTACGCCTTGCCGATCTCCGCGGAGGAGACCTCCTGGCCGTCCAGCTCGCACACCTTGCGGTAGCGGATGCGGCCGCCGTCCTCGGTGTGGATCTGCCGGAAGGAGACCGACCGGTTCTCGGTCGCGTTCACCAGCTTGATGGGGATGCTGACCAGCCCGAACGAGATAGCGCCGTTCCAAATGGATCGCACGGTTCATCCCTTTCGTACCGGAATCGTGGGATTCTCATCGTATGACGCCGATCACGGAGGTGGAGGGGCGGCGGCTCGCGCTCAGCAACCTGGACAAGGTCATCCATCCGGCCACGGGCACCACCAAGGGCGAGATCCTGCACTACTACGCGACCGTCGCCGAAGTGCTGCTGCCGCATCTGCACGACCGTCCGCTGTCGTTCCTCCGTTACCCCGACGGGCCGGACGGGCAGCTCTTCTTCACCAAGAACCCGCCGCTCGGCACCCCCGACTGGGTGACCACCACACCCGTCCCCCGGACGGAGGAGCCCGGCGCCCGGCAGGTCATGGTCGAGGACCTGGCCTCGCTCATGTGGGCGGCCAACCTGGTGGTGGAGTTCCATACGCCGCAGTGGCGGGCCGGGACGCCGGCCGTCGCCGACCGCATGGTCTTCGACCTCGATCCCGGCGCCCCGGCGACGGTCGTCGAGTGCTGCCGGGTCGCGCTGTGGCTCCGCGACCGGCTGGCGGACGACGGGCTCACCGCGTACGCCAAGACCTCCGGCGCCAAGGGGCTGCATCTGTACGTCGCGGTCGACCCCACCCCGTCCGACGAGGTCTCCGCGTACGCGAAACGGCTCGCCGTCGAGGCGGAGGCGGAGCTTCCGAGGCTGGTCGTGCACCGGATGGCGAAGGCGCTGCGCCCCGGCAAGGTCTTCGTCGACCACAGCCAGAACGCCGCCGCCAAGACCACGGCCGCCCCCTACACCTTGCGGGCACGCCAGGAGCCGGCCGTCTCGACGCCCGTGACGTGGGGCGAGGTGGAGGCGTGCGGCGACCCGGCGCAGCTGGTGTTCCTGCTGGACGACCTCGCTCCCCGGGTCCAGGGGTACGGGGACCTGCTGCGCCCGCTGGTCGACCAAGAGGGGGCCGGGCCGGTGCCGGCGCCGTGAAGGGCCCGGTCGTGCCGCCGGTGCGGGTCGCGCTCGCCGAGACGGTGAGCACGATGCCCCGTGAGCCGGGGCGACTGGCGTACGAACCCAAGTTCGACGGGCACCGGATGGTGATCTTCCGCGGGGCGGGGGACGAGGTGGTCCTGCAGGCCAGGTCGGGGCGGGTGGTCACGGCCGCGTTCCCGGACATCGCCGAGGCCGCGCGGGCCCTGCCCGAGGGGACCGTGCTGGACGGGGAGGTCGTCGTGTGGTCCGGCGGCCGTGTCGACTTCGCCGCGGTACAGGGCCGGGCCGCGGCGACCCCCGGGCGGGCGCCCGCCTTCGCCAGGCGGCTGCCCGCCTCGTACGCCGCCTTCGACGTCCTCGCGGCGGACGGCGCCGACCTGCGCCCGCTCGCGTACGCGCGGCGGCGCGAGCGGCTGGTGGATCTGCTGGCGGAGCTGGGGCCGCCGATCCAGGCGGTGCCGATGACGACGGACGTGGCGGTGGCGGAGGACTGGTTCGAGACGCTGACGGCCGCCGGGATCGAGGGCCTCGTGGTCAAGCGCCTCGACCAGCCGTACAAGGCGGGCACGCGCGCGTGGCGCAAGCTGCGGCACACCGACACCCGGGACGCGGTGGTGATCGGCTTCACCGGCCCACGGAAACGCCCGTCCGCTCTGGTACTCGTCCTCCCCGACGACGACACCCCGGTGGTGTCCAGCCCCCTCCCGCCCCCGCTCCGCGCGCGAGCGGGCGCCACCCTCCGCGACCTCCCGACCGAGCCGGGCGGCACGGCCACGGCGGTGGGCGTGGGCGACATCACCTACCAGTCGGTGCCGCCCCGCCTGAGGGCGGAGGTCGCCCAGGGCACGACCCGCCACACGGTGACGACGGTCCTCCGCCTCAAGGAGGCGGAGGACGGGGTGGGCTGAGGAGCGGCCTCCGGGCAGGCACAGGGCGGCGGACAGAGGACGGAGCGGTCACGCGCCCCGGGACGGCACCCGGGCTTCGACCACGGCGGCAACCACCGGTCCGCGAGGAGCGTCGGCGCACCCCCGGGTGGACACGGTCGGCGCAGCGGGCCTGGTGCGCCGGCGGGCCTGGTGCGGATGACCGGGGTGGTCACAGCGTCAGCCAGGTGTGGCGGTTGCGGGCTCGGGTGTACAGGGACTCCACCTCCGTCGGCTTCAGGACGCCGCCCAGGCGGGCCAGGGAGGGGAGTTGGTCGTCGCGGGCGATGCGGACGTCCTGCAGGCCGGGCGGGATCGGGAGGCGGGTGGCGTCGGCCACCGCCAGGAGGGGGCGGACCGCCGTCGCCAGGGCGTGGGCCGCGCGGTCGGCGTCCTGGCGGAGGCGGCGCAGGAAGGCGCGGGGGGTGCCGCGGCCCACGGTGACGTCCGGGTCGGTGATCCGGACTCGGGAGCGGCGGGCCGCGAGGGTGCGGACGACGAGGGTGCCGCCCGGGCCGATCGCCAGGTGGTCGATTCGGGCCGTGCCCGGGAGCGGTATCGCGTGCAGGACCCGCCAGCCCGCGCCGTGCAGCCGGTCCAGGGCGTCGCCCACCTTCTGCTGGGCGGCGAGTTCGGCGGCGTACGGGTCACGGCGCAGCCTCCCCCGCCGACCGTGCGGTGCCGTGAGCAGGGGCTCGCCCGGGCGGTTGGGGGCCAGGTCGTCGTCCGGGTGGAGCGATAGCCGGGCCAGGTCCGAGGCAGTGGGGACGGGTGGCGGGCCGATCGTGACCTCTCCGGTGACGTACGGCGCGAGCGCCGCCCGCACCTCGTCGGCGTACCGCTCGTCCAGCAGGCTGATCCGGCCGCGCTCCTTCTCGTACCAGGCGACGCCCCGGCCGTCCCGGAGGCCGACGAAGAGGAGCCGCTCGCCGACCGGTGTGACGAGTAATGCCGTCATGCCCGTTCACCCCCGACGCCCATGGGAGCACCCGAGGGCTGGGCGGGCAATAACCGGGCAGAGAACAGAGGAACAGGTGCACGGACATGTGTCCAAGGCGTGTCCCAGGCGTGTCCGATTGCCGGGGCATCACCGTGCACGGTGTGGTGCACTATTGCCCCCAAGTGCAGTGTTCACGGGGAGGGAAGGCATGTTCACGGGGATCGACGAGGTCGACTGGGCCTCGCTGGGTCATGCCTACGGCCCGGCCGACGACGTGCCGGAGCTGCTGCTCGGACTGGCCTCCGGGGACCCGGCGGAGCGTGAGGCGGCGCTGGACGGCATCTACGGCGCGGTGCACCACCAGGGCGATGTGTACGACTCGACGCTCGCCTGTATCCCGTTCCTGCTGGAGCTCGTGGCCTCCCCGGAGGTCCAGGACCGGGGCTGCGTGGTCGAGTTGCTCGCCAGCATCGGCGGCATCGACCTGTCCGGCGACGACGAGCTGCAGGAACTCGACCCGGAGGACGAGGAGTTCGAGGACGCCGCCAACTACGCCATGGCCGCCGCCGCGGTGGCCGCCGGGGCGGACGTGTTCCTCGCGCTGGTCGGGGACGCGGACCGGGAGGTTCGGCTCGCCGTGCCGGGCGCGCTGGCCTCGCTGCACGGCGACCCGGTGCGGGTGCTGGACCTGCTGCGGGAGCGGCTCACGGTCGAGACGGACACCGAGGTGCGGCTGGCACTGGTGGAGGCCGTCGGACGGATCGCGCTCCGGTACGAGTCGCTGCGCGACGAGACGGTGAGCTGGCTGAACTGGCTGTCCGACGCCGCGCAGGACCCGGCGCTGCGGCTGGCCGCGCTGGCCCAGCTGGCGCGGTGCGCACCCGGGAAGCTGCCCCGGAACGTGGTGGCCACGGTGACCGGGCTCCTGTCGGAGCTGCGGACGGCGGGCGACGGCCACAAGCCCGGGGCAGGGCAGGGGCCGGAGCCAGGCACGGGAGCGGGGTCGGGCACGGGGTCGGGGTCGGGATGCGGCGCCGGGTCCGGGGCCGGGTCCGGGGTCGGGGTCGGGGTCGGCGGCGTATTCGGGGGCGGGAGCGTAGTCGCATCCGGCGGCAGCGCAAGCTTCGCGGAACTCAATCCACCCGTGACCCCGTGGAATTCGGCCAACTCATGGGCTGCGCCAGGTGTACGGGATTCGCTGCCGACATCGAATCCCGTTCACCCCGCACAGCCGGCGGACCCCGCGGAGCTGCGCCCCGTGACGCCGACACTCGTGGGGCAGCTCCGGGAGCCGCGCGACGAGCAGCGGGCCGGCCGCGGCACGGCCTGGGCGGACGATCTGCTGCGTACGCTGCACAGCGCCCTGGACGACCGGGTCGACGACCGCATCGCGCTGATCACCGCGCAGCTGCGCAGCCCCGACAGAGCCCAGCGGACCGACGCCGTATGGATGTGCGGCGGCCTCGTCCGCACCTGGCGCGGCGCGTACGACGAGGTGGTGCGGCTGGTCGGGGCGCAGCTGCGGGACCCGGAGCCGCGGCTGCGGGCGGCGGCCGCGAGCTGGCTGGAGGGCCTCTTCTCGCTGGCCCGGCCCGCCGCGGACGACCTGGCCGAGCGGGTGGCGATCGACCCTGCTCCGTGGGCGCCCGAGTGGGTGGGCGGCCGGGCGTGCTCGGCGGGCGCCCTGCTCGCGCTGACCCGGGCGGGCGACGCCCGTGCGGTACCGGCGCTGGCCCGCGCCCTGGAGCAGCCCGAACCCGACAACAAGCTGCTGTACGCCATCCCACACCTCGCGGAGGCCGGCGCCCCGCTGGCGCCCGCGCTGCGCCGCAGGCTCGGCGCGCTGCCGCTCGACGACGACCTCGGCGAGCAGTCCGGGCCGCTGCTGCTGGCACTGGCCGGGCTGAGAGCCGTCGAGGCGCTGCCGGAAGTGCTGCGGGTCCTGCGCGGGGCGCCGACGTTCCGCCGTGAGTGGGTGCTGGAGTCGGCGCTGCGGGCGGTGACCGCGTTCGGGCCCGCCGCGCGTGAGGCGGCGCCGGTGCTGCGCGTCCTGCTGGACGACGCGTCCGCCGGGACGGCGACAGCCGCGGCGCGGGCCCTGTGGGCGGTCGAGGGCGACGCCGGTGCCGTACTGCCCCGGCTGCGGGCGCTGTTGCTGACGCCGGACGCGCACGACCGGCGGTCGGCGGCGTGGGCGCTGGGCGCGTTCGGCGGGTCGGCCGCGGGGGCGGCGCCGGAGCTGCGGGCATGTCTGACCGCGCGGGAGATGTGGTTGCGGGTCGACGCGGCGACGGCGCTGTGCCGGGTGACCGGGGACACCGCGGAGGGGCTTCCGGTCCTGCTGGCGGCGTGGCGGGAGAACCGTCACACCAGGGTGGAGATCGCCGAGTGCCTCGCCGAGCTGGGCCCTGTCGGCGGCGCGGTCGCGGCGGAGGCGGCGCCGCTCCTGCGGGCCGAACTCGCGCGTAAACGCCGCCACAACGTCTCCGCCGGCGTGTCCGGCGACCACGACATCCACCAGGACGAACGGCTCCTCGCCCTGTGCCGGCGGGCGCTGGGGGAACCGGCCGGGAGGGGGCCCGAATGATCATCTTCGGCACCAAGGGGTATCTGTACCAGCTGGCGATGGTGACGCTCGTGTGCGGGCGGTGCGGTCATCCGGCGGCGCACGCGGTGCGGAAGCGGGTCACCAAGTTCACGCTCTTCTTCGTACCACTGTTCCCGGTCTCGACGTCGTACCGGACGCAGTGCGCGTTCTGCGGCGCCGAGCAGAAGATCACGGCCGAGGAGGCCGAGCGGCTGGCCGCGCCCCGGGACGGCGCCCGCGGGGTCGCGCCTCACCTGCGGTAACGGCGTCGCGGGGCGGGTGTGGGGCAGGTGTGGGGCGGCTGTTACACGGCCGAGGGGTTGCCGCAATGACGGGTGCCTAAGGGCTTGCGGAGAAACAAGTCGTTGCTTCCCTGATTGCTGGTCGTTGTTGTGGTATGGGGAAGCTGGGCGGGGTTGAGGCGGAACTGGCCGCGAAGTTCGAGGCGTTGTTCCCGCATCTGGACGAGCGTCAGCGCCGGTTGGCCATGGGGGCGGAGGCCCGGTCGCTGGGGCATGGAGGGATCCGGGCGGTGGCCCGTGCGGCCGGGGTGCGCGAGGGTACCGTCTCGCGCGGAGTGGCAGAACTGGAGTCCGGGGTGGCCCCGTTGGGCCGGGTCCGCCGGGAGGGCGGGGGCCGCAAGCGTGCGGTGGATCTCGATCCCGGGTTGCGGCCTGCCCTGCTGGCCCTCGTCGAGCCGGACATGCGGGGTGATCCGATGTCGCCGCTGCGCTGGACGACGAAGTCGACCCGTCACCTGGCCGGCGAGCTGAGCCGGCAGGGCCACCGCATCTCAGCGGAAACCGTGGCCGACCTGCTGCGTGAAGAAGGCTTCAGCCTGCAGGGCAACGCCAAGACCGTCGAGGGCAGGCAGCACCCGGACCGCGACGGCCAGTTCCGCTATATCAACGAGCGGGCCAAGGAGCACCAGGCCGCCGGGGACCCGGTGGTCAGCGTCGACACCAAAAAGAAGGAAGTCGTCGGCAACTACAAGAACGCCGGCGCCGAGTGGCACCGTGAGAACGAACCGGTCCGGGTACGGACGCACGACTTCCCGGACCCGGAGCTGGGCAAGGCCATCCCGTACGGGATCTACGATCTGGCCGCGAACACCGGATGGGTCAGCGTCGGCACGGACCACGACACCGCCGCCTTCGCCGTGGAGTCCATCCGCCGCTGGTGGAGCAGCCAAGGGTGCGGCGCCTATCCGCACTCGCGGCGGCTGCTGATCACCGCGGACGCGGGCGGCTCGAACGGCTACCGCACCCGCGCCTGGAAGGCCGAACTGGCCGCTCTGGCCCTGGAGACCGGCCTGGAAATCACCGTCTGTCACTTTCCACCAGGTACTTCAAAATGGAACAAAGTGGAGCACCGGCTGTTCTCCCACATCACCATGAACTGGCGCGGCAGGCCCCTGACAAGCCACGAAGTCATCGTCAACAGCATCGCCGCGACGACCACCCGCACCGGGCTGACGGTGCACGCCGAACTCGACACAGACGCCTACGAGACCGGAGTCCGGATCGTCGACCGGCAGATGGATGCCCTACCCCTGCACCGCCACGAGTGGCACGGCGACTGGAACTACACACTGCGGCCCGAGGCGTATGCCCAGGTCGGTGACGCACCGGACCCGTTCGACCAGCCCAGCCCCGACCTCTCCTGGCTCTGCCACCCCGCTCTGACCGGAATGCCAGCCCAGGAGTGGGACACGCTGATCACCACACTCACCGCCCTCCACGAGGATCAGCGGGAAGCACACCTGGACAAGCGGCGCGGCCACCGGCCCCGCCTGGCAGCCCCGGGCACCGGACGGCGCCCCATGCTTACCCTCGCCGACCGGCTCCTGGCCGCCCTCCTCCACTACCGGCTTGGGCTCCCGCAGGTCGCCATCGCCTGCCTCTTCGGCGTCACCCCCGAAACCATCAACCGGCGCATCCGCGACATCCGCCAACTCCTCGGCACGGCCGGACACAACATCCATCGCACTGACCAGCAACTCGCCACCCTGGAGCAGCTTTACGACCACGCGAGCACGGTAGGCATCACCGTCCCACTCAAGATCAAGGCAGCGAGTTAATGATCTGCAAGCCCT
>NZ_VSRY01000128.1 GCF_008271805.1 Streptomyces sp. TRM49041
GCGACGGAGAGCGCCTTGGCCACCGCTCCCGCCTTGCCCGCGCCCGCTGCCGCACCGCCGGCGCCGCCGGTGAAGACGGTGGTCAGGACGTTGAAGGTGACTTCGCCCGCGGCCCTGGAGGGGTTGGACTCCCACTTGTCCCACGCCAGGAACGCCTTACCCGTTTCTTGCACGGCGGTACGGGCTTTGCGGAACTCTGCAGGCAGCTGGTCCGGTGGCGTGTCCCAGAGGTACTTGCGGGTGGCCGGGAGCATGGACAGGCCCAGGCCCGTGCCGAGGGCGGCCAGGCCGCTCCATGCCTCTCCCGCCGCGTCGCCGCCTTTGAAGCCGGCCAGGGTTCCCAGGCCCACGAGGGTGCCCCATACACCGTCGACGACGACGCCTTTGCCGAACTCCCAGCCGTGTTCCCAGAACTGCCAGCCGGGGATGGACTCGTCGACGACGTCGCCCCAGGGAAGGCTCTCGGCCTGTTTGAGGGCCTCGGCGTCGTAGCCGTACATGTCCTTGGCGTTGGAGCCGTCGTTGACTTTCAGTGGTGTGCCGCCGACCAGTGCGACGATCTTGGAGTGGCAGGCGCGCTCGGCTTCCTGGAACTGTGTCCAGAGCTCGGCGATTTGGTCGCGGCGTGCCCTGTTCTCGTCGATGAGGTCGCCGTCCTCGCGCCACTCGTCGTCGCCCGCGATCCGGGACCGGAACGTCTCCGCCTCCCTTTTGAGCCTGTCCAGTTCCTGGGCCAGGGGGCGGATGTCGTTGGCGTACGTACCGAGGGCTCCGGCGATGACGCACATGTCGGAGCTGAGCGTCAGGGCCTTGTCCGCGACCGGTCTGGTCGTGGCGAACAGCTGGTCGGCCTCGGGCGCCTGGTAGAAGGCCCGCAGTCCGCCGAAGGTGGTGTGGACGTCACCGGCCGCTGCGGCGACCTTCACCCCGTGGCCGCTGATCGCCTTCACCTTCGCGTCGAGCGCTGCCTCGTCGCCGGTGAAGACGGGTATCTCGGCCGGATTCACCGGCTGGTTGTCGCTCACTTCTTCCCCCCGGCGTCCTTGAGCAGGTCCAGCCGTACGGAACGAGCCGCGCTCTGGGCTTCCCGGGCCGTGGCGAGGTCGCCCTCGACGTACGCGTTCGTGGCTTTGGCGGCACCCAGCACAGCGGCCTGGATCCGGTCCGCCATCGAGGTGAAGTCCTTACCGCGCTCCTGGAGGTACTCGGCGAGTGCGGCGGCGACCGGGCCTGTGGCCTTGCGCGTCAGCGAAGGCCCCGACGCCCACGGCCCAGGTGTATGGGTCTCTGCCGCCGAGCCGGGCACTGCCGTGCCGGCGGCCTCACCCGCCGCCCGCATATCGTCGATCATCGCCGTCAGGGCCTTCTCCAGGTCCCCGGCCCTGGCGCCGGTGGCCCGCAACTGGCCCTGGACGCCCTGCGGCTTGATGTCCCACGACGTCATGAAACGTCCCCCCGTTCCCCCGTGTGCTCGATCCCGCTGCCTGCGCCCGGCCGTACCGTCAGCCGATGTTGTCGACGGCGGCCTTCGCCCGGGCGAGCGTCTGCTGGGCGGTCGCGTCGTTCTTCTCCAGCGTCGTCCTCAGCAGCTGAACGATGGCCCTGACCTCCTGCGAGGCCTTGTTCCAGCGCAGTTCCTTGCCGTGGTACTCGTCCGCCACCCCATCGGCCTGGAAGTCCTTCATCGCGGCCTTCACCTGGGCGTCACGATCCGTGATCACCTGCTCAAGACGGGCGATCACAGCCTTGATATTGGCCTGCACCTCGCTGGAGGCGCCCAGGTCGTACGAACGGCGGTCACTGTTGGCTGCCATAAGAAATCCACTCCCCGTGAGATACGCGTGCTGAGGTACGACGGTCAGCTACGGCCCGAGAAGCGCGCAGCGTCGAAGTTCGCCGCCGACATCTGCGTCCGCGCGTTCTCGCCCTGCTCCTGGTCACCGGAGCCGAATGCCGTCTCCATCCCGGCCTGGCCGCCCAGGATCGCCCGGAGCGAAGCGTTCAACTCGGCCGTGATCTCGTCGGAACGCGACTTGAACAGGTCGAACGCCGCCTTGCCCGCGCCGTTGAACCTGCCCTCCAGCGGCTGTGCCGCCTGGATGAGCTGACGGATCAGCAGTCCGAGATCGTTGGTGGACAGATTTGACTGCTTCATCAGTGACGCCAGAACCTGCGCCCCCATGTCGAACTTCATCAGGCTCCCCCTCGGTCTGGTGTTCGCATTCTCCCCCATCTCTAACAACCCGGGTATCGCGAGTGCAATCCGCAATCAGCCAGTGTCGGACCGGGTATGACGCACAATCAGTGCGGCTGAGCGCCCTTCAGATGCCTCATCAGCAGCTCGAAGTCCTTCCATCCGGACAGGTCGGACGGATCACCCGGCAGCGGGTAATAGAGCGCCGGACGGGCCTTCGGGCCCAGCTCCACCGGAGCCCGCGACAACGGCGTACGCCGCGCACGGTCGCCCGGCCCGGCTCGGACTCGCTCAGGGGCCGGTGGCGGGGCGGCCAAGTGGGCTAGTGGGCGGGGCGCCGCTGTCGCGGCGGCCGGATGCTGGGCGGGAGTGACCTGGCAGGGGCCGGGTGCGCCACATCCTGGAGGTACGCCGGCATGCGTGCAGCGTTCGACGACCGCGGTCGCCCCTTCCGCTCCCGGCTGCGGCCGGGCGCCGCCCTCGTCGCGGCCGGGGCGTGTGCGATCGGACTGGTCGCGGGACCGGCGCGGGCCGACGGGCGGCCCGCGGGCGGAGGGGAGGAGCACGGCCCGCGTCGGGCCCTGCGGGAACTGGTGGGCCTGCCCGACGGGCCGCCCGGGGCCATCGCCGTGTTGCAGCGGGGCGGGGACGTGAGGGTCTACCGGGCCGGTGCGGCGGACCTCGAGTCGGGGCGGCCGCCCCGGCCCGACGACCACATGCGCCTGGCCAGCGTCTCCAAGGCGTTCAGCGGGGCCGTCGCACTGCAGCTCGTGGACCATGGGGAGCTGCGGCTCGACGACACGATCGGCGAACTGCTGCCCCGCCTGCCTGCGGCCTGGCACAAGGTGACGCTCCGCCAGCTGCTCCAGCACACCAGCGGCCTGCCGGACTTCAGCGAGAGCCCGGAGTTCCTGGCGCTGCTGCAGGCCGATCCGCGCCGCCGGTTCGACTCGCGCCGGCTGCTGGACTTCGTCGCGGACGAACCCCTGAACTTCGCGCCGGGCTCGCGGTACCGGTACTCCAACTCCGACAACATCGCGGTGGCGCTCATGGCGGAGGCGGTATCGGGCCGTCCGTACGAGGAGCTGCTCCACCGGCTCGTCCTGCGGCCGCTCGGTCTGCGCGACACCGGCATGCCGCGGGGGTACCTGCTGCCCAGGCCCTATCTGCACGGCTATGCGCCGGGTCGGCCCCCGGAGGACGTCAGCACCCTCTTCAACATGTCGTCGGTATGGGCCTCGGGCGGGATGTTCTCCACCCCGAACGACCTCAACCGGTTCATGCGCGCGTACGCGGGCGGCTCGCTCGTCTCGAAGGCGACCCGCGAACAGCAGACGAACTGGGTGGAGGGCGCCTCCGGGCCCCCCGGGCCCGGTCGCAACGACGCCGGCCTGGCGCTGTTCCGGTACAGCACACGGTGCGGCGTGATCTACGGCCACACGGGCAACATCGCGGGCTACACCCAGTTCGCCGCCGCGACGCCCGACGGCCGGAAATCCGTGACGCTCTCCATCACGACCCAGGTCCCCCAGGCCGGCAAGCCGGAACTCCTGGCACGGCTGCGCCAGGTCCAGGAGAACCTCGTCTGTCACCTGCTCCGCCGCTGAGACGGGCTATCCGGGGTCGTCCGGCGCGGCGTCCGCCGGGTCGTCCGCCCTGGGCGTCGGGACCGTCCGCCGGGTCGTCCGCCGAGAGTGGGACGGACGTCGTCGGCGACGCCCCGTCGATCCATCGCGCGATACGGCGCTGGGCGGCTCCGGTGATGTGGTGCGGCCGGTGGGGCCGTAGGTCAGGCGCTTAGCGCCGGGGCAGGCCGCCGCGCACGCCGCAGCGGCGTCGGTGGTGCGGAACGCCGGCACCGACGCGGCCAGGACCGGCTCACCCACAGGTCGACCACGACGGCCACATCGCGGTGCTTCAGCCACTCGGGCAGGGGCGCGCGGGCGGTACGCGCGTCGGCGGGGCGGGCCCCGGGGTGCCCGGTCCCAGAGGACCAGGGTGCGGGCTCCTGGGAGCCGGCGGCCCGGCCGGTACGGGGTGGACCCCGGTGCGTCATGAGCGACAGCACGACCTGACCAGCGGCCGCCCGAACCGAGCGGCGCGCCGGGCGGATTGAGCCAATTCGCCACGTCCATGACAATGACACGAGACCGACCCCTTCTGTTCACGCCACGGTGACGTGAAACGTGCCACGCTCACCCCTGCCGCATCTGTCAACTCGCGTAGATCGCACGAGCGTTCGTTCCCCCGTGTCCCCACCTCGGGAAAGGAATCCGCCATGTCTTCCCCGCTCCCCCGTTCCATACGCCGCTGGAAGCTGCCCGTCGCCGCCGCCGCGCTCCTCGTCGGCGTCACCGTGCCGGGCGCCACGGCGGCGCAGGCCGGTGTCACGGAGACGGCCACCGCCGGCGTCGCCACCGCCGAGTCCGGCACCGCCGCCGGCGCCACCACCGCGTACGACGACTCCTACTACGAGGGCGCGATCGGCAAGTCCGGTACCGCCCTCAAGTCCGCGCTGCACACGATCATCAGCGACCAGACCAAGATCTCCTACTCGGCCGTCTGGACCGCTCTCAAGAACACCGACCAGGACCCCGCCGACAGCGGCAACGTGATCCTCCTCTACAGCGGCAAGTCCCGCAGCAAGTCCCTCAGCGGGGGCGACGTCGGCGACTGGAACCGGGAGCACGTGTGGGCCAAGTCCCACGGCGGCTTCGGCACCGCCACCGGGCCCGGCACCGACCTCCACCACCTGCGCCCCACGGACGTACAGATCAACAGCATCCGCGGCAACAAGGACTTCGACCGGGGCGGCAGCTCGGTGAGCGGAGCGCCCGGCAACTACACCGACTCCGACTCCTTCGAGCCCCGCGACGCCGTCAAGGGCGATGTCGCCCGCATGATCCTCTACATGGCGGTGCGTTACGAGGGCACCGACGGCTGGCCGGACCTGGAGCCGAACAACCACGTCAGCAACGGCAGCGCCCCGTACCACGGCCGCCTGTCCGTCCTGAAGCAGTGGAACGAGCAGGACCCGCCGGACGCCTTCGAGCGGCGGCGCAACGAGGTCATCCACTCCGCCTACCAGCACAACCGGAACCCGTTCATCGACCACCCGGAGTGGGTCGAGGCGATCTGGTAGCCGGTCGGTCCCCGGTCGGGTGCGTGGGCGCGAACATGCGCAATGCCGCCGGGAGGACCACGACCGACGGGCCGGGGTCCGCCAGCGCCTCGGCCAGGTCCGCGCCCAGGGCCTCCGGGGTCGTACGGACCGCCGGCACGCCGAACGACTCGGCCAGCGCCACGTAGTCCGGACGCGTCAGCTCCGTACCCGTGGCCTGGCCGAAGGTGTCCGTCATGTACTCGCGGAGAATGCCGTAGCCGCCGTCGTCGACGATCAGCCAGGTGACCGGCAGGTCGTGCTGGCGGGCGGTGGCGAGTTCGGCGATCGAGTACAGGGCGCCGCCGTCGCCCGAGACCGCCAGCACCGGGCGGCCCGGGTCCGCCACCGCCGCGCCCAGCGCCGCCGGGTACGCGTAGCCGAGGCCGCCCGCGCCCTGCGCCGAGTGCATGGTGTTGGGGCGGCGGGCGTCGAACGCCGACCACGCCCAGTAGGCCAGGATCGTCATGTCCCAGAAGCTGGGGACGTCGTCCGGGAGGGCGGCCCGCACCGCCTCCAGCACCTGGCGTTCCAGGGTGAGGTCCTGGGCGTCCAGGCGGGCCCCGACCTTCGCCAGGACCTCGCGCACCCGCTCCCGCCCCGCCGGGTCCCGGCGCTCCCCGACCGTCTCCAACAGCGCCTGCAGCCCCAGACGGGCGTCCGCGTGGATGCCCAGCGCCGGGTGGTTGGACTCCAGCTTGCCCAGGTCCGCCTCGATCTGGATCACACGGCCGCGCGGCGCGAACGTGTGGTAGTTCGAGGAGAGTTCGCCCAGGCCCGAGCCGACCACCAGCAGGACGTCCGCGTCCGCCAGGAAGTCCGTGGTGTGCCGGTCCTCCAGCCACGACTGGAGTGACAGCGGGTGCTCCCAGGGGAACGCGCCCTTGCCGCCGAAGGTGGTGACCACCGGCGCGTCCAGCTTCTCCGCCAGCGCCCGGAGCTTGCCGGAGGCGTCCGACCGTACGACTCCGCCGCCCGCGACGATCGCCGGGCGCTCGGCGTGGGTGAGCAGGTGCGCGGCCACCGCCGTCAGTTCGGGGCGGGGCGGCAGTTCGTGCGGGGTGGCGTCCGGCGGGGTGACCACCGGCAGGCCGGTGGGGGCTGACAGGACGTCCGCCGGAATCTCCACCCACACAGGGCCGTGCGGCGCCGTGAGCGCGGACTCCCACGCCGCGGCGATCGCCGACGGGATCTGGGAGGCCGTGCGGGCCTGGTGGACGGACTTCACGATGTCGCGGAACGACGCCTGCTGGTCGCGCAGTTCGTGCAGGTAGCCGTGGCGGCCGCCGCCGAGGCCGCGCACCGGCACCTGTGCGCCGATCGCCAGGACGGGAGCGCAGGCCGCCGCGGCCTCCTGGAGGGCGGGCAGCGCGGTGAGGGCGCCGGGCCCGGCGGACAGCAGCAGCGGCGCCGCCTCGCCGGTGATCCGCCCGTACGCGTCGGCGGCGAAGCCCGCGTTGTTCTCGACGCGCAGCCCCACGTACCGCAGGTCGGAGCGGCGCAGCGCGTCGAACACGCCGAGGGCGTGCTGGCCGGGCAGTCCGAAGACCGTGGTGGCGCCGAGGCCGCGCAGGGTCTCCAGGACGAGGTCACCACCGATCCGCCCCGGCGGGGGGTTGAGGGCGGCCTCGGTCTGCGCGGCGGTGGGCCGCAGCACCAGGTCGTGATCGTGGGTCATGGTCTCCGGGCTCCGTACGGGATGGGGCGGGCCGGGCCGTACGGACGGCCCGGTGACGGCGCCGGGCCGTGCGGGCCCGTACGGCCCGTACGGCCCTACGGCCCGGTGACGGCGCCGTCGCCGACGCCCTCGCCGCGGAGGTTACCGGGCGCCGCCGGAGCGGGCCGCGGCGATCTGGCGGGACATGATCGTGGTCAGCTCGTACGCCGTGTGGGACGCGGCGACCGACGTGATCTCGGCGTGGTCGTACGCCGGGGCGACCTCGACGACATCGGCGGAGACCAGGTTGCAGGAGGCGAGGCCGCGGAGGATCTCCAGCAGCTCGCGGGAGGTCATGCCGCCCGCCTCGGGGGTGCCGGTGCCGGGGGCGTGGGCCGGGTCGAGGCAGTCGATGTCGATGGAGATGTACAGCGGGCGGTCGCCGATGCGCTGGCGGAGCTGGTCCGCCACCTCGTCCGCGCCGCGGCGGTAGACGTCGGCCGACGTGACGATGCCGAAGCCCATCTTCTCGTCGTCCGTCAGGTCCTGCTTGCCGTACAGCGGGCCGCGCGTACCGACGTGGGAGAGCGCCTCGGTGTCGAGGATGCCCTCCTCGACGGCCCGCCGGAACGGGGTGCCGTGGGTGTACTCGGCGCCGAAGTAGGTGTCCCACGTGTCGAGGTGGGCGTCGAAGTGGAGCAGGGCCACCGGGCCGTGCTTCTTCGCGACCGAGCGGAGCAGGGGGAGGGCGATGGTGTGGTCGCCGCCGAGGGTCATCAGGCGGGCGCCGGTGCCGAGGAGGTCGTCGGCGGCGGCCTCCACGGTCTCGACGGCCTCGTTGATGTTGAACGGGTTGACGGCGATGTCACCGCCGTCGGCGACCTGCGCGAGGGCGAACGGCGACGCGTCCTGCGCCGGGTTGTACGGGCGCAGGAGGCGGGACGCCTCGCGGATCGCGTTGCCGCCGAAGCGGGCGCCGGGGCGGTAGGAGACACCCGAGTCGAAGGGCACGCCGACCACGGCGACATCCGCGGTGCCGACCTCGTCGAGGCGCGGCAGCCGGGCGAACGTCGCGGGACCGGCGTAACGCGGGACGCGGGAGGAGTCGATGGGGCCGCGGGGCGTGCCGGTGCCGGGGTTGCTGCTGTTGCTCATGTCGGGTGCCTTCTCCCTGCGCGCTTTTCCGAGCTTTCGCCGTCTATGAGACGACGGTACGGGCGCGACCGGACGCACTGAAGTGTACGTTTCCTCCATCGACGCGTCACGGAGTGGAGGAAACGTCCATGGGGTCCGCACCGGAGCCGCTGGTACCGTTCGCGCCGCCGGTCCGGCTGGCCGCGCTGCTGGCCCGCCGGGAGCTGGGGCTGCGACTGGTCGCGGGCGACCCGGCGACCGAGCTGCACTGGGTGCACACGTCGGAGATGGCCGATCCGTATCCGTATCTGCTGGGCGGGGAGCTGCTGCTGACGGCGGGCGTGCAGCTGGCCGATCCGGAGCGGTTCGTCGTACGGGTCGTGGAGGCGGGTGCGGCGGCGCTCGGCTTCGGGGTGACGCCGGTGTACGACACGGTGCCGGACGCCCTCGTCGCGGCGTGCGCACGGCACGGGCTGCCGCTGCTGGAGGTGCCGCCGGGGACGACGTTCACGGCGGTGGCCCGCGCGGTGTGGCGGCTGATGGTGGACGCCCGCCACCATGAGCTGCGCCGGGTGACGGACGCGCAGCGGGCGCTGGCCACGGCGGCCGCGCGCCCGGACCCCGTACCGGCTGTGCTGCGGGTGCTGGCCGGGCGGCTGGGCGGCCGGGCAGCGCTGTACGCGCCGGACGGCGCCGAGTACGCGGCCGCCGGCCGGGGCCTCACCCCGGAGGAGGGCGCCGCGCTGGACCGGCTGGTCGGTGTCGTGGCCGGGGCGGCGCGGCGGCCTTCGGCGGCGGCGGACAGCGCGGGCGGGCCCGGCGGGGTGCGCCTCGTGGCGTACAGCCTGGGCACCGGGCGGGAGGGCCTGACGCTCGGCCTGGCCCTGGCGCGGCACGAAGAGGCCGACCAGCGGATCGCCGAGACCGCGATGGTGCTGCTGTCCCTGCTGACCGCGCCGCACCAGGGCGCCGACGAGGCCGCGCGGTCGACGGCCCTGGTCCGGCTGCTGCTGGGCGCGGGCCCCGCGGACGTGGCACCGCTGCTGGGCGAGGCGCCGTGGACGGTGGTGCACGCGCGGGGCGCCGATCCGCAGGCCCCGCCCCCGGCGCTGGGCAGCCCCCTGGTGGACGCGCCGCGCGACGGGGGGACGGTACGCGTCCTGCTGCCGGCCGGCCGGGAGGTCACCGCGTACCCGGGGTGGACGCTCGGGGTGAGCGCCCCGGCCGCCCCCGAGGACCTGGCGGCGGCCGACACCCAGGCCGCCCGTGCCCTGCGCCGCGCGGAGGCCACGCACACCGGTGTGGCCCGGCACCGCACGGGCGGCTTCGGCGCACTGGTGGACCCGGACGAGGCCGCCGCGCACGCCCGCACCCTGCTGGGCCCGCTCACCGGGACGCCCGCCCTGGTGGAGACCCTGCGGGTCTGGCTCTCCCTGCACGGCAGCTGGGACCGTACGGCCGGCGCGCTGGGCGTGCACCGCAACACCGTCCGCCAGCGCGTCGCCCGCTGCGCGGCGCTGCTGGACGCGGACCTGGAGGACGCGGAGACGCGCATGGAGCTGTGGTTCGCGCTGCGGTGGGTCTGAGGCCGCGACGGCGTCCCCGGCCGCCGGGCCGGCTCGCCGGGGCGGCTTCGAGCCGGTCGTTGTGAGCTGAACGACTCTGGACATCCCGCGCAACTGCCCGGTAACTTACCTCTGAGCAAGCGCTTAGCCACTCGTTTCATCCGTACCCAGCAGCCGGAAGGGGCGTTCCCGTGCGCCGTACCGTATTCAACGAGGACCACGAGGCGTTCCGGGAGACCATCCGCGCCTTCGTCGAGACCGAGGTCGTCCCCGTCTACGACGAGTGGTTCGCCGCAGGCCAGGCGCCGCGCGACTTCTACTACAAGCTCGGCGAGCTGGGCATCTTCGGGATCAACGTCCCCGAGGAGTTCGGCGGCGCGGGCCTGGACACCCACAAGTTCGAGGCCGTGCTGTACGAGGAGACCTCGCGCGCGGGCGTCAACTTCGGCGGCTCCGGCGTGCACGTGCTGCTCGCCCTGCCGTACATCAAGATGCTCGCCACCGACGAGCAGAGCAAGCGGTACCTGCCGAAGTTCGTCACCGGCGAGGAGATGTGGGCGCTGGCGATGACAGAGCCGGGCACCGGCTCCGACGTCGCGGGCATGAAGACCACCGCCAAGCTGAGCGAGGACGGCACGCACTACGTCCTGAACGGCGCCAAGACCTTCATCACCGGCGGCGTCCACGCCGACCGTGTCATCGTCTGCGCCCGCACCGCCGCGCCGCGCGAGGACGACCGCCGCTTCGGCATCTCGCTGTTCGCCGTGGACACCAAGTCCGAGGGCTACTCGGTCGGCCGCAAGCTGGACAAGCTCGGCCTGCGCACCTCCGACACCGCCGAGCTGGCCTTCGTCGACGTCAAGGTCCCCGTCGAGGACCTGCTCGGCGAGGAGAACAAGGGCTTCTACTACCTCGGCCAGAACCTGCCCTCCGAGCGCTGGGGCATCGCGTTCGGCGCGTACGCGCAGGCCAAGGCCGCCGTCCGGTTCGCGCAGCAGTACGTGCAGGAGCGCACCGTCTTCGGCAAGTCGGTCGCGTCCTTCCAGAACACCAAGTTCGAGCTGGCCGCCTGCCAGGCCGAGGTGGACGCCGCCGAGGCCGTCGCCGACCGCGCCCTCGAGGCCCTGGACGCCGGCGAGCTGACGGCCGCCGAGGCCGCGTCCGCCAAGCTGTTCTGCACCGAGGTCGCGCACCGCGTCATCGACCGCTGCCTCCAGCTGCACGGCGGCTACGGCTACATGAACGAGTACCCGATCGCCCGTCTGTACGCGGACAACCGCGTCAACCGCATCTACGGCGGCACGAGCGAGGTCATGAAGTCCATCATCGCCAAGTCGATGGGCCTGTAAGCACAGGTGAGCGAAGCACTCGACGATCTCCTCGACCTGCTCGACCTGGAGCGGGTCGAGGAGAACATCTTCCGGGGCCGGTCGCGTTCGGCGATCGTCCCCCGGGTCTTCGGCGGGCAGGTCGCGGCCCAGGCACTGGTCGCGGCCGGCCGCACCGTGCCGGAGGACCGCACCGCGCACTCCCTCCACGCGTACTTCCTGCGCATGGGCGACCCGGGCGCGCCGATCGTCTACACGGTCGACCGCATCCGCGACGGCCGGTCCTTCACCACCCGGCGGGTGGTGGCGGTCCAGCACGGCAAGCCGATCTTCCATCTGTCGGCGTCGTTCCAGACGTACGAGGAGGGCCTGGAGCACCAGGCCGACATGCCGCCCGCGCCCGACCCGGAGACCCTCCCGACCGCGCAGGAGGTACTCCCCCGCTACGCGGACCGGTTCGCGCACCCCGACATCGTCGACCGCATGCTGGAGTCCCGCGCGGCGGTCGATCTGCGGTACGTGGACGAGCCCCCGTACGCCACGACGGGCGAGCACCGCGCACCGCGCTCACAGGTCTGGTTCCGTACGAACGGCAAGCTCGCCGACGACCCCCTGCTCCATGTCTGCCTGGCCACGTATGTCTCCGACATGACGCTCCTCGACTCGGTCCTGCTCGCGCACGGCCGGGGCGGCTGGACGGTCGGCGACGTGGTGGGGGCGTCCCTGGACCACGCGATGTGGTTCCACCGCCCGTTCCGCGCCGACGAGTGGCTCCTGTACGACCAGGAGTCCCCGTCCGCCTCGGGCGGCCGGGGCCTGGGCCAGGCCCGTATCTACACGCGCGACGGGCAGTTGGCGATCTCGGTGATCCAGGAGGGCGTGGTCCGCGTCCCGCGCTGAGCCCGACGCCCCACGCCCCACGCCTGCCACGCCTGCCACGCCTGCCACGTCCCCGGCCCCCGTCCCGGTCCCGGGTCGTGGCGGGCGGCTTCAGAGCAGGCCGGCCGCGTCCAGCAGGTACGCCGTCATCGGCTCGTAGTAGCGCGGGTCGATGACGTGGTCGTCGAGGGGGACGGTGACCTGGAGGGTCCCTTCGGCCTCCGCGACGAAGAGGGCCGGATCGTTGCTGTCGGCGTAGCCGACGGCGTCGATGCCGCGCTGGCCCGCGCGGCCGGCCCAGCCGTGGTCGGCGACGACCAGGTCGGGCAGCGGCTCGTCGAGGGCGCGGAGTCCGTCCAGGACGGCGTTCATCGGCTCCGGCGAGTGGGTGTGCCAGAGGGTGGCACCCCGCTCGAAGACGGCGACGTCGGCGAACTGCACGACGTACCCCTCGTCGGCGGTGAGGCCGCCGGGGATGCGCACGATGTCGCACCCCGCGGCGCGCAGCGCGGCGGCGGTCCGGCTGTGCACGTCGATGAGCGCGCCGGGGTGGCCGGTGGCGAAGAGGACCCGCTCCCTGCCCGCGGCGGCCTTGCGGAGGCGGGCGGCCATCCGGTCCAGCGCGTCGACGGTCAGCTCGGGGTCGATGGTGTCCTGGCCTGCCCGGTGCTCGGGGTCGTCGCTCACACCGCACCGCTCGGCCATGACGGCGAGCACGTCCTGCTCGTCGGTCCAGCGGTCGCCGAGTTCCAGGCCCAGCCAGTAGTGGCGGTCGCCGTTCGCTAGCTTCCGGTAGTGGGAGAGGTTGTTGTCGCGCGGTGTGGCGACATTCCCCGCGATGCGTGTGCGGACGAGGTGCTCCACGAGTGCGGGGCGGCTGGGTATCGGCATTCCCCCATTGTGCCGCCCACCACCGGGCGCGGCGGACGGATTCCGCACCGTGGACGTGTCGCCGTGCCCGGGCGCGTGTCCCGGGTCCCCGTCCCGGGTGCGTACCCGGGTGCGTACCCGGGTGCGTACCCGGGTGCGTACCCGGTGGCCTCACTCCGCCGGGGGATCCCCCAGGGAGCCGAACGCGCCGTGCGCGAGGCGGCGCAGCAGAACCTCCGTGACCTGACGGGACGCCGGGTCGCCGGCCGTACTGGCCGAGCCCAGGTGCGGTGTGGAGTTCAGCAGTCCGAGCACGGCGTGGACGGCCGCCCTCGCCTGTGTCTCGGTCTGTCCCGGATACAGCGCGCGGACGACGGCGACCCACAGCTCGACGTACTGCCGCTGGAGCTGGCGGACCAGCTTGCGGTCGCTGTCCCGGAGGCGGTCCAGCTCGCGGTCGTGCAGAGTGATGAGCGAGCGGTCGTGGAGCGCGAAGTCGATGTGCCCGTCGATGAGCGCGGCGAGCAGCGCCTCCGGGTCGCCGTCGGACTCCGCCACCCGGCGACGGCCGCCGTCGAGGAGACGCTCGCTGATCCCGACGAGGAGCTCGGCGAGCATCGCGTCCTTGCCGGCGAAGTGACGGTAGAGCCCGGGGCCGCTGATACCGACCGCCGCGCCTATCTCGTCGACGCCCACACCGTGGAAGCCGCGCTCGGCGAAGAGACGCGCGGCCTCCCGGAGGATCTGCTCGCGGCGCGTCGGGGCGTCGGTCCTGGTGCTCATGGGATCGATTCTAGACAACACGGTTAGCGGTCGTTAACCTGAAGGAAATACGTTAACGGTCATTAACGTCTGTCGTACGGGCAAGGGGGCTCGACACGATGCAGCAGGCACCTGTGCTGGGGAGCGCGGCGGATCCCGCGTCCCCGGCCTGGCAGGCCAACGAGGCGGCACACCAGGAGCTCGCCGACGACCTGCGGGCCCGGCTCGCCGCGGCCCGGCTCGGCGGCGGTGAGAAGGCCCGCGCCCGGCACACCGCGCGCGGGAAGCTGCTCCCCCGCGACCGCGTCGACACGCTCCTGGACCCGGGCTCGCCCTTCCTGGAGCTGGCCCCGCTCGCGGCGAACGGCATGTACGACGACCAGGCGCCCGCCGCCGGGGTGATCGCCGGGATCGGCCGGGTCAGCGGCCGCGAGGTGGTGGTCGTCGCCAACGACGCGACGGTCAAGGGCGGCACGTACTACCCGATGACCGTCAAGAAGCACCTGCGCGCGCAGGAGGTGGCCCTGGAGAACCGGCTGCCCTGCGTGTACCTGGTCGACTCCGGGGGCGCCTTCCTGCCCATGCAGGACGAGGTGTTCCCCGACCGGGAGCACTTCGGGCGGATCTTCTACAACCAGGCCCGGATGTCGGGTGCCGGCATCCCGCAGATCGCGGCCGTGCTCGGCTCCTGCACGGCCGGCGGGGCGTATGTGCCGGCCATGAGCGACGAGGCCGTGATCGTACGGAACCAGGGCACGATCTTCCTGGGCGGCCCGCCCCTGGTGAAGGCGGCGACCGGCGAGGTCGTGACGGCCGAGGAGCTGGGCGGCGGCGAGGTCCACTCCCGGACGTCCGGCGTCACGGACCATCTCGCGGAGGACGACGCGCACGCGCTGCGGATCGTCCGGAACATCGTGGCCACCCTCCCCGCGCGCGGGCCACTCCCCTGGTCCGTGGAGCCCGCCGAGGAGCCGAAGGTCGACCCGGCCGGGCTGTACGGGGCGGTGCCGGTCGACTCCCGGACGCCGTACGACGTGCGCGAGGTCATCGCCCGCATCACGGACGGGTCGCGGTTCGCGGAGTTCAAGGCCGAGTTCGGGCAGACCCTCGTCACCGGCTTCGCCCGCGTCCACGGCCACCCGGTGGGGATCATCGGCAACAACGGCATCCTGTTCTCGGAGTCCGCCCAGAAGGGCGCCCACTTCATCGAGCTGTGCGACCAGCGCGGCATCCCGCTCCTCTTCCTCCAGAACATCTCCGGCTTCATGGTCGGCCGCGACTACGAGGCGGGCGGCATCGCCAAGCACGGCGCCAAGATGGTCACGGCCGTCGCCTGCACCCGCGTACCGAAGCTGACGGTCGTCGTCGGCGGCTCGTACGGCGCCGGGAACTACTCGATGTGCGGCCGGGCCTACAGCCCCCGCTTCCTGTGGATGTGGCCCAACGCCAAGATCTCCGTCATGGGCGGCGAGCAGGCCGCCTCCGTCCTCGCCACGGTCAAGCGCGACCAGTCGGAGGCCCGCGGCGAGTCCTGGCCGGCCGAGGCCGAGGAGGCGTTCAAGGACCCGATCCGCGCCCAGTACGAGCAGCAGGGCAACGCCTACTACGCGACGGCCCGGCTGTGGGACGACGGAGTGATCGACCCGATGGACACCCGCCAGGTGGTGGGTCTCGCCCTGACCGCGTGTGCCAACGCGCCCCTGGGGGACCCCCAGTTCGGCGTCTTCCGGATGTGAGGGGTTCCATGTTCGACACCGTTCTGGTGGCCAACCGAGGCGAGATCGCCGTCCGGGTCATCCGTACGCTGCGGGCCCTCGGCATCAGGTCCGTGGCCGTCTTCAGCGACGCGGACGCCGACGCGCGTCATGTACGGGAGGCGGACACGGCCGTACGGATCGGCCCGCCGCCGGCCGGCGAGAGCTATCTGTCCGTCGAGCGCCCCCTGGAGGCGGCGCACAGGACCGGCGCCCAGGCCGTGCACCCCGGCTACGGCTTCCTCGCGGAGAACGCCGCGTTCGCGCGGGCCTGCGCCGACGCGGGACTGGTCTTCATCGGCCCGCCCGCCGACGCGATCTCCCTGATGGGCGACAAGATCCGCGCGAAGGAGACGGTGAGGGCCGCCGGCGTCCCGGTGGTCCCGGGCGCCGCCGACCCCGGCCTTGAGGCTGCCGCCCGCGAGCTCGGCGCCCCCGTGCTGCTCAAGCCGTCGGCGGGCGGCGGCGGCAAGGGCATGCGGCTGGTGCGGGACCTTTCCGTGCTGGAGGACGAGATCGCCTCGGCGCGGCGTGAGGCGCGTGCGTCGTTCGGTGACGACACGCTCCTGGTGGAGCGGTGGATCGACCGGCCCCGGCACATCGAGATCCAGGTCCTGGCGGACGGCCACGGCAAGGTGATCCACCTGGGCGAGCGCGAGTGCTCCCTCCAGCGCCGCCACCAGAAGATCATCGAGGAGGCGCCGTCCGTCCTGCTCGACGAGGAGACCCGGGCGGCTATGGGCGAGGCGGCCGTCCAGGCGGCCCGCTCCTGCGGCTACCGGGGCGCGGGCACGGTCGAGTTCATCGTCCCGGGCAACGACCCGTCCTCGTACTACTTCATGGAGATGAACACCCGCCTCCAGGTCGAGCACCCGGTGACCGAGCTGGTCACGGGCCTGGACCTGGTGGAGTGGCAGCTGCGGATCGCGGCCGGGGAGCCGCTGCCGTACGAGCAGAAGGACATCACGCTCACCGGGCACTCCATCGAGGCCCGCATCTGCGCCGAGGACCCGGCACGCGGATTCCTGCCGTCCGGAGGCACGGTCCTGGCGCTGTGCGAGCCGCAGGACGGGGGGTCCCCCCTGTCCGGAGAGCCCGGGGTGAGGGTGCGCACCGACTCCGGGCTCAGCGAGGGCACCGAGGTGTCCAGCCTGTACGACCCGATGCTGTCGAAGGTCATCGTGCACGGCCCCGACCGCGCCACGGCCCTGCGCAAGCTGCGTGCCGCGCTCGCGGACACGGTGACGCTCGGCGTGCCGACGAACGCCGGGTTCCTGCGCCGGCTGCTGGCCCACCCGGCGGTCGTCGCGGGCGACCTGGACACAGGCCTCGTGGAGCGCGAAGCCGACGGGCTGGTGGGCGACGGCGTACCGGACGAGGTGTACGAGGCGGCCGCCGCCGTCCGCGAGGACGCGCTGCGCGCCCGGCCGGACGCCCGCACGGGCTGGACGGACCCGTTCTCGGTGCCGAGCGGGTGGCGGATGGGCGGCGAGCCGCTGCCGGTCGCGCACCCGCTGCGCGTACCGGGCACGGAGCCCGTCACGCACATCGCCCGCGCCACCGGCCGTACCGTCACCGGCGACCGGGTCACCGTCACGCTCGACGGTGTCACACACACGTTCCACCGCGCCGGCTCCTGGCTCGGCCGGGACGGCGACAGCTGGAACGTCCAGGACCACGACCCGGTCGAGGCGTCCCTCACCCGTTCGGCGTACTCGGGAGCGGACTCGCTCACGGCGCCGATGCCCGGCACGGTCACCGTGGTCAAGGTGGCCGTGGGCGACGCCGTGACGGCGGGGCAGGGCCTCGTCGTGGTGGAGGCCATGAAGATGGAGCACGTCATCTCCGCGCCGCACGACGGCACCGTAGTCGAGCTGGACGTCACGCCCGGCACGACGGTCGCCATGGACCAGGTGCTGGCCGTCGTCGAGCCGCACGCCCCTGAGGAGGAGGTCGAGCGATGACCGCCGGACTGCCCATGACCGTCCCCGCGCCCGGCCTCCCGGCCCGTGTCCGGATCCACGAGGTCGGCCCGCGCGACGGGCTGCAGAACGAGCAGGCGACCGTCCCGACGGAGGTGAAGGCCGAGTTCATCCGCCGCCTAGCCGGGGCGGGCCTCGGCACGGTCGAGGCGACGAGCTTCGTGCACCCCGGGTGGGTGCCCCAACTGGCCGACGCGGAGAAGTTGTTCCCCCTGGTCCGCGACCTGGACATACGCCTGCCGGTCCTCGTCCCGAACGAGCGCGGCCTGGATCGGGCGCTGGCGCTGGGCGCGCGTGAGGTCGCCGTGTTCGCCAGCGCCACGGAGACGTTCGCGAAAGCCAACCTGAACCGCACGGTGGACGAGGCCCTGGCCATGTTCGAGCCCGTCGTGGCCCGGGCAAAGGCCGAGGGGCTCACCGTCCGTGGCTACCTGTCGATGTGCTTCGGCGACCCCTGGCAGGGCCCCGTCCCCGTCGAGCAGGTCGTCGGCGTGACCCGCCGCCTCGCCGACATGGGGTGCGACGAGCTGAGCCTGGGCGACACGATCGGCGTGGCCACCCCCGGCCACGTACAGGCCCTGCTGACCGCGCTCAACGAGGCGGGCGTGCCCACGGAGCGGCTCGCCGTGCACTTCCACGACACATACGGGCAGGCCCTCGCCAACACCTTCGCCGCGCTCCAGCACGGCGTGACCACGGTGGACGCCTCCGCCGGCGGGCTCGGCGGCTGCCCGTACGCGAAGTCCGCCACCGGGAACCTCGCCACCGAAGACCTCGTGTGGATGCTCCACGGCCTCGGCATCGAAACCGGGGTCGACCTCGGCCGGCTCACCGCCACCAGCGTGTGGCTGGCCGAACAGCTGGGCCGTCCCAGCCCCTCCCGCACCGTCCGCGCCCTCTCCCACAAGGAGTGACCCCCATGTCCCTGGACCACCGGCTCTCGGCAGAGCACGAGGAACTGCGCCGTACCGTCGAGGAGTTCGCCCACGACGTGGTGGCGCCCAAGATCGGCGACTTCTACGAGCGCCATGAGTTCCCGTACGAGATCGTGCGGGACATGGGGCGCATGGGCCTGTTCGGCCTGCCGTTCCCGGAGGAGTACGGCGGGATGGGCGGCGACTACCTGGCGCTCGGCATCGCGCTGGAGGAGCTGGCGCGGGTCGACTCGTCCGTGGCCATCACGCTGGAGGCGGGCGTCTCGCTGGGCGCGATGCCGGTGTACCGCTTCGGTACGGAGGAGCAGAAGCGGCAGTGGCTCCCGAAGCTCTGCTCGGGCGAGATGCTGGGCGCGTTCGGTCTGACGGAACCGGAGTGCGGCTCGGACGCGGGCGGCACGCGCACGACGGCCGTGCGGGACGGCGACGAGTGGGTGATCAACGGTACCAAGTGCTTCATCACCAACTCGGGCACGGACATCACGGGCCTGGTCACGGTCACGGCCGTGACGGGCCGCAAGGAGGACGGCCGCCCGGAGATCTCGTCCGTCATCGTCCCGTCGGGCACACCGGGCTTCACGGTGGCGGCCCCGTACTCGAAGGTCGGCTGGAACGCCTCGGACACCCGCGAGCTGTCCTTCCAGAACGTGCGGGTCCCGCTGGCCAACCTCCTGGGCGAGGAGGGCCGCGGCTACGCGCAGTTCCTCCGCATCCTGGACGAGGGCCGCATCGCGATCGCCGCCCTTGCGACGGGCCTGGCTCAGGGCTGCGTGGACGAGTCGCTCAAGTACGCGCAGGAACGTCATGCCTTCGGGAAGGCCATCGGCGAGTTCCAGGCCATCCAGTTCAAGCTGGCCGACATGGAGATGCGCGCCCACATGGCCCGCATCGGCTGGCGCGACGCGGCGTCCCGCCTGGTGAGCGGCGAACCGTTCAAGAAGGAGGCGGCGGTGGCGAAGCTGTACTCCTCCACGGTCGCCGTCGACAACGCCCGCGAGGCCACCCAGATCCACGGCGGCTACGGCTTCATGAACGAGTACCCGGTGGCCCGCATGTGGCGCGACTCCAAGATCCTGGAGATCGGCGAGGGCACGAGCGAGGTCCAGCGCATGCTGATCGCCCGCGAAATGGGCCTCTCGGCCTGAGCCCGACGACCCCTCCGCCGACCTACGACGACGCCCCCTGTTCTCCGCGCGTGTGCGAGCGAGGACAGGGGGCCTTCGTCATCTCTGGTCACCGCAGGGCTTCAACGGCTTTGACGATCAGGGCCCGCGCGTCGCGCCCGTACACGGCCATGCTGCGGAGCTGCTCGAACGCCTTCAGGTAGAGGGCGACCTCACTGGGTTGTGAGATCCGCACGCGCGCGGACACCAGCTCAACCGATACGAGGGTGTCGTCGTACACGTGGAATGTCTCGCGTGGCCATTGACCGCGCTCGTGCGTAGCCATGGGGACAATCCCGAGCGATACCGAAGGCGAAGCGCCGGCCGTGAGGAGGTAGCCGAGTTGAGCCGCCATCGCGTCCGCGTCGGCTATCTGGTGGTACAGCACGGACTCTTCGATCAGCAGCACGAATCGGTGCCCCGGCTCATGGATGATGCGGGACCGCTCGACGCGGGCGCGAGCGGCTTCTGCGCTGTCGTCGAAGGCAAGCTCTCGGAAGCGGGCGACTGTGCGGAGGATCGCCGCCGCGTACCCCTCGGTCTGCAGCAGTCCGGGGACGAGGGTGGAGGAGTACACACGGAACAGCTGAGTATCGCGGAAGAACTGCGCTGAACTGTTCTGCAGCTGCTTCAGCCCGCTGCGCATCTGGTGCCGCCACTCCGTGTACATCGACTCCGCGTGCAGCGACCGAACGATGAGGTCCTCGGCCTGGTCCTCAGCGCTGGTAGCGCCGCACCACAGACGGATGTCCTTGGCGGAGGGTGCGGTGCGGGCGTTCTCGATGCGGGACGTCTTGGCGTGGTGCCAGCCGCACCGGCCAGCCAGCTCAGCGACCGTCAGCCCAGCCTTCTTGCGGAGATCGCGCAGGCGCACAGCGACCGCCTCGCGTGCGGCCTGGGCGGACGAGGACGGGGAGATGGGCATGAGCTGGCTGTCCGGTGATACCTGCTAGCGAATCTCGTACTGCTCGTGCGGGATGCCGCGATCCCAGACCGCTTCGAACGCTTCGGCGCAGAGCTTTGCCGCCGCCGGGTCGTCGGAGATCTCCGGGCCGGCCGATGCGCCTTCTCCCGTGAAGTGGTTCCAGCGGACCAAGCGGTTGTCGAAGAGCCAGAAGTCATTGCCAGGCAGGGCGATATCCGAGGCTCGCCGTCTGGGGAGCCATCGGACCTGCTCGCCCGCAGCGATATTGGTGAACGTCCCGTCGTACAGGAACCTGGTGTACTCGCTGACGGGTTCGGACACTATCCGTGCCCTGCGTACCACTACTCCGCGGGACACCGTCTCCTGCATGAGATCGAGCCATGGCCGCCACCAGGACGCGCGATCCGCCGGGTCGTGGCGGAAGCCGCTCCGCCAAGCGACAAACGGCCCCTTCTCGTAGTCCACGGCGTAACTGTCGCGCATCTCCAAGTGCACGGCGGAGCGCGTGCAGGACGCGATCAGCTCATCGAAGGCTGGAACGTTCGACGGCATCGCATGCCTCCCTGATCATGTGCGCCATCCTGGCGGGGATACGGATTACGGCCTCGTGGTCCGGGATCCCCTTGGCGTGACCGGGGACCTCGAACGCGGTGCACTCCGCCTCCAATTCAGGGCTCGGCTTCCAACCCTGGAAGACGAGTTCGTTGCTCTCTTGATCAACCCACACGGTGGGACTCTCGTCGTCGCCGGTGCCGGGGTCGATGCCGATGAACTGCAGTGCCATGACAGCCTCCGTTGGCGGGAGTTGTGCAGCAGTGTGCACAACTTTCGTCCTCTGCCGAGGGCCGGTCAAGGGCCGGAGAGGGCCACCATCCCTACGAGTGAGGAGAGTTGCACATATCTGCACAGTGCTGGAGTGCGTGCACAGCCCGTCTCTACGGTCGGAAGCGCCTGACGCCGCGACGACCCGCAAGGAGGGGCTGCAAAATGACGACGATCAAGGTGCTCGCGAGGCATCGCGACGGCACCACCCGCACAATGCGCGAGCGGCGCGAGGTGGCGCCGGCCGACCCGCCGCCGCCCGCGCTCATCTTCCCGCCGTGCGCCTGCCCCCGATGCCGCGGCCCGGAAGGAGCGGACCCGGTGAGCGCCGCCACGCGGCAGCAGCCGGAGCCCGCCCTGCCCGCGTACGGTGCGCTGACCGACGTGCGCCGGAACGGCTTGGACTGCGTCCACTGCGGACACCGTTTCACCCCCGCCGATGCCAAGACGGCCGTCGAATACGGCGACCGGTACGACGAGACCCCGTACGGCGGCCGGGTCCGCTGGTTCCCTCGCGCCTGCGCCGACTGCCGCGCCACGCGGAGCCGGGCGTGAGCGTCCCGGAGGGCGAGGGCACCGTGACCGTGGCGGGCACGGAGTTCTGCGTCTACTGCGACAAGCCGATCACGGGCGGAGCCAAGGTCATTGAGGGGTTCTCCGCGTCCGGTGCGAGACCTGACTCGTACTACCACCCGATGTGCGGGCCGCGCCAAGCCCCGTACGGGCGGGGCCACCAGGTCGGCCCCTACGGCGACCGTTGAGCTCCCGTCTACCGCACCACCCACCGCAGCCACCATCCGGCCCACCACCAGGAGGTACCCATGGCCGACAACGGCAAGCACGCCGGACCGCCTTCCGACAAGCCCTGGAACCCGCCCCCGCAGCCCCCGTCCCCGGACGGCTCCGGGCCGGGCAAGTGAGGAGCCGACCTTGACCACCGCCCCCACCGGCGGGCACGCGGCGCTCGTGGAGCAGCTTCACGAGCGGGGCCTGCTCGACACGGCCTGGCGCCGCGTCTGGCTCGACGTGCCGCGCGACCGCTTCATCCCCGACCGCGTCTGGCGCCAGGAGCCCACCGGCTGTGTACCCGTCACAGGCGCCGACCGCCTCGCCCTCGTCCACTCCGACGAGCCCGTCGTCACCCAACTCGACGACGGCCGGCCCGACGGCCCCGGCATCGCCACCTGCTCCAACTCCCAGCCGTCCATGGTCGCCCGCGTGCTCCAGCTCCTGGACGTCCAGGACGGACACCGGGTCCTGGAGGTCGGGACCGGCACCGGTCACCTGGCCGCGCTGCTGTGCGCCCGCGTCGGAGACCGGAACGTGCACACTGTGGAGGTCGACGCCGAGCTGGTCGGCCAAGCGGCGAGCCGACTGGCCACCGCCGGGTACGAACCGTGCGTCGCCCATGCCGACGGCGAGTGGGGCGTGCCGTCGGCCGCGCCGTTCGACCGGGTCGTCGTGACCTGCGCGCTGCGCCATGTGCCTACGGCGCTGCTGGAACAGCTCCGGCCCGACGGCGTCCTCGTCGCGCCGCTGGACCGGGACTTCTGGTCCGGCGCGCTGATCCGGATGGACGCCACGGGTCACGGCCGGTTCGAGGGCGGCGCCTCGTACATGCTGATGCGCTCCCATCGGCCGGCGTCGGAGCCCCCCGCCGTCGACGACTCGACCGTCCGTCACAGCGTCACCGGCCTGGTGCCGCACGAGCTGCTGACCCTCGGCTTCGCCCTCTACGCGGGCGCGCGCCTGCCGGGCGTACGGATGTGGCACACCCGCGCCGGTACCGGCGCGAAGCTGTGGGTGCAGGACCTCACCGGCTCAGCCGCCGCCCACGTCAGCGGTCACGACGTGTGGCAGTACGGTGCGCGGGCGCTGTGGCGGGAGATCGAGCAGGTGCACGCCGAGTACGTTGAGCTCGGCTGCCCGGAGGGGGCGGAGTTCGGCCTCACGGCTGCGGCAGGCGGGCACCGCGTGTGGCTGACGCGTCCGGCACGCGTCATCGAGCCCGCTCCGTGGGTGTCAGCCGCCGCCCGCACGGACGTACACGGCGACCAGTCCTGAGACCGCCCCGAGCCAACGCCCCACCCCGCCCCGCCCCGCCCCGCCCCGCCCCTGAGCGTCGTACGACATGGCCTCCAGGTATGGGAACCCGGTCCTGGTGGTAGGGGGCCGGTCTAGACCAAGGCCGCCCCGACTTCCGATCATGAAGGTTCCTGCCCGATATCGGGCAGGAATCTTGCGAAGAAGCCCGTCCACCCCTCAGTATCTACGGGTGCTCGATCGCCGCCCGTCGCATGACGACCTCATCGACCACCTGGTGCGCAGCACCGCGCTCCCGCGTGGTGAGGCCGCCCGGGTGGTGCTCGACGTGCTGGCGTACTTCGACGAGACGACCGAGGAGTACGTCCGCCGCCGCCACCGCGAACTACAGGCGGCCGGTGCCGCGAACTCGGAGATCTTCGAGCGCATCGCGGCGGAGCTGCCGCACCGCGCCGTGGCGCCCCCGGAGCTCTCGCTCCGGCAGCTGCGCCGGATCGTCTACGGCTGAGCACACTCCCGGAAACCAGAAGGGGTACACACTCTATGTGCGGAATTGTCGGCTATATCGGTAAGCGCGATGTCGCCCCGCTGCTGCTGGAGGGCCTGCAGCGGCTCGAGTACCGGGGTTACGACTCCGCGGGCGTCGTGATCACCAGCCCGAAGGCGTCCGGCCTGAAGATGGTCAAGGCCAAGGGCCGGGTCCGGGATCTGGAGGCCCGTATCCCGAAGCGCTTCACCGGTACGACCGGCATCGCCCACACCCGCTGGGCCACCCACGGCGCCCCGAGCGACGAGAACGCCCACCCGCACCTCGACCCCGAGAACAAGGTCGCGGTCGTCCACAACGGCATCGTCGACAACGCCGCCGAGCTGCGCGCGAAGCTCGAGGCCGACGGCGTGGTGTTCGCCTCGGAGACCGACACCGAGGTGCTCACGCACCTGATCGCCCGCTCGCAGGCCGAGCGCCTGGAGGAGAAGGTCCGCGAGGCGCTCAAGGTCGTCGAGGGCACGTACGGAATCGCCGTCATGCACGCCGACTTCAACGACCGCATCGTCGTCGCCCGGAACGGCTCCCCGGTCGTCCTCGGCATCGGCGAGAAGGAGATGTTCGTCGCCTCCGACGTCGCCGCGCTGGTCGCCCACACCCGCCAGGTCGTCACCCTCGACGACGGCGAGATGGCCACCCTGAAGGCCGACGACTTCCGTACGTACACGACCTCGGGCACGCGGACCACCGCCACCCCGGAGACCGTGGAGTGGGAGGTCGCCTCGTACGACATGGGCGGCCACGACACGTACATGCACAAGGAGATCTCGGAGCAGGCCGACGCCGTGGACCGCGTCCTGCGCGGCCGCATCGACGAGAAGTTCTCCACCGTGCACCTGGGCGGCCTGAACCTGGACGCCCGCGAGGCGCGCGGCATCCGCCGGGTGAAGATCCTCGGCTGCGGCACCTCGTACCACGCCGGCATGATCGGCGCCTCGCTGATCGAGGGCCTGGCCCGTATCCCCGCCGACTCCGAGCCCGCCTCCGAGTTCCGCTACCGCAACCCGGTCGTGGACCCCGACACCCTGTACATCGCGGTGTCGCAGTCCGGTGAGACGTACGACGTGCTCGCCGCGGTGCAGGAGCTCAAGCGCAAGGGCGCCCGCGTCCTCGGCGTGGTCAACGTCGTGGGCTCCGCCATCGCCCGCGAGGCCGACGGCGGCGTGTACGTGCACGCCGGCCCGGAGGTCTGTGTGGTCTCCACCAAGTGCTTCACCAACACGGTCGTCGCGTTCGCCCTGCTCGCGCTGCACCTGGGCCGTATCCGCGACCTGTCGGTCGCCGACGGCAAGCGGATCATCGAGGGCCTGCGCAGGCTGCCCGAGCAGATCCAGGAGATCCTCGAGGGCGAGGAGGACATCAAGAAGCTGGCCGCCGAGTACGCCGACGCCAAGTCGATGATGTTCATCGGCCGGGTCCGCGGTTACCCGGTCGCCCTGGAGGCGTCCCTGAAGCTCAAGGAGATCTCCTACATCCACGCCGAGGCGTACCCCGCCTCCGAGCTGAAGCACGGCCCGCTGGCGCTCATCGAGCCCGCGATGCCGACCGTCGCGATCGTCCCGAACGACTCCCTGCTGGAGAAGAACCGCGCCGCGATGGAGGAGATCAAGGCCCGCAGCGGCAAGATCCTCGCGGTCGCCCACCAGGAGCAGGAGAAGGCCGACCACACGATCGTCGTCCCGAAGAACGAGGACGAGCTGGACCCGATCCTCATGGGCATCCCGCTCCAGCTCTTCGCCTACCACACGGCGCTGACCCTTGGCCGCGACATCGACAAGCCGCGCAACCTCGCCAAGTCCGTCACGGTCGAGTAAGCACGCACACGCGCACACAGAGGCGCGCACACGCGGAAACAGGGGCCCGGGGGCCGGCCGTGCGGCCGGCCCCCGGGCTCTGTCGCGTGCCAGGCCGGTGGTCAGAGGGCGCGCAGGTAGTACTTGGTGCGGAAGCCCCCGCTCGTGGAGCAGTCCAGGCTGTTCTGCGTACGGGTGTAGGTGAAGCCCTGCGGGACGGTGCACGCCCACAGGCCGGTTCTCGGCGTGCGCAGCAGGTACTTCGTACGGAAGCCGCCGCTGGTGGAGCAGTCGAGGGTGTTCCGCGTGGAGGTGTAGGTGAAGCCGGGCTTCGTGGTACACGCCCACAGGTTGTCGGCGGGCGGCTGGACGTAGAACTGGGTCCTGAAGCCCCCGCTGGTGGAGCAGCTGAGCGTGTTGCGGGTGTTGGTGTACGTGTAGCCGGAGGGGACGGTGCAGGACCAGAACCCGGCGGCCGCCGACGCGCCGCCGGATGCCTGGGCGGGTGCGGAGGCGGCCGCCGGGGCGGAGGCGGTCGCCGGGGCGGAGGCGCCGGCCACCATGAGGGCGGCGGTTCCGGCGGCGAGCAGGAGCGTGCGCGGTGTCGATCGCGGCATGGGAAGAGCACTCCTAGTTGGTCGTCCATCGAATATCGGGCAGAACCAACGGGTGGGGGGCCGGCCGGGGGTCTGTCCCTTTCCCCGGCCGCCGCAGAGCGCGCGGTGGAAGCCTGGCAGCCGCATCAGCCACCGGCAAGTGCCCTCCGCCCGCTCCGCGCCGTATTCCGGCCGCCCCGGGTACGCTCCCCGACCTGCGGGTTCACCGCGTGTCCGGGGGCGATGCGCCTTCCTGACGATCGCCGACTCGACCGAAACCGGGCGGACCGGCTGTGCCGCGGCGCCGGTCCGGACGCGAGAAGGGCGGTCCCCGGTGTGTGCCACCGACACACCGGGGACCGCCCTGTTTCGCACGGCCGGTGCCGCCCTCGCACCGGCCTTTGTGGCTCAGCTCGTGGCCGCCGCGCCCCGGCTCGCGGTGCGGCCGGTGAGGCTGGGCCACTTGGCGAGCGACGCCGTCGCGCCGTACCAGGCCGCGAGGCCCGCGACGACGGCGAGCCAGCCGCCGACCTTGCCGAGCGCGGAGGCGTCCGCGAAGGCGCCGATGCCGAGCAGCAGGAGTGCCAGGAAGAGCAGCCCGTACACGCCCTGCCCGAGCAGTCCGCTGCCGCTCGCCGCAGCGGTCAGGGTGAGCGCCAGGAGCGCCCACAGGAGCAGAAAGAGGCCGGCGGCCTCGGCGGAGACCTGGGCGCCCACGCCGGTGCCCCAGGTGAACCAGAACGCGCCCAGTCCGGCGAACGCGGTCCCCTCGCGGCTGTCGCCGGCGCGGAAGGCGAACAGTCCGGCGACGAAGAGGGCGACGCCGCCGACCCAGGTCGCGAGGGCCGAGGCGTCCGCGGCCCCGACGTTGTCGATCACACCGGTGCTGCCGACGCCGAACGCCAGCAGCGTCAGTCCGAGTGCGAGGTGGCCGAGAGTGGAGGTACTGCTCCCCGCAGAGACGTCGTTGTCCACGGCGGGCTCCCTTCATGTGCAGTTGCGCTGCTTCCCAGCCATGTCGATATACCCTTCACAAACGCACAATCCACCTCTGACGGGGGCTTAATTCGTTCGTGAGGGAGGTGAGTTGACCAGGTCTCACCAGGGACAACGACTGGTCACGGGATGACAACGACGGGCCGCTGCGCACGCCGTGCGAGCCGGCCGGCGACCGAGCCGAAAATGCGCCCCACGATGCCGTGCGTGGAGCCGACCACGATCGCGTCGGCCGAGTACTCGCGGCCGACCTCCTCCAGCTCGTGACAGATGTCGCCGCCGCGCTCGACAAGGATCCAGGGCACCTCGGTGAGGTGTTCCGCGCAGGCGAGTTCGAAACCGAGGACCTCGGTGCGGTGGTCCGGTACGTCGACGAAGACGGGGGGCTCGCAGCCGGCCCAGACGGTGGTGGGCAGCCGATTCGCCACATGAACGATGATCAGACCGGAGCCGGACCGGCGCGCCATGCCGATCGCGTAGGCGAGCGCCCGCTCGCTGGAGGTCGATCCGTCGAAGCCGACGACCACGCCGTGCTGGAACGCGGGATCACAGGAATGGCGTGTGTCGTCCGCCGCCAGGGGGTCCACCGCCGAATCGGCGACCTGCCTGCGGTCGGCTGGTTCAGGAAATTCGTGACCGGCCATGGATGTCTCGGCGAAGAAGGTCCTTGTGAGGAGGGCTCAAGGGACAAGATCGTCTGTCGGAGCTGTGTCCGGGAATCATCTTCCCAACCCCATACCCCCAAGGGTACGGCGCCACTCCTCTCGTGCCCAGTACTGCCAGCGCGTACGCCGCCCTTCTCGCGGCGTTCCAGGGAGCATGCACGAGGCCGCCCCCGGACGCAACGCCGGATGCCCCCTACAGGCGTCCCCCCGGACGGCCCGCCGGGGCCCGTAATCGCCCTCCCGGAGCGTCACGCACCCGTTCCCGGCAGTGACCGGAGCGGCCCGCCACTCGTTTGTCAGCGCGGTCCGCCCGACCACCGCACCACTCCCAGGGAGCCTCCCGTGTACGCAGCCCGGGCAGCCGCCCCGAGCCCCGCAGCGCCCGCCCGCACCCCCGCGGGCAGGACCGTACGAACGGTGGCCGCACTACCGGCCGAGCCGGCATACCCGAGCGCCGCGGAGGGGACGGAGACGGCGGCGGGCCCATGGCCGACGACGACACCCACCATGCCCGGTCCGGCCGCCCCGACCGCCCCCGCCGCCCCGGCCGCGAACGCCGGGCCCGCCGCGCCCGGCAGGCATTCCGGGCACTGCGGGCGGGGTGCCGACGCGGCGAGCGACGTGGTCCGCTGGGCGGTCTTCAGCTGCGCCCTGGTCCCGTTCGTCCTCCTCCTGTACGGCATGCCCTTCGGCGGCGCCGCCACCACCACCCTCGGGCTCGCCGCGGTCACCGCCGCCTGCCGGGTGCTGCTGCGCCGCTCCGAACGCACCCCGGTCGCACTGCTGTCCGAGCCCCCGGCCGAGGAGCCGGCCGCGCCACCCGCTCCGCACCGGGGCCGCCACTCGCGGAGCGGGACGGGAGCGCACCGCGGCGGACGCCACGGGGCGGGTTGTACGCCGGGAGACTGACGCCTTCGCACACTCGCACCCATATGTTTTCGGCCAACTTCGGTGAACCCGCCGATCCTTGTCGGAATGGCCTGCGAACCCCCTTGCCACCAGGGAGATAAGGGCCGCAGAGGGCTCGCGCACCCTACGCGGATGGGCCATGAGCGCGAGACGCACTTCCCTGCGGGGCCCTCAGGGTGAAACGCTTCGTGATCGAATGCTTCGCGCCAAGTTGCCTTGTCGACATAGTGCCGGATGCGGAACTTGTCACTCCGGCGCCGCGGGACACAGTAGATTCGATCATGACTATCGGAGAACGGGGTCTCGTGCAAAACCGAGGGGAAACGTGCAGGAGCGACAGGACCTAGGAGACGCGAACACCGAGGGGGGCTTAGCGTCATGAGCCAGGACTCCGCCGCACCGGAGACCGGACGAAAACTGTCCGGACGCCGCCGTCGCGAGGTCGTCGCCGTCATGCTGTTCAGCGGCGGCCCCATCTTCGAGAGTTCCATCCCACTCTCGGTGTTCGGGATTGACCGCCAGGACGCCGGAGTTCCGCGCTACAGGCTGCTGGTCTGCGCGGGCGAGGAAGGGCCACTGCGCACGACCGGGGGACTCGAACTCTCCGCGCCGTACGGCCTGGAGGCGATCAGCAGAGCGGGCACCGTCGTCGTACCGGCCTGGCGGTCGATCACCTCGCCGCCACCGGCCGAGGCGCTCGACGCGCTGCGCCGCGCCCATGAGGAAGGCGCCCGTATCGTCGGCCTGTGCACGGGTGCGTTCGTGCTCGCCGCCGCCGGTTTACTGGACGGGCGGCCGGCCACCACGCACTGGATGTACGCACCGACGCTCGCCAAGCGCTACCCGTCGGTCCATGTGGACCCGCGGGAGCTCTTCGTCGACGACGGCGACGTACTGACGTCCGCGGGAACGGCGGCCGGAATCGATCTCTGTCTGCACATCGTGCGGACCGACCACGGCACGGAGGCGGCCGGGGCACTCGCCCGGCGGCTGGTCGTGCCACCACGCCGCACCGGCGGCCAGGAGCGGTATCTGGACCGGTCCCTCCCCGAGGAGATCGGCGCCGATCCGCTGGCCGAGGTGGTGGCGTGGGCGCTGGAGCACCTCCATGAGCAGTTCGACGTGGAGACGCTGGCGGCGCGGGCGTACATGAGCAGGCGCACGTTCGACCGGCGCTTCCGTTCACTGACGGGCTCGGCGCCGCTCCAGTGGCTGATCACCCAGCGGGTGCTCCAGGCACAGCGGCTGCTGGAGACGTCGGACTACTCGGTGGACGAGGTCGCGGGCCGCTGCGGCTTCCGTTCACCCGTGGCGCTGCGCGGCCACTTCCGGCGCCAGCTCGGCTCGTCGCCGGCCGCGTACCGGGCCGCCTACCGGGCCCGGCGCCCGCAGGGTGACGGGGCGCCGCCGGGGGCCGCCGAGCCGGTCGTCCCGCCCCAGGGCGGAGTCCCGGGCCCGGGGCTGCGCCGGCCGACGGCGGGCGCCGCCGCCGGGGTGGGCCAGGACCCGGGCAAGCCGCACGCGGACGTGTACGGGTCCGGCCGGGCGGCCCTGCCGGGCCAGCGCAGCGCGCCGTAACGGCACGGCACGTCCGAGAGGAACCGAGAGGGACCGCCGGCGGAGGGGAACACGAGACCACCCCTTCACCGGCGGTCCCTTTAAGGTGGTCGCATGAACGATCGCATGGTGTGGATCGACTGCGAGATGACCGGGCTCTCGCTGACGGACGACGCACTCATCGAGGTGGCCGCACTGGTCACCGACTCGGAACTGAACGTGCTCGGTCAGGGCGTGGACATCGTCATCCGGCCGCCGGACGCGGCCCTGGAGACCATGCCGGACGTGGTGCGCGAGATGCACACCGCTTCCGGACTCCTCGACGAGCTCGCGGGCGGCACCACCCTCGCCGACGCGGAGGCACAGGTCATGGCGTATGTGCGCGAGCACGTCAAGGAGCCCGGCAGGGCACCGCTGTGCGGCAACTCGGTCGGCACCGACCGCGGCTTCCTCGCCCGTGACATGCCCACGCTGGAGGACTACCTCCACTACCGGATCGTCGACGTCTCCTCGGTCAAGGAACTGGCCCGCCGCTGGTACCCGAGGGCGTACTTCAACAGCCCCGAGAAGAACGGCAACCACCGGGCGCTCTCCGACATCCGCGAGTCCATCGCCGAGCTGCGCTACTACCGCGAGGCGATCTTCGTCCCGCAGCCCGGCCCCGACTCCGACACGGCGAAGACCATCGCGTCCCGCCACGTCCTCCCCCCGGAGCCCTCGAAGTAGCCCCGGCACACGACCCCGGTCAGGGCGACTGATCAGCACCACGTAAACGAGTGCGCGAGCACCCTCTCGGACCCTGTACACTTTTTCTCGGCCGGTCGGGAAGAAGACCGGTCGTGGTGGGTATAGCTCAGCTGGTAGAGCACCTGGTTGTGGTCCAGGATGTCGCGGGTTCGAGTCCCGTTACTCACCCTTAACGATCAAGGGCTGACCTGCGAAAACGGGTCAGCCCTTCGTCGTTGCCAGTGTGCGGCTCGCCTGCGGCCCCGGATGCGTCTGACGCCGAACGGTGAGGGGCCGACGGTTGGTGGCGCTCGCACCCCCCCGGAGCGTGAGGGCATCCCGGCCGCCCCTGTCCCAGCTCCGGGGACGGCAGGGGGCGCCTTCGTCATTTCCCGCCGCGCCCTTCCCTGCACGCCGGGGTCAGAGCATGGCGCGTTCCAAGGCGGTGAGCGCCCGCTCCCATGGGTACGCGGCGCCGTCGCCGGATTTCGGCGCGTGGGGCTGGTAACCGTCCGGACCATCCAGCACCAGCACGCCCTGTTCGCGGAGTGCGGCAATCGCCCGAGGGACTGCGGGCTGCGCACCGAGAGCCGTGGACCAGAAAGGCATTGCCGCCACCGGGATGCCGAGGTGCACTGCCTCAGCGGGGATACCGAGGGCCACGGTGTCCGTGATGCCCGCGCCCCACCTGCACAGGCTCGTCGTAGTCAGAGGCGCCACCAGCATCGCGTCTGCCTTCGGCAGTCCGCCAGACTCCCCCGGACGGGTGTAGCGGTGCCGCACGGGATGCCCCGTCAGCGTCTCCAACTCACTCAGCCTGCCCTCCCACCAGCTGGCGGCGGTCGGGGTCAGGATGAGGCAGGTGTCCCAGCCGGCGGCCTGCGCGGCGCGTACACCGCGGTCGATGTACTGGGTAGGGCCAGCGGCGGTAGCGATGAGGTAGAGCACTCGCGTCATGCGGGGAGTCCACAGCGTTGTGCAAGCCCGCGCAAGCTGGTGTCGGGATTCGGTACGAGCATCATCAGCTCCCGCACCAGCCCGACCACTGCTGGCCGCCGCACCTCCTCGGGCGCCAGCTTCTCGGCTTCCAGCAGGTCCCGGGTAGCGTCTTCGCGGCGCCGAGTCAAGGTCGAAGCGCGTGCATTGGTCACGAGGTGCCGGGCACGCCGCTCCCTGCCGAGCCCCGCCAAGGCGCCAGGGGCGATACGCTGCGCGGCCTCCAGCGCCGACCAGGCGTCATCGAGCCGGAGAAGCACGTCTACCTCGTGCAGCTGGACGTTGGTGGGGCCGAACGCGGTGTAGTCCGCGTCCTGGTCGTCGCCCTGTCGCTGCGCTACCTCCTCGGCCTCTCCCAGTCGTTCGGCTGCCTCGGCGACGGAGGCCGGGGACCGTCCAGCACCGGTCGCCCCAACGGCAGCTACGAGGTACAACATGCCGAGTGTGGACAGGCCGGCCGGGCCCCCCTGTTCGAGGTCCGCCCGTAGCTCTGTGGCGGTAATCGTGGCGTAGGCGGCGGCCGCCGCGTGCCGCTGCTGGTGTATCAGCCCACGCGCCACACGGCGGGCAGAGGCGCCGATCGCCACCGGATCTCCGGCGGTGTCGGCGGCGGCCAACGCCCGGTCAGCGGCCAGTACACCGGGAGTGCGGCCAAGCTGCCCGTACTTGAAAAGGAGGCTGGCGGTGAGCTGGTAGGCGCGAGACAGCAGCAACGATCCCTCGGCGCATTCTCCAGCGGCGGCGTGGGCGTCAGCGAGGATTGCTGGCAGGTCGCGAGCGCAGGCGGTGTAGTGGCAGGCGGCCCACGCCTGGCAGCAGAACCCCAACCTGCGCCACAGTTCCGGCAGATGCACGGAGGTGCGGGGACGTTGTGCGGGATGGTGCAAGGAGTCCACCAGGGCGGCCAGGTCGGCGGGGAGGCGTAAGGGCGCGGAAGTGGGCGCGGGGTCGGTCACGAGTCGTTCGAGGGGGATGCGCAGGATTTCCGCTGCCCGCTGAAGCACGGACAGCCTGGGGTCGGTCTGGCGCTGCCCACCTTCGAGGTCTTGGACCCAGCGCCGGGACTGGCCCATGAGCCGCCCGAAGTCGGCCTGAGTGAGTCCCCGGTGCTCGCGCCAGTAGGCGATGCGGCGCCCGACGCGTCCAGTGTCCATGCACATCTCCCCTGCGAGGCACGCACACTGCGTGCTCACAGACTGTTGTACCGCGCCTACGGTCCCCACGTAACCGATCCCGACCGAGAGGCCAAGCGGTGACCGCGCAGGAGCACGAGAGGGGCACCCTTCCCCCACTCCACACACTGACCGAGAGGCAGCGGTACGGCCTGCACTGCGTGCACTGCGGCACCCAGCTGGCACCCGACAGTGCCGTCGAGCTCGGCATCCGGTACTCCGGGGACGGCACCGCCCGCACCGCCTGGTACCCGCGCGCCTGCCGCCGCTGCTGCGCCCAGCGCGCCACGCCGGACATCGACACGATGCGCGCGACCGCGCAGCGGCTCCTCGACCCGGCCGCCGACCTGCCCACCACAGACGAGGTGGACACACTGATCCTCGCCTATCGCGGCATGCTGATGGAGCTCATCCCCGCCGTCGAGGACGCTGCCAACCGGCGCCCCGACGGCGATGTGACGCGGTCGGACGCGGAGGCCGGTCTCCGGGAAGCCCGGGTGCGACTGGAGTACGGCCCGCGGAGCAGCGCCCTGCCGGCGCTCGTCGCGCACGGGCAGCGTCTCGCCCGCGCCGTGGTGTGCCTGACCAGGCACCTCGGTTGGCTGGAGGCGGCCGCCGACGGCGCGCAGGGGGCCCGGTCGTGACGGCGATGAGCGGCACACGGTACTGCATCCGGTGTGAGCGGCCCCTCGGCGACCGGCAGGAGCGGGTGCCTGCGCCGGATTCGGCGTCCGGGGCGCGCCCTGACGGCTGGGCCCACCCGCTGCTCGACCCGGACTGCGCACCCTGGCCGAGGCTGGAATCCGCGCGGTACGGCTACTGACTCCCGTCTCGGCTGCCACGCCCTGGACAGGTCGACAGCCGAGACGGGCCCGGGCCACAGAGCCCAAGTATGTGCACGACGGCACGGGGGACAGGCCCCGCGCCGACACACACCCAAGGAGCAGAATGACCCCGGTAGGGACCATCAGCAACGGACACGGCACCAAGGCGTACCAGAACGTGAACGCCCCCGGCCTGGACTGGCGCAAGTCCAGCCGGACGGACCTGGACCCGATCC
>NZ_VSRY01000129.1 GCF_008271805.1 Streptomyces sp. TRM49041
TCAGGTCCTCCAGCCAGGAAACCAGCGCATCAGGTACATCGAGGGTGGCACGATAGGTGACCACGAAGCTCCTTGCTCCGTGCGACAGTTGGCACTATCGCAACGGGCAAGGAGCTTCCTGCGTCACGAACCCCGTCACCACCCGATCCGGGCAAGATCGGAAGAGGTCACTGAGTCAGTATGCCGTTGCTGATTCACAAGAGGGCCGACCGTGTGACTCACGTGGTGCATTCTCCTCGAGGGATGACTTCAATGGATCCACCCCGTTCCCGAATCCATTGCTCGAGGTCAGTGCCGCCGACTTCCCAGACCGCTCCACCGGTCAAAACTTCAATCGGACCGAAAATCGATCCGGAGAATCCCTGCAGGATCGCGTTCTCGTCCAACCTGACTGTGAACGAATTCTCCCTCACCGTTGCGTCTGTCAGATCTGCACCGCAGAGGTTGACGTCCAGCAGGGAGGCACCCAGGAGTTGCGTGCCACGGAAGCTCGCCCCTGATGCATCGACGCTGTAGAGCGATGCCTTGACGAGGTCGACCCCATCAAGAATCGCCGCCTTCAATGTTGCGTCATCAAGATTGGCTCGCACCAACGAGGCCCCGGTGAGATTGACCCCGGAAAGGTCCGCACCTTGCATATCTGCGCGATAGAAGTCTGTTTCAGCCAGCATTACGCCAGCCAATTTGGCGTCAGTGAACCAGGACTCAGAGAAGTCGCCGTCGGCCAGATCGGCACCTCTGAAGTCGAGACCCACGGCATCGAGACCACCCTCGTGTTCCCGTAGCCACTCGCGGAGCCGGGTAGCGGCAGCGTGGTCGGCGGGGAACGCACGCGGCCTCCAGCCCTTACGGGTACCGAATGACATTGTCTTCCCAGCCGTTCTTTTCGACGATGGACTTGATGTCATCGATCGCTGCCTGGTTCACGTGGCGCACGTCAAGAATAACAGTGCGCTACTTGTCGACGACCTGTTCCGCGAGATTCTTTACCCGCCTGCGGCTTACTCATTGCGCGCTTCGTTCGGCATCGTCGCGGCGCCATGACGTCAGATGGGCACCGCGCTCGTCCCAGGTATCTTCCTCGCGGAGAGAAGCACTGGCAGCATCGAAGAGCTTTCGCGACTTCAAAGCCCCGCTGGGGTGCCACTCCCTAAATTCACCCACCGCACGGCCGTCCCGGACAACCCCCTCGGAACGCAAGGTCCCGTCCTGGTACCACTCACGAGACAGTCCGTTCAGGACTCCGCCGCTGTACTCATCCAGGCTGATCAGATGTCCACCCTGATACTCAGCCACTTCCCCGGAGAAAAGGGCTCCGCGATAGAGCATGCGTTGAGCGTCATCCATGTCAACGCCCGGATCATCGACGTCGATTCTCACTACAGAATTCATTAGGGGATCCAGTTCTCTTCACTCGGCGGAAAGCCAGTGAACCTGCCGTGGCTGCTGGGCAGTCCTTGCAGCATATGGTTGCAGTTCGCGCAGAAGGGTGCCCGCCTGCCGAGGAGACCCGTCGCGATGTCGTTGAGATAGGGGAAGTCCACCGACGCACGCATCTGAGCGAGAGCAAAGGCGTCGTCCGGCAACCCCTGCCGCTTTCGCATCCAGAGCAGCTCATTGGCGGCCTTGACCTCGGCATGCCCCAGTGGGTCGTCCTTGTGTGGCGGGGGGTCCCCTATCGTTTCCAATCGGGCCAGCAGTGTGGGGTGCAAGTCGTCCAGTTTGATCACGACATCCGCCTTACCATTGATGCCCTCGATGATGGTGCCAGTCCTCAGATCCATGACGGCGCCGACACAGGCCCCGGTCTGCTTCCTGGGGAAGGCACCTGAGTCACGGGCATCTCGGTACGCGCTTCCCCGCTGCTGGGCCAGCTCATCAAGGTAGTCGGCGACCGGTCGGCCGTCGACGTGGGTGATTGTGCCGTCCGTCTTCGTCACACGTGGCCCCTCGGCGTCGATCTGCTCCAAGAGCTTCTGACCGTGGCCAGGAGGAGGAACGGTTCCGTTCTCGCCCACGTGCGTGTCGGGGGAGAGCGCTTCCTCCGGAGTGGCAGCGGAGCCAGGAGTGTTGTGGTCAAGTGTCCCGCCGTGCCCCTCCGAGCTATGCGGGGTCTGCCGGTCGTGGCCGGGCATCCCTAGGCCGTCCCCAGGCTCGCCTTGGTGTGGGACCGCTGGCCCGTCGGAGCCTCCGCTTCCCGGCGTGCTGTCGCGGTGGCGGCCGCCCGGGAAGTCGGGACCTCCTCCGTTGCCTGTGGACGGGGTATCCGCGTGGCCGCCAGGGGACGGGGTATCCGGGCGAGGGCTGCTGCCCGTGGACGGTGGCATGTTGTCCGCGCTGTTGCGGGGCATGTTGTCGGGTGTGGTGCCGCCTGGGGTGGTGTCTGGGCGGGGTGTCTGGGTGTCGTCCGTGTGGCGGGTCGGGTCGGAGGTGTTCGAGCCCAGGCGGGTGCCGTTGTCGTTGCGGGCGCCGACGGCAGCCAGTTCGCGTTCCGGGATCGTGGCCGTGGCGGGGGTGTCGGTCTTCGGGGTGTCGGTCTTCGGGGTGTCGGCCCCGGGGGTGTTCGCGTCTGCGGCCGGCTTGCCGGTGGGGGCGTCCTGGGCCTTCTGGATGAGTGTGCCGTCGGCGTCGTAGATGTTGCCCGGGGGGTCCATGTACTGGGCGGGGCCGTCGACGGGCAGTTTGACCGTGCCGGGCGGGAGGGTGACGGTGCCCTCGGGGAGTTTGACGGTGCCTTCCGGGAGCCTGAGCGCGCCTTCGGGGATCGGTGCGCCCGAGGGGAGGTGGATCGTTCCGTCGGGAAGGATCTTCGAGCCGTGCGGGAGTGCGACGGCGCCGTCGATGTCGATCTTCGGGATGTCGACGGCCCCGATGCCCTTGAGACCGGTCATGACGTCGCCGATCTTCATCAGGCCGCTCGCGCCCTTGAAGGCGTAGGTCATCGGGTCGATGGCCCGGCTCGCCTTGCCCGCGACGGAGAGCGCCTTGGCCACCGCTCCCGCCTTGCCCGCGCCCGCTGCCGCACCGCCGGCGCCGCCGGTGAAGACGGTGGTCAGGACGTTGAAGGTGACTTCGCCCGCGGCCCTGGAGGGGTTGGACTCCCACTTGTCCCACGCCAGGAACGCCTTACCCGTTTCTTGCACGGCGGTACGGGCTTTGCGGAACTCTGCAGGCAGCTGGTCCGGTGGCGTGTCCCAGAGGTACTTGCGGGTGGCCGGGAGCATGGACAGGCCCAGGCCCGTGCCGAGGGCGGCCAGGCCGCTCCATGCCTCTCCCGCCGCGTCGCCGCCTTTGAAGCCGGCCAGGGTTCCCAGGCCCACGAGGGTGCCCCATACACCGTCGACGACGACGCCTTTGCCGAACTCCCAGCCGTGTTCCCAGAACTGCCAGCCGGGGATGGACTCGTCGACGACGTCGCCCCAGGGAAGGCTCTCGGCCTGTTTGAGGGCCTCGGCGTCGTAGCCGTACATGTCCTTGGCGTTGGAGCCGTCGTTGACTTTCAGTGGTGTGCCGCCGACCAGTGCGACGATCTTGGAGTGGCAGGCGCGCTCGGCTTCCTGGAACTGTGTCCAGAGCTCGGCGATTTGGTCGCGGCGTGCCCTGTTCTCGTCGATGAGGTCGCCGTCCTCGCGCCACTCGTCGTCGCCCGCGATCCGGGACCGGAACGTCTCCGCCTCCCTTTTGAGCCTGTCCAGTTCCTGGGCCAGGGGGCGGATGTCGTTGGCGTACGTACCGAGGGCTCCGGCGATGACGCACATGTCGGAGCTGAGCGTCAGGGCCTTGTCCGCGACCGGTCTGGTCGTGGCGAACAGCTGGTCGGCCTCGGGCGCCTGGTAGAAGGCCCGCAGTCCGCCGAAGGTGGTGTGGACGTCACCGGCCGCTGCGGCGACCTTCACCCCGTGGCCGCTGATCGCCTTCACCTTCGCGTCGAGCGCTGCCTCGTCGCCGGTGAAGACGGGTATCTCGGCCGGATTCACCGGCTGGTTGTCGCTCACTTCTTCCCCCCGGCGTCCTTGAGCAGGTCCAGCCGTACGGAACGAGCCGCGCTCTGGGCTTCCCGGGCCGTGGCGAGGTCGCCCTCGACGTACGCGTTCGTGGCTTTGGCGGCACCCAGCACAGCGGCCTGGATCCGGTCCGCCATCGAGGTGAAGTCCTTACCGCGCTCCTGGAGGTACTCGGCGAGTGCGGCGGCGACCGGGCCTGTGGCCTTGCGCGTCAGCGAAGGCCCCGACGCCCACGGCCCAGGTGTATGGGTCTCTGCCGCCGAGCCGGGCACTGCCGTGCCGGCGGCCTCACCCGCCGCCCGCATATCGTCGATCATCGCCGTCAGGGCCTTCTCCAGGTCCCCGGCCCTGGCGCCGGTGGCCCGCAACTGGCCCTGGACGCCCTGCGGCTTGATGTCCCACGACGTCATGAAACGTCCCCCCGTTCCCCCGTGTGCTCGATCCCGCTGCCTGCGCCCGGCCGTACCGTCAGCCGATGTTGTCGACGGCGGCCTTCGCCCGGGCGAGCGTCTGCTGGGCGGTCGCGTCGTTCTTCTCCAGCGTCGTCCTCAGCAGCTGAACGATGGCCCTGACCTCCTGCGAGGCCTTGTTCCAGCGCAGTTCCTTGCCGTGGTACTCGTCCGCCACCCCATCGGCCTGGAAGTCCTTCATCGCGGCCTTCACCTGGGCGTCACGATCCGTGATCACCTGCTCAAGACGGGCGATCACAGCCTTGATATTGGCCTGCACCTCGCTGGAGGCGCCCAGGTCGTACGAACGGCGGTCACTGTTGGCTGCCATAAGAAATCCACTCCCCGTGAGATACGCGTGCTGAGGTACGACGGTCAGCTACGGCCCGAGAAGCGCGCAGCGTCGAAGTTCGCCGCCGACATCTGCGTCCGCGCGTTCTCGCCCTGCTCCTGGTCACCGGAGCCGAATGCCGTCTCCATCCCGGCCTGGCCGCCCAGGATCGCCCGGAGCGAAGCGTTCAACTCGGCCGTGATCTCGTCGGAACGCGACTTGAACAGGTCGAACGCCGCCTTGCCCGCGCCGTTGAACCTGCCCTCCAGCGGCTGTGCCGCCTGGATGAGCTGACGGATCAGCAGTCCGAGATCGTTGGTGGACAGATTTGACTGCTTCATCAGTGACGCCAGAACCTGCGCCCCCATGTCGAACTTCATCAGGCTCCCCCTCGGTCTGGTGTTCGCATTCTCCCCCATCTCTAACAACCCGGGTATCGCGAGTGCAATCCGCAATCAGCCAGTGTCGGACCGGGTATGACGCACAATCAGTGCGGCTGAGCGCCCTTCAGATGCCTCATCAGCAGCTCGAAGTCCTTCCATCCGGACAGGTCGGACGGATCACCCGGCAGCGGGTAATAGAGCGCCGGACGGGCCTTCGGGCCCAGCTCCACCGGAGCCCGCGACAACGGCGTACGCCGCGCACGGTCGCCCGGC
>NZ_VSRY01000130.1 GCF_008271805.1 Streptomyces sp. TRM49041
CTAGTGTCCTGAGTCGGTAGTTCATTGGCGGTTGTAGGGTTGGGGGATGCCGGGCCCGAAGCCGTTGTCATTGGAGTTGTCCGAGCGCGAACGCCGCGTACTGCGAGGCTGGTTGCGCAAGCGGACCGCGGGGCAGGCCTTGGTGCTGCGCGCGAGGATCGTGCTGGCGTGCGCCGAGGGCCGCCCGAACGCGCAGGTCGCGCAGGAGCTCGGTATCTCGCGGGAGACGGTGCGCAAGTGGCGGTCCAGGTTCGCTTCCGACCGTCTTGAGGGACTCGTCGACGCTCCGCGCTCGGGTGCCCCGCGCAGGATCACGGACGAGCAGGTCGAGTCCCTGGTCGCCCGGACCCTCGACCAGGCACCCCCTTCGGGGGATTCGCACTGGTCGACGCGGTCGATGGCCCAGGCTGCGGGCATGTCGCAGTCCGCAGTCTCCAGAATCTGGCGGGCGTTCGGCCTCAAACCGCACATCGTGCAGACATGGAAGCTGTCCACCGACCCGCAGTTCGTGACCAAGGTCCGCGACGTGGTGGGCATCTACCTCGCCCCGCCCGAGAACGCCCTGGTGCTGGCGGTGGACGAGAAGTCGCAGATCCAGGCCCTGGACCGCACCCAGCCCGTGCTGCCGCTGGCACCGACGACGCCGGCGCGGATGACCCACGACTACGTCCGCCACGGCACCACCAGCCTGTTCGCCGCACTCGACATCGCCTCCGGCTCGGTCATAGCCCAGCACTACCGACGCCATCGCCACCAGGAGTTCCTCCGTTTCCTGAAGACCATCGACGCCGCCGTGCCCAAGGACCTGGACCTGCACCTGGTCCTGGACAACTACGCCACCCACAAGACCGAAGCGGTCAAGAAGTGGCTGCTGCGACACCCCCGCTTCCACCTGCACTTCACTCCCACCTCGGCATCCTGGCTCAACCTCGTCGAACGCTGGTTCGCCGAGCTGACCTGCCGCAAACTCCGCCGCTCGGCCCACCGCAGCGTCGTCGAGCTCGAACGCGACATCCGCGGCTGGATCAACGAGTGGAACAAGAACCCCAAGCCGTTCGTGTGGACCAAGACCGCAGACGAGATCCTCGAAACCCTCGCCGCATACTGCACACGAACTAACGACTCAGGACACTAGCTTGCTGACCATGGGAAACTCAGGCGGATCATTGACGACCCGGTCCACAGGGGAACTGCACCAGCTCATGCGGGAAGCCGGGTTCACGGGAATCGACGACACGGAGGCGTTGGCAGAGGGCTGGCAGGTGACGGACTTCGCCGACGCCGGACGGCGCAGCCTGTCGACCCTCGTGCAGAGAACGGGGGAGCCGGCGGTCATGGTGTCCTTCCTCGACAGCGATGTGGGGTTCATCGAGGCCCTCACGCCGGACGGCAACAGCTGGGAGGGCCTCCTCAACCGCGACATGGCGAAGAGTTACGAGATACCCCTGGAGCACTTCCCCATCGAACCTGCCGTGGCCGGCGCACTCGCCTGGTCGGCCGCTGCCGGACTGACGCCCGATGAGGAAGCAGTCCGGCAGACGCTCACCGGATCGGCTCTGTTCGCGGAAGAGCTCTCCTCAGCTCTCTTGGTTGCTCTTGGGCTACCCGGCGCAACCTAGCCCTCTCAAGCCAGGACCTGGGGAATTACGTGAACTTACCCCTGGGGAATTACGCGATCGTCCACAGGGAGGACAAGCTGTATCTGACCACGGTCATCGACCTGCTCTCCCGCCGCCTGCTCGGCTACGCGATGGGCGGCCGCCACGATGCCGAGCTGGTCGTCGCAGCCCTCAACACGGCCGCCGCGACCCGCGGCGGGGACGTCCGTGGCGTGATCTTCCACAGCGACCGCGCGGCAGCGAATACACCTCACGGAGATTCCTCCGGGCCTGCCGCAGGCTGGGCGTCTTCCAGTCCATGGGCCGCGCCGACTCCTGCTTCGACAACGCCGCGAGCGAGGCGTTCATCAGCGTCTTGAAGGTCGAGTACGTCCACCGGCACATCTCCGCCACCCGCACCGGGGCCCGGATCAGGGTCGCGACCTGGATCACCGACTTCTACAACACGCGTCGGCTGCACAGCGTGTGCGGGTTCATGAGCCCAATCGACTACGAACACGATCAGCGAGCCTCCCTCACCGAGGAACTGGCTGCATAGGAAGGTCTCCACGATCCGAGGGGATTGACAGGTAAACAATCCCCCGCTTCACGGCTGTTACTGGACGAAGGCTTGTCCGGCGAACAAGAGGGAGTGCTCCCGATGCAGGAACCGATGATGTTGACGGCCGCCGTGGGCGTGGCGGCCTTTCTGCCGAGAGTCCTGCTGTTCTGGCTGATGTCCAGGGAGCGGAGGCGTATCGTTGCCGCCGTCTCGGAGTCGGGGAACGCGGCCCTGCTCCTTGACCATCACGGGCCGGGCCGGGCCAGAGTGACGCTGCTTCCCGGCCGGGGGGACAAGGGGGAGAGCCGGTGACCGGGCAGGCGCGCACGTCGGGAGCGGTGAGCACGGCCGAGCCGTTCGACAGCTTCTTCGCACGCTCGTTCCCCAGCATGACGGCGAGGGCCCTGCTGCTGTGCGGTCACCCGCAGGACGCGGAGGATGCGGTGCAGGAGGCGTACGCAGCGGCCTTTGCCCGCTGGGAACGGCTGCGTCACTACGATGCTCCCGACGCCTGGGTCTACCGGATCGTCCGGCAGCGCCTGTGGGCCGTCGCCCGCGATCGGTCGCGCACCCGGCCGGCCGAGCCGGACACGCTCCAGCCGCACCCCTCGGCCGGAGTCGAACAAACGGTGGAAGCCCGTGCCGTTCTTACCGCGCTGGCCAAACTGCCCTCCCGGCAGCGGACCGTGGTGGTGCTCAACTGTCTGGAGGGCATGACCCAGGAGGCGATCGCCGACGAGCTGGGCCTGACCAGGGGCGCGGTCGCGTCCAGTGTCTTCAAAGCCCGCGCCACGCTCGTCAAGGCGGTGGGCATGTCGGACAAGACAGACGCGGGGAACGGCCGGCGGGCACGGCGTGACAGGCACGACGATCTCGGTCTGGTGCCCTCGCACTCACTGGCGCGGCTTCGGGAACAGACGGCTGCTCCCGCCGACCCCGTCACCGCGGCCCTGAAGCGGACCGAGCTGTGGCTGCGCGCCGCCGTCGCCCGGTCGGAGCGGCCGGCACGGCAACTGGCCGCCGTACTCGCCGCATCGGCGGACGCCGAGGCGGCAGAGGCAGAGGGGGAGGAAGAGTGAGCCGGTTACGCCGTTCGCTGCGGTCGGCCGGCGCGCTCGCCCTGGTGGTCGGGTTCTATGTGCTGGCCGTCGTCCTCATCGGCGGGTACGCGGTGTTCGGCGTGGTGATGTCCCGGGTCGTCTTCGACCCGGAGGGCGAATTGGGCCTGCCCCTCCTGCTGACGCAGATCTCCTTCGCGGCTGCCGCTCTGGTGATGCTTCCTCAGCTCATCATGGGCGTCGGCAGGGGGGCCGGCCCCCGCCCCGGCACGGCGGCAGTGGACCTCGACGACGCTTTCGGCCTGTGGGAGACCGTCCTGGACCTGGCCGACCGGATCGGGGTGCCCGCTCCGACCGAGATCCGCCTTACCATGGAGGCCAACGCCGCGGTCAGCGAGCAGGCGGGCGGCCGGGGCGGGACGTGGGAGCGGCGCCTGTACGTGGGAGTGCCGCTGCTGGCCGGACTGAGGGCCGACGAACTGCGTGCCGTACTGGCGCATGAACTCGCCCACTACGCACAGGGGCACACCCGCTTTGCCGCGACGGTCTACCGGGGAGCGATCGGTCTGGACGCGGCACGCGAGAGCTTCGCCAAACCGGAGGCCGGGAATCCCATCGTCACCGTCTACACGGGCTTCCAGTATCTGACGCTCAGTCTGTACGCCTGGCTCTACAATGTGCTGTCCTTCGCCGTACGTCGCCGACAGGAACTTGAGGCGGACGCGACGTCAGCGGCGGTGGCGGGCAGGGACACGGCCGTCCAGGCCCTGATGTCCGTGGAAACGGTCGCCGCCGCATGGCAGGACTTCCGCTCCCGGGTGCTGACCCCCATGGCGGTGCTGGGCCGTCTGCCGGACGACCCGGTGCGTGCCTTCGACGCCGTGCTCACCGATCCGCAGTACGCGCGGACCTGGGTGCGCCAGGTGGCGGGGGAAGCGCGGCACCCGGTGGCCGTGCGTCATCCGTTCGACTCGCATCCACCGCTGAAACAGCGGCTGGACGCACTGCGTGCGCTGCCGGAAGGACAGGCAGAACCGGATCTGCGCCCCGCCTATGAGCTCGTCAACGATGAGGGGGCCCTTCCGCACCGGGTGCTCGCCGCGCTGCTTCTGTCGCGGACGGCCGGTCGTGAGCGCCTGACGCGGCCCTGGCCCGACTGGCTGACGGAGGCGGCGGAAGTTCGGGCGGTGCGCGCGGTCGAGGAGCTGGACCCGGCGATGGGGCTCATCGCTCTGGCTCGCCCGACGACCGATGGCGTCCTGGACCTGCTGACCGGCGGGCGCGGCGGCGAACTCGCCGAAGCGCTGCGGGACACGGGCTGGGGCGAGCGGTGGGAAGCCGCGCCCTCGCCCCATTCCCCCAATGGCGCCAGGGCGGAAGAGTGCCGTTGGACCGGTGGGTCGTGGTGGACGCAGCACATGGCCGACCGGTGGCAGGAGCGGGGAGAGTCCCCGAGCGAGGACCGTGGCGGACAGGGCCCGTACGGCGGCGACGAACAGCGGGAGGCTGATGCCCGGCGGGCCGTCCTCGCGCTCGAACTGCTGGCCGGACAAGCGCTCGTGGCTGCGGGCCGGGCCCGCTGGGTCTTCCACATGCACGGCCCCGGCCGGGCCGTGTCCGAGGACCCGGCCGCAACCGAAGCGCTGGAGCTGGTCCCGGCCGCGCTGACGGACCCGAACAGCGCCGAACGGCTGCGCACCCTACTGCTGCTCTGCGGGGTCTCACTCGAGACGGAGCTGAGCGCGGCGGGTTCGGACTCCGCCCTGCGGATTCCACCCGCGTCCGCGGCGCCGGAGGAGCCGGAGGGCAAGCCCGCGCGACCCGCCTTCCCGGTGGCCGTCTTCCTCATGGCGCTGGTGGCACTGCTGCTGTTCACGCTGCGCTGGGACATGGAGAACAAGGAGCGCTCACGGCCGCCGCTGCCCTCGCTACCGGACCGGTACCCCCCGCCGACACCGCTCTTCCACCCCACCTGCCCGCCCGGTCACATCACGTACGGCGACCTGTGCGTGCGGATTTCCCAGCCGCAGCCCACCAGGTGAGCGAGGCCGTCCGTTCGGGAAGGAAGGGCTGACGCCCCGCACGGCGAAGAGCACCCGCCGGGTGTCCTCGCGCCGGCCGAGTGAGCGCCGCCGGTCGGGCGTCCCCCCGACCGGGAACCCTGCTCGGCCTGCACGTTCCACGACCGGTTGAGATACGGCTGCTGAAGCGCTGTCGTGCCTCGCATCGCCAGGGTGGCGCCAGAGGCGACAACCATGTGCACGCTGATCTTCCAGAACTTGGTGATGGGCAGGATGGCCGCGATCGTGGCGAGCATAGCCCCTGGCTGCGTAGGTTACGACGGCACGGTCGTGTCTGGGACGCGTGACGGCTGGCCCTCATCGCGGAGTGAGGTTGGCCGGTGAGGGGGGACATGTCCTCGCCGTGGCCGGGAGGGGCGAATCTCTATGGCGGCATGTCACCCAGGTCAGGGTGGTTCCTGGGCAGTCCGAAGCCCGCCATCTTCTTCTCCTCGTAGGACATGAAGCCAAGGCTCCGATAGAACGCGTGGTTGCGCTTGCCTTCCGGTGATGACTCGTGGTCCATGGAGAGGAGGAAGAAGCGGCAGTGCGCGTAGCGTCGCATGAGGTCCTCGACCAGGGCCCGGCCGACGCCCTGCCTGTGATGCGCCGGGTTGACCACGACGTCCTGGACGTAGCAGATGTGCTCGTCGTCAGAGACGGTCCGGGCCAGTCCGAGGAGCGTTCCTGAACCGTCTCGTGCTGTGATGACGCGGTGAGAGTTCCGCAGGCCGCGGCAGAGCTTGTCGACGTCGGCAGTGTAGCCCTCCCAGCCGACCGAATCGTAGAGGTTCAGCATCTCCTCAGGATCGAAAACGGCCTCTTCCGTGATGAACACGCCAAACCTCCATACGGCAGTGCCGCTTCGCGCTGCCGACTCGTCACCGCATCTGACTTCACGCTCGTCAGTCACGTCAAGATCGGCAACATTCGTGCTCAGCCGGCCTGGGCGGGTTCCTCTGCTCGGGCTCGGGTGCCGGCGAGGCGGTAGGAGTCGGCGCCGGGCTCGACGATGGTGCCGATGAACGTGAGCCGCCGTCGCCTCGCGGGTGAACCGGCGTCGGAAGCCTTCCACCTGCGCGTACTCGTCCCTGATGGTTTTTGACGGCCATATGGCCGCCCGGCCCCTCCTGCGCGGCCAGATAGACGGTCCCCATCCCGCCGCTGCCGCGCCGCGCGAGAGCCGGAACCTCCCTCGGTGCCGAGCAGACGACAGCCCCCAGTAAGCTCCGCGCAGTCGGCGTCCAAAGCCCAACCTGCTTGTCAGCGAAAGAGGTTGGGAAACCGAGGGATGCGGCCGGACGGGATTCAGGCGGGCAGCCCGGCCTGCCGCTTGCGCCGCCGCAGTACGTAGTCGCTGAAGAGGCGCTGACTCCGGTCGAGGAGCTCACCGACTTCCGCGTCACCGAGCGGCGCCCCCGGAGGGGCCCCGCCACGCCTGGCCGGCAGGCGGGTGAGGCGCAGGCCACGCGCACGGGTGCGCGCTGGAGGACCTGCTCAACTCCCACCCGCGGGTGCGCCAGAGCGCGGTCTTCGGCGTACCCGACGCCGACCGCATGGAGCGCGTCCACGCCGCCGTGGTCCCCGCGCCGGGCGCCTCGCCGACCGCCGCGGCCCTCACCGCCCTGGTCCGCGCCCGCTGCGGCCGGATGTACGAGCCTTCGCACATCGTGTTCCTCGACGCCCTCCCCCTCACGGACGCGGGCAAGCCGGACAAGAAGCGCCTGCGTGAGTTCGCCGCGCCGCCGCTGAAACCGCCCGGTAACCGGCGCTGGCCCCGCTGGAGCGACCAGCCGCCGGCGTGGTCCGGTCCGGCGGCGGCAGCTCCTCTTTGTATTCGATTTGTTACGCACGGCACTTGAAGGCCTCCCCGGGACCGAGGATGATCGATCGCCCCGGCGCCCCTGAAGGACGCGGGAGATCCCTGGCCTCACCCGTGCCATGGTGTCGCGTCCGGCGCAGCCGATCGAAATCCGATGGGCCCTCAGAGTCGGCTGCCGCGTGTCCCGCTCTCTCCGGGCATGCCTCCCTCCCCCCGTACGAGGACCTGATGACACAACACATACCGGGGGCGGTGGTCTGGTGCTTCGCCACGGTCGCGTTCGTCGGACTGTTGCTTCTGATACGCCAATACCGGATCACCGCCGGCCTACGCCGTCGACTGAGGCTCCACGAAGCCGCCCTGTCCGCCCGCGACGAGGAGATACAGCACCTCGCGGAAACCCGGCTCCCCGCGCTGGTGAAGGCGTCCCGTGACGCAGACGCAACGCCCGTGCCCGGACGACCACTCGACGCGGAGCTCGCGGCAACGCCGTACGGGAGGAGCCTGCAGAGGATCGTCGACCAGCTCTCCGGCGTCGGCGAGGCCGCCCGGCTGCGGGCGGACAAGTCCGCGAAATCGACGCTGAAGACGACGATGCGCTCTCTGCAGGCCCTGGCCAGTGAGCAGCAGCTGTCGATCTCGGAGATGCAGCGCCGGCACGACGACCCCGACGTGCTCCAGGACCTCCTGGAAGTCGACCACGCCAACGCGCAGTTCGGCCGGAGGGCCCAGGCTGTCGCAGTGCTCTGCGGCTCATGGCCCGGACGGCAGCGTGCCGCGTCGCCGCTGCTCGAGGTGGTACGCGGCGCGACGTCGAGGATCCGGGACTACCGACGCATCGAGGTGCATTCCCGGGTGGACATGGACGTGGTGAGCCGGGCTGTCGAGCCGGTGGTCCTCGCGGTCGCGGAGCTGCTGGACAACGCGGCGCGGCACTCCCAGCCCAACACCAAGGTCGAAGTGGGCATCCGGCCGGCCTACAACGGCGTCAGCATCGTCGTCGACGACGCCGGCATCGGCATGGACGCAGGCGAAGCCGATGAAGCCGCCCGGCGTCTGTCCGGCCGGGAGGACATCGACATCCACCGACTCGGCGACCCGCCGCAGTTCGGCTTCGCCGTGATCGGCGTCCTTGCCGCCCGCTACGGCTTCCGGGTCTCCGTGGACATGCAGTCGCCGTACGGCGGCGTCCGGGCGGTGCTGTTTCTCCCCGACGCACTCCTCAACCGCGTGCGCTTCATGGGGCCGCCGATCCCGGTGCAGGGAGCGGAGGCGCAGCCCGCCTCCCTGCCTCCCTCCCGCGTGGAGGCCGAAGCAGAAGCGGAAGCCGTACCTGGAGCCCGGGCTGCCGGGCACCCGGCAGCCCGAGCGAGTACTGCCGCCCCGGCCGCCGCCCGCCCCGGGCCGCCCGCGGAATCGTCGCCCTCCCCCGAAGCGGGGTCGGCGGCGCCGTCCACCGCGGGAGGTCTGCCCAAGCGCCGCAGACGCAGCCCGCTGCGTCAGGAGACCGACGCCTCTGCGACCCCGGCCCGCCCCGGTCCTCAGCTCGCCCGCCCGCCCGCCGAGGCCGCCTCCCGTATGGGCGCGTTCGCCCGCGGCACCCGCTCCGGCCGCAACACCTCCACCGACAGCGAAGGAAACGCCGCGCGATGACCAGCCCCGTGACCAACGAACTCGGATGGATGCTGGACGAGGTCCTGAGAGTCCCCGAAGCCCGCCACGCGATTCTGCTCTCCTCGGACGGCATGCTCCGCGCCCACTCCAAGGACATCGACCGCAACGAGGCCGAGCGGCAGGCCGCGGCGCTGTGCGGGTTGCAGTCGATCAGCCGGAGCACGGCCGAGTTCTGCGCTGAGGAGACGTCCCCGTGGCAGCAGACGCTGGTCGAGTTCGTCGACGGCTACGTCTTCCTGGTGGCAGCCGGCCCGGGCGCGTACCTGGCGGTCTCCGCCGGTCAGGACGTCGACATGGAAGCCGTCACCTACAGCATGCACAAACTGGTCGACCGGCTCGGCAGGGAGATGACCTCGCCGCCGCGGCTGACCTCAGAGGCGGCCGCACCAGACGGCGTCGGCACGGAATGACCCCGTCGCGACCGGGGCGTGACAGAGGACTCGTACGGCCGTACGTCATCACGGAGGGCCGCGCCCATCCGACACGCAACACGATGGACCTGGTCACGCTGGTGACGGCGGTACGCGACCGCCCCCTGAACTCGCTGAACCCGGAGAAGCGACGGGTCATGGAACTGTGCGGAGGAGGAGCCCTGTCGGTCGCCGAAGTCGCTGCCCACCTCTCTCTCGCGGTGAGCGTCACCAAGGTTCTGCTCAGCGACCTCATCGACAGCGGCCATCTCACCGTCCGGCCTCCGATCCCCAAGGCACAACTTCCCGACGCCCAGCTCCTGCAGGAGGTGCTCCATGGGCTCCGCTCCCGTTTCTGACCCGGTCTACGTCCCCGACACGGTCCGGACCGCAGTCAAGATCCTGGTCGTCGGCCACTTCGCCGTCGGCAAGACCACGTTCGTCGGAACCCTCTCCGAGATCCGCCCGCTGCGCACCGAGGAGACGATGACGCAGGCGGGCGAACTCCTCGACGACCTCGGTGGGGTCCCCGGCAAGACGACGACGACCGTCGCGATGGACTTCGGCCGCATCACGCTCAGCGAGTCCCTGGTGCTGTATCTCTTCGGCGCGCCCGGGCAGAAACGCTTCACAGGGTTGTTGAACGACATGCTGCACGGTGCGCTCGGCGCCCTGGTGCTGGCCGACACCCGAAGACTTGACCACTCCTTCGACATCATGGGCCTGCTGGAAGAGCACGGTGTGCCGTACGCGGTGGCTGTCAACCAGTTCGAGGGCGCACCGGCCTTCCCGGAGGCGGACGTTCGCGAGGCCCTCGACCTGCTTCCGGAGACCCCGCTGGTCGTGTGCGATGCGCGGGAGGCCGCGTCCTCGGCCGGAGCGCTGATCTCCCTCGTCGAGTACCTGCAGACCCGCACCCCCTGGGAGCAAGGATGACGACACCCCGATCCACGTCCGGGGCGGCGCCTCCAGGCTGCCCGGCGCACGCGAGCGCGCCCCCGGTGGAGCGCCTGTACGGCGCGGAGTTCGCCGCCGACCCCATGGCGTCGTACACCCGGCTGCGCGCCCGCGGCTCCCTCGCGCCCGTGGAGATGGCCCCCGGTGTCCACGCCTGGCTGGTGACCGGCTACGACAGAGCACTGGAGGTGCTGCGCAGTCCGGAGCGCTTCTCCAAGGACCCGCGGCGCTGGCGGGCCCTCGCCGACGGGACGGTGCCGTCGGACAGCCCGGTGGTGCCCATGATGATGTACCGGCCGAACGCCCTGTGGACCGACGGAGCAGAGCACAGCAGGCTGCGCGGCGCCATCACCGACAGCCTCGGCCGCGTCGACCCCGATGCGCTCAGGGGATACGTGGAGCAGATCGCCGACACGCTGATCGACCGCATCGGGCCCGACGGGCGGGCGGATCTGCTCTCCGAGTACGCCGCCGTCCTGCCCCTGCAGGTCTTCAACCGGCTCTTCGGCTGCCCACCGGACATCGGGGACAAGCTGGTCGAAGGCATGTCCGGGATCTTCGACGCCGACGCCGACTCCGAGAAGGCGAACGCGGTCCTGACCGAGGGGGTCGCCGAACTGGTCGCCCTCAAGCGGAGAGAGCCGGGGCCGGACGTGTCGTCCTGGTTGATGGCGCATCCGGCCCGGCTCACGGACGAGGAGATGATGCACCAGCTGGTGGTCCTCATGGGCGCGGGCACCGAGCCGCAGCAGAACCTGATCTGCAACGGGCTGCGGCTGCTGCTGTCCGACGACCGCTTCGCCGGTGACCTCGCGGGCGGCAGCATGCCCGTCGACGACGCCATCGACGAGGTGCTGTGGACCGACCCCCCGCTGGCGAACTACGCCATTCACTATCCGCTCCGCGACATGGAGATCGAGGGGAACCTCGTACGTGAAGGCACCCCTCTTCTGATCAGCCTGGCAGCCGCGAACACCGGCACCGGTCTCTCCGGCGACCGCCGGGCCGGAAACCGCGCGCATCTCGCGTGGAGTGCGGGCCCGCACACCTGTCCGGCGAAGGGCCCCGCCCGGCTGATCGCCGCAGCCGCGCTGGAGAAGCTCCTCGACAGGCTGCCCGACATCGAGCTGGCCGTCCCGGCGGCGGACCTGCGCTGGCGGCCGGGCCCCTTCCACCGGGCGCTCGTCTCCCTGCCCGTGCGCTTCCCGCCGATCCGCGCACTCCTGCCCGACTGAGTGCGCTGACCTCCGCCGACGCGGCCGGTCAGCGGTATCGGACCAGCCCACTGGTGTCGAACGTCCACCGCCCGGCGGGCACGGTGTCCCCGAACTCGTACGGAACGGAGGACCGGTACCGGAGCCCGTCGGGCCCTTCCTTGGGCTCCGAATGGACGACGATGGCGCCGTCACGAGGGTCGACGACGATGTAGAGGGGGATTCCCATCCTCGGGTAGTCCTCCACCTTGGTCACCAGATCATTCCTGGGGTTGCCCTTGGATACGATCTCGACGACCAGCAGCACGGTCCGCGGATCGACGGACTCCGCCTGTGGGTCGACGTCCGTGGTGGGAAACGCCATCAGGTCCCGTACTTTCTCCAGGCCGGTGACGAGGTCGGTCATATCGGTGTCGTTGACGGCCGAGACGTCCGGAGTCTGTTCCCTGATCTGCTCACGGAAGGCGTCCACATTCCTGGTGTGAGGCAGATTCGGACTCATCATGACGAGCTTCACTTCCCCGTCCGTCGTCTCCACCTTCCAGCCCTTCTCGATCTGCTCGGCATAGTCGGAGACATGGTCGACCACTTCGCGCATGCGCTTGACCTGCTCGGGGCTCATGCCGCTCACGGTGTCCTCCCACGGGGATACACCGGTCAGCCTAACCGCGGAGTCGGGCGCTTGTGTCACAGCGCGAGCGTGCGTGACCCAAGGGCATATCCGCCATTCGAGTTGGCTCTGATCACCCCTGCGGGTGAGGCAGTGCTTATTGATCGGAAACTCATGGGGGTGATTCGTCGATGACGTATTGATCCGAAACGCTTTATGTTGACCCATCGTCGATGGGGTGTGAGTGATCTGGTGGGGGATGCGCGGACCTGGTCGCCTGACGCGCAGGAGGCTGTGCGTCTGCTGGCGGTGTCCGCGCTGGTGGAGGGCCGGGACCGGGTGGAGGTTGCGGCCCTGTTCAGGGTGTCGGTCAGGGCGGTGGACAACTGGTGGGCGAGGTGGCAGGCGGGTGGTCGGGACGCGTCGCTGTCCCGGTCGCGGGGCCGGCGCGCGGGCGAACATCAGGTGCTGTCCGAGGCCGAGCAGGTCGCCGTCCGGCAGGCTGTCCTCGACCACAACCCGTCCGACCTGGGTCTTTCCGGTCAGCTGTGGACGCGGGGGCTGATAGGCGAGCTGATCCTCATGCTGTACTGGGTCCGGTTCACCGAGCCGGGGGTGGGCAAGTACCTCAGGCGGTGGGGGCTGACGTTCCAGCGGCCGGACAAGCGGGCGGTCGAGCGGGATCCGGAGGCGGTCCGGGTCTGGCGCGAGGAGACGTGGCCGGCGATCCGGGGCAGGGCGAAGGCGGAGAACGGGGAGGTGCTGCTCGCCGACCAGGTCGGCATCCGGTCGGACCAGGTCACCGGCTGCACCTGGGGAGCCAAGGGGCGGACGCCGGTCGTGCGCCGCACCGGGAACCGGTTCTCGGCGAATGCGATGTCCGCGATCAGCACCAAGGGGCGGATGCACTTCATGGTCTTCACCGAGTCGTTCGACGCGGAGGTCATGTGCCGCTTCCTCACCCGGCTCGTCGGCCACTTCGATCGCAAGGTCCACCTGGTCGTCGGCCGGCACTCGGCCCACCGCTCGAAGGCCGTCCGGGCCTGGCTCGCCGACCACAAGGACCAGGTCGAGCTGCACTTCCCGCCCTCGTACTCACCTGAGCTGAACCTGGACGAGCTGGTCAACGCCGCCCTCAAACGCAGCCTGCCCCACACCCACCGGGTCAGGAACCAGAGCGAACTCGCCTCCGAAACTCGCCGGTTCTTCCACCGCCGACAACGCCAACCCCACATCGTGCGCGGATTCTTCGGCGGTCAGCACGTCCGCTACGTCATCGACGAATCAACCCCATGAGTTTCCGATCAATAAGGGCTGTCCCGCACATGGTCGCCGAGTCGCATTGGGTGTGACGGCCGACCGTTCCCGTACGCCCAGGGGCGAGCTACCGCGCTCGGCGGCGATGCAAGAGTTCCTGCATCTGCTCCACGTTCCAGGACATCACGCCAAGTGATGGGCCGCCGGCCGAGACTGGCACTCGATGATGACGACCTGCGGACTCATAGTCCACATCTCGGTGGCTCGCGGGCGTCTCTGCTTGACTGGGCGCAGATCTGCGGGGAGCGGGAGCACCGGGCCGACTCGCAACCAGGGCTGCCACGTCAGATGTTCCGCCGTCGTTCGCACCCTGCCGTGTCGCCAACGCTGCTTCCCCGCCAGTCCCTTGACTGCCACCGTGACGACGTCCGGGTCTTCAGCTGCTGACTGGGCTTTGGAGCGACGCAGCTTGGCTTGGAACACGAGAGCTACCCCGCCTCCGCCGAGCGGCGGAGGACGTCAAGGCGGTGTTCGGTGGTTAACCGGACCACGGTCGAGACCTGCACGGCCCGCAACCGGCGGATCAACCCCCGCGAGAACGACCGCCAAGAAGGCCCCACGCGCTTCCCGGGGGCGGCTCTGAAGGCGGCGCCCGCCCCGCGGCCGGAGCATCCACCGGCGCCGTTCGGAGATCTGACGAAGGCCTCCGTCGAGGATCTGTGCGCTCTGGCGACGGAGATCCTGCGGGGCCAGACGAAGTCGATCGGCGAGAAACGCCGCCAGGGCATCCGGCTGCTCTTCGGTGACCTACAGACCCTGCCGGGCGAGCCTGGCAGGAGCGCTGGGAGGCCAGCGGCTTCAACGGCGAGAAGCCTCCGTCGGTGAACATCCTGGCCAAGCCGCATGTCCGCTACGACAGCAGCAACCTGATCTCCGGGCTGAAGATGGCGTTCGGCCTGCGGATCTTCCAGCCCTCGCTGCCGGGCTTCCGAGCCAACAAGTTTATGGACTCCGCGGAGCCCTTCCGTATGCTCCAGCGCGATCCGAAATTGGATGCCGTTTTCGCCGCGCTCGACTCCCACCCGCAGATGAGCCCGCTGAACCGGACGAGGGCGAAGTTCGACATCGCCTGTGTCCTGACCACCGAGGGAATCGCCCTGGCGGACCTGACGCCGTCCGTGCTGCTGCACTACTCGCTGGAGATCAAGCGGCTCGGCCTCAACCACGGCGGCGGCAGCAGCGGGCGGCCGCAGCCATCTCGATGGCGTTGGTAACCGGGGACGCGCGCATGTGGTCGGCGATCGACCAGCCCACGACCCGGCGCGAGCAGATGTCGATCACCGTGGCCAGATACGGCCACGTCGAACCGACGGGTATGTAGGTGATGTCACCGCACCACTTTGTGTTGAGCGTGTCGGCGGTGGAGTTGCGCATCATCAGGTCCGGGGCGGGCGGGGCCGTCTTGTCCGCGATCGTCGTTCGCCTGGTGCGGCGCAGGTGACGCCCGGTGATGTGGTGGATGCGCATCAGCCGTGTCACGCGTTTGCGGTTGGTCTTCCGCCCCCGGGCCCTCAGCTCGGCATGGACGCGCGGGGCGCCGTAGGCACCCCGGTGCTCGGAGTGGATGGCACGGATCTCGGCAACCGCCGCCGCCTCGCGGGACCGGCCTTCGGCCCGGGCCTCTTCCGTGGCCTGGTGCCGGCAGTAGCCGGAGCGGGAGACCCTCAGGACCCGGCACAGCCGCTTGACGCCGACGTCGGCGCGGTTCTCGGAGATGAAGTCCCAGCGGCGGGTCTTCACTTCACCTCCCGGGCGAAATAGGCGGCCGCCCGGCGCAGGATCTCGCGCTCCAACTGCCACTCCTTCTCGGCCTTCAGAAGCCTGGCGTTCCCGGCCCGCAGCCGGGCCGGCTCGTCGGCCTGCCCCTCCGGCCCGCTCCCGCCCCGGACGGTCGACACGTTCGCCCCCAGTGTCCTTGCGGACCCATGTGCGCAGTGTCTCCCCGGTGATCCCGAGCTCGGCGGCGACGGCCGCGTACGTGCGCTTGCCGCCGGCCGCGCGATACAGCGCGACGGCGTCCCTCCGGAACTCCTCCGGGTACGGAGACCGGCGTCCCACCTGGACATCCCTTCCTGGACCATCAAGATCTATTGTCAGGGTGTCCACTCCAAGGGATCAGCCTCACTCCTGGATGCGATGGTCGCTGTTCTCCCTGATCGCTGCCGCAGTTCTCACCCTCGCTCTCGCGACGGTCTGCGAGAAGAGCGGCCCCACGCGGCCGGCCCGGCTCGTCCCGCTGACCTGCCCCGAACTCGTACGTCTCCTGCGCGCCCTTGTCCTGCCGGCACCCGTCCGCGACCGCGACCATGTCCTGCACCGGACCGTCTGGCGCCGCTGCCATCAGGCCGCCGCCAGCGCCTGCCACCAGCAACGTCACCTCCTGCAGGACTCTCCATGATCGAAACTACAGGGGCCGTGAGAGTCGGGCGGGGTATCAAAGTAACCCTTTCGCCGTGTAACCCTTTACACCGTCGAAGGGGTGATGCGGGAGTCGAGTCCGGTCGGCGTCAGGGGCTCGGCCGACCTGCGCCTTCGGGCAGCCGACCCCGCCGACGCCGGCGGCACGCACCGACGACGACAGAGCGGGCGAGAAGCCATCACGGGATCGCGTAACCGAGCAGGGACTCCATGGTGTAGGGACCCTCGCAGTCGGCTCGCGGGGATACGAAGTGGTCGCCGCTGGAGGGGATGTAGCAGCGGTAGAGAGGAATCGACCCGGGTACCTGGCTCGTGTGGATGTGGCCGACGGGTCCCAAGGGGAACTGGCCCTCGCATCCGGGGTCGCGGGTCAGCATCGAGTGCCCGCCCACCTTGCACTCGTAGAGCATGACCGTACCGGGCTGCTTGTTGCGGAACAGATGCCAGTTCGCCTCGGTGGTGAACCCGGGCGGCAGCGCCCGGGACGAGGCGGCATGTCCCCGCTCGGGGTTGTAGCCTCGGCGCAGCACGGTGTAGGGCAGGTGCTCGAACCCGCAGGAGAGCCGAGCCGGGGAGAGGTCGTTGCGGTTCGCCAGCGCCCAGGTCGCCCACGCGGGCTTGGCCGAGCCGTCCGCCCTGCGAAGACCGAGCTGGAGGCCGCCCTCATTCGGATTGTCCTGCATCCGGTGGTAGATGTAGCTTTCGATACCCGGCGTGCCGAGCACGTTGTGGAGGCTCCGGCACACCGCGCCGGCCTGATCCGCCTCATTGGACTGCTGACCGGAGTTGATGCCGCTCTCGGTGAGCTGGACCGTCCAGGCGTGGGGCCGGTCCGGGAACTGTTGACGCAGCCAGCCCAGCAGGATGCCGAGGTTGCCATAGGTGATCTTGGGGTAGTCGTCGGCGGAGAAGGCGGAGCTGGAGAGGTTGGGCGGGTAGGGGTGGTAGGCGACCTGCCACCGGCGCTTTCCCACCCGGGCGTTCAGGCCTTCGAGCACTGTCATGCCGGACAACGTCGCGTTGCGGTCGGCCGGTCGGTCGAACTCCCGGCCGAAATGGTGGTCCAGCGAGGTCAGCACTTTGGCGGTCGCCTGTTCGACGGCGATGCGGTCGTAGGCGGCGTTGTAGTTGGCCGCGATCTGGTCGAGCCATGCGTTGGCGTCACACGGCACCCCCTGGCCGCAGCCGATGTCGAACCAGTCGTTGGTGTTGACCTCATTGTTGATCACGAAGTCGGCGATCCGGCCGTGACCGTGCTGCCCGTCGTAACGCTGTGCCAGCATGCCGGCGAAACGTCCGAAATCGGCGGGATCGTTGGGCACGCAAAAGATCTCGAATCCCGGCGACGCGGGTGAGCAGGTGCGCCCTTGGCGGGCCCACGGAGGGGTGCCGTAGACGATGGCGGTGACCACCAGCCCGCGATCGCTCCACTCCTTGACGGCCGAGTCCACCTCGGCCGGGACGGCGAAGCAGTGACCGTCGTACTCCTGCTCGCCCACGGCGCACGGAGCAGCCTTGACGCTCGGCTCCCACTGCGCCCAGAGCAGGTTCATCGACACACCACCGGCGTTGTTGCCGGAAATCTCGTCCTTGTCCGGCCAGAAGTCAGGCTGAATGCCTTTGATGTGGTAGTCGGAACGCGTCGGATAGGGCAGCGGCCCAGCGGCTGTGGTGGCCGCCTTCGTCGAACCAGAGCCGGTTGATTCCGCGACGGTCCCTTCCGCAACCGAACTGATCCCGGGGAAGGCAAGCGCCATGCAGCACAACGCCGCGAGCCCGGGCAGCAGGCGTCGCCGCCCGATCCTTCTGTGTCTCATCAGGTCCTTTCACAATTGAACGGGCCCCGGCGCCGCCCGGACCGTACCCCCGGGCCTCCTCCCGCGCTCATGCGCATGCGACGAGGGAAGCCGTCAGGCTGTGCATGGGAGGGGCCCGGCCGTCCTCGGGGGTCAGGTCCGCGGACGTCGGCAGTCCTCCGGCGGCGAGCGCATTCCCGTCGCGCCGGGGCCGGCGAGGTCGACGTCACAGGATGACGTATCCGAGGCGCCCGTCCTTGTTCGGGTAGCCCTCGCAGTTGGGGTTCGTGGTGTCGAGGTGGTCGCCGTTGCCCGGGTTGTAGCAGCGGTACAGGGGGACGGAGCCACCGACCTGGGTGGTGTAAATGAAGCCGAGGCGTCCGTCCTTGTTCGGGTAGCCCTCGCAGTTGGGGTTGGTGGTGGTGAGGTGGTCGCCGTTGCCCGGGTTGTAGCAGCGGTAGAGAGCGACGGTGCCGGGGGCTTGTTGGGCGGGAATGTGACCGAGGCGTCCGTCCTTGTTCGGGTAGCCCTCGCAGTTGGGGTTGGTGGTGGTGAGGTGGTCGCCATTGTCCGGGTTGTAGCAGCGGTGGAGGGCGACGTGCGCTGTTGCGGTCCCGCTGACTGTGGCGGGGGCGGACAGGGCGCTGGTGTTCCTGCTGCCGTCGGTCGCAGTGATCCTGTAGGTGTAAGGGGATCCGGGTGCGACGTTGGTGTCGGTGAAGGTCAGCTGCGGGCGCTTCCAGTACATGGAGGAGCCGGTGACGGTGTGGATGGGGGTGCTGGAGCCGTTGCGGTAGACGCGATAGGTGAGCTTGCTGTCGTCGTGGTCGAAGCTGGACTTCCAACGGACGTCGACCTCGCCCGGCCTGGTACTGGAGGCGCTGACCTCCTGCGGCACCGACGGCGCGCCGGTGTCCGGGCCGCTGGCGAAGCGGGTCAGGCCCTGCTGCGGCTTGTCGGCGTAGATGCTGGTCGAGGTGCCGGTCACCTTGGTGAACTCGCCGCCCACCCACATGTAGTCGATGCCGTTCTTGGAGGCGGTGGTCATTGCACGTGGCCCGACTCCCTCGCCGAGCCCGTTGTTGGTATCGGGGGTCCAGCCCAGCAGCGCCGGGGCGTTGACCGACTGGGCGAGCAGGTGCTGGCGCAGCCCGTTGGCCTGCTCGGGGAAGCCGTCAATGCCGCTGCAGTCGTGTGCGTGTGATCCGGAGTAGACCACGCCCTTGTAGACTTCGACCGCCTGGGTCGCACCCTTGCAGGGGTCCCGCCAGCGCTGGCGGAAGTCGGAGAGGTTGATGGCGGACCGGCCTTCGTCCTGGCTTCCAACTGCCTCGCTGGCGGTATAGAAACCGGAGGCGTCGGTGGTGATGTCCTTCACCACTGTGGAGGCGGCGAAGAAGCCCAGCGGATAGTTCTTGGTCAGGGATCCCCTGTTGCTGTTGACGACGGCGAGGGCATGGGAGTCGGCGTCGTTGATGCGGAAGAAGTCGCCGCCGAGGAGGACGTTTTCCCCATCCGGCGTCACTTCGATCGCCCGGCCTGTTTCGTCGGCGTCGGCCTTCCAGGGGCGCAGCGCGCCCGAGGTGGTGACGGAGGCGAAGTAGCGGTGGGCCTGGCCGGCGACGGAGGTGAAGTCGCCGCCGAGGTAGATGCTGCCGTTGGCGACGGCGAGCGCCCGTACGGTGGCGTTCACCACGGGCCTGAAGCTGGTCTTCGGCCTGCAGGTGGCGATGTCGATGGCTGCCACATTGCTCACCCCGACGCCGTTGACTGCGCCGAAGCGGCCACCGGCGTAGAGGGTTTTCTTGTCTTTCGAGACGGCCAGGGCGCGTACGGTGGCGGTGCCTGCCCTGATCGTGAAGGAGAGGTCGCAGGAGGTGGGCTTACCCGTGGCGGCGTCGAGCGCGACGAAGTTCACCGCCTTTCGCTCCGGACCGGCAGTCCCGGCCGGTGGGCGGACCGCCGAGAAGGTGCCGCCGGCGAAGACGACGCCGTTCGCCTGGGCCATGGCCCACACGATGCCGTTCGTCTGCCAGGTGGGCAGGTTGTCGGCGGTGAACCCCACGGGAGGGGTCATAGCGGATGCCTTCGGCATCACTCCCGCGCTTATTCCGATGCCGGCGCCGACCAGTGAAAGGACGAGGGCTGCGGTCAGTCCTCTGGATCTACGCATCAATCCTCCCGGAACAGTCACCTGGTTAGGTGATTTTGGGTCTTGCGGTTGATCGAATGCACGCGCGCGGTGCAGGGGTGTGAGGGGCCGGCCGGCTCGTCCCCAGGCTGTCGGCGCAGACCCTTGACAGAGGTCTACGGGGCACCGCGTGGGTCGTGCTCTGGTGGTGCAGCGCGAGCTTGGCCTACCCGCGGCCACGGCCTCGACCTGTGGTGCCCTGCCCCCGGACAGTGACCTTGCACTCCGTGCCGGGCTGCAGACTCAGCACGCGCACGTGACGATCGGCCTGGTCAACACCCGATTCACGAACCCAGCGAACGGGTCAGTCATGCGCACCTCAATTCCTTGGTCACAGGAGTGCGTGCACGGAAGCCTGCCAGACCGACCGAGGGAGTAATTCGGACAAACGGGAAGGGGCTGCGAGATATCTGACCGTAACCTGGAACATGCGATCTGATGAACAGTCAATTAGTCTAAATTTTAAGCGAGTTGCACCGCGGAGCCCTGGAAGGTCCGTACCTTTTCGATCGACGTCGTTATCGAATCGAGATATTGGCCAAGTTCCATTGACGAAAAGTCAGTTACTCCAGCTGTAGATCGTGATCTTGCCGGTGAGGGCCGTCCGGGAACGGGTGCGGCCACCGTTGATCATCGTGAGTTGTGTGGACTTACGAAGAGACGGTGGCCGCAGGTCACAGCATAGATCCCGGCCGTTGGCGGGAGGCGTTCGAGGTGGTCATGGGCCGTATCGCGGGGCCGGTTCGTCGGGTCGAACCCCGGTTGCGGGCTGGGCGGTTGGTGCTGGGGCTGCTGTCGGACCTGCCGCGCAAGAACTGCTGGACGATCGCGGACTGGGCCGGAGAGAAGACCCCGCACGGCATGCAGCACCTGCTGTGCCGAGCATCCTGGGACGCCGAAGCCGTGCGCGATGACGTCCGCGAGTACGTCGTCGAACATCTCCACGACGAGGCGGCGGTGCTGGTGGTGGACGAGACCGGCGACGTGAAGAAGGGCACCCACACCGTCGGGGGAACGAGGAGCCGGTACGCCGCTGGAGACCATAAACGGTCAGGCTGGACTCCGCAGGAAGCACACGGCAGTTGGACTACGCCACGCCGCGTGTCCACCTTCACGGGGGAAGGCCCGTGGTAGGCCAGGGCATTCCCCGCCTACCACTGCCTCACGAAGTTGTCGGCGTCTGCTCGTGGCTGTCATAGGGCCGCGTGATGATCCCCATGCCGTGCCCGGCCGGATCCATGTAGTACAGGCTGAGGGGCCACGAAGTTTCCGGACAGGGACCCAATAGGGTTGTCCTGAACAGGAAACGAGGAAGAAGTGGCATCACTCA
>NZ_VSRY01000131.1 GCF_008271805.1 Streptomyces sp. TRM49041
CTAGTGTCCTGAGTCGTTAGTTCGTGTGCAGTATGCGGCGAGGGTTTCGAGGATCTCGTCTGCGGTCTTGGTCCACACGAACGGCTTGGGGTTCTTGTTCCACTCGTTGATCCAGCCGCGGATGTCGCGTTCGAGCTCGACGACGCTGCGGTGGGCCGAGCGGCGGAGTTTGCGGCAGGTCAGCTCGGCGAACCAGCGTTCGACGAGGTTGAGCCAGGATGCCGAGGTGGGAGTGAAGTGCAGGTGGAAGCGGGGGTGTCGCAGCAGCCACTTCTTGACCGCTTCGGTCTTGTGGGTGGCGTAGTTGTCCAGGACCAGGTGCAGGTCCAGGTCCTTGGGCACGGCGGCGTCGATGGTCTTCAGGAAACGGAGGAACTCCTGGTGGCGATGGCGTCGGTAGTGCTGGGCTATGACCGAGCCGGAGGCGATGTCGAGTGCGGCGAACAGGCTGGTGGTGCCGTGGCGGACGTAGTCGTGGGTCATCCGCGCCGGCGTCGTCGGTGCCAGCGGCAGCACGGGCTGGGTGCGGTCCAGGGCCTGGATCTGCGACTTCTCGTCCACCGCCAGCACCAGGGCGTTCTCGGGCGGGGCGAGGTAGATGCCCACCACGTCGCGGACCTTGGTCACGAACTGCGGGTCGGTGGACAGCTTCCATGTCTGCACGATGTGCGGTTTGAGGCCGAACGCCCGCCAGATTCTGGAGACTGCGGACTGCGACATGCCCGCAGCCTGGGCCATCGACCGCGTCGACCAGTGCGAATCCCCCGAAGGGGGTGCCTGGTCGAGGGTCCGGGCGACCAGGGACTCGACCTGCTCGTCCGTGATCCTGCGCGGGGCACCCGAGCGCGGAGCGTCGACGAGTCCCTCAAGACGGTCGGAAGCGAACCTGGACCGCCACTTGCGCACCGTCTCCCGCGAGATACCGAGCTCCTGCGCGACCTGCGCGTTCGGGCGGCCCTCGGCGCACGCCAGCACGATCCTCGCGCGCAGCACCAAGGCCTGCCCCGCGGTCCGCTTGCGCAACCAGCCTCGCAGTACGCGGCGTTCGCGCTCGGACAACTCCAATGACAACGGCTTCGGGCCCGGCATCCCCCAACCCTACAACCGCCAATGAACTACCGACTCAGGACACTAGCGGATGCCTCTGACAAGCCAACTCGTGCCGCTCAAACGCTGGCAAGGGAAGCCGCGACGACGGATCCTAGTGGCCCTTGTCGGTCGAGTTCCTGGGGCGCTTGTTGGGGCGGTAACTGGGCCCGTTCATGATCACCTGGTGGCTGGTGTTGATGATCCAGCAGCGGTCAGGTGACCCTGTGGTCGATGAACCTGGGCCGCGCGGACGGCGTCATCGATCTCTCCGGTTCTGCCGGGCTGTGGCGGCGGGTCCGTGTGAGTTGCACAGGCCGCGGCAAGGCCGAGCGCCTGTCAGAGGAGACGGGAACGGCCGAGGGCGTGGAGAAGTACTTGATCCAGTTCTGGCCCAAGGCTTCCTGAAAGGCAAGGGCGGACGCGACCGTCGCGGCGGCCCCTCTACCGGGTCAGGACATCATCTGCACGGTGAAGCCGTCCTGAAGGCCGTCGATCAGCAGCAGGCCGTCGGCGAGGCTCAGGGCGGGTTGAGCAAGGCCGAGCGAGAAGAGCTGAAGCGGCTGCGCAAGCCCTCCGCCGAGCGGGCCAAGACGATCGAGATCCTGAAAAGAGCGACGGCCTTCTCAGCGGCCGTCACGTAGTGGGATGCGGGCCGGGGCTCGGCCAGCAGGGCCGAGCCCCGGCCGGTCGTCGAGCGATGCCACTCGGGTGTCCATTCGTCACACACCCGTGGCGTACGAGCGACAAGAGCTGATCGCTTTCGCCACCTACCTGACCAGACCGCAGATCAAGACCGCTTGCGGAATCAGCGCACACAACCGCCACGGCCGCTCGGGCACCAGTACGACTGACTGCACACACCCGAACTGATCAGTCCAGGTCAGAGCGCCAGCTCCTAGAACACCGCTCGCAGGCGTTCGCAGGCTGGACCAGGGCCCATCCCGGCGGCGGGCGACGTCGGGCCGCCGGGATGGGCACCGGGTTTCACTCTCACCGCCCTATGGGTGAGCCGGGCACTGCTATGCGGCAGCCGACACCACCGTCAGCTCTCACGCACTCACGTGCCGCTCCCCCGGCCACCGGCCCGGGACGACCGCCCCAGCACCGCGTGACCGACTCTCCTCACCCCAACAGACCCCACCGTCCCAGCACCCACCAGGGCTTCGTCCCGAGTCGGGTCGAAGGTGCGCGTGCTCTTCGTAGACCAGCCTGTGTGAGCCGCCTTTCGGGCAGCCGAACCGTCGCAGACGGGCCACCTCCACCGGGCACTTCAGGGGACGGCGCAATTGAGATAACACGCTTCCAGCACACCTGACATCGCTGAGCTTCTCCGTCGGCAACACGTCGTAGCACCTGGTCTCGCCCCCCGCCTACTCGCTGTGAGGCGACCGCTCTGGCCGCGGGGCCGCGGCCCGCCGAGTGCTGCGGGATCCGAGCCCGGGCCGTCAGCGACACCCACGGGCATTGATCCGGGCGGCCCGGCGCATCAGGTAGTCGCGCTCGGCGAGGCTGGGTGCTTTTCGGGCCGCCTCGGCGTACAGCCGCGCCGCCCTCGTCAGGTCGCCGTCGCGCTCGTGGAGGTACGCCGCCACCGCGTCGTAGCGGGGCAGTGAATCGTTCAGCGCCGCGAGTGCCGTCAGCCCGGCGCACGGTCCGTCGGCCTCACCGACGGCCACCGCGCGGTTGAGCCGGACGACCGGGCTGTCGGTCAGGCGCGCGAGCTCGTCGTACCACTCGACGATCTGTACCCAGTCAGTCTCATCGGCGCTGGGCGCGTCAGCGTGGAGTGCCGCGATGGCGGCCTGGGCCTGATACTCCCCCAGCCGGTCGCGGGCGAGGGCCGCCTGCAGGATCTCGATGCCCTCGGCGATCGACTCGGTGTTCCACCTGCTGCGGTCCTGCTCGGCCAGGGGCACCAGGCTGCCGTCGGGCGCCGTCCGGGTGGCACGCCGGGCGTGGTGAAGCAGCATGAGGGCGAGCAGCCCCGCCACCTCGGGGTGGTCGATCGCGGCCGCGAGCCGGCGGGTGAGCCGGATGGCCTCGGCGGCGAGGTCGACGTCGCCGGAGTAACCCTCGTTGAAGACCAGGTAGAGGACGCGCAGCACGGTGGCGACGTCGCCGGGCTGGTCGAACCGAACGCCGGAGAGAGTGCGCTTGGCACGGCTGATGCGCTGCGCCATGGTCGCCTCGGGCACCAGGTAGGCCTGGGCGATCTGGCGGGTGGTGAGCCCGCCGAGGGCGCGCAGCGTGAGCGCGACCGCGGACGACGGCGTCAGCGACGGATGGGCGCACAGGAAGTAGAGCTGGAGCGTGTCGTCCACCGCGGGCACCGGCCCGGGCGCGGGCTCCTCGTCGACAAGGCCCTCACGCCGACGGCGGGCGGCGTCCGCCCGTGTCGCGTCGAGGAACCGGCGCCAGGCCACGGTGACCAGCCAGCCCTTCGGGTCCCGAATGGGGTCTGCCCCGCTCGAGCGAAGCCCAGAGCTCGGGGAAGGGCCGACCGGCCAAACGCGGACCGCCTCGACCAGCGCCTCCTGCACGGCGTCCTCGGCCGCCGCGAAGTCGGCTCCGCGGCGGACGAGGATCCCGAGCACGCTCGGTGTGAGGCTTCGGAGCAGGGCCTCGTTCATCAGTGAGGGCACTCCGGGATGGTGGGCGGCGAGGCCAGGAACGGGCGCACCTCGAGCCACTCGTGGATCGGCTCCCCGCCCGCCCCAGGGGCGGCCGACAGCTCCCCGGCCAGCTCGACGGCGCGCTCGTAGCTGTCGACGTCGATCACCATCCAGCCGGCGATGAGGTCCTTGGTCTCGGCGAACGGGCCGTCGGTGACCGGCGGGCGCCCCTCACCGTCGTACCGGACGAACGTGCCCTCAGGGGCGAGCGCCTGGCCGTCGACGAACTCACCGGTCTCCTCGAGCCGGGCCGCGAAGTCGCGCATGTACTGCACGTGCGCCGAGATCTCCTCCGGCGTCCACTGGTCCATGGGCACGTCGTTGACCGGAGCCGGAGCGCCGCGGTAGTGCTTGAGCAGCAGGTACTTGGCCATCGTGTTCCTCCTCAGTGCTGATGCGACCCATCTTGGTCACGTTCACCCCGGGGACGGAGCCGTTCACGGCTTCTCGACATCACCGTCCGAGATTTTTCCGGCTCTCGCGGACGAGTCTGGGTGAGCCGTCTCGTGGTGTCCTGGTTCACGGCGTGACGCGGGAGCGAGGTCGTCTCGCTCTACGTGGTTCTGGCTGTGGCTCGCCGGTTCCTCCCGGACGCGCCCGCGGGCCGGGCGATCGTCTTCACGGACGCTCCCCGCAGCTCCCTCGTGATACTGCCGCTCGCTCCGGCGCTGCCCCACGGTCTGGCCGACGCCGCGGACCGCGAACGAGCCCGCCGCTGCGTGTTCACCTGAGCGGCTTCGCCGTGTGCGGGCCGTACGAATGCCGCGCTCACTCCGATGGCGGGCGCGGCTCATACCTCGGGGAGAGAGCCTGCGGTGGGCGCCGGAGGAGCCGACTGGGGGGCGGCGAACTTGCGGGCCGGGCATGGTGAACACACAGGAAGCCACGAAGACGGGGACGTCGGCGCCGTGCTCGGCCCGGGCGGCGCGACTGAAGGTCTGGATGCCGCGGCTGCCGACGGAGCGGTGTCTGGGATACCGCTTGCACTGCACGACGATCTTCCGGACTCATCCAGCCCGCCACCGCCGAGGCACGCCCGGCACCGGACGTCCCCCAGATCACCCTGGGCATCAAGCTTCTCGAAGCCCCCATTGATCGCCGGGGCGATCCGCTCGCCTCCAGCTACATCATCGGCCATCTGTCGCCCGGAGTGGTGATCCGCCGAGACCCGAGGCGGAGAACGGAAGCCGAGAGCCCCTGAAGCTTCGGATGTACCCCGGTGCGACAGGCATCCGCAAGGGCGGATTCTTCTTCCCACTGAACGGCAAGCGCAATGAACTCGCCCGCAGGATCTCCCTGGACCGCACCAGCCTGGATCTCAAGCCGGACGCCGAGGCCCGCATGCGACGATCCGGGTTCCGCGGACGGCTGGGGAAGGCGAACGGTACGCAGTCATCTGGGTCCAGCGCCGTTCGGCCCCGGCCCGCAGGGCAACGTGGCCTGACCAACCGGGTCGGCGTCCGCGTCTATCTCGACATCGGCCCCGGCGGCGAGAAGCCCTCCGACTTCCGCATCACCAAACTCATCTTCGCCCGTGGCCCCGGCGGTGTCCCTCAACTGCGGGCCCGAGTACGCAACACCGGGGCCCGGGCGGTGGACATCAGCGGCAGACTGATACTCAAAGAGGGGCCGGGCGACGCTCCAGCGGCAGCGACGGGGACGAAGGCGAAAGTGCTGCTGGGTGTTAGAGCATGCTGAGTGCCTGCATCGCATCGCGTTCGATACGCGAGAGCTCATGGAGGACAGAGCCGGCCTGCATGAGGTTCTTCGCGTCGCCGGATTCGCCTGCTGCCGCGATGAGTGCGGCCACCTGTGTCCAGAGGGTGGCGGCCTCGGCATAAAGGCTGTGGCCAGTGCGCAGGTGGCTGCTTTCGATCAGCTGGGCACACTCGGCGAGGAAGTCCCGGTAGAGATTGCGGAACAGGGCGCCGCCGGTGCCTGCCCTCTCCATGAGGAGGGCGGCCCGTGGCAGGTCCTCCCGCGGATTGTCGCTGCGCTGCAGCCATTTCGGCACTTGCTTGGCGGTCTTCTCGATGCCCCGGTGGCCCAGGTTCGCGATGGGCGGGTTCAGGAAGGCGTCGGCGCATGCCTTGATCGCGGGGATGATCCGGTCCTGCGGTGGCGTCAGGCTGCTGGGCGCCGTGATGGTGAAGGAGCGGTGCCTGGCGGTCATGGGGCCGCGCTCGGCCCTGGCCCTGGCCAGGCCGGCGAGGCTGGTCGACACGGCTCCGCCCTGCGGAGCGGTGTCCACCAGGTAGGCGTCCTGTTCGTCGTAGCCGTACATGGCCACTACGTGCCCGCCGAAGTGCACCTTGGTGCTGAAGTAGTCCAGATGGTAGCTGTCGAGCTGAAGGCCGACCGGCCGACCGGCGTCGATGGGTGCCGCCACGTTCTGCCACGCCTTGCGCGGGGAGGTGGTCTCCCTGACCAGCAGCTCAAGTCCGAGTACGGCGGCCAGGTTCCTGGTGAGCTCGAACGGCTTGACCCGGCCTCCCAGGAAGGGAAAGCCCATGCCTTTGCTGTCCCAGTAGATGAAGGACAGCCCGGAGCCAAGCCCGAACAGCATGGGCTCGGACAGGTCGAGTCCCTCATGCCGCAGCAGCACGCCCAATGCCGTCGTCTCACAGTGCTGCATACCGCGGACATCGATGTCTTTCACCATGGTCATGCCGCTCATTCTTCCTCCCTCACCAGACGACAACGCCGCAGATGGGCGTGCCAGACCACCGCGTCCGAGTCGTGATCCTCCGGACAGGGCCTTAAAGAGCGTTTTGTCCTGGCAGGGCTGTTTGATAACTCAGGCGACGAAGCCGCTTGGATCAGGTGATCGCGCCTGTGACGATCGGGTCGTGTGGACCCGTAGGGCCTGCGGTTGCAGGTGGGATGGTCCGTAGAGGCAAGGAGGGGTGCCGGGAATGGTCACTGGGGGAACAGCGCGGCTACTGCTCAGCAACGGTGGTGAGGCCGCGCTGGAGCTGATCGTGGAGCCCTGGGCGGAAACGCATCAGCTTCTCCCGAAGCAGACGTGGGTCGTTGTCACGCACTCGCCTGCAGCAGATGGTTCATGGTCCGGGACTCTACGCGGGGACGAACCGTTCCAGGTCGACCATCGGCCCGAATCGGTCACGGTGTGGGTCAACGGCAACTGCTTCCACCTCAGCGACATGGAGGGGAACATGATCGATTCGGCCGACTGGCACTGTCCTGCTCAAGGCTCTGCCTCCTGACTTGGTGCACTCAGGAGTCGCGCCAGTTCGGCGTGGATTCATGGGTGAGCCGGCGGCTTATGAGGTCGACCATTGCCACCTTGATCATGGCTTCGGAGCGGTGAGGGTGGGTCTCGTAGTCGCGGGCGAGGCGGCGGTGGTGCATAATAAGCCAGCCAAACGTCCGCTCGACGACCCAGCGCCGCGGAATCACCTTGAAGCCCTTCTGGGCAGGGTCGCGGCGGGTGACTTCGACGTCGATGCCCAGGGGGGCACCGTGGTCGATGACCTTGGTGCTGTAGCCGCTGTCGGCCCACGCCTTGGTGACGCGGGGATGACCTTCGGCGATGTCCGAGAGCAGATGGATACCGCCCACGTTGTCGGAGACGCTGGCGGCGGTGACCAGCACGGCCAGGAGGAGGCCGGCGGTGTCGACGCCGATGTGACGTTTGCGGCCTGCGATCTTCTTACCCGCGTCGATGCCCTGGCCGGCCGCGGGCACATTGGCCGAGGTCTTGACGCTCTGGGCGTCGAGGACGCAGGCACTCGGCTCGGCATCGCGGCCCTCGGCTTCCCGGACCAGGCGCCGCAGGAGACCGTTGAGCTGGTCGAAGACCTCGCCCTTCTGCCAGGCGGCGAAGTAGCCGTAAACCGTCTCCCACGGAGCGAAGTCGTGTGGCAGGTACCGCCAGGGAATCCCGGTTCGGTCGACATAAAGGATGGCGTCCATGATCCGGCGCAGATCGTGCTCGGGCGGCCGCCCGATGTCCAGGCCCTTTCCTCTCCGTTCGGCCCGCCAGGCTGTCAGAGTTGGTTCCAGCAGTTTCCAACGGGCATCGGACAGGTCACTCGGGTACGGCCGCTGCTTACGAGGCATGTTTCTGTAGTACCGATGGCCGCCGTCCCGCCACAGGGCGCAAACCGGCGTGACCGGGGGCGTGTTGGGATCAGACAGGAGCGAAAGGACCGAAACGGGCCCTCGTACGCCGTCATCCGCCTCACCTGTCACAAGAAACGTCTACTGCCCCAGCTGACCCGAAGCGGTCCACCACCTGAACTGCAATGAAGCACTCCGGGCGGGACAAAACACTCTTTTACTGATCGTTTCAGAATGCCGTCCTGCGGAGACGCTGGAGGACCCATGGAACAATCCTTCCAATCACGGGCCCAGGGGGGGGACCGGTCCGCAGCACGTACATCACGCCGGCGAGTGCCACTCGGTCAGGAACGCGCAACCGTCCCGGATGCCGACGGCGGCGCTCGGGACCAGGCGGCAGCAGCGGGGCCACTGTTGAGCGACGTTCTGTATGAACAGGAACGAGAGGCTTGGCGACACTCGCGGTGGAGACGTTCAGGTGGGGTCTCTGATGCCTGGGAAGACTTCGTGCGCGACGACATAGTGAGCATGTAGAGGGCTCGCGACAGCGACTACGCGTCGGGGCGTGTCCATCGTTTGATGATGTGCGGCTGGGAGTGCGGGGCCGGCCAGGCTTGCAGTCGGATTTCCTCGGTGTCCTCCGGCTCGTCCTCGCAGTCGGGGTCGGGGAAGGCTGCGGCGGCGAGGTTCCGTCGGGAAGCGCGGATGCGGGTCCACCCGGCGGGCACGTCGAAGCGTGCCGCATCGGGGAGGTAGTCGGTGCAGCCCAGCACGACGAGTCGTCCCGAGACCAGGTTGAGGCTTGCTTCGACGACGTGGTCGAAGTCGTCGCTGTCGTCGTCCGGCTGTTGCGCGAGGACGTGGACGCTGACTGCCACGATGACGTTGACGGCAGTGCCGATGCCCAGGGCATCTTCGGTGACGCCGAGGCCGTCCAGTACGGCTTGTTCGGTCCACACGTCACTCAGGTCGCCGTCGGACTCGTCGTCCAGGATGTGGATCTGGAAGTAGTCCGCGAAGAGTTCAAGGTCTGTCACCACGGGGCCATCATCGCTGCTGCTCAGGGAGGGCAGAGCGGCGGGGTGAGGCTGTTGTCGGGTGAGGCCGCCGCCCGGGTGATCCGAACATGAACGCTGGCCCGTCTGGAGAGGTTCGGGCTGACTGCTGCAGGTCAGACGGAGGTGGCGGTGTTGCTGGTGGAGCGGCAGCTGCGGGCAGGTGAGTTGGCCTGCCCGTCGTACAGGGCGGTCCTGGCGCCGTGGGGACACGGGCGGCCGCGGGAGGTAAGTGGTGATCTCGGGACCCGGCTGTTCGTCCGCCCCCGCCGGTCGCGCTGTTCCGACTGTCAGGTCACGCACATGCTGCTGCCGGAAGCGGTATGGCCGCGTCGGGCGGACGCGGCCGAGGTGATCGGGACCGGGCTGGAGATAGCGGCCTTGGGGATAGGGCACCGCCGGGTCGCTGCCCATCTGGGCCGGGCCGAGGGCACGGTCCGCGGCTGGATCCGCCGCTTCCGCGAGCGGTCCGAGAACGTTCGCCGGTACTTCACCGTCACCCTGGTCGCGCTCGCCGATGACCCGGTGATGCCCGACCCGTCTGGGACTGCGCTCGCAGACGCGGTCTCGGCGGTCGCGGCCGCCCATCAGGCGGCCGCGACAAAGTGGGCCCACGTGAACACGGTGTCGCGGTGGGAGTTCGCGGGCCGGGTGATAGACGGCCGGATACTGACCTGCACCTCTTCAGGCATTTGATCAACACGGGCCGCCCCTGGGCGGTGAAGGGAGGTGCCGGAAGTCTTGACCGTGTCCGTCCGCGTGAGGGTCGGACACTGACCGAGATGCGAGAAGAGTCCGCGCATGGCATCGAGCGAGGACGAGGACCGCCGCCGGGCGGATAAGGCCCGGCAGGTCGGTCTGTTCCGCTGTTCCCTGATCCAGGACCTATTGGACACAAGCCTGGCCACGCATGAACGAGGCCGTCTGGCACGGGAATTGGCGGAGAAGGAACATTCGGAACCCTTCGGCCGGCAGGTGAATGTGTCCAGGGGCACGATCGACCGGTGGACCAGGGACTACCGCAGCGGCGGGTTCGCCGCGCTGGAGCCCGAGCCGCGCAAGGCGGTCCCCAGGACGCCGCCGGAGGTGCTGGAGCTGGCGGCCGAGCTGAAGCGGGAGAACCCAGGCCGCACGGCGGCGCAGATCCAGCGGATCCTACGGACCACGCAAGGCTGGTCGCCGACCGAACGCACCCTGCAACGGCACTTCGTTGCGGCCGTGCTGACCGGCGCCGGCGGTGACGAAAGGAGCGTGTTCGGCCAGTTCGAGGCAACCTGCGGCAACGAGTTGTGGACCGGGGACGCCTTGCACGGGCCGAGGGTCGGCGGGCGGAAGACGTACTTGTTCGCCTTCATCGACGACCACAGCCGGGCGATCGTGGGGCACCGGTTCAGGTTCCGGGTGTTCACGAGTAGCCCTGACCAGCCACGTCCCGACCCGTTGAAGATCGCTTCCCGTTCGCGAGCTGACCGTTTCCCGAGTTGGTGGGCTGCTCAGCAGTCGTAGGGTGTGTACGGCGTGTCCGGGCACTCGGGGCAGACGAAGAGGTACACGCAACCGAGGTCGCCCAGGTCCATCCCGTGGCCGATGGTGTCGACGACTGCGTGGTCGGTCTTGGTGCCCCGGCTGGGGTCCGAGCCGGCAGAGGGCCGCCGATGGAACTGTCGTGCACCCTCGGTTCGCCGCTACGCGGATACGGCAGGGTCGCCTCCCGCGCGAGACCGGAAAGCTCCGGTATCAGTGATTCCACGTCGAATGGCGGAGTGGGGATGCGGCGGGGCATGGTGCCTGGAGGAGGGGTCGGCGGCCACTGGCGCATACCTCCGTACACCGGGCGCGGGGCAGACCGAGGCCCGCCACCGTCGGGTGGCGGACCTCTTGGTCGGGCACCTTTCTCAGCCGACCTTGTCGAGCAGCAGCTTTGCGGACACTGCCGCGCCGTCGGTGCGGATCGTGCCGGCCACAGCGGCTGCCCGGGCTCGGGTCTCGGGAGCCAGGGCGATACCGAGCGCGGCCGACAGGGACTCGGAGGTCGGGTTCGGGCCGTCGTGTGCCGCGCCGATGCCGAGGTCGGCCACGCGGCCGGCCCAGTACGGCTGGTCCGCCAGCTGGGGTACGACCACCTGGGGCGCACCGGCCCGGGCGGCCGTGGTCGTGGTGCCCGCGCCGCCGTGGTGGACGACGGCGGCGACACGCGGGAACAGGGCGTGGTGGTTGACCTCGCCGACGGCGAAGCAGTCGTCCTGGTCGTCGGCCACGGCCAGGTCGGCCCAGCCGCGGGAGAGGAGCACACGTCGGCCCTGCGCCCGGACCGCCTCGACGGCCGCCCGGGCCACGCCGTCTGCGTCGCGCATGGGAATGCTGCCGAACCCCACGTACACCGGCGGTTCGCCGGCGTGGAGGAACGCCTCCACGTCGGCCGGCAGCGGGCGATCGTCCGTCCGGAACCACGCGCCGGTCTGCACCACGTCGAGGTCCGCCGGCTCCTGCCACGGGCTGAGGACCGGGTCGGTGGCCAGCCAGGGGCGGTCGGTGAGGACGTAGTCGCGGAAGTGGCCCACCGGCGGCAGGCCGATGGACGCCCGGTGGGTGTTGAGCCCGGTCCCGAACAGCACGTTCATGGTTTCGGTGTCCAGGTCCCACAGCATTCGGTTGTCGGTCACGCCGGGCGGGAACGGCCTGCCCGGCCGCTCGAACGGCGGGTGGTGTGGCGAGGGCAGGTAGGCGGGGAAGTAGGCAACGAACACGTAAGGGATGCCCAGGTGCTCGGCTGCCGTCCGCGCGCCGGCCGCCGCCGGGAGCAGACCGGTCGCCAGGATCACGTCGCATCCCTCGGCAGCCGTGACGACCGCCTCGTACGTCGTGGCGGTCATTGCGGCCGCGCGTGCGGGCAGCCCCTCCGCAGGAGCCTTCGTCTTCCCGGTGAGCACCCCCTTCACGAACGGGCGCATCGGATCGCCTATCGGCACCAGCGGGAGGCCGACGGAGTCGAACAGTTCCGCGAAGTCCGGAGGCGTGCACATCCGCACGTCGACTCCGAGGTCCCGCAGCCGCACCGCAACCGCCACCAGCGGTTCGATGTCTCCGCGCGACCCGTAGGCCATCAACAGCACGCGCATGTGGTGACTCTCATTTCGTGGGATTCCGGGCTCCGCCTGACAGGGGCCTGCCCGGTCTTGTTGTCAGTGGCAGTGGCAGTGGCAGTGGCAGTGGCAGTGGCAGTGGCAGTGGCAGTGGCAGTGGCCAACGTAGGTCAGCTCATGCAAGGGCTACTCGTTCCTTCGAAAGGGATGTGAGTAGGGCGTCAGATCGCGTCGGCAGGAGCCGCCCAGGCCCGTGTTTCCGGGTTGGGTAGGCGATTCTGCGGCACCCCCGGGACCTTGCCGCAAGCCCCCCTGTGCCCTATATCCTGATCATGAAAAGAGCGGCTACTGAGGTTGAACTCGTGGTGTCGTAGGGGCTGACGGCTCGTCGCCTGTGCGGTATCACCGAAGGCATGCGGTATCCACAAGGGGGCGGGCTGACCGCCGAACGGCAGCAGTTCCGCGAGGAGTTACGGCTAAAGGCGGCCGAGAGGTTCGCCCTGGGCGAGGCGAGCTCGGTGATCGCGAAGGACCTGCGGGTCAGCGTCCGTTCGGTGCAGCGATGGCGGCAGATGTGGGACGAGGGCGGTCCCCGGGCTCTGCGGTCGCAGGGGCCGGCGTCGCTGCCGAGGCTGAGTCAGAAGCAGTTCACGCAGCTGGAGGCGGAGCTGGCCAAGGGTCCGGCCGCGCACGGCTGGGAAGACCAACGCTGGACCCTGAGCCGTGTGAAGACGGTGATCGGCCGGCGCTTCCACCTGACCTACACGGTCCAGGGCGTGCGGAAGCTGCTGGTGCGCAATGGCTGGTCCTGCCAGGTGCCTGCCCGTCGGGCCGTGGAGCGGGACGACGATGCGGTCGCGGGGTGGGCCAAGGAGGTGTGGCCCCGCGCGGAAGGTTAGCGGCGGCCCGTGGGGCCTGGCTCGTCTTCGAGGACGAGGCCGGCTTCTCCATGACGCCGCCGCACGCGAAGACTTGGTCTCGGCGCGGCCGGACCCCGGTGGTGCGGGTGCGGGGCCGTTCCCGCAGACGGATATCCATCGCCGCGCTGACCTGCTACAAGCCCGGCCACCGGTCGCGGCTGATCTACCGGCCGCGCAGGGACGACGGTCAGCGCGACGGACGCAAGAGCTTCTCCTGGCGCGATTACCGGGACCTGCTGATCGCCGCCCACCAGCAGCTCGGGGGCCCGATCGTGCTCGTCTGGGACAACCTGAACGTTCACAAGGCCGCCGGGCTGCGGGAGTTCGCCGAAGCCCGGGACTGGCTGACCATCTACTACTTGCCGCCCTACGCACCCGACCTCAACCCCGTCGAAGGGATCTGGTCACTACTGCGGCGGGGCTGGCTCTCCAACGTCGCCTTCAATACCCCCGAACACCTCGTCCAGCGCATCCGACGCGGCCTCCGGCACATCCAGTACCGCAGCCACCTGATAGACGGCTGCCTCGCCGAGACCGGCCTGACCATCAGACCCACCTGAACGACCCAGCGACATCACGAGTTCAACCTCAGTA
>NZ_VSRY01000132.1 GCF_008271805.1 Streptomyces sp. TRM49041
CTAGTGTCCTGAGTCGTTAGTTCGTGTGCAGTATGCGGCGAGGGTTTCGAGGATCTCGTCTGCGGTCTTGGTCCACACGAACGGCTTGGGGTTCTTGTTCCACTCGTTGATCCAGCCGCGGATGTCGCGTTCGAGCTCGACGACGCTGCGGTGGGCCGAGCGGCGGAGTTTGCGGCAGGTCAGCTCGGCGAACCAGCGTTCGACGAGGTTGAGCCAGGATGCCGAGGTGGGAGTGAAGTGCAGGTGGAAGCGGGGGTGTCGCAGCAGCCACTTCTTGACCGCTTCGGTCTTGTGGGTGGCGTAGTTGTCCAGGACCAGGTGCAGGTCCAGGTCCTTGGGCACGGCGGCGTCGATGGTCTTCAGGAAACGGAGGAACTCCTGGTGGCGATGGCGTCGGTAGTGCTGGGCTATGACCGAGCCGGAGGCGATGTCGAGTGCGGCGAACAGGCTGGTGGTGCCGTGGCGGACGTAGTCGTGGGTCATCCGCGCCGGCGTCGTCGGTGCCAGCGGCAGCACGGGCTGGGTGCGGTCCAGGGCCTGGATCTGCGACTTCTCGTCCACCGCCAGCACCAGGGCGTTCTCGGGCGGGGCGAGGTAGATGCCCACCACGTCGCGGACCTTGGTCACGAACTGCGGGTCGGTGGACAGCTTCCATGTCTGCACGATGTGCGGTTTGAGGCCGAACGCCCGCCAGATTCTGGAGACTGCGGACTGCGACATGCCCGCAGCCTGGGCCATCGACCGCGTCGACCAGTGCGAATCCCCCGAAGGGGGTGCCTGGTCGAGGGTCCGGGCGACCAGGGACTCGACCTGCTCGTCCGTGATCCTGCGCGGGGCACCCGAGCGCGGAGCGTCGACGAGTCCCTCAAGACGGTCGGAAGCGAACCTGGACCGCCACTTGCGCACCGTCTCCCGCGAGATACCGAGCTCCTGCGCGACCTGCGCGTTCGGGCGGCCCTCGGCGCACGCCAGCACGATCCTCGCGCGCAGCACCAAGGCCTGCCCCGCGGTCCGCTTGCGCAACCAGCCTCGCAGTACGCGGCGTTCGCGCTCGGACAACTCCAATGACAACGGCTTCGGGCCCGGCATCCCCCAACCCTACAACCGCCAATGAACTACCGACTCAGGACACTAGGTCTAGCAGCGAACCGCCGCGCCGCATCTGCTACAGAGGGCCATAGAAGGGGCGGCCGATGGCCGCACGACTTTTGGCAGCGAGCTCCGCTCGCGCTCGCCCCCGCCGTGTCACCTGGTTGTCCCGAGCGGCCCCCGTGATTCATGGAAAGAGACCACCCCTGCCGAGAGGCGGTGGTCTCTTCAGCGTCCGCACCCCCTCCCCAGGCGAAAGCGTGCTGACCTGCGGTGATCTTAAAGGTGGGCCGTGGATATTGCGGACGCTGCGGACGCTGGCGGACGCTAGACATTTTGTTTAGCGTCCACACCAACGTTGCAGGTCAGCGGCTGTGCGCCTGTCCGTGCGGACGCTGCGGACGCTGTCTTCTCTCAACTCTCTAGGACGGGTGGCGCAGAGCCCCCGCGGGCGGGCACTTCCTGGTTCGAAGGGCTCGCCCCGCCGCTCGCTCGCGACAAGCAAGAGGAGCACGGCCGCGCCCCCGGTGCTCCTCTTGCCTGTCCCAGTCACTCGCTTCGGACGGGCTTTTCAGGGGGCACGCTCCGTCTACGTCACCCCGATCACGCATGAGCGGCTCACAGAGCGCTACCGGCTACTGGCTAATGCCGCATCAGGCAACGTTCGCCCTGTCGACGGGCGTGACTCCGTCTCGTGTGGAGCAGCAAGTCATGCGCGATGATGCGACGCGGTCCAGGATCGAAATGTGAACAGGCGGACGTCGCCGTTGCCTGATTCCGGCCCAGACGTGGCAGCCCCATGCCGCGTCTCCGCGATCTGGAAGGATCCAAATGCCGATCGTCCTCATCTCCCCCGAGTTCACACAGGAGCAGTACGAGGAGACCAACCGCAAGTTGACGGGGGGCAAGAACCGGATGGAATCTCCAGCCGACTGGCCCGTAGAAGGTTTGCTCGCACACATCGCGGGACAGGGCGAGAATACCTTCCGCGTCGTCGACGTCTGGGAGTCCGAGGAGGCCCTCAACCGCTTCGCCGAGATCCTCATTCCGATCCTCCGTGAGGCCGGTGTCGAGGGCGACCCGGAGGTGTATCCGGCACTCACATATGTGTCCGCCTAGGCGATCAGCCGCCTCGGGGCAGTGCTGTGCCCGTCCCAGCGGTGCGGATGCCGCCGATAGGGAGCCCTTTCACGCGATCGAACAGCGTCAGGTCAGCCAGTGTCGTAACGGCACTAGTGGCGCACTAGCCACTACAGCCACACACCGTGACGCCCCCACTGAAAAGCCTCGCGTAGCACCCTCAACGCGAGCGGCCCGATGGCGCCCCGGTCGCGCGGGCTGCTGGCGCTTCGAAGGTCGCCCGCCCGGAGGGCGGTCCGTCTTGCTCTTCGTCCTGAGGAGCGCGGGCCCTCTGGGCCCTCTCTGGGCCCTGCGACACCGACCAACGATGACCAACGACGGCCATCAATGACCGCTCGACCGCTGGTCAGTTGAGGTGTGCGGCACGCTGACCAGGGCCGAAAAGCGGGCCCCCTAGACCCAGGGCAAGAAGAAGTAGACGCACGGACGGTATGACCGTGACCGAGCCCCTCACCGCCGCCGACGCCGCCGGCGGCGAGGGGCTCGTCTGGTACCTGGCCTACGGCTCCAACACCGACCCGGACCGGCTCGCCTGCTACCTCGGCGGTGGGCAGCCCCTCGGCGCCGCGCGGAGCTACCCCGGCTGCCGGGACCGGGCGGCGCCGCGGGCGAGCGTGGCGGTGGAGGTGCCGGGGGCGGTGTACTTCGCGACCGAGTCGCCGGTGTGGAGCGGCGGACGGGCCTTCTACGATCCGGACGCGAGGGCCGCGACGGACCCGGGGGTCGCGGAGGACCCGGGGGTCGCGGAGGACCCGAGGGCCGCGGAGGACGCGACGGCCATGAGGGGCGCGCGCGTGCTGGCGCGGGCGCATCTGATCACGGCGGCGCAGTTCTCCGACATCGCCGCCCAGGAGATGTACCGGGAGCCCGGCGCGGGCCCGGACCTCGATCTGACGGCCGCGCTCCGCGACGGGCGGGCCGTGCTGGGGGAGGGGCGGTACGAGACGCTCGTCTGCGCGGGGCGGCTCGACGGGCACCCACTGCTGACCGTCACGGCCCCCTGGTCGATGGACGCCGTCCCCTGGAACCGTCCCTCCGCCCCCTACGTACGGTGTCTCGCGCGCGGGCTGCTCGCAGCGGGCGCCTGGGACGCCCCGACGGTCGCCGGCTACCTGGCGGCCTGCCCCGGTGCCGCCGGCCACTGGACCGCGCCGGACATCTTGGACGTGCTCCTCACGGGGTAGGGCCCCGGCCCGCGAGCCGCGGACGGGGCCCCCGGCAGCCGTGAGTGAGGTCCTCAGACCGTCATCCGCAGCTGCCGCTGCACGCGCAAGGACCGCCCGACTGGCAGCCGCAGCCGCAGCCGGAGCCGCAGCCGCAGGCGCCGAGAAGGGGAAGGTGCACCACTTCGACGGGCGCTTCCTGCTGGGGCTGGGTCGTGGGGGAATCTGCCATCTGTTCCTCCTCAACGGCGGGCGTAGGTCGCCTCGCCCCCATTGCATGCCCAACGGGGAGGGCGCATCAACAGCGCACGGAGGCGCCCACCCGGAGCCGCGCCCCCCTGGCGCCACCGTGCGCCGCCCCGGCGGGCGGGACGCGGGGTCACGCGCCCTCGACCGGCGCCTCCGGCTGCTGCAGCTCGTCCGCGTGCTCGCCCGTCACCAGGTACACCACACGCTTCGCCACCGACACCGCGTGGTCCGCGAACCGCTCGTAGTAGCGGCCCAGCAGCGTCACGTCGACCGCCGTCTCGATGCCGTGCTTCCAGCGGTCGTCCATCAGGTGCTGGAAGAGCGTCCGGTGCAGCAGGTCCATCTCGTCGTCGTCCTGCTCCAGCTGGAGCGCCAGGTCGACGTCCTTCGTGATGATGACCTCGGCCGCCTTGGCCATGAGGCGCTGCGCCAGCTGCCCCATCTCCAGAATCGTGGCGTGCAGGTCACGCGGCACCGCGCTGTCCGGGAAGCGCAGCCGCGCGAGCTTCGCCACATGCTGCGCCAGGTCGCCGGACCGCTCCAGGTCCGCGCTCATGCGCAGCGACGTCACGACGATCCGCAGATCCGTCGCGACCGGCTGCTGGCGGGCCAGCAGCGCTATCGCCCGGGCCTCCAGATCGTGCTGGAGGTCGTCGACCTTCTGGTCGGCCGCGATCACGGCCTCCGCGAGCTTCAGGTCCGCGTCGAGCATCGCCGTCGTGGCGCGCCCGACCGCCGACCCGACCAGCCGGGCCATCTCGACCAGCCCCTCGCCGATCGAGTCCAGTTCCTCGTGGTACGCGTCCCGCATGGATGTCCCTCTCTCACTGCTTACGGGGGTCCGGGTGGGGCTCGGACCCCACGCTCCCACCGTCCGTGTGCGACAAGTCGGGGGCCTCCCTCCCAAGTGAACCGTCACTATCCCCTCGGTGAACTCTGAGCGACGACTGTTCGAGCAGCCACTCGGACGGCTGGGAGAGTATCCGTGACCATGCCTAACCTGGATGCATGGACGTGAACGCGGCGGTCGCCGCAGCGGCAGCGATCGCCGGGTTGCTCACCGGCGTCATCGCAATGCTGGCGTTCCGCTGGAGCGAGCGCGACCAGGCGCGGCCCACCCGGACCTCCCTGCACACCGATGCCGTGCTGCCGCCCGGCGTCGACACCGTGCTGTCCGTGCTGCGCTCCTCCGCCGTCGTCCTCGACGAGAGCGACTCCGTCGTCAAAGCCAGCTCCGCAGCCTACGCGCTCGGCCTTGTGCGCGGCGGGAAACTGGCCGTCGAGCCCATGCTCCAGATGGCCCGCGACACCCGCCGCGACGGCGAGATACGCCAGGTCGAGCTGGATCTCCCGCGGCGTGGCACCGGACGCGGCGAGGCCCTCGCCGTGTCGGCGCGCGTCGCGCCCCTCGGTTCCCGGCTGGTCCTCCTCCTCGTCGAGGACCTCACGGAGGCCCGCCGTATCGAGGCCGTACGCCGCGACTTCGTCGCCAACGTCAGCCATGAGCTCAAGACCCCGGTCGGTGCCCTGTCCCTGCTCTCCGAAGCCGTCATGGACGCCGCCGACGACCCCGAGGCCGTCACACGCTTCGCCGGCCGCATGCAGGTCGAGGCGACCCGCCTCACCAACCTCGTACAGGAGCTGATCGACCTCTCCCGGGTCCAGAACGACGACTCGCTGGAGGACGCCGAGCCCGTACGGGTCGACGAACTGGTCGCCGAGGCCATGGACCGCTCCCGGCACACGGCGACCACCAAGAACATCACCATGGCCTCGGGAGGCACCGCCGACCTGCGTGTCTGGGGGCACCGAGGCCAGCTGGCCGCCGCCCTCGGCAATCTCGTCGAGAACGCCGTGAACTACTCTCCGGCTCATACGCGAGTCGGCATCGCCGCCCGCCGCATCACCGCTCCCGGCGGCGACCTCATCGAGATCGCCGTCACCGACCAGGGCATCGGGATCCCCGACAAGGACAAGGAGCGCATCTTCGAGCGCTTCTACCGGGTCGACCCCGCCCGCTCCCGCGCCACCGGCGGTACGGGCCTCGGCCTGGCCATCGTCAAACACGTGGCGGCCTCGCACGGCGGCGAGGTCACCGTCTGGTCCACCGAGGGCCAGGGCTCCACCTTCACTCTCCGCCTTCCCGAGGCGGCCGCGGCGCGCGACCGCGCCCGCGACCGTGACCGCCGTACCCCCAGCTCCGAGATCACCAGCGATCCGCTCACAGCCCCGGAGGCCCTTCCGTGACCCGAGTGCTTGTCGTCGAGGACGAGGAGTCCTTCAGCGACGCTCTGTCCTACATGCTCCGCAAGGAGGGATTCGAGGTTGCCATCGCAACCACCGGACCGGAGGGTCTCGACGAGTTCGAGCGCAACGGCGCCGACCTCGTCCTGCTCGACCTGATGCTGCCCGGGCTGCCCGGCACGGAGGTCTGCCGCCAGCTCCGTGGCCGCTCGAACGTCCCCGTCATCATGGTCACGGCGAAGGACAGCGAGATCGACAAGGTCGTCGGCCTGGAGATAGGGGCCGACGACTATGTGACCAAGCCCTTCTCGTCGCGGGAGCTCGTCGCCCGCATCCGCGCGGTGCTGCGCCGCCGCGGCGAGCCGGAGGAGACCGCCCCGGCGGCCCTGGAGGCCGGCCCGGTGCGGATGGACGTGGACCGCCATGTCGTCACGGTGGACGGCGGAAAGGTGGACCTCCCGTTGAAGGAGTTCGACCTCCTGGAGATGCTGCTGCGCAACGCGGGCCGCGTGCTGACCCGTATGCAGCTCATCGACCGGGTGTGGGGCGCGGACTACGTGGGCGACACCAAGACCCTCGACGTCCATGTGAAGCGGCTGCGAGCCAAGATCGAGCCGGACCCGGGTGCGCCGCGCTACCTGGTCACGGTCCGCGGCCTCGGCTACAAGTTCGAGCCGTAGGCCGTAGAGGGCCGTACGCCGTAGGGCCGTAGGCCGTACGGCGAAGGGCGCCCCGCCGGTACGAATCCGGTGGGGCGCCCTTCGCGTATGTCAGGGGGCGGCTGTCAGCGGCCGCCGACGGCCGTCAGTGGCTGTCGCCGCCCGCGGCCGGAGAGGTCTCCGCACCGGGGGAGGTCTCGGTGGCCGTCCCGGTCGGGGAGGCGTCCGGGCTGCCGGCGGGCGAGGCGTCCGGCGAGGCGGTGGTGGCGGTCGGCGAGGCGGCGGGGGACGGCGCGCCCGACGGGCCGAAGTCCCTGTAGGAGCCGGTCGCCGGGAAGACGATCCCCTCGAGCTTCACATCGCCGGTCTCGCTGAACTGGAAGACGATCTCCTGCACGGAGCCGTCGACGATGTCCTTCCCGCCCGTGATCTCGGCGGCGGCGTTGCCCTGGCCGCCGATGACGACGGAGCCGCCGGCGGCGACGGTGACGGGACCGGAGCCCTTGGCCGGCGAGAGCTTCACCTCGGCGTCGGTGCCGGGCAGCTGGATGGACTCCAGCGTCTGGTCCTTGGTGCCGTCGTTGAAGACGGTGGCGGAGACGGACGCCGGGCCCTCCCCGCCCTCTGGCTGGGTGATCACCACGGCGTTCTGCACCTTGATGGTGCCCACCGTGACGGCGGCGTTGTCCGGCCTGACGCCGAGGGTCTGTGCGTCGTTGCCCGCACCGCAGGCGGTGAGCGAGGCGATCGAGATCACAAGGGCGGAAGCGGCGATGGCGCCGCGTCGAAGGCTGCGGCTCACGGCGGCGGCAACTCCTAGACGTACGGACTACTGGACGGGCACGGTCGGTGTAGCGGTGCGACCGTCCCTCGACCGGACCGACGGGACCGGACCTTAAGGGGCAGTCGGCGGGCTCAGGTTACCGACCCCGTGTCCCCGTCCCGCACCCGACCCGCCCCGGACCCGCCCTCACACCCCCGCGCACTCCCCGGCACCCGCGTGCCGTGGGCGGCGTCCCGGCGGTGTCCGCGGGCGCCGGGCGGCTTCCGATCGCCGTTCACATAACCGCCTTGATCAATTCTCCGGCCCACACGCATTCCCTACGAATTAGCCACCCGTGATCTATTCGGGAAACTTCCCCGGCGTCCGCCCGTGCGAGTGACCGACAACCGAACGGAGTACGGGAACTGGACGCCTTCGAACCCGACAAATCGGGACGTTTCCTCTCCTTGGCGGCGCTCTGGACGTGCGTAGCGGAGACGTTTCGTACCGCGTCCGTAGCGGCTCCGACCTGCGAATACCCCCTTCCGGAAGGCCGTCGCAGCACGTTCGCGTCGCTGTTGTCAAGCCCCGAGATATGCCCTGACCTGCGAAAACGCCATTCAGAAGAAGCCGTTCTCGTGTTACCCTGGATAGCCACGGAAGGGGTACCTGTCACATGACGTTCAAGGTTGGCGACACCGTGGTCTATCCCCATCACGGGGCCGCGCTGATCGAGGCCATCGAAACTCGTCAGATCAAAGGCGTGGACAAGACCTACTTGGTGCTCAAGGTCGCCCAGGGCGACTTGACGGTACGTGTGCCGGCGGACAATGCGGAGTTCGTCGGTGTGCGCGATGTGGTCGGGCAGGACGGGCTGGACCGGGTCTTCGAGGTGCTCCGCGCACCTTACGCCGAAGAGCCCACCAACTGGTCCCGTCGCTACAAGGCAAATCTCGAGAAGCTCGCCTCCGGCGATGTCATCAAGGTCGCCGAGGTAGTGCGCGACCTGTGGCGGCGCGAGCGGGAGCGCGGTCTCTCCGCCGGAGAGAAGCGGATGCTCGCGAAGGCGCGCCAGATTCTCGTCAGCGAGCTCGCGCTCGCTGAGAACACCAACGAAGACAAGGCCGAGGCGCTGCTCGACGAGGTCCTCGCGTCCTGACGTCGAACTCGGACTCCACGTGTGCGGTACGCCTCACATGTGAACGAAGCGATTAACTGCCGCGGTGCCCGATGACATGCTGTGAGGCCACAGCATCGTCGCCGGGCGCTGCGGCATGTCCGCACTCATGACTCACGCATGACTCATGAGGCTCATGCCGACTCCCGGCTCCCCGGCGTCGGCGCGCGGAGCGACCCGCTCGACCAGCGTCACGGAAGGGTCCGGTCAAGGCGTCGCGCCCGGCTCGCTGTGGCCATACCCATGTCGGCCGAGTAAACAAACCTGCCGGAGTGCAACCGATGTCAGACGCAGCACCTCCCTCCAGCACCGCAGCGGTCATCCCCGCGGCAGGCCGAGGCGTACGACTCGGCCCGGGTGCCCCCAAGGCGCTCCGCACGCTGGGCGGCATCCCGATGCTGATCCACGCGGTACGGGCCATGTCCGCCTCGCGCGCCGTGTCCCTGGTCGTCGTCGTGGCGCCCCCGGACGGCGTCGACGGCGTCAGGGCGCTCCTCGACGAGTACCCGGCGCCCGAGCGCACCGAGGTCCTCGTGGTCCCCGGCGGCGAGACCCGCCAGGACTCCGTACGGCACGGCCTCGCCGCCCTGCCCGACACGGTCACCACCGTCCTCGTCCACGACGCCGCCCGGCCGCTCGTCCCGGTCGACACCGTCGACGCGGTCATCGAGGCCGTACGGGACGGCGCCCCCGCCGTCGTCCCGGCCGTGCCGCTCGCCGACACCGTCAAGGAGGTCGAGCCCCGCGGCGACGGCGCGCCCGAACCGGTCCTCGGCACCCCCGAGCGCGCCCGGCTGCGCGCCGTGCAGACCCCGCAGGGCTTCGACCGCGACACGCTGGTACGCGCCCATCACGAGGTCACCGGCGAGGTCACCGACGACGCGAGCATGGTCGAACAGCTCGGTGTCCAGGTCGTGGCCGTGCCCGGCCACGAGGAGGCGTTCAAGGTCACCCGCCCGCTGGACCTGGTCCTGGCGGAGGCGGTCCTGGCGCGGAGGAGGGTCAACGATGGCTTCTGAGCCGCCCGTGATGCCCCTGGTCGGCATCGGCACGGATGTGCACGCCTTCGAGCGCGGCCGCGCGCTGTGGTGCGCCGGCCTGCTCTGGGAGGGCGAGGAGTACGGGCTCGCCGGGCACTCCGACGGCGATGTCGCCGCCCACGCCGCGTGCGACGCGCTGTTCTCCGCCGCCGGGCTCGGTGACCTCGGTGCCCACTTCGGCACGGATCGCCCCGAGTGGTCCGGCGCCTCCGGCGTCACCCTGCTCGCCGAGGCGGCCCGGATCGTCCGTGCCGAGGGCTATGAGATCGGCAACATCGCCGTCCAGGTCATCGGCGTCCGCCCGAAGATCGGCAAGCGCCGGGAGGAGGCGCAGAAGGCCCTGGGCGCGGCGGTCGGCGCGCCCGTCTCGGTCTCCGGCACGACCACCGACGGCCTCGGCCTGACCGGCCGGGCGGAGGGCCTGGCGGCCATCGCCACAGCCCTGGTGGTCCGCACCTCGTAGCGGGCGCGCCACCACGAGAGTCCGCTGTGCCTGCGGCACCGTCGGCGCCGTCGGCACAGCGGGACGGGACGGCGTCGGCGCGCCCGCTCGGGCCCACTACTCTTGAGGGGTGACTATTCGGCTGTACGACACCAGCGCCCGGCAGATCCGCGACTTCACCCCGCTCACACCGGGCTGCGTCTCGATCTACCTCTGTGGCGCCACCGTGCAGGCGGCCCCGCACATCGGGCACATCAGGTCCGGGCTGAACTTCGACATCATGCGCCGCTGGTTCGCCCACCGCGGCTACGACGTGACGTTCGTACGCAACGTCACGGACATCGACGACAAGATCATCGCCAAGGCGGCCGACCAGGGCCGCCCGTGGTGGTCCATCGGGTACGAGAACGAGCGCGCGTTCAACGACGGCTACCAGGCCCTGGGCTGCCTGCCGCCCACGTACGAGCCCCGCGCCACCGGACACGTCACCGAGATGGTCGAGATGATGCGCGGCCTCATCGAGCGTGGCCACGCCTACGAGGCCGACGGCAACGTCTACTTCGACGTGCGGTCCTTCCCCTCGTACCTGGAGCTGTCCCGGCAGGACCTGGACGAGCTGCGCCAGCCGTCCGGCGAGGGCGAGACCGGCAAGCGCGACCCCCGGGACTTCGCCATGTGGAAGGCCGCCAAGCCCGGCGAGCCCAGCTGGGAGACCCCGTGGGGCCGCGGCCGCCCCGGCTGGCACCTGGAGTGCTCGGCGATGGCCCACAAGTACCTGGGTGAGGCGTTCGACATCCACGGCGGCGGCCTGGACCTGGTCTTCCCGCACCACGAGAACGAGATCGCCCAGGCCAAGGCGTACGGCGACGAGTTCGCGAAGTACTGGGTGCACAACGCCTGGGTCACGATGAGCGGCGAGAAGATGTCGAAGTCCCTCGGCAACTCCGTCCTCGTCTCCGAGATGGTCAAGCACTGGCGCCCCATCGTCCTGCGCTACTACCTCGGCACCCCGCACTACCGCTCGATGATCGAGTACAGCGAGGAGGCCCTGCGCGAGGCGGACGCCGCGTTCGCCCGGATCGAGGGCTTCATCCAGCGGGTCGCCGAGAAGGCGGGCCGGGACGTGGCGCCGGCCGCCGAGGTGCCGCCCGCGTTCGCCGAGGCGATGGACGACGACCTGGGCGTGCCGCAGGCGCTCGCCGTCATCCACAACACCGTCCGGCAGGGCAACAGCGCCCTCGCCGCCGACGACAAGGACGCGGCGGTGGACCGGCTCGCGGAGGTCCGGGCCATGCTCGGCGTCCTCGGCCTGGACCCGCTCGACCCGCACTGGGCCGGCGAGTCCGACCGCGGCCAGGACCTCCACGGCGTCGTCGACAGCCTCGTACGTATGGTCCTCGACCAGCGCGAGGCGGCCCGCGCCCGCAAGGACTGGGCCACCGCGGACGCCATCCGCGACCAGCTCGGGCAGTCCGGTCTGGTCATCGAGGACAGCGTCGACGGGCCTCGCTGGACGCTCGGCGCCCGCTGACGCACTCTTGGATGTGCCGCCCGGCCCGGCCGGGCGGCACACTGACGTATGTACGACTGTGAAGTTTGACGGAGACAGGTAGGTCATGGCCGGGAACAGCCAGCGCAGGAACCGCCGCACCAGCAACAAGAAGGGCGCGACGGTCGGCAGCGGTGGCAAGCGACGCCGCGGACTGGAAGGCAAGGGCCCGACGCCGCCCGCCTCGGCGCGCAAGGGCCATGTGAAGAACCGGGTCGCCAACGCCAAGGCCAAGCACGCCGCGCGCCGTCCGGTCGCCCGGCGCGGCGGCAAGGGCCAGTCCGAGATGGTCGTCGGTCGCAACCCGGTCTTCGAGGCACTGCGCGACGGCGTGCCCGCCACCACGCTCTACGTCCAGCAGTTCATCGACAACGACGAGCGGGTCCGCGAGGCGCTCCAGCTCGCCGCCGAGCGCGGCGGCATCCACCTGATGGAGGCCCCGCGCGTCGAGCTCGACCGGATGACGAACGGCCTCAACCACCAGGGCCTCGTCCTCCAGGTCCCGCCGTACGAGTACGCGCACCCCGAGGACCTGGCGGCGGCCGCGTTCGACGAGGGCGAGGACCCGCTGATCGTCGCCCTCGACGGAGTGACGGACCCCCGGAACCTCGGCGCGATCGTCCGTTCCGTGTCCGCGTTCGGCGGCCACGGTGTCGTGGTGCCCGAGCGGCGCGCCGCCGGGATGACCGCCGGAGCGTGGAAGACCTCCGCCGGCACGGCCGCCCGCACCCCGGTCGCCCGCGCGACCAACCTGACGCGCGCCCTGGAGGCGTACCAGAAGGCCGGCATCACCGTGGTCGGCCTCGCCGCCGAGGGCGAGACCGAGGTCGGCGACCTCGAGGCGCTGGACGGTCCGGTCGTCATCGTCGTCGGCAGCGAGGGCAAGGGCCTGTCCCGGCTCGTCGGCGAGACGTGCGACGTCCTCGTCCGCATCCCGATGCCGGGCGGTGCCGAGTCGCTGAACGCGGGCGTCGCGGCGGGTGTGGTCCTGTACGAGGCGGCCCGCCGCCGCGGCTGACGCGGCCGTACTCACCGCACCTTCCGTCCCCGCTGTCACCGCTGTCCCGAGGCCCGTCATGATCTTGACGGGTCTCGGACATTTCCCGCCCGTCAAGGCAGTGTCCTAAAGCCGCGTCACTCGGTTAGATGAGTGTGGACACCAGAACGCCCCGGCCCGGGTTCGATGATCAGCCTGCGCTGAGCATGGTCAAGGTGAACAGCGACCCCGCGCAGGTCATCGTGAACCACGCCAGTTTCCGGGTACAGCTCGCCCCGGTCCAGAAGCCTCGGTTCGCCGACACCGCCCGCGTCCCCGTCATGAGCGGTGCGGCGCCGGGGGGCAGGCGGCGGACGCCCGTCGTATGGAGCGGCAAGTCCTCGCCCGGCGACCCCGGGGCGACCGGACTCCTCCAGGCCGTACGCGACTCCGCCGCCGTCGACACGCTCGACCGCCCGGCGACCGGCCCCTCCCTGGACGTGGAAGCGGGGATCACCCAGGTCATCCCGCGCGTCGGCTTCGCCGACGACACCATGCCGACGCCGGTCGTCGGCGCTCCGCGCCGCCCCGAGGCCCCGCTTCTGCCGCCCATGCGGCGCGCGGAGGGCGCCTACGACGCACGACCGCACGAGAACGCCGACGGCTACGCCCCCGACTCCCGGTACGACGACGAGGACGGCGCCGACGGGTACGCCGAGGGCTCCGCCGCCCACCAGCGGCACGCCTACTACCCCGGCCGCCGGATGAACCTCGGTGTCGTCCTGCTGCCGCTGCGCGTGTTCCTCGGCTTCATCTCCATCTACGCCGGCATGGGCAAGCTGTGCGACCCCGTCTACTTCGACGGCGGCGAGCGCGGCTCCATGGTCAAGTGGCTGACGTCGCTGGACCCGTGGCCGCTCGCCGAGCCGCTGCGCGACTTCGCCCTGTCCCACCCGGTGGGCGCCGGTCTCACCGTCGCCTTCGCCCAGGTCGTCGTCGGCGTGCTCACGGTCCTCGGCCTCTGGCAGCGCGTCGCCGCCGTCCTCGGCACCCTGCTGTCCGCCGCGCTCCTCCTGACGGTGAGCTGGCGGGCCGTACCCGTGTACGACGCGCCCGACATCATCTACCTCGCCGCCTGGTCCCCGCTGATCATCGCCGGGGCACCCGTCTACTCCATCGACGGCCGCCTCGCCGGCGAGGCATGGCGCACGCTCGGCCCGCGCTCCGCGCTCTGGGCGCTGCGCCGCCGGGTGCTGCGCCGCGGCGTCGTCGTGGCGGCCGTCGTGGTCGGGCTGACCCTGCTCGTCGGCTCGGTGCTCGGCGGGGCCGTACGCTCCTCCGACCTGATCACCGTGCCGGGTCCGAACGACGACCCGACCAACCACCTGCCCGGCCGGCCCCTCCCGGAGGAGCCCACCGAGAGCGAGGCCACCAGCGAGTCGCCCCGCGAGCCGACGCCGTCGGCCTCGTCGTCCGCCTCCGCGTCGCCGTCCGAGTCGGCGGGCCCCACCGCCGGCACCGGCGATCAGACGGAGACCGTCCGCGAGAGCGGCCGCATCGAGGAGCAGCGGCCCACCGCCACGCAGGGCGTCGGCGACGGCGCACCGCAGCAGCCCCGCCCCGAACCGCCCCCGTCCTCCAGCGTCGGCCCGTCGTCCAGCGGTGGCGGAGGCGGTGGCGGAGGCGGAGGCGACGACTCCGGCTCGGGCGACTCCGACGACGGCGACTCCGACAGGGGCAACCGGAACCCCCTGGGCGGCCTCCTGGGCTGACGCCCCGCCCCGACCCGTGAAAGGCCCACGACCCGTGAAAGGCCCACCCCGTCCGGGGTGGGCCTTCGCAATGCCGGAGGCCCAACGCCCGTCGGCGGCCGCCACGGGCGGGGGTGCCTGGAGGCTTCCACGGCTTCCACGCCTGCGGGCCGGCCCCTCCCACTGCCGGGATGGGGCGGCCGGGGCATGTGCCCCTTGGCCCGCGCTGGTCGCGCACGATCGCCCTTAGACGCACGCTTCCAGCGCCCGGAGGCGGAACGAGTCTCTGAGAATCAGACCGACGCCCACGAGAACGGCCCGCCGGAGCGGGGTCCGGCGCGGCACGCACGAGCCGGTGTGAAGGCGCGGAGCACCTGGGAGAGCCGCCCGGCGCAAGGGCCGGCCTCGCGGGACCAGTGACCGCCGCCGGATCCACGTACGGGTGAAGGCCGCCGTCGGGTGAGGGCCCGCGCGCGCCCCTAGCCCCTAGCCCCCCTGTGCCCCCGCCAGCTCCCGCGCGGCCTCCGTGAGGTCCTTGGCGGTGTCGATGGCGCGCCAGTACGCGCCCTGGGGCAGCGGGAAGCCCGCGAGGCGGCGTTCGCGGGCCAGGCGCGGAAAGGTCGTGCGCTCGTGGTCGCCCCGATCGGGGAGCAGGCCCTGGAAGGACGCGGAGAAGACGTAGACGCCGGCGTTGATCAGGTACGGCGACGGCGGCGCCTCGATGAAGTCGGTGATGTGCCCGAACGTGTCCGTCTCGACGGCGCCCCACGGGATGCGGGGCCGGGCGAGGGCGAGCGTGGCGGTGGCGTCGCGCTCGGCGTGGAACCCGGCCATCTCGCGCAGCGAGAACCGGGTCCAGATGTCGCCGTTCGTGGCGTACCAGGGTCTGTCGGGGTGCGGCAGGTGGGCGGCCGCGTACTTGAGGCCGCCGCCGCGGCCCAGGGGCTCGTCCTCGACGACGGTGGTGACGCGCAGCGGCAGGTCTGTGGTGTCGAGCCACTGCTGGAGTACGTCGGCGAGATGGCCGCACGAGATGACGGCGTCGGTCACGCCCTCGGCGGCGAGCCAGGACAGCTGATGGCCGATGATCGGGGTCCCGGTTCCCGGGATCTCGACCATCGGCTTGGGGCGGTCGTCGGTGTACGGGCGCAGTCGCGAGCCCTGGCCGCCCGCCAGGACCACGGCCTGCGTCGGGGAGTTGTGCATACCGGGCACGATAGGCGCACCGCGGCGGTCACGGGGAGCGCGCCCCGCTTCAGCTGGCGCTGGCTACGCCACCGGCGAAGGACGTGTCGCAGACGGGCCGCGAGAAGGACTGCGCGCGGGTCGGCCCGTAGTGGCGCACGGCGGCGGCGCCGAGCTCGCGGGCGAGGGACATGCAGTACTGGGCGAGGGACGGGCTGTCCTCCACGGCGCGCTGGAGGTGCGTCAGGGCGGCGCCCGGGTCCTTCTGCTTCATCTCGGTGAGAAGGCGTTCGCGGAGCACGTCCTGCGGGGCGCGCGGCTTGGCCCGTACCGAGACGTTCTCCGCGGAGGCGGTGAGCAACTGGGTGTCGGAGCGCTGGCCGGCCCACGGGACGCTGGTGACCGCGAGAGTTCCGGAGAGCACCAGGACGACGGGCAGGACGAGGGCGAGGGAACGGCCGATGCGGCGTGCTGTCTGGGTCACGGAGGCGAGCGTAGCGCTCAGTGCAGATATGGAGACATTTAGTCACCCCCACGAGGGAGGTTATCTGCTCCTTTTCGAATTACGGGTTGACGAGGGGGGCCCGAAATGACCGCTGTGCCGGGGTATTTGCGCAGTGCAAGATCACCAAACCTGAACGGCTCCGCGTGGAGGACGCGGAGCCGTTCGTGTTCAGCGTGTCGCGAGGCGTGCGGGGGTGCCTCAGTCGGTGAGGCGCTCGCCCGTCGAGGTGGAGAAGACGTGCATCTCGCCGGGGCGCGGCACGACGTGGAGCTCGGAGCCCTTCTCCGGGATGGCGCGGCCGCCGACGCGGACGACGAGGTCCTTGAGCTCCCTGCCGACGTGGGCGGAGCCGTAGACGTAGCCGTCGGCGCCGAGCTCCTCGACGACGTTGACGGAGACGGCCAGGCCGGCGGGCGCGTGCACGTCCTGGGACAGGGACTGGGCGCCCTCGGCGCCGCCGAGCTCGACGACGTCGAAGTGCTCGGGGCGGACGCCGACCGTGACGGTGGTGTCGCCCTTGTGGGCGGCGGCCGTGAGGGCCTCACGCGAAACGGGGACGACGCTGTTGCCGAACTTGACGCCGCCGTCGGTGATCGGGACCTCGACGAGGTTCATGGCGGGGGAGCCGATGAAGCCGGCGACGAAGAGGTTGGCCGGGCGGTCGTACATATTGCGCGGCGTGTCGACCTGCTGGAGGAGGCCGTCCTTGAGGACCGCGACCCGGTCGCCCATGGTGAGGGCCTCGACCTGGTCGTGGGTGACGTAGACGGTGGTGATGCCGAGGCGGCGCTGGAGCGAGGCGATCTGCGTACGGGTGGACACACGCAGCTTGGCGTCGAGGTTCGACAGCGGCTCGTCCATGAGGAACACCTGGGGCTCACGCACGATGGCGCGACCCATGGCGACACGCTGCCGCTGGCCGCCGGAGAGCGCCTTCGGCTTGCGGTCCAGGTACTCGGTGAGGTCGAGGATCTTCGCGGCCTCCTCGACCTTCTTGCGGATCTCCGCCTTGTTGACTCCGGCGATCTTGAGCGCGAAGCCCATGTTGTCGGCGACGGTCATGTGCGGGTACAGCGCGTAGTTCTGGAACACCATGGCGATGTCCCGGTCCTTCGGCGGCAGGTGGGTGACGTCGCGCTCACCGATCCGGATGGCGCCGCCGTTGACGTCCTCGAGGCCGGCGAGCATACGGAGGGAGGTCGACTTGCCGCAGCCGGAGGGGCCGACGAGGACGAGGAACTCGCCGTCCGCGATCTCGATCTCGAGCTGGTCGACGGCGGGCTTGGTGGAACCCGGGTAGAGCCGGGTCGCCTTGTCAAAGGTGACAGAAGCCATGGTGATGTTTCCCTTCACCGGCAGGAACGTGCCGGACGATCCGAGTAAAGGAAGGAATGTTCATGTCTGGTCCACGTGAGTGAACTCCGGGCGACGGTACCTGGCGGTGGCGGCTTCTGTCATCAGTTCGAGGTCGGCGAAATTTTCGACCTTGGGGAGTTCCTGTCCGGTTACACTGGCCCGGCTGCCTCCTTAGCTCAGCTGGCCAGAGCACCGCTCTTGTAAAGCGGGGGTCGTCGGTTCGAACCCGACAGGGGGCTCAAGCGCGAAGGCCCCCGGTCCCTCCGGTCCGGGGGCCTTCGCCGTGCCCTGCCTCGTGCCCTGCCTCGTGCCCTGTCCTGGGTGGTCGTGGACCTGGTCAGCCGTGTACATCGCGCGGGACGCTACTCGAACAGCTGGCGTGACAGGGGTGCGGGGAGGCAGGGTGCGGGCATGATTCGTGCTGCTACGCCTGCCGACGTGCCCCTTGTCCATGCCATGATCCGCGACCTCGCCGAGTACGAGAAGGCGTTGGAGGAGGTGCGGGTCACCGAGGAGCAGTTGCGCGAGGCGTTGTTCGGGGAGCGGGCGGCGGCGTTCGCGCATGTCGCCGAGGACGAGCGCGGGGAGGTCGTCGGATTCGCGCTGTGGTTCCTGAACTTCTCCACCTGGCGCGGGGTGCACGGGATCTATCTGGAGGATCTGTACGTGCGGCCCGAGGCGCGGGGCGGCGGGTACGGGAAGGCGCTGCTGCGGGAGCTGGCGCGGATCTGTGTGGAGCGGGGGTACGAGCGGCTCGAGTGGTCCGTGCTGGACTGGAACACCTCGTCGATCAACTTCTACAAGGCGCTGGGCGCGCGGCCGCAGGACGAGTGGACCGTGTATCGGTTGACCGACGGTGCCCTGGCGGAACTCGGGCGGGATTGAGAGGGCTCGCTCGGGTCGTGTCGATCCGGTCCGTGACCTCGCCCGGGCCGCCGCGCGGGTACCGCGACGCCTTCGGTGGCAGCGCGGCGGCCCGGTGCAGCCGCTCATGCACGAACCGCGTCGGCAGCGAGCCCGGTTCGTGGTGGTGCGGCGCGACACCGCTGTAGCGCGCGGCGTCCCGGGCGGCCCGCCGGACCGGCCCGGGAGGCGGCCCAGGGGTCAGGGCACGCGGGGGAAGCGGGCCTGGAGGTCCCAGACGACGGGGTTGTCGGCGAGGCCCTCGTGCATGTCGACGAGGTCGGCGATCAGGTCGTGCAGGAAGTCCCGGGCCTCGCGGCGCAGCACGCTGTGGCCGAACGTCAGCGGCGGCTCGTCGCCGGGCATCCAGTCCGCCTCGACGTCCACCCAGCCGAAGCGGCGCTCGAACAGCATGCGGTCGGTGGATTCGGTGAAGTCGAGCTCGGCGTACTGCGGCTTCGCCGCGCGGCTGCCGTGCGGGTCGCGGTCGATCCGCTCGACTATGTCGCACAGTGCCCACGCGAAGTCGAGCACCGGCACCCATCCCCAGGCGGTGGACAGCTCACGGTCGGCCTCGGTGTCGGCCAGGTACACGTCTCCGCAGAACAGGTCGTGCCGCAGCGCGTGGACGTCCGCCCGCCGGTAGTCGGTCTGCGGGGGGTCGGGGAAGCGGCGGGAGAGCGAGTAGCCGATGTCGAGCACGTACGCGATGGTGTCACGTCCCTGGCTGTGGGCGACGCGGACCGGGCAGGCACCGGGGCTCAGGGCGCGGGGGACGGGGCGGGATCAGGGCAGGAGTCGCTGCTCCTTCGCCACCGCCACCGCGCCTGCCCGGGTGTCCACGTTCAGCTTGGCGTAGATGCGGCTGAGGTGGGTCTTGACCGTGGCCTCGCTGATGAAGAGGGCGCGGGCGATCTCGCGGTTGCCGAGGCCGCGGGAGAGCTGGCCGAGGATGTCGAGTTCGCGGGCGGTGAGGGTGGGCCCGGCGGCGCCGCGTACACGGTTCAGGACGCGGTCGGCGACCGGGGCGGAGAGGGCGGTGCGGCCTTCGGCGGCGGCGCGGATGGCGGCGAAGAGCTCCTCGGGGCGTTCGGCCTTCAGGAGGTAGCCGGTCGCGCCCGCGTCGACGGCGCGGGTGATGTCGGCGTCCGTGTCGTACGTCGTGAGGACGAGGACGCGGATCTCGGGGGACGCGATACGGCGGGTGGCCTCGACGCCGTCCATGCCGGGGCCCAGTTGGATGTCCATCAGGACGACGTCGGGGCGCAGCTTCGCGGCCAGCGCGACGGCCTCCTCGCCGCTGCCCGCCTCGCCGACGACCTCGATGCCGGGCTCGCTGCCGAGGAGGGCCAGCAGACCGGCGCGTACGACGGCGTGGTCGTCGCACAGGAGGGTGCGGACGGTCCTGGTCATCGGGGGGCCTCCACGGGGACCGACGCCGATACGACCGTGCCTTCGCCAGGTGCCGACTCCACGGTCAGCGTGCCGCCCAGCGCCGCCACCCGGGCGCGCATCGCGGGCAGGCCGTGGCCCCGTACGCCCTCCGCCCAGGACGCCGCCGACGGGTCGAAGCCGCGCCCGTCGTCCGCCACGTCGAGCACCACCTGGTCGTCGAGCCGCGTCAGGGTCATCGCCGCCGTGGTCGCCCCGGCGTGCTCCCGTACGTTCGCGAGGGCGCCCTGCGCGATCCGCAGCAGCGCCGACGCCACGCGGTCGGGGACGGGCCCGCCCTCGCCCTCGGCGTGGAAGCGCACATCGAGTTCCGCGGTCGTCTCACGGGCCGCCAGGGCGCGCAGGGCCTGCGCCGGGCCGACGCCCTCCGCCAGGTCGGCCGGCGCCAGGTCGTGGACGAAGCGGCGTGCCTCGGCCAGGTTGTGCTCGGCGATCGACGCGGCGGTACGCACATGACGGCGCGCCGTGGCCGGGTCGCCGTCCCATGTGCGGTCGGCGGCCTGGAGCAGCATCCGCTGACTCGACAGGCCCTGCGCCAGCGTGTCGTGGATCTCCATCGACAGCCGCTGGCGCTCCGCGAGCGTGCCCTCCCGGCGCTCGGTCGCGGCCAGCTCGCGGCGGGTCCGCAGCAGGTCCCCGATCAGCGCCCGCTGCCGGTCCGCCTGCCGTTGCGCGTGTACGAACACGGCCGTGGCGATGGCCGCCGTCGCGGGTGGTGCCACCAGCAGGATCGGGTCGACGCCCGAGTCCGCGAGCTTCTGCAGGGCCACGACGACGAACACCGTGAGCAGCGCCACCAGCACCAGCGCGGCGCGCGGCGGCAGGATCCGCAGCCCGGTGTACAGCAGCGGTACGGCGCACAGCGCGAAGCTCGGTGCCAGCACCACCAGCACCATCCACACCGCCACCACGGCGACCAGCCACATCCGGCCGCGCCGTGCCGGAGCGGCGGTCCGCGGCCCGAGTACGTACAGCAGCGCCAGCGCGGCCGACAGGGCGACGACCCATCCGCCCCGCTCCGCCCACGGGTGCCGTAGCAGGAACCGGGCCAGCGAGGCCGCCAGCAGCAGGAAGAAGGCCAGGTGCATGACCTGTGCCAGCCGGCGTGCGTCGCTGTTCTGCGGCTCGGTGTCCTGCGGCTCGTCCGCCTCCGTTGTCCACACGCCCCCATCCTCCGTCCGTCCGGGCCATGCGGCATCAGCCGATCGGCCGACCCCCCTGTCACCCCCTCCGGCGACGCGGAACCGCAGGTCAGGAGGGGAGGGTTGAAGTGTTGCCCGCCACCATCACCTGGAGCTCAGCATGAAGACCCGCCTCATCACCGGCGCCCTCGCCGCCGCGGCCCTCACCGTCGGGACCTTCGGCGCCCTGTCCGCGGGCGCCGCCACCCCGCAGGCGGCGCCCGTCTCCGCCACCGTCTCCGACCGGAACGTGCACCGCACCACCCACCTCACCGTCGACGCCGCCACCCGCGCCGCCCAGGCCGTCCTGAAGGCCGCCGGCGAGGACGGGCAGCGGGTCACCGTCGCCGTGGTCGACCGCAACGGCAACCCGCTCGTCGTGCTGCGCGGCGACGGCGCGGGCCCGCAGTCGTACGAGTCCGCCGAGCGGAAGGCGTTCACCGCCGCGTCCTGGAACGCCCCCACCTCCGAGCTGGTCAAGCGCCTGGAGAGCACGCCCACGCTGAAGGACATCCCGGGCACGCTGTTCCTCGGCGGCGGTGTCCCCGTCGCCGTCCAGGGCGTGCCCGTCGCCGGTATCGGGGTGGCCGGCGCCCCCAGCGGGGCCCTCGACGAGAAGTACGCGCAGGCCGGGGCCGCCACGCTCAACCGCTGACCCCCGCCCGCCCGGCCCCTGCCTGCCCGGCCCCTGCCGCCCGGCGCCCGCCCGCATGGCAGCTGCCCGCCCGACGCCCGCCTGCCTGGCAGCTGCCCGCCCGGGCCCCCGACCGCCCGGCTTCCCGACCGCCGGGTCGATCGCCGCCACCCTGCGGCGCCGGTCTTGAGGCGGGGCCGCACGGTCCGGAATGATGCGGCTTATGCGGCGGCTCCCGGGGCCGCACACGGGGTGGGGGGCGTGGCCTGGTGTCGTTCAAAGATCTGGAGCCGGACGACCCCCGGCAGGTGGGGCCCTACCGGATCGTGGCCCTGCTGGGCGCCGGGGGGATGGGCCGGGTGTATCTCGGGCGCTCGCGCGCCGGGCGGCCCTTCGCGGTGAAGGTGGTACGCCCCGACCTCGCCCGGGACAGCGAATTCCGGCGCCGCTTCGCCCGCGAGGTCACCGCCGCCCGGCGGGTCAACGGGGCCTTCACCGCCGGTGTGGTCGACGCCGATCCGGACGGTTCCCCGGCCTGGCTGGCCACCGTCTACGTACCGGCCGTCTCCCTCGGGGAGGCGGTCGCCCGGCTCGGCCCCTGGCCCGTCGCGCCGGTCCTGGCGCTCGGCGCCGGACTGGCCGAGGCCCTGGAGGTCATCCACACCGCCGGGGTGGTCCACCGCGACCTGAAACCCTCCAACATCCTCCTCGCCTCCGACGGCCCTCGCGTCATCGACTTCGGCATCGCCCTCCCCAGCGATGCCAGCGCCCTGACCCGCACCGGCACGGTGATGGGCACTCCCGGCTTCATCTCCCCCGAACAACTGACCAGTCAGCCCGTCGGGCCGGCCGCCGACGTCTTCGCGCTGGGTGCGGTGCTGGCCTACACCGCCACCGGAGTCGGCCCGTTCGGCATCGACAGCCCGCACATCCTGCACTACCGCGCCGTGCACGAAGAGCCCCAGCTGGACGCCCTGCCGCCGGAACTGCGTGACGTGGTGACCGCCTGCCTGGACAAGAAGCCCGACCGGCGTCCCACGGTCGCGCAGCTGCTCGACCGGCTCACCGCTGAGGACGCCTTCACGGGTGACGCGCACGGCGCCGGTCGCGCGGACCGCGGGGAGGAGACGACCGCTGCCAGACCGCGGCTCGCGGGGCTCGGGTGGATGCCCGACCCGGTCGCCCAGCTGGTAAGGGAACGCATCTCCACCCCCATACCCCACAACCCGCCCCCACCGCCGGACACGACGCCCAAGAGCACGCTTCCCGAGCCGCCCCCGCGACCCGTGCCCGATCCGGACACCTGGGACGACCCGGACGGGACGCACAGCGGTCGCCCGGCGCGGCGGGATTACCAGTCGGCCGTCATGTCGCTCGACGCCGCACGGGGCAACGCGGTGAGCGGGGTGTCGGCGGTGATGCGAGCGCTCCTGGCTCGACGGGAGTCGGCGGAGCAGACCGCCGCCGTGGCCACCGCCGCCGTGGCCACCGCCGCCGTGGCCACCGCCGCCGTGGCCACCGCCGCCGCGGCTCCCGCCGCCGTGGCTCCCGCCGCCGCGGCCACCGTCGGCGCGTTCCGCGCTCTGCTGCAAGGTTGCCTCGGCACGACCATGACCGTGACGGGCCTCTTCCTGGCCGCGATCGGCACCTCGGCCTTCACCCGGCTGAAGGAGGGAGACACTCCGAACCCGAACGCGGAAAGCCCCCTCGCGTATCTCATCTACATGGCTGTGCTCGCAGGCATGTCCGCGCTTGCCGGAGCGTCCGTGTCGAGAACGGATACCGCGGTCGGCAAGGCATTCGCGGTGCTCGCCCTGGTCCTGTGCTGTGCCACCCCGGTGGTGTTCACGATCGGCCTCGTCGACCCTGACCTGCTGGGCTCCGTCGGAGCATGGGGAAGGTCCTGGGCCGAGTCGAACGGCCCCAGATCGAAGGTGACGTGCACGATCGGCATCTGCTGGTCGTCGTGAGGGGCGGGCCGCTTCCCGGGACCGGCCGACCCCATGGGACGCGGTCTTAGGATCATCATGTGAAAAAGGGGAAGAGGGTGACTGCTGTCGCCTCCGCGTCGCTCGCCGCGGTGCTGCTCGCCGCGGGCTGCACCGGCGGCGTCAGCGGCACACCCGGCGCAGCCGGGCTGCGCGACCCGTACTTCCCCCGGCTCGGCAACGGCGGCTACGACGTACGGCACTACGCCCTCACCCTCGCCTACGACCCGGCCACCGGGCGCCTGGACGGCACCGCCGAGATCACCGCGCGGGCCACGCAGGGCCTCAGCGCGTTCAACCTGGACCTCGCCGGGCTCACCGTCCACAGCGCCACCGTCGACGGTGACCCGGCCTCCGTCCGCCGGGCCGGGCACGAGCTGACCCTCCGCCCGCGCGCCGACATCGACGACGGCGCCACCTTCCGCACCGTCGTCCGCTACTCAGGCACCCCGCGCGCGATCACGGACCCCGACGGGTCGGAGGAAGGCTGGCTGCGTACCGCCGACGGGGCCGTCGCCCTCGGCGAGCCGGCCGGCTCCACGGCCTGGTTCCCCGGCAACCACCACCCGTCCGACAAGGCCACCTACGACATCACGGTCACCGTCCCCGACGGCTACCGGGCCCTCGCCAACGGCCTGCCCTCGGCCACCGCCACCAAGGACGGCCGCACCACCGCCACCTGGCGTACCACCGAGCCGATGGCCGGCTACCTGGCGACGCTCGCCATCGGGCAGTACGACGTCACCACCACCCGCACCCCCTCCGGGCTGCCCGTCATCACCGCCACCGACCGCACCGTCACCCGCGCCAGCGCCGCCCTCCTGGCCCGGCTGCCCGAGCTGCTCGCCTGGCAGACCGAGATCTTCGGCCCGTACCCCTTCTCCTCCGCCGGCGCGATCGTCGAGCGGGCGGGCGACTCCGGGTACGCCCTGGAGACCCAGACGCGGCCGGTCTTCCCGTACGACCAGTTCACCGTCGAGATCCTCGTCCACGAGCTGGCCCACCAGTGGTACGGCAACTCCGTCTCGCCCAAGTCCTGGCGGGACATGTGGCTCAACGAGGGCTTCGCCCAGTACGCGGAGTGGCTGTACGCGGAGGACTTCGAGGGCACGCCCGCACTGCAGAGCCACGAGGCCGCGTTCGCCCACCCGGCCAACTGGGCGTTCGCGCCCGCCGAGCCGCCCTCCGCCGCCGACATCTCCGAACCGCCCGTGTACTACCGGGGCGCGATGGTCCTGCACAAGATCCGGCAGGCCGTCGGCGACGACGCGTTCTTCGCCCTCCTCAAGGGCTGGGCCGCCGAACACCGGCACGGCAACGCCTCCACGGAGGACTTCACCGCGTATGTGGAGGAGGAGACCGGCGAGGACCTGACGGAGCTCTGGGACACCTGGCTGTACGGGGAGGGGAAGCCCGAAGCTCCATGACGGGCCGGCCGAGGGGCTGCTGAGGGCCCGTCGAGGGCCGCTACAGCGGCTTGCGCATCACGACGCTGGGGCGGCCCGGCTCCAGGTCCTCGCGGCGGTCGATCTCCTGGTAGCCGATGGCCCGCCAGAAGGCGATGGCCTTGTGGTTGTTGTCCGGCACAGCCAGCCTGACGCCCGTACGGCCCAGGGCGCGGAACCGCTTCTCGACGATCTCCGCCAGCTCCCGGCCGAAGCCCATCCGGTGGTCCCGGGCGTGCACCATCAGCAGGCCGATCCACGGGTCCGGGTCGTCCGGGTCCGGGTGGTGGGCGAGGGTCACCGAGACACCGATCACGCGCCCGGCCGAGCGTGCCAGCAGCACCTCGGCGTCCGGCCGGGCCAGCTCCTCCGCGAGCGAGGCCGCGACCTGCTCGGGCAGGACGTCCTCGGGGTCCGGGAAGTCCCCGCTGAGCTGCAGGAACTCCTGGTTCGACGCGTACAACTCGGTGAGTTCGGTGAGAAGCGGCCCGGGCAGGGCGCCCTCCTCGCCGAGCTCCAGCGGTTCGACGATCATGCGGCCCACAGTAGGCAACAACGGGCCCCGGGGCGGCGACCGCCACCGGGGCCCGTGGTCACACACATGTACGCCTACCGGTACACGCACCTGTACGCGCCCGGTCAGCCCTCCGTGTACGTCAGACGCCCACGCCGAAGTCGCGGGCGATGCCCTCCAGGCCGGAGGCGTAGCCCTGGCCGACCGCGCGGAACTTCCACTCCGCGCCGTGCCGGTACAGCTCGCCGAAGACCATGGCGGTCTCGGTGGCGGCGTCCTCGCTGAGGTCGTAGCGGGCGAGCTCGCCGCCGCCGTTCTGGTTCACGATGCGGATGTACGCGTTGCGGACCTGGCCGAAGTTCTGCGAGCGGTTGACCGCGTCGTAGATGGAGACCGGGAAGACGATCTTGTCGACCTCGGCGGGGAGGCCCGCGAGGTTGACGTTGATCTGTTCGTCGTCGCCGCCGCCCTCGCCGGTGCGGTTGTCACCGGTGTGGACGATGGTCTGGTCCGGCGTCGACTTGTTGTTGAAGAAGACGAAGTGCGCGTCGGAGGCGACCTTGCCGGCCGCGTCGACGCCGATCGCCGAGGCGTCGAGGTCGAAGTCGGTGCCCGTGGTCGTCCGGACGTCCCAGCCGAGGCCCACCGTGACGGCGGTCAGGCCCGGTGCCTCCTTGGTCAGCGAGACGTTGCCGCCCTTGGACAGGCTTACAGCCATGGGAAGTCCCTTTCCTCGGTTTCTCAGTCATACGTTGACGTCACAGCACATAACGCGGGGGCCGTCGAGGTGGTTCCAGACACGGAAAAGCGCGTGACGTAACCCGTGTGGGTCGGTGAACATGGATGACATGTCCGGTCCTTATGTCATCCGTGGTTCGGTCTCCCTGCCGGAGGCCGAGCTGATGTGGCGTTTCTCCAGATCCTCAGGGCCGGGCGGACAGCACGTCAACACCAGCGACTCGCAGGTGGAGCTGCGCTTCGACCTGGCGCGTACGCAGGCGCTGCCTCCGGTGTGGAAGGAGCGGGCGCTGGAGCGGCTCGGGGGGCGGCTGGTCGGCGGGGTGCTCGTCGTGCGGGCGTCCGAGCACCGGTCGCAGTGGCGCAACCGGGAGACCGCGGCCGTGCGGCTGGCGTCCCTGCTGGCGGAGGCCACCGCTCCGCCGCCCAGGCCCCGGCGGGCCACGAAGATCCCGCGCGGTATCAACGAGCGGCGGCTGCGGGAGAAGAAGCACCGCGCCGAGACGAAGCGCACGCGTTCGGCCCGCGACTGGAGCTGAGCCGACGCGCCGCGGCGCCGTGCCGCCGCGGTCCTCCCACGTTCGTTACGCCAGATGGCGGTACTTGCCCCTGAAGTACGTCAGGGGGGCGCCCTGCGCGCTGGGGAGGGTGGCCGACAGGACCCGGGCGATGACCAGGGTGTGGTCGCCGGCCTCCACACGCTGTTCCGTGCGGCACTCCAGTGTGGTGAGCGCGCCGCCGATGAGGGGGGCGCCCGTCAGCTCGCCGCGGGTGTACGGGATGTCCGCGAAGAGCAGGCGGTCGCTGATCCTGCCTTTCATGGCGAACCGGCCGGCGATGTGGCGCTGGCTCTCCGCCAGGACCGACACCGCCCACAGGGGCTGCTCCGCCAGCAGGTCGTCCATGCGGGAGTCGTTGCGCAGGCTCACCATCACCAGCGGCGGGTCCAGGGAGACGGACATGAACCCCGTCGCCGTCATGCCGACGTCCTCGTCCAGCGGGGGTTCCAGCGCCGTCACCAGGACGACTCCCGCGGCCAGCCGGGACATCGCCGCCCGGAACTCGTCGTTGCTCACCCCTTCAGGATGAGGCAGACGAGCGGCTGATACCTGGGTCCGAGTTGTTGGCAGCACACCGGGAACGCTAACCTCGCCCGCCACCCGGCCGCATCGGACCAGGGGACCAGCCGGGGCCACTCCGGTCCTAGGCCCCTGGGCGGTTTGCGTTCCGGAATCCTTTCGGAATCAACTACTCTCTGTGACTTGAGTCACAGAGGGCGGTAATTGTTGACCCTGTGTACCGAGTGCACAGCTCGCTGTGATTCAGTGGCCGTTGACACCGCAAGAGAAAGCCACGGACACATCTGGAGTTGTTGCTGTCGAGGTCTCGGGGAGAGCGAACGATGGAGACCGAGTCGGAGCCGTACGTCCGTCTTGCGACCCTGCGGCAGCTGCACCAGGTCGTCGCCAACCTGAACACGGCCCGCAGCCTGGCCGACACGCTGCAGACGGTCGCCGACGGTGTCATCACCGGACTCGGGTACGAGCTGGCCTGCGTCAATCTCGTCCGCCCCGACGGTGACCTGGTCGTCGCCGCCTTCGCCGGCAACGCCGCCGCGGAAGCCCTGATCACGGGGCGGGTCGGCTCCCGCCCCTCCTGGGACCGGCGGCTCCAGATGGGTGAGGGCTGGGGTGACCTGCGGTTCATCCCGCACACCGAGGGCTGGGTGCTGATAGACGACGACGTGCCGCAGTGGCACACCGAGGGACCCGAGCCGCGCTTCGAGGACGAGTGGCACCCCCGCGACCGGCTCTACGCCCCCATGTACACCTCGGGCGGCCAGCGCGAGCTGCTCGGCGTCATCTCCGTCGACCGGCCCCGCAACGGCCGCCGCCCGGGCGCCTGGGGGCGTGAGGCCCTTCAGATGTACGCCTCCCAGTCCGCGATCGCGATCAGCAACGCCCGTTTGCGCGCGAACATGCAGCGGGCGCTCGTCCGGCTGGAGCGGGAACAGCAGGCGCTGCGGGCCAGTGAGGAGTCGTTCCGGCAGGCTTTCGAGTACGCGCCGTCCGGCATGGCCATCGCCGAGATGGGCGGCGACCAGCACGGGCGGCTGCTGCGCGCCAACGACGCGCTGTGCCGGCTCCTCGGCCGCCCCGCCGCCGTGATGCGCCGCTACTCCTTCGCGGACCTCGTCCACCCCGAGGACGTCGGCACGCTGCTGCGCACCTCCGCCGAGGGCGGCCGCGCCGAGCTGCGCCTGGCCCGCCGGGACGGCTCGTACGTCTGGGTGTCTCTGCGGAACTCCGTCGTCGCCGACACCGCCGACGGGCCCCGGTTCCTCCTCACGCACGTCGAGGACATCGAGGAGCGCAAGCGCCATGAGCTCCAGCTGAAACACCGCGCCTCGCACGACGCGCTGACCGGCCTGCCGAACAGCGCCGAGCTCCGCGCCCGGCTCAGCTCCCGGCTGTGCCCCCGCCCCGGCGGCCGGGTGACGTACGAGAACGGGCGCGAGTCCGGCACCCCGGGCGCCGCGTACGACGGGACGCCCAACGGGTACGAGGCGAACGGGTACGAGACCAACGGGTACGAGTACGAGCACGCCTACCGCGCTGACGGCTTCGGCTTCGACCCGTCCGCGGCCGGCGGCCCTTACGACAGCCATGTGCACGCCGTCGCCCCGGACGGCGAAGTCGACGACGGTACGAAGGGGCTCGCCGTCCTCTTCTGCGATCTCGACGGCTTCAAATCGATCAACGACCGGTTCGGGCACCACACCGGTGACGCCGTGCTCATCGAGGTGGCCCGCCGCCTCACCGCAGGGGTCCGGGACGGCGACACGGTCGCCCGGCTCGGCGGCGACGAGTTCGTCGTCCTCGCCGACGGCCTGGGCGCCGCGGACGCCGCCGACCTGGCCGTACGCCTCCGCAACGGCATCATCCCGCCGATCCGGGTGGACGGCCGGGCGGTGCGCGTAGGGGCCAGCTTCGGCATCGGATGGGCGGAGTGCGGAATGTCCGTCGAAGAGGTGCTGAACTCCGCCGACCAGCGGATGTACATGGAAAAGCGGTCCCGGGCCAAGGTGCACCGCCGGGCGGGGTAGTCCATACGGGGTAGGCTCGCCGGGGTCGGTGACGGCTGGCGAGCACGGATGAGGAGTGACCAGGGATGGCTGCCGGTAACAACGGCAACGGCGCGGGCACGCCCGAGGACGACGACCCGTTCGGCTATTTGTACGCGGACGGCCAGGCGTCGGGTGCCCAGGGGCCGGGCGGCGGCCAGGGCGGCTACGGCTACCCGGGTCCCACCAGCGGTCAGCCGGGGCGCCCCCGGACCTCGTACAACCAGGTCAGGGCGGTCGGCGAGCGCCAGTACAACCAGGTGCCGCAGCAGCAGTACGGCCAGCAGCCCGCGCAGCCGCACGGCCAGCCGCACCCGCAGTACGCGGCACCCGAGACGTACCCGGGCGGCGCGCCCACCCGGCCGGTCCCCGCGCAGGGGCGCGGCGGTCGTGGTGGCGGCCCGAACACCAAGGGGCTGCTGATCGGCGCGGTCGTCGTGGTCCTGGTCGTCGTGGCGGGAATCACCGTGGCGGTTCTCACGAACACCGGCGGCGAGAAGAACGAGGCGGGGCCCTCCCCGACCGCGTCCGCCCCCCAGTCGGGGGACGCGTCCCCGTCCACCGATCCGTCCCCGTCCGCCTCGGCCCCCGTCGCGCTGCCCAAGCGGGACGCCGCCACGCTCCAGCTGACCGCGCCCGCCGTGCTCGGCACGGACGTGAAGGGCGCGAAGGGCGCCGGTGGCGCGTATGTGATGTTCAACGGCGTCGGCGGCGCGGCCAGTTGGCAGGTCGAGGTGCCGGAGGCCGGCGACTACACGCTGTACCTCACGTACAGCGTGCCCGGTAAGGACGCCAAGACATCGCTGACCGTCAACGACGGCAAGCCCCGCGAGATCAACATGTCGAACTTCGCGAAGGCCGCCGAGGGCGACTGGGAGAAGGGCTGGACCAGGACCTACTCCTGGATCCGGCTGGAGAAGGGCCAGAACACCCTGAAGATGTCCTGCGAGCAGGACAACCAGTGCGAGGCGTACCTGGACCAGGTCTGGCTCAAGCAGGGCCAGCTCAGGGGCGACGGCTAGCGGCGACGGCCACAGCAGGCCGTCCGGCGGCCCGGCCCCCGGCGATCACCGGGTCCGTCCCTTCCGTCGCGTTGACGGTGTGTCACGCCGCGGAGGCGTGCTCCCTCACCGTCACCCGCTCCAGCAGTTCCCCGTACCGGACGGGGTCGAACTCCCCTGCTGCCGGGGCGTGTACGGTCGCCGTCGCCAGCGCGGTGGCGCGGGCCAGCCGATCCGGCCACGGCAGGCCCTCGACCAGGGCGGACAGGAGGCCGGCGACCACCGAGTCGCCCGCGCCCGTCGGGTTGCCGTTCACGCGGGCGGGCGGGGCGGCCTGCCAGATGCCCTCCGGGGTGACCGCGACGAGCCCGTCGGGTCCGTGCGAAGCGACGACCGCGTGCGCGCCGCGGCGGCGGGCGTCGCGGGTGGCGCGCAGCGGCTCGCGGGCGCCGGTCAGTGCGGCCAGCTCGTCGGCGTTCGGCTTGACGAGGTCGGGGCGGGCGGCGATGCCGCGGCGCAGCGGTTCGCCGCTCGTGTCCAGCAGGACCGGCACACCGGCGGCGCGGGCGCGGCGGACGAGCTCGGCGTACGCGCCGACGTGTATGCCGGGCGGGAGGCTGCCGCACAGGGCGACCGCGTGGGCCTCGGCGAGCAGTTCCTCGTACGTGGCGACGAGCGCCGCCCACTCGGCGGGGGTGACGACCGGTCCCGGCTCGTTCAGCTGGGTGGTGTCGCCGGTCGCGGTGTCGACGACGGCGACGGTGCGGCGGGTGGTGCCGGTGGTGGGGACGAGCGCGTCCCGTACGGGCAGGGGCGCGAGGAGGCCGCGCAGGACGTCGCCCGTGGGGCCGCCCGCGAAGCCCGTGACGACCGTCTCGTGGCCGAGGGCGGCCAGCACACGGGCCGCGTTGACGCCCTTGCCGCCAGGGCGCTCCGCCACGTCGGTCACGCGGTGCGTGGTGTGCGGGGTGAACGCGGGCACCGTGTAGGTGAGGTCGAGCGCGGTGTTGAGCGTGACCGTGAGAATCAACGGTTCCAACACCCCCGTGAGTCGTGGACCGGTTTCCGGCTGGTGTCCGGCCGGGAAAATTTACGGTGCACGATCATGCCAAAAGGCGGGCGGCGGGCCCAGTCCCCCGGGCCCGCCGCCTTACCGTAATGCGTTCGGAAATCAGCCCAGTTGGGGCTCAACCACCCATTCGCCCCCGCGCATCACGCCCTTGAGGGTGAATTCGGCGTCGAGGACGACCAGGTCGGCGTCCTTGCCGGGTTCGAGGGAGCCGATCCGGTCGTACAGGCCGAGCAGCTTCGCCGGGTTGGCGGAGATGGCCTGGACGATCGCCTCGACGGGCAGTCCGTCGACGGTCGCGGCGCGCTTGAAGGCGGTGTCGAGGGTGAGTGTGGAGCCGGCGATGGAGCCGCCCTCGACGAGCCGGGCGACGCCGTCCTTGACCTCCACCTCCAGGGGGCCGAGGTGATAGACGCCGTCGCCGAAGCCGGCCGCGTCCATGGCGTCGGTGATGAACGCGACGCGGCCGGGGCCCGCGTGATGGAACGCCAGCTCCAGGGCGGCGGGGTGCAGATGCGTACCGTCGTTGATCAGCTCGACGGTGACCCGCTCGTCCTCCAGGAGGGCGGCGATGGGGCCGGGGGAGCGGTGGCCGAGCGGGGGCATCGCGTTGTAGAGGTGCGTGGCGACGGTGGCGCCCGCGTCGATGGCCTCGACGGTCTGCTCGTACGTGGCGTCCGTGTGCCCGACGGCGGCGATGACGCCGTACTCGGCGAGGAGGCGTACGGAGTCGATGCCGCCCGGCAGCTCGGTGGCGAGGGTCACCATGCGGGCCCGGCCGCGCCCCGCGTCGATCAGCTTGCGGACCTCGGCGGGGTCGGGGTCGCGCAGCAGGGCCTCGCTGTGGGCGCCCTTGCGGCACGGGGAGATGAACGGGCCCTCGAAGTGGATACCGGCGATGTCGCCCTGCTCGGCGAGTTCGGCGAGCTCGCCGGCGCGGTGGGCGAGGAAGTCCATGTCGCCGGTGACGGTCGACGCGACCAGGGTGGTCGTGCCGTGGAGGCGGTGGGTGCGGATGCCCTGGAGGACTTTTTCGAGGGTGCCGGAGGTGAAGGACGCGCCGCCGCCGCCGTGGTTGTGGATGTCGACGAAGCCGGGGACGAGCCAGTGGCCGGAGAGGTCGAGCGCCGGGGCGCCTGCGGCCGCGGTGCCTCCGGCGGTGGCGGCGGCGCCCGAGTGCCGCGGCGCGGCTGCGGTGGGTTCCGGCCCGGCCTCGGTGATCGTGCGGCCCTCGACGATCACCCGCCCGCCCTCGACGACGCCGCTCGGCAGCACCACGCGGGCGCCGGCGAGGACCTTGCGATCGGCGTGAACGGCCATCAGGCGGATACCTCCAGGTCGGTGGCGAGCAGGTCCCAGGCGAGGAGCCCCGCGCCCAGGCAGCCGGCGGTGTCCCCGAGGGCCGCGGGCACGATGGTGGGCGGCTTCTGGAACGTGACGCGCTCCTCGACGGCGGCCCTGAGCGGTGTGAACAAGGTTTCCCCCGCCTCGGCGAGACCGCCACCGATGATCAGGGTGCCGGGGTCCAGCAGGGTGAGCGCCGTGACCAGCCCGTCGGCGAGCGCGTCGACCGCGCCACGCCAGACACGTACGGCGCGCTCGTCGCCCGACTCCACGGCCTTGGCGCAGTCGGCGGCGTCCGCGGCCGGGTCGCCGCTCGCCTCCGCCCACGCGCGGGTGACCGCGGCGGCGGACGCGAGGGTCTCCAGGCAGCCGCGCCGGCCGCAGCCGCAGTCGGGGCCGTCCGGGTGTACGACGATGTGGCCGATCTCGCCCGCGTACCCGTGCGCGCCCGCCTCGATGGCGCCGCCGATGCCGATGGCGCCCGCGATGCCGGTGCCGAGCGGCACGAACAGGAACCGGTCCGCGCCCCGGCCCGCGCCGACACGCCCCTCGGCGAGCCCGCCGCTGCGTACGTCGTGGCCGAGGGCGACGGGCAGTCCGCCGAGCCGCACGCTCAGCAGGGAGCGCAGCGGTACGTCCCGCCAGCCGAGGTTCGCGGCGTACACGGCGACGCCGTCGTCGGGGTCGACGATGCCGGGTACGGCGATCCCGGCGGCCTCCGCCCGTACGCCGTACCGCTCCTCGCCGTGGGCGAGCAGCTCTGCGGCGAAGCCGAGGATCGAGGTCACGACGGCGTCCGGGCCGCGCTCGCGGCCCGTGGCGCGCCGCGCCTCGTACAGCAGTGCCCCGTCGGCTCCGACCAGGGCGGCCTTCATGCCGGTGCCGCCCACATCGAGGGCGATGACGTGTCTCACGGGAGACAGTGTCGCCCGAGCGGCGTGAAAGGTCTAGTCCACTTGTCCGGGCTGTTGGCGCAACATACGAATCGGATGATCGGTGGGGCGATCAGGGAGGGTCAGGAGAGGGTCAGGAGAGGATCACGCTGCGCGTGAGGTTGCGGGGCCGGTCGGGGTCGTGGCCGTTCGCCTCCGCGAGGGTCACCGCGAGGCGCTGGGCGCGGATCAGGTCGGCCATCGGGTCCGCCGACGCGTGTGCGTGGAGCGTGCCGCCGACCCGGGCCACGTCCGCCGCCAAGCCCTCCGGGAGCGCGCCGAAGACCCAGGCGACACGACCGGGTCCGGTGATCGAGATCGGGCCGTGGCGGTACTCCATCGCCGGGTACGCCTCGGTCCACGCGCCCGCCGCCTCGCGCATCTTCAGTCCGGCCTCCAGTGCGAGCCCGTACGTCCAGCCGCGCCCCAGGAACGTCCACTGCTCGGCCGCGAGCACCGCCTCCGGCAGGGGCTCCGTCACCGCCAGCTCCGCGTCCAGCGCCGCCCCCGCGACCGGCTTCACCCCGGGTACGTCGCCGAGGCCGGCGCGCAGAAACGCCAGCGCGGTCGTCGCGAACCGGGTCTGGACGACGGACTCCTCGTCCGCCCAGTCCAGGGCCGCGACCCTCTCGGCGGCGTCCACCACCGGGGTCTTCGGGTCCGCCGTCAGCGCCGTCGTGCGCGTCGCCCCCCGCATCCGCGCCAGGAGGTCCAGGACCTCCGTCGTCGTACCGGACCGTGTGATCACCACGACCCGGTCGTACGCCGCGGCCCGGCCCGCCGGGAACTCCGAGGCGGCGAACGCGTCCGTCTCGCCCTGGCCCGCCGCCTCGCGGAGCGCCGCGTACGCGAGGGCCATGAACCAGGAGGTGCCGCAGCCGGTGACGGCGACCCGTTCGCCCGGCCGTGGCAGCCCGTCGAAGGTCGCGGCTGCTTCGGCGGCGCGGCGCCAGCAGCCCGGCTGCGTGGTGATCTCGGCGGCTGTTCGGGACATGCGAGGGCTCCCACTGTCGAGGTCCGCGGACCTCCGGAACGTACCCGCGAGTAGGCCGCAGGTCGCCCGGACGTTGCCGAAGCGATACCGAAACAACCCCAGTGGTTTAGACCTAGGTGTAGACCTCATATCCTTCGCTCGGATGTAATCGCAGCTCGACGTGGAGCAGAGGGTGGTAAAGCTGTGCAGCGCCGCTACAAGGGACTGACCGCGGCGATGGCCGCACTGACGATCACGGCGACGATGTCGGGTTGCGGGGCGAGCGACTCCGGCGACGTCACCCTGAAGATCGTCGCCGCCGACTACGGCAGCAACGACGACAACACGTCGCAGAAGTACTGGAACGACCTGGCCCGCGCGTACGAGATGAAGACGCCCGGGGTCAAGATCGACGTCACCGTCCTGTCCTGGAAGGACGTGGACCGCGAGGTCGCCGAGATGGTGAACCGGGGCGAGGCCCCCGACCTCGCGCAGATAGGCGCGTACGCGGACCACGCCAGGGCCGGGAAGCTGTACCCGGTCGACAACCTCGTCTCCGTGCCGACCCAGGCGAACTTCCTGCCGAAGCTGCGGCAGGCCGGTGAGGTCGACCGCGTCCAGTACGGCATGCCGTTCGGGGCCAGCACACGGCTGCTCTTCTTCAACGAGAAGCTCTTCGCCGGCGCCGGGGCGAAGCCGCCCACGACGTGGGAGGAGCTCCAGAAGGCCGCCGAGAAGCTCAAGGCCAAGGACGTGAAGTACCCCTTCGCGCTGCCGCTGGGCTCCGAGGAGTCGCAGGCCGAGACCATGATGTGGCTGCTGAGCGGGGGCGGCGGCTACCGCGACACGACCGGCACCGCCTACCAGATCGACTCGCCCGCGAACGTCGAGACCTTCGGCTGGCTGAAGAAGGAGCTGGTCGGGAAGGGGCTGACGGGCCCGGTCGCCCCCGGCGACCTGGACCGGCAGGAGGCGTTCGACGCGTTCGTGCGCGGCGAGGTCGGCATGCTGAACGGCCACCCGACGCTGATGGAGACCGCCGAGCAGGCGGGGGTGAAGGTCGGCAAGGTCCCGCTGCCCGGCACCGCCGGCCGGGCGAAGGCGACGCTGGGCGTGGCCGACTGGATGATGGCGTTCAAGCAGAACGGACACCGCAAGGAGGTCGGCGCGTTCCTGGACTACGTCTACGCGGACAAGAACGTCGTCTCCTTCTCCGACCGTTACGACCTGCTGCCGGTCACCGTCACCGCGAGGGACACCATGGAGTCGGACGCCGAGCACGCGGCGCTGCGGCCGTTCCTGGAGCAGCTCGCCGGGTCGGAGCTGTACCCGGTCGGTGAGCGGTCCTGGACGAAGGTGAGCGAGAGCGTGAAGAAGAACATCGGCAAGGCCGTGGCGCCGGACGGTGATCCGCGGGCCGTACTGGAGGAGATCGCGCGGGACGCCAGGTCGGCGGAGGCCGCGGCGTCGGCGCAGTAGCTTAAGTTGCTGATATGACGGACGAGGACCTTTCCGACCGCGAGCGCGCGGTCCTGGCGATGGAGCGGCGCTCCTGGCCCGGGCCCGGTGCCAAGGAGCGCGCGATCCGTGAGCGGCTGGACCTGTCGCCCGTCCGCTACTACCAGCTCCTGAACGCTCTCCTGGACGACGAGCGGGCCCTGGCCCACGACCCCGTGACGGTCAACCGCCTCCGCCGCTTGCGCGAGGACCGCGAACGACGCCGCTGAGGGCCGGTCCGCTGTGCGGGGGCTCCGCGCGGCGCCTGGGCCGGCAGGTGTGCCCCCTGTGCCTTCTGGATAGATACGCACACATGTCCACCCACTTGGAAGAGGCACTCCCCGAGCCCCTCACGGCCGCGGGCCGTGAGGGCCTGGCGGCCATCCTGGCGCGGCCGCGGGCCGCCGCCGTGGCGGTCGACTTCGACGGCACTCTCGCCCCCATCGTCGAAGACCCCGAGCAGGCCCGCGCCCACCCGCGCGCCGTCCCCGCGCTGGCCGAGCTGGCCCCGCGCGTGGCGACGGTGGCCGTGGTGACGGGCCGCCCGGCCGGTGTCGCCGTCCGGTACGGCGGCTTCGCCGGGGTGCCGGGCCTGGACCACCTCGTCGTCCTGGGCCACTACGGCGCCGAGCGCTGGGACGCCGTCACCGGCGAGGTGCGGGCGGGGCCCGAGCACCCGGGCATCACGGCGGTACGGGCGGAACTCCCCGCCGTCCTGGAGAGGGCCGGCGCGTGGCCCGGCACCTGGGTCGAGGAGAAGGGCCGCGCGGTCGCCGTCCACACCCGCCGCGCCGCCGACCCGCGGGCCGCGTTCGACGCCCTGACCGTCCCGCTCACCGAACTGGCCGCCCGCCACGGTCTCGTCGTCGAACCCGGCCGCATGGTCCTGGAGCTGCGTCCGCCGGGCATGGACAAGGGCCGGGCCCTCACCGACCACGTCCGTGAGACGGGCGCCGAAGCCGTCCTCTACGCGGGAGACGACCTGGGCGACCTCCCGGCCTTCGCGGCCGTCGAGAGACTCCGCTCCGACGGCATCCCCGGCCTCCTGATCTGCAGCGGCAGCGAAGAGGTCCCCCAACTCGCCGCCCGCGCCGACCTCACCCTGCCGGGTCCCGCGGCGGTCGTGGACTTCCTCGCCGCCCTCGCCCGCGCCCTGTCCCGCTGACCGCCCTACCGCGCCGACCGCCCCTACCGCCCCTACCGCCCCTACCGCGCCGACCGCCCTACCGCTCCGGCCTCGCCTGCCCGGCCCCCGCCCGCAGCGCGTCCAGCTGCTCCACGAACCAGCGCTGCGGGGGGAGGGCGGTCGCGGCGGCGGCCAGGCGCTTCGTGCGCTCGGCGCGCTCGGTGGGCGGCATGGACAGGGCCTCGTGCAGGGCCCGGGCGGTGCCGGTGATGTCGAACGGGTTCACCGTGACCGCGTCGTCGGCCAGTTCCTCGTACGCGCCGGCCTCGCGGGACAGGACCAGGGCGCAGCCCTCGTCGGAGACGACCGGGACCTCCTTGGCGACCAGGTTCATGCCGTCCCGGATGGGGTTGACCAGGGCGACGTCGGCGAGGCGGTAGGCGGCGAGGGAGCGGGCGAAGTCGTCCTTCACATGGAGGAGGACCGGGGTCCACGTCTCCGTGCCGTACTCGGCGTTGATCTGCCCCGCGACGCGCGACACCTCCGCCGTGTACCGCTGGTACACCGGCAGGTCCTGGCGGGACGGGTACGCGAAGGCGATGTGGACGACCTGTTCACGCCACTCGGGGTGCTCCTCCAGCAGCGCGCGGAACGCCAGGAGGCCGCGCACGATGTTCTTCGACAGCTCCGTGCGGTCGACGCGGATGACCGTCTTCCGCGATCCGGCTCCGCCGACCTGCTCCCGGAGCAGCGCCATTCGCTCCGTCACGTCCGGTTCCCGCGACCTCGCCCGAAGGAACTCGGCGTCCGCGCCCAGACCGTGCACACCGATCTCCGTGGCGCCCGTGCCGCCCATCAGCCGGGTGCAGCAGGCCGCGAAGGCGTCCGCCCAGCGGTGCGTCAGAAAGCCCAGGCGGTCCGCGCCCAGCATCCCGCCGAGCAGCTCCCGCGCGATGTCGTCGGGGAGCATGCCGAAGTAGTCCGGCGGCGCCCACGGGGTGTGCGAGAAGTGGCCGATCCGCAGGTCCGGGCGGAGCGCGCGCAGCATCCCGGGTGCCAGCGCCAGGTGGTAGTCCTGGATCAGCACCGCCGCGCCCGGCGCCGCCTCCGCCGCGAGCGCCTCCGCGAAGGCCCGGTTGTACGCGCGGTACGCCTCCCACCGGCGCCGGAACTCCGCGTCGAAGACCGGCTCCAGAGGCGTCTGGTACAGCATGTGGTGGACGAACCACAGGACCGAGTTGGCGATGCCGTTGTACGCCGCGGCGTGCGTGTCCGGCGGAATGTCCAGCATGCGGACATCTGGTTCACCCGCCTGTCGCCCGCCACCGCCCCCCTGCGGAGGGGCGTCCGGCCGCGCACCCACGATTCCGCGCCGCACCGCCTCCCGGTCACCCTCGCCCAGCGCCGCGCACACCCACACCGCGCCCGCCTCGGGTCCGATCGCGGAGAGGCCCGACACCAGGCCGCCCCCACCGCGCCTCGCCTCCAGCTCGCCGTCCGCCTCGCGCAGCACGTAACTCACCGGGCCGCGATTCGATGCCACCAGGATGTCGGAGACCATGTGGCCAACCTAGCCCGCGCCGGAAACGCTCAAACGTACGGAAATCAAGCCACGCGGCGCTTTCGCATGTACTCCGCCACCTCGAGCATCGGTGGCCGCTCCTCCGTGTCCACCGCGTGCGTACGCGGCGCGAAGCCCTCCTCCGTACGGTCGAACTGCGTCAGCCGTGGCCGCACCAGATGCCCGCGCGACAGCCGCAGCTGCGCCGTCCGGTAGATCGCCGCCGCCATCCGCCCGAGCGCCCGGTCGTCCTGGTGCCGGTGCAGCCGCACCCCCACGTCCACCTGCGCCAGCGCGTCCAGGCCCACCGTGTGCAGCGCGTCCACCAGCAGGCCGAGCTCCACCCCGTAACCGACCGGGAACGGCAGGCGTTCGAGGAGCGAGCGCCGCGCCGCGTACTCACCGCCCAGCGGCTGGACGAACCCCGCCAGCTGCGGCCAGTGCAGGTTCAGCAGCGGCCGCGCCACCAGCTCCGTGACACGCCCGCCCTGGCCGCCCTGACCGCCCGCCGGACCGGTACTCAGCGGGCGGTCGTACATCGCCTTCACGAACTCGACGTCCGGGTCCGTCAGCAGCGGCCCCACGATCCCCGTCACGAAGTCCGCGTCGAACTCCCGCAGATCCGCGTCCACGAAACACACCACGTCCCCGCCCGTGACCAGGAGGGACCGCCACAGGACCTCGCCCTTGCCGGGCGCGGCGGGTATGCGTGGCAGCACCTCGTCGCGCGCCACCACCCGCGCGCCCGCCGCCGCGGCCACCTCCGCCGTACGGTCGGTCGAACCCGAGTCGAGGACCACCAGCTCGTCGACGAGCGGCACCGCCTCCGACATCAGCTCCCGCCGGATCACCGCGACGATCTCCCCGACCGTCGCCTCCTCGTTCAGGGCGGGCAGGACTACACTCACCGTCGTCCCGTGCGCCTGCTTCGCGGCGAGCAGCTGGTCGATCGGCCGGTCGGCCACGCTCCAGGACCGCCGGTCCAGCCAGCGCTCCACCTCTTCCAGCACCCGCGCCCACTCCTCTTGTGATCCATCTCGCGGTTCGGACGCCTATCTCAGACATCCACCCCTTCGGTTACAGTCTTGAACAACGCGCAGGACGACCGCATGCCGGGGTCCCGTGCCGACAACCACATACCGCTCATCCAGAGGGGCAGAGGGATACGGCCCGATGAAGCCCCGGCAACCCTCCAGCCGGCACTCGCACATTCACGCGAGGTCCCCCGGCTAGGGAAGGTGCCAAATCCGTCTCACGGCGAAACGCGCCAGTGAGAAAGATGAGGAGAAAGGGCCTCGCCTCCCATGGCTGCGCAGATCACAGCACCTACCGCACAGACCGCAAGCACCGCCTCTGTCGACCTCGGGCCCGCCTCCGCCCTCTCGTGCCGCGAATGCGGCGAGCGTTTCGAGCTCGGCCCGATCTTCGCCTGCGACCAGTGTTTCGGCCCCCTCGAAGTGGCCTACGACCTGCCGCTCGGCGACCCGGACGCGCTGCGCAAGCAGATCGAGGCCGGCCCCGCCAACGTGTGGCGGTACGCGCCGCTCCTCCCCGTCCCGGCCGACGTCGCCGACAAGCCGAACCTCAACCCCGGCTGGACCAAGCTCGTCAAGGCGGACAACCTCGCCCGCGAACTGGGCGTGACCGGCGGCCTGTACATCAAGGACGACTCGGGCAACCCCACGCACTCCTTCAAGGACCGCGTGGTCGCCCAGGCCCTGGAGGCCGCCCGCGCGTTCGGCTTCACCACCCTCTCCTGCTCCTCCACCGGCAATCTCGCCGGTGCGGTGGGTGCCGCCGCCGCCCGTGCCGGCTTCCGCTCCTGCGTGTTCATCCCGCACGACCTGGAGCAGGGCAAGGTCGTCATGGCCGCCGTCTACGGCGGCGAGCTCGTCGGTATCGAGGGCACGTACGACGACGTCAACCGCTTCTGCTCGGAGCTCATCGGCGATCCGCTCGGCGAGGGCTGGGGCTTTGTCAACGTCAACCTCCGCCCGTACTACGCCGAGGGCTCCAAGACCCTCGCGTACGAGATCTGCGAGCAGCTCGGCTGGCGGCTGCCGGACCAGCTCGTCGTCCCCATCGCGTCCGGCTCCCAGCTGACGAAGATCGACAAGGGGCTGCAGGAGCTCATCAAGCTGGGCCTCGTCGAGGACCGGCCGTACAAGATCTTCGGCGCCCAGGCGGAGGGCTGCTCCCCGGTGTCCACGGCCTTCAAGGCCGGTCACGACGTCGTACGGCCCCAGAAGCCGGACACCATCGCCAAGTCGCTCGCCATCGGCAACCCGGCGGACGGCCCGTACGTCCTCGACATCGCCCGCCGCACCGGCGGCGCCGTGGAGGACGTCGACGACGAGCAGATCGTCGACGCGATCAAGCTGCTGGCGCAGACCGAGGGCATCTTCGCGGAGACCGCGGGCGGTGTGACCGTGGGCGTGACCAAGAAGCTGATCGAGGCGGGCGTACTCGACCCGTCCCTCACCACCGTCGTCCTCAACACCGGCGACGGCCTCAAGACCCTGGACGCGGTCGCCCCGACGACCGGTCCGACCGCGACGATCCGCCCGAGCCTGGACGCGTTCCGCGACGCCGGCCTGGCCACCCACTGAACCACCGGCTCAACCACTGGGAGACCCGAATCATGAGCGTCAACGTCCGCATCCCCACCATCCTCCGTACGTACACGGGCGGCCAGGCCGAGGTCCCGGCGGAGGGCGCCACGCTGGGCGACGTCATCGCGTCGCTGGAGAAGAACCACCCGGGCATCGCCGCGCGCGTCCTCGACGACCAGGGCCAGCTGCGCCGCTTCGTCAACGTGTACGTGAACGACGACGACGTCCGCTTCGAGGGCGGGCTCGCCACCGTGACCCCGGACGGCGCGGGCGTTTCCATCATCCCGGCGGTCGCCGGCGGCTGCTGACGCCGCAGGCGTGATCTGTCCACTTCTGTTGCCCCCTCCGCGAGAGAAAGCGGAGGGGGCAATTCTGCATGGTTGAGCGCGGTAGGGTTGGGGAAGTCCCCGCCGTCGCCTGTGCCACCCGCATATGAGAATGCGCCCGGTCGCGACAAGATGTAGCCAAAGTGTCGCCGCATGATGCGCCTTTTGTGCGCTTTGCCCGGCCCGACTTGCCGGGATTATTACCATTCCGGCCGCAATTTCCCTTCGCTCGTGCTCGGAATTCTCGTCCGATTGA
>NZ_VSRY01000133.1 GCF_008271805.1 Streptomyces sp. TRM49041
TCGCCGCGGCGGGCGGCGCGCCCGACGGCGGGCTCGGCACCAGCGCCGAACTCATCGCCCAGGCGGCGCAGGACGTGGACGGGGGCTCGGGGGTCGCGGTGCTCGTGGATCTGGGCAGCGCCGTCCTCACCGTGAAGGCGCTGCTGGCGGAGGGCGACGAACTGCCCGCCGGGACACGGCTGGTGGACGCGCCTTTCGTGGAGGGCGCGGTGGCCGCCGTGGTCACGGCGGCGGCGGGCGGCGACCTGGACGCGGTGGAGGCGGCGGCATCGGAGGCGTACCACTATCGCAAACAGTAAGCAGGTGCGGTTGTGATGTAGCTGGTCAACGCACTAGTGTCGCAGGGCCTTGGTGTACGGGAAACCGGTGTGGAACCGGTGCGGCCCTCGCCACTGTGATCGGGAAGTCCGGCTCCGTCCCCCCGGCACCGTCTGGGGAAGCCACTGGACCGCTGTTGGGGCACCACGGCGTCCGGGAAGGCTGGAGTCGAGGCGGTACGACCCGTCAGCCAGGAGACCGGCCGGGGCGCGTTGTCCATCCACGAGGTGCTGGAGAGGGTCTCCCCCACATGCATATAGCCGAGGGGTTCCTGCCCCGGGAGCACGCGGTCGCCTGGACGGTGGCGGCCGCGCCGTTCGTCGTCCACGGCGTCCGGGCGCTGACCCGGGAGGTCAGGGCGAATCCCGAGTCCACGCTGCTGCTCGGTGCGGCCGGGGCGTTCACATTCGTCCTGTCGGCGCTGAAGATCCCGTCGGTGACGGGCAGCTGTTCGCATCCGACCGGTACGGGTCTGGGCGCCGTCCTGTTCCGGCCGCCGATCATGGCGGTGCTCGGCACGATCACGCTGCTGTTCCAGGCGCTGCTGCTGGCGCACGGCGGGCTCACGACGCTCGGCGCGAACGCCTTCTCGATGGCGATCGTCGGCCCGTGGGCCGGGTACGGGATCTACCGGCTGCTGCGCCGGTTCGATGTGCCGCTGATGGTGGCGGTGTTCTTCGGCGCGTTCGTCGCCGACCTGTCCACCTACTGCGTGACGAGTGTGCAGCTGGCGCTGGCGTTCCCCGACCCGGGCAGCGGTTTCCTGGGGGCGCTGGGCAAGTTCGGCGGCATCTTCGCGGTGACGCAGATCCCGCTGGCCGTCAGCGAAGGGCTGCTGACCGTGCTGGTGATGAGGCTGCTGAGCCAGTCCAGCAAGGGTGAGCTGGTCCGCCTCGGTGTACTGGGGACGGACACCGAGAAGGAGGCGCGGGTCCGATGAGCCGCAACACGAGGATCAACCTGCTGCTTCTGCTGGTCGTGGCCGCTCTGGCCGTACTTCCGCTGGCTCTGGGCCTGGGCGACGGCAAGGAGGAGCCGTTCACCGGGGCCGACGCCCAGGCCGAGACGGCCATCGCGGAGAACGCCCCCCAGTACGAGCCGTGGTTCAGCCCCCTGTACGAGCCGCCGTCCGGCGAGATCGAGTCGGCGTTGTTCTCCCTGCAGGCCGCGATCGGCGCCGGTGTCCTGGCGTACTACTTCGGTCTGCGCCGGGGGCGCAGGCAGGGCGAGGAGCGGGCGCGTGCGGCGGCCGCGGCGCCGGAGGCGGGGGGCGCGAACGACGGGGGCGACGCCGCCGACATGACGTCCGGGGTACGTCCGGCGGGCGGGGAGTAGCGCGGGTGCTGCCCATCGATGTGGCGGCGCACGGCAGTCGCTGGCGCCGCCGCCATCCGTGCGAGAAGGCCGTGCTGGGCCTGGGCCTGACGGTGTGCGCGGTGGCGCTGCCGCCTTGGCCGGGTGCGCTGCTGGTGGCGGTGTCCGCCGTCGCGGTGATGCTCGGTCCGGCCGGGGTGGCGCCCCGGCAGCTGTGGCGGGCGTGGCGGATCCCGCTGGGGTTCTGTGTGACGGGGGCCGTGCCGCTGCTGTTCCAGGTGGGCGGGCCCGGCGGGTTCGTGGCGCTGGCGCCGGAGGGGCCCGCGCAGGCGGGTCAGTTGCTGCTGCGGACCTCGGCGGCGTCGCTCGGGGTGCTGCTGTTCGCGTTCACGACGCCGGTGTCGGACGTGCTGCCCCGGCTGGTGCGGGCGGGCGTGCCCGCGCCTGTGGTGGACGTGGCGCTGGTGATGTACCGGATCAGCTTCCTGCTGCTGGACGCGGTGGCGCGCATCCGGCAGGCGCAGGCGGCCCGGCTGGGCCTGACGAGCCGGGCCGCCGCGTGGCGGTCGGTGGCGGGCCTGGGCGCGACGGCGTTCGTACGGGCCTTCGACCGGGCGGCGCGGCTGCAGAACGGTCTCGCGGGGCGCGGCTACGACGGGACGCTCCGGGTGCTGGTACCGGCGGCGCCGGTGGACCGGCGGTTCCTCGCCGCTACGGCGGCGCTGCTGACGGCGGTGGTCGCCCTCACCCTTGTACTCGAAAGGCTGATGTGATGACGGGATCCGCCGTGGTGGAGCTGGTCGGCGCCGGGTTCGCCTACGAGGACGGGCCCGCCGTGCTGAGCGGGGTCGACTTCGCCGTGCCGGAGGGGCGCTCGCTGGCGGTGCTGGGCCGTAACGGCAGCGGCAAGACGACGCTGCTGCGGCTGCTGAGCGGCGGACTGCGGTGTGCGAGCGGGCGGCTGAGGGTGGCCGGTGAGGACGTGCCGTACGACCGGAAGGGCCTGACGCGGCTGCGGACGACGGTGCAGCTGGTGGTGCAGGACCCGGACGACCAGCTGTTCGCGGCGTCGGTCGGGCAGGACGTGTCGTTCGGGCCGATGAATCTGGGGCTGCCGGACGGCGAGGTGCGGGCCCGGGTGCGGGCGGCCCTGGAGGCGCTGGACATCGTGGCGCTGGAGGACCGGCCGACGCATCTGCTGTCGTACGGACAGCGGAAGCGGGCGGCCATCGCGGGGGCCGTGGCGATGCGGCCGCGGGTGCTGATCCTGGACGAGCCGACGGCCGGCCTCGACCCGCACGGGCAGGAGCGGCTCCTGGAGGCGCTGGACGGGTTGCGCGGGTCGGGGACGACGGTGGTGATGGCCACGCACGACGTGGACCTGGCGCTGCGTTGGGCGGACGACGCGGCCGTGCTCACCCCCGGCGGGCTGCGCACGGGGCCGGTCGATGCGCTGCTCGCGGACGCGGAGCTGCTGGACGCGGCGCGGCTGCGGCGGCCGTGGGCGATCTCGGTCGCGCGGCTGCTGCGGGCGCGGGGGCTGCTGGACGGCTCGGCGCCCGGGCCGCGGACGGCGGAGGAGCTGGACGCCTGGACGGCCGCGGTATCGGCGGTGGGGCCGGTGCGGGAGAGCTGACGGTCCCACAGAGGGCGTGTGGGACGCCGTTCTTGCCCGTACGCCCCGGTGGTCGCGATCCGGTCGACGCCCGGGGCGGACGGACCGGCCCGTCACGATAGTGATCACGCCGTGACCTGGGCGTGTTCAGGCCGTCTGAACTGATCACTAGGGTTCTGTCGTGCAGAAGAACGACAAGATACCCGCTGGCCCCGACGAGGATTTCGATCGCGGCGCCGCGTTCCATGAGCCCGCCGCCCCCAAGCGGAAGCGGGTGTGGCCCCGGAACGCCGCACTGGCCCTCTCGGCGGCGGCCGTGACGTTCCTGGCGCTGAAGCTCACCGCCGCGCCGTCCGACGGCGACACCGCCTCGCCCGCCACCGCGGCGTCCGCCTCGACGGCTGCTTCTGCGGCTCCGGCCTCGGCCTCGGCTGCGGACACGTCCCCGGACACGCCCCCGGTGCCGGCCTCCCCGGCAGCGGGCGACCGCCCGGTGATTCCCCTGGACGAGGCGTTCCCGGCAGAGGTTCCGGACGGCTCCGGAGGCGTCTTCACCAAGGTGGGCGCGGCCGTGCTGGACTCCTGCACGGAGCAGGGTGCGGTCGGCCCCCGCCTCGCCGCCCTCATCGCGGAGAGCAAGGGCTGCGTGGGCGAGCAGATCGCGCTCTACAAGGACGCGCAGAACAACCAGTTCAATGTGGCCGTCTTCACGATGAAGGACCCGGTGGACACGTTCAGGCTGGTGACCAGTCTGTCGATGGCCTTCGACGACTACCAGGTGGCCGCCCAGGCGCCGCCGCCCGCCTCCGGCCTGCCGGTCCTGCCGTCCGACAGCGGACTGGTTCAGTCCTTCACGGGGCACGGCCGTGTGATGGTGGTCGGCCTGGGCCAGTGGTCCGACGGCCGCGCGGAGAACTACCAGCAGCTGGTGGACCGCCTGAAGCCCCTGCTGGACGAAGTCTCCCAGAGCGTCGGTCGCCACGAAACGGCGAACTGACCACTGCCCGGGACCGCGCCGGCCTCCAGTCGGCGTCGCGTAGCGCAGCTCACACCGGGCAGGTTATGCAACTTGTTGCACAAGGCTTGGGGGTCGTCTAGAACTGGGGACGACACCCCGTGCGCGAGGAGGCGCCCCCATGACCCCGTCCGCTGCCCCGTCCCCGTACCCTCATCTGCTGAGCCCGCTGGACCTCGGCTTCACGACCCTGCCCAACCGGGTGCTGATGGGCTCCATGCACGTGGGCCTGGAGGAGGCCGAGAACGGCTTCGAGCGGATGGCCGCCTTCTACGCGGCCCGCGCGCGCGGCGGGGCGGGGCTCATCGTGACCGGCGGCATCGCCCCCAACGAGGCGGGACGGCCGTACGACGGCGGGGCCAAGCTGACCACCGAGGAGGAGGCTGCGAAGCACCGCACCGTGACGGACGCGGTGCACGCGGCCGGCGGGCGGATCGCGATGCAGATCCTGCACTTCGGCCGGTACGCGTACCATCCGCAGCTGGTCGCGCCGAGCGCACTCCAGGCGCCGATCAGCCCGTTCGTGCCGAACGCCCTCACCGACGCCGAGGTCGAGCAGACGATCGAGGACTACGTGCGGGCGGCGGAGCTGGCGAAGTCCGCCGGGTACGACGGCGTCGAGATCATGGGCTCCGAGGGCTACCTGATCAACGAGTTCATCGCCGCCGCGACCAACCACCGGGACGACCGGTGGGGCGGGTCGTACGAGAACCGGACGCGCTTCCCGCTGGAGATCGTCCGCCGGACCCGGGAGCGGGTGGGCGAGGACTTCATCCTGATCTACCGGCTCTCGATGCTGGACCTGGTGCCGGGCGGCTCGTCGCTCGACGAGGTCGTCGCGCTGGCGAAGGAGGTCGAGGCGGCCGGGGCGACGATCATCAACACCGGCATCGGCTGGCACGAGGCCCGTATCCCCACCATTGCCACCTCGGTGCCGCGCGCCGCGTACACATGGGTGACGAAGCGGCTGATGGGCGCGGTGTCCGTACCGCTGGTCACCAGCAACCGGATCAACACCCCCGAGGTCGGCGAGCGGGTTCTCGCGGACGGCCGCGCCGACATGGTTTCCATGGCCCGGCCCTTCCTCGCCGACCCCGACTTCGTCGCGAAGGCGGCGGAGGGGCGCCCGGAGACCATCAACACCTGCATCGGCTGCAACCAGGCCTGCCTCGACCACACCTTCAGCGGGAAGATCACGTCCTGTCTGGTCAACCCGCGCGCCTGCCACGAGACCGAGCTGGTCCTGTCCCCCACCCGGCTGCGCAAGCGCGTCGCGGTCGTCGGCGCCGGTCCGGCCGGGCTCGCCTGCGCGGTGTCGGCGGCCGAACGCGGCCACGACGTCACGCTGTTCGACGCGGCCGGGGAGATCGGCGGCCAGCTGAACGTGGCCAAGCGGGTGCCCGGCAAGGAGGAGTTCGGCGAGACGCTCCGCTACTTCCGTACACAGCTGGAGCTGCGCGGCGTGGACGTGCGGCTGAATTCGTACGTCACGGCGGAGCTGCTGGGCGACTACGACGAGGTGGTCGTCGCCACCGGGGTCACCCCGCGCACGCCGGTCATCGAGGGCGTCGACCACCCGAGCGTGGTGGGCTACCTGGACGTGCTGCGGCACGGGGCTCCGGTGGGCGAGCGCGTCGCGATCCTGGGCGCGGGCGGCATCGGCTTCGACGTCGCCGAGTACCTCACGGACGGCGGCGAGGGCGCGAGCCTGGACGCGGAGACGTACTTCCGCCAGTGGGGCGTCGACATGTCGTACGGCGAGCGGGGCGGTCTGCGCGCGCCCGAGCGGCCTCGGCCGCCCCGGCAGGTGACCCTGCTGCAGCGCAAGACCTCGAAGGTCGGCGCGGGGCTGGGCAAGACCACCGGCTGGATCCACCGCACCGAACTGAAGCACCGGGGCGTGTCGATGGTCGCCGGGGCGTCGTACGAGCGGATCGACGACGAGGGCCTGCACATCACCGTCGACGGCGAGGCACGCACGGTACCGGTCGACACGGTCGTACTGTGCACGGGCCAGGAGCCGCGCCGCGACCTGTACGAGGAGCTGACGGCTGCCGGGGTGACGGCACATCTGATCGGCGGCGCCGACGTGGCCGCGGAGCTGGACGCCAAGCGGGCCATCGACCAGGGCACGCGACTCGCCTCGACGCTCTGAGGCCCCGGCCCCGGCCCCGGCGGCGCCGACGTGGCCGCAGGCGGACCCGCTTCAGCGTGGAGTACGTCTGCGGCCGCCGTCGCGGCTCGGGCGGGCAGGCGGTCGGTCGGTCGGCTCCTAGGATGCGGGCATGTCTCTCCCCCACGCGATCCTCACCGCTCTGCTGGAGAAGCCGTCCTCGGGGCTCGAACTGACCCGCCGGTTCGACCGGTCGATCGGCTACTTCTGGTCGGCGACACACCAGCAGATCTACCGCGAGCTGGGGAAGCTGGAGAAGGCCGGGCTCATCCGTGCCCTGCCCGCGCAGGCGCCGGCGCGCGGGCAGAAGAAGGAGTACGAGGTGCTGCCGGCGGGCCGCGCCGAGCTGGCCGACTGGACGGGGCGCGTCGAGGACCCGAAGCCCGTCCGCAGCGCGCTGCTGCTGCGGCTGCGGGCGGCGGCGGTGGTCGGCACGGAGGGGCTGGCCGACGAGCTGCGCCGCCACCTGGAACTCCACCAGGCCCAGTTGGACGACTACCTGGGCATGGAGAAGCGGCAGTTCCCCCCGGAGCGGGACACGGAGGCGGACCGGTTGCGGCATCTGGTGCTGCGGGGCGGCATCGAACTGGAGCGGTTCTGGGTGGCATGGCTGACGGAGGCGCTGGAGGGCTTGGAAGGGCTGGGGGACTGAAGGAACCGAAGGGGCTGGAGGAGAAGAGCGGCTGGAGGGGCTTCCCGACGGGGGCGAATTTGTTAATGGGAATCATTTCCATGTAGCGTTGCGTCATCTTGTCGTCCCCCGATGGAGGTCTCGTCAGTCATGGCCGTGCCCAAGCGGAAGATGTCCCGCTCCAACACCCGCCACCGCCGCGCCCAGTGGAAGGCGGACACCCCGCAGCTGGTGCCGGTCACGGTCGACGGGACCGTGTACCAGGTCCCGCAGCGCCTCGTGAAGGCGTACGAGCGCGGCCTGATCCAGCCGGAGGGCTGAGCTGGACGACGGGCCTGCCGCTCGCCGCCCTGCCGGTCACGGTCCTGTCCGGCTTCCTGGGCGCCGGCAGACGACACTCCTCAACCACGTCCTCTCCAACCGGGACGGCCTGCGCGTCGCCGTCATCGTCAACGGCACCTGGGCGACCTGGCGCGGCTGGACACCATGGTGACGGTGGTCGACGCGGTGAACTTCCTGCCGGAGCCGGAGCGCGGCGACGGCCTCGACGAAGCCGTCCACCACATCGAGCACCTCCGGCTCGGCGCCCGCGATCTGCCCCAACGAACCATGGATACTGGGCGGTCGTAGAACCTTGACGCGAAGGGGCGGACATGGCCGACCAGTTGGGCAGCGGGCCGGGGGCCGGGCGCGGGACACGGCACGCGGTGGTGATCGGCGGCAGTATCGCCGGGCTGCTCGCGGCGAGAGCGCTCGCCGAGCACGCCGAGCAGGTCACCGTCGTCGAGCGTGACCGTTTCCCCGAGGAGGCAGAGCCGCGGGCGGGCGTCCCGCAGGGGCGGCATCTGCACGTACTGCTGGAGGCCGGCCAGCGGGCGGTGGACCAGCTGCTGCCGGGTGTTGTCGACGAGCTGCGGGCCTGCGGCGCCCGGCGTGTGGGAATGCCCGAGGACGTCGTGCAGTGGCAGGCGGGCGCCTGGTACCGGCGGACGGCCGCGACGGCGTACCTCCTGACCGGGTCCCGGCCGCTGGTGGAGCAGGTGATCCGGCACCGTGTGCTGGCCGACCGGCGGATCCGGGCCGTTCCGGGCACGGAGGCGGTGGGGCTGGCCGGGGACGCGACCCGGGTGAGCGGCGTGCTGGTGCGCGAGCGCGGCGCCGGCCGGGTGGAGGAGCCGCGGCTGATCGCCGCCGACCTGGTCGTGGACGCGTCGGGGCGCGGGTCGCGGGCGCCCCAGTGGCTGGCCGCGCTCGGCGCCGAGCCGCCGCGCGAGGAGACCCTGGACACGGGCCTCGCGTACGCGACCCGGGTGTACCGGAACGAGCGCCACGGCGACGACACCGACGGGCTCGGCTACTACATCGTCCCCAACCCGGGGCAGACGTACGGCGGGGTGGCGCTGCCCATCGAGGGCGGCCGGTTCCTCGTCACCCTGTCGGGCCTGCGGGGCGACGAACCTCCCACGGACGAGGCGGCCTTCGAGGAGTACGCGGGGAGGCTGCCCGACCCGGTGCTGCGGAACTGGCTGGCGAAGGCCGAGCCCGTGTCGGCCGTGCACGGTTTCCGCTCCACGGCGAACGTACGCCGACGCTACGACCGTCGTGGGCGCCGCCCGGCCGGCTTCCTCGTCACGGGCGACGCGCTGTGCACGTTCAACCCGATCTACGGTCAGGGCATGGCCGTCGCCGCGATGACCGCGGTGGTGCTGCGCGACGCCCTGGCGGACCGGCGGCGCACGCCTACGACGCTGCGCGTGCAGCGGGCGCTGTTCCGGGCGTCCCGCCAGGCGTGGGACATCTCGGCGGGCGCGGACAAGAAGATGCCCGGCGCGATCGGTGACGCGGCACGCGTCACCGCCGCCGACCGCCCCGCCGACTGGTATCTGTCCCGCGTCCAGGAACGGGCGAACGGCGACCCGGCCGTAGGCGCCGCGTTCCGCTCGGTCCTCTCCCTGATGGAGCCGGTGACAGCCCTGTTCGCCCCACCCGTGGCCCGCGCGGTGCTGTTCGGCCCCGCCCGGGAGGCACCGAAGCGGCCGCCCATGTGGCGCGAGTCGGACGACAGCTGAGGACGGGCAGAAAGGCGCGGGCGCGGGGGCGCTCTCCGGCAGGTCATCAGCGGCCGGAAGTCTCCGGCCTGATGGGGATCAGGAGTGCGGTGATGTTGTCCTGACCGCCGGCGGTGAGGGCGTGGCCGACGAGGGTGCGGGCGTCGTCGAGGAGACCGGTGTCGGGCAGGGGGCGGCGTAGGGCGGCGCGCAGGGTCGCCGGGTCCGGGAGGTGGCGCCAGAGCCCGTCGGTGCACAGGAGGAGTCGGCCGGGGACCGAGGGGCGGTAGCTACGGATGCCGGGCGTCGGGGTGTCCGCGTCGGCGCCCAGCCAGGCGGTGAGGGCGTCATGGGCGCCCGTGTCGTCCTCGGTCAGAGCCATGCCGGGGCCCTCGTCGGGCAGCCAGTAAGCGCGGCTGTCGCCGGTCCAGGCGGCCCAGAGGCCGCCGGGGCCGGTGACGCCGGCGACGTAGGTGCAGGCCGGGGCCGTGCCGTGCGGGGTGGCCAGGGCGGTGACCGCGCGGGCCGCGTGGAGCGTGGCATCGGTGAGGGCCGTCTCGGGCAGGACGCCCGCCCGGAGGCGGGCGGCGCAGGCTGCCGCTCCCGTCTCGGCCGCCAGCCGGGCGGCACGCTCCGCGCGGGGTGCCATGGACACGCCGTCGCAGACCACGCCGATCGTCCAGGGGCCGTCCACGGTCAGGGCCAGGGCGTCCGCGTTGATCTCCCGGCGGGCGCCGCGGTCGCTGACGCCCGCGGCGCCGCAGTCGGCCGCTGTCTCGACATGGGCGCGGAATCCCGGCTGCGCCGTGCCGCAGTCCCAGCAGAATCCGTCGGGGGCGACCGTTCCGCCGCAGGCGGCACAGGTCGGGTTCTCCGTCGTCGTCATGGGTCTCTTCATCGGTGTCGATCTTGTCAGGCCGCCGGTACGACGGCGGGCGACGGTCTTTCTCGCTGATGACGAGCGTGGCGACGATCCTCCCGGTCGGCGGCGCCGCCCGCGCGAGCCGCAGCACCTCCACCTCACGCGGGGTGAGCCCGCCCGGCCGGTGCGGACCCCGCGCCCGGCGGGACGGCCGGTCCCCGCGCGCGTGCTGCGGGGCGACCCTGAGGTGCTCGAAGATCACGCGGGGCCGCACGTCTGCCCCTGGCCGGGCCTGGTGAGGAGCACCAGGTCGGGGTCGCCAACCGGTCGGCGATCCGCGCCGCCTCGGCGAACGCGGCGCGGGCGGCCTCGAAGTCGCGGGCCCCCATCGCCTGGAGGCCGCGCGGGGGTCGACGGCCGCCGCATGCTCCTCGGCCCGGGACGACCGGTCCTCAGTCCACCGTAGGGGCGGTGGGTCACGGGTGCAGGACCACCTTGCTGACGCCGTCCTCCTTGCGCTGGAACATGCGGTAGGCGTGCGGGGCGTCGGCGAGCGGAAGGTGGTGGGTGGCGAAGGTGTCCACGCCGAGGGGGTCGTCGTCGGTGAGGAGCGGCAGGATGTCGTCGGTCCAGCGGCGCACGTTGGCCTGGCCCATGCGGAGCTGTATCTGCTTGTCGAAGAGGGTCATCATGGGCAGCGGGTCGGCGGCGCCGCCATAGACGCCGCTGAGCGAGATGGTGCCGCCGCGCCGTACGAGGTCGATGGCGAGATGGAGGGCCGCGAGCCGGTCGGTGCCGGCCTTCTGGTGGAGGCGGGCGGCCCAGGCCCGGGGCAGCAGCCCGGCGGCCTGCTGCTGGGCGTGGGCGATCGGGCTGCCGTGGGCCTCGGTGCCGACGGCGTCGATGACCGCGTCGGGGCCGCGGCCGCCGGTGCTCTCTCGGACGGCGGCGACCAGGTCGTCCAGGCTGTCGTACGCGGTGAGGTCGAGGATCTCCACGCCGCGCGCGCGGGCGCGGCCGAGGCGTTCGGGTACGAGGTCGATGCCGATGACCTGTTCCACGCCCTGATGGAGGGCTGTACGGCAGCTCATCTCGCCGATCGGGCCGAGTCCGAGGACGGCGAGGGAGCCGCCCCCGGAGGAGCCGTCGCCGGGCGGGACGTCGGCGTACCGGACGGCCTGCCAGGCGGTCGGCAGGACATCGGAGAGGTAGAGGTAGCGGTCGTCGGGCGGGCCCTCGGGCACCTTCAGGGGGCCGAACTGCGCCTGCGGAACGCGCAGGAACTCTGCCTGGGCGCCGGGGACGGAGCCGTAGAGGCGGGAGTAGCCGAACAGGGCGGCGCCGGTGCCCTCCTCCGTCACCTGGGTGGTCTCGCACTGGGTGGGCAGGCCGCGGACGCACATCCAGCAGCGGCCGCAGGCGATCTGGAAGGGCACGACGACGCGGTCGCCCGCCTTGAGGTCCGGTACGTCGGGGCCGGTCTCCTCGACGATGCCGATGGGTTCGTGGCCGAGGATGTCGCCGGGGTTCATGAAGGGGCCCAGCACCTCGTACAGGTGGAGGTCGGATCCGCACAGGCCCGTGGACGTGATGCGGACGACCGCGTCCGTGGGCTGCTCGATGCGCGGGTCTGGGACGGTGTCCACGCGGACGTCCCGCTTTCCGTGCCAGGTGACGGCCCTCATCGCGGCGGTCTCCTCTCCTCGCGGCGTGGCCGCGGGCCGGGTACCCGGCCCGCGGCGCGGCGAATCCGTTTCGGCCAGAGTCCGGGCAGAGTGGTGGGGAATGTCTGACTCCTCTTCCAAATAGGTTTAGACCAATGATAGGGATGTGCTCACCGGCACGGCTCAATTGGCTACGCTGAGCGAAATTTGAGGGTTGAAACATGGCTGAGCCCCACGCCTCCGCGGCGCTTCCGCTCTATCTCCAGGTCGCGGCGGCGCTCCGCGACGATCTCATCCACCGGCGGATAGCGTCGGGCACCCGACTGCCGTCCGAGCGGTCCCTGGTGGACCGCTTCCAGGTCAACCGGCAGACCGTGCGCAGCGCTCTGCGTCTGCTGCGCGACGAGCGGCTCGTGGTCACCGAGCGGCGCGGCACCTTCGCCGCCGCGGCGAACGTGGCGGCGGGCGGGCCGGGGCCCGTGCTGGCGCCGGGGCTGCTGGAGTTCCCGGGCGGTACGGGCGGTACGGACCGGGGAGTGACTGAGGCGGCGCTCTGCTGGGAGGCGGCGCCGCCGGAGACGGCCGAGCGGCTGGGGCTGCTGCCCGGCGAGCCGTCGCTCGTCCACCGGCACCGGGTGCTGGACGCCGACGGCACGGTCGGGCAGCGGGCAGTCTCCCGGTTCTCCCGGTACGCGCTGGCCGAGGTGCCCGAACTCGCCCGCTACCGGCGGCCGGAGGCCCGGCTCGGGCGCCGCCCGGACCTGCGGCTGCTGTACCACTGGATGCACCGGGCCGGGCTGCGGCTCACGCGCCGCGAGTGCATCGGGGTGCGCCTCCCCGACGCGGCGGGCGCGTGCTTGACGGTCCACCGGGAGGTGCAGGACCAGCACGGCCATGTGCTGGAGGTGACCGACATCCGGTTCGCGCCCCGGTCGGCGCCGCTCACCTACGAGTTCACGGGTTAGGAGGAGTCCGGGAGAGAGCGTCGACCGCCCGGCAGGCACCCCGGACGCCGCCGGGCAGGCGGGACTTCGCGGACAGAACCTAGTAGGTACGGATGCCGGCCGCGTGCGCGGCGTCCCGGAGGACGTCGGTCACCATGTCGGGGGTGAGCAGTCCGGTGAACGTGTTGCGCTGGCTGACGTGGTAGCAGCCGAACAGTTCCAGGCCCGGTCCGCCGTCCGAGCGCGCGAGCGTGACGCGGGCGCCGTGCGCGAAGACGGGCCGGGGGCGGGGCACCGTCCAGCCGGCGGCGGCGACCGTCGGCAGGACCGCCCGCCAGCCGAACGCGCCGAGTACGACGAGGGCGCGGACGGTGGGCCGCAGCAGGTCCAGCTCCCGGGTGAGCCAGGGGCGGCAGGTGTCCCGCTCCTCGGGCGAGGGGCGGTTGGCGGGCGGCGCGCAGTGGACCGGGGCGGTGACCCGTACGCCGTACAGGCGCAGCCCGTCGTCCCGGGCGGTCGCCTCGGCCTGGCTGGCGAGGCCCAGGCGGTGCAGCGCGGCGTACAGGACGTCGCCGGAACGGTCGCCCGTGAACATGCGCCCCGTGCGGTTTCCGCCGTGCGCCGCAGGGGCGAGGCCGACCACGAGCAGCGCCGCGTCGTCCGGCCCGAACCCGGGCACGGGGCGGGCCCAGTACTCCCATCCGACGTAGGCGCGACGCCCCTCCCGGCCGACCCGCTCCCGCCACTCGACGAGCCGCGGGCAGGCCCGGCACTCCGCCACGCGCGCGTCGAGGTCACCCAGGGAGCCGACGTGCGGCGCGTTGCGCGCGGGAAAGGCGGGGTGGCCGGGGTTGTGCGGGTCGTGGGGGCTGTCGACGTCGTGGGGGGTGCCTGGATCGTGGGGAGCGCCGGGCTCGTGGGGGCTGTCGGGGTGGTCCTGTCCCATACCGGACGACGGTAGCGCGGCGCGGCGGGGCCGGGCGGGCAGACTGGCGGCATGGTGGTGAAGCGCAGCGCGGGGCTGCTGGTGTTCCGGACGTCCGGCGGGTCGCCGGAGGTGCTGCTGGCGCACATGGGCGGGCCCTACTGGGCGGCGCGCGACGAGGGCGCGTGGTCCGTGCCGAAGGGCGAGTACGCGGACGACGAGACGGCGGAGGCCGCCGCCCGCCGCGAGTTCACGGAGGAGCTGGGGCTGCCCGCGCCGGACGGCCCGTACGTGCCGCTCGGGGAGATCCGGCAGGCGGGCGGCAAGGCCGTGACCGTCTGGGCGGTCGAGGGCGACCTGGACCCGGCGCTGATGGTGCCCGGCACGTTCACCATGGAGTGGCCGCGCGGATCGGGGATGACGCGTACGTTCCCGGAGGTCGACCGGGTCGCCTGGTGCACGCCCCAGGAGGCCGCCGAGCTGCTGGTGGCCGGTCAGCGAGTGTTCGTGGAGCGGCTCTTGGAACACCTGCGCGGAGGCGGCGCTGGGTGAGTGTCAGTGGTGTGCGGGAGAGTGGGGTGACCGATCCGTCGACGCAGGGAGCGAGACATGACCACCACGCTCACGGTGCAGGAGCGCGCCGCCGCACAGGCGTACCTCCGGCTGCTGGAGACCGCGCAGGCGGTCCTCACCGACCCGGGGCTCGCCCCCATGGCGGGGGTGTATTTGTCGTCGCCCATGGCGGAGGCGGACGAGGCGCTGCGGCGCGCGGGGCTCACGGGGAACGAGGCGCGTCTCCTGCGCCTCGTCTCCTCCGTACGCGGCGGCGAGCCCGGCCTCGCGTAGCGGGCTCGCCCCGCGGGGCGAGCCCGCTACGCGAGGCCCCTTCTGCCGTCCCGGGGTCAGCCCTCCACCCAGCCGTGGTGGCGGGAGAGGTCCAGGATGCGGGTGCGGACCCGCTTCAACTGGGCCGCGGTGAGGGTGCCGTCCGCCTCGATGAGTGCTTCCGTCAGTTCCGTCCGGAACTCCGCCGTGGTGAGGACGTCGAGGGTGTCGTCGTCGAGGTCTTCCGGCCCGGCCTCCCGGGACGGGGCGGGAACACGGCGGGCGGGTCGGTCCACGAGGCGGATCTCCGATGCCTTGGGGCCCTTGTCGCCCATCTCCAGGTAGAACTCGACCTCACACCCCGCCTGGTAGAGGTACTTGTCGTCCACCAGGTCGTTCGCGTGCATAAAGACGTCCTCGCCGCCCTCCCGGGGCACGATGAAGCCGTACCCCCGGACCTCGTCGAACCGCAGGATCTTCCCCACCATCAACACAGCCGTTCCTCCACACCTCTGCCACTCCGTGCCGGCCGCCGCTGCCGCGGCCGGGGACACCCTAGTGACCTGCCGTGCCGCGGCTGTTCACGGGGTCGGCCCCTGCGCCCGGCGGCCGAGCAGTTCGGCGAGGCCGCGCCGGGTGGCGGCCACCACGACGCGGTCCTCCGGGCGGAGCACATAGCCGGGGTGGAGGTCCCACACCAGGCCGGTGGGCCGGTCCGCGTCCTCGGGGCGGACGGCGGCCAGGTCGGGGCGCCGGTCGGCCGGCGCCGTGGGGTCCAGGGCGATCACCCGCCAGGCCCCCGGGCGGAACACCTCGCCGACGGTACGGCCCTCGAGCTCCGGGTGGCCCGCGACGACGAGCGCGGCGAAGAGCAGGACGCGGCGCTCGACCGGGATGGCACCCAGGATCTGACGGCCCATCATCGCCCCGGCGAAGGCGGGGGCCGCCAGGTGGGACACGCTGCGGCTGCGGGTGAGCGCCTCGGGGTGCGCGGCGCGCAGGGTGCGGTACACGGCGGTCGCGATGTCGTCGTCGTACAGCCGCAGTGCCACGCGCAGGTCGGGCTTGACGGAGCGGGCGTACAGCACCGCCTCCAGGTTGGTGATGTCGAGGCTGGTCAGGGCCAGCAGGGAGCGCGCCTTGTGGACGCGGGCGGTCTCCAGGACGCCCTCCTCGGTGACGTCGCCGAGGACCACGGGGACGCGCAGGCGCCGCGCCGTCGCGATGCCCCGGGCCTCCGGGTCGGACTCCACGCACACCACCGGGATGTCCAGTTCGCGGAGCCGGGACAGCACGCGTGTGCCGACCTTGCCCAGCCCCAGCAGCACCACATGGCCCGACAGGCCGCGCGGTGGACGGCGCAGGGACGTGGCCGTGCGGAAGGTGCCCAGTGCCTCCAGGAGGGCCGCGACCAGCATGGGCAGCAGGAGCAGTCCGGCGAAGCCGGAAAGGATCTGGAGCACCTGGCGCTCGACGGGGTCGTCCAGGGCGGGGTCGCCGATGGCGAAGATGTCCAGCAGCGTGAGGTACGCGGCGTGGAGAGGGTGGTCGTTCGTGGTGAGCCAGGACGCCACGGCGATGGCGGCGACCACGCCGACGACGCCGGCGAGCGACCAGCGCAGCCGGGGGGAGAACAGCGACGCGAGGGGCACGGAGCCCCCGCCCAGCCGCTGGGTCGGAAGTGTCGGGCCCGCGTAGGTGATGGCTTCCAGGGCGACGGTGCCGCGCCCGGTCGCCTCGGCGACGGCGCGGTCGTCGGGGAGCAGTTGGGGTCCCTGGTCGCCGCTGTTGTCCGAGCCCTCGCTGCCGGCCGGGTCGTTGGCGGTGGAGGAGAGCAGGGCAAGGGTGCACAGGCCGGGGTCGGCGACCTCGCCACTGCCCGGAGGGGTGCGTTCCACGGCGCGCAGCAGCAGCCCGTCCGCGTGCACGATCTTGCTGGTGCCGGCGACGGCGGTGGCGGCGAGCGCGGGGGCCGCGGTGTCGGCGTCGGACAGGACGGTGGTGGAGGCGTCCAGGACCTCCGGGTCGATGCCCGGCGTGGCCACGGCGGCGGCCTGGTCGAGAAGCTCCTCGAGGTGCTGGCCGAGCTTCCGGTTGTACATGCGGATGACCAGGCGCAGGCGCGGGTTGAGGCGGCGCGCGAGCAGCGCGGTGCGGATGTTGGTCTCGTCGTCCTCGTGGACGAGGGCGAGGGCGGCGGCGTTCTCGACACCCGCGTCGACGAGGGCCGTCTCGTCCACCTCGGCGACCTCGGCGATCTGTACGGGGTGCCGGGCGACCCGGCCGCCGGACGTGTCGTACGGCGAGAGCCGGCCCGTGTGGGCCCCTCCGCCGCTCCGCCCTCCGGGCCCGGTGCGGCCGTCCGCGCCGCCGCCGGAGGGGCGGCTCATGGCGGCGGACATCCGGCCGAACAAGGCGAAGGCGCCCCGGCCCGTACGGCTGTCGGTGCGTTGCGGGGTGGTGTCGCGGCGGCCGGGTACGACAAGGGTGACGCGCTCCAGGTACACGTCGTTCAGCTCGTGCGCGAGGCGGTGCGCGAGCGCGTCGTCGCCGCAGACGACCATATGTCCTGCGCCGTGGGCGTGTTGGGGTTGCTGAGGAATCGGAAACACGCCCCAAGCATGCCGTTGTCCTGCCGGGACGTGTCCACGGGGGCGGCCGGCCCCCGCCGGGGCGGCCGCCCCCGATCCGGCGGCGCCCCGGGAGACGGGGCTGCGCGCGCCCGGGAAGCCCGCGGCGCAAGGATCTGGGCAGTACCGATCCTCCTCAGCGTTCCCGGCAGACCCGTAGCGACCACAGCAGCAGCAGTGGGGGCAGCAGCAGTTCGACGCCGATGAAGGCGGTGTGCAGCGCGTGCGGCGGGCCGGCCGCCAGATACGACACGCCGCGCGCCACGCCGCCGAGGAACACGGCGCCGAAGACGGCCCGCAGCGCGAGGGCGTGCCGCTCGACGTCCCGGAGCGCCGTCAGCAGCACGATGCCGACGGCGCACCAGACGCCGGCGAAGAAGCGGTAGTTGCTGTCGAGGGTCGGGCCGGCCTCCGGGCGGCCGGGGAGGACCGACGGTCCGACGGCGATGTCGGCCAGGGCGGTGGCCACCACGACCAGGGCCAGTGCGAACAGCACCCACTGGAAACCATGACGCGACGACATGACGGTTCTCACCACGACTCTCCTCGGTCACCTGCGTGCGGAAGATCCCCGGGTTCCATCGTGGTGCGGGCGGCGGGCCGCGCGGAAGCATCCGCCGATGCGCGTACGGTGCCGATTGATACCGTCCCCGTCATGAGTGACGCGTCGGATCCGAGCCTGCGTCAACTGCGGCTGCTGCTTGTCCTCGCCGAGGAGCTTCACTTCGGGCGCGCGGCCCGCCGTGTGTACATCAGCCAGCCCGCGTTGAGCCGGCAGATCCGGCGGCTGGAGGAGCAGCTGGGCGTCGCGCTCCTGGAGCGTTCGACTCGGCGGGTACGGCTCACGGCCGCCGGGGAGGCGCTGCTGCCGCGCGTGCGTGACCTGGTGGCGGCCGCGGACGGCCTGCGCCGGTCTGTACGGGAGCAGCGGCGGGCGGTGTCCGGGCGGGTCGTGCTGGGCTGCTACGTGACGGCGCTGCCGGTGATCGGCGCGCTCGTGGAGCGGTTCGGGCGGGACCGTCCGGGGCTGGAGGTGGAGTTGCGGGAGGTGGACTTCGTCGAGCAGTTCGGGGCTCTGTTGGACGGCCGCGTGGACGCGGTGCTGTGCTACGGGCCGGTCCCGGAGGGCGTGCAGTCGCTGCACCTGGCCACGGAGCCCGTGGTCGTGTGCGTGGCGGAGGGCCACCCGGTGGCCGGGCGGCCGTCGGTGACTTCGGCCGACCTGGCCGGGGTGCCCGTCGTGGGGCTGTCGCCCGAGGTGCCGCGCGGGTGGCGGGACTTCTGGGCGGCCGACCCCCGCCCGGACGGCTCCCACGTGTCGTACACCGCGCATACGGCGACGACGTTCGAGGGCGGCCTCGCGGCGGTCGCCAGGGGCGAGGGGGTGCGGTTGGTGTCGGCGAGCTGCCGTGAGCTGTTCCCGCGGCCCGGGATCCGGTACGTGGACGTCCGGGACGCGCCGGAGTGCGCGGCGGTGCTGGCGTGGGCGGGGGCGCGGCGGGACTCGCCCGGGGTCGTGGCGCTGCGGCGGGCCGCCGCGGAGCTGGTGGCGGACACCCCGGACGGCGCTCCGGACAGCGCACCGGACGCCCGCTGGTGGGAGCGCCTGCCACCCGGGTGACCGGCCCCGGACGCCTGCCCGGAACGTACGGTCGAACAGGCTGGTCTCCCTGATGTCGTGGGGTTCGTGGCATACGATCGCCGCCGGCGGCTCGCCCGTACCCCACGCCGCCCCGCGCCCTTGGAGGTCCATCGTGTGGGCCTGGAGGGGTGATGCTGTTCGACGAGCCGACCTCGGCGCTGGACCCGGAGCTGATGGGCGATGCGCTCGCCGTGATGCGGGGGCTCGCCGGGGACGGGATGACCATGATGATCGTCACGCACGAGATGAGCTTCGCCCGGGAGGTCGCCGACCGGGTGGTGCGGGCCCGGAGTCGGCGGCGGACCGGGCGGGCAAGGGACGTAGGGGCTGCGGGGCATGATCGCCGCGCGGCAGGATACGCCGCGGACGCGCTGGGTACCCGACGGCCCTCCAGTCCGACGAAGGGGGCGGAGACCTTGAAGAACCACGCGTACGAGGCCGCCCACCGAGCTGGGGCCCCCGTGCCCGGCGAGGTGTCGGGCGGGCTGCCGCTGCCCCCGGACCGCACCCAGGCCATCCTGGAGGCCACCAAGCAGGTGGCGGGGCTCCTGAAGGCGGGCGGGCACCGCTTCGCGCTCGCGGGCAGCGTGGCGGCGTACGCGCACGGCGTGCCGGCCAGCCTCCAGCACGACACCGACTTCGCCGTCCTGCGACAGGACGAGGAGGCGGTGCGGCACGAGCTGGAGCGCGGCGGCATCCAGGTGCGCAGTGCGCCGGAGGACTGGCTGATCAAGGCAACGTGCAGGGGCGAGGAGATCGACCTGATCTTCGAGCTGGCCCGGCACCCCGTCACCGAGGAGTTGCTGGCCCGGGCGCACACCCTGCCCGTCGACTCGGTGCACATGCCGGTGCTGGCGCCCACGGACCTGATGGGCAGCCAGCTGGCGGCGTTCTCGGAGCACCACTGCGACTTCGGGGCGGTCCTGCCGATCGCCCGGGCGCTGCGGGAGAAGATCGACTGGGATGTGCTGCGCCGGGAGAACGAGGGCTCCGCGATGCCCGAGGCGTTCCTGTTCCTGCTGGAGCGCCTGAACGTCATCGAGCCGAGGGAGGCACCCCCATGAGCGCCGCCGACACCGCCGAATACCGCATCGCCCATCTGCGGGACCGGCTGGCGAGCGAGGACATAGCGGAGCTGGGCGTACGGATCGAACAGCGGGGCGCGGGCATCATGCTGTACGGGACGGTCTCCAGCCCCGCGTGCCGCGACGAGATCCTGCGGATCGCACAGGAGGAGCTGGCCGGGCTCCCGCTCCACGAGGACCTGGTCGTGGCCGGTACGGACGCCCCGACGCACCCCGAGGAGCTGTCATGATCCGGGTAGCCGCCGTCGGCGACATCCATCTGTCCCCCGAGAGCGCCGGGGCGCTGCGCCCGGCGTTCGACACGCTCGGCGACAGCGCCGACCTGCTGCTGCTCGCCGGAGACCTGACCCGGCACGGCACGGTCGAGGAGGCCCGGGTGGTGGCCCGGGAGGTGGCCGGGCTGCCGGTGCCGGTGGTGGCGGTGCTGGGCAACCACGACTACCAGAGCGACCGGCAGGACGACGTGACCGCGGTTCTCGAAGAGGTCGGGGTCACCGTCCTGGAGGGCGAGGGCACGGTGGTGCCGGTCGACGGGACGCGGGTCGGCATCGCCGGCACGAAGGGGTTCGGCGGCGGGTTCGCCGGGCGCAGCGGCGGCGAGTTCGGCGAGCCGGAGATGAAGGCGTTCATCCGGTACACGCGGCGCTGCGCGGAGGGGCTGGCCTCGTCGCTGCGGATGCTGAAGGAGGAGGACTGCGCCGTACGGATCGCGCTGACGCACTACTCCCCCGTGGCGGACACGCTGGCCGGGGAGCCGCTGGAGATCTATCCGTTCCTCGGCAGCTATCTGCTGGCGGAGGCGGTCGACGAGGCGGGCGCCGACCTGGTGGTGCACGGCCATGCGCACCTAGGCACCGAGCACGGCATGACCAGCGGCGGGGTGCGGGTGCGCAACGTCGCGCAGCCGGTGCTGGGGCAGGCCTTCGCGGTGTACCACCTGCCGGTGCATGTGACGGCCACGTCGGCCGTCGCGGACACGGCCGAGAAGGCGGGCATTCGCTAGCGGCCTGCGAGGCCCCGAGACGCCCTGCACCGGTGCCGCGTCCACCGTGAGCCGCGGGTCCGCCGACGCGGTGCCGTGCCGTGCCGTTAGGCGCGCGGTCCGGCCGGGTAACGGGGGTAGTGCGACATATCAGATGTATCCGACAGTGCGCTTCCGCAGCCGCGGCCCGCAGCCCGCAGCCCGCAGCCCGAGAGGAACCGGAGATCGTGACTGACGCCCCGGGCCGGGATGCCGCCGCGTCACGGGCGGCGCCAGGCGTCGCTCTCCAGGTGCGACCCGGCCTGCGGACCCATGCGGAGCATGCCGCCGTCCACGGTCCAGGACGCCCCGGTCACGTACGAGGCGTCCTCGCTCGCCAGGAAGGCGATGACGGCCGCGACCTCGCGGGCGTCACCCGGCCGGCCGAGCGGGATGCCGGGCCGGTTCTCGCTGTACACGTCCTCGTCCTCCTGGCCGGTCATCGGCGTGGCGATCTCGCCGGGCGCGACGGCGTTGACGGTGATGCCGTACTCGGCCAGCTCCAGGGCCATCACCTGCGTGAGCAGCCCGAGTCCGCCCTTGGCCGCGCAGTACGGGGCGGCGCCCACGCGCGGCTGGTGCTCGTGCACCGACGTGACGTTCACGATACGGCCGCCCTCGCCCTGCCCGATCATTCGGCGGGCGGCGAACTGACCGCACAGGAACGGTCCGACCAGGTCGACGTCGATCACATCGCGCACGGTCGGGTACTGCAGGTCGAGGAAGGGCGTGGCGGTGCCGGTGCCCGCGTTGTTGACGAGGACGTCGATCCGGCCGAGCTCGCGGGCCAGGTCGTCCACGACCCCGGCGGCCTCCGGGAGCCGGGTGAGGTCCATCTGCGCCACGGCGGCGCGGCGCCCGTGGGCCCGCACCTCGTCGGCGGTCTCCAGTCCGCCGTCCTGGTCGTTGTGCCATGTGATGCCGATGTCCATGCCCTGCTGGGCGAGGCGGACGGCGGTCGCACGGCCGATACCGGAGTCGGAGCCGGTGACGACGGCGACGGCAGTGCCCTGATTCATGCGTGGGCCGGTACCACGCACCGGGGTCGGCAAACACACGGCGCGGGCATGGCGGCGCGACAGGACGGCGGGGCGGAGTGGGCGCAGAGGGCGGAGGAACGGGATGCCGGAAGCAGTGTCAGCGACGCCCGTGATCAAGCTGGTGCGGCGGACGACCGAGCCCGTGGCGGCGCAGACGCTGCGTTCGACCGCGGCGGCGGTCATCTCGTACGTGGTCGCCCTGCAGGTGCTGCCCTCGCAGCCGGCGCCGCTGACCGCGCCGCTGACGGCGCTGCTGGTGGTGCAGGTGACCCTGTACGCGACGCTGACGACCGGGATCCGCAGGGTCAACTCGGTGGTGGCCGGCGTGCTCGTGGCGATCGGGTTCACCGCGCTGGTGGGGCTGACGTGGTGGAGCCTCGGGCTGACGATCTTCGCGTCGCTGATCGTGGGGCATCTGGTCCGGGTGAGCGAGTTCGTCCCCGAGGTGGCGATCAGCGCGATGCTGGTGCTCGGCGTGACGCAGGTGGGCTCCGCCGCCTGGCACCGGGTGCTGGAGACGCTGATCGGGGCGGGGGTCGGGATGCTGTTCAACCTGCTGCTCGCGCCGCCGGTGTGGGTACAGTCGGCCGGGGCCTCCATCGAGGGGCTGGCGGGCGGGATGGGCCGCATGCTGCGCACGATGGGCGACGACATCGCGGGACTCGGCCATGTCCCGGTGGCGCACGCGGCGGCCCGGCTGCACGAGGCGCGGCGGCTGGACCACGCCATCGTGGAGGTGGACGCGTCCCTGCGGCAGGCGGAGGACAGCCTGCGGCTCAACCCGAGGGTGCGGCAGGGGCTGCTGGCCCGGGTGGTGCTGCGGACCGGCCTGGACACGCTGGAGATCTGCGCCGTGGTGCTGCGGGTGCTGTCGCGGACGCTGACGGACCTGGCGAAGTTCCGCACCGACGAGACGCTCTTCCCGACGGACGTGGCGGCCCTGCTGCGGGAGGTGTTCGGGCACATGGCGCGCGCGGTGGAGAGCTTCGCCCGGCTGATCACCACGCAGGTCGCGGCGAGCGCCGAGGACGCGGAGGCCCGCCTCACCGAGGCGCTGGCGGCGGGCCGGGAGGCCCGGAACCGGGTGGCCGACCTGCTGCTGGAGGACGTCCAGGAGCACCCCCGGCAGTGGCAGCTGCACGGGGCGCTGCTCAGCGAGATCGACCGGATCCTCGACGAACTGGACGTCGACCAGCGCACCGAGCGGCTGACCGAGGAGCTGGACCGTCGCGCGGCGGAGCTCGGCGAACGACACCCGCGCCTGGTCGCCCTGTCACGCCGCCTGCGCGGCACCGGGGCCGAGCCGCCGCCGCCGGGCGTGGAGACCTGATGACGGCCGCCGGGTGTCCCGTGCCCGGGGTCAGCCCCCGGGGTGTCCACGTGGAGGCGTACCTGGTCCGCCAGGCGGTGCAGGCTGCGGTCGAGGGCTTCGTTCACCCGCCGCTCGCCGGGGTCGTGCCGCTCGTCGAAGAACGACAGGTGCACGGCGACCTCGCCGGCGCCGCTGTCGACACCGGCGACCTGGAGCCGGCCGGCGTAGTCGGCCTCTTCCCGTGTGCCCCACTCCAGCCGCAGCTGCTCCTGGCGGGCGCGCAGGAGCGCCGGGGTGTCCTCGTCGAAAAGCCCCGGCTGGACGGGGGTACCAGCCGGGGCAGCTCACAGGCGTGTGAAGGCGTCTTCACAACCGCTTAGATGAACGATAAATCATCGAAGGCCGTTCGATCCAGTCGGGGCGGGGTACCCGGGGCCGGTGAAGGCCGACAAGCCCCTGGCCGTGGTGACCGGCGCCTCCAGCGGCATCGGGTGGGAGCTGGCCCGCCAGTTCGCCGGACACGGTTTCGATCTGGTGGTCTGCGCGGAGGACCGGCGGCTGGAGACCACCGCCGACACGCTGCGGCGGGTCGGCGCCGATGTCGCCTTCGTACGGGCCGACCTCGCCCTCTACGACGGTGTGGAGCAGCTGCACCTGGCCGTCGGCGCCACCGGACAGCCCGTCGCGGCCGCCGCGCTCAACGCGGGCGTCAGCACGTGCGGGGCCTTCCTCGCCGCGGACCTCGCCGACGAGGCCCGCATCATCGACCTGAACATCGCTTCCACCGTGCACCTGGCACGCCGCCTGCTGCCCGGCATGGTGGAGGCGGGCGCGGGCCGCCTGCTGATCGTCTCGTCGATCGCCTCGCTGGTACCCGGCCCGTATCAGGCCGTCTACAACGCGTCCAAGGCGTTCCTGCAGTCCTTCACCGAGGCGCTCCGGGACGAGTTGAAGGGCACGGGGGTCACCGTGACGTCGCTGCTGCCGGGCGTCACCGACACGGACTTCTTCCGCCGCGCCGGCCTGGAGGACACACTGCTCGGCAGCCGGCCGGCGAAGGACGACCCGGCGCTGGTCGCCGCGCAGGGCTACGCCGGCCTGATGCGCGGCCGTGGCTCGGTGATCGCCGGGTCGCCGGCGACCCGGGCCGGGGGCCTGGCTGCGCGGCTGCTGCCGCACGCGCTCACCGTCCCGGCGTACCGGCGCAGAGCACGGCCGCTGCGGGGTACCCGTCCCGTTCCCGAGAACATCGCACGACACGTCAGGCACGGCAGGTTCGACAAGGAGGCTTCGGCATGAGCGGGAAGACCTCGTCCAGGGCGGAGAGTGAGCGACGGAAGGCACGGGAGACGGAGCGTGAGCAGAAGGAGGGCCGGCCCGAGGTGCGCGAGTCCGCGTCGTTCCCCGAGCACCGGGACGTGACCCCGACGACGCCTTCCCAGGCGGAGGGTGAGCGGCCCGAGGGCATCCCCGAGCCCGAGGAGCAGACACACGGCTCGTAGCGGCGCGGAAGGCGGCCCGTTCCCGCGCGGCCCACCCCCTTATGCGTGGATCGCCCCTGCGGAACAGGGCGATCCATGCATAAGGTGATCAAATATGGGCACTCCATACGCCTTTGTGACCGGTCCCGGAACGGGAGGCGCCGCCGTATGAGCTCTCCGCCCGCCTCGTACGCCGTGGTCGTCCCGACCCTCGGGCGGCCCTGCCTCGCCGACTGCCTCCGCTCACTCGCCGCGAGCGAGGGACCGGAGCCGCACCGCATCGTCGTCGTCGACGACCGCCCCGGCGAGCCGCCGCCCGACGACCTCTCCCTGGACGCACTGGGGCCCCTCTCAGACCGGGCCGTCCTGCTCCGCAGCGGCGGACACGGACCGGCAGCCGCCCGGAACGCCGGGCTGCGGGAGGTGGAGGAGCCCTGGACGGTCCTCCTGGACGACGACGTACGGGTCGGCCCCACATGGCGGGCGGAGCTGGCCCGCGACCTCGCCGAGGCGTCGCCCGACACCGGCGGCGTCCAGGGCGTCCTGCGTGTTCCGCTGCCCACCCACCGGCCGCCCACCGACTGGGAGCGCAACACGGCGAGCCTGGAGCGGGCCCTGTGGGCCACCGCCGACATGGCGTACCGCACGGAGGCGCTGCGCGCGGTGGGCGGCTTCGACGAACGGTTCCAGCGCGTCCTCCGCGAGGACGCCGACCTGGCCCTGCGGGTGAACGACGCCGGGTGGCTGATCCGGCGCGGCCGACGCCGTACGGACCATCCCGTACGGCCCGCCGACCGGTGGGTGTCCCTGCGGGTGCAGCGCGGCAACGCCGACGACGCGCTGATGGTCCGGCTCCACGGCCCCGACTGGTGGGCCCGCGCCGCCGCGCCACGCGGCCGCATCCGCCGACACGCCGCGATCACCGCGGCGGGCGCCCTCGCCCTGGGCCTGGCGGCCGCCGGACGGCGCAGGGCGGCGGCGTACGCGGCGGGCGGCTGGCTGCTCGGCACGGCCGAGTTCGCCCGCGCACGGATCGCCCCGGGCCCCCGCACCCGCGGCGAGGTCGTCACCATGGCCGTGACCAGCGCGCTCATCCCGGTCCTCGCGACCTGGCACCGACTCGTCGGCGAACTGCGGCACCGGTCGGCCGGCTGCTGGAACGGGGGCGCCACGTGAGCCGGGTGGGCGGAGAGACCTGCGGTGCCCGGGCGGCTCGCCCGCAGGGGCGGCAGCGCCCGAGGGGCATCGCGGCAGGCCACAGCGGGGTGACGCCCGGACAGCCGGTCCGCGCACGCCCGCCTCAGCCGAACGGGTGACCGAAGCGCTTCGCACCGTACTCCCGGTTCGCTGGGATATTTCCGGGTACCCGGCGGCACATGATCACCGTTGGGGTCGAGGAAGAGTACTTCCTCGTCGATCCGGTCACCTGCCTCCCCGTGCCGCTCGCCGACGCGGTGCGCGGGGCCGCCGGACTGGAGCCGATCGTGGACGCCAAGGAGGTCCAGTCGGAGCTCCTGCAGGCCCAGATCGAGGTGGCCACTCCCATCTGCACCGACCTGGACGAGGTGGGCGGCCATCTGCTCCGGCTGCGGCACGCACTCGGCATGGCCGCGGAGAAGAACGGCTGCCGGATCGTGGCGACGGGTACCGCCCCGTACCGCGAGACCGCGCCCGTGCCGGTCACCAAGGACGCCCGTTACCTGGCGATGCGCTCGCAGGCCCCGCAGCTGGTCACCGAACAGCTGGTCAACGGCATGCACGTACACGTCGCGGTACCCGACCGGGCCACCGCGGTCACCGTGCTCAACCGGATCCGGCCCTGGCTGCCGGTCCTGGTGGCGATGTCGGCGAACTCGCCCCTGTGGGACGGCCGGGACACGGGCTTCGCGAGCTGGCGCACGGTGATCTTCGGCAGGTGGGCGGTGAGCGGCCCCCCGCCGGCCTTCGCCGACGTCGAGGACCACGACCGGCGTGTGCAGGTGCTGCTGGACTCCGGAGTGATCTCCGACACCGGCCAGATCTACTGGCAGGCACGGCTCTCCGACCGCTACCCGACCCTTGAGGTGCGCTGCATCGACGTGCAGCTGAGGGCGGACGCCGCGGTCATGTTCGCCGGAATCGTCCGGGCGATGGTGGCCACGGCGATACGTGCGGAGGAGACCGGCGCGCCTTTCCCGCACTGCCCGCCCGAGCAGTTGCTGGCCTCGAACTGGTACGCCGCCCGGCACGGGCTGAGCGACCTGCTCATGGACCCGGAGGGCAGGTGCCGGCGGGCCGGGGACGTGCTGTGCCTGCTGCTCGACGCCGTGACCCCGGCACTCGAGGAGGCCGGGGACGTGCGCGAGGTGACGTCGCTGGTGCACCGGCTGCTCCAGCAGGGCACTCCGGCCGACCAGCAGCGCAGGACGCTCGCCGACGGCGGGATGTCCGCGCTGACGGATCTGCTCATCACCGAGACCGTGTCGCCTTGAGCGACGGCCTGGCCTGACCCGATCTGACGTGACCAGACCTGACCCGACGCTGACCGTACGCCCGAGCGACGACCTGGGAGGCCGGATGAACACCGCGTTTGCGCGCGGTTGGCAGCACGCCGTCGTGACGGGCGGCGCGGGCTTCGTCGGATCCCGCCTGTGCACCGGGCTGCTCTCGGCCGGTACGGCGGTGACCTGCGTGGACGACTTCAGCACCAGGCGCCGCGAGAACGTGTCCGGTCTGCTGGACGACCCCGGGTTCACGCTCCTGCACGGGGTGTGCTGACCGCCGCCGCGCACGGGCTGCGCTGCCCGGTGAACATCGGCAGCCCGGCCGAGCTGAGCGTGCTGGACCCTCGGTTCCGGGCGGGTTCGGCCGGATCACTCACGGGCTCCCCGCCGGGTCCGGAGAGCGGAGGCCGCGTCCGTGGCGGACCCGCACGTACCCGGCAGTCCGTGGGCCGGGCGTGGGTGAGGCGCACGGGCGTGGGTCATGCCGTGGGCTTGAGCGGGTCGTGGCCGATGTCCATCAGGGCGTGCCGCCAGTCCGCTCCGCCGGCCTTCGGGTCCAGCGACGGGTCGCGCCGGCTGCGGACGATCTCGCAGACCCGCCGCATGACGGCGATGTCGTCGGCGGTGAGGTCGGTGCGCCGCTTGCCGAGGATCTCCAGAACGCGGCGGCCGGTGGGCGGTCCGGCGCGGTCGGGGAGCTCCTCGGTCTCCTCGCCCGCCGCCTCGGTGCTCAGCCACTCCTGGAGCTCGCGCGAGGTCATGTTGACGACGGTGTGGAACTCGTCCCACAGCTCGGCGGTGATCTGTTCGGAAGCTGCCATGACGTGCCTCCCGGCGTTCGAGGCCGCGGTTCTCCGGGTTCACCCCTCCGGGTTGCCGACGCCGGGTGGGGCCAAACCCTCACGTCACGGGCGTGGGCAGGGCCTGCTCGGCCCAGATGGTCTTGCCGGTGGCGGTGTAGCGGGTGCCCCAGTGCTGGGTCATCTGCGCGACGAGGAACAGACCGCGGCCGCCCTCGTCGTCGATGGCGGCGCGCCGCAGGTGGGGGGAGGTGTGGCCGGTGTCGGAGACCTCGCAGATGAGGCTGCGGTCGCGGATGAGGCGCAGCTGTACGGGTCCCGCCGCGTAGCGGAGGGCGTTGGTGACGAGTTCGCTGACGACGACCTCGGTGGTGAAGGTGAGTTCTTCCAGGCCCCAGGCGGCGGTCTGGCGGGCGGCGAGGTCGCGGGCGCGGCCGACCTCCTCCGGTCCGATGGCGAGGTCCCAGGTGACGATCCGGGCGCTGTCGAGCATGCGGGTGCGGACGAGGAGCAGTGCCGCGTCGTCCTCGACGGGCCCGGTCAGGAGGGCGGTGACGACCCGGTCGCAGAGTTCGGGCAGGGGGCGGTCACGGTGGTCGGCGAGGAGGGTGCCCAGCTCGTCGAGCTCGGTCTCGGGGTCGCGGTGACGGCCGCGGACCAGGCCATCGGTGAAGAGGGCGACGAGGCTGCCCTCGGGGAGGTGCAGTTCGGTGCTCTCGAAGGGCAGGCCGCCCAGTCCGAGGGGCGGTCCGCCGGGTACGTCGGGCACGGTGACGGTGCCGGTCGCGGCGTCGAGGACGGCGGGGGCGGGGTGCCCGGCGCGGGCCAGCCGGACGACGCCGGTGACGGGGTCGTAGACGGCGTACAGACAGCTGGCGCCGACGGCCTGGTCGTCGGGTACGTCGTCGCCGCGGGCGGCGCCGGCGGCGACACCCCCCGTGACGGAGCCGGGGACGGCGGCCTCCTCGTCGGCGGCCTGGGTGATCAGGTCGTCGAGGCGGGTGAGGAGTTCGTCGGGGGCGAGGTCCTGCCGGGCGAGGACGCGGACGCTGGTGCGGAGCCGGCCCATGGTGGCGGCGGCGCCGAGTCCGTGGCCGACGACGTCGCCGACGACGAGGCCGACGCGAGCGCCGGAGAGGGTGATGACGTCGAACCAGTCGCCGCCGACGCCCGCCTTGCTGTCGGCGGGCAGGTAGCGGTGGGCGACGTCGACGGCGGTGAGCCGGGGCAGGCTGCGGGGCAGCAGGCTGTGCTGGAGGGTCAGGGCGGCCATGTGCTCGCGGGTGAACCGGCGGGCGTTGTCGATGCAGACGGCGGTGCGGGCGACGAGCTCGTCGGCGACCGGCAGATCCTCGACGCCGAACGGGTCGGGATGGCGGTCGCGGCTGAAGGTGACCACGCCGAGCGGCGCGCCCTCCGTGCGCAGCGGTACGACGAGCAGTGAGGGCGCCGACAGGTCGAGGACGGCGCGTCCGGTGGTGAGGCAGCGCATCTGCGGCGAGTCGGGCGGGTACTGGACGGTCTCCCGCCCACCGGCGGAGCGTGTGCCGTCCGTGTGTGCGGCCGCGCCGTCGGCGGAGCCGCTCCACACGCGGACGAGGCGGCCGGTGGCGGCGGTGCCGGGTGCGGGCGGGTCGCCACGCAGGACGGCGTCGGCGAGGTCGACGGTGACGCCGTCGGCGAACTGGGGGACGGCGACGGAGGAGAGCTCGCGGGCGGTGCGGTTCATGTCGAGGGTGGTGCCGACGTGCCCGCCGGCCCGGACGAGGAGATCGAGGCGCTGCTGGGCGAGGTAGCGGTCGGTGACGTCGACGGTCTCCTCGCAGACGCCGAGGAAGGTGCCGTCGGCGTCCTGGAGGCGGTAGTAGGAGCAGGACCAGACGTGGTCGTGGTCGGGGTCGACGGGCGGACGGCCGCGGTAGTGGAGTTCGATGACCGGTTCGCCGGTGGTGAGGACCCGGCGCATGGTCTCCTCCAGCGTGGGCGGGTGCCCGGCGGAGAGGACCTCTCCGGCGGAGACCATGTCGTCGGGGCCGAGTCCGGCGTACTGGGAGGTGCCCATCTCCTGGTACAGGGCGTGGTTGGTCCAGACGACCCGCAGGTCGGTGTCGTAGATGGCGAGCCCGACGGGTGACTGGGTGGCGAGGCCGCGCAGCATGGACTGCAGGGCCTCCCAGCGTTCCGTCTCGTCGGCGTCGGCGACGGCGAGGAGGCGGGCGGGTCCCGTGTCGGTGCGGAAGAGCGGCAGCGTGGCCGTGGTGACCCGGATGATGCGGCCGTCGCGGTGGCGCATGTGGAGGACCTGGCGGCGTGCCCGGGCGGCACCGGGGAGGTCCGCGGCGACCTGGTAGGCACCCGCGCGGTCGACGACGAGGCGGCCGATGGGGCGGCCTATGGCCTCCTCGGGCGGGTGGCCGAGGAGGCGTTCGGCGGCGGGACCCCATCCGATGATCCGCCCCTCGGCGTCCAGGACGGCCGTCGCCGCTCTCGTGACATCCAGGGGGCCTCGGAAGTCGGCACCCTCCGCTGCGTTCACCGCGATCATGGCACCTGCCTCGTCCGTCCTCCTCATGGTCGGTCGCCCGTTCCGCGGGCACAACCGCGGGGCCGCGCGGGCGTCACGTGTCCGCTCCGGTGCGGGGTGCCCGGGGCTCCGGCCGCGGGATGCGGGGCGGGGGCGGCGGTGTCGTACGGGTGGGCCGGTCCGTACGGTCCTCCGCCCTGCCGCGGCCGGGCCAGTCGCCGTCGTCCCAGCGGGCGGCGAGGAGGAGGGCGATGTCGTCGGGCCGGTCCTTGGCCTCGACGACCTCGTCGATGAGCCGGTCGGCGGTGGTGGACAGCGAGGCGGGTCCGACGGCGGCCAGGGCGGCGCGCAGGTGTTCGATGCCCAGGTCGATGTCGGTGCCGGGCTGTTCGACGAGCCCGTCGGTGAACAGGGCGAGTACGGCGCCGCGGGGTATGCGCAGCTCGGTGACCGGGTAGTCGGCGTCCGTGTCGATCCCCAGGACGACGCCGCCGGGCAGGTGGAGGACCTCGGTGCGGCCGTCGGGGTGGCGCAGCAGGGGCGGCAGGTGGCCGGCGCGGGCGGTCTGGAGGAGGCCGGTGTGCGGGTCGAGGACGCCGTAGCAGCAGCTGGCGAACTGGCCGGGGTCGAGGTCGATGAGGAGCCGGTTGGTGCCGCTCATCACCTCGCTCGGGTCGTGCCCGGCGAGGGCGAAGGCGCGTACGGCGCTGCGGAGCTGGCCCATGGTGGCGGCGGCGGAGACGCCGTGGCCCTGGACGTCGCCGATGACCAGGGCGAGTCCGCGCGAGGTCTCGACGACGTCGTACCAGTCGCCTCCGACGTCCATGCCCTGGGTCCCGGGCAGGTAGCGGCCGACGGTGTCGATGTGGCGGTGGCGGGGCAGCCGGTGCGGCAGGAGGGCGGACTGGAGGCCGCGGGCGAGGGCGGCCTCGGTGTCGTAGCGCTGGGCCCGCTGGAGGGCCTGGGCGATGAGTCCGGCGAGAGCGGTGAGGACGGTGCGCTCCTCGGGGGTGAAGCCGCGGGGCTGGTCGAAGCCGAGGATGCAGGAGCCGACGGGGCGTCCGGAGGCGATGAGCGGGAGGAAGGCGCGGGCGCCGACGTGGGCGTCGAGGGGGATGCCGGGGTAGGCGGCGGCGAGGCGCTGCATGGACTCGAAGAAGATCGGCCGGCCGGAGGTGAGGGTCTCCACGCCGGGCAGCCGGGCGTCGAGGCCGACGCCGTCGAAGCGGTCGAGGAAGCCCTGAGGGAAGCCGGTCTCCCAGGCCAGGTGGAGATGGCGTTCGGTGAGCAGGTAGATGGCGAGCTGGCGGCCGCCGAAGGCGGGGAGGAGCTCCTCGGTGACCACTTCGGAGACCTGGCGGGCGGTGACGGCCTCGGTGAGGGCGATGGCGAGGGCGACAGGCCGGTAGAGGACGGCGGCGCGGTCGGCCTCGGAGCCGAGTCCGTCCCCGGGCCCGGCGGCGGTGCGGGGGGCGTGGGACGGTTCGTCGACGGCGGAGAGGGTGACGGTCAGTCCGTCGTGGCCGGGGTGGAGGGACATCGACAGCCAGGACGACGCGGCGCGGTGGGCGAGGAAGTGGACGGGTTCGGCCGATATGAGGGCGGCGCGGAAGTGGTCCTCGTAGGCGGGGCGGCCGGTCCAGGGCACGGCGTCCCACAGGACGCGCCCGACGAGGGTGGGACGGGCGAGGCCGAGGAGGGTCTCGGCGCGGCGGCTGACGTAGGTGACGCGGCCGAGGCGGTCGAGGGAGAGGACGCCGGTGGAGAGCCGGTCGGCGGCGGCCGCGACGATCGGGCCGGTGCCGGGGTCGACGAGGACGCCGGTGACGTGGGTGTGGTGGGGTTCCGGCCCGTGGGCGGGCGGTGGGACGCCGCGGCGGGCGAGTTCGAGGAGGTGGGGGCGGCCGTCGCGGCCGCTCAGCCAGATGCGGCGGGCGGGCGCCCGGTTGGGGCCGGTGGAGTCGGTGACCTGGCGGACGAGGGCCCAGAGCCCGTACACGTCCTCCGGGGCGAAAAGCGCCTCGAGCCCGGCGATGGTGCCGGGGAAGTCCTCGGGTTCGCCGCCGAGGATGCGGCACAGCTCGGGGTCGGCGGTGACGGTGCCGGTGTCGACGCGCCAGTCGAGGTGGCCGATGCGTACGGGGGGTGTGGCGCTCGCCGGCAGTTGGACGGGGGCGGGTTCGCGGTCCCAGGCGACGGGGGTGCCGGCCGCGTCGAGGCGGGCGAGGACGGCGCCGAGGCGGTCGGCGGCGTTCTGGATGCGCTGCCGGTCGGCGGCGTCGACGGGCCGGCCGGGGGTGGCGGTGCGCAGGGCGACGAGGACGCCGTACCGGTCCTGGCCGGCGGAGACCGGGACGTAGAGGGAGCCGAAGGGGAACGGCAGGCCCGCCATCAGCTGAGGGAAGCGGCGCATGGCCTCCTCGGCGTCGGCGAGGTGGACCGGGCTGCCCGAGCGGAAGGACTCGGCGACCGGGAAGGGCCGGTTGATGTGCATCCGCCACCAGGGCTTGAAGAGGTCTACGGGCAGCCCCGCGAGGACGGCGAGCCGCAGCAGGCCCTTCGTGCGGGAGCGCAGGTAGACACCGCCGGCGTAGCCGCCGACGGACTCGATGGCGTCGACGGCCGCGGGCGCGAGCGTCATCGCCAGCGCGTCGGTGACGCGGCCGTCTTCCGTCCGGCTCCCCGGCACCTCCCCGGAGGCCCGGGGCGGGACGTGCCCGGGAGCGCCGTACCAGGTCACACAGTAAGGATGCGCCCGGTGGAGGGCTCCGCGCACGCCGGTGGGCGGTGGTCGCCGGGCGGGGCCGGGGGCCCGAGGTGAGCTATGTTGTGCGCAATTCGGACGAGAAGGAGGCGGATCGTGCCATCAGTGCCATCGGGGCAGCAGGCACGCGCGCAGGCGGCCGCGATCACGCCGGGGCGGCAGTCCCCGGAGCCGGAGCCGACGCCCGCGGAACGGGTGCGGGCGCTGTTCACGGGTCATCGGCTGTCCCCGGGACAGCGGCGCATCGCGCAGTACCTGGTGGACCATCTGACCGAGGCCGCGTTTCTGTCGATCACGGATCTGGCGGAGCGGGTGGGCGTGAGCCAGCCGTCGGTGACACGGTTCGCCACGTCGCTGGGTTACAGCGGCTTTCCGGCGCTGCGGGAGGCGTTGCAGCCGATCGCGCTGAGCGCGGTGGCGGGTACGCCGGACTCGCGGGAGGAGATCCGGGGCAACGAGCTGCAGGCGGCGATCGACGCGGAGATCGAGAACCTGGAGAGTCTGCGGCGGGTTCTCGCCGATCCCGGGCAGGTGCTGGAGGTGGGCCGGCAGCTGGCGCAATCGGTGCCCTTGACGGTGCTGGGGCTGCGGATCTCGGTGTCGCTCGCGGAGTACTTCGCGTACGCGGCGCGGCGGATCCATCCGGATGTGCGGCTGGTGACGCGGGGCGGCAGCGTCGCCTACGACACGCTGTTGCAGGCGCGGGAGGCGGGCGGTTCGTGGGTACTGGCGTTCGCGATGCCGCGGCACGCGAACGAGACGCTGGCGGCGGTCCGGGCGGCGCGCCGCACCGGGCTCCGTGTGGTGCTGATCACTGATCTGACCATGGGACCGCTGGTGGAGGAGGCCGATGTGGCGCTCACCGCACCGACCGGGTCGCGGCTCGTGTTCGACTCGTACGCGGCGCCCGGGGTGATGTCGGCGGCGCTGCTCCAGGCGATCGCGGATGCCGAACCGGAGCGCACACAGGCCCGGTTGGAGGGATACGAACAGGTCGCGACGGAGCACGACTTCTTCGTGGACGACTGACGGACGGCCGCCCGGACGGCTGTCGTCCGGCGTTCCTGCGGATGTCTCGGTGGGCCCGGTACGGTCGGGTGGCACCGGATTTTTTCGGCCATCGGCGAGCATGAAATTTTTCATGCCCTTGCTTACTCAACGGTATATATATTTACTGCTCGCACGGCACTGCGGCACCGATAGGTGCGACGCGGTGCCCGGAGAACGGACACAGATGGGCGGCGCTCCCTCCTCGCGCCGCCCTGCGTGTTCGCTGCCGGGTGTACTCCGCTCTCCCCTGCGGGCACCCGTGGCGGCCCTGGTCTACCCCTGGGCCGGGGCCGCCGAACTCCCTCCTCAGCCGGTGGTCGTGGCCGCCAGCCTGGCCTTGGCGGCCGCGAGCGCGTGCTCCAGCTGACGGGTCCCGGTGGTCACGCAGAGCGTGTACGTCACATCGTCCAGGCGGCGTTTCAGATCCGGCGCGAGGGCTCGCTCCTGCGCGACGGCGCAGAGGGATTCGTACCGGGCCACGAGTTCGCGAAGCACAGCGGGATGCGCCAACAGCATGGGCGTACCTGCCTTTCCGACGCCATGAGGTGAGGAGGGGAGGACAGCGACGGCCGTCTCCCTTGTGGTCTGCGATAAGGCCGGGCGACACGGCGGCGCCCGCAGCGGGCGCCACCCCCGCGCGGGGATATGCCCGCGATTTCCGGCCTTCACACGACATTGTGATGCAACCGTGATGAGTTCGCCCCACGGAACAGGACCGGTGTGGTCGCACATGCCGGTGGTACTCGATGGCCATGGCTGTGAACCCGATCGAGATGCAGAAGAACCTGGGTGGCGTCAGCTACCCCGCCTCCAAGGAGGAGATCGTCCGGCAGGCGGAGGAGCACGGCGCCAACAAGAAGATCATGGACGCGCTGAAGTCCATGTCCGACAAGGAGTACGACTCCCCGGCGGCGGTGAACAAGGAGGTCGGCAAGGGGTCCTGACACGACGGGTCCATCCCCTCACGTCGCCGCCCCGCCCTCACCCGGGGCGGCGCGCCACGACCAGTCGGCAGCGCGGCGCCCCGTCCGGGCGCCGGCCGAGCGCGTCGAGCGGGACCAGCTCCACGGTGAGGCCCGCCCGGCCGAGGTCGGCGACCACGTCGCGAAGCCGGAAGGTGCGGTAGTACATGACGAACGGCGGCCGCCACAGGGTGTTGCGGACCCGCATCGCCGTGTCGAAGCCCCACAGAGCCCAGTAGGCCGGGGAGCCCACCCGGGGCGGCGCCGCGACCGGGAACGCGAACCGCCCACCGGGCCGCAGCACACTACGGACCCGGGCGAAGAGACCCGGGCGCTCGGCGGGCAGGAAGTGCCCGAACGCGCCGAAGCTCACGGCCAGATCGAACTCCGCGCGGAAGGGCAGCGCCCGTACGTCGGCCCGCACCCACTCCGGGTCGGGACGGCCCGGCTCGTGCGGGTGGGCGGCGCGGGCACGGGCGAGCATCCCGGCGCTGAAGTCCATGCCGGTGACCCGCTCCCGGCACAGCTCCCGCAGGACGCCCGTACCGGCCCCGGTGCCGCAGCAGACGTCCAGGCCCGCCCGGAACGGGCCGAGGGGCCGCAGCCCGTCGGCCACCGCGTCCAGCACCGGCTCCGGCGTGCGGAACGGGGTCTCGTCGAACTTGGGGGCGAGCAGGTCGTAGCCGCGCTCGATGGAGGAGAGGGCCTGGACGGCCAGCTCCCGGAAGGTCGGTCCGTCGGGGGTGAACATGGCTGCCGAGCGTAGTCAGGGATCCGTCGGGGCGGCGTCAGATCGGGTCCGCGTCGAGGGCGTCGAGGCCGTCGAAGAGGAACTCCGCGCCGCGCCCCGCGTCGTACGCGGGCGATCCCGGCAGCTGCTGCTCGGCCCAGATGACCTTGCCCTGGGCGGTGTAGCGGGTGCCCCACCTCTCGGACAGCTGGGACACGAGGAACAGGCCCCGGCCGCCCTCGTCGGTCGTCGCCGCGTACCGCAGATGAGGTGAGGTGCTGCTGCCGTCGGCGACCTCACAGGTCAGGACGCGGTCGTGGATCAGCCGTACATGGACCGGGGCGGAGCCGTAGCGGATCGCGTTGGTGATCAGTTCGCTCAGGACCAGCTCGGTCGTGAACGCCATGTCGGACAGCCCCCACGCGTCGAGCCGCTCCGTGGCGGCGGCCCGGATGCCGGCGACGGCACCGGGGTGGAAGGGCACGTCCCAGTCGGCGATCTGTCCCGGACCGAGGGACCGGGTGCGGGCGATGAGCAGCGCCACGTCGTCCTTGGGGTGGGCGGGCAGCAGCGCTTCGAGCACGGCGCGGCAGCTCTCCTCGGGGGTGCGGTCCGGGTACGCCAGGGACTGCCGCAGCAGCTCCAGGCCCACGTCGATGTCCCGGGTCCGCTCCTCGATCAGGCCGTCGGTGTAGAAGACCAGCTGGCTGCCCTCGGCCAGCTCCAGCTCGGTGGTCTCGAACGGTATGCCGCCCAGGCCCAGCGGCGGCCCGGCGGGCAGGTCGGGGAACTCGACGTGCCCGCCGGGGTGGACGAGCGCCGGCATGGGGTGCCCGGCCCGGGCCATGGCACAGCGCCGTGTCACCGGGTCATAGACGGCGTAGAGGCAGGTGGCGCCGGTCATTCCGGCGCCGGCACCGCCCGGGACGCCGGCACCGCCGTCGGATGCGGCCTCGTCCTGGTCGACCCGGCCCACCAGGTCGTCCAGGCGGCCGAGCAGCTCGTCGGGCGGCAGGTCGAGGGTGGAGAAGTTGTGCACGGCGGTGCGCAGGCGCCCCATGCTGGCGGCGGCGTGCAGGCCGTGGCCGACGACGTCGCCGACGACGAGGGCGACCCTGCTGCCGGGCAGCGGGATGACGTCGAACCAGTCGCCGCCGACGCCGGACTGGGCCGGCAGATACCGGTGGGCGACCTCCACGGCGCTCTGCTCGGGCAGGGCACGGGGCAGCAGGCTGCGCTGGAGGGTGACGGCCATGGCGTGCTCGCGGGTGTAGCGGCGGGCGTTGTCGATGGCCACGGCCGCGCGGGCGACGAGCTCCTCGGCGAGCGCGACGTCCTCCTCCTCGAACGGCTCGGGCTTCTCGGAGCGCCAGAAGTTGGCGACGCCGAGGACGACCCCGCGGGCCTGGAGCGGGACGGTGATGAGCGAGTGGATGCCGTACGCCACGATCGCCGCGGTCGTCTCCCGGTCCTGGGCGTGCCAGCCGGGCGCGTGCGACAGGTCGGGCACGAGCTCGGCCCGGCCGGAGCCGAAGCCGCGCGCCTGCGGGCTGGACGACACGAAGGCGATCATGCGGCCGACCGGGTAGAGGGGATGGTCGTCGCGGATGCCGCGGGAGGCGGTGCGGCGCATGTCGGTGCTGGTGCCGCTGGGCTCCTCGCCGCGCAGCACGGGGTCCGCGAGGTCGACGGTGACGTAGTCGGCGAAGCGCGGCACGGCGACATCGGCGAGCTCTTCGGCGGTCCGTACGACATCGAGGGTGGTGCCGATGCCGACGCCCGCGTCGTACAGCAGATTGAGGCGCTTGCGGGCCACCTGGGCACGCCCGGAGAGGGCGCGCAGCTCGGTGGTGTCACGGATGGTGACGACAGTGCCGCCCGGGCCGCCGAACGGGTCGGTGGGGCGCTGGTTGCAGGCGAGGAGCCGCCCGGCCGCCGGCACCACCTCGTCCGTGGCGACACGGCCGGAGGCCAGCAGGTCGGCCATACGGGGGTCCAGGCCCGGCAGCTCCTCGATGTGCTGCCCCTCCGCGTCGGGCGGCAGCTTCAGGAGCCGTTCGGCCTCGTCGTTGGCGAGGACGAGCCGGCCGTCGCCGCCCACGATGACGACGCCCTCACGGACGGCGTGCAGGACGGCGTCGTGATGTTCGTACACACGGGTCATCTCGGCCGGGCCGAGACCGTGTGTCTGGCGGCGTAGACGGCGGGTGACGAGCGCCGTTCCCGCGGTGGCCGCCGCCAGCCCGGCGGCACTGATGCCGAGGATGAGCGGCAGCTGCTGGTTGACCACGCCGGTCACGTTCTGCACCTTGAGCCCGGCGGAGACGAGGGCGACGACCTCCCCCTCCGGGTTGGTCACAGGGACGACGGCCTGCACCTCGTCGCCGAGGGGGCCGCCCTCGATCCGTTCGGTGATGACCTGCCCGGCGAGGGACGGCTCGATGGTGCCGACGAAGCGCTGGCCGATCCGCTCGGGCAGGGGGTGGCTGTAGCGGATGCCGTTGGTGTCCATGATCACGATGAAGTCGACGCCGGCTTTCTTCCTGGCGGCCTCGGCCAGCGGCTGCAGCACCTCCGCCGGGTCGGGCTGCTCCAGGACTTCGAGCAGGCCGGGGGCGTGCGCGAAGGACTGCGCGACGGCGACCGACCGGTTGCGCGCCTCGCGGTCGCTGTCGTACCGCGACTGGAGGAGCAGCGCGAGGACGGCGCCCAGCACCAGCAGCACGACGAGCGCCACCTGCAGGACGAACACCTGTCCGGCGACGCTGCGTGGACGCCTTTCGGTCAGTGACCGGACCGAGGTGCCCCGGAACCGGTCGAAAAAGTTGACCACGCTCATTTGTAACACTGCTGCCCTCGTGCGGCGCCAGACCGGGACGCCGATCAGCGGCCCCCGGGCGCCCGGATGCGGGCCTCCTCCTCGTGGAACAGACCTGCGCGAGCCGCTGGGGGTCCGCGTCGAGGTCGCCGGCGCGTTCTCGTCCTTTCCGTCGTCACCTGGGCTCTGCCGGATGCGGGGCGCGGGGCCTGACGGCGTGCGGGAGGGGGCATTTCCCGCCGTCCCGGCGCGGGTATGGTCCCCGGAGGGCCGGCGTGTGGGTGACTGGGGGCGCAGCGTGGCCAAGCGGGAGTTCGAGGAACGGGGTGTGCTCATCCGGCGGGGGTGGCGCCAGTTGACGACGGCCGGCCGGGTGCGGGTGGCGGAGGGCCGACTGACACTGCTGAACAGCCGCGGTAGTGAGATCGACAGTGCCCCGCTGTCGGAGGTGCGGGTGGCGGAGCCCTGGTACGTGCCGCGCGGCTGTGTCCGCGCGGTGCTGGGCGGCACCGTGTATCTGCTGCGGCTGGCCCCGTCACGGGCCCGGTATGTGGCGGAGGCCGCGCACCGGGCCCGTAGTTAGGAGCCGGCCGTGCGGGTGCCGGTGGGGCCGCGGATCAGTAACACCACCAGGTGCCGTCGGGGGGCTGCGGGATCCAGGTGTAGAGGCCGCCGTCGGCGGGTCCGCGGCGGTAGACCGCGGTGACCGCGTCGGCCCGGTAGGTCCGCACCCGTTCGGGCTTGCCGTGCTGGTCGGTGCGTTCCAGCACGATCTCGCCCGTGGCGGTGCGCCCGGCGGCGTCGGCCTCGACGACGGTGTCCTCGCCGTGGGCCAGCCGCAGCATGAAGACGGCCATGTTCCTTGTCGCTCCGTACTCTCGTGTTCTCGTGCTGTCGTGCTGCCGTGCGCTCGTCGCGGTCTCAGACACCTGAGGGGATCGGGGGCAGGTCCTCCCACACCTGCCGGAGGTCGGTGTAGCGCCGGTCGGGCAGCCGCTCAAGGACCTGGCGTACCTCGGTGCGGGCGCCGGCGCCGGCGGCGGCGATCAGCAGATCGCTTCTGCTCATCGCTCCATTGGCGAAGACGGTTGCCAGATGGTCGGCGATCTCGGTGCGGGTGACGTCGTCAGCCATGGCTCTCCAAGCGTGTGAGCGCGCGTGAACGGTTGGCGGCGTTGGTGGTGCGGTGTGATGGTCGATGCGGCCGCCACGGGCGGCTCCTTCGCCGCCCCTGGACATGCGCGGGCGGGGTCGGCGAGCGGCTCCAATCTAACGCAGGCGCAGAGTCCGAAGGCAAGTCAGAGACCCGCCGGACGGGCCGAGTTGCCTGAATTTCGCGCACAGGGACGAGCCCGACGGTCACCGCCCTCCGGGCGTTAACCCGTACATCATGTGAGAGTCCCGGACCGCCCGCGAAGCGTGAAGGTACGATCGCGGTGAGTGACGGCGCGTATGCAGCGGGAGGACGGAAGCCATGTCGACGGTGACGCGGCAGGAGATCGCCGCCAGTACCCGGGGGGCGTTCGGTTCGGGCTGGGTCGGCAGGGACGACCTGTGCGCGGCCGCGCGTTCGGCGGGTGCCCGGCCGGAGGTCGTCGCGCTGCTGGCGAGGCTGTCCGGGCATGTACGGGTCTGCGGCGTGCCGGATCTTCTTCTGCTGCTGCCCGGACTTCCTGACGCGGACGACGCGGAGGTGGCGGAGGTGGCGGAAGGGCCGGACGGCGGGGAGTCGGCGGGCGGCGAGTGACCGGCTCCGTGGGCCGGCACCCGTTCAGGTACGGAAGGCCACGGCGGCGGGCATCCCTGCCGGCGGCAGCTGGTCGCTCCCGGAGTCGGCGGGCTGCATGAGCACCGCGGTGAGGACGAGGCCCACCACGGCGACCACGACCGCCACGACGGCCACGACCTTCCGCCAGTCCCGCCGCCTTCCGCGGCCACGCCGTACGCCGCCGGTGTCCGCGTGGCCGGACGGTTCGGGGGGTTCGCCGGTGAACTGCCGGCCGAGCGCGGACATGCGGGCGTCGAGGTCGGGGTCCTCGCGTGCGAGAAGCCGCTCGATCTCGGCGAGCAGGCGGTCCTCGTCCATTCCGGATGCCATGTAGACCACCTCCGGTGCGACGTGCTGGTGACTGCGTGCGGTTGCGTCGGGGGCTACGCCTGGGTGACCGGGCGTTCCTCGTGGGGGCGGAACATGTCGACGAGGCGCAGCACCTCCATGGGGAGTGGGAAGATCAGTGTGGAGCTCCGCTCCGAGGAGATCTCCGCCATGGTCGACAGGATCCGCGGATGCATGGCGGCCGGGTGGCCCTCCAGCCGACGGGCCGCGTCCGCCGGTGTCTCGGCGGCCTCGAACTCGCCCTTGGCGTGGGTGGCCCTGGCCCGCCGGTCTCGTTCGGCCTCCGCCTGCCGTGCCATGGCGCGGCGCATGGCCTCGGGCAGTTCGCCGTCCTCGACCTCGACGAGGGTGACCTTCGCGCCCCAGGGGTTGGTCACGTCGTCGATGATCCTCTGGAGCTTCTGGTTGATCTCGTCACGGTTGACGAGCAGTTCGTCGAGGTCGACCTGGCCGAGAATGCTGCGGAGCGTGGTCCGGGCGATCTGCGAGGTGCCCTGGACGTGGTTCTCGATCGCGACGACCGACCTGTTCGTATCGACGACGTGGAAGTAGGTCACCGCGTTCACCCGCACCGTCACATTGTCCTTCGTGATGACGTCCTGTGGTGGTATGTCCATGGTGACCGTGCGCAGCGAGACGCGCATCATGCGGCCGACGACCGGGATGATGAAGAAGAGACCTGGGCCTTTCGCCCCGATGATCCGGCCGAGCCGGAAGATGACACCCCGCTCGTACTCGGGCACGACCTTCACCGACATCGACAGCAGCAGGAGCAGGACGGCTGCGCCGAATATGAGACCGACGAGTGAGTTCATGGGGCTTCCTCCTCGGGTTCGGCGGCCTCGGCCACGAGTTCCAGACCGTCGCGGTCGACGACACGTACCCGTAGTCCTTCGTGTACCCGCCCGTCCCGAAGCCGCACGGTCCACCGGGCCCCGTCGAGGAAGACCTGCCCTCTGTCGCCGTCCCCGCCGCTCACCACGGCCGTACGACCGGCGAGGGAGGCGCGGCCGATGGATGTACGCCACCGCGGACGCGGTGCGCGCTCCGGCGGGCCCGACGTAGACGATCACCGGTACATCGGCGGACAGGAAGTCCTGGACGATGTCCCGGGTCGACTGGAGAAGTCCGCCGGGCGTGTCCATCTCCAGGAGGAATGCCTGGTGGCCGTTGCGTTCGGCCAGGTCGACGCCCTCCTTGAGGTGCTCGGCGACGACCGGGGTGACCGTGCCGTCCAGGCGGGCGGCCGACACCGTCGGGCGCTGCGCGGGCTGCGCACCGGCCAGTGCCTCGCCCGCGACCGGGACGACGGCCAGGCAGACGAGAACGGCGAGGCATGCCCGGGCGAGCGTCTGGACAGGCGTCTGGGCCACGGCATGTGCGGTCCCCCTTCGTACGGCGGGAGGCGATGCCCGTGTGCCCGGCGATTACCCCCGGGCGGTGCGGCCATGCGCGGCGCGGACCGCCGACGCGCCGGGCAGGGCACCGTGCCGGTTCGCCGACACCGAGCGGGCCCGGCGCCTCACGGGCGGGTAGCGGCCTCCAGACGGGCGTGCCGGGAGAGGTACGCGTCGGCGGACCAGGCGCCCGCGCCGACGGCCAGCAGGAACAGCGTGCCGCACAGCTGGGCCAGGTCCGTGCGGGACGCGTGGGTGAAGTCCCACCAGCCGGACGCGTCGGCGAACAGCGGCGCGCCGCCCCAAAGGATCGGCAGCTTGGTGATCGCCAGCGCGCCCACCATGTCGACCACCATGGGCAGGGCGGCGAGCCGGGTGAGCAGCCCGGCCAGGACGAGGAGACCGCAGACGGTCTCCAGAAGGCCGTCGAGGGGCGCGAAGAATCCAGGCATCGGGATCCCCGCCCGGTCGAAACGGCCGGCGCCCAGCTCGTCCGGGCGCAGGAGCTTCAGGACGCCCTCGGAGGCGAACACCACCCCGACGTAGAACCGGACGAGCACCACCGCGCCGGGGGCCTCGGTGTGGACCAGGCGGGTGCGCCACGAGCTGGTCGACGTCAGGAGGGAGGTCATGCGGGGCCACGTCCTTCAGGCGGTTGGTCGTCGTCCGACCCGGACATCGTGCGCCGCCGGAGCCGTACGCAGAACACGGCATCGGGCCGTTCCCGCGTACGGGTGAACACGGTCCCGTGCCGGATCGCGGGCCGTCCGGCCCCTCCCGCGCGGGCCCAGGGCCCCTGCACGGCGCCCCCGCGCGGCGGCACCCTGGGAGGGAGACCGACGGAGGGCGGTGAGGCTGTGACCCACGACGTGCGGCTCATCGGGACTGCCCGGGCGCCGGTGTGGCGGCGGCGGTGGCGGGAGCACCCGCTGCGACGGCCCGTCGATGTGGCCGAGGCGTGGCTGCTCCTCGTGCTCGGCGCGGTCCTCTGGTCCGGCGCGCTGCTGGCCGGAGTGGCCGCCGGCGGATGGGCGTACGGCCGTACGGCGGCCGCCGCGGCGGAGCAGGCGGCGACCCGGCACCAGGTCACCGCCGAGATCGTCCAGGACGTGTCCGGGGCCGGTCCGGCGACGACGGACGGACGGACACAGGCGCAGAAGGTCCGCGCGGACGTCCGCTGGACGGGCCCCGACGGGCGGGTCGGCACCGGTGTGGCGTCCGTCCCGGCGGACGCGGCACGGGGCGACCGTACGGCTGTGTGGCTGGACGCCGACGGCCGGGTCACCGAGCCGCCGATGAGCGGCGGGGACGTGTGGAGCGGGGCCGTCGTGGTCGGGGCGACCGTCACGGCCTTGGGCGTGAGCGCCGCGGCGGTGGCCGGCGCGGCCGTGCGTGGCGCGGCCCGCAGGTACCGGGCGGCGGAGTGGGAACACGAGTGGCGCCGCGTCGAGCCGCAGTGGACCCGGCGCGGAGTGTGAGGGCGGTGTGCGAGGGCACGCCGCGAGGAATGTGTCGTAGTCGACCGTACGGAAGAGGAGGTGGGCGCGATGCTCGCGTCACCGCGCACCGTGAGTGATGTCATGACCCATACGGCCGTCGCGGTGGGACGGCACGCGTCGTACAAGGAGATCGTCGCGCTGATGGAGCAGTGGGAAGTCAGCGCGCTGCCGGTGCTGGAGGGTGAGGGCCGGGTGATCGGCGTCGTTTCCGAGGCGGATCTGCTGCCGAAGGAGGGGTTCCAGGAGGGGGACGGGCAGGGCTTCCCGGCGGGCGCGGCCGAGGCGGCCAAGGCGGGTGCCGTGTACGCGGAGGACCTGATGTCCGCCCCGGCGGTCACCGTGCACGCGGACGCCACCCTGGCCGAGGCGGCGCGGATCATGGCGCGGCGGCGGGTCAAGCGGCTGCCGGTGGTGGACGGGGTGGGGCTTCTGGAGGGGGTGGTGAGCCGCAGTGACCTGCTGAAGGTGTTCCTGCGTCCGGACGAGGAGATCGAGGAGGAGATCCGGGGGTCCGTCCTTCCCGATGTGCCCGCCGCGGCCGGGGTGCGGGTGTTCGTGGAGGACGGCGTGGTGATCCTGAGCGGGCTGCTGCCCGACCGGTCGCTGGTTCCGCTGCTGGCCCGCGCGGTGCGGGCGGTGGAGGGCGTCGTGGACATCCGGGTGGACCTGGCCTGACGCCCCCCACGGCGTGACGGCAGCCCGTCACGCCGTGGACGCTTGCCCATGGGTCACCGGCGGCTACTTGTGCGGGTGCCTCGTTCCGGTCAGATGCCGGACATGGGCGTCGGGGCCCGGGAAGAAGAGCGACACACGTCCGGTGTCCGACCACCGCACGTCGTACGGCGGGGTGCCGTCCGCGTGCCGGAGTCCCACGACCTCTCCGTCGCGGCGTGGCACTCCGACGACCGGTCCGTCTACCAGGATCTGGTCACCGAGCACGGCGTGCATGGCGCCGCCGTGCTCCTCACGTGCTCCGACGTCACGGACGTCACGGACGTCACGTGCGTGGCCGCCTCCGCCGCCGCCCCGGCTCTCCGTGGTGTTCATGACGTGCTCCCGTGGTTCGAGTGGCTTCGCGTGGTCTCGGGGGTCTCGGGGGTCTCGTTCGGTCCCGTGCGGCCACCGTCTGCTCCCCTGCCTTCCGGCTGTTCAGTCGCCCGGGGCGGGGACGGTGACGATCGGGCACTCCGCTCGGTGCAGCAGGCCGTGGACGACCGAACCGAGCCGCATGCCGGCGTAGCCGCCGTGGCCACGCCGTCCGACGACGAGCGCGACGGCGTCGTGGGAGGCCAGCGCCAGTTCCTCGACCGGGTGGCCGCGCAGGACGTGCTCGGTGACGGACACGTCCGGGTACTTCTCCGGCCAGCCCGCGACGGCCGCGGTCAGCAGTCGGTGCCGTTCGCGGGCCGCCGCCGGCTCGTCGCCCACGGGCTCACCGGTGAGGGCACCGGCGGTGTCGGCGAACGCACCCGACAGAGCCAGGCGGGGCTGGGGCCAGACCCACATGGCGCGTACGGAAGCGCCGCGCAGGCTCGCCTCCTCCAGCGCGAAGGCGAGCGCGGCCCTGGACGCGTCGCTTCCGTCGACGCCGACGACCAGGTGCGCGGGGCCCCGGGGTTCGCGCGGCGGTTCGGCGACCACGGCGACGGGGCAGGCGGCCCGGGCGCTCACCGGGACGGTCACGGAGCTCTGGCTGAAGAGCTCCGCTGACCGGCCGAGGCGGCGGGAGCCGAGCACCAGCAGCCTCGCCTGTGCGGAGCGCCCGCACAGTACGGCCGCGGGCCCTCCGTCGAGCAGCTCCGTCGCCACGGTGACGTCGGCGTGGGTGTCGGTGACCCAGGCGGCCGCCTCGGCCAGCGCACGGGCGCCATCGGTGCGCAGCTCGGCGCGGTGCGCGGAGTCGCTGACCCGGTGCCGGCGGCTGCCGTGCGGCAGGTCGTGCAGCGCGGGTACGGAGAGCACGAGCCGCAGCGGAAGTCCCCTGACGCGTGCCTCGTCGGCCGCCCAGGCGAGCGCCGGTCCGACGCCGTCGCCGGGGTCGATGCCGACGGTGATCTCGTGCCGCTCCTCCGGTCGGTTGATCTCCGGTGCGTGCGTCTCCGGTGTGCTCATCGTTCCTCCTCCGTGCTCTCCGCCGCGCCGGTCACTTCTGGTCTTGCGGCTCCTCGTCGCTCCCCGTGCGGGGGACGATCTCGACGGGGCAGTGCGCGTGGTGCAGCAGCGCGTGGGTGACGTGCCCGATGGCCCGGCCGATGCCGAGCGGCGGGCGGTGTGCGCCCACCACGACGAGGTCCGCCTCGTGCGTGGCCTGGACGAGCAGCTCGGCGGTGGAACGCCCGCCCTCCACCTCGGTGGTCACGGTCAGCTCGGGGAACTCCGCGCGGAGACCGTCGGCGAGCACGCTCATCTCGTGGACGTGCTGCCGGGCGATGCCGTCGATGTCGTCCAGAAGGGTGCGGGCGGTACCGACGTGGGACAGCGGGTTCCAGACGGTGAGCAGCCGCAGGGCCGCCTTGCGCAGCTCGGCCTCGTGGGCGGCGTGGCGGACCCAGCCGTGGTCGTGCTCGTCGCGTACGGCGGCGATGACGACGCCCGTGCCCGGCCGCTCCTCCGGCTCGCCGCGGACGACGACCACGGGCACCTTGGCGTGGGCGGCGACGCCCAGACCGACCGAGCCGAGCAGCAGCTCGGCGAAACCGCCGACGCCCCGGTGGCCGACGACGATGGTGCCGTCGGTGCCGGCCGCCTCACGGAGCGCGGCGACGGCCTCGCGGCCGCTGAACTGCTTCGCGACGGTCAGCTCCGGGAACCGCTCCGCCACAAGGTCGCCGGTCTCGGTCAACAGGTCGTGCCCGGCGTCACGGACCTTCTCGGCGGCCTCGGCCGACGAGTAGAGGACGCGGTTGTCGGTACCCGACGCGTACACGATGCGCAGCGGCTGCCGACGCCGGTCCGCCTCGGCGGCCGCCCACAGAACGGCGGCCCTGGCCTGGACGGAGCCGTCGACGCCGGCGATGACCGGCCCCGTGATCGTCGTACCTGAGGTCGTGGGGTGGTTCATGGCTCCTCCTGAGCTCGTGTCGGTCGCATTCCCACGCTGGCACCGGGGAATCCGCACCGGGAGGGCCCGCAGGGCCGGGGACCGGGCCAAAGGTCCCTGCGGGGCGCGAGTACCCCGTCCGTCCCTCTCACGCCCGTACCCGAGACGCGGAAAGCGGCGAGCCCCATGTCGGACGTCACCAGCACCGACCTCTACGAGGTGACGATGGCCCTGTCCTACCTCGAGGAGCGCATGGACGCGCCGGCGACCTTCAGCCTCTTCGTACGGAGACTCCCTCCCGGTCGCGGGTTCCTCGTCGCCGCCGGGCTGGAGTCGGCGCTCGACCAGCTGGCCGGCTACCGGATCACCCCGACGGACGTACGGCGGTTCGCGGTGGCACTGGGCAGGGAGCAGGCAGAGCTGGAGCCGCTGCGCGGGCTCGCGTTCACCGGAGAGGTGCGGGCCGTGCCCGAAGGGCGGGTGGTGCACGCCGGGGAGCCGCTGCTGGAGGTGACGGCGCCGCTGCCGGAGGCTCAGCTGGTGGAGACCCATCTGCTCAACCTGGTGAGCCACCAGACGGCCGTGGCGTCCAAGGCGGCCCGGTGCGTGCTCGCGGCGGCCGGGCATCCGGTGGTGGACTTCTCGCTGCGCCGTACGCACGGGCCGCAGGCCGGGTTCCAGGCGGCGCGACTCGGGGGGCTGGTGGGCTTCGCGGGGACCAGCAACGTGGCCGCGGCGACGCGCCTGGGGATGACGGCGTCCGGGACGATGGCGCACTCGTACGTCGAGGCGTTCCCGGACGAGGAGGCCGCGTTCCGCGCCTTCGCCCGGACTCACCCGGGGCCGGTGACGTTCCTCGTCGACACGTACGACACCGAGCGCGGCGTGGCGACGGCCGCCCGGGTGCTGCGAGACCTCCGGCGCGGTCCGGGCTGCGGGATCCGGCTGGACAGCGGCGACCTGGAGGCCCTGGCCGGGCGGGCACGGGAGATCCTGGACGCGGCCGGGCTGCCCGAGGTACGCGTCATCGTCAGCGGCGGGCTCGACGAGTACGACATCGACGCGCTGGTCCGGGCCGGGGCGCCGGTCGACGTCTACGCGGTCGGCACGAAGGTCGGCACGTCCGCCGACGCGCCGTACCTGGACTCGGCGTACAAGCTCGTCGAGTACGACGGCCGCCCGGTGATGAAGCTGTCCGCGGCGAAGGCGACCGCCCCGGGCCGCAAACAGGTCTGGCGGTCGCCGGGCGGCCCCGACGTCCTGGCCCTGGTGGACGAGCCGGGCCCCGAGGGCGCGGAGCCACTGCTGCGCACGGTCATGCGCGGCGGCCGCCGCATCGGCCCGCCCGACGACCTCGCCACCGCCCACGCCCGCTTCACCGCGGACGTGACGGCCCTCCCGGCCACCGCCCGCCGGACCCACGGCCCGGAGCCCCTCGCCCCCGAGATCTCCCCCGGCCTGGAGGCGCTCACGGCCGCGGTGCGCGAACACCTGGAGGCGAAGTGGACCGCGGCCCGGGGTAGCTGAGGGCGGCCGGGGCGGGGGGCGGGCCGGGTCCGGGGCAGGGCAGGGGCCGGGCAGGGCAGGGGCCGGGCAGGCCGGCGGCGGCTGTCTCCCCCGGCATCGTCGTGCGGCCGACGAGGGCCGTTCGGGCGGGACACGGACCTGTCGGCCCTGCCTCGGGGCGGCCGCGGGTGTGATTCTTGAGGCAGGAGGCCCACCATGACCGACACCCGCGTACGCACCGTCACGGCCGGTGTGGACGGCTCACCGGAGAGTCTCGCCGCCGTCTCGTGGGCAGCCGGTGAGGCGGTCCTGCGGTGTGTGCCGCTGCGGCTGGTGCACGTCCGGGACTGGCCGGACACGCCCGAGATCCCGGCCGCCCACGCCGCGCTGATCGCCGAGCGCACCGACACGCTGCTGCAGGACGCGGCCACGCGGGCGCGCGAGGCGAACCCCGGGCTGGTCGTGGCGGCCGAGACGGTCACCGGGCGGGCGGCCGCCGCGCTGGTCGCGGAGACCGCGGAGAGCGGCCCCACGGAGCTGCTGGTCCTCGGTTCGCGGGGGCTCGGCGGGCTGACCGGGTTCCTCGCCGGGTCCGTGGGGATGGCCGTCGTCGCGGCGGCGCACCGGCCGGTCGTCCTCGTACGGGCCTCCGGCGGCGGCCGGCCGGGGCGGGAGCACGGGCAGGCCGGCGACGTGGTCGTGGGTGAGGACATCTTCCAGGAGTGCGACGCGCTGCTCGGCTTCGCGTTCGAGGAGGCGGCCCGGCGGGACCGCACGCTGCGCGTCGTGCACTGCTGGTCGCTGCCCACGGCGTACGGGTACGTGGCGGCGGTCGACCCGGACATCACCGACGAGGTCGGCCGGGAGATCGCGGAGAGCCTCACCGACACGCTGCTGCCGTGGCGGCTGAAGTACCCGGCGGTACGGGTCGCCGAGAGGGCCGTCACCGGCTCTGCCGGAGCCGAACTCGTGCGCGCCGCCGCCGATGCCGGTGTACTGGTCATCGGGCGGCGCAGGACGCGGCTGCCGCTGGGGCCCCGCCTCGGCCAGGTCGCCCACGCCGTGATCCACCACTCGGACGCGCCCGTCGCCGTGGTCCCGCACGGCTAGGAACGGAGAAGTGCCATGACCGCTCGTAGCCTCGACATCCCCGTCGTGACGCGGCTCGTCGCGGACGCGACGACCGCACCGTCCATGCACAACGCGCAGCCGTGGATCTTCCGCCACGTGCGGGGCAGCGGCACGCTGGAGCTGCGCATGGACCCGGCGCGCACCATGCCGCGCGAGGACCCGGCGCACCGGGCGCTGCACATCGGCTGCGGCGCCGCGCTGTTCAACCTGCGGGTGGCCGCCGCCCACGAGGGCTGGGACCCGCGGATCGACCTGCTGCCCGACCCGGCGGAGCCGACGCTGCTGGCGGAGGCCGCGTTCACCCGGCCGACCGGGCCGGACGACGAGCTCGCCGCCCTGTACCCGGCGCTCCGCAAGCGCCACTCGAACCGGTTCCCGTTCACCGACGAAATCGTGCCGCAGGCGGTTCGCGACGAGCTCTCCGGCGTCGCCGTGGCCGAGGGTGCCCGGCTGGTGTTTCTCGGCGCGTGGCAGACGGAGGAGGTCCTGACCCTGGTGCGGGACGCGGAGGCCGAGGAGTCCATGGACCCGGAGGTACGGGCGGAGGTCGCGCGCTGGGCCTGGCGGAAGGAGGACGACGCGCTGGCCGCAGCACAGGACCCGGCGCACGCCGCCAGGACGTCGGGGATCCCGACGTACGCGTTCGGGCCGCGCCGCTACGACGGGCGGGCCCCGGTACGGGACTTCGCGGCCCACGAGCGGCCCGCGGGGCGCGGGGCGGCCACCTTCGAGCAGAGGCCGTGCCTGGCGGTGCTGGGCACGCGGGACGACGGGCCGGCGGACTGGCTGCGGGCCGGGCAGGCTCTGGAGCGGGTGCTGCTGCAGGCGACCCTGGACGGGCTGGCCACGTCGCTGAACTCGCACGTCCTGGAGTGGCCGGAACTGCGCTGGGCGGTGCGCGATCCGCGGTCGGCGATGGGTCACGCCCAGATGCTGATCCGCCTCGGGTACGGCCCGACGGCCCCGGCGACGCCCCGGCGGCCGGTGGACGAGGTCCTGGACATCCGCGACCCGGGGGCGTGACATCCGTGGGGCGCCCGTCGCGGCACCACCCGTCGACACGCGGCGTGTGACCTCGCGCGTCGCCCCGTGTCAGGCGTGGTGCGGCGTGTCAGGAGTGGTGCTGCCCGCGCGGCTCGTGCGTATGGCGTACCAGGATCCGGCGGCCCGTGACCCGGTCCGGCGCGATGGCCATCCACATGTCCCGTTCGCCGCCCGCCCACGGCGCGGAGTACGCCTGCTGCTCCAGGGCCCGCACGTCGTCGGGCTCGGTGACGGTACGGCCGGCGCCGACGAGCAGGACGCTCCAGCCCTGGCTGAACGCGTCGTCGATGTGGTCCACCTCGAAGGCGACCTCGCCGCTGGTGGCCTTGGCGGGGATGGATTCGGGCGACGTACGGAACGCCACCTCACGCCCGGACACCAGGTAGTTGACCGGGAGGATGGCGGGGCCCTCGTGGGTGGTCACGGCGACGCGGCCCACGCCGTGCGAGCCGAGCAGCCGCCAGCACTCCTCGGGGCCCAGCTCGACCAGCTCGGGGTGGTAAGCGGCGTGCCCCGCGCCGGGCGGGGTGCCCTCCATGCCACCGGTGAGGGCGACGACGGTGGTCTCCAGAGCGTCCGCGAGGCGCAGCATGAAGCCCATGCCCGGCGCGGCGGTCTGTTCCTCCAGATACTGGATGTAGCCGGGTGCCGAGCCCGCCCGCAGGGCGACGTCCTCGCGGGACAGCCCGAGCTGCTCGCGACGAGCGGCCACACGGCGGCCGATGTCACCTTTCAGGTGCTCTGGTCCGGGCATGGCAACACGGTAGTCGCGCCTGCGGGGCTCCGCACGGCGGCGCCCGGCGGACCCGTCCCCGGGCCGGGCACACGGCGACGGCAGCGCCGTTTCCGGCCGGGCTGAGTACGCTCGAATTCATGGGCGCACCTGGTCTGGACAGCCGGGTCCGGGCGCGTCCGGTCGGGGGCACATGGAGCGGGGCCGGAAGGCCCCCACCCGTGCCCCGGGCGGCCCCTGCGGCCCCGCACCGTGTCGGCCGACGCTGGGAGTGCGCGGTTCACCGGGAGGTTCACATGATCACCACCGCAGCACCGAAGATCAAGGCCCTGCCGTCTCCCCACCGGGAACGGCTCATGGCGCTCGCCAGGGATGTGATGTTCGAGCCGGGCGAGCGACTGTTCGACGAAGGCAAGCCGGCGGACCGGTTCTGGATCATCCGGACCGGCGCCGTCAACCTGGATTCACGGCTGCCGGGCCAACGCCGTCCCGCCGTGATCGAGATGCTCGGCCATGGTGAGCTGGTGGGTCTGTCCTGGCTCTTTCCGCCGTACGAGTGGGAGCTGGGCTCCGAGGCGATGAGCCTGGTGCGCGCCGACGAGTTCGACGCGGCCGCCGTACAGTCGCTGTGCGAGGCGGAGCCCGCGTTCGGGCTGGCGCTGACACAGTGGGTCGGACAGGTGCTGGCCCACCGGCTGCATGCCACCCGGTCACGGCTGCTCGACCTGTACGCGCCGCCCGCGACCAGCGTGGTGTGACGTCCACGGAGGCGCGAAGTGGACACAGAAAGGCGGAAAGGGCCATCCGCTTCTCGCGGATCCTGATTGCGAGGTGCACGGCCGGTGCCGCTTCTCCTCGTCTCTTCATATGCCCTTTCCGTCACTTTCATGGTGACACCGTCCTGTGACGGGCGCCAGGGCCGAGGGTCCCGCATCCTCGAATGTGGGCGACTGAGGCGACTGAAGGGACGGGCGAGAGCGATGAGGCACCGCAGCGTTGCCGATCTGATGACACCCGAGGCCGTCGCGGTCCAGCGCGGTACCTCGTTCAAGGAGATCGCGCGGCTGCTCGACGAGTACGGCATCACGGCCGTGCCCGTGGTGGACGAGGACGAGCGGCCGGTCGGTGTCGTGTCCGAGGCCGACCTGCTGCGCCGCAGGTCCGCCGAGGGGCAGGGGCCGGCCACCGCCGAGGGACTGATGTCCAGCCCGGCCATCGTGGCGCGGCAGGAGTGGAGCGCGGTGGAGGCCGCCCGGGTGATGGAGAAGCAACGGATCAAGCGGCTGCCCGTGGTGGACGCGCCCGGCCGGCTCATCGGGGTGCTCAGCCGCAGTGATCTGCTGCAGCTGTTCCTGCGGCGCGACCGGGCGATCCAGGAGGAGATCCTGGAGGACGTCGTCACCCGCACGATGGGACTGCCGCCGTCCGCCGTGACCGTCGACGTCGCCGACGGCTCCGTGACGCTGAGCGGCACGCTGGAGCGCAGGAGCCTGGTACCGATCCTGGTCCGTCTCTGCGAGACCGTCGACGGAGTCGTGAACGTGGACGAGCGGCTCGCCTACGAGCGGGACGACACCGTGGCCGTGACGACCTGACGGACGACGGCCCACGGCCCCGCCCGCACGGACCGGCAGCCTGTACGGGCCGCTTGACGGTCCGGCAGCGGAGCGGCCGTGCATGCGGCGAGGCCGCCCGTGCGGCGTGGGTACGCCCCTGGGCGGCCTCCTCCAGTCGGCTCCAGTCGGCTCCTCTCGGGTCCTCTCGGGTCCTCGGGCGAGGTGCGCCGGAATCGGCGTGCTGATGTCAGCGGGCCGGTGTCGACCAGCCGTAGGGGGCCTCCTCCTCGCGTTCGCCGGTCATCCCCGCGCCCGCCTCGCCGATGTCCTTGTACGCGAGCCTCATCAACTGCCGGGCCAGGTCGCTCATCGCCCGGCTGGCGGCCAACTCGTCGCCGATCAGAGGGACGTCGTCGTCCTCCGGATTGCGCCGCGCTGTGCCGTGGCCGGTGATGGTCGACTTGCCGGTGTCCAGGACGGCACGCGCCTCGGTGGTGCCCTCGTCCTCCAGCAGATCCATGTTGATCTTCCATGCCAGCGTCCGGGTCATGATGTGCCTCCTCGACGCGTCGGACGGCGGTGGACCGATGCGGCACCGGTCCTGACTACAGGATCCACCCGGTACCCCCGGTTGGACGAGCCGAGTCCGGTCCCTGCCGCGTGCGCCGCACGGCCCGTGTCCGCCCGGGCTGGACGGGCGGGGCGGGACGGGGTCGGCCGGGGTCGGCCGGGGTCGGCCGGGTGGCCGCCGGTTTGGGGCCGGACGGGCGGGGAAGTCGGGCCTCCCGGCCCTCCGTCGGCGCCGGGCGCCCGTCCATGCTGGGACGCAGGACCCCGCGAATCCCGACGTACGGAGGAATTCCCATGGCGCACGCCCCGACGACCCGCACGATCGCAGCAGGAGTGGACGGCTCCCCTGAGAGCCTGGCCGCGGCCGACTGGGCGGCCCGGGAGGCCGGGCTCCGCACGCTCCCCCTGCGTCTCGTCCACGCCTGGCTCTGGCAGCCCTTGGACGTGCCGCTCGCCCAGGACCGGGAGGCGGAGGAGCGGCGGGCGCAGGGCGTTCTGGACGAGGCCGTGGCGGAACTCCGCAGTCGGCACCCGGAGGTGGAGGTGACAGCCGAGGTGGTGTCGGACACCCCGGTCCCAGCGCTGCTGGCGGCCGCCGACGGGGCGGAGATGCTCGTGATCGGCTCGCGCGGGCACGGCGCGCTCGTCGGATTCCTGCTCGGCTCGTACGGGCAGCAGGTGATCGCCGCCGCGACCCGTCCGGTGGTGTCGGTGCGCGCCCCCCAGGAGGCCGCCCCGAAGGAGGCCGGCCCGGCAGCGGGCGGGGGAGAGATCGTCGTCGGGCAGCAGGGCGGCAGGGACGAGAGCGCCGCGGTGCTGGAGTTCGCGTTCAGGACGGCGGCGGCCCGGGGCGTGGGAGTCCGTGCGGTACGGGCCTGGAGCCTGCCGCCGCTGTACGCGTACAGCCCGGGGTCGCTGCGGCTGGCCGACGAGGCGGGCGGTCTCGAGCCGTACGAGCGCAAGGCCCTGGCGGAGGCGCTGGCGCCCTGGCGGGAGCGGTACCCGGACGTGCCGGTGACCGAGCACGTCGAGATCGGGAGCGGCGGCCAGGTGCTGCTCTCGGTGGCCGGCGGGGCGGGGCTGATGGTGGTGGGCCGCCGGGTGCGGCACGCGCCGCTGGGGCCGCGCATCGGGTCGGTGGCGCACGCGGTCCTGCACCACGCGCCGTGCCCGGTCGCGGTGGTCCCCCACGAGTGAACCCGGGCTCGGGCACGAGTGAACCCGGGCTCCGGTGAGCCCGGGTGGTCGACGGACGGGCCGTCAGCGCGGGCCGTCAGCGCGGGCCGTCAGCGCGGGCGGCCCCCGTCGTGCGGCGGCCGTCCGGAGAGCGCCTGGGTGGCGATGACGGCGGCCTGCACCCGGCGTTCCACGCCCAGTTTGGCCAGCAGCCGGGAGATGTTGTTCTTGACGGTCTTCTCGGCGAGGTAGAGCCGCTTGCCGATCTCACGGTTGGTCAGCCCCTCCCCCACCAGGGCGAGGATCTCCCGTTCGCGCTCGGTGAGCCCCGGCAGGCCCTGCGCCTCCTCCTCCTGCGGGGTGCCGCCGCGCAGCCGGGCCATGACCCGGGCCGTGGCGCCGGGGTCGAGCATGGACTGGCCGGAGGCCACGGTACGGACGGCGTTCACCAGGTCCGTGCCGGTGATCTGCTTGAGGACGTAGCCGGAGGCACCCGCCATGATCGCGTCGAGGAGCGCCTCCTCGTCGTCGAAGGAGGTGAGCATCAGGCAGGCCAGGTCCGGCATGCGGGAGCGCAGCTCACGGCAGACACTCACACCGTCGCCGTCCGGCAGCCGCACGTCGAGCACGGCCACGTCGGGCCGGAGCGCGGGCACGCGTACGAGCGCCTGTTCGGCGGTGGCTGCCTCACCGACCACGGTCAGGTCGGATTCGTCGTTCAGCAGGTCGTGGACGCCACGACGTACCACCTCGTGGTCGTCGAGAAGGAAGACCCGGACGGGTGCCTTCGTGCCCTGGCCGGTGCTGCTGTCCGTCATGTCGCATTCATTCCCGTCATTCGGCATGTACCACTCGCCATCCTCACCCCGGACGGCACTGTCCACCAGGGCCGTATGGCCCTGTCACGGGGACAGGCGCGGGGGAGACGCTGGATGTCCGACCGAGCAGAGGGATGAACGAGCATGAAGGACCAGGCCGTGCGCCGACCGGTGGGCGGCGACCGCGACGCCGTGGCTCCCCGCCGCCTGCGGCAGCTGAGCCGTGGCGAGGCACTGCGCCTGCTCCGCTCCGTGTCGCTGGGCCGGATCGTCTTCACCCAGCAGGCGCTGCCCGCGATCCGGCCGGTCAACCACGTCATGGACGGCGAGGACATCGTCGTACGGCTGCACGACAGCGCCACTCTGGCCTCGATCGCGGCGCCCGAGGGTACGCCCGGCATCGTCGTGGCGTACGAGGCGGACGTCATCGACCAGGACACCCATCTGGGGTGGAGCGTGGTGGTCACCGGGTATGCCGGGCTGGTCCGCGACCCGGCCGAGCTGCGGCGGTACGAGACGATGCTGCGGCCCTGGGTGACGCAGATGTCGATGAACCACGCGCTGCGCATCCGGCCCGATCTGGTCACCGGCTTCCAGCTGGTGGCCGCCGACCCTCAGGCCCCGTCAGCCGCGTCCGCCACGGAGTGACGGCCGGCGCACCTCGCGGCGCCCCCTCAGAGCGTCGCGTTCAGCGGAGCGCGCCACACGATCTGCGTGCCGCCCTCGGGCGGTGCGCCGATGTCCAGGCCCCCGCCGACGCTCCGCGCGCGCTCCTCGAGGTTGCGCAGTCCGCTGCGGCGGCCGCCCTCCGGGATACCGCGGCCGTTGTCCTTCACGGCGAGTACGACCTCCGAGGGCGTGGCCTGCAGGGACACCTCCACGCGTGTGGCGTGGGCGTGCCGGGCGGCGTTGCTGAGCAGCTCGGTGAGGGCGGCCACCACATGGTCGGCGACGGTCGGGGGCACGTCGGTGTCGAGCAGGCCCTCCATGCTGAGCCGGGGCGGATGGCCCAGGGTGCCGGCGGCCTCGCCGACGGCGCGGGCGACGCGGGCACGGAGGCTCGGTCCGGTGTCCTCGGCGCGGCTGCGCAGCCCGAAGATGGTCGAACGGATGATCTTGATGGTTTCGTCGAGGTCGGCGACGGCCCGGGAGACGCGCTCGGCCGCGCCCGCGTGCTCGACGAGGCGGGCGGCGCTCTGGAGGGTCATGCCGGTGGCGAAGAGGCGCTGGATGGCCAGGTCGTGGAGGTCGCGGGCGATACGGTCGCGGTCCTCCAGCAGGGCGAGCTGCTCGGCGTCGCGCCGCCGCTCGGCCAGCTCCAGGGCGACCGCGGCCTGCCCGGCGAAGGCGAGGAGCGGGTCCAGTTCGCCGTCGGTGAAGACGGGTTCGCCCTCGGCGCGGGCCAGGAGGAGGACGCCGCGGGTGCCCTCGGCGCCGGTGCCGAGGGGGACGGCCGCGGCGGGCCCGAGGCCGTCGAAGCGGCGGGGGCCCGCGTCGTAGCGGTCGTCCTTGGGCAGGTCGGCCGTCGTGACCGGGGTGCCCTGGGTGTAGGCGGCACCGGAGAGGGTGCCCTCGACGGGGACGACGAGGCCCTGGCGCATCTCCCCCTCACCGCCGATGGCCAGCTCGACGACCAGGTCGTCGGAGCCGGGTACCGGGACGGAGACGTCGGCGAGCCGGGCGCCGGTGATGTCCTGCGCGCGGCGGGCGATCAGTTCGAGGACGTCGAGGCGGGAGCTGCCGGACAGCAGGCTGCGGGTGATCTCGGCGTTGGCCGCCAGCCAGCGCTGCTGGCGCTGGGAGGACTCGTACAGGCGAGCGTTGTCGATGGCCACACCCGCGGCGACCGACAGGGTGGTGATGACGCCCTCGTCCTCGGCGTCGAAGTCCAGCCCGCCGCGCTTGTCGGTGAGGTAGAGATTGCCGAACACCTCGTCACGGACACGGATGGGCACGCCGAGGAAGGTCCGCATCGGCGGGTGGTGGGCCGGGAAGCCGTACGACGAGGGGTGGGAGTGGATCTCGCCTATCCGGAGCGGCTCGGGGCGCCGGATGATCTCGCCGAGCAGGCCGTGCCCCTCCGGCGGGGGGCCGATCCGGGCGACCTCCTCGTCGCTCAGCCCCACGGTGATGAACCGGGACAGGGTGCGCCCGTCCGGGCCGATCACCCCGAGGGCCCCGTACTGGGCGTCCACCAGCAGCGCGGCCGCCTCGACGATACGCCGCAGCACCTGCGTGAGATCCAGCTCGCGGCCCACGGAGACGACCGCCTCCAGCAGGCTGTGCACACGGTCGCGGGTGCCACGGGCCGCGTCGATGCGCGCCTGCAGCTCCTCCAGCAGCTCATCGAGCCGCATCTGAGGCATCCTCGACAACGGCTCCTCTGCACCCACCGGTCCTCCTCCGCGCTGTTCCGCAGCCAGCGTATCGGGGGCCGGTCGGGCGGCGGGAGCGGGACGGCCGGTCCCTGCCCGTCGGTCCGGTCCGGGCGGGACGCTGGGGGTGCCCGGGCGCCGTTCCGGGTGTCGCGGTGGCACGCTGGTCGTGGTGGTACCGCCGGCCGGCCGATCCCTGGAGGATGCACTGCCATGGACCGCTACGTGTACGACTTCGCCGAGGGTGGCCGGGACCGGGCCGACCTGCTCGGCGGCAAGGGCGCGAATCTGGCCGAGATGGTACGGATGGGTCTGCCCGTGCCGCCCGGGTTCACCGTCACCACCGAGGCGTGCCGGGTCTTCCTCGCGACCGGTGCCCCGCCTCCGGAGCTCGACCAGGAGATCGCCGAGCACCTGGAGCGACTGGAGCGAGCGGCCGGACGGCGGCTCGGTCAGGTGGACGACCCGCTGCTGCTCTCCGTGCGCTCGGGGGCCCGGTTCTCCATGCCCGGCATGATGGAGACGATCCTGGACATCGGGCTGAACGACTACGCCGTGCTGGGCCTGGCCAAGACCCCGGCGCGGGAGCGGTTCGCCTGGGACTCCTACCGTCGCCTCGTCCAGATGTTCGGTACCACGGTGATGGGTGTGGACGGCGCGCTCTTCGAGGACGTCCTCACCCGGATCGAGCACCAGCACCATGTCGTCGACGACGCCCATCTCGACACCTGCGACCTGATCCGGATCGTCGAGACGTACAAGGACATCATCAGGGAGCGGACGGGCGAGGATTTCCCGCAGGACCCGCACGAGCAGCTGCGACGGGCGGTGCTGGCGGTCTTCGGGTCGTGGAACGCGGAGCGCGCCCGCGTCTACCGGCGCCGCGAGCACATCCCGGACGATCTGGGCACCGCCGTGAACATCCAGACCATGGTGTTCGGCAACCGGGGCGCCGACTCGGGCAGCGGCGTCGCCTTCACCCGCGACCCGGCCACCGGCAGGCCGGGCGTGTACGGCGACTACCTGCCCGACGCGCAGGGCGAGGACGTCGTCTCCGGCACCCGGGACGCGGTGCCGCTACAGGAGCTGGAGCGGCTCGACCCGGCCTCGTACGAGAAGCTGTGCGGGCATCTGCAGCGGCTGGAGGAGCACTACCGGGACCTGTGCGACATCGAGTTCACGATCGAGCAGGGCAGGCTGTGGATGCTCCAGACGCGGGTCGGCAAGCGCACCGCCCAGGCCGCGTTCGGGATCGCCGGGCAGCTCGTCGACGAGGGCCTCATCTCCCTGGACGAGGCGCTGGAGCGGGTGAGCGGCGAGGGGCTGGCGCGGCTGATGTTCCCGAGTTTCGACACGTCGGACGCCGAAGAGCCGCTGACGCGCGGGGTGCCCGCCTCGCCGGGGGCGGCCGTGGGCGCGGCGGTGTTCGACTCGGCGGAGGCCGGCCGGCGCGCCGCGGCGGGTGAGCGGGTGGTGCTGGTGCGGCCGGAGACCACGCCGGACGACCTGCCGGGCATGGTCGCCGCGCAGGCCGTGCTGACCAGCCGGGGCGGCAAGACCAGCCACGCGGCCGTGGTGGCGCGCGGTATGGGCAAGGTCTGCGTGTGCGGCGCCGAGGGACTCGTGGTGGACCCGCGCGGACGCCGCTGCACCGCGGGCGGGGTCACCGTCGAGGAGGGCACGGTGCTGTCCGTGGACGGCACCGAGGGGCGGGTGTACCTGGGTGAGGTGCCGCTGGTCGACTCGGTGGTGATGCGGTACTTCGAGGGCGGCGGCCGGCTGCCGGAGGAGGCCGGCGAGGAGGATGTGGAGCAGGTCGTACGGGACGTGCACCGGCTCATGGAACGGGCCGACGCGGTACGGCGGCTGGAGGTGCGGGCGAACGCGGACACGCCGGAGGACGCGGCGCGGGCCCGCCGGTTCGGCGCGCGGGGTATCGGGCTGTGCCGGACGGAGCACATGTTCCTCGGCGAGCGGCGCGGTTACGTGGAGACGATGATCCTCGCGGCGGGCGACGCCGAGCGCGAGGCGGCTCTGGCGGAGCTGCTGCCGCTCCAGCGGCGGGACTTCGTGGGGATCCTGGAGGCGATGGACGGGCTGCCGGTGACGATCCGGCTGCTGGACCCGCCGCTGCACGAGTTCCTCCCGGACGCCGTGGAGCTGGCCGTGCGGGTTGCGCGCGAGGAGGCCGTCGGGCGGGAGCCGGACGCGCGGGACACCGCGCTGCTGGCGGCGGTCACGCGGATGCACGAGGAGAACCCGATGCTGGGGCTGCGCGGTGTGCGTCTGGGCCTCGTGGTGCCCGGTCTGGTGGCCATGCAGGTGAGGGCGGTGGCGGAGGCCGTCGTGGAGCGGGTGCGGGCCGGGGGCTCCCCACGCGCGCAGATCATGGTGCCGCTCGTGGGCGCGGCGGCGGAGCTGCATCTCGTACGGGACGAGGTGGAGCGGGTGCTGGCCCAGGTGTCGGAGGAGAGCGGCGTCGCCGTGGACTGCCCGGTGGGCACGATGATCGAGCTTCCCAGGGCGGCGCTGACGGCGGGGCGGATCGCGCGGGACGCGGACTTCTTCTCGTTCGGCACCAACGACCTGACGCAGACGACGTGGGGGTTCTCGCGGGACGACGTGGAGGCGGCCTTCTTCCCGGCGTATCTGGAGAAGGGCGTCTTCGAGACGTCGCCGTTCGAGACGATCGACCGGGACGGCGTGGGGCGGCTGGTGGAGCTGGCCGTCGCCGAGGGCCGGGCGGCACGCCCGGACCTGGAGGTCGGGGTGTGCGGGGAGCACGGCGGCGACCCGGAGTCGGTGCGCTTCTTCCACGGGGCCGGACTCGACTATGTGTCGTGCTCGCCGTTCCGGTTGCCGGTGGCGCGGCTGGAGGCGGGGCGGGCGGCACTGCGCGGGGTCTCGGGCAGCGACACCCGCTGACGGGCGTGGCACACCCGGCGGCCGCGCGGCAGGGCCGGCGGCCCCGGGTCCGACGGAGGATCGGAGGGCCGGGCGTCCTCGGTCCAGGGACCTTCGGCCCCGATCCGCCTCATCCGGCGGATCGGCCAACATTTGGCTGATAGACAGAAGAAGCCTGCGTATCCGCAGTGTTCAGTACCAACTGCCTCGGCTTCTTAGGAGTCTCATGCTGTCCGCCGAATCAGCCTCGGTGATCCGGGCCACCCTCCCCGCCGTGGGCGGGGCGCTGGACGACATCACCACACGCTTCTACGCGACGATGTTCAGCGAGCGCCCCGAGCTGCTGGACGGGATGTTCAACCGGGGCAACCAGGCGAGCGGCGCCCAGCGCCGGGCCCTGGCCGGCTCCATCGCCGCCTTCGCCGGCGCGCTGCTCGCCGAGCCGGACACCCGCCCCGACGCCCTGCTGGCGCGGATCGCGCACAAGCACGTCGCGGTCGGGGTGACCGACGACCAGTACACGATCGTGCACAAGTACCTCTTCGGCGCGATAGCGGAGGTCCTCGGTGAGGCGGTGACGCCCGAGGTGGCGGCCGCGTGGGACGAGGTGTACTGGCTCATGGCAGGCGCTCTCATCGCCCAGGAGGCCCGCCTCTACCTTGAGGCCCAGGTGCGGCCGGGGCACCCGTGGCGGGAGTGGACCGTCGTGGGCCGCCGGGACGAGACCGCCGACACGGTGTCGTTCCTGCTGCGCCCCGCCGACGGTGGTCCCGCGCCGCGCGCCCGGGCCGGCCAGTATGTGAGCGTGCGCGTGCGGATGACGGACGGGGTGCACCAGCTGCGCCAGTACAGCCTGTCCTCCGCGCCCGGCGAAGACGTCCGCCGGATCACCGTCAAGCGCGTCGAGGGTACCGGCGGCACCCCCGACGGCGAGGTGTCGAGCCTGCTCCACCGCACAGTCCGGGAGGGCGACACGCTGACGCTCTCCGCGCCGTTCGGCGACGTCGTGCTGGACGAGACGGACGAGCCGCTGGTCCTGGTCTCCGCCGGGATCGGCTGCACGCCCATGGTGGCCATGCTGGAGCACCTCGCGGCCACCGGCTCCACCCGCCAGGTCACCGTCCTGCACGCCGACCGCTCCCCCGCCGCCCACGCGCTGCGCGCCGACACCCGCCGCCTGGTGGACGGGCTCCCCGACGCGCGCGCCGTGTTCTGGTACGAGCTGGGTGCCGACGAGGTGCCCGGGGCGCGCTCCGGGCGGCTGGACATCGCCGGCGTCGACCGGATGGACGTGCCGGCCGACGCGAGCGTCTACCTGTGCGGGCCGCTGCCGTTCATGCGGGCGGCGCGGGAGCAGCTGCTGCGCGCCGGGGTCCCCGCGCGGAACATCCGGTACGAGGTGTTCGGCCCCGACCTGTGGCTCGCCGACGACACGGCCGCCTGACGGGAGGTCCCCCCTCCCGCCTGCCGGGCGTCGGGGTCGCCGTCGTCCGGACCGATGCCCTCCTCGTCGGCCTGTGCCGGACCACCTGGGCCGCCGTCGTCGGGCGTCGACGTCGTCCGTCAGGCGGTGCGGCGCCTCGACGGACTCCAGGAGGATCACCCGCGATCGCACGGACGGTACGAACGGTCTCCTCGTCGGTCACAGCGCTCATCGGGGGCTCCCGCCTCCTCTCGGTCTCGTCCGGGAAGAGGAGGCGCGGAGCCCCGAGGTCACGCGTCGGGGCCGGTGTGTGACAAGTGCCGCACCCGGCACCGTACGGGGGCGGTCGCGCGCAGGGTGATGCCGGCGGTGACGGGCACGTCGACGTCCACGGCCTCCAGTTCGTACGCCTGCAGGATCATCGCCAGGGCGAGGACCGACTCCAGCATCGAGAAGTGCTGGCCGATGCAGGCGCGCGGCCCGCCGCCGAACGGGAACCAGGCGTAGCGGGGGCGCTCCTTCTCCCGCTCGGGCGTGAACCGCCGGGGGTCGAAGCGCTCCGGGTCGTCCCAGTAGCGAGTGTGACGGTGGGTCACCCACGGTGCGACCACGACATCGGCGCCGGCCGGGATCGTGTGCTCGCCGATCCGGGTCCCGGTGACGGCGCGGCGGCCGATGACCGGCCCGGCCGGGTAGAGCCGCATGGCCTCCTTGATGACCTGGTTGAGGTACGGCAGCGCGTCCAGGTCGGCGGCCTGCGGCGTCCGTCCGGCCAGGACACGGACGGCCTCCTCGCGGGCGAGGCGCTGCTCCTCGGGGTGGCCGGCCAGCAGGTGCAGGGCGAACGCGAGCGACGTGGCGGTCGTCTCGTGGCCCGCCAGGAGGAAGATCAGCACCTGATCGCGTATCTCGGCGGCGTCGAGGCTGCCGTCCTCGTCGCTGCCGGCCCTGGTGAGGAGGCTGAGGAGGTCCTCGCCGGTGGCGACGGAGCCGTCGGCGCGCCGCTCTTCGATGATGCGGTCGCACACGCCGTACAGCTCGGCGACAGCGCCGGCCGCCCGGCGGTTGGCGGGGGTGGGCCAGTCGCGGGGCACGGTGACGGGCGAGAAGGCGCGACCCAGGACGTAGTCGCCGATGACCGGGAAGCAGCGTTCGACGACGTCGACGGCGGACTCGACGTCGGTGCCGAAGAGGATGCGGGCGACGGCGCGGAGCGTCAGACCGGTCATCTCGGCGGCAACGTCGACGGTGGCGTCCGGGGTGTGCCGCCAGGCGGCGGTGAGGGCGGCCGTCTCGCCGGTGACTGCCTCGGCGTAGCTGTCGACACGGCGGCGGGTGAACAGCGGCTGCACCAGTCTGCGCTGCCGCAGGTACTCCTCGTCCTGGCTGGTGAGCAGGCCGTTGCCGAACGACTCGCGCACCTCCTGGTAGAAGAGGTTGTCCTTGCGGAAGTTGGCGGACTCGGTGGCCAGGACCTGCTGGGCGCCCTCCGCGGAGAACACCGCATACAGCTCGGTGCGCAGCCCGGGCGGGCCCGCGGTGATCCGGACGACGTCGCCGTGCTCGCGGTACGCCGCCAGGAACGTGCCGAGCGAGTCCCGCTTGAGGTCGAGCATCGAGCCGACGAGCGGAAGGCCCGCCGGGCCGGGAATCTGCCTACCGGTGGTGGTCATCGAAAGTCTCCCCAGCCGGTCCGGCCGTGCTGGACCGGGCTCCGTAGCGGCGGCCGTGCGGTGGTGGCGATTCTGCCGCAGAAGCTCCGGCGGCGGGACAGCCTTCACGTCACGGATGGCTCTCTTTCCGGCCGTTGTCCCCCGGCCGGCCGTCCCCGAGCCGGGCGAGCGCGGCGTCGAGGTCCGCCGGGCGCGGGCGGTTGTGCGGCAGCCTGCCCAGGACCACGGCCATGCCGCTGGTGTCGGTGACGGCGGAGAACACCAGGCTGCCCGCGACACCGGCGGCGATCAGCTGGAACGCCGGGTGGAGCAGGCCCAGGGCGAGGCCGAGCTGCACGAGCGTCCCGGCGGCGAACCGGACCTGACGCTCCATGGCCCGGGTGGCGCGCGGGGCGCCCTGCGGACGGTGCAGGTCGTGGCCCTCGGCGGCCCACGTCCCGGTGCCGCCGACCAGTGTCGCCGCGGTGACACCGCTCTCGGCGAGGAGGCGGCAGGCGTTCTCGGAGCGCGCCCCCGAGGCGCACACCACGAGGACGTCGCGGCGCTCGGCGGCCCGTCGAATGCCGGGGAGCGCCCGCGGCAGCCGGTCCGGCGGGATGTTGAGCGCGCCGGGGAGGTGCCCGGAGGCGTACTCGCCCGGGGTCCGGACGTCTATCAGGTGAGCTGGTCGAGCCGGCCGTGGACCTGGTCGGTGTGGAGGCTCGGAGGGGTGTTGGGCATGTCAGGTGACATCCTTGGTCTTCGACGGGCCCCGAAGCGGGGAGTACATTACCCCCTAGGGGTATCGGTGAGGAGTGGTTGTGGAGCTGGATCTCGCGGGAGCCGAACTCAAGTCGGTGCTGAACCGCCTGCGGCGGGCACAGGGCCAGATCTCCGGTGTGATCCGGATGATCGAGGAGGGGCGCGACTGCGAGGAGGTCGTGACACAGCTGGCCGCCGCGTCCCGCGCGCTGGACCGGGCGGGCTTCGCGATCATCGCCACGAGCCTCCAGCAGTGCCTGACGGACATAGGCGACGGCGCGGGCGCCCAGGGTGACCGCGAGGAGATGCGCACCCGCCTGGAGAAGCTGTTCCTCTCCCTGGCCTGACCGGCCCGCCCCCAGGCGTCACAGCGCCCTGACCGCTGTGTCGACGGCCATCAGCACGGCGACCGCGAGCAGCGCGTACCCGAACACCCGGCGCAGGGTGGCGGCCCGCACCCGAGCCGCCAGTCGCTTCCCGTCCCAGGCGCCCAGGACGGCCGCGCCCATGAAGGGGGCGACCACGGCCCAGTCGAGGGAGCCCGCCGTGCCGGCACGGGCGATCAGCGCGGTGAACGCGTTGACGGCGATGACCAGCAGGCTGGTCCCGACCGCCACCCGCATCCGGAGTCCCACCGCACCGACCAGCGCGGGCACGGCGAGAAACCCTCCCCCGACCCCCAGGAACCCGGTCACCGCCCCGACTCCGGCACCGACGCCGGCCGCGCGCAGCGGGCGGGCGGGGCGGGTGGCGCCGCTGCCGATCGGCGGCTCGGCGTCATCCGCGGGCACGGCGTCGTCCGGCCGTGGCGGTTCCCCGGAACGATCGGTGCCGGCCGACGGCCGGCAGTCGCCCGGCGGCGGGCCGAGGCGGCGCGCGGGGTCGGCCGAAGGCGCGGAGTCGGCCGAAGGCGCGGAGTCGTCCAGCGGCGCGGCACCGGCTTCGGCGTCGGCGTCGGCGTCGGCCGAGCGCGGGCGAAGCATCCTCACGGCCGCGAGTGCCGCGACGGCGGCGAACGCGACCGTCAGGACGGGACGCGGCACCCCGTCCGCGAGAGTGGCGGCGAGGGCTGCCGGGACGGCCCCCGCCGCGGCGAAGGAGGCGCCGGCCGACCAGCGGACCCGGCCGTCCCGGGCGTGGGCGTACAGCGCCGTGGCGGAGGTCACGGCGACGATGACCAGGCTCGCGGTGGTGGCTTCGACCGGGTCGAGGCCGAGCAGGTAGATCAGTGCGGGTACGGCGAGCACGCCGCCGCCCCCGCCGAGCGCCCCCAGGGCGAGCCCGACGACGGCGCCGGCGGTGAGGGCCAGGACGAGTACGGTCACGCGATCGAGCCGTTGTGTCCGCGCTCGTCGACGACCGGGAATCCGGCACCCGCCCACGCGTGCATACCGCCCTCCACGTCCACGGCGTGTGCCCCGCGCTCAGCGAGGAGCTGGGCGGCCTGCTGGGAGCGCCGCCCGGAGCGGCAGATCACCACGACGGGCCGGTCCCGCACGGCCGCCGGGACGCCGTCGGCCGCGAGGAGCCCGGACAGCGGGATGTGCACCGCCCCGGGCGCGTGCCCGGCCAGCCACTCGCCCTTCTCCCGTACGTCGAGGAGGACCGCGCCCTGCTCGGCCCGCGTCCGGTGGCGGGCCTGCTCGGCGGTGACGCGCGCACAGGCGGGGCGTACGAGACGGAGCCCGGCGCCCGCCGCGGCGTCGAACGCGTCGTCGACGGCGACGACGTCCCGGCCCGCGGCGTCCAGCAGCGACGCGGCGATCGCGGCGCGCATCCCGCCCGCGCAGTGCACCCACACGGTGCCGGCGGGCACCTCGGCCGTGCGCCGGCGCAGCTGGTGCAGCGGGATGTGGAGGGAGCCGTCGATGTGGGCAGCGGCCCGTTCGGTGTCGCGCCGTACGTCGAGGACGACGACGCCCCGCGGGTCCCGTCCGGCGGCCTCCGCGAGATCGGCGAAGGTGGCGCGGGGGAAGGACTTCAGAGCCTCGCCGTCCCGGACCCAGCCGGCGGGATCACCGGTCGCCGCGGCGGCGGGGCGGTCGATGCCGACGCGTGCGAGCTCGCGCTGGGCGGCGGCGAGCTGCTCCGGGGACTCGGCGAGCAGCGTCACCGGCCTGCCCCACGGGATCAGCCAGGCCAGGTACGTGGCGAGCTGCCCGTCGGCCTCGAAGTTGAACGACCCGGCGACATGCCCCCGGGCGAAGGCCACGCGCCCGCGCAGGTCCACGACCCACTCCCCCGCCGCCAGCCGCGCGGCGATCTCGTCGGCGTCGGCCACGACGGGCGGCGTCAGGTCGAGCGGCGCGGGTCCGGCGGCGTTGGCCGGGCCCATGTGCGCGTAGTACGCGGGGATGTCGTCGAGCCCGGCCAGCAGGTCGGCGACGAAGGTGTCGACGTCCTTGGCGAAGGCGTCGTTGCCGGTCTTCTCCGCGCCGATGGTCGACGGCCCGCCGGCGGCGCCGTGCCGCGCGGAGGAGCAGAAGCTGCCGAAGCCGTGCGTGGGCAGGACGGCGGCGTCGTCCGGCAGTTCGGCGGCGAGCCGGTGCGCGGAGGCGTACTGGGCGCGGGCCAGCCGCTCGGTGAGGCGGGGCTCGACCAGGTCGGGGCGGCCGACGGCGCCGATGAGGAGTGACCCGCCGGTGAAAGCGGCCACCGCGGCGCCGGCGTCCTCGAGGACGTACGAGGTGTGGTGCGGCGTGTGACCGGGCGTGGCCAGTGCCCGCAGGGTGAGTCCGGTCTCTACGGCGGTCCGGTCGCCGTCGTGGACGGGGACGTGCGGGAAGGAGACCCGCGCCCCGGCGGGGACGAGGTACACGGCGCCGGTGACACGGGCGAGTTCGAGGCCCCCGGTGACGTAGTCGTTGTGGACATGCGTCTCGACGACATGCGTGAGCCGCACGCCGCGCGCGGCGGCCGCGGCGATCACTCGGTCGATGTCGCGCGGCGGATCGACGGCGACGGCATGGTCGGCGCCGCCCGCCAGGTAGCTGCGGTTGCCGAGCCCTTCGGTCTCGATGGTGTCGACGAAGAACACCAGCACGCTCCTTTCGGTGTTTCCGGGTCACGGAAAGTACCCCTGGGGGTATAGGCAAGGTTAGCACAGGTACCCCCGGGGGTATTTTTCGCGACACGGGAAGCCCCGCGCAAGGAGGTAATGAGCCGTCTCGGCCGCGAGGCCGCCGCGCGCGTGAGAACGGCCCGGCCGAGCCCTGGGAAAGGGGCTCGGCCGGGCCGTCAGCGAAGAAGGTCAGGCGTCGCGCGGTACGACGGTCATCGGTACGCGGTCGGGATGGGCCACCGCGGAGGGCACCTCCTTGGGGGTGTGGCCGGGAACGGGCCGCAGCTGCCACTTCGCGAGGATCGTGGCCAGGGCGATCGTCGCCTCGGTCCAGACGAACGCGTCGCCGATGCACTTGCGGTTCCCCGCACCAAACGGGATGTACGCCTGCCGCTCGATGGACGCCCGCCGCTCCGGCAGCCACCGGTCCGGGTCGAACGCGTCGGGCTCCGGGTAGAGCTTCGGGTCCCGGTGCATCGCGTAGAGACTGAAGGCGACTTCCGCGCCCTCAGGGAGGCGATAGCCGCCCACCTCGACCGGGGCGGTGGCACGGCGCATGAGCATCGTGACGCCGTGGAGCCGGATCACCTCGTCGAGTACCCGGCGGACCGCCAAGAGCCGGGGGACGTCCCCGATCTCCACCGGACGGTCGCCGACGACCTCGCGAATCTCGGCCACCAGCTCCGTCTCGACATCCGGACGGTGGGCCAGCTCATGGAAGGCCCAGGCGAGGGACGAGGCCGTGGTCTCCGCTCCGGCGAACAGGATGGTGCTGAGCTCGTCGCGGACCTCGGTGTCGGTGAGCGACTCACCGGTCTCGTCGTCCCGCGCGGCCAACAGGACCGACAGCAGGTCGTTGTGTTCGGACCGCCCGGACCTGCGGGTCGTCGTGACCACCTCGTCGATGACCCGGCGCAGCCGGGCCGACGCGGCGTCGAAGTCACGGTTGGCGCGGATCGGTAGCCGGTCGAGGAACTTGGGGGACGCCGCGCGCATCAGCATGTTCTTCAGGACGACGGGGAGGTTCTCGCGGACCGCCTCCACGGCCGGGAGCCCGATATCCGTGGAGAACAAGCTCTTGGCCAGGGTCTCGACGGCGTACCCGGCCATCGCCCGTTCCATCTCGATCTCCTGGCCCGGCGTCCAGGAGTCGGCGAGCTCCCGTGCGTTCTCGCTCATCACCGCGGCGTACATCTCGATGCGCTGCGGGTGGAACATGGGCTGGATCAGCCGACGGTGCCTTCGGTGCACCTCGCCGTTGGCGGTCGCCAGGCCGTTTCCGGCGAGGGGGCGCAGACGGTCGAAGAGCCTGCCCTTCTCGAAGCTGCGCGCCTGCCGGACCGTCACCTCGTTGACGAGCTCGGCGGACGTCACGACGTAGACGGGCATGGTGCCCAGGTTCACCTGGACGATGTCTCCGGTATTACGCAGGGACTTGAGGAAGCCGAGCGGGTCGCGCCACAGTTTCCAGGCGTGCCCGAGCAGCGGTAGGGCCCCGGGGGCGCGGGGAACGGACTCCAACCCACCAACTGACACCAGTGATGACATCGAAGAATCCTTTACTCTAGCTGTGCGCGGCCCTGTGCACCGGACGTCCGGGGGCGGAGTCCCTGCCGCCGCCACTGGGAAGAAGGTTCCACCACCAGGAGATCGCAGGAATGTCAAGCGGCTCCGTGCTGTCGTCGATCGGGGTGTCCCGGAAGAACGAGGGCATGTTGGCCGGGTCATCGGGAGTCGTGTACCTGACAGAACTGATGCCCCAGTCCTGGGCTCCGCGGATGAAGCTGCCGAGGGTGCGCAGATACTGGCGCAGCTGTGGGCTGCCGTGCTCGGCCAGATGGTCCGTCAGCCGCACATAGAGGGACATCACCCGGTCGCGCTGGGAGATCGCGGTCATGAGCGCCTGCTCCGGGGTGAGCCCTTCGCGCTGCTCCAGGACCCGCAGCACATTGAGGTAGTAGCCGGTGGCGCTCTTCTCCTTCTTCTCCTTGTGGTAAGAGAAGATGTCGTTGTCCCAGGTGATGATGTAGGACGCCATCTCGGCCGCGGCGCGCACCGCCGTCCTGTCCCGTTCATGGGACTGGAGTTCGTAGCCGTAGCCCATCTCCAGCAGGGGCAGCACGACCGAAGTGGCCCCGTCGTACAGCCGCATCAGGGTGTAGTCATTGAGGTCGGGCACGGTACCGGCACGGCGGTGGGACGCCTCCCACACCACGGAGAAGAAGTACTCGCGCAGGGCGTCCACCCAGCGCGCGGCCTGGCCTGAGGTGCCGTACCGGTCGACCCTCAGCCGCAGGTCGCGCAGCCCGGCGGCCAGCGGGTCGTCCTGCAGTACCGGCACCTCGGGGTTCTGCGCGATCCGCAGCAGACGGTGCAGCTCGGCGGCGAGCTCGCCGGGGCGGCGGCCGAGTTCACCTTCTTCGCAGTGGCCGTCGTCGACGCCGAAGAGCCAGAGAATGAAGTCCGCGAGGAGGGAGACGACCTCCTCGCGGCCCTCGGGCAGGATGCGGGCGGAGAACGTGCCGATGGCCTGGGTGACGAGCCGCCCGCGTAGCTCTTCGGAGCCGATGCGAAACGTCTCCGCCCATGCGGCCGTCTGGACGTCCGTGTCCGCATGACACGGATGGATCGCCGGCGGGATGGGGGAGAAGATCGGCGGCACTATCAGACCGGGCCCCACTGCGGCCTCCCTCTCGTCGCGGTGCGACGCGCTCTTCGGCGCAAAATACGTCAACAAACGTCACTTGCGCCACGGAAATGATCAACTATGGCGCATAGTAGCCACCCGCCAACGCCGTTCCAACAGGACAATCTCCCCGCTATACGACACTCCGCCGGGTTCAGCGGCTGGATCCGAACAGCACACTCCACCAGGTCCTGCGGACTGGGGCCGGCTCGGACGGCGAGGGCGAGCTGCCCGTGCCCGCCACCGGAATCTGCTCGGGCAGCGGCCCGGGCGCGGTCGACGCGAAGTCCTTCGGCGCGCCCTGGCCGGTCGGCGCCGCCGCCGAGGCGGGCGGCGTGAACTGGACGGGCAGCGCGTCGAGCCGCTTGGACAGCCAGGCTGCCGAAGACCGCAGTTCGCCCTCGGGCACGGCCAGCCGCATGTCCGGGAGCCGGGCCATCAGGGTGTCGATGCCGGTGTCCGCGATAGCCCGGCCGATGTCCTGGCCGGGGCACTCGTGCGGCCCGCTGCTGAACGCGAGATGGGCCCGGTTGCCGAGCAGCGGCCGGGAGAGATCGGGGCGGATGTCCGGGTCGACGTTTCCGGCGGCCAGCCCCAGCAGCAGCATGTCGCCGGACCTGATCTGCTGACCGCCGAGGACGGTGTCCCCGGTGGCCCACCGGCCGGTGATCGCGGACAGCGGGGGGTCGTCCCACAGCACCTGCTCAAGCGCGTCCGGCAGCGTCATGTGTCCACCGGCCAGGTTGGCCCGGAAGCGGCGGTCCGTCAGCACCAGGCGCAGGGTGTTGGCAATCAGGTTGACCGTGGTCTCGTTCGCGGCGACGAGCACGAGCCTCAGATGCTCCATGACCTCATCGTCGGTCAGGTCCGCCGCGTGTCCGATGAGTCGGCTCGCGAAGTCGTGGCCCGGTCGCTCCTTCTTGCGCTCGGCGAGCGTACGGAGCGTCCGTGCGACGAAGTCGTTGCTGGCGAGTGCTGTCTCGCTGCCCTTCATCAGGTCCAGCGCGGCGTCGACAAGGTGCGGGCCGTACTCCTCTGGCATGCCGAACAGCTGGGTCATCACCAGCATCGGCAGCTTCTCGGCGAACTCCTCGATGAGGTCGGCCTGACCGTTCGCGGCGAAGGAGTCCACGAGCTGGTTGGTGTACCGGATGACGTAGCGGCGGATGCCCCGCCGGTCGAACTGGTCCAGACCGTCCCGCACGGCCGACCGCAGCCGCTCATGGTCGGCCCCGTCGGTGAACACGCAGATGGGCTGCCACTCAACCATCGGACGCAGCGGCGAATCAGCGGGAACGCGCCCCTCCTTGAACATCCGCCACAGGCGGGAGTCGTTGGAGAAACGCGACGGCGACCGCATCACCTCCAGGTTCTCCCGGTGCCCCAGCACCAGCCAGGCCGGAAGGTCGCCGTGGAGGAGGACCGGTGCCACCGGGCCGTGGGCGCGGCGCAGCTCCTCGTACAGGGCCTGCGGGTCGCTTTCGGCCTCGGGGCCGTAGATGCGGCGCAGCGCGGCCGCGCCGATGCCGTGGGCGGGGCAGCCGGGGGGCGGGGTGAGACCGGGGGCGGCGGACCCGGTGTCGTGGGCGGTCATGACGCCTCCTGGTTCGTGGCGAGGGTCTGGAGGTAGCGCATCAGCGTCATCAGGACGTCCCGGCTGGAGCCGCGGTCCCGGGCGTCGCACGGCACGATCGGTACGGACGCGGGCAGGTCGAGCGCGGTACGCAGCTCCTCGACCGGGTAACCGGGCGCGTCCGGGAAGGTGTTGACCGCCACCACGAACGGCACACGGCGTTCCTCGAGCCGGCCCAGCACGTCGAAGCTGACCTCCAGGCGGCGGGTGTCGACCAGCACCACCGCGCCGAGGGCGCCTTCGAACAGGCCGCGCCACAGGAACCAGAAGCGCTCCTGGCCGGGTGTGCCGAAGAGGTACAGCACGAGCTCTTCGTTGACGCTGATCCGGCCGAAGTCCATCGCGACCGTGGTCGACGTCTTGCCGTCGACGCCGGATGTGTCGTCGACGCCGACCCCGGCCTGGGTCATCGTCTCCTCGGTGGTGAGCGGACGGATCTCGCTGACGGAGCCGACGAAGGTGGTCTTGCCCACGCCGAACCCGCCCACGATCACCACCTTGACGGCCGTCGTGGCCGTCTCCGGCAGCACATCCTCGGTGCGCGGCCCCCGAACCGCGCCGTTTCCGTGCTGCTCGGAGCCGTTCTGCTCAGAGCTTCTGAAGTCCATCGATCACTGCCTCAATCAACGCGCGGTCGGGGAGTCGGGCGGGTGGGACAGGTGCGCGGGCGACGATCCGGTTGTCGGCGAGCAGGTCGCCGAGCAGCACCGTGACGACGCTGACCGGGAGGCTCAGATACGCGGAGATCTCGGCCACGGACAGCGGTGACTGACACAGCTGCACGATCGCCGCGTGTTCCGGCTGCATCCCGGGCTTCGCACCGGACCTCGCCACGATCAGCGTGACGAGGTCGAGTTCGGCGGGTGCGGACCCGCCACTGCGTCCCCCCGTGATGACGTAGAGCCGCTCGGGACTGGCGTTCTCCCAGTCCCCGCTGCCCGCGTCACTCACCTGGCGCCCTGCCCGTCCTGGCGCGGCGGGCTGCTGAGGTGCTCCCCGATGCGCAGAACCAGGTCGCGCATGCGCTGACCCATCAGCCCGGCGTCGACACCCTCGCCGGCGAGTACGGCCAGGTAGGCGCCGGCGCCCGCGGCCATCAGATAGAAGAAGCCACCGTCCATCTCGATCACGACCAGCCGCATCCGCCCGTCGCTCTGCGGCAGTTCGGTGGCGACCGCGCCGGCCAGGGACTGCAGCCCGGCGCAGGCGGCGGCGAGCCGGTCGGCGGTGTCGTTGTCGGTGCCGTGCTGGGCCATGCGCAAGCCGTCGGCGGAGAGCACGACCACGTGTCGGGTTTGCGGCACGCCTTCCGCGAGGTCCTTGAGCATCCAGTCCATATTGGCCTGCTGCTTGATCATTGCTGAGAGTTCCCCTTGCTTGCGTCGTTGGGTTCCCCGGACAGGCCGCTCTGGAAGGCGGCCAGCCACATTCCGGGCTGCACCTGAGGTGACGGCTCCTGGTCGGGAGCCGGGGTGGCGGGCGCCGGCGACGCCTGCCCCGTGGATGCGGCCGGTCCGACGGCTGCGGCCTGCGGCGGCTCGGCGAGCGGTTGCCTGCGGCGTCGTTGCGGCAGGCCGTTCGCGGTCCGCTCGACCACCGGCGGGACCTCGGCGTCCACCGCCGGGCCGGTGGCGGGACGCACCGCGCGGGCCGGGGAGGAGGGGGCGGGGACGGCGGAGGCGGCCGGGACGGTGGTGCGGGGTACGGAGGACGCGCCGATGCCGTGGGCGAGGCCGGAGGCGGCGGCGACGGTGGTGATCAGTTCCTGCGGTACGACGACGACGGCACGGACACCGCCGTACGCGGAGGAGCGCAGCGAGACCTGGAAGCCGTACGCCTGCGCCAGCCGGCCGACGACGGCGAGGCCGAGGCGCGGGGTCTCCCCCAGGTCGTTGAGGTCGATGCCCTGCTGGGCCTGGCGAAGCATGCGCTCGGCCCGCTTGCGGGCCTCCTCGCTCATGGAGACACCGCCGTCCTCGATCTCCACGGCGATGCCCGACTGCACGTCGACAGCGGTCAGATGGACCTTGGTCTGCGGCGGCGAGTAGCGGGTGGCGTTGTCGAGGAGCTCGGCCAGTGTGTGGATGAGAGGCTCCACCGCGGGGCCGGTGAGCGCGACCTCGGTGACCGAGTGCAGCTCGACGCGCTGGTAGTCGATGATCCGCGACATGGCACCGCGCAGCACGCTGTAGAGCGGGACCGCCCTGCTCCACTGGCGGCCCGGGCGGGCGCCGCCGAGGACGGCGATGGAGTCGGCGAGACGGCCGATCAGGGCGGTGCCGTGGTCGATACGGAGCAGGTCGCCGAAGACCTCGGGGCGGTGACCGTGGCGGTCCTCCATCTCCCGGAGCTCCTGTGCCTGCTGGTGCACGATGGCTTGAACTCGACGGGCGATGTTCACGAAGGCCCGCTGGGCGGACTCGCGGAGGTCCTCCTCGGCGGTGACCGCGTCGACGACGACGCGCACGACGGCCTGGTGCTCCTCCGGGGCGGTGAGCGATGCGAGGACGTCCTCGGGGAACTCGCCCTGGCGCAGCCGCTCGACGGCGTCCGGCAGCAGTGTTCCGGCCAGGTGGGCGGTCTCGGCGTGACGGCGGGCCAGGGCGGTGTCACGGGCGGCGACCGTCCTGCGCAGCTCCTCGATCACCCGCCCCCGGCGTGCCGTCTCGGCGCCCAGCACGGCCAGGACGAGGGCGGACACCGCCCCGCAGACCCCCACGGGTCCCCGTGCGGAAGCCGGCACCAGGGCCACCGTGACTCCGGTGGCGACAGCGATCAGAGCGGCGGGCAGCAGCCACACGAAAGATGCCGCGGACCGCGGGCTTCCACTTCCGGGCGACGATTCCTCACGGACCATCAGCACCCTCAAACCCATCGACGAGAAAGATCATATGACGACGGCACGGAGCATAGCCCGTTCGTGTGAGGCAGATTGACGCTGGGTCATGGGATGGCCCGATGTTTGCGGCAGATTCCGTTTCTGGTCGACCAGGCACAAAGGGAGGGACTTGATCCCGTTGACGAAGTTCGACACGAGACGTCGGGCCGGTGCGGCGACCCGCCCGTCGGGGTTGGCCGAGGCGTGACAGACGACGGCCTCGCGACGCGGCCGGCGCGCAGCGCCGCGTGCGCGTCGGGGGGCGTTCGGCGCGGAGGAGCAGTCCGCCGGGGGCGGCCCTGCGGACGGTGCCGTCGCCGACGACGGCCGGCAGGAAGAAGAACGTGCCGGGTCCCACCGGGCGTGAGCCCGGCCCCCGTGCCGTGATCGCTCTCGGTGGCCAGCGCGATCATGACATCGTCGCCGGGGGGGTGGTTCCGCTTGTGCGCGGCGAACTGCTCGGTGTACGCGAACATGTCCTGCAGCCGGCCCGGCGAGCGGGGTTCGAGCGGCTTCCCGCCGTGTCCGGTGGCGGGCGTGCCGGCTCCGTCGGGGTCCTGGTAGCCGATGACGCGACGCGTCCAGTGCAGGAGGAGTCGCCCGCGGCCGCTGTCGGGGAGCACCGACAGCGCGGCACGCGGTAGCGGTCGTTGGGACGCCGCCGGCGTACTGGCCGGCGTCGAAGGCGTCCGGGACGGGCGGGACGCTCATACCGGGCGCCGTGCCGGGGCCGTGCCGGGGCCGTTCACCATGTCCGGGTATCCATGGGCCGGTGCAGGGTGACGCCCTGGTCGGCGAGAGTCTCGGGGAGGCCGGACAGGGCGTGGAGCTGTTCGATGTGGTGCACGCCGGTGGGCAGGCCGCCGTCGAGTGCCGCGCGGGTGGCGTGGGCGGCGACCAGGGCCGTGACCCGGCTCTGAGCGCGACCGGTCAGGGCGTACGCGGCGTGCCGGTCGCCGTGCCACGCGTCGGCCCGCAGCGCGAAGCCGTCGCCGCCGACATGGACGCGACGGAAGCAGGCCGTCAGGGCGCGGCGTACTCGCGGGTGGCGCGCCGCACGCGAGAGTCCCGTGCGGCGGGCTCCGAACAGGACGGCGGTCAGTGCCCCGGAATCCAGACGGAGGCGGGTGGTGACGTCCGGTACGCCGAGGGTGGCGCGCAGGGTGTGCTGGTCGGAGAAGGGGAACGGGTGGGCGGTGCGCGTGCCGTGCCCGGGCAGGGCGTACCGGGCCGGGCGGGCGCCGCTCGTAGGGGCGGCCAGGCCGTCGACGGTCCAGCGGACGGCGTCGCCGCCGTGCCGTTCGCCGGAGCCCAGGAGCACGGTGATGTCGATGCGGTCCGCGCCGCCGACGGCGTCGTGGGCCCGCGCGGCCAGGAGGTTGGTGAGGCCCGGGGCCACGCCGACACTCAGGACGGCCGTCGCGCCCGAGCCGACGGCCACGTCGTGGAGCGCGGCCACGCCGTCCAGCAGCCGGGGCGTGGCGCCGATGTCGACCAGGTGGATGCCGCGTTCGAGGCAGACGCGGGCGGCCCTGCCGTCCGGGGGCTCGACGCAGAGCACGACGGCGGCCACGTCGCCGAGCGCGTCCAGCGCCGTGCCGAAGCCTGCCGGGTCGGTCACGTCGACCCTTACACCGCTGTGCCGCCCGCCGGGCACGGCCCGCCCGGGGAACCAGTCGCCCAGCGTGGCCGTCACCGTCGCGCCGACGGCCCCGAAGCCGCCCACCACCAGGACGCGCCCACCGCTCTTTTTCACTGTAGTCATACTCCAGTGAATAGCACTGTAGTGTCACTACAGTCAAAGTCGAGACCGAGTGAAGGAGTCGCCGTGGCCGCCCCCCTGTCCCGCGCCGAAAAGGCCCGTCGCACCCGGCAGCGGATGCTCGACGCGGCCGCCCGGCTGTTCGCCGAGCGCGGCTGGGCCGGGACGACCGTCGAGGACATCGCCCGTACGGCAGAAGTCGGCGTCCAGACCGTGTACTTCACGTTCGGGAACAAGCGCGCCCTCCTCAAGGAGCTCCTCGACACGGCGGTCGCCGGGGACACCGACCCGATCGCCACCCTGGACCGCCCCTGGGCCCGCGAGGTCCTCGGCACCCCTGACCCGGCCCGCCAGCTGGCCCTCCAGGCAGCCGGAGCGCGCCGCATCCTGGAGCGGGCCGCGCCGGTCCTGGAGGCCGTACGCGGCGCGGCGGCCGCCGACCCGGAGATCGCCGCGCTTTGGCGGGCCAACCACGAGCAGCGCCACACCGTCCAGCTGGAGTTCGCGCGGGCCCTGGCGGCCAAGGCGGGCGGGGCGCTGCGCGACGGCCACGACGCAGCGTCGGCCGCGGACATCGCGATGACGGTGCTGGGCCCGGAGACATACGGACTCCTGGTCACCGGCCGCGGCTGGACAGCGGCCCGCTGGGAGCGGTGGGCGGCCGACGCACTGGTGCGCCAGTTGCTCCCGTGAACGCTGCCCAACTGTGGGAGGCTCTGCGCCAGGACCACGTCCGTACGGGCCCCGGACGGCGCGCTCGCCCCGGGCGGCGCTCGTCGCGGGGTCGTGCGGCGGGCGGTCAGGGCGCACCGCTCGTGGGCCTGGTGGAAGGGACGGCGGTCGTGGCAAACCGCAGATACCCCACCCCGAAGCACGCCAAAGCCGGCAAGAGTGCTGGGTGGGACTTCGCGTGGGACCGCGAGATCACCAGGGCGGCGCAGAAGGCGGCGCTGTTGGTGGAGACACCGGCAGGACGCTGGTGAACACCCTCGCAGATGCCCTGACCGATCACTGGTGCGCAGGCCCGGTACGCCAAGAGCCAGGAACGTACGGTGGGCTCGAGGTCCGCCACCCGATCACCGTTCGTCGCCCTCCGGGGGGCGGAGGGCGTGGGCCTCCGTGCCGAGCCGGACGCAGTCGCCGCCGAGGCCGTGCGCCGTCAGGCTCCATGGGGCGTCGTGTCCCGGGTAGAAGCGCAAGGTGAGGGCTTCACCGGCGTCCGTGAAGACTTCGGCGACGGAGCGGTCGATCAGGATGCGAAGCCGGCAGTTGCCGCCCGGTACGGCGCCCGGGAGTGGCAGGCTGTACGCGCCGCCGTGGGCGCGGGGGTCGTGTGCGCTGCGGGAACGGTCGACCTGGACTTCGCCGTACCGCACGGCGAAGCCCAGGTATTCGCTGTTGTCAGGGGAGGTGTTGAGCCTCAGCCCGCAGACCGGGGCGCCGTCGAACGCGAGTTCCACGTATACCTCCGCGACGCTGTCCAGTTCGGCCAGGACAGCCGATTCGCCGGGGGCGACGGTTCGTACCGTACGGCTGGGCGGCCCCGAGCGCAGAGCGGCCAGTTCGCGGGCCGGAGCCTGCTGGACGCGGCCGTCGGGGGTGAGGCTCACTTCCCGGGGCAGGGTGAGCAGACCGGCCCAGCCCGCTTCCAGCGTCCAGGCGTCATCGCGGGCCTCGCGGGACCAGCCCCACAGGAGCCACCGCCCGTCAGGCGCGTGCAGCAGTGCAGGTGCGTAGAAGTCGGGGCCGTGGTCAAGCCGGCGAGGTGCGTCGAAGTGGTGACCGGTGCCGTCGCGTGCACCGGCCCAGCCGACCGTGTGGCCGGGGCCTGAGTGCCGGTACCAGGCGCTTGTGACCAGCAGAAGGCCGCCGTCGGCGTAGGTGGCGAGCTGGGGACATTCCCAGGCGTCTCCCGTGGGGAGGCCGTCGGCGGCATCGCTGCGGGAATGGAGCGGCCCGCGGTACGTCCAGGACGCGAGGTCGTGGGACGTGTACAGGAGGGCGGCTGCGCGACCGTCGCCGAAACCCGCGCCGACGATCATGTTCCAGTGCTCACCTTCCCGCCACACGTACGGGTCACGGAAGGTGGTGACGCCTTGCGGGGGCCGAGAGACCAGCAGCTCGGGCCGCTTGGTGAAGACGGTTCCGGACGGATCGGAGTCGGCCGCGGCGACGGGCTGCCACCAGCGGTCGGCGCGGTGGGTGGAATAGAAGGCGATGATCTTGCCGCGGTGGGAGACGGCGTTGCCGGAGAAGCAACCGTCGGCGTCGGGCCGACCGGGGGTGGGGGTCAGGGCGATGGGCTGGCGTTGCCAGCGCACCAGGTCGGCGCTGCGGTAGTGCCCCCAGTGGACCCTCTCGTGGGTGGGAGCTTGCGGGTTGTACTGGAAGAAGACGTGGTAATGGCCGCGGTGGTGGACGAGTCCGTTGGGATCGTTGATCCAGTTGGCCGGCGGGCGCAGGTGGATGGCCGGGTGGTGGCGGTCGCGTGCGCGGCTCCGGTGAGGGCTGATGGTCTCACCCCTTGCCCGGTCCGCTCCGCTCGACGCCCGTCACGACGGGTGATCGACACGGAACCGTGGTCACAGGAGGTCAGGATAGGGCGCGTCCACGGTGTGCCACGCTGCCGACACCGTCCGTGTCGCGGCTCTCCTGACGCGCTGCTGGTCCATGGCGGTCAGTGGTGGGTCCGCGTGGCGAGTGAGGCCCGCATACGCAGTGGCATGGGGATCCGGTGCTCCACCGCTTCGAGGTGACCGGCGATGAGCAGTTCCACCGCTGTCCTGCCCAGTTGGTAGTGGGGCAGTGCGATGCTGGTGAGTTGCGGACGCATCCATGACGCGAGCTCGCTGTCGTCGAAGGACACCACCGACACGTCGCCGGGTACGTCGAGTCCTGCCTCCTGCAATGCCTGGCACGCGCCGAAGGAAACCCGGTCGTTGCAGCCGATGATCACCTGGGGGCGGTGACCCCCGGTGAGCAGGGCCCGGACCTCGTCGTATCCGTTTTCGACTTCCCATGCGCATTCGATGACGCCCGCCGCTCCAACGCCCGCACGGCGCAGGACGTGCTCGATCCCCGACATGCGCTCCCGCCCGGCGAAGATCCCGTCGAGCGTCTGGGGGGTCACGTGGTGACCTCCCGTCGGCGGGCAGCGCTCGGGTGCTCGTGTGCCGCCGGCCGGATGCGGCCGCCGAAGGCCCGGTACCCCGCCGGCCGTGTGCCGCCGCCGGCCACGGTGACGCCTGTGGACCCGTTCGGACGATGCTGCGTCGTGTGACGGCGACCCATGAGTCTCGGCAGCGGCCGGCATCGCGCCGATTGAACGACAGGGGGAGCGGGATCACGGCCGCGGAGCCGGAGTCGCCGCTGCAGGCGGACGGCAGGCTCCGGCGATCCGCGACACACCACCGGTTGCCCGGTTTCGGTGCCCGCGGCTCGGCTCAACGTGAACAAACGTTTGCGTAACCAGACTGACAGAGGTCTTGTTTCTCGAAACAGAAAACTACGCAAACGCTTGTGTCCACTCCTTGACAAGCCTAGGCTTTGCCCACCTCCGCCAAGGACGAACCCGCCGCCGGCACCATCACTGGGAGACCGCTCATGCCCACCGGACACAGACGCCGGGCCAGATGTCTGACCGTTTTCCTCGCTCTCGGCCTCCTGCTGAGCGCCTGCGCGTCGAGCGGCCGCGGAAAGGTCCGGAGTGAGCCGGGGGGCGGAACGGGAAGTATCACCATCTGGGCCCACGAGGGCCAGGACAGCGAGAACCGGGCCCTGCGGCGCGCCGTTGAGGCGTTCAACGCCTCGCAGAGCGATGTGAAGGCCGACCTGGAACTCATCCCGGGCGAGGACTACACCGAGATGGTGGCCCGGACCGACGTCTCCGACCTCCCCGACGTCCTGGAGTTCGACGGGCCGACCCTCGCGAACTTCGTGCACAGCCAGAAGCTCGCCCCGCTGTCCTGGTACGTGTCCGTCTCTACGGTCGCCAATGCCACGAAGGCCGTCCAACTCCAGGGCACGGTCGGCCACCAGTTGTACGGACTCGCCATGTACGACTCCGGCCTCGGCATATACGGCAACAGAAAGATCCTCGATGCTGCGGGTGTCGCCTACCCCACGACCCTCGAAGACGCCTGGAGCGCGGGCGACTTCACTCGGGCGCTGGAGGACCTGGCCGCTGACGACGCCGATGGCAAGGTCCTCGACCTCCGGGAAGCGAGCGGACTGGCGACGGAATGGGGGACCTACGGTTTCTCACCCATTCTCTGGTCCGCGGGGGGCGGACTGCTCGACGGAAGCGGCAAGGCGAGCGGCGCGCTCGACAGCGCATCGGTCGTGGCAGCTTTCAAGACCTTCCAGTCGTGGAAGCCGTACGCCACCCCTGACCCCGACGCGTTCGCCCGTGGTGGCGCGGCGCTGAGCTGGGCGGGCCACTGGATGTATCCGGCCTTCCACAAGGCCCTCGGAGACGATCTGGTCGTCATGCCGCTACCCGACTTCGGCAACGGCCCCAAGACCGGACAGGGCTCATGGTCGTGGGGTATCGGCGCCGCCACCAAGAACGGAAGGGCAGCGGGCAAGTTCCTCGACTTCCTGCTGAACGACGAAAACGTCACGGCCATGACCGAGGCCAACGGAGCACCGCCCGCCACCGTGACCGGTCTTGACAAGAGTCGGCTGTACGGGGGCAAGGGGCCTCTGAGGCTGTTCAGCGAGCAGCTCTCCGCCCCGTGCGGAAGTGTGATCACCTACGTCGACACGTCCTGCGTGGCCACCACCCGGCCTGCGGTCGTCGGCTACCCGGTGGTGACACGGGAGTTCGGCAAGGCCCTTGAGGCGATCCACACAGGCACGGAACCCGGCATCGCACTTGCCGGCGCAGCCCGCGCCATCGACCGTGCCCTGGCGGAACAGGATCAGACCGACCGGTGAACTGACCGGATCGGCCCTGCCGGCCTTGCGGACACCTTGGCCGGCAGGCCGGGCCGGGGGCCGTTGCCCCGGCCCGATGCTGCCTGAAGGCGTTCACGCAAAGCCTCCTCCCACCGGGTACATACTGGGAGACGTGACTGATCACACCCACGAAAACGCCTGCGAGCCGGTCGTCGTCACCGCTACTGTCGGCCTGCGAGACCACAGGTATTGAGGGAGGCTGCTGTGACGACGAGCATCACCGATGTCGCGAAGGCGTCGGGTGTTTCGGCGTCCACTGTCTCGCGCGCGCTGCGCGGGCAGCCAGGGGTCTCCGAGGAGGTCCGGGCGAAGATCGTCCACATTGCCGCCTCGCTCGGCTACACGGCGTCACGCAATGCCTCGGGGCTGGCCAGTCGTCGGACCCTGACTGTCGGCGTCCTCACCCCCTTTGTGGGTCGCTGGTTCTTCGGCCGCGTCATCGAATCCGTGGAGAAGAAGCTCAGCGCCTCCGGATACGACCTGCTCCTCTACAACGTCGGTTCGGCGGAGGCAAGGGAGCGTTTCTTCACCGCCATGCCCGCCCGCAAGCGGGTCGACGCACTGCTGTCGCTGCTGGTTCTCACAGAGGATGAGGCAACGTCTTTGAGGTCGCTGGGCGTTCCCCTCGTCTCTGTCGTGGGTGGGCCCAGGCCAGGGTTCGCCACGGTCGGCATCAATGACCGGGCCGGGGCGAGGATGGCGGTGCGACACCTTGTCAACCTGGGACACCGGCGCATCGCTCTCATCGGCACCGGGCCCACGGCGCCCATGCACTGGACCACTCCGATCGAGCGGCGCCGGGCCTACATGGAGACTTTGGAGGAAGCCGGCATCCCCTTCGATCCGGAGCTCGAGGTCGATGGGGAGTACACGGTGGCGGGTGGAGAGCGTGCGATGATCCGGCTGCTCACGGCGGTGCGTCCGCCGACCGCCGTGTTCGCCCAGTCCGACGAGATGGCCATGGGTGCCCTTCGAGCCCTGCGTCGCCTTGGGCTGCGTGTTCCGGAGGACATGAGTCTTGTCGGGTTCGACGACCACGAACTCGCCGAGGTGGTGGGCCTGACCACGGTGGCACAGCCTGTCGCCGCGCAGGGGGCCGCTGCCGCCCGCATCCTTTTGGACCGGATAAGCAACCCCGACGCCGACGAGCCGGAGTTCGTAGAGCTGCCCGTGGAGCTCGTGGCGCGGGAAACCACCGGCCCGCTGCCCTCCTCTTCAGACCGGTAGGTGACCGGCCGGTCCGGGATCACAGAGAAAGATCGAAGCCCGGGGCGAGCGTGTACCCGGCCTACCGCACACGGCGCTGCGGCCGAGGCGGTGTGGTGCGCAGCGCCTCGCGCGAGCCGCTTCCCGGATTCGCGACGACCGGATTGATCGCGGCGGACCGGGCCGGGGCAGTCGCCTCGGGCATCGGCGCCCCTGCGCGCCGCGCGCTCGCCCAGGAGCCTGGCGAGGGCGACGGCGGTGCTGGAGTCCGGCGAGCAGGATGACCATCTGGAAGCCGACGCCCTGCCAGATGGACAGGACGATGATGGAGGCCAGGGCGGTGGCGGAGTCGCCGAGCCAGTCGAAGGCGCCCCAGTTGCCGAAGGTGAGGTGGGACAGGACGGAGTTGATCATGCCCTGGTCGCTGCGGGCGAGGATGAGCCGCCAGATGACGGCTACCAGGGCCATGGGGAAGACGACCGGCATGAAGAACAGGGACCGGAACAGGCCGATGGCCTTGAGTTTGCGGTTGAGCAGGATGGCCAGGGCGAGGGCGAGGCCGGTCTGCAGGGGGACGACGACGGCGGCGAAGGTGAGGTTGTTGAGCAGGGCCCGCAGGAACGGGCCGGACAGGTCGGGGTCGGTGAACAGCCGCCGGTAGTGCTCCAGTCCGAAGAAGCTGGGCTCGAGGGGGGAGCCGAGGCGGACGTTGTAGAAGGACAGCACGACGGCGTGGATGAAGGGCACGCCGACGAATGCGATCAGTCCGGCCAGGGCAGGGGCTGCCATCAGCAGCCCGTGCACCCGGTCGCGGTTCTCTCTTTTGGTGGCCGCGGAACGCATGGAAGGTGTCAGGCCCCTTATTCGACCGGGTAGCCGGCGTTGTCGGCGAAGTCCTGGTCGATGGCGCGGGCGGCCTTCGACAGGGCGGTCTTGGGGTCCGTACCGCCGTAGACGGCGCTGAGGGCCTTGCTGAACTCGGAGGTGACCACGGGGTAGCCGGCGGTCACCGGCCGGGTGACGGCGACGCAGGTGTCGGTGACGGGGGCCTGGCCGCAGGGCTTGGCGAGCTGGTCGGCGAAGAGCTGCAGCGGGCCGCCCTTCTTGTACAGCTCGCTCTTGGCCAGGGCGGTCACGGTGGCGGGCGGGGCGCCGTTGGCCCTGGTCATGGCGCCGACGTTGGTGTCGTTGAGGAGGTGGTCCAGGAACGCCCCGGCCGCCTTGCCGTTCTTCGACCCAGCGCCGATACCCCAGGCCCAGGAGCCCTGGCCGGTCTTGGGCCCGTTGCCGAAGTCGGGCAGCGGCAGCACGACGAGATCGTCACCCAGTGCCTGGCTGTAGGTCGGGTACTGCCAGTGGCCGACCCAGCTGAGCGCGACCCGGCCCTGGGCGAAGGCATTGCCGTCGGTGTTGGGGTCGACGTACGGCTTCCAGGACTGGACGGTCTTCATGGCCGAGACCACCTTCGGCGAATCGAGCGCGCCGGACGCCTTCCCGCCGTCGGTCAGAGTGCCGCCGGCCGACCAGACGACGGGTGAGAAACCGTAAGTGCCCCACTCGGTGGCCAGGCCGTAGTTCTCCGAGATGTCCAGGGTCCTGCCGTCGGCGTCCCTGGCCTTCAGCGCCGCGAGCGCTGCGGTGAACTCCCCCGCCGTCCAGGTGTCGCCCGGCTCGGCCGGGTACTTCACACCCGCGGCGTCCAGCAGCTTCCTGTTGCCGTAGACACCCAGACCCGAGTCGTACATGCCCAGCCCGTACAGCCGGTCACCCACGGTGCCCTGCGCCTTGATCGCGTCGGTGGCGTTGGCGACAGTCCTGCCCGAGACATACGCATCGAGCGGGGCCAGCTTCTTGTTGTAGACGAAGTTCGCCATGGTCGGCCCGTCGAACTCCAGCACGTCCGGGAGATCGGCGGCGGCCGTGGCGGTGACGGTCTTGGTGTAGTCGTTGCCGGGTATCAGCTTCAGCTCGACCTTCACATCGTTCTGCGAGCTGTTGAACGCCTTGACCGCCGCCTGGACAGCCGCGTCCTCGCTCTTCTGGCCCTGATGGGCCCAGACACTGATCGTGCCCTTACCGCTGCCCGCTTCCGCGGCAGCGGGACCGGTGGCACCGCCCCCGCCTCCCCCACACGCGGCCAGCGCCGCCAGCGGAAGACTGAGAGCCAGGCCCGTACGGACCGCGTGACGGTAGTGAGTTCTTCTGCGGGTCATGATCTCCGTCCGTGCATCGGTTCTGTCCCGGGGTGCGGGGGATGAGGGGTCGGGAGGGGATGAGAGAGTCGGCGTCGGGAAGGGGTTGGGAGGAGTGAGGGGGCAAGGGCGCCTTCCGGCTGCGGGACACGGGTGCGAGTGCGGTGCCGGGAGGAAAACGCGGTCACTGGGGGCCGCGCGGGCTGGGCGGGGCCGTGGTCTCGCGCAGCGCGAGGCGGATCGGGATCTGCTGGTAGGCGGGCGGCTCGGCGTTCGGGTCCGCCAGCTGCCGCAGCAGCAGCCGGGCGGCCTGCGCGCCCTGTTCGGCCACGGGCTGCGCGACGGTGGTGAGCCCTAACACCTCGGCCAGTTCGTGGTCGTCGAAGCCGATGACCGACACGTCGTCCGGTGCCGTCAGCCGGTGCATCCGCAGCGCGCGCAGGGCGCCCATCGCCATCTCGTCGGACTGGGCGAACACCGCGGTGGGCGGCCGGACGGCAGCGAGCAGCTCGGTCATGGCCCGTTCGCCGCCCCTGACGGTGAAGTCACCGTCGGCCTCCAGGGCTGGATCATGTTCGATGCCCGCCTCGGCGAGCACGTCCAGGTAGGCCTGACGCCGCTCCCCCGGTGTCGTCCACTGCTGCGGTCCGCCGGCACCGGAGATCATGCCGATCCTGCGGTGGCCGAGGTTGACCAGATGCCGCACCGCCTGGGTGGCGCCCGACCGGTCGTCGATACCGACCACAGTGAACCCGGGCCGGGCGCCGCCGACCGTCGTGGCGAGCGGGACGCCGAGCGAACGCAGCGCGGCGGACTCCTCGCCGTCCGGGATGAGCAGCGACAGGACGGCGTCCACCCGCTTGCGGGCCGGCATCCTGGCGAAGAACCGCTTGCGGGCCTCGCGCGAGCCGAGGTTGTACAGCAGTACGTCGTACCCGGCGGCGCTCAGCACCTGCTCCGCGCCGTCGAGCACCTTGCCGAAGAACCAGCGGCCCACGTAAGGCGCCACCACGCCGATGGTGAACGTACGGCCGCTCGCCAGGGTCGACGCCGACCGGGAGGCCGTGTAGCCGAGCGAGGCGGCGACGATCTCGATCCGCGCCCGTACCTCCTCCGACACGCCCTCCCGGCCGCGCAGGGCGCGCGACACCGTGGACGCCGAGACACCGGCGGCACGGGCGACATCGGTGATGCTGACCGTCACGACAGCTCCTCCACGACTGGCCTCCTTCATCCCCGATCACGGTGATGTGAGCGGGGGGTGTCCAGACCGTAAACCCGACCCCTCGGTTGCGCAAGCGTTTGCGTACTTATTTACTTCGCCTCCCTTTCGATCAGGGGGCCCTTCGCAGCTCATCAGCGCACGCGTTTGAGTAGACATGCCCCGACACCCGCAGGGGTAGTCCATGCGTTACGCCCCGCCCGGCCTCTGTGTGAACGACTTGCTGGGGGCGGAGGACGGCGCGTACACCGTGCTGCATCTGCAGGGACCGTGGACGGACGACTTCGACCATCTGCGGATGGAGACCTCGTACGGCAGGGCCACCTCCACCGACCTGG
>NZ_VSRY01000134.1 GCF_008271805.1 Streptomyces sp. TRM49041
GCGCGCTGGACGAGATTCTGGCCGTGTGCGAACGGGACGGGGTGCGGGCGCGGCGGGTCAATGTGGACTACGCGTCGCACACCGCTCAGGTCGAGGCGCTGGAGGCGGAGCTTCTGGAGGTTCTGGCCCCGGTGGCGCCGCGGGCGGGGAAGGTCCCCGTGTACTCCACGGCGGTCGGTGCCTTCATCGACTCCGCGACGATGGACGCCGGGTACTGGTACCGGAATCTGCGCGGACAGGTCGGGTTCGAACCCGCCATCCGCGCACTGATCGACAAGGGCATGGGCTGCTTCGTCGAGGTGTCGCCGCATCCCGTGCTGACGATGGCGGTCGAGGAGACCGTGGAGGCACAGGACGCCGTCGGCCGGGTCGCCGTCGTCGGCTCCCTGCGCCGCGACGAGGGCGGCCTGGCCCGGTTCCTGCTCTCCCTCGGCCAGGCGCACACCGCCGGCGTGCGGACCGACTGGGAGGCGGTGTACGCGGGCACCGGCGCACAGCGCGTGGACCTGCCCGCTTACGCCTTCCAGCGGGAGAGGTACTGGCTGACACCATCGGCGCAGGGCGGTGACGTCGCCGCGGCAGGCCTGGACCGCATGCCGCACCCCGTCCTGGCCGCGGCCGTGGAGGTCGCCGACCGCGACGAGTGGGTGTTCTCCGGCCGCTTCTCCACCGAGTCGCAGCCGTGGGTGCGCGACCATGTGGTGCTGGGCGCGGTGATCGTGCCGGGCGCCGCACTCGTCGAACTCGTCCTCGCCGCCGCCCGCCACCTCGGCTGCGAACTCCTCGACGAGATCGTCTTCGAATCCCCGCTGACCCTCGACGAGGGCTCCGCCCGGCACATCCGGGTCACCGTCGGCCGACCGGACGAGGACGGCCGCCGCGAGGTCGCCCTCCACTCCCTCTCCGAGGCCGGAACCGGACCGGACGGCGAACGCCAGGTCGTCAGGCACGCGCGCGGCCGACTCGCCCCCGAGGCCGCACCCGCGACGCCCTTCCCCGCCTCCTGGCCGCCCATCGCGGCCGTCGAGTCCTCCGCCGACGCCCTCTACGAGCGACTGGCCGACATCGGACTGGACTACGGCCCGCTGTTCCAGGGCGTGCAGGCGGTGTGGCGCAGCGGCACCGACGTGTACGCCGAGGTCGCCCTCCCCGACGACACCGCCGTCGACAGGTACGCCATCCACCCGGCGCTGTTCGACTCCGCGCTGCACGCCAGCATGGTCGACAAGGACACCACGTCCGCCCCGGACCTGCCGTTCTCCTGGTCCGGCGTGCGGTACGGACGCCCCGCGTCCTCCCGGGTGCGCGTGCGCATCGGCAAGGCCGGCGAGTCCGCCTTCCGCGTGGACATCGTCGACGAGAACGGCGACATGGTCGTCGCCGTCGACAGCCTTGCCGTGCGCCCCGTCGACCCGGCGCATCTGGGGCGCGCCCAGGCCGAGCAGAACGCGCTGTTCCAACTCGAGTGGGCACCCGTCACCGGAACGCCGTCCCAGGCCCGCGTCGTGGTCCTCGGCGACCTGGACGCACCCGGTGAGCGCTACGCCGATCTGCCGGCCCTCGAAGCCGCGCTCGCCGACGGCGCCGCGGCCGCGGACGTGGTCCTCGCCGAGATCGAGACCCCGGCCGGGAACGATCCCGCCCACGCCGCACACCTGGTGGCCGAGCGCACCCTCGCCCTGGCCCAGCGGTGGCTGGCCAGCGAGTGGCTCGGCGAGGCGACCCTGGCCGCGGTGACCCGGCACGCCGTCGCCGTCGGCGCCGAATCCGTGGACCTCGCCCAGGCCCCCGCGTGGGGTCTGCTGCGCAGTGCGCAGACCGAGCACCCCGGCCGCTTCGTCCTGGTCGACACGGACGGCGGCGCCCAGCCCGACTGGATGTCCCTGACCGGGCTGGACGAGCCGCAACTGGCCGTGCGCGGCGGCGCGCTGCTCGCACCCCGCCTGGGACGGCCCGCCACCGGCCCGTCCGGTGAGGCATGGCGGCTGGCCAGCACGGAGAAGGGCTCCCTGGAGAACCTCGCCGTCGTCCCCTCCGACGGCACCCGCCCGCTGGGCGTCGGCGAGGTCCGCGTCTCCGTCCGCGCCGCAGGCCTCAACTTCCGCGACGTCCTCATCGCGCTCGGTATGTACCCGGGCGAGGCCCCCCTGGGCAGCGAGGCGGCAGGCGTCGTACTGGAGGTCGGCTCCGGAGTCACCGACCTCCAGCCCGGCGACCGCGTGTTCGGCCTGATGACGGAGGCCTTCGGACCCGTCGCCGTCGCCGACCGCAAGACCGTCGCCCGCATGCCGGAGCGTCTCACCTTCGCCGAGGCGGCCGCCATTCCCGTCGTCTACCTGACCGCGTACTACGGCCTGGTCGACCTGGCCGGCCTGCGGAAGGGCGAGAAGCTGCTCGTGCACGCCGCCGCCGGCGGCGTCGGCATGGCCGCCGTACAACTGGCCCACCACTGGGGCGCCGAGGTCTTCGCCACCGCCAGCCCGGCCAAGTGGGACGCCGTACGCGCCCTCGGCGTGCCCGCGCAGCGCATCGCCTCCTCCCGCGACCTCGGCTTCCGCGACGCCCTCCACGCCGCCACCGGAGGCGCAGGCGTCGACGTGGTGCTCAACTCCCTCGCGGGTGAATTCGTCGACGCGTCACTGGAACTGCTGCCCCAGGGCGGCCGCTTCATCGAGATGGGCAAGACCGACATCCGAGACCCCGAGGCCGTCGCCCACCGGAGCGCCGGCGTGCGCTACCGCTCGTACGACCTGATGGAGGCCGGACCGGAGCGCATCCAGCAGATGCTGGTCGAGATCGCCGAGCTGTTCGCACGCGGAGTGCTGACCCCCTCGCCGATCCGCGCCTGGGACGTACGCCGCGGACAGGAGGCGTTCCGCTACCTGCGCGAGGGCCGCAACGTCGGCAAGGTCGTGCTGACCGTTCCCGCACCCCTCGACCCCGAAGGCACCGTACTCATCACCGGTGGCACCGGCGGCCTGGGCGCCCTGTTCGCCCGGCACCTCGTCACCCGGCACGGCGCACGCCACCTGCTGCTGGTCAGCCGGCGCGGCCCGGCCGCCGAAGGCGCCGCCGAACTGGTCGCCGAACTGGCCGCACTCGGCGCACAGGCGCGCGTCGCCGCCTGCGACGTGTCCGACCGCGACCAGCTCGCCCGCCTGCTCGACTCGCTCGACCGCCCGCTCACCGCGGTGATCCACACCGCCGGTGTGCTGGCCGACGGCGTCATCGAGTCGCTCAGCCCCGCGCAGATCGAGCACGTCATGCGACCCAAGCTGGACGCCGCATGGCACCTGCACGAGCTGACCTCCCGCATGGACCTGTCGGCTTTCGTCCTGTTCTCCTCCGCCGCCGGCCTCCTCGGCAACGCGGGCCAGGCCAACTACGCCGCCGCAAACGCCGCCGTCGACGCGCTGGCCGCGCTGCGCCAGGCAGCCGGCCTGCCCACCCTCTCCCTGGCGTGGGGCCTGTGGTCCGACTCCACGGGCATGACCGGCGAGATGGACGAGACCGACCTCGCCCGCATGGAGCGCACCGGCATCGGCGCGATCTCCCAGGACCTCGGCCTGGAACTGTTCGACCAGGCCCTCGGCTCCGAAGCCGCCCTGCTGGCCCCCGTACGCCTGGACCTCGGCGCGCTGCGCACCCAGGCCCGGTCCGGCATGCTGCCCGCCCTGCTGCGCGGTCTGGTACGAGCCCCCGCACGCCGCGCCGACAACGAACGGTCGCTGGAGCGGCGGATCGCCGGAGTGCCCGAGGCCGACCGCGAGCAGGTCGTCCTCGACCTCGTACGCACCCAGGTCGCCTCCGTGCTCGGCCATGCGTCCGCCGCCGCCATCGACCCCGAGCGTGCCTTCAAGGAGCTCGGCTTCGACTCGCTCGCGGCGGTCGAGCTGCGCAACCGGATCAGCCAGGTGGCCGGCATACGCCTGCCCGCGACGCTGGTCTTCGACCATCCCACCCCCCTCGAGACCGCCCGGCTGATCCTCGCCGAGGTCGGCGGAGCAGCGTCCGGACCGCGGCCCTCGCCGCTCGACGAAGAGCTGCAGCGGCTGGAGGCGCTCCTCATCGCCGTGTCCGGCCACAAGCAGCAGCTCGCCGGCGCCGAGCCGCGCCTGCGCTCGCTCAGCAACCGGCTGCGGACCCTGCTGCGCCAGACGAGCAGCGACCATGACCGCGACGACGACCACGACGACGACCTCGACTTCGTCTCCGACAGCGAGATGTTCGACCTGATCGACAAGGAGCTCGGATCCGCATGACCGGGAAGACGGACGACAGCCGGAGTGGATCGATGAGCGACGAGCAGAAGCTCCGCAACTACCTGCGCCGCGTAACCGCTGAACTCCGCACGGCCAACCGGCGGGTGCACGAGCTGGAGCAGCGCGACGTCGAGCCGATCGCGATCGTCGGCATGAGCTGCCGGTACCCGGGCGGGGTGACGTCGCCGGAGGAGCTGTGGGAGCTGGTGGCGTCCGGGCGGGACGCGATGGGCCCGTTCCCGGCCGACCGCGGCTGGGACCTGGAGGGGCTGTACGACCCGGACCCCGAGCGGCCGGGCACCGCCTACGCGCGGGAAGGCGGGTTCGTCGACACCGTCACCACGTTCGACGCCGACTTCTTCGGGATCAGCCCGCGCGAGGCACTGGCCATGGACCCGACCCAGCGGCTCACGCTGGAGACGGCGTGGGAGGCCCTGGAGGACGCGGGCATCGACCCGACGACGCTGCGGGGCAGCGACACCGGCGTGTTCGCCGGCACCGTCTCCTCCGACTACGGCCCGTCGACGCTGCCCGAACTGGAGGGGTTCCGGGTGACCGGCACCCAGAGCAGCGTCATGTCCGGCCGCGTCGCCTACAGCCTCGGGCTGGAGGGCCCCGCGGTCTCGATCGACACCGCCTGCTCCGCCTCGCTCGTGGCCATGCACCTCGCGGCGAACGCGCTGCGCGCGGGCGAGTGCTCGCTGGCGCTCGCGGGCGGTGTCACGGTCCTGGCCGGGCCTTTCCTGTTCGTCGAGTTCAGCCGTCAGCGCGGTCTGGCCCGTGACGGGCGCTGCAAGGCGTACTCGGCGTCGGCGGACGGGACCGGGTTCGCCGACGGCGTGGGCCTGGTGGTGCTGGAGCGGTTGTCGGACGCGAAGCGCAAGGGGCGGCGCATTCTGGGTGTGATCCGTGGCAGTGCGGTGAACCAGGACGGT
>NZ_VSRY01000135.1 GCF_008271805.1 Streptomyces sp. TRM49041
GGTTGAGGCGGAACTGGCCGCGAAGTTCGAGGCGTTGTTCCCGCATCTGGACGAGCGTCAGCGCCGGTTGGCCATGGGGGCGGAGGCCCGGTCGCTGGGGCATGGAGGGATCCGGGCGGTGGCCCGTGCGGCCGGGGTGCGCGAGGGTACCGTCTCGCGCGGAGTGGCAGAACTGGAGTCCGGGGTGGCCCCGTTGGGCCGGGTCCGCCGGGAGGGCGGGGGCCGCAAGCGTGCGGTGGATCTCGATCCCGGGTTGCGGCCTGCCCTGCTGGCCCTCGTCGAGCCGGACATGCGGGGTGATCCGATGTCGCCGCTGCGCTGGACGACGAAGTCGACCCGTCACCTGGCCGGCGAGCTGAGCCGGCAGGGCCACCGCATCTCAGCGGAAACCGTGGCCGACCTGCTGCGTGAAGAAGGCTTCAGCCTGCAGGGCAACGCCAAGACCGTCGAGGGCAGGCAGCACCCGGACCGCGACGGCCAGTTCCGCTATATCAACGAGCGGGCCAAGGAGCACCAGGCCGCCGGGGACCCGGTGGTCAGCGTCGACACCAAAAAGAAGGAAGTCGTCGGCAACTACAAGAACGCCGGCGCCGAGTGGCACCGTGAGAACGAACCGGTCCGGGTACGGACGCACGACTTCCCGGACCCGGAGCTGGGCAAGGCCATCCCGTACGGGATCTACGATCTGGCCGCGAACACCGGATGGGTCAGCGTCGGCACGGACCACGACACCGCCGCCTTCGCCGTGGAGTCCATCCGCCGCTGGTGGAGCAGCCAAGGGTGCGGCGCCTATCCGCACTCGCGGCGGCTGCTGATCACCGCGGACGCGGGCGGCTCGAACGGCTACCGCACCCGCGCCTGGAAGGCCGAACTGGCCGCTCTGGCCCTGGAGACCGGCCTGGAAATCACCGTCTGTCACTTTCCACCAGGTACTTCAAAATGGAACAAAGTGGAGCACCGGCTGTTCTCCCACATCACCATGAACTGGCGCGGCAGGCCCCTGACAAGCCACGAAGTCATCGTCAACAGCATCGCCGCGACGACCACCCGCACCGGGCTGACGGTGCACGCCGAACTCGACACAGACGCCTACGAGACCGGAGTCCGGATCGTCGACCGGCAGATGGATGCCCTACCCCTGCACCGCCACGAGTGGCACGGCGACTGGAACTACACACTGCGGCCCGAGGCGTATGCCCAGGTCGGTGACGCACCGGACCCGTTCGACCAGCCCAGCCCCGACCTCTCCTGGCTCTGCCACCCCGCTCTGACCGGAATGCCAGCCCAGGAGTGGGACACGCTGATCACCACACTCACCGCCCTCCACGAGGATCAGCGGGAAGCACACCTGGACAAGCGGCGCGGCCACCGGCCCCGCCTGGCAGCCCCGGGCACCGGACGGCGCCCCATGCTTACCCTCGCCGACCGGCTCCTGGCCGCCCTCCTCCACTACCGGCTTGGGCTCCCGCAGGTCGCCATCGCCTGCCTCTTCGGCGTCACCCCCGAAACCATCAACCGGCGCATCCGCGACATCCGCCAACTCCTCGGCACGGCCGGACACAACATCCATCGCACTGACCAGCAACTCGCCACCCTGGAGCAGCTTTACGACCACGCGAGCACGGTAGGCATCACCGTCCCACTCAAGATCAAGGCAGCGAGTTAATGATCTGCAAGCCCTAACGTGAGGCGTGGCCGTGTCCCGTCACTCCGTGCGCGGGGCCGCACGGTCGGCACCGTCCACCCTTCCGGTGGGCGTCGCGCGGGACATCCCGGCGTGCCGCACCGCGCCGGGGTCCGCCGCGGGGCGCGGATAGGGTCTACCCCGCACCCGGCAACCACCCACAGGAGCACCCGGAACCACCGTGACCTCGTACCGCATCGCCGCGCCGCGCGTGGCCCGTCCCGCGGCGGTCGTGGCGGCCGTCGCGCTGCTCACGGCCTGCGGGAACGCGGGTGAGCTGAAGAGCGCGGGCGCGACGCCGACCGCCGCAGGGCCGGTCCGGCTCTGGCCGGAGCTGCCGCCCGTGACGGCCCCTCCGCTCGACTACGGCGAGAGCGACACCCAGCGGGTGCCGGGGGTCCGGCTGCCGGACGGCGACGTGCACAAGGCCGACCCCGTGGCGGTGGTCCGGGCGGAGGTGGACGCGAACCCGGACGAGTACAGCGGCGTGGACGGCATGTACGACGAGACGGCGCGGGCCGTCAGGGCATGCGGCACCGAGCCGAAGGCGTGTCCCGTACTCCAGCCGTACTACCGGGACCTGACGGGGGACGGCAGGGACGAGCTGATCATCGGTATCAGGATGGCCGACCAGCTGGTGGCCGTCCGCTGCTATCTGCCGGAGAACGGCGGACTGACCCGCATCATGTCGACCGTCGAGCAGCTCGTCAGCGTGGAGCTCGCGGGCAGGGACCTGATCCTGCGGGCGGTCTCGGCGGGCATCCCGGGCTATGAGTACCGCACGGCGTGGTCGTGGGACGCGCAGCAGCGGACGATGCTGCCGACGCGGGACGAGATCGTACGGGTCAAACCGCCCCCGCCGAAGGCGGCGTCACCGCGCCCGGACCAGGAGCCGGAGCCCGAGCCCGAGGCGCGGGAGAGTCCCCGGTGAGCGCCGCGAGCAGGGCGCGGGGAGCACGCGTACCGGCCGTGCCGCGCCGGCCGGCCTGGACGGCCACCCTGACCTGGAAGGCCGCGGTCTTCATCACGCTCATGTGCTGTGCGCTGGCGGCGCTGCTGGGCGCGCTGGTGCATGTGTCCGTCACCCGGCAGACGGTGGACACGTCCCGGGACAAGGCGCTGTCCCTGCTGGAGGACGTGACGCGGGCGTACGAGGCGGGGGAGCCGCTGCCGCCGTTCGCGGGTGTCGACCCGGTCGGCCTGCCGCCCTCGCTGCGCGACTTGGCCACGCGCGGCAGCCGGGGCACGATGGTCGCCGACCACGAGGGTCGGCCCATGATGTGGGCGGCGGGCCCGGCCGACGGGCGGGCACTTGCGGTGCGCGTGGACTACTCGCTGAGCGCGCGCACGATCGGCGGCCTGGACCAGGCGATCCTCGGGTCGTCGGTGCTGGCGATCGCGGCAACTCTGCTGGTCGGCTGGTTCGCGATGACCCGGGTGACGAGCCGGCTGCATCTCACCGCGCAGGTGGCGCGGCGGATCAGCGCGGGCGACCTGGACGCGCGGGTCAACGACCCCCGTACGAAGGACCCGTCGCGGCCGCAGGACGAGGTGGCGACGGTGTCGGGCGCGCTGGACACGATGGCGTCGTCGCTGCAGGGCAAGCTGCTGAGCGAGCAGCGGTTCACGGCGGACGTGGCGCATGAGCTGCGGACGCCGCTGACCGGGCTGTCCGCGGCGGCCGAGCTGCTGCCGCCGGGGCGGCCGTCGGAGCTGGTCCGGGACCGGGTGAGGGCGATGCGGGCGCTGACCGAGGACCTGCTGGAGATCTCCCGGCTGGACACGCGCAGCGAGAAGGTGGACCTGGACGTGTACGCGCTGGGGCCGCTGGCCGAGCGTGCGGTGCGGGGGTCGGGCACGGAGACCGCTGTACGGATCGTGCGGGACGTGCGGGTCGAGACCGACAGGCGGCGGCTGGAGCGGGTCCTCGGCAATCTCCTCGCCAACGCGCACAAGCACGGCAGGGCGCCGGTCGAACTGACCGTGGACGGCCCTGTGGTGACCGTCCGCGACCACGGGGACGGCTATCCGGGGTACCTGCTGGATCACGGGCCGCAGCGGTTCCGCACGGAGAGCGGCAGCAAGGGGCACGGCCTGGGCCTGACCATCGCGAAGGGCCAGGCGGCGGTCATCGGCGCGGAGCTGGAGTTCACGAACGCCCCGGCCGGCGGCGCGGAGGCGCGGCTGACGCTCCCCGAGTACGTGGACCCCGCCCCGGACAGCGACGCGCCGTCCGGGTCGTCGCAGGAGTAGGCCGGGGTCGTCGCAGGAGTAGGCCGGGGTCGTCGCAGGAGTAGGCCGGGGTCGTCGCAGGAGCGGTCCGGGCGGCGGTCCTGCCGGCGGTGACGAGCACTCAGCGGACCACCCCCCACCGCACGGCGGCGCGGCACATCACGACATAAGGGACATAACACCACCATCTTGCTACGTTGCCGTGCATGACCCCAGCGACGTCGGACTCCCCGCCGCCACGGGTACGTCTCCCCAAGCGGCGCGGTGTGGAGTTGTCGCTGCTGGTCTGCGCCGTGCTGTTCTCCGTCTACGGCTACGCCGACGTGGGACTCGCCCGCAGCGGGGCCGTGCCGCCGGACGTCGCCGGGTACGGCGCCGGCCTGGGGCTGCTGGCCCTGTTCGCGCATCTGGCGGTGCGGTTCCGCGCCCCGTACGCCGATCCCCTGCTCCTGCCCATCGCCGTCCTCCTGAACGGTCTCGGCCTCGTCCTCATCTACCGCCTCGACCTGGAGACCCCCGCCGACCGGGCCGCGCCCACGCAGCTGGTCTGGTCGGCTCTCGGCGTCGCGCTGTTCGCGGCCGTGGTGGTGTTCCTCCGCGACCACCGGCTGCTCCAGCGGTACGCGTATGTGTCGGTCGCCGCCGCCCTCGTCCTGCTCACCGTGCCGATCTTCTTCCCCGCGGTGAACGGGGCGAAGATCTGGATCCGCGTCGGCGGGTTCTCCTTCCAGCCGGGCGAGTTCGCGAAGATCCTCCTGGCGGTGTTCTTCGCCGCGTACCTGGCCGCCAACCGCACGGCGCTCGCGCACACCGGGCGCCGCCTGTGGAGGATCCGGCTGCCGGCGGGACGGGTGCTCGGGCCGATCGTGGCGATCTGGCTGATCAGTGTGGGCGTACTGATCCTGGAGCGGGACCTGGGGACCTCGCTGCTCTTCTTCGGTCTGTTCGTGATCCTGCTGTACGTGGCGACCGGCCGCACCGGCTGGATCGCCGTCGGGCTCCTGCTCGCCGCCGTGGGCGCGTGTGTCGTCGGCACCCTCGAACCCCATGTGCACGGGAGGGTCGAGGACTGGCTGGACCCGTTCGCGTCCATCGAGGCGGGCCGCGGGCCCGGGCAGCTCGCCCAGTCTCTGTTCGCGTTCGCGGCCGGCGGCATGTTCGGCGCGGGCCTCGGCCTCGGCCACTCGGCGCTCATCGGGTTCGCCGCCAAGTCGGACTTCATCCTGGCCACGGCGGGCGAGGAGCTGGGCCTGGTCGGCCTGACCGCGCTGTTCCTGCTGTACGCACTGCTGGTCGCCCGCGGCTACCGCTCCGGGCTCGCGCTGCGCGACCCCTTCGGCCGACTGCTGGCCATCGGACTCGCGTCCATCCTGGCGCTCCAGGTCTTCGTCATCGCGGGCGGCGTGATGGGACTCATCCCGCTCACCGGTATGGCGATGCCCTTCCTCGCACAGGGCGGCTCGTCCGTCGTCACGAACTGGATCATGGTGGCGCTCCTGATCCGGCTCAGCGACTCGGCCCGCGCGCCCGGCCACGGCGAGGACGGAGAGGGGTTTGACGCGGACACCGAGACCGGGGTCGCCCGGCTGCCGGAGCCGGAGGACGTCCGGTGACCATCCCCCCGGATCTCGACTTCGCCCGGCCAGGGGGGACCCCCACCGTCCGACGCGCCGCCGCCCTCTGTCTGGTCCTGCTGGTGGCCCTGCTCGTCAACGCGGCCCGCGTTCAGGTGTTCCAGGCGGACCGGCTGGACGACAACCCGGCCAACCGCCGCCAGGTGCTCGCCCGGTACGCCGAGCCGCGCGGCGACATCCTCGTCGAGGGTGAGCCGGTCACCGGGTCGAAGGACACCGGCCAGCTGCTGCGCTACGAGCGCACCTACACCGACGGCCCCCTGTACGCGCCGGTCACCGGCTACGCCTCGCAGACGTACGGCACCACCCTGGTGGAGAACGCCGAGGACGCCATCCTGTCCGGCACCAGCCCCCGCCTCTCCCCGCTCCCCCTCTGGAACGACATCAGCCGTACCCGCCGGCCAGGCAGCCATGTGGCCACCACGGTCAAGGCGGCGCTCCAGCAGGCCGCCTACCGTGGCCTGGCCGGACGGCGCGGCGCGGTCGTCGCCCTGGAGCCGTCGAGCGGCCGCGTCCTGGCCCTGGTGTCCAGCCCCTCGTACGACCCGGGGGTGCTGTCCGGCACCGGCAGCGAGGCCGCCACGGCATGGGCCCGGCTCAACACCGCGCCCGGCCGGCCGATGCTGAACCGGGCGCTCCGGCAGACCTACCCGCCGGGCTCCGCCTTCAAGATCGTGACCGCGGCGGCCGCCCTGGACGCGGGCGTCGTCACGGACGTCGACGCGCCCACGGGCACCCCCGACCCGTACCTCCTGCCGGGCACCCGTACGGTCCTCCCGAACGAGGCGACCGGCTGCGGCGACGCGTCCCTCGCGTACGCCATCCGCTGGTCCTGCAACACGGTGATGGCCCGGATCGGGGTGCAGGTCGGGCTGGACCGGATGCTGAAGACGGTCCGCAGGTTCGGCTTCAACGATCCGGGCCTGCGCATCCCGTCGCGGGCGGTCCGCTCCAACTTCGACACCGCCATGACGGCTGACCAGCTGGCGCTGTCGGCGATCGGGCAGTACGACACGACGGCGACGCCCCTCCAGATGGCGATGGTCGCGGCGGCCGTCGCCAACGGCGGCGAACTGGCCCATCCCTATCTGGTCGAGTCGGCGACGACGGCTGCCGGCAGCCTCATCGGGCAGACACCCCGGCGGACGTACGCGCAGGCCATGAAGCCGTCCACGGCGCGGCAGCTGCGCGACCTGATGGTGGACGTCGTCGAGCGGGGCTCGGGCAGCAACGCGTCCATCGAGGGCGCGGAGGTGGGCGGCAAGACCGGCACCGCGCAGCACGGCGTCGGCAACCTGGGCACGCCGTACGCGTGGTTCATCGGGTGGGCGCGGGGTGCCGAGGCGTCCCGGCCGGCCGTCGCCGTGGCGGTGGTGGTGGAGGACGCGTCGGCGCGGCGGGAGGACATCAGCGGCGGCGGCAGCGCGGCGCCCGTCGCCCGTTCGGTGATGGAGGCGGCGCTGGCGGAGGACCGCCGGTGACCGCTGCCGGCGCCTCCGCCGACCGCCGCTGCCCGGCGCCGGCCGCCGCCGGCGACCGTCTCGCTCGGCGAAACCCGGTGGGCCTGTTCGGCACGCGCGGTTATCGTGCGCCGCATGACCTCCTACGAACTGGCACAGGTGAACATCGCCCGACTCAGACACCCGCTCGACTCCCCGGAGTTGAAGGACTTCGTGGACGCCCTGGACCCGGTGAACGCGGTCGCCGACGCGGCCGACGGCTTCGTCTGGCGGCTGCGGACCGAGGGCGGCGACGCCACGGATCTGCGGGTCCTGGACGACGAGTGGATGATGATCAACATGTCGGTGTGGCGCGACACCGACGCGCTGACCGCGTTCATGTACCAGGGGCGGCACCGGGAACTGCTCGGGCGCCGCTACGAGTTCTTCGAGCGGCTGCACGAGCCGATGACCGCCCTGTGGTGGGTCGAGCCGGGCCGCCGCCCGACCGTGGCGGACGCCGAAGAGCGCATACTCCATCTGCGGAAGCACGGCCCGACGCCGTATGCCTTCACCTTCCGCACCGGCTTCCCGCCCGGTCCGGCGAGCGCCGCGTCCTGATCCCTACGCCTCCGCCTTCGCGCCCTCCGCGACGGCGTCGGCGACCTCGGTGACGCGCTCCGCCTCCTCCGCGGCGAACCGTTCGGCGTCGAGCCGCTCGGCGATCTCCTCGTCCTCGGCCATCAGCAGGTCGAGACTGGAGTCGCCGAGCTCGAACACCCCCATGTCCAGGTAGGCCTTCTGGAGCCGCTCGCCCCACAGGCCGATGTCCTTCACGCACGGCACGATCCGGCTGAACAGCAGCTTACGGAACAGCCGCAGATACGCGGACCGCTCCGACATGACCTCGGCCTCCCGCTTCGGGATGCCGAAGTTCTCCAGCACCTCGACACCGCGCAGCCGGTCGCGCATCAGATAGCAGCCCTCGATGACGAACTCCTCGCGCTCGCGGAGTTCGGCGTCCGTCAGCTGCTTGTAGTAGTCGCGCAGCGCCATCCGGCCGAACGCCACATGGCGGGCCTCGTCCTGCATCACATAGGCGAGGATCTGCCGGGGCAGCGGCTTGTCGGTGGTGTCGCGGATCATGCCGAACGCGGCCAGGGCGAGGCCCTCGATGAGGACCTGCATACCGAGGTACGGCATGTCCCAGCGGGAGTCGCGGAGGGTCTCGCCGAGCAGCGACGCGAGGTTGTCGTCGACCGGGTAGAGCATCCCGATCTTCTCGTGGAGGAAGCGGCCGTAGATCTCGGCGTGCCGGGCCTCGTCCATCGCCTGGGTGGCGGAGTAGAACTTGGCGTCCAGGTCGGGCGCCGACTCGATGATGCGGGCGGCGCAGACCATGGCGCCTTGCTCACCGTGGAGGAACTGGCTGAACTGCCAGGCCGTGTAGTGGCGGCGCAGTACGCCGCGGTCCTTCTCGGTCATCTTCGACCAGTGGCGGGTGCCGTACACCGTCATGGCCTCGTCCGGGGTGCCCAGCGGGTCGTACGGGTCGACCTCCAGGTCCCAGTCGATGCGCTTGGCGCCGTCCCACTGCTTGTCCTTGCCCTTCTGGTAGAGGGCGAGGAGACGGTCGCGTCCGTCGTCGTACTCCCAGGAGAAACGGGCCGCGCCGGAAGCCGGGATCTGCCAGCCGAGCGATCCCGGGGCGTTGGCGTACAGGTCGTGCGTCGACACAGGCGGCTCCTTCGCGTCGGCTACGAGGGGCAGCCTCCATCCTGCTAGACGCACAGTCAACAAGTCGCGCACAGGGGATTGACGGGCTTACTGACGCGGAGTCTCATAAGAGACCGAAGGTGGGAACCCGAAGCCGACTGCGAGGTGGCCGAGACCATGACGACCGTGTCCGAACCCGATCTGCGCCTGCTGCGCGACGCGCTGGGACCGCTGCGGGACCGCGAGCAGGTCGCCGCGCGGCTGCTGGAGTCCTCCGCCAAGCACTCCTTCGACCCGGAGACCGAACTCGACTGGGAGGCACCCTTCGAGAACGGCAAGTGGTTCTGGCCGCCGGAGCTGGTCTCGCTCTACGACACCCCGATGTGGCGGCGGATGTCCGAGGAGCAGCGGATGGACCTCGCCCGGCACGAGGCGGCGTCGCTCGCGTCGCTGGGCATCTGGTTCGAGATCATCCTGATGCAGCTGCTCGTCCGGCATATCTACGACAAGTCGGTCACGAGCAACCATGTGCGCTACGCGCTCACGGAGATAGCGGACGAGTGCCGGCACTCGATGATGTTCGCCAGGCTCATCCAGAAGGGCGGCGCCCCCGCGTACCCGGTGCCGCGCCTCTACCACAACCTGGCGCGGGTCCTGAAGACGGTGTCGACGACGCCGGGTTCGTTCGCGGCGACACTGCTGGGCGAGGAGATCCTCGACTGGATGCAGCGGCTCACCTTCCCGGACGAGCGTGTCCAGCCGCTGGTGCGCGGCGTGACCCGCATCCACGTGGTGGAGGAGGCCCGCCACGTCCGCTACGCGCGCGAGGAGCTGCGCCGCCAGATGGTGACGGCGCCGCGCTGGGAGCAGGAGTTCACCCGGATCAGCTGCGGCGAGGCGGCCCGGGTCTTCTCGGTCTGCTTCGTGAACCCGCAGGTGTTCGAGAACGTCGGCCTCGACCGCCGCGAGGCCGTCGCCCAGGTGCGGGCGAGCGGCCACCGCAGGGAGGTCATGCAGACGGGCGCCAAGCGGCTGACGGACTTCCTGGACGACATCGGAGTGCTGAGGGGTCCGGGGCGCAGGCTGTGGAAGAGCTCGGGGCTGCTGGCGTAGGCCGCCCGGGCGGCGGGCGCGGGACGGCAGGACCGCGGGTGGCCGCGGGGCCGCGGGGCTGGGCGGTCGGGTGGCCGGGCGGCC
>NZ_VSRY01000136.1 GCF_008271805.1 Streptomyces sp. TRM49041
GCTGCTGGCAGCCGTCTCACCCAATCCAGCCCTCGCAGGTCAACGCGACACCGCCGGCTAACTTCGCTGAGACGGGACACATGTGTCCCGCTCGGAGAAATGCCGGTGTGCGCGCCGCGGCGGCGTTCGGCCGCGAGAAACCGCCTGGGCCGAACCGCATACGAAACGCCGCGTGTCCGGTCCGGCCCCGTTCAGTGCCGGTCGATTTCTGAAGGGAACGCATTGACCACGAGCGGCGTACCGGCGGCAGAACCCGATCGCATGTGCCACCACGTCCGTGGGCGCCCCGCACGGCGCCGGTTCCGGGAGCCGCAGAGGCCCGGCCGCCGGCTCCGGCCCGCGGCGGCAACCCCTCTTTCTTTTGTTTGCGCAAAACATTGCTACCATGCCGCCATGGCAGGCAGACGGCCGCGGCAGACGGCCACCATGAGCGATGTGGCACGGCTGGCGGGCGTTTCGGTCTCAACGGTCTCGCATGTGCTGAACAAGACGCGGGCGGTCGCTCCCGACACCGCCCGGCTGGTGCGCGACGCGGTCGCCGCCTGCGGTTATGTGCCGGAGAAGGCCGCCCGGCATCAGCAGGAGGGCCTCGGCACCATCGGCCTGGCGATGTCGGCGATCTCCAACCCCTACTTCGCCGATGTCGTGCACGGTCTCGACCGGCGTGCGTCGCAGGAGGGCTACTCTCTCCTGCTGGCCGAGACGCACGACGACCCCGACGGCGAACTGCGCGCGGTGAGTGAGCTGCTGAGACGCAAGGTGAGTGCCATAGTCCTGGCCCCCTCAGGCAACACAGGGCGGACGTTGAACTACGCGCGGCGAGCCGGAGTCCCCGTGACGGTCCTCGACCGCTTCGTCAGGCATGAGGCCGACCAGATCAGTGTCGAGAACGTCGAGTCAACGGCCCGGCTGGTCGGTCATCTGGCAGAGGCCGGCCACACCCGGATCGCGATGATCTCCGGTCGTCCCGGGCTTGCCACCACGGAAGAGCGCGTCCAGGGCTACCGACTCGGCCTGGAACGCCACGACATCCCCAGGCGGGAGGAGTACCTCGTTTCGGGGGGCTCGCAGGCCGGCCCGGCTCAGCACGCGATCGCCGAGCTGCTGAGCCGGAGCCGGCCGCCCACTGCGGTCGTGGTCGGCAACAATCAGATGACCATCGGCGCCATGCGGGGGCTGCGGGACGTCGGCATGCGGGTTCCCGACGACCTTGCACTGGTCGCATTCGACGACTTCGAGTGGTCGGATCTGTTCCAGCCGCGTCTGACAGCCATTGCCCAGCCCACCCTGATGATCGGTGAGCAGGCTTTCGAGCTCGCGCTGTCGAGGATCGCGGACCCTGGTCTGGCAGCGCGGCGGGTGCTGGTCCAGCCGACGTTCCAGCACCGCGAGTCGTGCGGCTGCTCCGCCGAGTCAGGCTGACCCGGTTCACGGCCGGGCCGTACCCGGCGCGCCCGTCTGCCCTCGAGCGCACCCGCAGTCCCGTGCGCCGGGCGGGTCGTCGCGCCCGGCCGTCACGGCCCGGACACAGCGATTCCCGCCCCTCCGGCCGCCGGGAGGCGGAGGGGCGGGGCGCGCGACGCCGCCTCAGTGCCTGCACGCCCCCGCCCTCTGCGTTGTGGGGCTGCATGAACGCCGCTCGCTCAGAATCCGGTCGGCGGAGTACCCTGTGCGCCGGATTCTCGCGCTGGTCTGCTCATCGACCCCGTCGGTCTTCATCTGCGCGCTGCTCGGGCTGAAGCCGTAGCGGACATAGCGATTCATCAGGCGTTGCCGGCGTTCCGCCGGAGCGGCGTCGAGGAACCACGTCTCCGTGAGCAGATCGCGTACCTGGTTCCACGGCGGTTCATCGGCCAGCAGGAAGTTGCCGTCGACAATCACCACCTGATGATGAGGGGCCACCTCCAGCGACTGGGCGACCGGGTCCTCGATCTCCCGGCTGAAATCGGGCCACCACACCGTGTGGTCGGTCTCTTCTCGGACGCGGCGAAGCATGGCGACGAATCCGTAGGCGTCGAACGTTTCGATGGCTCCCTTGTCCCGCGACATTCCCATTCTGTCGATGACTCGCTGGGCAAGGTGGAATCCGTCCATGGAAACCGCCGTGGCAACACCCGGTCGGATCGCCTCGATTTCCGTCAGAAGCTGTTCGGCAAACGTGGACTTGCCGGCCCCCGGCTCACCGACGATGCCGAGGAGGGCGCGGCGCGGTACCGAAAGGCGCAGTGCGCTTTCGGCAAGGGATCGCAGCGGCGGATCGTGATAGATCGGCTCGATCTCTCCGGGGTTTCCCGAAGCGGCGAGGGCGTCTGTCATGTGTTCTCCCAAGGGACGAAGGCGGAACTGGACACGCGGTCGGGCGCAGGCCGTCTCGCTTGTGCAATACGGCCGTTTGTGCCGAGCCTGAGCGCACCGGTCATGAGGCCCACGGTCTCCGTCATAGAACACCAGACGGGGTCGGGAAGTGCGAGCCACCGCCCGTCCCGTGCGGCGGTGCCGGCAGCCGGCACGAGAGCCCTGAACAAGGCTTCGGGGAGCCCCGGCATGCTGCGGCCGGCGTCACCGGCCACGGCGAGGGCCTCGTCGGCTTGCGCCTCGGCGTCCGGTGCGCGGTCGGCGCACACGTCTTCGCGGGGCGCGGCCCGTCCGACGGTTTTCGTGCCGCTTGGGGCATTGCCCTCCAGGGCGGAGTTCCGCCGGCCGCGCGGCGCGACGGGCCTCTCATCGCCCCGGAGGGGGTGATGCATACTGCGAGTCATGTCGCGCGGCTTCTGACCAGCCGGTCCACGGCGACCGCGACGATGACGAGAATGCCGGTGGCCACCTGCTGGTACAGGCTGTCGATGCCGGCTTGGGTCAGTCCGTTGGCGAGAACGGTGACCACCAGTGCGCCCAGGATGGTGCCCGGGATGCCGCCTCGTCCGCCGAACAGGCTGGTACCGCCGATGACGACGGCCGTGATGCTCTCCAGGTTGCCCAGTTGGAAGGCGTTGGGGTCGGCATTGGGGATGCGTCCCAGCGCCTGCCAGGCGGCGATGGCGTAGACGAAGCCGGCGAGCAGGTACACGCTCAGAATCACGCGCTTGGTGTTGACGCCGCTGAGGCGGGCGGATTCCTCGTCGTCACCGACCGCATAGACGTTGCGCCCCCAGGATGTCTGGGTGAGAGCGAACCACACACCGGCGGTCAGCAGGATCATCACTCCCATGCCGGTGGTGACCTCGATCTGCCCGAACAGGTAGCTGCGCTCCCCGAGCCAGGTGAGCACCGACGACGTGACGGGAAAGCTCTGTCCGCTCGCGTAGAGCTGCGAGGTGGCCGTGAGCACGCTGAGCACGCCGAGAGTGACGATGAACGGCGGCAGTTTGAGCCAGGTGACGAGAGTCCCGGACATCCCTCCGAGGACCGTGCACAGCACGATGCCGACCGCCAGTGCGGCCAGGCCCGGCATCCCGCCTTCCGCAGCAAGTTTGGCGATCACCAGGGTTCCCAGCACCATGATGGCGGCGTTGGCGAGGTCGATGCCTGCCGTGAGGATCACCAGGGTCTGTCCGATGGCCAGGGTGCCCGTGACGAGCACCTGCTGGACGATGAGAGAGCCGTTGTCAACGGTGAAGAAGGTGTCGGTGCTCAGGGCGAAGACGGCGATCGCGACCAGAAGCGCGACCAGAGGGCCCGCGGTGGTGCTGTTGGCGAACCACTTGAGCAGCGCGCGACTGCGCGGCACCGCTTGCTGCTCCTGTGCGACAGTGGTGGTGATCATATGGCTATCCCCAGCAGTTTTGCAGGCCCCAGGCGGTGTCCTTGCTGGGCACGCCGGGCACGGGCTTGTCGGTGATGAGCTGGGAACCGGTGTCGATGAAGCCGGACGGCTTGGCGCCGTTCTCGGCGTACTCGACGACGGCGTCGACTCCCATGTGTGCCATCTTCTTCGGGAACTGCATGACCGTGGCGGCGAACTTGCCGTCCTTGACGTTGCGTACGCCGGTGCACGAACCGTCGATCGATCCGATGACGACACGCTCGGCCGCCGGCTTTCCGGCCAGCGCCTTGGCGGCACCGGCGGCGGCGGGCTCGTTGATCGTGTAGACGGCGTTGACACCGGGGTCGCGCTGAAGCAGGTTCTCCATCGCCGTCTGGGCCTTGGTCTGGTCGCCGTTGGTGACCGCGGTGCCCTTGATCTCCGGCGACTTCTCGGTGAGGCCGAAGCCCTCGAGGAATCCGTTGTGGCGCTGGTCGTCCACGGTGGATCCGGGGGTGCCGTCCAGGAGCAGCACGTTGGGGGTCTGCGAGTCGAGCGCGGCACGGACGTACGTGCCTTGCGTGACGCCGGCGGCCTTGTTGTTCGTGGCGTAGGTGGCGTCGACCGCATCGGCGGGGTCCGTAGCGGTGTCAAGTGCGATCACGAGAATGCCCTTGGCGCGCGCCGCGGCGATGGCTCCCAGCACCCCCTTGGAGCTGCTGGGGGTGATGAGGATGCCCTTGACGTTCTGGGCGACGAGGTTGTTGATGGCGTCGACCTGGCCCTGGTTGTCGCCGTCGAACTTGCCCGCGAGGGCGATCAGCTTCACGCCACGCCTGTCGGCCTCGGCCATGGCGGATTCGCGGAGTTCGACGAAGTAGGGGTTGGTGTTGGTCTTGGTCACCAGCCCGATCGCGACTTCGTCGCCGGCGGTGGAACCGCTGCCGCTCTTCTCGGACGTACAGGCGGCAGTCATCGCCAGACAAGAAGCTGCAAGGACGAGCGCCGTGGATCTGACCTGCACCCTGTTCAAAGACATGAAATACCTCCTGTTTTGGCCATATATGAGGCGAGGCAAAAGCGACAATACCTCTCTGCCGCAATTGCGTACAGCAATTGCGCAAAGCTTTGCGTACCGGTGTGGCCGCACTCCTCACCCACTCGGAAAGCCCTGGCAGGGGCGTCTAGCGGGGGCGCCTTGGAAGGGGAGGGCGACCGCGCCCACGAGCGCTGGGCCGCCGGGGCGGGCTCGCCGCGAATCCCTCCCCGGCGGCTGCCGCGGCGCTGCCCCCACCCCGTGGCGCACAGGTGGAGGACAGCTGTCCTGCCCGATGCCGCTCAGAACGCGAAGTCGTCGATGTTCTCCGGAGTCACGACGGTGGCCGGCCCCAGGACGACCTCGCCCTGGTCGCCGACCGTGAAGGTACCGAGGGAACCGGCGGATATCTTCTGTCCGCGCTTGGCTTCGATCTTGCACTGCGCGAGTGCCTGGGCCGCGTAGTACGACAGGTGGCCGAGGTCGTGCACATTCCACCAGATGTCCTGGACATCGCCGCTGCGGACGTACTTCTTGATCAGCGAGGCGGGGGCCAGCCCGGTCAGCTTCACCCTGCCGAGATCACCGGTCTGGGACAGCGCCTCCGCGGCGGCGGGCAGTCCGATGCCGGCCGGGACGACGATGCCCTTCAGGTCCGGGTAGGCCTGCACGAGCGACTTCGCCTTCTGGGCGTTGACGTCGGCCTTCTCCTGGCCGTAGGCGACCGTGACGAGCTTCATCTCCTTCAGCTTCGGATCGGTGGCCAACCTGGCCTTCATGTCCTTGATCCATGCGTTTTGGTTGACGGCCGTCTCCGTGGACGAGAGCACCGCGAACTCGCCCTGGCCACCCATGAGTTCGGCCATGCTGTCGAGCATCTTCGCTCCGAGCTCGGCGGTCCTGGCCTGGTTGATGAACAGTGACCGCGCGTCGGGGGCGACGTCGGAATCGACGGAGATCACCGTGATCCCTGCCTGCTGCGCCTTCTTCAGCGCTGCTGCCGCGCCGTTGAGGTCGCTGCCGGAGATCACGATGGCGCCGACCTTCTTCGCGATCAGCTGGTTGACGAACGGAATCTGGGCGGCGCCGGTGGCCTCGCTGGGCGCGGTGTAGAGGACGTCCCCGCCTATCTCCTCGGCCGCGGCGTTCGCCCCGTCGCGGATCGTCGTCATGTACGGGTCCGTGCCCAGCTTAGGCAGGTAGCCGACCGTCACGGGCCCGGAGGCACACGCGGCTCCGGCCCGTGTGGCGCCGCCGTCGCCGGCGCAGCCGCTCACCGCGGCGCCCAGCGCCAAGGTCACAGCCAGTGCGATCGATCTCCGACACTTCATTGCGGTTCTCCGTTCCAGGGGTGGCACAGGTACTTCGGGGGATGGATGGGGCCGGTTCGTGCAGGTTGACTACGGGCTCGCCGACTGCGGGACCGCGGTCGCCCGCAACCGGCGGCGGGTCACAGCGGCATGGATCCGGTGGGTCGTGTTCGTGATCAGCAGCGAGAGGATGAGCAGCAGCCCGACTGCCGCGCCCTGGGCATAGCCGCTGACGTTGCCCAGCTGCAGCATGCTGCGCAGGCCGACCACGAGGACGAGCGCCCAGCAGACGCCGGGCATGCGGCCCTTTCCGCCCAGCACGCTGACGCCGCCGAGGAACACGACCGTGATCGCGTCGAGCTCGAAGCCGAGTGCCCCGTCCGGTGCGGCCTGGCTGGTCCGGGCCACAGTGATGACTCCCGCCAGCGCGGCGACGATTCCCGACACGATGAACAGGCCGAACCGGATGCGGTCCGCGCGAACGCCGGAGTACACGGCGATCTGCGGTCCGCCACCGATGGCGTACGTACGGCGTCCCGTTGCGGTGCGGTGCAGGAAGAGCGCGAACAGTGGTGCCAGCACCAGGAACGGCACGATGTCAAAGGGCAGGTAGGTGCCCGGGAGAGTGTCGTTGCCGAAGGTGATGAGCGACAGGGGGATGTCGGTGATCGGTGTCCCGCCGAGCAGTACGTAGCACAGGCCGCGGAACAGCGCGAGCGTGCCCAGGGTGACCACGAGCGAGGGCAGCCCGACGACGGTGACCAGCAGGGCGTTGAGTGCTCCGCACATCGTTCCGGCCAGCATCGCCAGCGTGATGGCGAGGGGCAGCGGGATGCCCGACTGGAGGGCCATGCCCAGCACGACGCCGCTGAGGCCTGCGATGCTGGCCACGGAGATGTCGATCTCCCGGGCGATGATCAGCAGGGCGAGCGGCAGCACGAGCAGTGCCTTGTCCGACATCTGCGAGACCGAGTTCGCGAAGTTGAAGCCGCCCGCGAAACCGGGCAGGAGGAGTGAGGCGGTCAGGAGCAGAACGACCACGAGAGCGGCGAGGATGTAGTCCCAGCTGGTGATCCGGGCGCGCAGGGCGTGCCACATCAGGCAGCCCTCCGGTGCGAGCGGCGGCGGGCGAGCACCGCGTCGAGCGAGACGGCAACGAGGATCACGGCGCCGAACACCGCCTGCAGGTAACGCGAGTCGACCCGCACCAGCGTCAGGATGTTCTCGATCACCAGCAGCGCGAACGTGCCCAGAGCAACCTGCTGCACGCTTCCGTAACCGCCACGCAGCGCGACCCCGCCCACCACGACCGAGGCGATCACGGTCAGTTCCAGGCCGTAGGCCGCCTGCCCGTCCACCGTGCCGTAGTGCGAGGCCCACAGCGCCCCGACCAGGCCGGCCAGCAGTCCCGACACGGCGAACGCACCCAGCACGTGCCGGTCCACCGGGATGCCGATCTGCCGGGCGCCCGCCGGATTCGAGCCCGACGCGTACAGCTCGCGCCCACGCCTGGTGCGCCCCAGCGCGAACCCGGCCGCGACGAAGAGCACCAGACTGACCCAGATCAGCATGGGCACGCCGAGCGGCTTGGCCGCCGTCCACTCCAGCCATGCCGCCGGCACCTCGCCCGCCGCAACCTGCTTGCCCGCGGACATCATCGCGTCGATTCCCCGGAACAGCGCGAGAGTGCCGAGCGTGGCCACGATGGAGGGCACTTGTCCGTAGGACACGATCAGCCCGTTGAACGCGCCGCAGGCAAGCCCGACGGCACACGCCAGGAGCACGGGCACCACGATCGGGAGGCCGGGATGCTCCTTGATCAGCAATGCCGAGGCGAAGGCCGTCAGCCCGATGACCGACGACACCGACAGGTCGATGTTGCGGGTCAGCATGACCAGCAGCTGGCCCAGTGCCACGGTGCCCAGCAGCGACGCACTGACCGCGAGGTCGGTCAGGTTGCCCAGCGACAGGAACTGCGGGTTCAGCAGGCTCAGGGGAAGCGTCAGCGCGAGGAGCGCCATGAGCAGGCCCGTTTCCCTGCGGGAACGGATTCGGGCCAGCACCGATCGCTTGCGCTGCTGTGCCGGGTCCACGGTGGACTCCCCCGGCTCCGGCGCGCCCTTCTCACCGACTCCGGTGGCGGCCAGTCCCACGGCATAGGGCGTCGCCCGCTCCCGGTCGAACTCCGCGACCACCGAACCGTGCCGCATGACCAGGACCCGGTCGGACATCCCGAGCAGCTCGGGCAGGTCGGAGGAGATGAGGATGATCGCCATCCCCTTCTCGGCTAGGGAGTTGATGATCCGGTGGACCTCGGCCTTGGCGCCGATGTCGATGCCCTGGGTCGGCTCGTCCAGGATCAGCAGGCGCGGCTGCACGGCCAGCCACTTCGCGAGCACGATCTTCTGCTGATTGCCGCCCGACAGAGCTCCGACGGGCTGGTCGAAGCCGGCGGAGCGCAGCTTCATCCTCGCCAACGGGCCCGACACCAGCGCCAGTTGCGCATGCCGGAGCACCAGGCCGAACCGGGACGCCTTGTCGATCACGGGCAGCGTGGCGTTCTCCAGTACGGAGAAGTCCTCGATCACGCTCTGCCCGCGGCGGTCCTCCGACACATAGGCGATCCCGCGCGAGAGAGCATCAGCGACCGATCGCAGTGCGACCGGCTCGCCGTCCAGGTGGATGACGCCGGCGTCCTGCCTGTGCACACCGAACAGCACCCGCGCCAGCTCCGTGCGGCCACTGCCCACCAGGCCCGCCAGGCCGACGATCTCACCCGCCCGCACGGAGAGGTCGATCCCGTCGAAGTCCCCCTGCCGGGAGAGCCCGGTGACATGCAGGACGGGCTCACCCAACATCACATCGCGCTCGGGGTAGAGGTCCGTGAGTTCGCGGCCCACCATCAGGGCGACCGCGTCCCGCTGGGTGATGTCAGCGCTCCGCACGGTCTGCAGGAGCCGACCGTCACGCAGGATCGCCAGCCGGTCGCAGATCCGGAAGATCTCTTCCATCCGGTGGCCCACGAACATCATCGCCACGCCGCGCTCCCGGAGGCGGCGGATGACGTTCTCCAGCGTGGCCACCTCTCCGGCGGACAGAGCGGCCGTCGGTTCGTCCAAAATCAGCACGTCGGCGTCGCCCGCGAGCGCCCGAGCAATCTCCACCATCTGTTGTTCAGAAGTGGACAGCGACGACACCGGCAGGCTCGGGTCCCGTTCCAGGCCGAGCATCGAGAGCCAGCGGGCAGCCTCCCTCCGCATCAGTGCGAAGTCCACGGCGCCCGCTCGGGTGAGGGGCAACCGGCCGGCGTAGATGTTCTCCGCGATCGAAAGATCGCCGAACAGCCCAGGGTGCTGGTGCACCACGGCGATCCCGTGACGGCGGGCGTCGGCGGGACTGTGGAACGTCAGGTCGCGGTCGCCCACGCGCACGACGCCCCGATCCGGCCGGTACACGCCGGCCAGGATCTTGACGCAGGTGCTTTTGCCTGCGCCGTTCTCGCCGAGCAGGCCGAGTACCTCGCCGCGGCGCAGGCTCAGGGACACCCCGTCAAGGACCGTGGTCGACCCGAACACCTTCGCCGCGTCGACGAGTTCCGCTGCGACGGCGCCGGTCACGACGTCCGGTTCTGCGGCTTTCGGCGCGCGACTGTGTGTATGGGCAGTTTCCATCGCGGCTCCTGTGAGGTCGGGTTCGTGCACTGCGGGGAGAAGAAGGAACAGCGCGAGGCCAGAGGGCGGCGCCGGCGGACCAGCTCGTGACGCACGCTTGTTAAGCGCTTAGATCAGCTGGGTGGCGGTCACACTAGGGGACGGTTAAGCGCTTAGCAAGAGGCGGGCGAACAAGAATCTAAGCGGTTAACATCGGGGGGCAGACGGCCGTCCCCGAATAGCGAAGGTGGATCCCGTGACGACCATGACAGAGGTTGCGCGCGCCGCGGGCGTGTCCATCGCCACGGTGTCCTACGTGGTCAACGGGACGCGACCGGTGGGCGAGGAGACGCGACGGAAGGTCGAGGAAGCGATCGTCCGCACCGGCTACACCCCCAACACGCTCGCCCGCGCCCTCGCCATGTCGAGGACCAGTTCCATCGGCGTCGTCGTCTCGGCGATCACGAACCCCTTCTTCGCGGGAGTGCTCGCCGGCGTCGACCAGGCCGCGGTCAGCGCCGGACTCACTGTGCTCCTGGCCGACTCGCACGACGAACCCGAGCGCGAGTTCGAGGTGGTCCGCAGCCTGCGCCAGCGGCGCGTCGACGGCATCATCCTGGCCGCCTCCGTCAGCCCTGGACGCACACTGGATCACCTGAGGGCATCAGAGATGCCCACTGTGCTGGTGGACCGCCTCGTCGACGACCGTTTCGACCAGATCGGCCCGGAGAACGAGGAGGCCACTGTCTCCCTGGTCGGACACTTCGCCACTCTCGGCCACAGCCGGATCGCATTGATCAGCGGAAGGGCCGGGCTGGGCACCAGCCGGGAGCGCCTCGCCGGCTACCGGCTGGGCCTGGCGCGCAACGGGCTCGACTACCACCCTTCACTGGTGGCCGAAGGAAACTCCGACATCCCCGGGGGCCATGCTGCGCTGGAGCGCCTGCTCGCCGCCGACGCTCCACCGACCGCTCTGATCGTCGGCAACAACGCCATGGTGATCGGCGCCATGCAGGCGCTCAGGAAGGCCGGGCTGTCCATCCCTGACGACATGGCGCTGGCCTCCTACGACGACCTGCCCGGCGCGGACCTGTTCGACCCGCCGCTGACCGCGTTCGCCCAACCCTGCGACACCCTGGGTGAGCGCGCCGTGCAGCTGCTGCTCGACCGCCTCGCGCATCCTGACGCAAAGCCGCGCGTCGAGCGGCTCGAGCCCCGACTCATGCACCGCCGGTCCTGCGGCTGTCCCCCTCGGCCAGGCACCGATACGCAAGCACCTTCCGTCTCACCTCGCGACGAGGAGCCCTCGCCGTGAACACGCCCTCGGCTCGCCCGCGATTCAGACGGCTCTACCTTCTTGATCGGGTTGATCGAGCCATTCGTAGGGTTGGGTCGCCCAGGGGTGCTGGGTGTGGCTATCAGGCGGCTGCCGTCTCGTGGTTTCCCTGGCTTCGCCGCCCGGCACCCCACGACGACTCGGCCGCCGATTAGGAAGTGCGAACAAGTCGCTGTGTAGAGCAATGCCGGCGAGGTCGTCCGTGGTACGCACAGAACGAACACGTACGTCAGGAGCGCGATGAGCCGGATATGGGCGGGGATCGACAGCGGCAAGGGCCACCATCACGGCCTCGCCCTGGACGAGGACGGCAAGACGCTGCTGTCGCGGCGGGTGGCCAACGACGAGCCCGAGCTGCTGAAACTGATCGGTGACGTCCTGGACCTGGCCGACGGCCGTCAGGTCACCTGGGCCATCGACATGACCGGCGGCGAGCCCGCGCTGCTGCTGACCCTGCTGGTCGGCCACGGCCAGGAGGTCCTCTACATGCCCGGCCGACTGGTGAACCGGGCCTCCGACGGCTACCGCGGCGAGGGCAAGACCGACGCCCGCGACGCCTACGTCATCGCCGACCAGGCCAGGATGCGCCGCGACCTGCGGCCCATCCGCCCCAGCGACGAAGCCGCCATCGAACTCAAGCTGCTGACCGGACGCCGAGCCGACCTGGTCGAGGACCGCACCCGCGCCGTCAACCGCCTCCGCGGCACCCTGCTGAGCATGTTCCCGGCCCTGGAACGGGCCCTGGACATGACCAACACCGGCCCGCTCAGGCCCCTGACGGGCTATCAGACCCCGGCCGCAATCCGGCGCGCAGGCACCGCGCGGCTGACGAAGTGGCTGGCCAACCGCAAGGTCCGCAGCGCGAGAGCCCTGGCCGAAGCGGCGGTCGAGGCCGCCGAGCGCCAGCACACCGCCGTTCCAGGCGAGAAGACCATCGCCAAGCTGGTCCACACCCTCGCCGAGGAGGTGATGGCCCTCAACGAGCAGATCTCCGAGATGGACAAGCTCATCGAGGGCCGGTTTCGCGAGCACGAGCTCGCCGACATCGTCCTGAGCGTCCCGGGCATCGGCACCGTGCTGGGTGCCGAGTTCCTCGCCGCCGTCGGCGGCAGCCTGGACGAGTTCGACTCCCCGGACGCCCTGGCGGCCTTCGCCGGCGTCGCCCCCGCACCTCGCGACTCGGGCAACGTCAGCGGCAACCTCCACCGGCCGCTCGTCTATCACCGAAGACTCCAGCGGGTCTTCTACACCTCGGCGCTGGTCAGCATCCGCTACGACCCGAACTCGCGGAAGTTCTAGGACCGCAAACGCGCCGAGGGGAAGAAACACGTCTAGGCCGTGCTCGCCCTCGCCCGCCGACGCGTCAACGTCATCTGGGCCCTGATCCGTGACCGACGGTGCTACGAAGTGACACCACCGGTCACCACTGCCGCTTGACAACAGCATTAGGAAGCCGGGGCAGCCGCGAAACTCCCGGACGGCCTGCAGACCCTGCCGGCCCGCATATTCCGCGGAGTCAGCGAACTTTCGGGCGGCCCCTGCCCCGCCGTCCGTGGACGCGTCCGCTCCGGCGGGGGACACCGAGGCCGGCCGGCTGGCGGCACACGTCAGAGAGTGCCGCTGGGCACGAGTCCTGTGCCGTACTCGAAGAACTGCGGTGCGGACGCCGACACATCGATCTCGGCGCGGACTTCCGTGCCCCTCGACGAGGATTCGACCGTGCACCTCGTGGCGTACGCGCGAACAATGTGCAGCCCGCGCCCGTGAACCTCATCCTCTTCGTGCCGGTCTTTCGCCGACGGCTCCGGCGGCGTCCATGTACCGCTGTCCTTGACACGGATGATTGCCGTGGCCCCGCTGAGATGCATCGCCAGTTCGACGTCGGCGCTGCCGCTGTGCAGAACTGCGTTCGTCACCAGTTCGGAGACGGCCACACGGAGCGTGTAGACGGCGTCCTCGGGAATCCCCCAATGCTCCGCCGTGTCCTGCGCGAAAGCCCGCAGGGCTGACACGGCCTCGCCGGACGCGGACATGGAACACACCGCGTGAGCTCGTCGGGCGGCACCCGAGTCGCGCCTGCCGGCGTCCATGGGGAGTTCCGCATGGATCTGGCGCAGGGAAGAGGAAGGTGCGTTGCCCAGCGCGTTCGTGTCAGGCGTGCTGCCGTGCTCTGTACGCGAAAACAGGGCGGCAGTCATGACAGGCATGCGATTTCCTGACGTCGAGCCGAAATGCGCGTGATGAGTGCCAGTGGCGGAGCGAGCACCGCATGGCCTGCTGCATGCGGGGTGCCGGCCGTTGACGGGTTGATCCGACTCCGCTTCGTGTGCCCCTGCTGCCCCCTGGCCGGGGGACGCGTGTCCGGGCTGCACAGCCAGGGGGTCACAGGCCGCCGCCAGGCGGTCAGCGGGACTGAAGCTCTTCGTGATCATGGTGGCGACCTCCTCGCTGTCCCATACCGGGCGGCTCAAAAGGGACGCTACAGCGGCCCGCAACACCCGGTAAAGCATTTGCGCAAAGCTTTGTACGCCGACTGTGTGCAGCAGTCCTTCAGCCGGAAAGGATCGAAGGAGGCGAAGCGTCGATCCCCGGGCGTACCACTGCCGGAAGCCCCTCGTGACGGCGAGGCGCCGAAGAAAGGGGGCAAGCACCCGGATCGAACGACTCATTTGCGCAAAATTTGCTAGCATCTTTGCATGGCAGGCAGACGGCCACGGCAGACGGCCACCATGAGCGACGTGGCGGAGCTGGCGGGCGTTTCGGTCTCGACGGTCTCGCACGTGCTGAACAGGACCCGGACGGTAGCTCCCGACACCGCCCGGCTCGTACACGACGCGGTAGCCGCTTGCGGCTACGTCCCGGAGAAGATGGTCCGGCAGCAGCGCGAAGAGTTCGGCACCATCGGGCTGGCCATGTCCGCGATCTCCAATCCCTACTTCGCCGACGTCGTTCACGGCCTGGACCGACGGGCGACCAAGGAAGGTTATTCACTCCTCCTGGCCGAAACACACGATGACGCAGACACCGAGCTGCGCGCTGTCGGCGAACTGCTGAGACGCAAGGTCAGCGCGATCGTTCTCGCCCCGTCGGGCGATGCCGAGCGGACGCTGGGCTATGCGCGGCAGGCCGGCGTGCCCGTAACGGTGCTCGACCGCTTCGTCAGGGAGGAAGTCGACCAGATCGGTGTCGAGAACATCGAGTCCACGGCCCGTCTCGTCGACCACCTCGCAGAGATCGGCCACACCCGTATCGCGATGATCTCCGGCCGCCCCGGGCTGGCCACGACGGAGGAACGCGTCCGCGGCTACAAACGAGGCCTGGAACGCAACGGCATCTCCAGACGGGAGGAGTATCTCCTTTCGGGAGGCTCACAGGCCACACCGGCCCAACAAGCGGTTACCAAACTACTGAGCCTCCCCCAGCCGCCCACAGCAGTCGTCGTGGCCAACAACCAGATGACCATCGGGGCCATGCGAGGGTTGCGCTCCATCGGCGTTCGGGTCCCCGAAGACATCGCGCTGGTCGCCTTCGACGACTTCGAGTGGTCGGACCTCTTCCATCCACGGCTGACAGCCATCGCCCAGCCCACCTTGATGATCGGCGAGCAGGCATTCGAACTCGCGCTGTCCCGGATCTCGCACCCGGACCTGCCGCCACGCCGCGTGCTGATCCAGCCGACGTTCCAGCACCGCGAATCATGCGGGTGCCCACCAGAGGAAGCTGACAAGGCATCGTCCTGAGTGGCGCTCCCCCGGCATGCCGTGCCCCGCCCCGGCAGGCATGTCCACCACGGGACTGCAAAACGTTCGGCCCTGTCTCACATTCGGTGGTGACGGAGCGTGCTGTTATCCGAGGAGGATGCGGTGGCGAAGCAAGGTGGAGCCTGCTCGTCCGTGCATCTGGCGTGCGATCCGTTTGGTCTTGGTGTTGACGCCCTCGGTGGCGCCGTTGCTGTACGGAAGCGTGAGGGCGGCGTTCACGGCGTCGCGGTCCCGCTCCAGGCCCCGGGTGAAGGCGTGCAGATGGGGCAGATCGACTGTGCGGACCTGGGCGATCCAGCGCGAGAGTCCGTCGGCGTTCCCTGTGCGAGGCGTCAGGAGTTCGGCGAAGCCCGCGACAGCGGCGGCCAGTTGGGTCATCTCCGGGCATGCGGCGGTGAGCCGGGCGAGAAGATCGTGATGCTCGGTCTTGAGGTTGTCGGGCCTGGTGAGGATCATCCAGGCGAGCCGGCGCGGGGAGATGTGGCTGCGGTCGGCGTCCGCGCGGCCTTGGTTGATGTACTTGTGCAGCAGGTTCAGGCAGCCAGTGAAGCCGAGAGCTTTGATCTCTTCGAAGAGGTGCTTGACGGGGACGGCGGGGTCCTCGGCCCGGCGTTTGCGCAGGTGCTCGCGGTAGGGGTCGACGAGGCTGGCGCGGTATTTGGGGACGCGGAGCATCCGCTCGGGCCGGTCGGCTCGGGCGTAGCGTTTGACGGTGTTCAGGGCCAGTTGCAGACGCCGGGCGCATTCGAGCAGGCCCACACCCTTCTCGGGCATGCCGTGGACCTGGTGCCAGCGTTCCAGGGTGGTCTGGGCGCGGGCCCGTCGTAGATGGGCGAGTCCAACACGGCGGCCCAGCAGGTGCTGTGCGCCTTGACCTCGCTGAGGGCGGCTTCGCACAGTCTGTGCCACACATGCCACCGGTCCGCGACCTGTACCGCGTCAGGCAGGGCGCGCCGGATCGCCTCAGCATAGGTCGCTGAGCCGTCACGGCACACGATCTCGATGCCCGGGTGCTCGCGTAGCCACGCCTCCAGGGTGTCGGCCGTGCGGCTGGGCAGCACGTCGATCCGCTCATGGGTCTCGGTATCGATGATCACGGTGGCATAGCGGTGACGCCGGCGCAGGGCGAAGTCGTCGACGCCGATCACACGGGGCACCCGCCCGGTGGGCAGCGGGATGCGCAGCAGGGTGCGCAGGGCAGTGTGACGCGACAGGTCCACGGTGAGAATGGCCGGCAGACGTGCCCCCGCCCGGCCCGCTAACTCCTTGACCACGGCATTTACCTGCCTGGTCAGACGAGCGGTGCGCCGCTGGTACTGGTCCAGGACGCCGGGCACCTGTTCGCGGAAGGTGTGGCGGCAGCCACGCGTGGGACACACCAGACGCCGCACCCGCACACGGACCATCACCGTCGTTCATCGACCGGCAGGTCCGCGACTGTCCGCCAGTGATAGCCGTGCACGCGTTCCGACGGGGCCCCGCACACCGGGCAGACCGCAGTGTCCCGCGGAGTACGTGCCCGCACCACGATCCGCTCACCTTCGTCGACCACATCCACGATGGCCAGCGGGGACAGACCCGAAAACACCACATCTGCAAGCTCGTTGACATTCCGCACGTCACGTCAACGACGAACCAGCACGCTCCGTCACCACCGAATGTGAGACAGGGCCGAACGATTTACAGTCCCATCCGGCTGTTCATCGGCGAGACGGAGGACATGATGCAGGTCACTCTCCCCCTGAACGACCACGTCCTGGACACCGCTTCAACGAGCCGCTGACGGCGTACACCCTGAATGCGGCGGGCCTGACGACCTGACGCGCCTGAGCCGCGTCCAGCCCCCGTTCGTGTTCATGGGATTCTCGGCGGCGAGGCCGCACCCCGAGCCGCCACGCCATCGGATGACACGGCTCGGCCAGACGAGTGGCAGCGGCCGCCGCAAGCCGCTGCCGGCGGAACCGGTGTTCCAAGATCAGTGCCGCCGCCCGTCTCCGGCGGCAGCTGCTCTCCACCGCGTCTGTGCCGTGTGATCGGATCGACCACGGCTGTTCGAGGAGTTTCACTTCATGCGTTCACGCATCATCGCCGTCACGGCCGCCGCGCTCGCGGCCACCGCGGCACTCGCGCAACCCGCCCACGCCGCCCCGCTCGTCGACGGGGTCTACCGGTTCGCGGCTCTCACGGACGGCAAGTGTCTGGTCTGGCCCAAGACACACGCGAGTATCGGCGTGGTGTCGCTGGGCGACTGCGCGGAGACTGCGTCCACCTCGGCGAACTGGCAGGTGCTGCGACGCCCCGACGGAATGATGGAAGTCTCCCCGTCGGGCTCGAACCCGCGCACCTGCCTGAAGGTGACGTCGCAGCACAGCGTGTCGGTCACCAGCTGCGGTGACAGGTACGCCGATTGGGCCGTCTCCTACGGCTCCGACGGGCCCGGCAGCGTGGTGTGGGCCGACATCGAGCACACACCCGGCGACTTCTCCCCCTCGTATGGAAAGATCGTGGACGATCCTGGCGTGACCGGTCGGATCGTGGTGAGGCAGGCCCCCGTCGAACCGCACTACTGGGCATTGCAGCTGGCCGGATAGGAGCCGTCGGGCCGATCGCGGTCTCGGATGCCCGATGCCCCTTGGCGTCTGGTGCCGCAGTCGGCGCTGCACCCGGTACACCGCCATGCGGTGGAGCCTCAGGCTGCTGGTCAGCAGATTCCCGTAGAGCATCAGCAGCTTCCACGTCCGGCCAGCACCTGGCAGCCGGAGGACGGCCTCGCAGAGATCCGGCGACTTGGACACCGAGTCCGACCCGAGCGCCGTCCGCTTCCGGGCGGGGCGGCGCTGGTGCCTTCGTGGCCAGCCGCGCCCGGACGGCGGTGAACCTCTCTGTCCGCGCCTTGCCCGATGCTGCCCTCCATGGCCGTCACCGCCCTCGGGGCCCTGCCCCCGTCCGGCGAGGCGGGACCCGCATGCTCCTTGCCCGCCCCGGCACACCGGTGCCGAACCCGGCCCCGGCTGGCACCCCCCAGCGCCTGCTCGACCGCGCCCCCGCCGGCCGCCGCCACCTCCTCCTCCGCGCCTACGCCGAGATCATCGCGATCCTTACAGCGGCCTGTATCCCGAGGACCGCAAGCCGATCCAGGCAACCGGTCACTACCAGCGGGCCATCACCGTCCTGCGCGACCTGAACGGGAGAAACTGATGACCGGGGCCTCCGCGGCCTCTTTCTCATGCTGCGCTTCCAGATCTACCAGGCCGGCGGACAGCAGTCTGGCAGTTCGCCAGCGGGAACCTCGGCCACCACGAGTCCTGTGCGCCGAGGCGACCAGGAGACTTTCCCGGGCTACAGAGCGCGGCAGATCTCGCGAGCCTGGTCCAGATCCTTCTTCACCGCCGCGTCGAAGTCGAATACCTGCGCGTGGCGGTCCTGTGATCGGCGAATGGTCTGTGCGAGCTCCTTGTACTTCGCGTCGCCCGCTGCCGCCGACGCAGAAAGTGCTCCGGCTGCCGCAAAGCGGTTCAAGGCGACCTCGCCGGCAGGGCCCTTGGCCGTGTACTTCTCCGGGGCAAACCCGTCGAGCGCCTCGCAGGCGGCACGCGCATCTGCTGTCGGCGTCCCGCCAGCAACAGGGGAGGCGGAGTCGGCGTTCATCGCCCATGCGGCGCCCATCCCCGCGGCACCGAGCACGAGCCCGGCGATGAGGGAGAGCACCACGGTCCTCGGGCGGGTGCCGGGCTGCTCGTAGGACATCGGGGTGGGTGCGGTGGTGGAAGGTTGTTGTGGCTGCATCTGGCCAAAGTTAGCGTGAAGCGCTCACGTCCCGGCTGGGGGCCCTATGCACAGCTCCAGCGGCTTCCGGCGGCTAGGACGGCTGGGGCCGCGATGTTGAGGGCGACGGCTCGACCAGCTGCTTCCCGCTACCTCGCCGCGATGCGTCCCGATGACTACCCAGCGGCCCGGCCAAGGCACTGCTGGACTGGCTGCGCTTCTGCGCGACCCCGGATGGGGACGTGGCCGCGGTCGTGGGGTGGTGCGTTGAGGAAGTCGGACGGCAACATGAGTCTGTCCGTGCACCGCCTGACGCCGCCGTGCCTAGTGTCCTGCGCCGGAAATGGCGAGACTACTGAGGTTGAACTCGTGGTGTCGTAGGGGCTGACGGCTCGTCGCCTGTGCGGTATCACCGAAGGCATGCGGTATCCACAAGGGGGCGGGCTGACCGCCGAACGGCAGCAGTTCCGCGAGGAGTTACGGCTAAAGGCGGCCGAGAGGTTCGCCCTGGGCGAGGCGAGCTCGGTGATCGCGAAGGACCTGCGGGTCAGCGTCCGTTCGGTGCAGCGATGGCGGCAGATGTGGGACGAGGGCGGTCCCCGGGCTCTGCGGTCGCAGGGGCCGGCGTCGCTGCCGAGGCTGAGTCAGAAGCAGTTCACGCAGCTGGAGGCGGAGCTGGCCAAGGGTCCGGCCGCGCACGGCTGGGAAGACCAACGCTGGACCCTGAGCCGTGTGAAGACGGTGATCGGCCGGCGCTTCCACCTGACCTACACGGTCCAGGGCGTGCGGAAGCTGCTGGTGCGCAATGGCTGGTCCTGCCAGGTGCCTGCCCGTCGGGCCGTGGAGCGGGACGACGATGCGGTCGCGGGGTGGGCCAAGGAGGTGTGGCCCCGCGCGGAAGGTTAGCGGCGGCCCGTGGGGCCTGGCTCGTCTTCGAGGACGAGGCCGGCTTCTCCATGACGCCGCCGCACGCGAAGACTTGGTCTCGGCGCGGCCGGACCCCGGTGGTGCGGGTGCGGGGCCGTTCCCGCAGACGGATATCCATCGCCGCGCTGACCTGCTACAAGCCCGGCCACCGGTCGCGGCTGATCTACCGGCCGCGCAGGGACGACGGTCAGCGCGACGGACGCAAGAGCTTCTCCTGGCGCGATTACCGGGACCTGCTGATCGCCGCCCACCAGCAGCTCGGGGGCCCGATCGTGCTCGTCTGGGACAACCTGAACGTTCACAAGGCCGCCGGGCTGCGGGAGTTCGCCGAAGCCCGGGACTGGCTGACCATCTACTACTTGCCGCCCTACGCACCCGACCTCAACCCCGTCGAAGGGATCTGGTCACTACTGCGGCGGGGCTGGCTCTCCAACGTCGCCTTCAATACCCCCGAACACCTCGTCCAGCGCATCCGACGCGGCCTCCGGCACATCCAGTACCGCAGCCACCTGATAGACGGCTGCCTCGCCGAGACCGGCCTGACCATCAGACCCACCTGAACGACCCAGCGACATCACGAGTTCAACCTCAGTA
>NZ_VSRY01000137.1 GCF_008271805.1 Streptomyces sp. TRM49041
CTGTCCGCCGGGTCGGGGACGCCCGCGGGCCCGCCGCCCGCCGGCCCGCCGCCCGCCGGCCCGTCGCCCCGGGTCCGGTGCCCTCCCGGGGACCGTTTGTCGTCCGGTGCTTGACCGCCCCGTGCCTGCGCCTGCCGTGGAGCACGCTGCTCCGGCACTCGCGGCCCGTTGTCACGGTCCATAGCTCCCCCTGCCCGTACCGCTGGTATCGCCGCTGACAGTCTGCCTTGTTTCCGGCGGGTGCGTCAGCATCGGGATGACGCTCCGCACAAGGTCGTGACACGATCCGACGATCCCGTACAGCTGACGATCCGTCAGTTCAGCGCTACGGTGAGGGACATGGAGGCATTCCCGAGAATCATCTCCGTGGACGACCACACCGTGGAACCGCCCGGCGTCTGGCGGGACCGGCTCCCCGCCCGCCACCGCGACACCGGCCCGCGCGTCGTCCGGGCGCCGCTGAGGGAAATGACCTTCCTCGGCGGCAAGTTCGCCCCGGTCATGGGCGCGCCCGGCGACGACGGACCGGTCGGGGACTGGTGGGTGTACGAGGACCTGCACCGCCCGCTCACCCGCCTCGACACGGCCGTCGGGTACGACAGGGACGAGATCCGGCTGGAGGTCATCACATACGAGCAGATGCGCCCCGGCTCGTACAACGTCCCCGACCGGCTCGCCGACATGGACGCCAACCACGTCCAGTCGGCGCTCTGCTTCCCCACCTTCCCGCGCTTCTGCGGCCAGACCTTCACGGAGGCCGCCGACCGCGAGCTGGGCCTGCTCGGGGTCCGCGCGTACAACGACTGGATGGTGGAGGAGTGGTGCGGCCCCGACGCGGGCGGCCGGCTGATCCCGCTCTGCCTGATCCCGCTCTGGGACGCCGAGCTGGCCGCCGCCGAGGTCCGCAGGAACGCCGCCCGGGGGGTACGGGCGGTGGCCTTCTCGGAGATACCGCCGCACCTCGGCCTGCCGTCGATCCACACGGACGCCTGGGACCCCTTCCTGGCCGCCTGCGACGAGACCGGCACGGTGATCGCGATGCACATCGGCTCGTCCAGCCGCATGCCCTCGACATCGGCGGACGCGCCGCCCGCGGTCGGCTCCACGATCACCTTCGCCAACTGCTGCTTCTCCATGACCGACTGGCTGATGAGCGGCAAGCTGGAACGCTTCCCCGGCCTGCGGATCATGTACGCGGAGGGCCAGATCGGCTGGATCCCGTACATCCTGGAGCGCGCCGACGTCGTGTGGGAGGAGAACCGCGGCTGGGGCGGCGTCGCCGACAAGGTCCACCGCCCGCCGTCGGAACTCTTCGCCGAGCATGTGTACGGCTGCTTCTTCGACGACGCGTTCGGGCTGCGCAACCTGGACGCGATCGGCGTCGGCAGCGTCCTGTACGAGACGGACTACCCGCACTCCGACTCGACCTGGCCCGAGTCCCGCCAGGTCGCCGAGGCCCAGATGGCGCACCTCGCCCCGGACGTGGTGGAGCGCATCGTCCGGGGCAACGCGATCGAACTGCTCGGCCTCACGCCGGAGGGCCTGTGGGCGGGGCCGTGAGCCTGGCCGGTCCGTCGGCGTCGGGTGTTCCGCCCCTGGCGGAACACCCGCCCACAACGGGACGGCAAGCCCGCCGACGAGCTTGAATCGGGACCATGCCGATCACACGTGACCTCGTCGTGCGGGGCGAGGACTGGTACGGGCGGGAACTGGGCACGGAGGACATGTTCGCGGGGTGCACGTTCTACGACGTGGACTGGACGGAGGGCGCGACGGAGGGGGCGTCCTTCGACGCGTGTACGTTCTCCGGGGTGCGGTTCAACGCGTCGCGGCACGTCGGCTCGGCGTTCACCAACTGCACCTTCCGGAAGTGCGTGTTCTTCGACGCGCGGTTCGAGCGGTGCAAGGCGGTGGGCAGCCGGTTCCTCGAGTCGACGTTCGGCCTGCTGGTGGTGGAGGGCGGCGACTGGTCGTACGCGGGCCTGGTGGGCGCCGATCTGCGGAAGGCCGAGCTGGACGGCGTACGCCTCCGGGAGGCCGACCTGGCGGGGGCCCGGCTGGAGGACGCCACGGTCACCCGGTGCGACCTGTCCGGCGCCCTCCTGCGCGGCGCCCGCCTCCACCGCACCGACCTGCGGGGCAGCGACCTGTCGACGCTGGACCCGGGGACGGTGGAGGCGCGGGGCGCCAGGATCGACCTGGAGCAGGCCGCCGTGCTGGCGACGGCGCTCGGGTACGAGGTGGGGTGACAGCGGGTCGCCGCACGGCCGGGGTCAGCTCAGGCCGCCCGTGGCCCTGAGGTTCTCGCCGGTGAGCCAGCGGCCGTCCGGGCCGGTCAGGAAGGCCACGACGGCCGCCACGTCGGACGGTTCGCCCAGCCGGCCCAGGGGGGTGAGGGCCACCGCCATGTCCAGGGCCTCCGGTGGGTTCGTGCCACGGAGCAGGGTGGTGTCCGTGGCACCGGGGGACACCGTGTTGACGGTGATCCCGCGCGGGCCCAGCTCCTGCGCGGCCGCCGCCGTGAGCTGCTCAAGGGCGCCCTTGCTCATCATGTACGGCGCGATCCCGCGCCCCGGACGGCGTGTGTTGAGCGTCGAGATGTTGACGATCCGCCCCTCGTCCGGCATGTGCCGTGCCGCGAACCGCACGGTCAGGAACGCGGCCTTGGCGTTCACCAGGAGCACCTCGTCGAAGAGCCGCTCCGGCAGTTCGTCCAGCGGCGTCGGCGTGAAGTTCAGCGCCGCGTTGTTCACCAGGATCTCCACCGCGCCCGACGACGACGCGTCCGTCGCGGTGCGCATCAGCTCCTCCGGCGCGCCCGGCTCGGACAGGTCCAGCCCCACGGCGCGGGCACTGCCGCCGCCCGCCTCCTTCACCGCCCGTACGACGTCCTCGGCGGCCTCCTCGTCACGCGCGTAGTTGAAGACCACCTCCGCGCCGTCCTGGGCGAGCCGCTCCACGATGGCCCGGCCGATCCCCCGTGAACCGCCCGTGACGACGGCCGTCCTTCCCCGTAACACGCTCACGCTGTCCTCCCTGACCGCACCTGCCACCGGACCCTCCGAAGGGCCCGAATCTAGGGGGCGGAGGCGGGCCGTACGGCGGTTTTCGGCAATCAGTGGCTCACTCAGCGTGGCCGCGCCCGGACATGCGGGCCGATGTGGCCCGTCGTATCGTCGGAGAGTGCCGTTTGCCCTCCCGAAAAGGAGGCGACGCCGACATGGACCACAGCCGACCCGGGGCAGGCAGCCCCACGGCAGCGGCGGCCGCGGTGCTCGACCCGCCGTTCGATCCGCTGTTCACCGTCGCGGACGCCCCGGCCTTCACCGGCCGCCACCTGGCCCGCCTCGCGGCGGGCGCCCTCGCGGCCGTACGCGTCCCGGCGTTCCTCGATCCCGCCACGTGCCGGGCCGTGACCGACGCGCTGGACGGGCTGCCGACCGCGCCGTACGACCCGGCCAGGGTGCCGACTCCGGTGCTGCGGTTCGGGCCCGCGTTCAACGACTACCGGCTGCCCGGCGGCGAGCTCGACGCCGACCACTACTGGCCCGACGCCGACGCCGCCCGCGCCGAGTGGAACCGGGCCGCGATACGGCCCGATCCCGTCGCGATCTCGCTCGCCCGGCTCGGCACGGCGTGGGGCTCCGCCGTCGTCCCCGCCACCGTCGAGGGGCGGGCCGTCTTCGGCGGCACCCTGCGGGAGATCAACGCCGGGCTGCTCATGCACTACGACGACATCAACCGCGAGTTCCCGGACGGCGTCTTCGATCAGGACACCGTCGCCCAGCTGGCGTTCAACCTGTACGTGAGCGTCGCGGACGGAGGCGGGGCCACCACGGTGTGGCGGCACCGCTGGGCACCGGGCGACGAGGAGCACCGCGACACGTACGGCTACCGACGCGCGGCCGTCGAGGGCCGCCAGTCGGTCCGGCTGCCGCCGCACCTCGGCGACGCGCTGCTGTTCAACCCGGCCCACTTCCACGCCGTGGACGCCAACACCGGGCCGGGGCGTCGCGTCGCTTTCGCGTTCTTCCTCGGCCTCACCACCAGCGGCCACCTCGTCGTATGGTCCTGAACATGGATCACCGGTACCAGTACCAGCACCTCACCCACGGGGACGTCGTCGCCGCCGCCGAACGGGTCGCCGGCCGCGTCCGGCCGCTCGTCGTCGCCCCGGGCGGTGACGACCGGACATGGTTCGCGCTGGAGTTCCTGCAGTACACAGGGACCTTCAAGGCGCGCGGCGCGATCAACTTCATCCGGAGCCACCAGGACTCCGGCACCCTCCCGGACGCGGGCGTCACCATCGCCTCCGGCGGCAACGCGGGCCTCGCCTGCGCCTGGGCCGCGCAGGCGCAGGGCGTCCGCGCCACGGTGTTCCTGCCGGCCAACGCCCCCGCCGTGAAGGTCGCCCGGCTGCGCGCGTACGACGCCGACGTGCGGCTGGTCGGCGACGAGTACGCGGAGGCGCTGGACGCCTGCCGGAAGTTCGCCGCCGACACCGGGGCGCTCGCCTCGCACGCGTACGACCATCCGCTCATCGCCGCGGGCGCCGGCACCCTCATGGAGGAGCTGCACACGCTCCTCCCCGACCTGGACACGGTCGTCGTCTCCGTCGGCGGGGGCGGGCTGTTCACCGGAGTCGCCACCGCCGCCCACGAGCACGGCGTACGGGTCGTCGCCGTCGAGCCGGAGAACTGCCGTGCCCTGAACGCCGCCCTCGCGGCGGGCGAGGTCGTCGACGTCACCGTCGACTCGGTCGCCGCCGACGCCCTCGGCGCCCGCCGGGTCACGCCGATGGCCCTGTACGCGGCCCAGCGCTACGACGTGTGCTCCGTCCTCGTCCCGGACACCGACATCGTCCGGGCCCGCCGCGAGCTGTGGGACGACCACCGCCTGGCGGTGGAACACGCAGCGGCGACCGCCCTGGCGGGCCTGCGTGCGTACCGCCCGGCGGAGGGCGAGAGAGCCGCCGTGGTCCTTTGCGGCGCGAACACGGACCCGGGGGACCTGGTGAGGCCCGTCTGACGGCTCGGGCTGTCCGGCTCGCGCGGACAGTTCTCCCATCGCCCTTTCGCGTGCCCGAAGGTCCGGCTACTTCGCCATAACCGCGCGGAGTGTTCCTGCGGTGGTGGCTTCGAATTCACCGAAGGCCGTCGTTCCGTCGGAGAAAAGGGCGTATGCCCGGGCTCCGGCCAGATCGAGGACCCGCACCCCGGCCGACGGGGCGCCGGTGAAGTCGGGGTCGATTCCGGTGAACGACACCTGCTCCCCGGGGGCGAACCCCGAGAAGTTCGCGATCACCACCTCGGTGTTCACGCCGACGGTGCTGGTGAGCGTCGCGGGGCCGGCGAAGGAGCCCATGCTGTCCCACGTGACGGGGAACTTGGCCGTACGGCCGCTGATACCGACCGACTGAACCTGCGCGCTGCTTCCGTTGTTGATGGTGAGGTTGACGGAGAATGAGCCGAGTGGACCAGCGAACGTGGCCACGACTTCTTGAGCCATGTGCATCTCCTGTCCCGTCACTGCCGGGCCGCAATTCGGCCCGTGCGGCTGTTTTTATGATGCGCCTATTTCGGCATCGTCAACCAGGTCCGGGACAATCGGAAAGAAGCACGGTAGCGCTGACGGATAATCCTCTGTGAGGTCGTGCTTCAGCTCAATGCATCATTGCGCCGTTTCGCCCTGGCGTCGGCGGGGAATGCTGCGAACAGGGTGACGTCGAATACTATATTCGGATAGTACGAGAAATCTGCATTGAATTCGATGTTCCGGTCCGGGGCCGGACGCCGCCGAGTGACTCCGGTTGTAGATCGTGACCCGCGGGGCACTCCCCATGCCCTCGGCCGCCCCGGCCTTGTCGCTCGCCCGGCTCGGCACGGCGTGGGGCTCCGCCGTGGTCCCCGCCACCGTCGAGGGGCGGGCCGTCTTCGACGGCACCCTGCGGGAGATCAACGCCCGGCTGCTCATGCACTACGACGACATCAACCGCGAGTTCCCGGACGGGGTCTTCGATCAGGACACCGTCGCCCAGCCGGCGTTCAGCCTGTACGTGAGCGTCGCGGACGGAGGCGGGCGCGAACACGGACCCAGGGGCCTGGTAGGACCGTCTGGCGGGGCGGCGGCCGTCACGGCACCATCGGGGGAATGACATTCGCTGTCACCGTCGTGGAGCGGCGCCTCGACCGCCTCGGGCAAAGGGAGCGCTCCACCGCCATCCGGTGCGCGAGGACCGCGTGATGCGGGCCTGACACGGTGACGACAGGCCCCAGTGCGCGGCCTCACTCAGGGGAGGCGGAATGACACACATGGAACAGACTGTTCCGGTCCTGATCAACTTCGTCATCGGGGAGGCGCTTTCGGGTAACACGGTGGTCTCCGTCGTCGGCCACTCCAGCAGGCTGGAGATCGAGCGGCCTCAGGAGGGCGAGGCCACCCGGTACGTCGTCTGCGCCCATCACGACTGCGGACGGCGGCTTCGGGTGCGGATCCTCGGCCCCCGGGAGACCAGGGCCCGACGGCGGACCCTGTGGCGACGGGCCGCCCTCGCCGGTCTGGCCGCCATCGTGTCGTGGACGCTGATGGCGGTCCTGCTCGGCCTGCCCTCGGCCGTCTTCTTCGGCCTCGCCGCTCCGCCGCTCGCGGTCACCGCCGTCATCCTGGCCTTCCGTGCCCATGGACACCTCGGGATCAGCCAGCCCGACGAGGTGCTGACCCGCCCCCACGGCGGGCGCGCCGTGAAGGGCCGCCACGTCATCGTCTGAACGACGGCCGTTCCCTCCGGCGCGACGGCCGTCCTCCGGCTTTGCGGGCCATCTTGTCTGACGCACCGTCAGCTATCACGATGGGCAGCTCCGAGAGGGGGCCCATCGTGCTGTACGGGATGCAGTTGCCGATCCAGTCGCAGAGTGCCGTCTACACCGAGAGCTGGGAGACCGGGGCCGGGGTTGACGACCTCGTCGAGGTCGCCCGCGCCGCCGACCGGGGCGGCTTCGCCTATGTGGCCTGCTGCGACCATGTCGCGATACCCCGGCGCCTCGCCGCCGCCATGTCCACCGTCTGGTACGACCCGGTCGCCACCCTGGCGTTCCTGGCCGGGGCCACCACGCGCGTACGGCTCCTCAGCCATGTCGCCGTCGTCGGCCTGCGCCACCCGCTGGTCACCGCCAAGCAGTACGCCACGCTCGACCACCTCAGCGGCGGCCGGGTGATCCTCGGCGTCGGCGCCGGACATGTGCGGGAGGAGTTCGACGCGCTGGGCGCGGACTTCGAGGGGCGCGGTGCCCTGCTGGACGAGAGCGTGGACGCGCTGCGGGCCGCCCTGGGCGCGGAGGAGTTCCCGGTCCACGTGGGCGAGAGGTACGCCTTCGAGGGCCTCGGTCAGCGGCCACGCCCCGCACAGGACCGGGTGCCGGTGTGGGTCGGCGGCTCTTCCCCCGCCGCGCTGCGGCGCGCCGCGCTCCGGGGGGACGGCTGGCTGCCGCAGGGCGACCCCCGTGAGCGGCTCCCCGGACTGATCGCCCACCTTCGGAGCCTGCGCGAGGCCGCCGGGATCGCCGCGCCCCTCGTGGTCGGCGCCATCGCCGAACCGCTCCATGTGGGCACGCCCTCCTGGGAGGTCGGCCGACGCACCCTGCGCGGGGGCCCCGAGGAGATCGCCGAGTCGCTGCGCGCGTACCGGGCGATGGGCGTCGGGCAGCTCCAGGTGCGGTTCCGGTCCCGGAGCCGCACGGAACTCATCGACCAGATGGCGGCCTTCGCCACGGGCGTGGCACCGCTGCTGTAGGAGGCGCTGGACATGGGCAGGCTGGACGGACGTGTCGTCATCGTCACGGGCGCGGCGCGCGGTCAGGGCGCCCAGGAGGCGCGCCTCTTCGCGGCGGAGGGCGCGCGGGTGGTGCTGGGTGACGTGCTGGACGGGCAGGGCGGGGCGCTGGCGGAGGAGCTGGGTACCGACGTCGCGCGGTACGTCCATCTGGACGTGACCGAGGAGGACGACTGGACCGCCGCCGTGCGGGCGGCGAAGGAGGCGTACGGCCACGTCGACGGCCTGGTCAACAACGCCGGCATCCTCCGCTTCAACGAGCTGGTGGCCACGCCTCTGGAGGAGTTCGAGCAGGTGGTGCGGGTCAACCAGGTGGGCTGCTTCCTCGGCATCCGCACCGTCGCGCCCGAGATCGAGGCGGCGGGTGGCGGCACCATCGTCAACACCGCCTCGTACACCGCGATGACGGGCATGGCGTACGTCGGCGCCTATGCCGCGACCAAGCACGCGGTCCTCGGGCTGACGCGGGTGGCGGCCGTCGAGCTGGCCGCGAAGGGCATCCGCGTCAACGCCATCTGCCCGGGCGCCGTCGACACCCCGATGAGCAACCCGGACGGCGCGGGCCCGGAGGCCCTCGACGAGCTGTACCGGAACCTGGTGCCGCTGGGGCGGGCGGGGCGGCCGGAGGAGGTGGCCGCGCTGGCGCTGTTCCTGACGGGGGAGGAGTCGTCGTACATCACGGGGCAGCCGTTCGTGATCGACGGGGGGTGGCTGGCGGGGGTGAAGCTTTTCTGACGCCCAGTCAGCTCTGCGTCTTGACCGCCGCGACCCCCGCTGGAACAGTCGTACCCGACTGAGCTGACGATCCGTCAGATAACTGGTGTACGTATGTGCAGGGACGGTGAACCCCTTGGAATTCGGGCTCTTTGTACAGGGATACGTACCGGCCGAGCGGGTGCGCGCCGACTCCCAGGCGGAGCACAAGGCGCTGATGGAGGAGACCGAGTACGTCATCGAGGCGGACCGGTCCGGGTTCAAGTACGCCTGGGCCTCCGAGCACCACTTCCTGGAGGAGTACTCCCATCTGTCGGCCAACGACGTCTTCCTCGGCTACCTCGCGCACGCGACCGAGCGCATCCACCTCGGCTCCGGGATCTTCAACCCGCTGGCCCCGGTGAACCACCCGGTCAAGGTCGCCGAGAAGGTGGCCATGCTCGACCATCTGTCGGGCGGCCGCTTCGAGTTCGGCACCGGGCGCGGGGCCGGGTCGCACGAGATCCTCGGGTTCCTGCCGGGCATCACCGACATGAACCACACCAAGGAGATCTGGGAAGAGACCATCGCCGAGTTCCCCAAGATGTGGCTCCAGGACGAGTACGAGGGCTTCCAGGGCCGGCACTGGTCGCTACCGCCCCGCAAGATCCTTCCCAAGCCTTACGGCGCCGCCCACCCCGCCATGTGGTACGCGGCCGGGTCCCCGTCCTCGTACGCCATGGCCGCCCGCAAGGGTCTCGGCGTGCTCGGGTTCAGCGTCCAGAAGGTGTCCGACATGGAGTGGGTCGTCGACTCCTACAAGGGCGCCGTCAAGGACGCCGAGCCGGTGGGGGCGTTCGTCAACGACAACGTGATGGTCACGTCCACGGCGATCTGCGCGGAGACCCACGCGAAGGCGGTCGAGATCGCGGTCGGCGGCGGGCTGAACTACCTCCAGTCCCTGCTGTTCCGCTACCACGACACGTTCCCGCGTCCCGACGGCATCCCCGAGTGGCCCGAGCTGCTGCCCGAGTACACCGAGGAGGTCATCGAACTCCTCGTCGCCGAGGAGCTGATGATCTGCGGCGACCCGGAGGAGGTGCTGCGGCAGTGCAGGCGCTGGGAGCAGGCGGGCGCCGACCAGCTGTCCTTCGGCCTGCCGATCGGGGTGTCCTACGAGGACACCATGACCACGATCCGCCTGATCGGCGAACACGTGATCCCCGAGATCGACACCGACCCCGTCCACCGCACGACCCGCCTGCGGGCGGCGTCGGACTCCTGAGCGCCGACCCGGCGACGGCGCGCCAGGCCCACGCCCATGCCCAGGACGGGGCCCCCGTCCACGCCCATGCCCTGGACGGGGGCCGCCGGCGCCGGTGGCCCACATGCCGACCGACGCCGGCGGCCCCCAGCCCACGTGCCCGCCGCCCGACCGGCGCCGCCTGGCCCCTGCGGGGGCCGACCCTGCACGGCCCCGCCCGCCGGGCGGCGACTGACCCGCCGGGCGCGTCGGGGTCACCGAAGGGCCCGCGGCTTCCCGGACCGCAGGCCCTTACCGCCCGGTCGGAGGCCCGTCGGCTGCGGCCGGCCGACGGGCTTCCGGCCGGGGCACACCGAGCTGGAAGGGACGTCATGTACGACCACGTGATCCAGGGCGCCACCCTCGCGGACGGCACGGGCGCTCCCGCCCACCCCGCGGACGTGGCCCTGCGCGACGGGCACGTCGCAGCCGTAGCGGCCCCCGGCACCCTCCGGGACGCCCGCACAGTCCAGGACGCCGACGGCCTCGTCCTGGCCCCCGGCTTCGTCGACCCGCACACCCACTACGACGCCCAGCTCTTCTGGGACCCGTACGCCACCCCCTCCATGACCCACGGCGTGACCACCGTCGTCGGCGGCAACTGCGGCTTCACCCTCGCGCCCCTCAACCCGTCCCGCCCCGCCGACGCCGACTACACGCGCCGGATGATGGCGAAGGTCGAGGGCATGTCCCTCGTCGCTCTGGAGGAGGGCGCCCCCTGGACCTGGAGTGGCTTCGGCGAGTACCTCGACGCGCTCGACGGCCGCACAGCCGTCAACGCGGGCTTCATGGTCGGCCACTGCGCGCTCCGCCGACACGTCATGGGCCCGGACGCCATCGGCGGCGACCCGACTCCCGGGCAGCTCACCGCCATGGTGGGCCTGCTCCACGACGCGATGGACGCCGGCGCCTGGGGCCTGTCGACCACCCAGTCGGGCACGCACTCGGACGGCGACGGCCACCCCGTGGCGTCCCGGTACGCGCGCCCCGACGAGCTGCTGGCGCTCTCCAGGGCGGTCGGCGACCACGAGGGCACCCAGCTGGAGGCGATCGTGTCGGGGTGCCTCGACCGGTTCGAGGACGACGAGATCGATCTCCTGGTCGAGATGACCGCCGCCGCCGGCCGCCCCCTCAACTGGAACGTCCTCACCATCGACGCCGCCGTCCCCGACCGCGTCCCCCGCCAGCTGCTCCCCGCCGAACGCGCCCGCAAGGCCGGCGGCCGCGTCGTCGCGCTCACGATGCCGATCCTCACGCCCATGAACATGTCCCTGGGCACCTTCTGCGCCCTGAACCTCATTCCCGGCTGGGGCCCGGTCCTGGGCCTGCCCGTCCCCGAGCGGATCGAGCGCCTCCGCGACCCCGCCGTCCGCGCCGAGCTCCTGCGCCGCGCCGACTCCGACGAGGCCGGGATCTTCCGGCGCCTCGCGCACTTCGGCCGGTACGTCGTCGGCGACACGTACAGCGCGGAGAACGAGGGTCTGACCGGCCGGGTCGTCGAGGACATCGCGCGCGAACGCGGCCAGGACCCGTTCCACTGCCTGGTCGAGATCTGCGCCCGGGACGACCTGCGAACCGTCCTGTGGCCCATGCCCGCCGACAACGACCCGGCGTCGTGGGCGCTGCGCGCCGAGACGTGGCGGCACGAGGACGTGCTGCTGGGCGGCTCCGACGCGGGCGCGCATCTGGACCGGATGTGCGGGGCGCCTTACACGACACGGTTCCTCGGGGACTGTCTGCGCGGGCGGCGGCTGGCCGGGCTGGAGGACGCGGTGCGGATGCTCACCGACGACCCGGCGCGGCTCTTCGGGCTGCGCGGGCGCGGCCGGATCGCCGAGGGGTACCACGCGGACCTGGTGCTGTTCGACCCGGAGCGCGTCGACGCGGGCCCCGCGACGCTGGTCCACGACCTGCCGGGGGACAGTCCGCGCCTCGACTCGCGGGCGGTCGGCATCGTGTCCGTACGGGTCAACGGCGTGGAGACGGTCCGGGACGACGAGGTGACCGGGGCGGTGCCGGGCCGGGTGCTGCGGTCGGGGCGGGACACGAGGACGGTGGCGACGCGGTGAACGAGGCGACGGGCCCGGGTACGGCGACGGGCGGCGCGACGGGCACGGGCACCTGCCGCGCCGTGGGCGGGGCGATGGCGGGCGTGACGCGTGACGCGAGGGCGCGGCGATGAGCGGCGGGACGGACAGGACGACGGGCGGCGCCGTGGGCGACGCGGCCGGCAGCGGCCCGGTGAGCCTCTTCATCGGCGGCGCGTGGGTCGAGCCCGGCCGCGGCCACTACGAGGTCGTGAACCCCGCGACGGAGGAGGTCGTCGGCCTCGCCCCCGACGCGTCCCCCGACCAGGCCCGGGAGGCCGCCCGCGCCGCCCGGGAGGCGTTTCCCACCTGGTCGCGCACCCGGCCGGAGGACCGGGCGGCCGTCCTGGACCGGGCCGCCGCGCTGATCGCCCGCGACGCGGACGCCCACGCACGGCTGGCCCGCGCCGAGAGCGGGGCGACGGCGGCGACCGCGCGCGGGATGCAGGTGGCGGTGGCGGCGGCACGGTTCCGCCGGTACGCGCGGGGCGCCCTGGAGCCGGTCGAGCGGGCCCTGCCCCCGCAGCCGACCCCCGCGGGACCGATGGGCCCCGCGAGCCTCGTCGGCGCGCTCGCGGTGCGCCGCCCGGTCGGTGTGGTCGCCTGCGTCACCTCGTACAACAATCCGTGGGCGAACCCCGCCGGCAAGATCGCCCCGGCCCTGGCCATGGGCAACACGGTCGTCGTGAAGCCCGCCCCCCAGGACCCGCTCTCCGTGTACGCGCTGGCGCGGGCCCTGGAGGAGGCGGGCGCGCCGCCCGGGACGGTGAATGTCGTCACCGGCTCGGGCGGCCCGGACGGCCCCGACACCGGGGAGGCGCTCGTCGCCTCGCCGGACGTCGACATGGTCAGCTTCACGGGCTCGACCGCCGTGGGCCGCCGTATCGGCGAGGTCTGCGGCCGCGACGTGAAGCGGCAGCTGATGGAGCTGGGCGGGAAGGGCGCCGCGCTGGTCTTCGACGACGCCGACCTGGACGCGGCGGTGCGGGGTATCGGTACGACGTTCTCCTTCTACAGCGGCCAGATCTGTACGGCCCCGACGCGCGTCCTCGCGCAGCGCGGCATCCACGACCGGCTGGTCGAGCGGCTGGCGGCGTACGCGGCGCGGCTGCCGGGCGGTGACCCGGCGGACCCGGGGACGGTGGTCGGCCCGGTGATCTCGGCGGCGCACCGGGACCGTATCGAGGCGTATGTGGAGCTGGGCCGCGAGGAGGGCGCCCGGGTGGCGGCCGGCGGGGAGCGGCCGCCGTACGCGAAGGGCTTCCATGTGGCCCCGACGCTGCTGACCGGCTGTACGTCGGGGATGCGGGTGGTGCGGGAGGAGATCTTCGGTCCGGTGGTGGTCGTGGTGCCCTTCGACGGCGAGGAGGAGGCGGTGGCGCTGGCGAACGACAGCGAGTACGGCCTGATCGACTACGTCTGGTCGGGGGACGTGGCCCGCGCTTGGCGTGTGGCGGGCCTGCTGCGGTCCGGCGGGGTGGGCGTGAACACGGTGGCCAGGAACATGGAGGCGCCGTTCGGGGGCTTCCGGAGGAGCGGGGTGGGGCGCGACGTGGGCTCGTACGCGCTGTACGCGTACAGCGAGTTCCAGGCGGTGATGTGGCCGGGTGGGGGAAACGGAGGCTGAAACCCGGAAAAACAAGCACGGGAAATTTTTCAAAGGTGCAAATCGGGCAGACCTACGATTCCCGTATATCGAACACCAATAGCTTCAATCATGAGATGCTCACTTGGCGGCTAAGTAGACCATCGAATCCATGCCGCCTGCCCGCTTCATCCCGCGCAATCAAAGGGGGAGATCGCGGAGCTCGATACTCCGGATGTGGAAATCGCAGCACCTACCGTCCTCCTCATGACTCAGGTGGAAGCGCGGCCCCAGGCCGGAGACACGGTAGGGAACGTCACCGCGACGGGCGAGAGCGGTGGCGTGCGTACCAAGGGCCTCGGCGGGAACTCCGTCGGCCTGATGGGCGGTGCCGTCATCGGCGTCTCGACCGTCGCCCCGGTCTACTGTCTGACCTCGACGCTCGGCCCGACGGTCAGCGAGGTCGGCCTCCAGATGCCCGCGATCTTCCTCGCCGGCTTCCTCCCCATGCTGCTCGTGGCCTTCGCGTACCGGGAGCTGAACAAGGCGATACCGGACTGCGGCACCTCCTTCACCTGGTCGGTCAAGGCGTTCGGCCCGAAGGTGGGCTGGATGTGCGGCTGGGGCCTGCTGGTGGCCACGGTGGTGGTCCTGTCGAACCTGGCGGGCGTCGCGACCTCCTTCTTCTGGCTCACGGCCGGTGAGATCACCGGCAGCCCCGCGCTCGCGGCCCTGGACGACAACAAGGCCGTCCACATCCTCACGACGCTGGCCTTCGTGGCCGCCGCGACGGTGGTCGGCTACCGGGGCATCACGGCCACGAAGTGGCTCCAGTACGCCCTGGTGGGCCTCCAGCTGGTCGTCATCGTCCTCTTCGCGGCGATGGCCGTGACGAAGGCCGACGAGGTCGCAGGATCGCTCTCCTTCTCCTGGACCTGGATGAACCCCTTCGCGGTGGAGTCCTTCGCGGCCTTCACGGCGGGCCTCTCCCTCTCGATCTTCATCTACTGGGGCTGGGACACCTGCCTCTCCGTGAACGAGGAGAGCGTCGGCAGCGCCCGCACACCCGGCCGCGCCGCCCTGCTCGCCATCATCGTGATCGTCTCCTCGTATCTGATGGTCGCCATCGCGGTGCAGATGTACGCGGGCATCGGCGAGAAGGGCCTCGGCCTCGGCAACCCGGACACCGCCGACAACGTCTTCGCGACTCTCGCGTCCCCGATCATGGGCTCCGGCCTCGGTATCCTGCTCTTCCTGGCCGTCCTGGCCTCCGCCGCGGCCAGCCTCCAGACGACGTTCATCCCGGTCGCCCGCACGGCGCTCGCGATGTCGACGTACGAGGCGTTCCCGCCGGCCTTCGCCAAGGTCCACCCGGTCCACAAGACCCCGGGCCGCGCCACGATCGTCGCCGGTGTCGCGACCGGCGTCTTCTACTCGGTGATGACCCTGGTCAGCGAGAACGTCCTGGTCGACACGATCTACGCGCTCGGCCTGATGATCTGCTTCTACTACGCGATCACCGCCTTCGCCTGCGTCTGGTTCTTCCGCCGCGAGCTGAGCCGCTCGGCCCGTGACCTGTTCGTCAAGGGCATCCTGCCGGGCATCGGCGGCCTGATGCTGACGGCGGTCTTCGCCCAGACGCTGAAGGACATGTGGGACCCGGCGTACGGCAGCGGCTCGTCGGTCCTCGGTATGGGCTCCGTCTTCGTCATCGGTGTCGGCATGCTGCTGCTCGGCCTGGCCGTCATGGCCTGGATGACCCGGCGCAGCCCGGCGTTCTTCCGCGGTGAGGTCCTGACGAAGGAGACCCCGGCGCTGGTGGTCGCGGACTGACCCCGCACACGCCACCGAAGCATCACGCGCCGGGGCGCTCCCGCGCCCCGGCACCCCGGCCGACGGCCGGCCCCATACGTACGCCCCGGCCCCGCACACGCCCGCCCGTACGCCCTGCCCGTGCCCCCAGCCCTTGCTCGTTCCTCGTGCGGCCCCCGCCCGCCCGGTGCAGGGTGGACGTATGTACGACCTTTACGCCATCGCCGAGGAACACCTGGTCGCCGCACACCGCTCCGAGCACGGCCGCAGCGCCAACCTGCTGTTGCGCGAACGCCCCCTGCGGCAGACCGTCATCGCGCTCACGGCCGGCACGAAGCTCGAAGAGCACAACGCACCGCCCGCCGCGTCACTGCAGGTGCTGCGCGGGGTCGTGAAGCTGAAGACCGAATCGGAGGACGTCGAGCTCACGAACGGGGACCTGTTCCTGATCCCGCACGAGCGGCACTCGCTGACGGCGGTGACGGACACGGCGTTCCTCCTGACGGCGGTCAACGACTGACCGACCGCCCCACCGGCCTGGGGAGACGCGCCCGTGGAGGGGGGCGGCCCGGAGGCCGCCGCACTCCCGGCACCAGGACGGCCCTACGGCACGCATGCCCAGGACTCGCACCGCTCACCGGAGGACGCGCGAGAAGAACGGGCGCAGCCGCGGAACGTCGTTCGACGGCGGCGCGATCCCCGATGCCGACGCCCTATGCCTGTGCCCCGAACGGGTCGCATGCGAAGGACGCCGCGACCGCGCCCACGTACGGCCGCACGGGGCTGACCGTCTCCCTCACGGGCCGCTCGTCCGCGACCTCCCGGGCGTACGGGCTCCGATGCTCCAGCACGGGAAACACTTCTGCCGGTACGGGTACGGGTACGGGTACGGGTGCCGGCCCGGCGGGCAGCATCACGTGGCGCGCGCCGCACCGCCGCAGCCACCGCCGCACCCGCCCCCACAGCCGCGTCACCGTGCCGCACCCCTGGCGATCACGGACGCCAGCGCGAGCGCGACCGGCGCGGCGCACACGCCGAGATCGACGAGCCCGTACCCGGGATCGCCCGTACGCCCGGTGGCCCGGATGTCCAGCGCGGGCAACTGGATGCCCGCCTGCCGCAGGGCGGCCGCGAGGGCGTCGCGGGCGTCCATGACCTCCTTGAACCTCGTGACAACCGGCTGCCGCTCCATGGCCATGGCCGAACTCCGTTCGCTGTTCCCGTATATGTCGAGTGACACCCGGACTACGCTGCGTATACCGGGTGTTACGAGAATGGACCCCGGAGTACGGGCGTGAGTACCGACGCGGACTGCCCTTCCACGCCGCTCGGGGGCGCGTTCCACACGTTCCACGGAGGGGAGCCGCATGGGGACGAACCGCATGGTCACAGGCAGGAGCCAGGAACCGCGCCGCCGATTCGCGGAGGAGCTGAGGTCGCTGCGGGACCAGCGCGGCGACAGCCTGCGCAAGCTGGGCGAGGCACTGGGCTGGGACTGGTCCCTGTTCGGGAAGATGGAGAGGGGGCAGACCCTGGGCAGCGCGGATGTCGTGGAGGCGTTGGACCAGTACTACGGCACGCCGGGGTTCCTGCTCGCGCTCTGGGAACTGGCCGTCGGTGACACCTCGCGCTTCGTGGAGCAGTACCGGCGCTTCATGGCCCTGGAGGCGGAGGCCACGAGCATTCAGCTGTATGCGCCCAGCGTCGTACCCGGGCTGCTCCAGACCAGGGAGTACGCCCGGACGATGTTCGAGCTGGCGGGTGTACTGGAGGAGGAGCAGATCGACCAGCAGGTCGATGCGCGCATCAGCCGCCGCGATGTGCTTCTCGGCGAGGCGGCCCCGCACTTCCGCGCGGTCCTCGATGAGACGGTGTTACGCCGACCGCTGCTGGGCGCCGGTGCATGGCGCGAGCAGTTGAAGCACCTGATCGCCATGGCGGCGCAGCGAAACGTCGCCGTACAAGTCCTTCCCTTCTCAGCGGGCTTGTGCGAGCTGAACAACACCGAGACGTGGCTTCTACGCCTCCCGGAGGGACGCACGGTGGCCTGGGTCGAGACCGGATACAAGGGTGAACTGGTCCAGGAATGCACTGGAGTCGAGCTGCTTCAGCGTGGTTACGATCGGCTGCGTGACCACGCCTTGTCCCCGCGTGAGTCGACGGAGTTCGTACAGCGAGTGCTGGAGGAAGTCCCATGCCCGTCCGCCGAGTCGACATGAGCGCCGCGCGCTGGCGCAAGTCCCGCTACAGCAACGGCGGAGGCGGCGCCTGCGTCGAGGTGGCCGACAACCTCCCCGGCGCCGTCCCCGTACGCGACAGCAAGACCCCACACCGCGCCACGCTCGTCTTCGAGCCGGCCGCCTGGTCGTCGTTCGTCACGGCCGTGAGAAGCGGGGAGTTCGCATCCCCTGCTCGCGGCTGAAGTCGCGGTTCCGGCGGTAAGCCAGTGTTCGACTTGCGCAACGTCGCCGCCTCGGCGCAGCCTCGCGAAGACCTCGCCGCATTCCTGAAGGAAGCAGTGCGAGACCTGCCTCAAGGAGGCGGTAAGCGCCGCCAAGAAGGGCACCGCAGCTTTAAGGAATGGATGAACGGTTCTGGATCGTGGGTGGGGTCCCGCTCCTCATACTTGGATAGTGCGTCAGCAAGGGGCGCAGCTGCGGAGTTGGCGGCGTCGTGAGCCCCGTGCTTCTTGTTGCCTCAGGCCGCTCTTCTGGATGAACCACGGCTGATCACGCTGTTGGCCCACCGCTACGGGCCTCATCATGCTTGTTGATGGGGCCACGAATGAACCCGCTCGCCGCAGGCAGTGTCTGCCTGTGAAGTCGCCGGTATGCCACTGCCACGCCACCTCGGTGGTTAGCGTTTGATCACCGCCGCGTCGAGCCAGGCGATCGACCCGATATCGTTTATGCCAGTCAGCGTCAGATGCACACTGGTAGCACCCCCTGGGCCCACGTGAGACGTGAAGCTGAAGTCCTTCGATCTCCCGCATGCTGTCCGTGTCTGGAAATCTGTCTCGTTATTTCCGGCAAAGACCTGGAGCGCCAACTGTATCTGAGGTTGAAAGGGTGGGGTGACGCTACGGGGGCTCCAGTGCCAGTCCGGTCTCGGCTATGAAGCCGTTGAGGACTTCGGGGCGGCGTTGGATGCCGCGCAAGCGGTTCTTCACGAGCGGAGTGAGGTCGTCGATTGTGTGGGGTGCGAGGTTGGCCAGGGACTTCTTCAGGTGGGCCCACACGCCTTCGACGGGGTTGAGGTCGGGTGCGTATGGCGGCAGCTTGACGATGGTCAGCCACTCGCTGTTGCGCTCGCAGAACTTCCGCAAGGCTTTGGCGTGGTGGGTGCTGGCGTTGTCCCACACCACGATCAGCGGGGCACCGCCGAGTTGCCGACGGGCGGAGGTCAGCAGGTCCGCGAACTCGCGGGCGCGAAAGCCCTTCTTCTCGCCGGTACGGCCCCGGTACGTCTGGGTCCGGTAGATCAGCCTGGTCTCGCGTCCCGGTCTGATGCAGATCATCCCGGCCATCAGGACCCGGCCGGAACCCTTGCCCGTGACCCTGACCAGCGGCGTTTGCCCGCGTCGCGACCAGGTCCGGCCCTTTCCGGGTTTCAGGTCCTGCCCGGCCTCGTCCTCGAAGACTACCCACGCGCCCAGGAGCTGGGCCGTCCTCTTACCCGTGACCACTGCTCCGTCCGCCACAGCCCAACGGCCTGCTCGTCCCGCTCGACGGCCCGGTGCGCGGGGACCTGCGGCGACCAGCCGAGCCTGTGCAGCAGGTACGACACCCCGCGCGGGGTGTACCGGTACCCGAACAGTCTGTGGATCAGCTCCGCGACCCTCGCCAGGGTCCACCGCTGGTCCTCCATCCAGCCATGCGCCGTTGGCCCGGCCTCCAACTCGGCCTGCAGCCGCTCCGCCTGAACATCGCCCAGCCGGCACGGAAAGCCGCCGGCCCCCTTGGACGTCAGGGCTGCTCTGCCACCCTCACGCCAGGAGGCGTGCCAGGCATACGCTGACTTCCGTGACACGCGCAATCTGCCGGCCACCTCCGGCGGCCGCACCCCCTGCTTGAACATCTCCGCGGCCTCGAAGCGCACCGCTTCACGCTTCGCCCGCCCCACGGCGGTCAACCCGCCGCCATCCGCATACCTCATGACGAGGATGTAGCACCGCCAACGCCCGCTGTCACCCCACCCTTTCAACCTCAG
>NZ_VSRY01000138.1 GCF_008271805.1 Streptomyces sp. TRM49041
GGCGGTCGGCGGTGCGGGACGGGCGGCACCGCGGCGGGCGCGGCGCGGCCGGGAGACGTACGGCGCCGAGCGGCGGCCGCAGCGGTACGAAGGCGGTGCGGGCCAGCCGGCAGAACGCCGACTCGCCGCGGGCCAGCCACAGGGCGCAGACCGCCGCCGCGGCGAGGTGCGCCGCGAGCATCCCGCCCGTGGGCAGCGAGGAGGCCATGCCGCCGTGGCCGTGGTGGTGGTCCCGGACGCCCGCGAACGTCATATGCAGGACTGCCTGTACGGCGGCCAGGCCCGTACCCGTGAACAGCGTCCCTCGATGACGGCCCCCGGCGGCCCAGGCCATGGCCCCGGTCACACCGAAGGCGAACACGAGCGAGCCCAACGGCACATGGTGCCCGGACTGGAACGCGTGCCCCGTCGCGGACAGCACCACGCACACCGCGGCGAAGAGCGCGGCGCGCAGGGCGCGGATCGGCGAGCGGGAGTCGGTCATGGCCGAACATGGTGCCATCCCGGTCCGGAGGTTCCGCTTCCGGCTGTTCCTCCGGTAGCGGAAGCGCTGGGCGGTTCGGGACGCGCGCGGCAGAGTCGGGGACATGAGGCTTCTGATCCTGGGTGGTACGGAGTTCGTGGGGCGGGCCGTGGCCGAGGCGGCGCTCGCCCGTGGCGCGGAGGTGACGGTGTTCAACCGGGGGCGGCACGAACCGCCCGCCGATGCGGTGGCGCTGCGCGGCGATCGGACGGCGCCGGACGGCACAGGGCTCGCCGCGCTGCGCGAGGGCACCTGGGACGTGGTCGTCGACACCTGGTCGGGCGCGCCCTGCGCTGTGCGGGACGCGGCCCGGCTGCTCGCCGGGCGGGCGGGGCGGTACGTGTACGTGTCGAGCTGCTCCGTGTACGAGTGGCCGCTGGTGGCCGCGCTGCGCGAGGACAAGCCGGTTGTGGAGGCGTCCCCGGACGACGGGGACGACGTGCCGTACGCGCGGGCCAAGCGGGGCGGCGAGCTGGCGGCGGTAGAGGCGTTCGGGCCGGAGCGGACGCTCATGGCCCGGGCGGGGCTGATCCTCGGCCCGTGGGAGAACGTGGGCCGTCTGCCGTGGTGGCTCAACCGGATCGCGCGTGGCGGCCCGGTCCTGGCGCCCGGTCCCAGGGACCTGCCGCTCCAGTACATCGACGTGCGGGACCTGGCCGGGTGGCTGCTGGACGCGGCGGAGGCCGGGCTTGCGGGACCGTTCGACGTGGTGAGCCGGCCGGGGCACACCACCATGGGTGAACTCCTGGACGCCTGTGTGCGCGTGACGGGCTCGGACGCCGAACTCCGCTGGACCGCGCCCGAGAAAATCCTCGACGCGGGCATCGAGCCGTGGACGGGCCTGCCCGTGTGGATCCCGCCGGGCGAGGCGCACGACGCGCTGCACGGCGCCGACGTGTCCAAGGCGCTCGCCGCGGGCCTGCGCTGCCGGCCGGTCGGGGAGACGGTCGCCGATACCTGGGCGTGGCTGCGCGGCCTCGGCGGGCGGGCCCCGCAGCGGCCGGACCGGACCGCTGTGGGTATCGGCCCGGAGCTGGAGGCGAGGGTCTTGGAGGCTTAGCCGCCCGAGGTGGTGTCAGGCACACCGGCCGGCAGACGCCGGTCCGGGCCCGGTCCGGGGCCCGGCGCCGTGAACTGCGGTGCGCCGCGGACCGGTTCGTCTCCGCGGTACGGCCGTGGCGGCCTGCGGTACGGCGACGGACCCGCCGGTGATCTCCTGTGCGCCCGCCCGCCGACCGCCGGCGGGAGCTGTTTCCCGGCGGGCGTTGAACGCCTCACGCGCCCCATCCGTATGGAACGGAGCTATTCCCCTGCCGGGATTGGAGTTCCATGGGACGCACACGAAAACGCTCGACGCTGGCCAACCGCGCCATCGCCGCATCGGCCGCCCTGATCCTGGGCGGGGGCGGACTGCTCGCCGTGAATGTCTACGCATCCGCGGGCGAAGGCTGGTCCGGCTCCGGTGACCAGCGGGAGCGGCAGGAGCAGCAGCAGGTCAGAAACGCCAGTAGCGGGATGTCCACCATCGACTGCCCCGAGGTCGCCGACGGGCTGCCCGAGGACATGCCCGACCGGGCACGCGGTGAAGTGGACCTGGAGCTGGCGAGGATCGACAACCGGGTCACCGACGCGTATCAGCGGCTCGCCCAGTCGCGGGAACAGATCGCGCAGGACCCGTCCTTCGCCGAGAACGTCATCCTCGGTCCGCTGAAGGACGAGCGCCTGGCGAGTATCCAGCGGATCGCCGTCGCCATCGGCCGCATCGCCGAACGCCCCCAGGGCATGGAGAGCCTGGCGCCCTGCACCCTGCGCGGCGACGAGAACCAGAACCAGGACGGAGACCAGAACCAGGACCAGAACGGAGACCAGAACCAGGACCAGGACCAGAACGGAGACCAGGACCAAGGGCAGGGGCGTGGCCAGGGCCAGGCCGGTAACGGGCCCGTAGCCAACGACTTCGTCGACATCCGCACGGTGCAGCCCAACGTCGACAACCCGCGCAACCAGCGCGGTGCCTCCACCGGCTCCTTCACCAGCGACTGCGGCCGCAACGAGAACAAGAAGTTCAACCCGGACAACGTCATCGTGGCGCCCGGTGTGCGCAACGGCGCCCACCACATGCACGACTACGTCGGCAACCAGGCCACGGACGCCTTCTCCGACAACAGGACCCTGGCCCGGGGCGGCACGAGCTGCCGCAACCAGGGCGACCGGTCCACGTACTACTGGCCGGTGCTGCGCGTGCAGAACGGCCAGAACGACAACGACCTCAACGAGGACGGGGGCGGAAAGGACCAGAACGTAGGAAAGATCCAGACCCCGGCGCAGGTGACCATGGACTTCGTGGGCAGCCCGGTGTCCAAGGTCACCGCGATGCCCAGGTTCCTGCGCATCATCACGGGTGACGCCAAGGCGTTCACCAACGGTGACGCGAACGCCAACGCGTCGTGGAGCTGCACCGGGTTCGAGGACCGGCAGCTGAAGGACAAGTACCCGCTCTGCCCGCCGGGCAGCAAGGTGGTGCGGACCTTCAAGTTCCAGAGCTGCTGGGACGGCCGGAACACGGACAGCGCCAACCACCGGACGCATGTGGACTTCGCCGACGAGGACGGGCGGTGCAAGGACGGTTTCCGTGCGATCCCGCAGCTGGTGCAGCGGATCGTCTACAACGTGTCCCCGCAGGCCAACTTCGCCGTGGACTCCTTCCCGGAGCAGCTCCACAAGCCGATCACCGACCACGGTGACTTCATCAACGTGTTCGACAGGGGCCTGATGGACCAGATGGTGGCCTGCATCAACACCGGCCGCCGCTGCGCCTGACCCCCGCCGGACCGGATTCACCGACCCGACAACCCCCACACACCCCTACCCACCCACCCACCCCTACTCCCCCCACAACACCCCAACAACACCCCTACTCCCCCCACATCCCCCCGTCCCCCCACCCCCCCCACCCGCTGCGCGGTCAGCTCCCGTGGTGCCCCGAGGTCCCTTCCCCGCCCCCCGACTGGTGCGGAGCGGCGGTCTCGACCTCACCACCGAGCCGGCCGCGCAGCGCTGTGATCACCTCGGGTTCGGCGACCGCCACCCACTTCCGGCCGACGAGGTAGCTGCCCCCGTAGTCCTTCGCGCTGTTGATCCACTCACGCTGGCCGCGGTCGGTGGAGAAGGTGGCCAGCACATACCGGCCGTACTTCGTCGAGCAGTTGGCCTGCCGCAGCTCCTCCGCCTCCGTCTGGATGTCCGGGGTGCACTCCGCGCGCTCCGCCAGCTGTTCCAGGGTCCCGCTCGCCGCCGAGGGGACGGCGTGGCCCGGCCGGTCGTCGTGTCCTCCGCCGTCCGCCGTGCACGAGGTCAGGGCGGCGACAGCCACGAGAACCACAGCGGACCCGGTCATACGATTTCGCTCCGTACGCATCTGGCCATGGTGCCGTTTCGCACCCCTGTTCCGGGCTCGAACCGGAGTAATGGCCGATGCCGACAACGAGGTGACGGCCGGGAGGTGACCATCCTCGCCATCGCTCGTTCTGCTGAACGTGAGCACCCAGGAAGCCCAGCACACCCGTACAGCCGCGGAGTCGGGCGTCGCGGCCTCCGCCGTCACACCCATCGATGTGGAGCGGGCCGAGGCGGCGCTCGTCGAGCACTATCCCCGGCTCGTCCGCATCGCCTATCTGGTGTTGCCGCCCGCTCTCGGCCGCAACCGGCGTGTCCTCACCGCGCACTCGCTGGTCCAGCGGTCACTGCCCGGACGCCGGAAGTCGGCGGGCGACGGGTCGGCGATGCCGGTGCAGCGGCGGCGCCCGGAGGACGCCGTGGACCCCGGGTACGGGTATGTGCGCGGGCGGGTGCTGCGGCAGGCCCTGGAGGCCGGCCTGCCGCTGAGGCGCAGGGCGTGGCCGAAGCGGGCGCAGCTGCCGCCGCTGCTGCCACAGGTGTGGGGGCTGCGGCTGTTCCCGCGCTCGGGCGGTGCCGACGAACTGGCGCTGGACCAAAGGCTGTCGGCCCTGTCGGGTCCGGGCCGGGCCGCCTACGTGCTGCGCGGACTGGAGCGGCAGGGGGACGCCGAGGTGCGGCGGTTGCTGGCCGCGGCCGGCGTGGAGGACCCGAAGGCGGCGCTCGCCGAGGCCGACCAGGTGGAGTCGCCGGGCGGGGTGGGCGGCGGCTCGCTGCTGGAGTCCACGGAGTTCGACCCCTGTTCGCTGCAGGCCCGGCCGACGGACCTGATGCGGCGCCGCCAGCACACGAAGGCGGCGCTGGCGGCGGGTGCGGCGGCGGTGGTGTGCGGGGCGCTGCTCGCCCTGCCGGGTGACGGCTGGGGGCCCGACGGGGCCGCGGCGCCGCCGTACGCGCGCAATCCGGCGGCGGAGGCGGCGCTGGACCCGGCGAAGCTGCGGCGGATCGCGCCGGCCGGGTGGCAGCGTTCGTCCCGTACGGACTTCTCGGCGTGGCCCGCGCGCGGTGGTCTGGTCAAGGACGAGGCGCTGCTGCGGCGGGCGCTGGCGGTGTGGGCGCGGCCCGGTTCGAAGGTGCAGGCGTCGGCGACGCCCGGCACGCTTCCGGGGCCGCCGATGGGCCCGCCGCAGCTGCTGTTCGCGGGCGAGGTGGACGGTGCGCGCGTGGTGCTGTTCCACGACGGGCTGCGGGCGGTGCGGTACGCGGAGCCCAGGGACGGCACGGATGTGGCGGCGCTGGACTTCGCCCGTACGGACGGTGCGGACACGGCGTCGTCGGCGGCGCTGGTGGTGGGACGTACGCATGCGAACGTGCGGTATCTGACGGCGCCCTGGGTGCGCGGCGTGGCCGTGCGGGACCTGCTGGTGCCGGGCGGCGAGGCGCGGCCGCTGGCGCGGGACGCGGACGGGGTGACCGCGCCGGTGCAGAGCCCGGCGGCGGCGAGCGACTGCCGGTCGTGGGACGTGCTGGAGGTGCGGGACGGGGTGTCGACCCGGGTGCTGACCGACCTGGGCGAGCTGGCCCCTGCGCGGCTCACCTCGGGGCCGCCGTCGGCGCCGGTGGACGTGGCGGGCGCGGCCGCGCGGACCGAGTGGGCGCGTACGGCGTGTCTGCTGCCGTCGATGCGGGCGCTGGGCGTGCGGTCGGTGAACTCGTGGCGGTTCGCAGAGCAGAAGCTGCCCGGCTCCGGGAGCGGTACGGCGGCATGGCTGTGCACGCGCGCGGAGACCTGGCGGGGGCCGGGCAGCAGGGTTCTGGCGCAGTTCCAGGCGCCCGTCGCGCAGGCCGCGGCGGGGGCGCCGGTCACCCCGGGTTCGGTCGCTGCGAAGGCCGAGGACTCGCCTGCCTGCGGGACGCGCGAGCCGAACGTGCTGGCCGGGGTGTTGTGGAAGGACCCGGGCGACCAGTGGTACGTACTGGCGGCGGGCAGTCCGCAGGTCGCGTCGCTGGCCACGTCGGGCGGTGTGAAGGGCAGTGCGGACGGGCGGCTGCTGGCGGTCGAGGCGGAGAAGGGGGCGCGGGCGGAGCTGTCCGGGAAGCTGAAGGACGGCACCAAGATCGACGCGCTGCGCTGAGCACCGCTGACGGCTCCCCGACGGCGGCTCCCCGACGGCGGGTCCTCGACGGCGGGTCCTCGACGGCGGGTCCTCGACGGGGGGTTCTGGCGGCACTCCCCGGCGGCGGGTCCTGGCGGCCCGTCACGCCGTTGCTGACGTCCACGTAAATAACCGGTGCACGCCTCTGTCGCCCCGGCGTACCCATCAGTACATTGACGCCATGTCTAATACGCAGCCGGCGGAGATGTCGTCGGAGCGCATCGAGCTCAAGGCCCGGAAGGTCTCCTTCGACTGGGAGGAGACCCCGCTCCACTGGGTTCCCGGCGACCCGTTCACCAGCCACACCATCAATGTGCTCCATCTGCTCCTGCCCGCGGGCGAGCGGTGGTTCGTCCACGTCTACCGGCAGGTGCTCCCCTACATCCGGGACGACCGGCTGCGCGAGGACGTCATCGGGTTCATCGGCCAGGAGGCGGTGCACTCCCAGGCCCACGACGACGTGCTCCCGCACCTCAAGAAGCTCGGTCTGGACCCGACGCCGTACACCGCGCAGGTCGACTGGTTCTTCGAGAAGCTCCTGGCCGACCGGACGCTGCCGCCCGGCAGGGCGCGCCGGTGGTGGCTGATGGAGCGGGTCGCGCTGATCGCGGCCATCGAGCACTACACGGCGTTCCTCGGCGACTGGGTGCTCAACGCCGAGGAGCTGGACCGGCGCGGCGCCGATCCGATGATGCTGGACCTGCTGCGCTGGCACGGCGCGGAGGAGGTCGAGCACCGGTCGGTGGCGTTCGAGCTGTTCATGCATGTCGACGGGGGATACCGGCGCCGGGTGCGGACCTGGGCGACGGCGTTCTCCGCGCTCGTCTTCCTGTGGCAGCGCGGGGTGCGGTTCTTCATGGCGAACGACCCGACGCTGCTCGCGGGCAGGCCGAGCGTGTCCCAGCTCGTCCGCAAGGGGCGGGAGGGCGTGCTGCCGTCGACCCCGGACATGCTGCGGTCCGTCCCCCGGTATCTGAGCCGCGCCTACCACCCGTCGCAGGAGGGCAGTACGGCCCAGGCCGCCGCCTATCTGGCCTCGTCCCCCGGCGCACGTGGAGGTGCCTGAGCCATGCCCCGACCCCGAATCCGACCCCGAATCCGGCTCCGTACGGCCGTGCTGGGCGCCGGGGCGGCCGTCCTCGTCCGGCGGGCCGTGCGCCGCCGCATCCAGGCGGCGCCCCTGTGGCCGATGCCGACGCTGGAGGAGCCCGTGTCCGGGCAGGGCCGCCGGGCGTCCACGACACCGCGCCGCGTCCTGGTCACCGAGCGCACCACGCCCGCCGAGGGCGTCGTCCAGCTCCGCCTGGAGGGCACCGGGCTGCCGGCCTGGTCGCCGGGCGCCCACCTCGACCTGGTCCTCCCGTCGGGCCTCGTACGGCAGTACTCGCTCTGCGGCGACCCGGCCGAGACCGACACGTACACCGTCGCCGCGCGGGTCCTGGAGGACGGGCGCGGCGGCTCGCTGGAGGTGCGCGAACAGCTCCATGAGGGCACCGAGTTGGAGATCCGCGGCCCGCGCAACCGGTTCCCGCTCGTCGACGCGCCGGCGTACGCGTTCGTCGCCGGCGGCATCGGGATCACCCCGGTCCTCCCCATGGTCCGCGCGGCCCACGCGGCGGGCGCCGACTGGCGGTTGCTGTACTGCGGGCGGAGCAGGGCGGCGATGCCGTTCCTCGACGAGCTGGAGAAGCTCGGCGCCGACGGCGACCGTGTGACGGTCGTGGCGGAGGACACCGACGGGCTGCCGGGCCTCGGATTCCTGACGGGGCTTCCGGAGGGGACGGAGGTCTACTGCTGCGGCCCCGACGGGCTGATGGCCGCCGTGACCACCGCCCTGGGCGGCGAGCCGCGCCTGGAGCGCTTCACGGCGGCGCCACGCGAGGGCGGCGGCGCCTTCGAGGTCGAGCTGCGCCGCTCCGGCGTCGCTGTGCGGGTCGCGGCGGACCGGTCGGTGCTGGCCGCGGTACGGGAGGAGGTGCCGCATGTGTCGTACTCGTGCGAGCAGGGCTTCTGCGGCACCTGCCGACAGCGCGTCCTGGACGGGGAGATCGACCACCGCGACGAGCTGCTCACGGACGACGAACGGCACGACTCGATGCTGATCTGTGTCTCCCGCTGCCGCGGCGAGCGGCTGGTCCTCGATCTGTAGGCCCCTCCGGCCCCGGGCGGCGCCCGGTGGCCCCTGCGGTGGCCCCTGCGGCGGCCCCTGCGGCCTACGGCCTCTACGGCAGGAGCAGCCAGTCGGCGGCGAGGGCGGCGAGCAGTCCGCCGCCGAGGAGCCAGGTGCCCAGGCGGGTGCGTCCGTGGCGGCTGAGCTCGATGACGACACCGCAGAGGATCATGGCCAGGCCGTACACGCCGACCACGAGGACGGACGTACGGCTGGCCAGGCGGAGTGCCAGGACCACCGCGAGGGTGACCAGGAGAACGGTGGCGACGGCGACCCGGAGTCGCCGAGCCTGCCGGGGAGTGAGCCCGTCGCGGGCCTCTGCCTCGGGGGCTTCCGGGTTGATCGGGGGGGCCGGGGTGTCGTGGTCCTGGTCCGCTGTGGTCATGACCGGGAGCGTAACCGACCGCGCGGCCGCCGCCGTTCGAAGGTCGCCGGTTAGGCTGTTCGCATGACGACCGGGGTGCGCAGACGGATGGGCGTCGAGGAGCGCAAGCAGCAGTTGATCGGGGTCGCGCTGGAGTTGTTCAGCCACCGCTCCCCCGAAGAGGTGTCGATCGACGAGATCGCCGCCGCGGCGGGCATCTCCCGGCCGCTCGTCTACCACTACTTCCCCGGCAAGCAGAGCCTGTACGAGGCCGCCCTGCGGCGCGCTGCGGACGAGCTGGCGACCCGGTTCGTGGAGCCGCGCGAGGGACCGCTGGGCGCGCGGCTGCTGCGCGTGATGGGGCGGTTCTTCGACTTCGTCGAGGAGCACGGGCCCGGTTTCTCGGCGCTGATGCGCGGCGGTCCGGCCGTGGGGTCCTCGACGGCGCACGCGATGATCGACGGCGTACGGCAGGCCGCGTACGAGCAGATCATCGACCACCTCGGGGTGCGGAAGCCGCCGCCCGCCCGGCTGAACCTGGTCGTGCGGTCCTGGGTGGCGCTGGCCGAGTCCACGGCGCTGATCTGGCTGGACGGGCGCCGCATCCCGCGTGGCGAGCTGGAGTCGCAGCTCGTGCACGACTTCGCGGCGCTGGCGGCGGTGAGCGCCGCGTACGACGACGAGATGGCCGGCATCGTGGTCGGCATGCTCGCGGACGAGCCCGCCGACGGGCCGTTCGGCGACCTCGTCGGGCGGATCAGGACGCTGGTGGCGGCGGTGCCCGCCGCCGAGCCGGCTCAGGCCTTGCGGTAGGACGCGTCGAGGTCCCGTACCTCCGCGGAGATGTGCACGGTGAGCCCGTCGACGGGCTTCAGGAAGTCCCGTACGAGCGCTGCCGCCGCCTCACCGAGGCGCCCCTTGGCCTCGTCGGTGCGGCCGGCGAGCAGGGCGATCTCCACATGGACGACGGCGTCCCGGCCCGTACCGGCGCCGACCGTGAAGTCGTCGACCCGGCGGGTGCGGGTCTTGCACGCCTCGGTGGCGGCGGCGACGGTCTCGACGACCACCGGGTGCAGGGCCTTGGCGTAGCCCTGCCGGTCGAAGGCGTTGTCGAGGGTGGCGGAGTAGTCGACGGTGATCTGCGGCATGCCCCTACCTTCGCCCGGCCCGTGGCATCGCACAAGCGGCGACCGGATACCGAAACGGGACGGCACGGCGCCCCGCTCCGGACGGGGAGCGGGGCGCTGTGGTGTGTTCGGTGCGTGGTGCTCGGTGCGTGGTGCTCGGTGCGTGGTGCTCGGTGCGTGGTGCTCGGTGCGTGGTGCTCGGTGCGTGGTGCCTGGGTGCCGGCGCGGGGCGTCAGCGGGTGGTGAAGACCGCCACCGTGCGGGCCGGGACCGTGAAGGTGCCCGAGGCCGCCTCGTACGCGGACGACTTCACCGTGGTGTCCGCCCCTCCCGCCTGGACCGGGTGCAGGGCGTAGCCCTTGCCGGAGAGGGCGGGGACGGTCTGCTCCTGCCGCTCGGGGGTGGCGTTGAAGACCACGACCAGGTCACCGAGGCGCATGGTGATCACACCGGCTGTCTCGTCCTTCCCGGACAGCGGGAAGGAGAGGGCCGACTGGACCTGGTCCGCCGTGGACAGGCTGAAGGACTTCTCCGTCGTACGGATCTTCAGCAGGTCCCGGTACGCGGCGGACGCGCCGTCGATCTGCGGGCAGCCGACCGTCAGCGACGGGTTCGACAACAGCGGCTTTGCGTAGGACCACTTGTCCTGGTTGTCGGCGGCGGGCGGCAGGCCGCGCCCGAAGCCGTTGCCGAGGCGGCAGTCCCAGTGGATCGGGTTGAACCAGTCGCCGCTGTCGTAGGAGTTGCGGTCCAGGGACTTGGAGCGCAGCAGGTCCGAGCCGGCCTGCGACAGGGCGGGGCCCTGCGAGAGCGCGGCGGTCGCCATGGCGAGCACCTGCATCCTGGCCCGGTCGCCGGGGGACGTGCCGGCCGGGAGCTTGAAGGCCAGCGTGTCGTACAGGGTCTCGTTGTCGTGGGCGTCGGCGTAGGCGAGGGCCTCCCCGGGGGCCGCCGCGTACCCGGCGGGCTGGCCGTTGTAGTCGACGTCGGCGCCCTTGACCCGCTTGCCGGACGTGTCCGTGAACGTGAAGCCGGACAGGTTGCCGGAGAGGCCGACCTTGATCAGGTCCTGGTAGTGCAGCAGACGGGCCTTCTGCTCGGCCGGGGTGCCGTTGGCGGCCGAGCCGTTGGGCTCGGTGTACAGGCCGGAGGCGAAGCCCTGGACGCCGGGGTCGGTGTCGAAGGGGCCGCCGCCGCGCACCGCGTCACGGGCCCGGTCGGAGAACGTCGCGATGCCGGTGCCGGCCATGTTCTTCTGCGTGGCCTGGACGAACCGTGCGTCGTCGGCGACCTCGCCGAAGTTCCAGCCCTCCCCGTACAGGATGATCTTCTTGCCGTCGACGCCGTCCTTCTCGAGGGTGAGGGAGTCGAGCGCCTTGCGGACGGCGAGGATGTTGTCCTTGGGGTGGTGGCCCATCAGGTCGAACCGGAAGCCGTCGACCTTGTAGTCCCTGGCCCAGGTGACGATCGAGTCCACGACGAGCTTGCCCATCATGGTGTTCTCGGGCGCGGTGTTGGCGCAGCAGGTGGAGGTGGCCACGGAGCCGTCGTCGAGGAGTCGCTGGTAGTAGCCGGGCACGATCCGGTCGAGTACCGACTTGTCGTCCTGGCCGCCGGCCACGGTGTGGTTGTAGACCACGTCCATGACGGTGCGCAGTCCGGCGCCGTTGAGGGACTGGACCATCTGCCGGAACTCGACCGTGCGGCGGGTGCCTTCGGGGTCGGAGGCGTACGAGCCCTCCGGCACGGTGTAGTGCAGCGGGTCGTAGCCCCAGTTGAAGGCGTCCTTCCCGGCCGCCTCGGCGACGCACTTCTGCTGCGCGTCGGAGTCGGGGGCGTAGGACTTCAGGTCGCAGTCGGGGGCGGTCTGGTCGGACTTCTTCTCGGGGATGGTGCCGATGTCGAAGGCCGGGAGCAGGTGCACATACGAGGTGCCGTTCCGCCCGAGCGACGTGAGGTGCTTCATGCCGTCCGACTCGCGGTCGGTGAAGGCGAGGTAGCCGCCCGGGTGCTTCGAGGTCGGGTCGGCGATCGAGAAGTCGCGGACGTGCAGCTCCTGGATCTGCGCGTCGCGCAGCGGGACGGCGGCCGGCTTCTTCAGTGTGGACCAGCCCTTGGGGGCGAGCTTCGGGTCGGTGAGGTCGACGACGAGGCTGCGGGCCGAGTCGGTGGTGAGGGCGGTGGAGTACGGGTCGGTGACCTTGTTGGTGACGACCTTCCCGACCGTGGGGGCCCAGACCTTCACGATGTAACGGTAGGGCTTGCCGGTCCACTTCTTGCTGCCCTTGACCGACCATACGCCGGTGGCGGCGTCGCGCTTCATACGGACGGGGCGGCCGTCGAGTTCGAGGGCCACGGACTTGGCGGTGGGCGCCCACACGGAGAGGGTGGGGGTGCCCTTGCGGAAGACCGGGCCGAGGGCCTTGGTCCTGGCCTTCTCGCCGTACAGGTCGTCGAGGACGCCCGCGATCTGCACGCCGGTCGCGGTGAGCAGGGCGCCGTTGGCGGCCCGCTGGGTGGCGACGAGCTGGCCGCGCAGGGCGGTGCGGACGCGGTCGCGGTCACGCGGGTCGACCGAGTACGCGGTGTACGCGGCCAGATGCGGGAACTTCCGCTTCTGCGCGTCGGTCAGCGCCGTCTTGTTCAGGCGGAGCCAGTGCGCGCGGTCCTCGCCGGTGAGGGCGCCGCCCTCGACGGCGAGTGACCCGGTGGGCGAGTACACGAGCTGGCTGGACGCGGCGGTGCCGGAGGCGTTCCAGGCGACCGTCGTGCCGTCGATCCAGACGGCGGTGGACTTGGCGAGGTCCAGGGCCGCGCCGCCGCCCTTGGGCTGCGGGAGCAGGTACTTCTCCTGGCCGTTCAGCAGCCACACCTCGTGGCCGAGCGCGGCCAGGTCGAGGGACTGGTCGGCGGGCAGGTCCTTCTCGTCGCCCTTGTGGAGGATGTAGCTGAGGGACGTGGCGCCCTCGGCGAGCGGCACCTCGTAGACCGCGCCGTAGGCGTCGGTACGGACCGGGGTGAGCGGCTTGGACCAGTCCGTGGGCTGTGCGGCGCCCGCCCAGACGTGCAGGCCCCAGCCGTCGTAGTTCCCGTCGGCGCGCTTGTAGTGCAGTACGGCCTTGGTGGTGTCCTGCGGCGGGTAGGCACCGTCGGGCGCCTGGTTCAGGGCCTCTTCCCTGCCCTGTTCGACCCACACCTCACCGGTCTTGGACAGGTCGATGGTGCGGTCGGCGGCGACGTCCTTGTTGCCGTCCTTGTCGATGACGAGGTAGCCGACACTGGAGGCGCCGGGCTTCAGCTTGACGTACGCGAAGGCGCCGTAGGCGTCGCGGCCGGTGAAGGCGTGCCCCTGGGGCCACTCGGTGGCCTCGCCGTCGGCGATGTCGCCCCAGGCGTAGAGACGCCAGTCGCTGTAGTCGCCGTCGGGGCGCTTGTAGTGGACGATCGCGTAGTCCCGCTGGGTCGCGGTCGGGACCTCGGGGGCCGGGGCCCGGCCCGCGGTGGTGGTGGCGAGGTCGCTCGCGGTGCGGCCCCTCGTGTCGACGGCCACGGCCTTGTAGCGGACCGGGGTGCCGGACGGGACGGTGATCTTGTGGTTCACCTTGTACGGGGCGTGGTCGGCCGAGCCGAGGACCTGCCACTTGCCGTTGCCCTGCTGGGCGGCGAAGACGACCCGGTTCAGCTGTCCGCCGTCGACGTCCGCGGTGACCTCGACGGTGCCGGTGGCGCCAGCGGCGGGGGCCTTCAGATCGATGGTGGGCGCGGCGGCGGGGGCGGCGAGCGGCCCGTCGGCCTTGAGCACGACGGAGGACAGCGCGGGGACGGTGACGTCGATCTTCCTGTCGTCGCCGCTGCCGACCGTTCCGCTGCCGCCGTAGATCGTACGGAAGGCGGTGCCGGCCGACTCCGTGGTCAGCTCGACGGTCTTCGCCTCGGTGGCGTTGTTGACGGCGACGACGTACTCGGTCCGCGCGCTCGCGTCGATGCGGGAGAACGCGTACACGCCCGCGCCGTCGGCCGCGTACCGCTCGATCTGGACGCCGTCCGCGAGACCCGGGTGTGCCTTGCGGAGCCCGGCGAGCGCGGCGATCTTCCGGTACAGCGGGTGGGTGGTGTCGTACGCGTCGTCGGCGTGGGTGCGGTCCGTGCCGAGCTGGTCGTCGTCGAGGTAGTCGGGGGTCTGCGACGCGAAGAGGGTCTGGCGCGCGTCCTTGTCGCCCCCGGGGCCGGTGAAGCCCTGCTCGTCGCCGTAGTAGACGACGGGGTTGCCGCGGCTGAGGAACATCAGCTCGTTGGCGAGGCCGTACCGCTTGACGAGTTCGGCGTCGCTCGCCTTGGCGTTGTCCTGCTTGAGGAATGTGCCGAAGCGGCCCATGTCGTGGTTGCCGAGGAAGTTGACCGATTCGTAGGCGTTGGCCTTGTCGGTCGCGTACTTGTAGTCGTCGGCGAAGAGCCCCTTCAGCCTGGCCGCCGAGCCGCCCTGGGAGGCGAAGCCGCGGGCCGCGTCCTGGAAGGGGAAGTCGAGGGTGGCGTCGAGGCGGCCCTCTCGGACGTAGTGGGAGGTGATGGACGTGTCCGCGGAGTAGACCTCGCCGAACATGAAGAAGTCGGGGCGGCCGCGCTTCTTCGCGTAGGCGTCGAGGGCCGTGGCCCACTGGGTCCAGAACTCGGTGTTGACGTGCTTGACGGTGTCGATGCGGAATCCGTCGATGCCGAAGTCGCGCACCCACCGCTGGTAGATCCTCGTCATCCCCTCGACGACCTCGGGACGCTCGGTCCACAGGTCGTCGAGGCCGACGAAGTCGCCGTGCGTGGAGGACTCGCCGGCGAAGGTGGAGTCGCCCCGGTTGTGGTACATCGACGGGTCGTTCAGCCAGGCCGGGACCTTGAGGTCCTTCTTGCCTTCGGGGACGACGGGTGTGCGCGGGAACGAGTCGAGGTCGGTCCTCGGGAAGCGGCGTGTGCCGTCGGCGTAGTCGGCGTCGTCGAAGGGCCTGCCGTCCTTGGTCAGGTAGGGGAAGGCGCCCTTGGAGAGGTAGTCGTAGGACTTCTCCTTGTAGTCGACGACGTCGGCGGTGTGGTTGGTGATGACGTCGAAGAAGACCTTCATACCCTTGGCGTGGGCCCGGTCGATGAGCTTCTTGAGGTCGTCGTTGGTGCCGAAGTGCGGGTCGACCTGGGTGAAGTCGGTGATCCAGTAGCCGTGGTAGCCGGCCGAGGCGTTGTCGCCCTCGCCCTGCACGGGCTGGTTCTTGAAGATCGGTGCGAGCCAGATGGCGGTTGTGCCGAGGCCCTTGATGTAGTCGAGCCGCTCGGTGAGGCCCTTGAGGTCCCCGCCCTGGTAGAAGCCCTTGTCGGTGGGGTCGTAGCCGTGTGCGAGGCGGGTGCCGGTCAGTCCGCCGCGGTCGTTGCCCTTGTCGCCGTTGGCGAACCGGTCGGGCAGGACGAAGTAGAACTGCTCGCGCGTCAGGTCGTGCCGGGCGGGCTCGGCGGCCAGCTGCCGGTCGGACGGGGGCGCGGGCGGCCTGGGCGCGGCGTTCGCCGCGACGACGACGGCCGGGGCGACGAGCGCGGTGGCCGTGGCCGCGGCGAGGGCGGCGGCCGATCTGCGCGTCAGGCGTCGCCGCCGGTGGCGCGGGGCGAGGCGGGGACGTATCAAGGCGGTTTCTCCTCGGTGAGGGTTCTACGAGGGTCTGAGAAGGGTCGTACGGGAAAGTGGCCCCCGCACCCGGTGGCGGGTGCGGGGCCCGGCGGGACGGGGGTCAGTTGCGCCAGGTGTCGTTGAGCGTGACCGTGCCGGAGGACGGGACGGTGGTGACGCGGTTGGCGCCGCTCTCCCAGGTGACGTTTCCGGCCTCGTCCTTGCGGATGTACTTGTATTCGAAGGTCGTGCCCGCAGGGAGTTCCGCGTCCAGCTTCCAGACGGGGTACGCGGCCGGGTCGAGCTTGAGCGCGCTGCCGGTGTTCCAGTTGCCGAGCTCGGACCGGTTGCCGGTGACGTAGATGTTCTCGCCCCAGCGGGTGGTGGCCTCGACGTTGAAGGAGGCGCCGGCGGTGCTGCTGGGCGGCGGCGGGTTGGTGGTGCCGCAGTCCTTGGCACCGACGTGCAGGGCGAGGGCGGTGTCGGCACCGAGGGCGGCGGTGAACCGCCCGGCGGAGTCGACGGTGACGGAGTCGCCGCTCTGCACGTCGCAGTAGGTACCGGCGGCCAGCGAGGTCTGGAAGGACTGGCTGATGGTCCCGCCCTCGTGGTTGATGGCGACGAAGGCCTTGTCACCGCGCCCGAAGGCGATGGCGTTGTTGCCGTTGTCCCACCAGTCCGTGACGCCCTGCCCGCGGGCCACGTTCCGCAGGGCGACCATGGACTTGATCTCGCGCCAGTCGTGCTGGCACTTCCAGCCGTCGGTGTAGCAGGCGTTCACGTGTCCGCCGTTGGGCGGCCCGGCGTCCTTGTCGGACCACTCGTAGCCGGAGTGGACGTCCGGCGACCCGTAGGGCCACGCCAGCATGAACACACTGGCGAGTGTGTACGAGGCCCCGTTCTTGTAGTTGAGGGTGTCGCCGACGCGCTCGGTGTCGTGGTTGTCGACGAAGACACCGGACCGGCCGGAGGACATGAAGCCCCAGCCCTCACCGAAGTTCTGCAGGTGGGCGAGCTTGTCGCCCCCGGCGAAGGCCTGCTTGAGCCCCCGGGCGTACCGGAACTCCTGCACGTCGCCGTTGCCGAGGTACTCGCCCGGGTCGACGGCCTCCCCGGCCCCGTGGATGGCCTCCTGCTTCCAGTAGACGTCGGGGTCGGTCAGCCTGCCCTTGATGGCGGCGAGGTCATCGGCGGGCATGTGCTTGGCCGCGTCGATGCGGAAGCCGTCGACTCCGAGCGACAGCAGGTCGTTCATGTAGGCGGCGATGCGCTGCCGGGGCCAGTCCTCCTGGGTGTCCAGGTCGGCGAGCCCGACGAGCTCGCACTGCTGGACGTTCCAGCGGTCCTGGTAGTTGTTCACCTCGGTGGTGCAGTTGTCGAAGTCGCCGGAGGAGTAGACGCCGGGGTAGTCGTGTTTGGTGTACGACGACCCACCGGTCCCGACACCGTCACCGGCGGCCATGTGGTTGATGACGGTGTCGGCGACGACCTTGACGCCTGCCGCGTGACAGGTGTCGATCATGTTCTTGAAGGCGGTGCGGTCGCCGAGACGTCCGGCGATCCGGTAGCTGACGGGCTGGTACGAGGTCCACCACTGGGAGCCCTGTATGTGCTCCTGGGGCGGCGAGACCTGCACGTAGCCGTACCCGGCGGGCCCGATCGTGTCGGTGCACGCCTTCGCCACCGAGTCGAATTTCCACTCGAACATCACGGCGGTGACGTCCTTGTCGCCGGGCGCGGCGGCCTGGGCCTGACTGGGCGCCGTGACGCCGGCTGCGGCTCCCGCCACAAGGGCGAGCGCGGCGGCCACGGTTCTTCTGGCCATGCTTCCTCCTGGGGAAGGGAGGTGCGGATGCGTGGGGGCAGCCTCGTACGGCAACGCGCCATGCCCGCAAGGCCGGTTGAATCTTCTTGCTGCAAGAAAGCAGCAACAGTTTTCGGACGTGACCGTACGAGCCCGCTCCCGCAAGGTCAACCCCTGCGACACACTCCACTCACTTCCATGTCACACCCCGGAAATCCATGACACTCAGCCAGTGCAAGCTCTTTCGCAAGAGATTGCAGTGATGCTACGTTCAACAAGACTCCGGTCCGGTCGGCCGGGGGTTCCGGCCGGGCGAACCGCCCACCGCCGTGGACTCCACGCGCCCGGACGGCCGGACCGGTCACCGGACGCCGGGCCGGGGCTCGAGGGAGCCCCCGCCGCACCGTCACTCCTCCGCCCGGACGCCCCCGTTCGCGCGCGCGCAAAGATTCCGATTCGACAACCGATGAAACAGTCGGTTGCGAACCCCTCGCCCTCGCGCGCCGCGGAGTCCTAAACTCCGCCCCTCCGGCTCCAGAATCGCCAATGCGCTTGACATATGGCTGGGTCCGGTGTCGCAGAGGAGTGATACATGATCGCGCTGACCGTCCCAGTGATGATCACCTTCGGAGTCTTCTTGATCGCAATGGTCATGATCGGGATCATGGCCCATGGGGAGACGACCACGTTCGAGGAGTTCACGATGGGCGGCCGTCGGCTCACCGCCCCGGTGGCCGCGCTCTCCGCCGGAGCCAGCGACATGTCCGGCTGGCTGTTCCTGGGTCTGCCCGGCGCCGTGTACATGGCCGGGATCGGCGCCACCTGGATCGCCGTCGGCCTGATCATCGGCACTTATCTCAACTGGCGGCTCGTCGCCCCTCGTCTGCGCACCTACACCGAACTGGCCGGCAACTCCGTGACCCTCTCCTCGTACCTGGAGGAACGCTTCGAGGACAGGAGCCGGATGCTCCGGCTCCTGTCGGCCATCGTCACGGTTGTCTTCTTCACCGTCTATGTCGCCAGCGGGCTCATCGCCGGCGGCCTTCTCCTCGACGAGATCTTCGGCGCCGGCTTCAAGTTCGGGCTCACCGTCTTCGCCGTGGTGATCGTTGTCTACACCATCCTCGGCGGCTTCCGGGCCGTGAGCATCACACACTCCATACAGGGCACCCTGATGTTCCTCGCGGCCATCACCCTTTCCGGGATCGCGCTCTGGCAGCTCGGCGGCTTCGGCGCACTGCACGACGCGCTCACCGACAAGACCCCCTCCCTGCTCGACCCGGGAGCCGAGGCGTCCTTCGCCGCCAAGACGTGGACGGCCGGCGAGCCGCTCGGTACCGTCGCGATGATCTCGCTGTTCGCCTGGGGGCTCGGCTACTTCGGCCAGCCCCACATCCTGAGCCGCTTCATGGGTGTCCGCAGCACCCGGGACATACCGGCGGCCCGCCGTCTGGGTGTGGGCTGGGCCGTCGTCGTACTGAGCGGCGCCTCGTTCATCGGACTCGCCGGGATCGCCCTGCTCGACGAGCCGCTCACGAACCCGGAGACGGTCTTCATCGCACTGTCCACACAGCTGGTCAGCCCCTGGGTCGCCGCGGTCCTGCTGCTGGCGGTGCTGGCCGCGATCAAGTCCACGGTGGACAGCCAGCTGCTGGTCTCTGCCACATCCCTCACCGAGGACCTCTACGCGGCGTTCGTCGACCGGAGGGGCTCCGACTCGTCGCTGCTGCTGGTCGGACGTCTGAGTGTGGTGGCCGTGGCACTGGTCGCCTATGTGATCGCGCTGAGCGGCGGCGCCGTTCTCGACATCGCCGCGCACGCCTGGGCGGGATTCGGCGCGGCCTTCGGCCCGGTGATCCTCCTGTCGCTGTACTGGCCGAGGATGACAGCGGCCGGGGCGAAGGCCGGCATGGTGGCCGGTGCGCTCACCGTGTTCCTGTGGGACGAGATCGACCCGCTCCTCGGGCCGCTCCAGACGGGCGTCTACGAGATGGTGCCCGGCGTACTCGTCGCCACCGCGGCGGCACTGCTCTTCGGCAGGTACGTCGGAAGTCCCCCGGAGCGCGCCTGGGTCGGCACGATGGAACACGCCACGGAGGCGTACCACCCGACGGAGCACGGAACGACGGACTACGGCCCGACTGTGGCGGGGCGGTGATCGCCGCGTCGGCGCTACGGAGGCGGGGCCGACGTCGAGCCGCGGACCACCAGCTCCGGCTGGAAGACGAACTCGGTGCGCTGTACCGGGTTTCCGTCGATCTCCTCGAGGAGCGCGTCCACCGCCGCTGTCGCCATCGCCCGGACCGGCTGGCGGACCGTGGTCAGGGGTGGGTCCGTGAAGGGGATGAGGGGAGAGTCGTCGAAGCCCACCACCGAGATGTCGGTCGGGACGTCCAGACCTCTCGCGCGGACCGCGCGGACAGCTCCGAGTGCCATCAGGTCGCTTCCGCACACGATGCCCGTGCAGCCCTGGTCCAGCAGGACGCTCGCCGCCGCGTGGCCGCCCTCCACGCCGAACAGGGTGGGCCGGACGTACTGCTGGGCCTCTTCGCGCGGCAGCCCCAGGAGTCGGTGCAGCGCCGACGCGAAGCCCTCGGCCTTGCGGCGGGCCGGCACGTACCGGGTGGGGCCGATGGCGAGGCCGACGCGCTCGTGACCCAGCTCGACCAGGTGACCGACCGCCATGCGCGCGGCCGCGCGGTCGTCGGGTGAGACGAAGTGCGCGTCGATCCGCTCGTTGAAGCCGTTGATGAGGACGAACGGGACACCGCGGGCGGCCAGTCGCTCGTAGCGGGAGGGGTCGGCGCTCGTGTCCGCGTGCAGGCCCGACAGGAACACGATGCCCGTCACGCCGCGCTCCTCCAGCTGCTCGACCAGCTCGTCCTCGGTGGCGCCGCCCGGCATCTGGGTGCACAGCACCGGCGTGTAGCCGTGGCCGGCCAGGGTCTGCTCGATGACCTGGGCGAACGCCGGGAAGATGGGGTTGGTCAGCTCCGGGATCACCAGCCCCACCAGTCCTGCGCTGCGCTGCTTCAGGCGTACGGGGCGCTCGTAGCCCAGCACGTCGAGCGCGGCCAGCACCCGATGGCGGGTCGGTCCCGCGACACCCGCCTTGCCGTTGAGCACCCGGCTGACCGTGGCCTCGCTGACGCCCGCCTGGGCCGCGATGTCCGCGAGCCGCGGAGCGGCGCCGGCGGTCAGGTCGCCGGCGCCGCCCCGCGGCGGGGGGATGGTCACACCGCCCACCAGACGGTGGTGTCGGCGGGCAGTTCCGCCGTGCCGTCCACGCTCGTCCGGACCTGCTCGTTGGCCAGCAGCATCCGGCCCGGCACCTCTATACGGACCGGCTCCCCGGTGGTGTTGGCCGTGCAGACGAAGCCTTCGCGGCGGAACATCAGCACTCCCTCCGGAGCCTCCAGCCACTCCACCGCCTCACCCGCGCCCAGCCCCGGCTCCTCGCGGCGGACGCGCAGAGCGGCGCGGTACAGCTCCAGGGTGGAGCCGGCCACTCCGGTCTGGGCCTCGACACTCAGGGCGCCCCATGTGGTGGGCTGGGGCAGCCAGCTGCCGCCGGCGCCGAAGCCGTACGACGGGCCCTCCACCGCCCAGGGGATCGGCACGCGGCAGCCGTCCCGGAAGCCGTCCTGGCCGGTGGCGCGGAAGAACGACGGGTCCTGGCGCACCTCGTCCGGCAGGTCGGTGACGTCCGGCAGGCCGAGCTCCTCGCCCTGGTAGACGTACGCGGAGCCGGGCAGGGCCAGCATCAGCAGGGTCGCGGCGCGGGCGCGGCGCAGGCCGAGTTCGCGGTCGCCGGCCTCGCGCAGCTGGGTGCCGAGCCCGGCGGGGTTGGCGAACCGGGTCGCGTGACGGGTCACGTCGTGGTTGGACAGCACCCATGTCGTCGGCGCGCCGACCGGGCGCATCGCCTCCAGCGACGCGTCGATGACCTTGCGCAGCTCCGCCGCGTCCCAGTGCGTGCCCAGGTACTGGAAGTTGAACGCCTGGTGCATCTCGTCGGGGCGGACGTAGTTCGCGGTGCGGTCGACCGTCGGGGTCCACGCCTCGGCGACGAGGACGCGCTCGCCGTCGTACTCCTCCAGGACCTGGCGCCAGCTGCGGTAGATCTCGTGGACGCCGTCCTGGTCGAAGAACGGCATCACGTCGTTGCCGAGGAGCTTCAGCTGCTCGTGGGAGCCGATGTCGGGCAGCCCGGGCGCCTTGACGAGGCCGTGGGCGACATCGACGCGGAAGCCGTCGACGCCCATGTCGAGCCAGAAGCGCAGGATGGAGCGGAACTCGTCGCGTACGGCGGGGTGTTCCCAGTTGAAGTCGGGCTGCTCGGGGGCGAACAGGTGGAGGTACCACTCACCGTCCTCGACACGTGTCCAGGCCGGGCCGCCGAAGATGGACTCCCAGTCGTTCGGAGGGAGTGCGCCGTCCGGGCCCTTGCCGGGGCGGAAGTGATAGCGCTCGCGCAGCGGCGACCCGGGGCCCTCGCGCAGGGCGCGCTGGAACCACTCGTGCTGGTCGGAGGAGTGGTTGGGGACCAGGTCGACGATGATGCGCAGGCCGAGCTCATGGGCCTCGCGGACGAGCGCGTCGGCGTCCAGCAGGTTGCCGAACATGGGGTCGATGGCCCGGTAGTCGGCGACGTCGTAGCCGGCGTCGGCCTGCGGGGAGGCGTAGAAGGGGCTGAGCCAGACGGCGTCGACGCCGAGGTCCCTGAGGTACGGGAGGCGGCTGCGGATGCCCTCGAGGTCGCCCATGCCGTCGCCGTTGCCGTCGGCGAAGCTGCGCGGATAGACCTGGTAGATCACCGCCTCTCTCCACCAGCCGGAGTCCGTGCCGGTGGTCGGGGCGGCGGGGGCGGCGAGGTGCTGGGTCATGTCTTCCCTGGGTGGAGGAGTGGAATGGGGGCGGCGCCGGGTCCGCGCCCGAACGCTGTCGGACCGGACCGGCGCCGCCGTCTTGAGCGCGTGACGCGCGGCGTGCGGGACGGGGCGGGGCGGGAGCTCAGCCCTTGGTGCCGCCCGCGGTGAGGCCGGCGACCAGGTTGCGCTGGACCAGGAGGAACACCAGGCCCGCCGGAACCGTGATGATCACCGCACAGGCGGTCAGATAGCCCCACTCGGCCTTGTGCTGGCCGATGAAGCTCTGCAGGCCGACGGAGAGGGTGAGCATCGAGTCGCTGGACAGGAAGGCGCGGGCGAAGGCGACCTCGCTCCACGCGGTGAGGAAGGAGTAGAACGCCGTGACCGCGAGGCCGGGCTTGGCCAGCGGCAGGATCAGCCGGTAGAAGGTGCCGAACGGGGTGAGCCCGTCGACCCGGCCGGCCTCGTCGATCTCGTGCGGGATGGTGTCGAAGTAGCCCTTCATCATCCACGCGCAGAACGGCACGGACACGGAGCAGTACGTGAGGATCAGGCCCATGTACGAGTCGAGCAGGCCCATGCCGCCGAGGATGTTGTAGAGGGCGACGATCAGCACCGCCACCGGGAACATCTGCGTGACGAGCAGCACCCACATCAGCGACCTGTGGCCGGGGAAGCGCATCCGGGAGATGGCGTAGCCGGTGGAGGCCGCGACGAACACCCCGATGAGCGTGGTGCCGCCCGCGACGACCACCGAGTTGGCGAACCAGCGCGGGAACTCGGTCTCCGCCAGGACGTACGTGTAGTTGCTGATCTCCAGGCCGCCCTCGGCGCTGGTCGGCTTCGTCCAGCCGTCCCGGCCGCGCAGCGAGATGAACATCATGTACACGATGGGGAAGACCGCCACCAGACTGGCGGCGACCAGTGCCGCGTGGAGTCCGGCGGAGGCGAGCGGGGAGCGCTCGTCACGGCCGCGGACCTTGCGCCGCCGGGTACCACGGGTACCACGGGCGCCGGCGGTCGCGGCGGAGTCGCCGGCGCGCGCCGGCACGGAGTTCTTCCGCGGTTCGGTCACCGTGCTCATCGGACGGTCTCCTGACGGTTGAGCAGCCGCCGGTAGAAGACGGCGAAGACGAGGAGCATGGAGAGGATGAGGATGCCGTACGTGGCGGCGCCCGCGTAGTCGCGGACGGAGCCGAACGCCAGCCGGTAGGCGTAGGTCACGAGGATCTCGCTGTGCAGGGCGTTGGCCTCACCGAGCATCAGATAGATGATCGGGAACATGTTGAACGTCCAGATGGTGCCGAGCAGGATCACCGTGGCGCTGACGGGGCGCAGCCCCGGCAGGGTGACGTGGCGGAACCGCTGCCAGGCGTTCGCGCCGTCCATCTCGGCGGCTTCGTACTGCTCGCCGGCGATGGACTGGAGGCCGCCGAGCACGGCGACCATCATGAACGGCACACCGAGCCAGACGTTGACGCCGATGACGGCGACCTTCTGCATGAAGGTGTCGCCGAGCCAGTCGACCGGGCCGAGGCCCAACTGTCCCAGGATGGCGTTGAAGACACCGGACTCGGAGTTGTACATCATGCGCCAGATGTAGGTGGCGACGAAGGCCGGTACCGCCCACGGCAGGATGAGCAGGACGCGGTACAGGGAGCGGCCCCTGACCTTGCGGTTGAGCAGCAGGGCCAGGCCGAGGCCGATCGTGTAGTGGAAGAACACGCAGGACGCGGTCCACACCACGGTCCACGCCAGCTTGGGGTAGAACTCGCCGTCGGCGCCGGACAGCACCCGCCAGTAGTTGTCGAGGCCGACGAACTGGTAGGTGGCGGGGATCTCGGTGGCGCCGAGCTGCTTGGAGACGTTGAGCTCGTTGGCGTCGGTGAACGACAGGTAGATGCCACGGCCCAGGGGGTAGGCGACGAGGACGCCGATGACCAGCACCACCGGCAGCACCATGGCCCAGGCGTACCAGTTCCGGTCGTAGGAGCGCTTCATACGGGTGAGCAGCCCGGCCCGGGCAGGCCGCGCGGCCGTGGCGGGATCTGCGCTGGCTGTCTTCATGGAAGTTCTTTTCCCTCAGTGCGTACGGGTCCGGCCCGGTCCGGCAGCCCTGTCAGGGGGGCTGCCGGACCGGGCCGCGGGGGCTCAGTCGACCGAGTACTCCTTGAGGGAGTTGATGTTGGTCTTCCACTTGTCGGCGGTGGTGTCGAGGCCCTTCTCGACGGTGGTGTTGCCCTTGAGGATCTCGATGTACTGCTTGGTCCACTCGGCGAACATGTCGCTGACGCCGGCGACGGCGGGACGCGCGGTGGAGTCGGCCAGCACGTTCTTGAAGGAGGCGCGGATCGGGTCGGCGACGACCTTGACGGTGTACGCGTCGTCACGGGTCGGCAGGACGCCGGTCTCGGTGGCGGCGAACTCCTGCGACTTGGCGGAGGTCATGAACGCCACGAACTTCTGGGCGGCTTCCTTGTGGGGGGCGTCCGAGCCGTTGTAGACGACCAGGTTGTGGCCGCCGGTGGGCGTGCCGGCCTTGCCACCGGAGCCGGCCGGGACCGGGGCGACACCGAGGTTGTCCTTGTTCTTGAACGCCTTGCCGCTCAGGTCGTCGGCCGTGGACCACGGGCCGTTGATGACCATGGCGACCCTGCCGTCCTTGAAGGCGGCCTGCATGTTGTTGTAGCCGTCGGTGTAGTCCGGCTTGACCGCGACGCCGTCCTTGATCATGTCGACGACGGTCTGGACGGCCTTCTTGCCGGCCTCGTCGTTGACGGTGATCTTCTTGGTCTCGGTGTCGACCATCAGGCCGCCCTCGCCGTACAGGAACGGCAGGGCGAAGTAGCTGTCCGGGTTGAGGTAGATGCCGTCGACGCCGGTCTTGGTCTTGATGCTCTTGGCGGCCGTGGAGAGCTCGGCCCAGGTCGTCGGCGGCTGGACGCCGGCCTTCGCGAAGATCTCCTTGTTGTAGAGGAGCGCGAGGGCGTCGGTGACCTGCGGGACGCCGTACAGCTTGCCGTCGACCTTGGCGCCGTCGACGAGGCCCTGGTTGAAGGAGTCGATCTCCTTGGTGGCGGGCGTGCCGTCGAGCGGGGCGAGGTACTGGTTCTCGGCGAGGCCGGCGGTCCAGCCGACGTCGGCACGGAGGACGTCGGGGGCGTTGCCGGCCTGGGCGGCCGTCTTGTACTTCTGCTCGGCCTCGGCGAACGGGACGTTCTGGTACTTGACCTTGATGTCCTTGTTGGCCGCTTCGAACTGCTCGATCAGCTTCTTGTAGGCCGGGGCCTCGTTCGTGGCATCCGAGGTGTCCCACCAGGTGATGGTCACCGGACCGCCGGTCGCCTTGTCCCCACTGTCGCCGCCGCAGGCCGTCGCCGCGAGGGCCAGGCTCGCGACCAGCGCGGTGGCCGCTATGCCACGCCGCATGTGAACTCCTTCGAACGATCCCGGTTGATGCAGACCGCTCTTTCGCGGGGCGCCGGGGTTGCCAGGAACGTAACAGGGATGAAAACGCGCCGAAAGAGCTTGCGGCAAATTTCTGCAAGGCCGGGGGATCGTTACATCCACGTGTCCCTACAGTTGCCGCCGCATCGCTTGACACACCAGGCACAAGGCGCCCTCGCACCCACCCGTGCGCCCCTCTGCCGGGCCTTGCGGGGCACCTGAAGGCTCTGCAAGCCTTTTCACAACGCCTTGCAGGAGGTGTTGAATCCGGACCGAGAGGCACCCGCGCACATGGCCCACGAGCTGACCTCGCCCGTACCGGCGCCGCAGGGACGACGCCCCGCCCCACCAGCCCGTCCCGGGTGGTGGCGGGACGCCGTCATCTATCAGGTGTACATCCGTTCCTTCGCCGACAGCGACGGTGACGGCATCGGCGATCTGCGCGGGGCCCGGGAACGGCTGTCGCATCTGACGCGGCTGGGCGCGGACGCGGTGTGGCTGACCCCGTTCTATGCCTCGCCGCAGGCCGACGGCGGCTACGACGTCGCCGACTACCGCGCGGTCGACCCGGTCTTCGGGGACCTGCCGGACGCGGACGACCTCGTCCGCACCGCGCACGAACTGGGCCTGCGGGTGATCATCGACATCGTCCCCAACCACACCTCCGACCGGCACCCCTGGTTCCAGGAGGCGCTCGCGGGCACCGGCCGTGACCGGTACCACTTCCGCCCCGGCAGGGGCCCGGACGGCGCGCTGCCGCCCAACGACTGGGAGTCCGTCTTCGGCGGCCCCGCCTGGACGAGGGTCGCCGACGGCCAGTGGTACCTGCACCTTTTCGCGCCCGAGCAGCCCGACCTCAACTGGGAGAACGACGCGGTGCGGGCCGAGTTCGAGTCCGTGCTGCGGTTCTGGCTGGACCTGGGCGTCGACGGGTTCCGGATCGATGTGGCGCACGGCATGGTCAAGGCCGCCGGGCTGCCCGACATCGGCCGTCCCGAGCAGGTCCGGCTGATCGGCTCCCAGCAGCTGCCGTTCTTCGACCAGGACGGCGTCCACGAGATCCACCGCGGCTGGCGGCGGCTCCTCGACACGTACTCCCCCAGGCTCTCCGAGCAGGGGGCACTCCCAAGTCAGCGCATCGCGGTCGCCGAGGCGTGGGCGCCGTCCCCGGAGCGGCTCGCCCTCTATGTACGCCCCGACGAACTGCACCAGGCGTTCAACTTCCAGTACCTCCAGTGCCCCTGGGAGGCCCGGGCACTGCACAGGGTGATCGACGAGTCGCTCAGGGCGACCACATCGGTGGGCGCGCCCACCACCTGGGTGCTCTCCAACCACGACGTCGTCCGGCACACCACGCGCTACGGCAGCCTGCGCAGGGCCAGGGCGGCGGCGCTGCTCATGCTGGCGCTGCCGGGCTCCGCCTATCTGTACCAGGGCGAGGAGCTGGGGCTGCCCGAGGTGACGGAACTCCCCGACGAGGTGCGCCAGGACCCGGCGTTCCACCGCGGCGAGGGCCAGGACGGGCTGAGGGACGGCTGCCGGGTGCCGATCCCGTGGGCCGAGGAGGGCCCCTCGTACGGGTTCGGCCCAGGCGACAGCTGGCTGCCGCAGCCCGCGGGGTGGGGCCGGCTGTCCGTCGAGGCCCAGACCGGCGACCCTGCGTCGACCCTGGAGCTCTACCGCACGGCCCTGGACCTGCGCCGTGCGCACCCGGCGCTCGGCGCGGGCGGCCTCGTCGACTGGCTGCCCGCACCGGAGGGCGTGCTGGCCTTCCGCCGCCGCGGGGAGGACGGCGCCGGCCTGGTGTGCGTCACCAACACCACGGACCGCCCGGTCGAGATCCACCGCCCCGGCGGCCGGGACGGCCGGGTGCTGCTGTCCAGCGTGGCGGGGGCGGCGGTCGGGCAGGGTGGGCCCGACAACCCGGGAGCGGCCGCCTCCGACGCTTCCGGTGGCGGCGGGGACAGCCGTCCGGGCGGCGCCCGGGAGGGCACGGCGAGCGCACCCGCGCTCGCGGTGCTCCCCGCCGACTCCTGCACGTGGTGGGCAATCTGACGTGCGCCCGGTAAGGTCGCACCACATGACCGCGCGGCTTGCCGACATCGCAGCCCAGGCGGGGGTCAGCGAAGCCACAGTCAGCCGCGTGCTCAACGGCAAGCCCGGCGTGGCCGCGGCCACCCGTCAGTCCGTCCTTGCCGCGCTGGACGTGCTCGGTTACGAGCGTCCCGTACGGCTGCGGCAGCGCAGCGCCGGTCTCGTCGGGCTCATCACCCCCGAGCTGGACAACCCCATCTTCCCGGCGCTGGCCCAGGTCATCGGCCAGGGCCTGACGCGCCAGGGCTACACGCCCGTCCTCGCCACCCAGACCCCGGGCGGATCCACCGAGGACGAGCTGACCGAGATGCTCGTCGAACGCGGCGTCTCCGGAATCATCTTCGTGTCCGGTCTGCACGCCGACACCACCGCCGACACCCAGCGCTACGACCAGCTGCGCGGCAAGGGTGTCCCGTTCGTCCTGATCAACGGCTTCTCGCCGCACATCCAGGCGCCGTTCGTCTCCCCCGACGACCGGGCCGCGATGAGGCTCGCCGTCACCCACCTCGCATCCCTCGGGCACACCCGTATCGGTCTCGCCGTCGGCCCGAAGCGGTTCGTTCCCGTCCTGCGCAAGATAGAGGGCTTCCGGATCGGTATGCGGGAGCGGCTCGGGCTCTCCCCCGAGGAGGCCGAGAAGCTGATCCAGCACTCCCTGTACACGCTCGAAGGCGGACAGGCAGCGGCGGCCGCCCTCATCCAGCGCGGCTGTACGGCGATCGTCTGCGCCAGCGACATGATGGCGCTCGGCGCCATCCGCGCGGCCCGCCAGCAGGGGCTGCACGTACCCCGGGACATCTCCGTCGTCGGCTTCGACGACTCCCCGCTCATAGCCTTCACGGACCCGCCGCTGACCACCATCCGTCAGCCTGTGCAGGCGATGGGGCAGGCGGCGGTGCGGGCACTGCTCGAGGAGATCGGCGGTACGCCCGCCCCCCACAGCGAGTTCGTCTTCATGCCGGAACTGGTCGTTCGCGGTTCAACAGCCTCGGGGCCCCAGGGGCAGAGGTCCTCCGAAAGGTGGACCGATGGCGGAGAGAATCCGTTTGAAGGATGATCGACCTGAAGGACCTTTCTGGCAGACTCATCGCTCATGGGTGACAGGACTTTGACCACGTTGGAAGGCCGTTCGGCGGCCCGGCCGACACCGCCGCCGACGCCTGCACCTCTCGTCGAAGGACGGCCGGACCGCCCGGCGGAACACCGGACCGCGTGGCAGCGGCTGCGTGCTCCCCGGCACCCCCGTATCTGGTTCGAGATCCTGCTCATCGCGGCCAGCTACGGCGTCTATTCGCTCATCCGTAACGCCGTTCCGGAACAGAAGGCTCAGGCGCTGCGCAACGCGGACTGGATCTGGCGCGCGGAGGAGAGCCTGGGTCTCGCCTTCGAGAAGACGGTCAACCACGCGGTGGACTCGGTCAGCTGGCTCATCGTGACGATGAACTACTACTACGCGACGCTGCACTTCGTGGTCACCATCGGTGTGCTGGTCTGGCTCTACCGCTGGCATCCGGGCCGTTACGCGGCGATCCGCATGGTGCTGTTCTCGACCACGGCCGTCGCCCTGCTCGGCTACTATCTGTATCCGCTCGCGCCGCCCCGGCTCATGGAGAGCCAGAACTTCATCGACACGGTGCTGGTCCACCAGACATGGGGCTCCATGGCCTCGGGCGACCTGAAGCACATGTCGAACCAGTACGCAGCGATGCCGTCCATGCACATCGGGTGGTCGCTCTGGTGCGGGCTCGCCGTCTTCGCCCTCGCCAAGGCTCCATGGGCCAGGATCCTGGGGCTGCTGTACCCGGTGGCCACGCTCGTCGTCATCGTCGCCACAGCCAACCACTTCTGGATGGACGCCCTCGGCGGCATCCTCTGCCTGGCCTTCGGCATCGGCCTGGTGTGCGCGTGGTACGGCAGCCCGCCGCACCGGCTGCCCCGGTACGTCACGGCGGCACCGCCGGCCGAGGCGGAGCGCCCGCCGCCCGAGGCGGAGCGACCGGTGGCCGCCGCGGAGCGACCGGTGGCCGCGGCGCCCGCCGCCGGAGCCGTTCAGGCGCCGTAGAACAGCTCGTCCACCACGGCCCGGGCGCGGCGCGTCGTACGGCGGTAGTCCTCGACCATCTCGCCGACGTGCCCCGGGCCGTACCCCAGGTAACGGGCCACGGCGGCCAGTTCGCGCCCGTCCGAGGGGAACGTGTCGCCGGCCCGGCCCCGCACCAGCATCACGCCGTTGCGCACCCGGGTCGCCAGCACCCACGCCTCGTCCAGGGTCCGCGCGTACCGCTCGCTGACCAGGCCCGCGTCGCGGGCCGCGGCGAGTGCCTCGCGGGTGCTGGTGGTGCGCAGGCCCGGCACCTCGTGGGCGTGCCGCATCTGCACGAGCTGGACCGTCCACTCGACGTCCGACAGGCCGCCCCGGCCGAGCTTCGTGTGGAGCGTCGGGTCCGCGCCGCGCGGCAGGCGCTCCGTCTCCATCCGGGCCTTCAGGCGCCGGATCTCCCGCGCCGCGGCGTCGTCGAGGCCCTTCACCGGGTGGCGGAGCGGGTTGACCAGTTCGATGAAGCGGCGGCCCAGGTCCGGGTCGCCCGCCATCGGCTCGGCGCGCAGCAGCGCCTGGCTCTCCCACCCCAGCGACCAGCGCCGGTAGTACGCCTCGTACGACTTGAGCGTACGGACCAGGGGGCCGCTGCGGCCCTCCGGGCGCAGATCCGCGTCGACCAGCAAGGGCGGGTCGGCGGTCGGAAGTTGCAGGAGCCGGCGCATCTCGGCGACGACCCGGTTCGCGGCGCGGGCGGCCTCCTGCTCGTCCACGCCGTCGCGCGGCTCGTGCACGAACAGCACGTCCGCGTCGGAGCCGTAGCCCAGCTCGTGGCCGCCGAAGCGGCCCATGCCGATGACGGCGAAGCGGGTGGGGAGCGTCTCGCCCCACTCCGCGCGTACGGCGGCGCGCAGGGCGCCCGCGATCGTGGCGGCGTTCAGGTCGGTGACGGCCCGGCCGACCCGGTCGACGAGCGCGCCCGCGTCCGCGTGCGCGGGGACCTCCTCGGTGCCGTACGACGCGATGATGTCGGCCGCGGCCGTACGGAACAGCTCTCTGCGGCGTACGCCACGGGCCGCCGCCACCGCCTGCTCGGCGTTGTCGGCCCGGCCCGCAGCCGCGAGGATCTCCGGCTCCAGGTGGTTGCGGCCGCGCGGTTCGAGGCCCTCCGGCGCGCCGAGGATCGCCACCGCCTCGGGGGCCCGCAGCAGCAGGTCCGGGGCGAGGCGGCCGGCCGACAGGACACGGGCCAGGTTCTCGGCCGCGGCGCCCTCGTCGCGGAGGAGCCGCAGGTACCAGGGGGTCTTGCCGAGCGCGTCCGACACCTTGCGGAAGCCGAGCAGGCCCGCGTCGGGGTCGGCCGAGTCGGCGAACCAGCCGAGGAGGACCGGGAGCAGCGTGCGCTGGATCGCCGCCTTGCGGGTCACCCCGGCGGACAGTGCCTCCAGGTGTCGCAGCGCGGCGGCGGGATCGGCGTACCCGAGCGCTTCGAGCCGTTCGCCGGCCGCCTCGGCGCTGAGGCGGGTCTCGCCGGGGGCGAGCTGGGCGACGGCGTCGAGCAGAGGCCGGTAGAACAGCTTCTCGTGGAGGCGGCGGACCACCGAGGCGTGCCGCCGCCACTCCCGGTTGAGCTCCGCGACCGGGTCCGTGCGCAGGCCGAGCGAGCGGCCCAGGCGGCGCAGGTCGGCCTCGCCTTCCGGGACGAGGTGCGTGCGGCGGAGCCGGTACAGCTGGATACGGTGCTCCATGGCGCGCAGGAACCGGTACGCGTCGTCGAGCTGCGCGGCATCGGCCCGGCCCACGTAGCCGCCGGCCGCGAGCGCCGCCAGGGCGTCCAGCGTCTTGCCGCTGCGGAGCGTGGCGTCGCTGCGGCCGTGCACGAGCTGGAGGAGCTGCACCGCGAACTCGACGTCCCGGAGGCCGCCGGGCCCGAGCTTCAGCTCGCGCTCGAGGTGCGCGGCCGGGATGTTGTCGACGACCCGGCGCCGCATCTTCTGCACGTCGGTGACGAAGTTCTCGCGCTCGGCCGCCTCCCAGACGAGCGGCGCCAGCGCCTCGATGTACTCGGTGCCCAGCTCTATGTCACCGGCCACCGGGCGGGCCTTGAGCAGCGCCTGGAACTCCCAGGTCTTCGCCCAGCGCTGGTAGTAGGCGAGGTGGGAGGAGAGCGTACGGACCAGCGGCCCGTTGCGGCCCTCGGGACGGAGGTTCGCGTCGACGGGCCAGATCGTGCCCTCGACGGTCGTCTCCGAGCAGATCCGCATGAGGTGCGAGGCGAGGCGGGTCGCCGCCTGGAGCGCCGCACGCTCGTCGGCGCCCTCGACGGCCTCCCCCACGAAGATCACGTCCACGTCGGAGACGTAGTTCAGCTCATGGCCGCCGCACTTGCCCATCGCGATGACCGCCAGGCGGCACAGCGCGGCGTCCGCGGGCGCGGCCGAGCGGGCGATCGCCAGCGCCGCGCGGAGCGTCGCCGTCGCGAGGTCGGCCAGCTCGGCGGCGGCCTCCGACACGTCCGTGGTGCCGCACACGTCGCGGGCCGCTATGGCCAGGAGGCTGCGGCGGTAGGCGACACGGAGGGAGACCGGGTCCGTGGCGGCGGCCAGGTCCTGCTCGAACTCGGCGACGCCCGGGTGCAGGTCGGTCGGCTCGTATGTGACGAGCGCCTGCCAGTCGAGGGGGTGCCGTGCCAGGTGGTCCCCGAGCGCCTCCGACGCGCCCAGCACGCCGAGCAGCCGGTCGCGGAGCGGCTTGGCGCTGACCAGCGTCGCCGTCAGCGCCTGCGGCCCCTCCCCGGGCTGCGCCTCGGCCAGCCGCACGAGGCCGCGCAGCGCGAGATCCGGATCGGCGGTGGCACCGAGCGCGTCCAGGAGAACGGGATCGGCCCGGACGGCGGCCAGCGCGGGGCTGTCCAGCAGGCGCTCGGCGGCGGCCGCGTCGATGAAGCCGTGCCGCAGCAGCCGAGTGAAGGTGCTGCTCCTACGCCCCGGCGCCGTCGTCATCCAGCCACTCCCTCCACGAACACCCGCTCCCCCGAGCCTATCGGTCCGCGTCGCACCCGGTACGCCTGGTGGACGGCCGTCGGCCGACCGCCCAGACTCGGGCCCATGAGCATGAACATGAACTGGACACTGGAAGTGGTCCCCGTCCCGGTGACGGATCTCGACCGGGCCAAGGAGTTCTACGGCGACAAGTGCGGCTTCAAGGTGGACCTCGACTCCGAGGTGGCCCCGGGGGTGCGCATCATCCAGCTCACCCCGCCCGGCTCGCGCTGCTCGATCGCCCTGGAGAACGGCCTTCCGACGGCACCCGGACAGAAGCAGATGGCCCCGGGCACCCTGCACGGGCTCCAGGTGTGCGTGCTGGACATCGCGGCTGCCCGTGACGAACTGGTGTCGCGGGGCGTGGAGGTGAGCGCCGTCCACCATGTGGGTCCCCGGGGGTGGACCGAGGGCAGGGGTGAGACCTGGAACTCGTTCATGTTCTTCCAGGACCCGGACGGCAACGGCTGGACCGTTCAGGAGGCCCCTTCGGAGCTGTCCGAGCGCTAGGTCGTGTCCGGCGGATCATGCCTGGGCCGCGGGGCCCGGCACCGAAAGGGCGCCCGGCCCCGATGCCGCCGTGCCCCGCCGGACACTCCCTGCTCAGCGCACGACGGTGTAGCGCAGATGGGTGACGGCGGGGGCGTCGACCACCCGGTCCACCTCCAGCGTGAGGTCCGGGTCGACGCCGTCGAACAGCCGGATGCCGTCCCCCAGCAGCAGCGGCGCCAGGTGGATCTCCAGCTCGTCGAGGAGCCCCGCGTTGAGGTACTGCCGTACGGTGTGCGCCCCGCCGGAGATCTGCACGTCCTTGTCCCCGGCAACGGCACGGGCCTCTTCGAGTGCGGCCTCGATGCCGTCGGTGACGTATGTGAAGACGGTGCCCTGCCGGACCCACGCGTCGCGGGCGCTGGTCGTCAGGACGAACACCGGCGCCTGGAAGGGCGGCGGATCGGGCCAGGCGCGCTCGCCCTCGTCGAACATGCGGCGCCCCATGACGTACGCCCCCGCCCGGTCGAAGTTCTCGGCGACCACCAGCCCGGAACGGCTCGTCTCCCCGCCGGTCATCCCATGCCGCTCCCGCCACGCCTCCACGCCGTACATCCACTGGTGGATGCGCGCCCCGCCGTCCCCGAGCGGATTCCCGGGGCCGGCGTGTGGTCCGGCGATGAAGCCGTCGAGGGACATGCCGAGGCTCGCGAAGACCTTGTCCATGCTCCTCATGCTGACCCGCACGCCCGCGCGGCGCACCGCGGAAGCGGTACGCCGGGGCGCGCCCGGGCGTCCGGCCCGTTACAGAACCGGGAGGTTCTTCTTCAGCTCGAAGGCCGTGACCTCGGAGCGGTACTCCTCCCACTCCTGCTTCTTGTTGCGGAGGAAGAAGTCGAAGACGTGCTCGCCGAGGGTCTCGGCGACCAGTTCGCTGCGCTCCATGAGGGAGATGGCCTCGCCCAGGTTCTGCGGGAGCGGCTCGATGCCCATGGCGCGGCGTTCCGCGTCGGAGAGGGCCCACACGTCGTCGTCGGCGCCGGCCGGGAGTTCGTAGCCCTCCTCGATGCCCTTCAGGCCGGCGGCCAGGAGGACGGCGTACGTCAGGTAGGGGTTGGCGCCAGAGTCGATGGAGCGGACCTCGACGCGGGACGAGCCGGTCTTGCCGGGCTTGTACATGGGGACGCGGATCAGCGCGGAGCGGTTGTTGTGGCCCCAGCAGATGTACGAGGGGGCCTCGCCGCCCGAGCCGGCCGTGCGGGTGGAGCCGCCCCAGATGCGCTTGTAGGAGTTGACCCACTGGTTGGTGACCGCGGAGATCTCGGCGGCGTGCTTCAGGAGGCCCGCGATGAAGGAGCGGCCCACCTTGGAGAGCTGGTACTCCGCGCCCGACTCGTAGAAGGCGTTGCGGTCGCCCTCGAAGAGGGACAGGTGGGTGTGCATGCCCGAGCCGGGGTACTCCGAGAACGGCTTGGGCATGAACGTCGCCTGTACGCCCTGCTCCAGGGCGACCTGCTTCATGACCAGGCGGAACGTCATGATGTTGTCGGCCGTCGACAGCGCGTCGGCGTAGCGGAGGTCGATCTCCTGCTGGCCCGGCGCGCCCTCGTGGTGGGAGAACTCCACCGAGATGCCCATCGACTCCAGCATCGTGATCGCCTGGCGGCGGAAGTCCATGCCGACGTTCTGCGGGGTGTGGTCGAAGTAGCCGGAGCTGTCGGCGGGGGTCGGGCGGGTGCCGTCGACCGGCTTGTCCTTCAGCAGGAAGAACTCGATCTCGGGGTGGGTGTAGAAGGTGAACCCGAGGTCGGAGGTCTTCGCCAGGATGCGCTTCAGGACGTAACGGGGGTCCGCGAAGGACGGGGAGCCGTCGGGCATGAGGATGTCGCAGAACATCCGGGCCGTGCCCGGGGCCTCGGCCCGCCACGGCAGGATCTGGAACGTCGCCGGATCCGGCTTGGCGATCATGTCGGACTCGTACACACGCGCGAAACCCTCGATCGCGGAGCCGTCGAAGCCGATGCCCTCGTCGAAGGCCTGCTCCAGTTCGGCGGGGGCCACGGCGACCGACTTGAGGAAGCCGAGCACGTCGGTGAACCACAGGCGCACGAAGCGGATGTCGCGCTCCTCCAGGGTTCGGAGCACAAATTCCTGCTGCTTGTCCATTTCCACACCCATCCTCGCTGATCAGGGCCAGCATGCCACCACACGGTTTCGTGCACGTTGCGATCCCATAGTGCCTGGCAAGGTGTGGTGCGGGTAACGCGAGGTGCGTGGCGGGCGGCGGCCGGAGGGTTCGCGCAGACTGGGGAAATGGACCGTGCCGCACGGAACCTGCCGGGCGTCCGGCCGCAGGGACGGCTGCGCATGCTGCCCTGGTTGCTGCTGCTGGCGGTGCTCGTCGCCCAGCTGGCCATGCCCGAGACCGTGCAGCTGGGCTTCGCGTTCGCCGTGGTGGCCCCGCTGACGTCCCTGGTGTACGGGGTGCTGGGGACCTCCATGGTGGCCGCCGTCATGACGGGAGTGCTGCTGGTGCCGGAGGTGCGGGCCGAGCATGTGAGCAGCGGCGACATCCTGGCCTTCGCTCTCATCGGGGCGGTCAGCGCGTTCCTCGCGTGGGTACGGTCCCGGCGGGACGACCAGCTGGTGTCGGTGCGCACGGTCGCGGAGGCCGCGCAGCTCGCCGTGCTGCCGCCACTGCCCGCGCGGGTGGATCGGGTGCGGTGCGGGGCCCTGTACCGGGCGGCGGAGCGGGCCGCGCTCGTGGGCGGGGATCTGTACGACGTACAGCAGGGGCCGTACGGGGTACGGGCGGTGGTCGCCGATGTGCAGGGGCACGGGCTGTCGGCGGTGGCGACGGTGGCGGCGCTGCTGGGAACCTTCCGGGAGGCGGTGCTGGACGAGCCGGAGCTGGAGGGGGTCGCGACGCGGCTGGACCGGCGGCTGGTGGTGGACTCGGCGCGGCAGGAGGACGCGGAGCTGTTCGCGACGGCCGTACTGGTGGAGTTCCCCGGGGCGGGAGGGGAGGGTGACGGCGGCCAGGCGGTGGTACGAGTGCTGAGCTGCGGGCATCCGCCGCCCGTGCTGGTGACGCGGGGCGGTGCGCGGGAGGTCATGCTGGAGCCGGGGCTGCCGCTGGGGCTCGATCTGGGCGACGGCTTCCGGGCGCCCGCACCCGTCTCCGTACCGCTGGGGCCGTCTGACGTGCTGCTCGCGTACACCGACGGGGTGACGGAGGCGCGGGACTCGGAGGGCGCCTTCTATCCACTGGTGGCGCGGATCCGGCCCGACCGGGACCCGGCGGCTCTGGTGCGGTCGGTGTGGCGCGATCTGTCCTCGTACGCGGGTGAGGTCCCCGACGATGTGGCACTGCTCGCGCTCCGGCTGTCTCCCGGCGACTGAGGGTTTCCGTCCTCCGGGTCTCGGTCCTCCGGTCTGCCCGTCTGCCCGTCTGCCGGTCCGCCCGTCTGCCCGTCCGCCCGTCTGCCGGTCCGCCCGTCTGCCGGTCTTCCGGTCCCTCTGGCGTACGGAGGGGGGTCGCCCATTACCATCACGCCCATGGAGGGCCTGCGGCTCATACGCATCGCGCGCCGCGCGCGAGTCACGCGTCCCATGGCCCTGTTGGGTGCCGTGGCGACGCTCCTCGCCGCGCTCTTCATCTGTTTCGGCCCGGCGCGGCACGCCGACCGCGTGGACGCGGACCGGCGCGTGGCCGCTGTCCGTGCGGTGGCCGACCCCACGTCGCCGTTCGGCGCGGTGGTGTCGCCGAGCCACGCCAGCTGTCCGTACGACGACCGCGAGTGCGGGCTGTTCCCCTCCCTCACCCCGGCCGTCCTCACCGTGCCGCCGCTGGACCCGCCGCTGTACGCGGACGGGCTCGCCCCGTTCGGGCCGGCGCCCGACGTGGCCCGGCCGGACGGTGTGCAGGCCCTGCCGCGAGCTCCCGACCTGCATGTCCTTCAGGTGCTCCGGACCTGATCGGGCCGTGTGACGCGGGCCTTCGGGGCCCTGTTCATCCCGCCCCGTCCGCGTCGCGTGCAGTCCAGTCGCAGGATTCCCCCCTCGCTCTCTCGAGTGAGCTTTCGCAGAAGGACACCGAATCATCATGGCCGCCAACCGTTCCTCGTCCGCCGACCGCCGGGCCCGAATAGAGCAGATGCGCAAGGCCGAGCGGAGCCGTGAGCGCCGCAACCGCATCATCACGCTGACCGTGAGCGGCGCCGTGGTCGCCGGGCTCGTCGGCTTCGGCGCGTACGTACTGAACGAGGAGTCGAAGGAGAAGCAGCGGCAGGAGGCCGCCGCCAAGGCCCCCATCAAGGACGAGAAGTCCTGGGACGCGGCGAAGCTGGGCCGCAACCACGTCAAGACAGCCGTCTCGTATCCGATGAAGCCGCCGGTCGGCGGTGACCACCACCAGGTGTGGATGGACTGTGACGGCACCGTCTACAAGGAGCCGATCCCCGAGGTGAACGCCGTCCACTCGCTGGAGCACGGCGCGGTGTGGGTGACGTACAACGACAAGGCACCGGCGGACGCGGTGAAGACGCTGGAGGAGAAGGTCGCCAAGACGCCGTACACGATGATCAGCCCGGTCAAGGACCAGGCCGGCGCGATCATGCTGTCGGCGTGGGGCAAGCAGGTCACCATCGACAGCGCCGACGACCCGCGCGTGAACCAGTTCTTCGCCAAGTACGTGCAGGGCCCGCAGACGCCCGAGCCGGGCGCTGCGTGCACGGGCGGCCAGACCGGGATGGTCAAGCAGTGACCCGCACGGGCCTGAGCCGTACCACCTGGCTGGCGGCCGGGGCGGTGCTGCTGGCGCTGGTCTTCGCGGGCTGGGCCACGGTCACCGCGCTGGGCCGCGACACCGGGCCGACGGCCGCCGCCGTGCCGGGCGACGACTCGGCGGACGCCGGGTTCGCGCGGGACATGTCGGTGCACCACCAGCAGGCGGTGGAGATGTCGTTCATCGTGCGGGACCGCACGCAGGACGAGGAGGTGCGCCGGCTGGCGTACGACATCGCCAACACCCAGGCCAACCAGCGCGGCATGATGCTGGGCTGGCTGGACATGTGGGGGCTGACGAAGTCGGCGCCGGACCGGGAGCCGATGTCCTGGATGGCCGGGGGGCACGGTGGTGCCCACGGCTCCGGCCACGGCTCCGGCCAGGGTGGCTCCGCCCAGCAGGCCCGTGCCGGTGCCCTCATGCCGGGCATGGCCACCAAGGCGGAGCTGGAGCAGCTGCGCACGGCGAGCGGCGAGCAGGCCGAGGTGCTGTACCTCCAGCTGATGATCGACCACCACAAGGGCGGCGTCGACATGGCCCAGGGCTGTGTCGACCAGTGCCGGGTCGGCCTGGAGAAGCGGCTCGCACAGGGCATGGTCGACGGGCAGGAGTCCGAGATCGCGCTGATGACGGATCTCCTGGCGAAGCGCGGCGCCGAGCCGCGCGTCTGAGGTCCAGGTCGGCGTCCTGACCGCTGCGGCTCGCCGTTCGGCGGCCGCAGCGGTCGCGAGGGGCGGTGGGGGCGTCCAGAATGGAGGGGCTCGGGGACGACGACGTATGGCCTTCTACGGAGGTACGCACCCTCATGACCACCGCCCGAGACATCATGCACCGGGGGGCCAATTGGATCCCCGCGACCGAGACCCTGGACCGTGCCGCGCAGCAGATGCGTGAGCTCAATGTGGGCGCACTGCCCATCGCCGATACGAACGAGCGGCTCTGCGGCATCGTCACCGACCGCGACATCGTGGTGAAGTGCGTGGCGGCGGGCCATGACCCGTCGCGTGTGACCTGCGGCGACATCGCCGAGGGCACACCCCGCTGGATCGATGCGAACGCGGATGTGAGCGAGGTCCTGCGGGAGATGGAGGGCCACCAGATCAAGCGGTTGCCGGTGATCGAGAACAAGCGGCTCGTCGGGATCATCAGTGAGGCGGACCTGGCGCGGAACCTCACCGACGAGCAGGTCGCCGAGTTCGCCGCGAAGGTGTACGCGAGGGCCTGACGCGCCTGACGGCACCCACTCGGGGCGGGGCCCCGGGCCCGGGTGCCGCCCCACGCTCGTACGCGGGGGCCCGGTCCGTGGGCCGGGCCCCCTCGCCCTCGGCGTTGCCCGACTGCGGGCCAGGGCCTCACGGGTGGAGGACCGCCCCCGCGATCGTGTCCGGGCGGTCCAGCATCATGAGGTGGCCTGTGGCCGGGACCGGGGTGAAGTGGGCGTTCAGGGTGGTGGCGAGGGCGCGTTGGCGGGTGGACCAGGGGGGCTCGGGGGTGGCCAGGACTCTTACCGGGAGGTGCGGGGGGAGGGGGTGCCGGGGGCGGAGGCTCAGGAGCTCGGCGGCGACCGACATGTAGTGCGCGTTCTCCAGGAGTGCGCCGTCCAGGACCCGGCGGGTCCGGTAGCAGCGGCGTACGAGGGCCGTGGGCGCCGGGTCCGGCGCGTGGCCCGCGCGGGAGAGCCGGACCATCATGCGGCGGGCGAGGGGGCCCAGCGCGGCGGGGGCGCCCACGGCGGCCAGGGCGGTGCCCAGCGAGCGGGCCGTGGCGGTGTGCAGGGCGGGCAACAGGGGTGGGCGCGCCCGCTCCTCGACCGACGAGTCGACCAGGACCAGGCCCGCCGTACGCGCCGGGTACAGCCGCGCGAACGCCTCCGCGTGGAATCCGGCGAGGGAGTGGCCGACCGCCGTGACCCGCTCGGTGCCCATGCCGAGCGCGTCCAGGACGGCCGCGATCCGGTGTGCCTCGCCCGCCGCGGTGGGGGCGGCCGTCGCCGGACCGCTCAGGCCGTGCCCCGGACGGTCGAAGCGGACGACCGTGCGATGCGGGGCGAGCAGCGGGACGACCGGCTCCCAGTCGAACCAGCACATCGCGAGGCCGGCGCTCAGTACGCAGACGGGCCCGGCGCCCTCGACGGTCACGTGGTGGGGGACGCCCCCGATCCGTACGAACCCGGTCACCGGCGCCGCCCCTCGGCGCCGCGCGCCAGCGACCGGGCCAGTACCAGCAGCCACACCGCGACCAGCAGGAGCTGCGCGCGCTGGGCAGCGCCCAGCGCCCAGTGGCCGCGCTCCGCCTCGAACGCGGCGACGGCCACCAGTGTCCAGGCCGTGGCGGCCAGCTCCAGCGCGACGAGGACGGGCCCCGTGCGGGCCAGGGGCGGCCACCAGCCGTAACGACGGGCGGCGACCGTGAGCGCGACGACCGCCGTGACGGCACCGGCCATGGCCAGGCTGGAGCTGACGGCGTGCGCGACATGCGTACCCGGGACCAGCCCGGCGTCCTCGCGGGCCACACACTCGGCGTCGGCCGTCGGCGCGCAGCTGAGCGGCAGCCGCGAGTCCACGGCGGTGGCGGCGCCGAACACCGCCAGGGCCACCCAGCCGGTCACCGCCCAGAAACGGCGCTCCAGCGTGCCGAGCGCGATCAGCGCGGCGGCCAGTACCAGGGCACCGGCGACCAGGTCGGTCGTGCGGAAGAAGCCGCTCAGGCGCTGGTCGGTGGCGGCGAGCTCGCTGACGTACGACTGCACCGGGTCGAGGCCGGTGTCGAGGGGCAGTTCGAGGAGCCAGGCGCTGTAGGCGAGCGTCCCGAGGACGAGAAGGACACAGAGGACACGGAGGACAAGGAGGGCTGGGAGAAGGGGGAGGGCGGGGAGAACGGGGAGAACGGGGAAGGCGGCGACGGACCGGCGCCGGGGAGACCGGCGGGAGTGCGTCCGATGCGTGGGCCCGTGATCGGCGCGCGCCGCGCCTGCCTCAGGCCCGGTACCCCGAGGGGGTAGGCTGCGCACCATGGGCGCCAGGGTGAGACGGCGGTGCGCGACGCGCGGCGCGTCGTGGTGCGGGCGGCTGCTGCTGCTCGCGGCGCTTCTGCTCGGCATCATCACGATGCACACGTGGGGCCATCCTTCGGAGCATGCGGACGCGCAGTCGGCGGCGGCGCCCGCTCACGGCTCGGCGTACTCGGAGCACCTGGCCGCACACGGCGCCCCGGCGCATGACGCCCCTGAAGACGCGCCGCGGGGCGGTATGGATGCAGCCGCGGCCTGTTTCGCCCTGATCGGCTCCGCCGGTGCGGGTCTGGCCGGGTTCGCCGCACTCCGTCTGCTGCGGCGGGTACCTCGCACAGAGGCCCTCCGGTCCGGCCTGACCGGTCCCCGGAGGCCGCTGCGCCCGCAGTGGCCCCAGCCGCCGCCCCGGCGCGTGGCCCTCGCGGAACTCTCGGTGTTGCGGATCTAGGAACGGGCGCGCTCGGCCGCGCGCGGCCGGCGTTCCCCCGTTCTCCGTTCTCACCGAAATACACCCATACGAGGTGACTTGACCATGCGTTCTTTCCGTACGTCCCCCTCGCGCCGCGCCGTCCTCGGCGCCGGCCTCGCCGTCGCCGGCACGGCGGCGCTCTCCGCCTGCACGGGCTCCGGGTCCGGGTCCGGGTCCGGGCACTCCGGGCACGGCTCGTCCGCCGGCCCCGCCTCGGCGGGCTTCGTCGCACCGGACGGCCCCGAGGTCGCCGCCGCCGAGGCCGCGCGCGGCTCCGGCCCCGTCCGCACCGTCCGCCTCACCGCCACGGCCACCACGCTCGACCTGGGCGCCGGCCGCACCGTGAAGTCCTGGGCGTACGGCGACGAGCTGCCCGGCAAGGAGGTGCGGGTCACGGCGGGCGACACCCTGGCGCTCACCCTCGCCAACAACCTGCCGCAGGCCACGTCCCTGCACTGGCACGGACTCGCCCTGCGCAACGACATGGACGGCGTGCCCGGCCTGACGCAGCAGGACATCAAGCCCAGCGGCGAGTTCGCCTACCGCTTCGCGGTGCCGCACCCGGGCACGTACTGGTTCCACCCGCACTCGGGCCCCCAGCTCGACCGGGGCCTGTACGCACCGCTGATCGTCGAGGACCCGAAGGAGCCGCTGGCCTACGACAAGGAGTGGGTCGTCGTCCTGGACGACTGGGTCGACGGCGTGGACGGCTCGACGCCCGACGCGGTGCTGGCCGAGCTGCGCCGGGGCATGGGGGACATGGACCACGGTTCGACCGGCGGCGGGGGCCACGAGGGCCACGGGGCGGTCGCGGGCGAGGCAGATGCACAGGCCGCCGCACAGGCCGAGGCCCGGGCCTCCGAAGGGACCACGTCACCGAGCCCGGGCGCGTCCGGCCCGTCCCGGATGATGATGGGCGCGAACAGCGACCTGCTCGGCGGTGACGCGGGCGATGTGGCCTACCCGTACTACCTGGTCAACGGGCGGACGGCGGAGGCTCCTTCGGAGTTCCGCGCCAAGCCGGGTGACCGGGTCCGGCTGCGGATCATCAACGCGGGCGGCGACACCGCGTTCCGCGTCGCGCTCGGCGGCCACCGGCTGACCGTGACGCACACGGACGGCTTCCCGGTACGGCACGCCGAGACGGACGCGCTGCTGATCGGCATGGGCGAGCGGTACGACGTACTGGTCACGGCGGGCGACGGCGTCTTCCCGCTGGTCGCCGCGGCCGAGGGCAAGAAGGCGGCCGCGCTCGCCGTGCTGCGGACCGGCGCGGGCGCGGCGCCCGCCGCCACCGTACGGCCGAAGGAGCTGACGAGCGGGCGGGTCATGACCGCCGACCGGCTGAAGGCGGCCGAGTCCGTGGCGCTGCCCGCCCGCACCCCGGACCGGACGATCAAGATCCGGCTGACCGGCGGGATGGCGAAGTACGACTGGGCGTTCGACGGCAAGCCGTACACCGCCGACCAGCGGCACGCCGTGAAGGCGGGCGAGCGGGTCCGGCTGGTCTTCCGCAACGAGACCACCATGTGGCACCCGCTGCATCTGCACGGCCACACCTTCGCCCTGGCGAACGTGGCGGGCGGTTCGCGGAAGGACACTGCGGTGATCCTGCCGAACGGGGCGCTCACGGTGGACTTCGACGCGGACAACCCGGGCCTGTGGATGCTCCACTGCCACAACGTCTACCACGCGGAGGCGGGGATGATGACGGTGCTCGGCTACCGCCGCTGACCGCCTGCCCGGGGCGGCCCCTGCCCGGGCCCGGCGGCTGCCGGACCCGGGCAGGACGTGGGCCGCCCCACACCTGCCCTCCAGGACATCGCGTCGGTCTGACGATTACACTGGGCGGCGTGCCTCAACTACGCCTCGCCCTGAATCAGATCGACTCGACCGTCGGCGACCTCTCCGGAAACGCCGAGGCGATCGTGCACTGGACCCGGCACGCCGCCGAACAGGGGGCGCATCTCGTCGCGTTCCCCGAGATGGCGCTGACCGGCTACCCCGTCGAGGACCTGGCCCTGCGGTCGTCCTTCGTGGATGCCTCGCGCGCCACGCTGCGCGGACTCGCCGCGCGGCTCGCCGCCGAGGGCCTCGGGGAGCTGCCGGTGATCGTCGGCTATCTGGACCGCTCGGAGCGGGCCCAGCCGAAGTACGGGCAGCCCGCCGGTGCGCCGCAGAACGCGGCCGCCGTGCTGCACCGCGGGGAGGTGGCACTCACGTTCGCCAAGCACCACCTGCCGAACTACGGCGTCTTCGACGAGTTCCGCTACTTCGTCCCGGGCGACACGCTCCCGGTGATCCGGGTGCACGGCGTGGACGTGGCGCTGGCGATCTGCGAGGACCTGTGGCAGGACGGCGGGCGCGTCCCGGCCACCCGGGCCGCGGGCGCCGGACTGCTGGTGTCGGTCAACGCCTCGCCGTACGAGCGGAACAAGGACGACGTCCGCCTGGAGCTGGTGCGCAAGCGCGCCCAGGAGGCCGGGTGCACCACCGCGTACCTGGCGATGATCGGCGGCCAGGACGAGCTGGTCTTCGACGGCGACTCGATCGTCGTGGACGCGAACGGCGAGGTCGTCGCCCGGGCGCCGCAGTTCGCCGAGGGCAGCGTGGTCCTGGACCTCGATCTGCCGGCCGCGGCGGCCGAACCGGTGACCGGCCTCCTGGACGACGGGCTCCGCGTCGAGCGGGTCGTGCTGTCCGAGGAGCCGCTGCCCGCGTACGAGCCCGAGCTGACCGGCGGCTACGCGGACCGTCTCGACGACGACGAGGAGGTGTACACCGCACTGGTCGTGGGGCTGCGCGCGTACGCCGCGAAGAACGGTTTCCGGTCCGTGCTGATCGGCCTGTCGGGCGGCATCGACTCGGCACTGGTCGCCGCCATCGCCTGCGACGCGCTGGGCGCGCAGAACGTGTACGGCGTGTCGATGCCGTCGAAGTACTCGTCGGAGCACTCCAAGGGCGACGCGGCCGAGCTGGCCCGTCGTACCGGGCTGAACTTCCGCACCGTACCCATCGAGCCGATGTTCGACGCGTACATGGGGTCGCTGGGCCTGACCGGCCTTGCCGAGGAGAACCTCCAGTCGCGGCTGCGCGGCACGCTGCTGATGGCGATCTCCAACCAGGAGGGCCACATCGTCCTCGCGCCGGGCAACAAGTCCGAGCTGGCGGTGGGCTACTCGACGCTGTACGGCGACTCGGTCGGCGCGTACGGGCCGATCAAGGACGTGTACAAGACGACGGTCTTCCGGCTGGCGAAGTGGCGCAACCGGGCGGCGGAGGAGCGCGGCCAGACCCCGCCGATCCCCGAGAGCTCCATCACCAAGCCGCCGAGCGCCGAGCTCCGCCCCGGCCAGGTCGACACCGACTCGCTGCCGGACTACGACGTCCTCGACCGGATCCTCGAACTGTACGTCGACCGCGACCAGGGCAAGGACGCGATCGTCGCGGCGGGCTTCGACGTGGAACTGGTCGCGAAGACACTGCGGCTGGTGGACACGGCGGAGTACAAGCGGCGCCAGTACCCGCCGGGCACGAAGATCTCCGCGAAGGGCTTCGGCAAGGACCGGCGCCTGCCGATCACGAACCGCTGGCGGGAGACCCCCCTCAGCGGCTGAACCGCCGCCGCGCCGGCGACGCTCAGAGCTTCACCGACGCGGCGATCGGCAGATGGTCGCTGTCGGTGCGGGGCAGGGACCAGGAGGCGACCGGTTCGACGCCCTTCACCAGGACCTGGTCGATACGGGCCATCGGGAACGCGGCCGGCCAGCTGAAGCCCATGCCGTCGCCGGCCGCGCCCTGGGTGGAGCGCATCTGGGAGGTGACGGCGTTCAGCGAGCGGTCGTTCATGGTGCCGTTGAGGTCGCCGAGGAGGATCACCTTGTTGTTGGGCTCGTCGGCGATGGCCTCGCCGAGCTGGTCGGCGCTGCGGTCTCGCTGGTTGGCGGTGAAGCCGGCCTTCAGCTTGACCCGTACGGACGGGAGATGGGCCACATAGACGGCGACGGCGCCTTCGGGCGCGGTCACGGTGGCGCGCATCGCACGGGTCCAGCCGAGGCGGATGTCGACCGGGCGGCTGTCGGTGAGCGGGTACTTGCTCCACAGGCCGACCGTGCCGCGTACGGAGTGGTACGCGTACGTGTCTGCCAGCGCCTCCTCGTACCTGGGCACGGCCGCGGCCTTGAGCTCCACCAGCGCCACGACGTCCGCCTCGGTTTCGGCGATCGTGCGGGCGGTGCCCTCGGGGTCGGGGTTGTCGGCGTTGACGTTGTGCGAGACGACCACGAGGTCGCCGCCGGTGCCGGTCCGGTCGAAGGCGAGGCCGCCGAAGAGGTTCGCCCAGACGATCGCCGGGGCGAGCACGGCGATCAGGGCGGTCGCCGAGCGGCGCAGCACGGCGAGGCCCACGAGCACCGGGACGAAGAGGCCGAACCAGGGGAGGAACGTCTCGACGAGACTGCCCAGATTGCCGATGTCGTTGGGGATGTGACGGTGCAGCACCATCAGGAGGGCGAGCAGGACCGCGCACACGGCGAGCACGGTGCCGCGGCGCCAGATGCCGGGATCGTTCCGCCAGCGGTCCGTCACGTCGTCCACCTGCACCATTCCGTCGTCCTCACGTGCTGCTCGGTTTCCTTGCTCCGTACCGGATCACGACCCTAGGCGATCACGGAACGGCCCTACTGCCTGGATGACGGCCCCCCTGGTGGCGGGGGTTCCTGGGGTTGTGGGCAGGGCGCCGACTGTGACAGAACGCGCACACTTCTGGCCAGAGGTTGCTACGCGGGGTGAGGTGGCGGGGGCGTCGCCGCCGCACCGGCCAGGACGGTGTCCACGATCCGCGCCGGGAGGTCCTCGTCGAGGTCGGCGTCCGGGGTGATGACGGTGCGCAGCAGGACGGGGCCGCTGAACAGGTCGCCGAGAAGGTCGAGGTCGACGTCGGGGCGGATCTCACCGGTCGCGACGCCGCGCCGCAGCACGTCGAGGGTGGCGCGGCGGTGCGGCCGGATCACGGCGCGGTGGTAGGCGTCCCGGAGCGCGGGGTAGCCGCGGAGCTGGGCGAAGAGGGTGTGGAGGACGGCGGAGGAGCGCTTGGCGACGCCGCGCCGGCGCAGGATCTCCAGGAGCGCGACCAGGTCGTCGCGCACGGAGGTGCCGGGCAGCTCGGGCTCCGGGGGCTCGATGGACCGCATGACCTCGACGAGCAGCTCCTCCTTGCCGGGCCAGCGGCGGTAGATGGTGGCCTTGCCGACGCCGGCGGTGCGGGCGATCCGCTCGATGGACACCTCGGGCAGGGGGACGCCGTCCTCCAGGAGCCGGACGACCGCGTCGAGGATCGCCCGCTCCACCACTTCGCTGCGCGGCCTGCCCCGGCGCGCGGCGGGCGGCGGGCCGTCGGCGGGCGGCGGGCCGTCAGCGGGCGGCGGGCCGTCAGCGGGCGGCGGGCCGTCGGCGGGCTGGGCCGAGGACGGGGCCGAGGACGTGGCGGGGCGACCGACGTCCATGGGGTCGCGGTCGTGGGGTTCCGGTCGGGCCACCGGGTCCGCCTCTCGTCGCGTACGGGTTCAGCGCGGCAGCGATTCTCGCCGGTCGTCCTCTCCCGTAGGGAACCGGTCGCCCTGCTCCGGACCGCGGCCCGGGAGGAAGGCGGCCATCACCACCGCGCCCAGGGCCGCGACGGTGGCCGAGCAGAGGGCGGTGACGTGCATGGCGTTCAGGAAGGCGGTGTGGGCGGGGCCGACAAGGGCCTCGCCCGCCGGGCCCAGCCGCTGGGCGGCGGCCAGGGTGCCCTCCACCGACTCGCCCGCCGCGTCCCGGACGCCCGGCGGGACCGGGCCGAGGTGCTGTTCGATCCCGCGCCGATAGGCGGCGGACAGCAGCGAGCCGAGGACGGCCACGCCGAGGGCCCCGCCGATCTGCCGGAACGTGTTGTTGATCGCGGAGGCCGAGCCGGCCTTCTCCCGGGGCAGCGACTGCATGACCGCGACCGTCACGGGCGGCATGACGTGCGCCATTCCCGTGCCCTGGGCGAAGAGGACCAGCTCGATGGCCCATACGGGTGTGGCCGCGTCGAACGCGGCGAACGCGGCCATGCACGCGGCGACCAGGAGCAGCCCCGCCGTGCAGACCGTACGCGCGCCGAACCGCCGCACCACCAGCCGGGACCGCGCCGCGAACAGCAGCTGCGGGGCCGCGAGCGGCAGGAGCAGCAGACCCGCCTGGAGCGCACTGAAGCCGCGGACGGTCTGCAGATAGAACACCGAGACGAAGGTCACACCCATCAGGGCGAAGAAGACCAGCGCGATCCCGCCGACGGCCGCCGAGAACGCCGGCTTGCGGAAGTACGCCATGTCGATGGCCGGATGGGCGGTGCGCCTCTCGTGGGCGACGAACCCGACGAGGACGAGCAGCCCGGCCACGACGGGCAGCAGGACCGACCAGTGCGTCGCGTCGGACAGCTCGCCGCCCCGGATGATCCCGGACACCAGCAGGACGAGCCCGACGATCGACAGCGCGGCCCCGCCCGGGTCGAGCCGCCCGGGCGCCGGGTCCCTGGACTCGGGTACCAGCGCCAGCACCGCGATCAGCGAGACGATCACGACGGGCACGTTGACCAGGAAGATGGAGCCCCACCAGAAATGCTCCAGGAGCAGCCCGCCGGTGACCGGGCCCACGGCGATGGCCACCCCCACGGCGGTCACCCACATGCCGATCGCGCGCGGCTGTTCCTCGCGCTCGAAGACGTTCATCAGGATCGCGAGGGTCGCCGGGAGCACGAACGCCGCCCCGAGCCCCATCACCGCGCGCTGGACGACCAGCTCGACGGCCGAGTCGGCGAGCGCGGCCAGCGCGGAGGCGATCCCGAAGACGACGGTGCCGAACAGCAGCGTCCTGCGCCGTCCGAGCCGGTCGCCGAGCAGACCCGCGGTGAACAGCAGGCCCGCGAAGACCAGGGCGTACGCGTTGATCGCCCACTCCAGCTGGCTCTGTGTCGCGCCGATGCCGATGGGCGGCGGGCTTGCGATGGTCTTGACCGCCACGTTCAGGATCGAGTTGTCCAGGACCACGATGAGCAGGCTGAGCATCAGCACGGCGAGGATCACCCAGCGCCGGCGGTGGACCTCCTCCGGGATGTCGCGGACGGGCCGGCGGGCGTGTGGCGTGCGTGGGGGCTGGGCCATGGGCCCACCGTAAGGCGAATTCCGATACGGCGCCGTTTCGTATTACTCCGCTCTCCGGCCACTCCGCCTCTCCGCCTCTCCGACTCCTCCGCCTCCTCAACCTCTCCTGCCACTCCCCTCCCCGCCTCACTCCCCCTCCCCGCATCACTCCGCTTCCCGGCTCACTCCGCTCCTTCCCGCCTTCTCCCCCGCTCGGTGTTCCGCCCCACTTCCCCCCGCGCGGCACGAAGTGCCACCATGGACGTGGTCCGGGGACGCCGTCAGGGCGCCTCGAGATGACGAAGGAGTCGTTTCACATGACGCTTCAGCCTGCCCCGAAACAGTCCGGCGACAGCAGCGGGGAGCCCGCGAACAAGCACCCCAAGGCGCTGTACGGCGGAAAGGGCACGCGCCGTATCACCGTCCACGACATCGCCGCCGCCAAGGAGCGCGGCGAGAAGTGGCCCATGCTCACCGCCTACGACGCGATGACCGCGTCCGTCTTCGACGAGGCCGGCATCCCGGTTCTGCTCGTCGGCGACTCCATGGGCAACTGCCACCTCGGCTACGACACCACCGTGCCCGTCACGCTGGACGAGATGGCCATCCTGTCCGCCGCCGTCGTACGGGGCACCAAGCGCGCCCTCGTCGTCGGCGACCTGCCGTTCGGCTCGTACCAGGAGGGCCCGGTCCACGCCCTGCGGTCGGCGACGCGGCTGGTCAAGGAGGCAGGCGTCGGCGCGGTCAAGCTGGAGGGCGGCGAGCGCTCGCTGCCCCAGACGGAGATGCTGGTGCAGTCCGGCATCCCCGTGATGTCCCACCTCGGTCTGACCCCGCAGTCCGTGAACACCATGGGCTACCGGGTGCAGGGTCGCGCCGACGAGGACGCGCACCGGATGCTGCGGGACGCGAAGGCGGCGCAGGACGCGGGGGCGTTCGCGGTCGTCCTGGAGCTCGTACCGGCCGATCTCGCCGCCGAGGTCACCCGGTCCCTGCACATCCCGACCATCGGCATCGGCGCGGGCCCCGACACGGACGCCCAGGTCCTGGTGTGGACGGACATGGCGGGGCTGACCGGCGGCAAGGTTCCGCGGTTCACCAAGCAGTACGCGGACCTCCGCCGGACGCTGGGCGACGCGGCCCAGGCGTTCGCGGACGACGTCGCCGGCGGGGCGTTCCCCACCGAGGAGCACACCTTCCACTAGCCACTGCGGCACGGACGACAGCCCGCCGACTTCCCCCATCGGCGGGCTGTCGGATGTCCGCGGCCGATCCACAGGTGATCTGTCGGCGGTCTGTCGGCGGGCTGTCGGCGGGCTGTCGGCGGGCACTGGTCCCATGGGGGACATGACACGATCCGACACCAACGCCGTCGAGGTACGGGGCCTCGTGAAGCACTACGGCGAGACGAAGGCGCTGGACGGAGTGGACCTCGACGTACGCGAGGGCACCGTCCTCGGCGTACTCGGGCCGAACGGCGCCGGCAAGACCACCCTCGTCCGCTGCCTGTCCACCCTGATCGTCCCGGACGCCGGGACCGCCACCGTCGCCGGGTACGACGTACTGCGCCAGCCCCGGCAACTGCGCCGCGCCATCGGGCTGACCGGTCAGTACGCCTCCGTGGACGAGAAGCTCTCCGGCTGGGAGAACCTCTACATGATCGGTCGGCTGCTCGACCTGTCCCGCCGGGACGCCCGGTCCCGCGCGGACGCGCTGCTGGAGCGGTTCTCGCTCACCGAGGCCGCCAAGCGGCCCGTCCTGCAGTACTCGGGCGGCATGCGGCGCCGCCTCGACCTGGCCGCCTCCATGATCGGCCGGCCTGCCGTGCTGTACCTGGACGAACCCACCACCGGCCTTGACCCGCGCACCCGCAACGAGGTCTGGGACGAGGTGAAGCGCATGGTCGCGGACGGTACGACCGTGCTGCTCACCACGCAGTACATGGAGGAGGCCGAGCAGTTGGCGAGCGAGCTGACCGTCGTCGACCGGGGCAGGGTCATCGCCCGGGGCGGGGTCGACGAGCTGAAGGCGAAGGTCGGCGGCCGCACCCTCCAGGTCCGCCCCGTCGACCGGGCCGAACTGCCCGCGATGGCACGGGCGCTGACCGAGTCCGGGCTGGCCGGCCTCGCGGGCGCCACGGTCGTCCCGGACGAGGGCGTGCTGTACGTACCCATCCTCAGCGACGAGCAACTGACCGCCGTCGTGGGCCTGCTGGGCGCCCGCGGGCACGCCATCTCCCACATCGGCACGAATCTGCCGAGCCTGGACGAGGTGTTCCTGGCCATCACCGGTGAGCGACTGCCGGTGTCCGACGAGAGCCCGAAGGAGGAGGCCGCGTGAGCACCGTGACCACCGAGTCGGCCGCCGGTCCCACACTCGTCCGGGAGGGCGGCGACGGCGCCCCGCGGCCGCACGGCCCGGTGGCGCCCGTCGAGGGGCGGATCACCCCGCGCGCCCATCTGCGCCACATCGGCGCGCTGACCCGCCGTAACGCCCTCCAGATCAAGCAGAACCCGGAGGCGATGGTCGACGCGCTGCTGATGCCGGTCGTCTTCACACTGCTGTTCGTGTACGTCTTCGGCGGCGCGATCTCCGGGCATGGCAACCAGCAGGACTACGTCAACTATCTGGTCCCGGGCCTCATGGCGATGATGGGCCTCAACATCGCCATGGCCGTCGGCACCGGGGTCAACGACGATGTGAAGAAGGGCGTCATGGACCGGTTCCGGTCCCTTCCGATCGCCCGGTCGTCGATCCTCATAGCGAAGATCGTCGTCGAGATCGGCCGGATGATGGTGGCCACCACCATCCTGCTCACCATGGGGTTCCTGCTGGGCCTCGAGGTCAGGACGTCGGTGCTCCATCTGGCGGGGGCCGTCGCGCTGTCGCTGGCCTTCGGCGCCTCACTGATGTGGATCTTCGTGCTGCTGGGCCTGAGCCTCAACACGGCGCAGGCGGTGCAGGGGGTGGCCATGCTGGTGCTGATGCCGCTGCAGTTCGGGTCGTCGATCTTCGCGCCGCCGGAGTCGATGCCGGCCTGGCTGCGGACGTTCACCGAGTACAACCCGCTGTCGAATCTGGCGGACGCGGCGCGGAACCTGCTCAACGGCGGGCCGGTCGCCGAGGCGGTGTGGATGACGCTCGGCTGGGCGGCGGTCATCACGCTGGTGACGGCGCCGCTGGCGGTGGCGAGGTTCCGCAAGCGGACCTGACGTCAGGGGTGTTCGAGCAGGGCGGCGGCCTCCTCCATGGTGAGGCCGCCGCCCTCGGCGTACGCCACGTCGAAGGCGGTGTCGCCGAGCGCGGCGCGCGCCGCCGCCACCGCCGCCGTGAGGTTCTCCCGCTCCACCGGGGACCGGACATGGCCCTCCGGCAGTTGCTTCTCCTGGGCGCCGAGCAGGACCGCGGCCGTGCGGGCGCGGCCGCCGAGGCCGGTCATCGCCCGTGCGGCGGTGACGAGATGGAGCGCGGTCAGCTGCGGCGCGAGCATCATGGACAGCGGGTCCCGGGACCGGTGCAGCGCCTGGGCTGAGAGGCGGAGGGCGCTGTCGTGGTGGCCGTCGAGGTTGTCGAGCCACGCCAGGCAGCCGAGGGTGAAGCCGTCGAAGAGGGAGAGCGTCTCGGAGCGGAAGTCGTCGCGGAGCCGGCGGAGCAGGTCACGGGCCTCGGCGGTGCGGCCGGTGCGGCCCAGTTGGAGGGAGAGGTGGAGCCGGGCCAGCGGGTGCGCCTCGTGTCCGGCGCCGCAGCCCTCGGCCAGGACGGCGCGGAGGATGGCCTCCGCCTCGTCGGCGCGGCCCAGTTCGGGGAGCACGGCGGCGTACCGGGTGCGGAGCAGGGACACCTGGGCCTGGGCGTCGAGGCGTTCGGCGTGTGCGACGGCGGCCTGGTAGTCGGCGGCGGCGCCCGCGTACTCGCCGCGGTTCTCGCGGGCCTCGCCGCGGGCGGAGAGGGCTTCGGCGGCGCCCCAGGAGTCGCCGAGGCGACTGAAGATGTCCAGGCTCTCGTCGGCGTCCCGGCAGGCCGCGGCGGCCTGGCTGCTGCGGTTGGCGAGGATGTTGGCGCGCCACAGGAGAGCGTGGGCGAGGTCCCAGTCGTAGCCGAGCGCGCGGCCCGTGTCGACGGTGGTGTCGAGGAGGGTGTGCAGCTGGTCGCCGTCCCCGGAGAGGAGTACAGCGAGGATCCAGAGGATGCCGGGCATGCGGCAGGTCTGCGGGAGTCCCGGCCGGTACGCCTGGGAGAAGCGGTCCAGGAGGACACGGCCCTCGGTGGTCCAGTCGGCCATCTCGTGGTCCATGTTGACCGTCCGGACGAGCCGGATCTCGCGCCTGGCCTCCCACAGCAGGTCGTCGCGCATCGGGGGCGGCGCGTCGGTGCACCGCTCGGTCAGCGGCGGCGCGGGGGTGACGGGCGGGGCGAACGGGTCGGGGCCCAGCGCGGCGGCGGCGTCGGACCAGTGCCGGGCGTCGGTGCGCAGGTCGCGCATCTGCCAGTACCAGGTCAGCGACAGGACGAGGCAGAGCGCCTCGTGCTCGTCGCGGGCGGCGACGGCGCGGCGCAGGGCGGCGCGCAGGTTCTCGTACTCGCGCTGGAGCAGCCCGAGCGCGGCGCGCTGCCGGGCGCCGCGGAGCAGGGGGTCGGAGGTGCGGGCGAGTTCGCGGTAGTGGACGAGGTGGCGGCCCTCGGTGGCACGGCGCTCACCGGCCTGGTCGAGCCGCTCGCCCGCGTACTCGCCGACGGTCTCCAGGAGCCGGAAGCGCATGGCCCCTTCGTCGCCCGGTGAGGCGACGACCAGCGACTTGTCGACCAGGGAACCGAGTACGTCGAACGTGTCGGCGCCGACGTCGCAGACGGCTTCGGCGGCATCCAGGTCACACCCCCCGGAGAACACGGAGAGCCGCCGCAGCACAGCACGCTCCTGGTCGTCGAGCAGGTCCCAGGACCAGTCGACGACGGCGCGCAGGGTCTGCTGGCGGGGCAGGACGGTGCGGCTGCCGCTGGTGAGAAGGCGGAAGCGGTCGTCGAGCCGGTCGGCGATCTGGCGCGGGGTGAGGGCACGGAGGCGGGCCGCGGCGAGCTCGATGGCCAGGGGCAGGCCGTCGAGCCGACGGCAGATCTCGGCACAGGCGTCGGGGTCGTCGTGGACGACGAACCCGGCCCGGGCGGCAGCGCCACGCTCGCCGAGCAGTCTCAGCGCCATGGGATCGGGCAGCGGCTCGACGGGCCGCACCACCTCGCCGCCGACGGCGAGGGGTTCGCGGCTGGTGGCCAGGACGGTGAGGCCGGGGCAGTGCTCCAGGAGGTGCTCGGCGAGGCGGGCGGCGGCGGTGACGACGTGCTCGCAGTTGTCCAGCAGCAGGAGCATGCGGCGGGCCGCGCAGTGTTCGGTGAGCCGGACGAGGGGGTCGTTGCCGCGCGGTTCGGCGGCGCGCAGCTCCTCCGCCCCGGCGCCCCGCAGCACGGTCTCGCGCGCCCCGAGCGCGGTGAGCACGGCCTCGGTTACGGCGTCGGGGTCGGCCACCGGCGCGAGTTCCGCCACCCACACCCCGTCGGGCCACCGCGCGGCCCCCCGCTCGGCCACCTCCTGCGACAACCGCGTCTTCCCGGCCCCACCGGCCCCGAGCAACGTCACAAGCCGCGCCTGCCCGAGGTCCCCGAGGATGACCCCGATGTCCTCCCCCCGGCCGACGAAACTGGTCAGCCGGGCACGGAGGTTCCCCTGGCGGGGGGCGGGTGAGGCGGGGGCGGAGCCCCAGGGTGCGGGCCCCGCGGGGACAGGCGCGCCGGGCACGGCAGCACCGGAACCGGGCGTCGCGGAGACCGGTCCGGCGGGCTCGGGAGCCGCGGAGACGGGGCCCACGGGGCCGGATTCGCCGGACGGAGCAGCATCGGGGCCAGGAGGCGTGGTGGCCGGCGCCGCAGGTGTCGCGGGCCCGGCGGCGGGAAACGCAGGACCGGCCGCCCCGGGCACGGCGGCAGGCGTCACCGGCGCGGCGGCGTCAGGGCCCGGCGGCGCCCAGACCGGCGACGCCCCCGGTGCGGGAGCCCCGGAGGCACGGGGCGCAGGGGCGGGGGCCTCGGGTGCGGCGGTCGCGGGGGCGGTCGGCGTCCGGGGCGGTGTGCCGGGTGCGATCGCGGGGGGCGTGGCCGGCGCGGACGGTGGTGGGGGCGGGGGCGGGGGCGGGGTGGTGGGCGAGGGGGGCCCGGGCGTCGGGGCGAGGAGTTCCGTGTGGAGGGCGCGGAGTTGCGGGCCCGGGTCGGTGCCCAGTCGGGCGGCCAGGTGGCGGCGGACCGCCTCGTACGCGGCGAGGGCCTCGGCGGGGCGGCCCGCCGCGCGGAGGGCTTTGATGCGCAGGGCGTGGAGGGGTTCGTCGAGGGGGGCGGTGTCGCACAGGGCGGCCAGTTCGGGGAGGGCGTCCTCGGGGCGGCCGAGGGCCAGTACGGCCGTGAGGCGGGAGCGGAGGGCGCCGTGCCGACGGGTCTCCCAGCGGGCCGCCTCCGCCGTCCGGTCGGGCAGGTCGGCCAGCACCGGGTCACGCCAGAGCGCCAGCGCCTCGTCCAGCAGGCGCAGGGCCTTGGCCGGTTCGCCCGCCTCCAGGGACCGTACGCCCTCCCCCGCGAGCCGCTCGAACCGGTGCGCGTCCACATCGTCCGGGGCGGCGTCCAGCCGGTATCCGCCGGGCGCCGACACGACCGCCCCGGGGCCGAGAGCGCGGCGCAGCCGCCCGACCAGCGCCTGGAGGGCGGCGACCGCGTCGGCGGGCGGCGCGTCGCCGTTCCACACCTCGTCGACGAGGAGCCCGACCGGGACGGTGCGCCCGGGGCGCAGCGCGAGTGCGGTGAGCAGCGCGCGCAGCCGCGCGCCGCCCACCGGGACGGGGGTGCCGTCCGGGCGGTGGACCTGCGTCGGGCCGAGTACGGATATCTGCACGTGCCCATTCTCCGTGACGCGGCGGTACGGTCGTTGTCCCGACCGAGGAGGGCCCCGATGCCGACCGCCGCCGCCGACCGCCGCCGTGGTGGCGACCGCCGGATCAGCCCCGTCTTCCTGGGCATCGCCGCCGTCACGGCCGCGGCGGGGTGGGCGGTGTGGGCGGGCGCCGCCTCCGGCGTGGGGCGTGGCCTGGCCCTCTTCCTCTTCGTCACGTCCGCGTGGGTCGTCTCTCTGTGTCTGCACGAGTACGCGCACGCCCGCACCGCGCTGCACAGCGGCGACCTGTCCGTGGCCGCGAAGGGCTATCTGACGCTCAATCCGCTGAAGTACACGCACGCCGTGCTCAGCATCCTGCTGCCGCTGCTGTTCCTCGTCATGGGCGGGATCGGGCTGCCGGGCGGTGCCGTGTTCATCGAACGGCACCGTATCCGGGGGCGGCTGCGGCACAGCCTGATCTCGGCGGCGGGCCCGCTCACCAACGTCCTGTTCGCCGCCGTCTGCACGGCGCCGTTCTGGCTGGACGCCCTGGACGGCGTCCCCGTGGCGTTCCGCTTCGCGCTGGGCTTCGTGGCCCTGCTCCAGGTGACGGCGGCCATCCTGAACTTCCTGCCGGTGCCGGGCCTGGACGGCTACGGGGTGCTGGAGCCGTGGCTGTCCGAGCGGGTCAGGCGGCAGATCGAGCCGTTCGCGCCGTACGGGCTGCTCGCGGTGTTCGCGCTGCTGTTCGCGCCGGAGGTGAACCAGGCGTTCTTCGGCCTGGTCGACGGGGTGCTGGGGACGCTCGGCGTCACCGAGGTGGAGTCGTACTGCGGGCGGGACCTCTACCGCTTCTGGCAGGAGACCAACCCGAACTGCGAGTTCCTGCTGGACGTCACTCGGTGACGTGCGACGCCGCGCCGGCGGCGGCCTGGTGGCGGCCACGGCGCCAGTAGTACCACGTCATGTTGGACGAGACGCCGGCCAGCAGCACCCACACGATGCCGAGCCAGGTGCCCTGGACGAACGAGACCACCGCCGCGACGGCTGAGAGGACGCAGACGGCGAGGGTGTAGAGCGCGAGGCGGGGCATGGGGGTCGGCTCCTGTCCGATGGTGGTGACGTGCCCGTCCAGTGTCCCCCATCCGTCCCCGTGCCCTCCTCGCGGCTCTCCCACGGCGCCCGGCTCAGCTCGCGGACGTGTCCTGGACGTCCGTGACGCGCAGGCCCGCGTGGGCCTTGTAGCGGCGGTTGACCGAGATCAGATTGGCCACCAGCGACTCGACCTGGTGGGCGTTGCGGAGGCGGCCCGCGAAGACGCCGCGCATGCCGGGGATGCGGGCGGCGAGCGCCTGGACGACGTCGGTGTCGGCGCGCTTCTCGCCGAGGACCATCACGTCCGTGTCGATCTCGTCGATCGTCTCGTCCTGGAGCAGCACCGCCGACAGGTGGTGGAACGCGGCGGTCACCCGCGAGTCCGGCAGCAGGGCCGCGGCCTGCTGGGCGGCGCTGCCCTCCTCGGGCTTGAGCGCGTAGGCGCCCTGCTTGTCGAAGCCGAGGGGGTTCACGCAGTCGACGACGAGCTTGCCGCGGAGCTCCTCGCGGAGGGCCTGAAGCGTCGCGGCATGGCCGTCCCACGGCACGGCGACGATCACGATGTCGCTGCGGCGGGCGCACTCGGCGTTGTCGGCGCCCTCGACGCCGAGGCCCAGCTCGGCGGCGGCCGCGCGGGCGCGTTCGGCGGCGCGCGAGCCGATGATCACCTTCTGGCCGGCGCGGGCCAGCCGGTAGGCGAGGCCGCGGCCCTGGTCGCCGGTGCCGCCGAGGACGCCGACGACGAGTCCGGACACGTCGGGCAGGTCCCACGGATCGCGGGTCTTCTTGGTCTCCGTCTCAGTCATGGTGGTGACACTACGTGCCACGCTCCCCGTACGGGTGACAGGGCGGCGAAGGCCCGCGCGGCCGACACCCGCGGGGGCAGGATGCGGCGCCATGGACGCCGTACGAGTCGCCCTGCTCCGTGAAGTGCTCGCCGGGACCGAGTGGCCCGCGGCCGCTCGGTCCTTCGCGGGGGCGCTGCGGTCGTCGGTCGTGCCGCAGGGCGGTGGGCTGCTGCTGGTGGGCACGCCGGAGTACGAGCCGTGGCATCTGGCCGCGCACCTGGTGGACGAGGCCATGTGGTCGGGGCAGCCGGAACTCGCACCGACCCTCGTACGCCACCGGGCGCGGGCGGCGGACCCGGCGCACCTGGCCGTCGGTCTCGGCCGCCTGGAGGCCGCCGGGCGGGGCGCCACACTGCTGGTCGTCGCCCCGGACAGCCCGGGCGTCGGCCTCCTGGAGCGGGTCCACGACGCCCGGCGCGCGGGCGCGACGGTCCTGTCCCTGGACGGCGGGGACCCTGAGGTGCACGGCCTCGCACACGAGGCCCTCACGGTCGCCCCGGAGCGGGCCGAGGGCGTCGGCCTGGACACGGTGCAGCACCTGGTGAGCGCGGCGGCCGGCGAGAACAGCCTCCCGGGCCCGCGCGGCCGCACCCGCTTCCGCGACCGCCTCTCACGACTGGCCGACCATCTGACGTCCCCACCCCCGACGCGCTGGTAGCGCGCCCGCGGCGACGCGGCCGGGTGGGGCGGCACGGGCTGAGCGGGCTGGGCCGGGCCGGTCCACGATCTGGAACCGGACGATCCCGGACGCACCGCGGGGGCGGCCGGCGGGCGTCGAGGTCTGTCGTACGGCGCGGGGCCGCGGCCGGCGGCGTTCTGGGGCGGGGGGCTCGCCTGTGTGGCGGCGGCCGGGCTCCCGGCGGCCGCGCCGCCGAAGCCGATCACGTACGACGTCGCTGTGGAGCCGCCCGCCCGGTGCGTCGCCGGTCAGGACTCCGGGGGCCGCCCTGGCTCGCTTCCGGGGGTGTCGTGCCAGCGGGGGTCGTTCTCCCACTGGAGATTGCGGTCGCGGGCCGTCTCCATCGCGTGCGCCGCCTCCTCTCGGTCGGGATACGGGCCGAAGCGGTCCTTGGCCGGGCACTCCGGCCCCTCCTCGACCTTCTTGTGCTGCAGGCAGTAGTACCATTCACCCGGTTTGCCCACCGTGCGCTTCTTGAACAGGGCCATGTCCGGCTCCTTCCTCTGTCGCCATGGTGCCCCTCGCGCGCTGGTTAGACTCGCTGACATGTCTGGCCAGTCGCTGCTCGTACCAGGGGATCTCTCCCCCATCCGTTCCGTTCCCGGTTCCATCCGCCGCCCCGAGTACGTCGGGAAGCCGGCGCCGAAGCCGTACGCCGGCCCCGAGGTGCAGGACTCCGACACCATCGAGCGCATGCGTATCGCGGGCCGCATCGCCGCGCAGGCGATGGAGGAGGCCGCGAAGCTCATCGCGCCTGGCGTCACCACCGACGAACTCGACCGCGTCGCCCACACCTACATGTGCGACCACGGGGCCTACCCGTCGACCCTCGGCTACCGGGGCTTCCCCAAGTCGCTCTGCGCGTCGATCAACGAGGTCATCTGCCACGGCATCCCCGACTCCACGGTCCTCCGGGACGGCGACATCGTGAACCTGGATGTCACGGCGTACATCAACGGCGTCCACGGCGACAACAACGCCACATACCTCTGCGGGGACGTGGACGAGGAGTCGCGGCTGCTCGTCGAGCGGACCCGGGAGTCGCTGAACCGGGCCATCAAGGCCGTCAGGCCGGGCCGCCAGATCAATGTCATCGGGCGGGTCATCGAGTCGTACGCCAAGCGCTTCGGCTACGGCGTCGTGCGGGACTTCACCGGGCACGGGATCAACTCCTCGTTCCACTCCGGGCTGATCATCCCGCACTACGACTCGCCGCACGCCACCACCGTCATGCAGCCCGGTATGACCTTCACGATCGAGCCGATGCTGACGCTCGGGACGCACGAGTACGACATGTGGGACGACGGCTGGACGGTCGTGACGAAGGACCGGAAGCGGACCGCGCAGTTCGAGCACACCCTGGTGGTGACCGGGACCGGGGCGGAGATCCTCACGTTGCCGTGACGCCGTCGAGGGGTACGGTTTTACCGACAGGTCGTCGGAAAGCAGTTGACTTAGGTAAGCCTAAGTAGGAGGATCGGGTCGGTGGCGCCCGGCACACACGCGCACCGCGGCGCCGCGCGTCCGGCCGTCACCGCCCGCTCCGTCCGTCACGCCGACGTTCCGCACCCACCGGTCCCCGGAGGCCCGCCTTGGACGCACGCGCCACCGCCACCGTCACCCCGTTCTCGACGCTCATCCGCACCGCCTCCCACGAGGCGCACACCGAGGCGGAGACGTCGACCTTCATGAGCGACATGCTCGGCGGCCGGCTGGGCGTGAACGCCTTCGCCCGCTACACCGAGCAGCTGTGGTTCGTGTACCGGGCCCTCGAGGAGGCCGCCGACGGGCTGCGGGACGACCCCGTCGCGGGGCCCTTCGTGCAGCCCTCACTGTTCCGGACACCCGAGCTGGAGCGCGACCTCGCCCATCTGCGCGGGCCCGGCTGGCGCGCCGCCGCGACCCCGCTGCCGGCCACGGCCGCGTACGCGGCCCGCGTCGAGGAGTGCGCCCGCACCTGGCCCGCGGGATACGTCGCCCACCACTACACCCGGTACCTCGGCGACCTGTCCGGCGGGCAGATCATCCGAGACAAGGCGGAGCGCACGTGGGGCTTCGCCCGCAAGGGTGACGGCGTCCGCTTCTACGTCTTCGAGGGGATCACGAACCCCGCCGCCTTCAAGCGCGCCTACCGCGAGCTGCTGGACGGGGTGAACGCGGACGATCTGGAGAAGCAGCGCATCGTCGACGAGTGCAAGCGCGCCTTCGCCTTCAACACCGCCGTCTTCCGCGAGCTGGGCGAGGAGTTCCCGCTCAGCGCCTGAGCGGGAGCGGTCCGGGGTCGATACGGCGGACCCGTCCGCCCAGTTCGATCACGCCGTCCGGGCCCGGGGCCGTCATGATCTGCGAGCCCCGGCCCTGTGTGATGTTCAGCGCGCGGCCCAGCCGAGCGGTCAGCAGCAGGGCCGCCGTGCCCGACGCCTCCTCCTCGTCGACGGCGTCACCACGCCCCGGGAAGGCCCGCGCCCGTAGCCGGCCCGCCGCCTCGTCCTCCCACGCCCAGGCGTAGACGCCGCCTCCCGCCGACGGCACCTCCAGCGCCTCCACCTCGGCGGCCGAGCCGTACCGGCGCAGCGTGCACGGCGGCGCCCACTCGGCGTGGGCCTCGATCCAGGTGAACTCGCCGTCGTGACGCGCCCACACCTCGCCCACGGGAAGGTCGAGCACCTCCAGGTCGAGCAGCCAGGCGGCGCCCACGACCGGGTGGCCCGCGAACGGCACGCGCAGGCCGGGCGTGTAGAGGTCGACCACGCCGCGCTCGGGATCGTCGACGAACACCGTCTCACTGAAGCCGAGTTCCTTGGCGAGCGCCTGCCGGGACGCCTCGTCGGGGCAGGCGCGGCCGTCACGTACGACGCCGAGCCGGTTGCCGTGCCGTCCGTCGGCGCCGCAGAAGACGGCCAGGACGTCGTGTGCAACGTTCATCCCGGCATTCAAACACGGCGTCAGAACGTACGGCGGAGTACGCGGGGGACGGCCTCGGAGGCCATGCGCACACCGATTCGGTCGCCCGTACCGCCGTACACTGCCCAGTCGATCGAACGAAAGGCCGTTCCCACGTGCTTGGTTCCCACCTGATGGCGCTGCGCGGCAGCCTCGAAGCCGCTCTGGTTCTGGGGCTGCTCGCCGCCTGGCTCGTGCGGGCCGGGCGGCGCGACCGCCAAAGGCCGCTGTGGGGCGGAGCCGGCGTGGCCGCGGTGCTGGCGCTGGCGGTCGGCGCCGGGTTCGAGTTCGGGACGCGGGAGTTGACGGCCGAGGCGGCGAAGGCGCTCTCCGGGAGCCTGTCCGTGTCGGCCGCCGGGTGCGTCGCATGGGCGGTGTTCCGGGCGCCGGGCGCCGGGTTCGTCGCCGTCACCGGGTTCCTGGTAGTGGCCCGGGAGGGGCTGGGGACCGCGCTGCTCCTGTGGGCGACGGTGTCCGCCGCGCGGGACGAGGCGGGTTCGGCCGGGCCGCCGGGCATGGTGGCGCTGGGTGTCGCGGTCGCGGCGGTGCTGGGGTGGCTGGTCCACCGGGGCGTACTGCGGGTCCGGCAGGGCCCGTTCACCGCCTGGGCGGGCGGGGCGCTGGTGGTCGTCGCGGCCGGGGTGGTGGCGCAGGGCGTCCGCGACCTCCAGGACGCGGGCCCGGAGGGCGGGGTGCTCGCGGGGCGGGCGTTCGACCTGGGCGGGGCCGTGTCGCCGGACCGCTGGCACGGGGCGCTCCTGGAGGGCGTGCTGAACGTGCGGCCGGACCCGACGGTGCTCCAGGTCACGGTGTGGGCGCTGTATCTGGTCCCGGCGCTCGCGCTCGGGCTGTCCCCGGTAGGGTTCGGTCGGTCAGTGCCGGTCGGGGTCGAGGAGCAGAAGAATACCGATGCGAGGGCTGGTGAAGGGGCTGGGCAGCCGGCCGCCGGGCCGACGGGGTACGAGGCCGCTGGCGGCGTTCGCGGCGGTGACGGCGCTGACGCTCACGGCGAGCGGGTGCGTGACCGTGCACGGCGAGTCGGCGGTCGTGCCGACGGCGACGCGTTCTGAGGCCGAACAGGCGCTCAAGGACTTCACCGACGCGTACAACGCGGCCGACAAGGAGTACGACCCGTCCCTCGACGCGCACCGGGTGACCGGCTCGCTCGGGGCGATTCATCAGGCGGGGCTCAAGGCGCGGTCCGTGACCCACCCGGACGGCAACCCGAGCCACAGGCCGCTGGAGCTGAACGACACCAAGTTCGTCATCCCGAAGAACGCCGGCTGGCCACGCTGGTTCGTCGTGGACGCCGACTCCAACCGGGACACGGACCAGGGCGCGGGTGACAACCGCTGGGTGCTGCTCTTCATACGCGGCGGCCCCGACGAGATGTGGGAGGCGTCGCACCTGGCGGTGCTCGCGCCGGCGGAGATCCCCGTGTTCCGTACGGACGCGGACGGCTGGGCGGAGCCCGCCCCGGCGGACGGGGCGTCGCTGGCCGCGGCGCCCGCGGAGCTGAGCGAGGACTACGCCGGGTACCTGAAGACGGGGCAGCCCGAGAAGTTCGCGGCGGGCCCGCACACCTCGGTGCTGAGGGAGCAGCGCGACAAGATCGCCAACCGGCCGGGGCTCGCCGTCCAGTTCGCCGACCAGGCCCTGGACACTGGGGCGTTCGCGCCGGTGGGGCTGGTCACCGAGGACGGCGGGGCGCTGGTGTTCTTCTCGACGCGCTTCTACGAGCGGCGCACGGCGGCGCAGGGCTACCGGCCGAAGGTGTCGCCGGAGGAGAAGCCGCTGCTGACGGGCGACGTGCGCAACACCCTCACCAAGGAGTGGGTGGCGAGCCTGACGGCCCTGGTGCGCCCGGGCGGGACGGACACGGACCAGGTGACGATCGTGAACCGGCTCCAGGGCGTGACGGCGGTCAAGGGTTCCTGACCGCGGCTCACGGGCCCGCGCGGCCGCGGAGACGCGGCGGGCCCGCGGGGCCGGGGGCGACCTGGGCCCCGCGCCCCGGCGACCCGACGTCCCCGCGCCCCGGCGGCCGGAAGCGCTCAGCGACTCACCGGCTCAGCGGCTCAGCGGCTCAGCGGCCACGCCACCGCGTGGTGGTCGCCGTGCTCGTCGTCGGCGTAGCGGTCGGCGTGCCGGGCGCAGGCGTCGGTGAGGGTCTCCAGCAGCGTCAGGGGGTCCGGCAGCGGGTGCTCGGGGCCCCGTACCCACTCGACCATGTGGTCACCGGGCAGCCGTGCCGGCGGTACGAGGACATAGCTGCCGCGGCAGTGCCAGCGCAGCCCCGGGTGCTCGTCCATGGTCTCGGGGTGGCAGTCCAGCTCGCACGGCCACCACTCGTCCTCGTCCTCGGGCGTGCCACGCGTGGCGGTGAAGAACAGCACGCGGCCACCGCCGAGCGAGTCACCGGCCTCGGCGACCGGGCCGACCTCGACCCCCTCCGCGAGCAGCCGCTCCAACGCGGCGCGACCGGCCTCCAACGGAACGTCCAGGACGTCGTGGACCATGCCGGTCGCGGTGATGAAGTTGGCCTGCGGCTGGCCGAGCGCCCACCGCTCGATCTGCCCGGGGTCGGTGGCGCACTGCGTCTGCCAGGCGAAGGAGACGGGATGCCGGGCGGGCGTGGGACAGCCGACGCGCTCGCAGGAACATCGGTAGCCGACGGGATACGCGGCGGGGGCGAGCGGCAGTCCGGCGGCGGCCGTGGCCAGGAGCAGGTCCTCCCGGCTCGGGGTGTCGGCGGCGGATTTCCTCGGGCGGCGACGCAGCCAGTGCGCGATCCTGCTCTCCGTGCCGCGGTAGCGGCCGATACCGTCGCCCATCTATCCCCTCACACCTGACGCAAGCCCCTGTGGTCCCTGCCATGGTCCCATCATCCTGCGGCGCAGGTGACAGGACTCCTCAACCGAGGTACGGCGGTCGATTCGGAGAGACCGCCGTGCGGGTCGGGTTGCCGGATTATGTCGGGATATTCCTGCCGTTCGCCAGCCGTTCACCGTGAGGAGGTCCACGCGCCGACCGCGCAAGTGTTCAGGAGCGGGGGCGAGTGGCGATGCCCTGGAGGACGTGGTCGACGAGCTGGTCGGCGTACGCGTGGGTGAGCGGACGGGTGCGGAGCAGCCAGCGGTGGGTGAGCGGGCCGACGAGGAGTTCCAGGGCGACGCGGGGGTCGACGCCGGGCCGTACGTCGCCGCTCTCCCGGGCGGCGGCGAGGCGGTCCGCGTACAACTGGAGCTGGGGTTCCAGGAGCCGCTCCACGAAACGGGCGCACAGCTCGGGGTCGACGAGCGCCTCCGCGGTGAGCGCACGGGTCGGGGCGTCGTACGCGGGATCGTTCAGCTCGTCGACCGTGGTGCGCAGGACGTACTTGAGGTCGGCCGCCAGGTCACCGGTGTCGGGGATGCCGGGCGCGGCGTCCCCGCCGAGCGCCTTCCGGCCCTGTTCGGCGAGGTCGAGGTACGCGTCGAGGAGGACGGCGGCCTTGGAGGGCCACCAGCGGTAGATGGTCTGCTTGCCGACCCCGGCGCGGGCCGCGATGCCCTCGACGGTGGTACGGGCGTACCCGGCCTCGCCGACGAGGGCGAGAGCGGCGTCGAAGATGGCGCGGCGGGAGCGCTCGCTGCGGCGTGTGGCGTCGGGCGTCCTGCCGGACGCCGCCTTGGGCTGGGGCATGGCGCCAATCTATCCACCGCACAAGCCGAGACGTCCCGTCTCACACCCCTCCCTCCACGGACTCCACGGACTCGACGGACTCGACGGACTCGACGGATTTCGCGGATTTCGCGGATTTCGCGGACCTCACGGACTCACCGAACTTCACGGATACAACGGACTTCACGGGCGTGAACCGCGGTAACCACCCGTACGGTCCGATGCGCGGGAGGCACCGTACGGCGCACCATGGCTGGGCACGCACACCGCGTGCGCCGGTCGTTCGTGAGGAGCCTTCTTTGCCTCGTGACGCTTCACCCCGCCGCTACCTGATGTGCGCACCCACGCACTTCAGGGTGACGTACTCCATCAACCCGTGGATGGACCCGGCGAAGCCGGTCGACCTGCCGCTCGCCCTCGCCCAGTGGGAGGACCTGCGGGACCGTTACCGTGCCCTCGGCCACACCGTCGAACTCCTCGAACCCCGCCCGGACCTGCCCGACATGGTGTTCGCCGCCAACGGCGCCACCGTCGTCGACGGCCGTGTCCTGGGGGCCCGGTTCCTCTACCCCGAACGGACCGCGGAGGCGGCGGCGCACCGCGCCTGGTTCCGCGCCCATGGCTTCACGGACGTCCACGAGCCCGAGCACGTCAACGAGGGCGAGGGCGACTTCGCGGTCACGGCCTCGTACCTGCTGGCCGGGCGGGGCTTCCGCTCGACCTCCCTCGGGGCCGACGAGGCGCAGGAGTTCTTCGGCCGGCCGGTGATCGGCCTGGACCTGGTCGATCCGCGCTATTACCACCTGGACACGGCGCTGTGTGTCCTGGACGACGCGGCGGACGAGATCATGTACTACCCGGCCGCGTTCTCTCCGGGCAGTCGCGCGGTGCTCGCCCGGCTCTTCCCCGACGCGCTGATCGCGGAGGAGGCGGACGCGGCGGCGCTCGGTCTGAACGCGGTGAGCGACGGACGGCATGTGCTGCTGCCGCAGGCGGCGGTCGGGCTGTTCCGGCCCCTGCGGCAGCGCGGGTTCGAGCCGGTCGGGATGGACCTGGGCGAACTCCTCAAGGGCGGTGGCAGCGTGAAGTGCTGCACACAGGAACTGCGCGGCACCCCCGCCACCACCGCTTAGGTACGGGCCGTTCAGTCGTCGAGGAGGATGCGGAATGTGGCGCGTCCGCCGTGGCGACGACCGTGGCCTCGCCCTCCGCGTCCGCGTAGGCACCGGTTCCGCGCCGGTGACCGCCGCGGGCGCGGTGTGGGGGCCGGTGCCGTTACAGGGGGGGGACGTGTCACGGGTCCACCCCACCCCACCCCACCGCGCCGCCGCCGCGCCGGGCAACGGGCACGCCGTTCGGGCTCACCCCGGCGGGGTGCCCGTCACCCGTCAGGCGGGCGGCGCGGGCCAGGCGTCGCCGGCGGGTGGCGGCCAGGCGTCGCCCCACTCGGCGTCACGCGCCTCCTTGTAGAGCGCGCCGTGCCGCTTGGTCACCGTGTCGCGGCGCAGGCCGTCGTCCGGTGTGCAGAGGTCCAGCAGGACCTGGCCCTTGCGGATCTGCGGCCTGCGGGTGACGCGGGCGGTGGCCGGGGTCACCGGGAACCTGCCGGCCGCGACGTAGCTGAACTTCTCGTCCTCGTACGCGAGGGAGCCGCCCTTCACCTGGCGGTGCAACGACGAGCGGCTGACCCGCGCCGCGAAGTGGCACCAGTCGGTGCCCGGCTCGATGGGGCAGGCCGCGCTGTGCGGGCACGGCGCGGCGATCCGCAGCCCGGCCGCGGTCAGCTGTTCCCGGGCGGCGATGATCCGCTCGTACCCGTCGGGCGTGCCCGGCTCGACGATCACCACTGCCTGCGCGGCGCGCGCGGCCTCGGCGACGAGGGCGGCGCGGTCGTCGGGGGTGAGCTCGTTGAGTACGTACGAGACGGTGACGAGGTCGGTCGCGTCGAGCTTGAGCGCCTTGCCGATGCGGGCGCGCTGCCAGCGCGCGGCGCGCAGGGCCGGCACACCGGACACCTCGGCCAGCTCCCGCCCCAGGGCGAGCGCGGGCTCGGCCCAGTCGAGCACGGTGGTACGGGGCGCGGCGCCGGGCCCGCCGGAGCTGCCACCGCCGGGCCGGTCCGGTCCGCGGTGGGCCTGCCCCGGCCAGTCCGCCCACTCCTCCCACGCCTCCGCCGTCTCCCACGCCTCGGCGACCGCCCAGGTCGCCGCGCCGGTGCCGCCGCCGATGTCGATGTGGGTGGCCGGCGCCCACTCGGGCGCGGCCGCGCGCAGGGCGGTCAGGGCCGACCGGACCGCCTCGAAGGTGGCAGGCATGCGGTACGCGGCGTACGCGGCGACGTCGGCGCGGTCGCGGAGGACGGGCGCGTCGGTGGGGGTGGCGCCGCGGTAGTTGGCGATGAGCCGGTCGACGGCCTGGGCCGCCTTTGTCGGCGGCAGTCCGTCGAGCAGCCCGGCGAGGGCGGCGCGCAGGGCGTCCGCGGTGGGGAGGGAGGCGTTCACCGATCCATCGTAGGCAGGGTCAGCGGGTGCGGTGGTCCGCCTGCCAGGGGCGGCACAGCCCCAGGAAGCAGCCGACGGCGGCCAGCGCGCACACCAGCTGGACGACGGCCATGGGGACGGCCGTGTGCTCCCCCGCGACACCGACCAGCGGCGAGGCGACCGCGCCGACGAGGAACGACGACGTGCCGAGGAGCGCCGACGCGGAGCCCGCGGCGTGCGGGGTGCGCATCAGCGCCTGGGCGTTGGTGTTGGGCAGCGCGAGGCCCATCGCGGACATGAGGACGAACAGCCCCGCGGCGATCGGCACGAGGCCCACCTTTCCGAAGACGCCGCTCGTCATCAGCAGCAGCGCGAGGGCCGCCACGGTGATGACGGCGAGGCCGGTGCCCAGGGCCTTGTCGAGGCTGACGCGGCCGACGAGGAGCTTGCCGTTGATCTGGCCGACGGCGACCAGACCGACCGAGTTGAGCCCGAAGAGCAGACTGAAGGTCTGCGGGGAGGCGCCGTAGATCTCCTGGACGACGAACGGCGAGGCGGAGATGTACGCGAAGAGCGCGGCGAAGGCGAGGCCGCCGGAGAGCACGTAACCGGTGAACACCCGGTCGGCGAGCAGCCCGCGCATGGTGCGCAGCGCCGCGCCGACCCCGCCGCTGTGCCGCTCGGCGGGCGGCAGCGTCTCGTGGAGCCACTTCCAGACGACGAAGGTGAGCAGCAGACCGACCGCCGTGAGGACGTGGAAGACACCGCGCCAGTCGGTGACCCGCAGGATCTGCCCGCCGATCAGCGGGGCGACGACCGGGGCCACCCCGGAGACCAGCATCAGCGTGGAGAAGAAGCGGGCCATCTCCACGCCGTCGTAGAGGTCCCGGACGACGGCCCGCGCGATGACGATGCCGGCCGCGCCCGCGAGGCCCTGGAGCAGCCGGAACGCGATGAGCAGCGCGGCGCTGGGCGCGAGGGCGCAGACGGCGGTGGCGGCCACGTACACGAGCATGCCGATGAGCAGCGGGCGGCGGCGCCCCCACTTGTCACTCATCGGGCCGACGACCAGCTGACCGAGGGCCATGCCGGCGAGGCAGGCGGTGAGGGTGAGCTGGATGGTGGCGGCGGGGGACCGCAGGGCCTGGGTGACCTCCGGGAGGGCGGGGAGGTACATGTCCATGGACAGCGGGGCCAGCGCGGTGAGGCCGCCGAGGCCCAGGGTGACGATGAGCCCGGCGCGGCGCGCGGCGCCGGGCGGCGTCCGCGGTGTCTGTGACGCCTGCGATGTCTCTGGCGCCTGTGGTGCCTGCGGCGTCCGTGGTTCCTGCGGTGGTGCGGCGGATACGGCCTCGGTCCGGTCGGTCGGTATGCCCCCCGGGGTGCTGTGTCCCCGGGTGCTCGGGCCGCTCTCCGGCATCTCTTCTCCTGTCCTGGGTGGCGCCCCCTATGCTCTCAGCCCGAGCGAGATACTTGAAACCTCAATGGGAGGCTCGGTATGGGGCGGAAGATTCGCTGGGGTGTGCCGGCGACGGGCGGGATCGCCGCGTCGTTCACACGTGACCTGCTGGAGCCGGCGTACGACGCCGAGGTCGTGGGGACGGTGCCGCGCTGGCGGTGATGCGGACGCTCGACGCGTACGGGACCGCATCGGCGTCCGCCACCCCGGCGAACAGGCGGCGAGAGTACGCTGCGCGCCCATGGAGGCTATGGACGCTGTACCCCCCGCGCGGGGAATCGCGGTGGTGACCGGCGCCGGCTCGGGCATCGGCCGGAGCGTGGCGGTCGCCCTGGCGGAGGCGGGCTGGTCGCTGACCCTGGCGGGCCGCCGGCCGGAGCCGCTGGCGGAGACGGCGGCGCTGGCGGAGACGGCGGGGCCGGCGGGCGGTGATGCCCTGTGCCTGCCCACGGACGTCACGTCGCCGGAGGAGGTGGCCACGCTGTTCGCGGCGGTCCGCGAACGGTTCGGTCGGGTGGACCTGCTGTTCAACAACGCCGGTACGTTCGCCGGGGGCGGCACACCGGTGGAGGACCTCACGTACGACACGTGGCGGCAGGTCGTGGACGTGAATCTGACGGGATCTTTCCTGTGCGCGCAGGCGGCGTTCCGGCAGATGAAGGACCAGTCCCCGCAGGGCGGCCGCATCATCAACAACGGCTCGATCTCGGCGCACGTACCCCGCCCGCACTCGGTGGCCTACACGGCGACGAAGCACGCCACGACGGGCCTGACGAAGTCCCTGTCGCTGGAGGGCCGCCCGTACCGGATCGCGTGCGGCCAGATCGACATCGGCAACGCGGCGACGGAGATGACGCGCCGTATGGAGACAGGCATCCTCCAGGCGAACGGCACCCTCGCCACCGAACCGGTGATGGACGCGGCGGACGTGGCGCGGACGGTGGTCCACATGGCATCGCTTCCGCTGGAGGCGAATGTGCAGTTCGCGACGGTGATGGCGACGACGATGCCGTACATCGGGCGGGGCTGAGCGGCGTACGCCCGGGCCGCGGTGGCGGTGGCGGTGGCCGGGCGTACACGCGCGAGCGCCGGGCCTCCTACCGGACGCGGCGGTGCTCACCCTGCACCAGGGCGAGGACATGGGCCGCCCGGGCGAGCTCACGGTCGAGCCGTGCCCGGGCGACCGACAGGTGCGGGTGACCGGCACGGGCGCCCGCATGTGAGCCCGCGCGGCGGGCCCCGGCCGGGGGCGGCGGGTGGGCCGGCGCGGCGGGTGGGGCTATGCCTGGCCGGTCTCGAAGCGGCGGACCTTTCCGTCCTCGACGTCGAAGTGCCACTGGGTGCGCATCTCGCCCCAGGTGTCGTTGCGGTAGCGGGCGACGAGGTCGCGGCCGCCACCCTTCTCGGACTCGACGTCGATATGTCCGCGCGTGGTGAAGATCTCCCGCTCGGTCCACTGCTCCACGTCACGGTCGGAGCCGTCGTCGGACATGGTGGCGTCATCGGTCAGAGTGGCGCGGAACGCGTCACGGTCATGGGCGTTGACGGCGGCGACGAAGGCGCGTACGGCGGGGTCGGTGAGCCGGTCGACAGGAATGGGCATGGGAACCTCCCGGTGGGACGGAATGGACACGCGCCTCACCGGATACACCGCGGCCCCGGCATCGCGCCGGGTGCCACGGGGGAGGCTCACCCCCATGGACCACACCTGGAAGACCGTCGAGGATCTGCACGTCTGGCTCGACCGGCACGCCGACCGCACCACCGAGCGGGCGACGCTGCTCCAGATACTGAAGCTGTCGGAGGAGGTCGGCGAGGTCGCCGAGGCGGTCATCGGGGTGTACGGCCAGAACCCCCGGAAGGGCACGACCCACACGTGGGAGGACGTCCAGGCGGAGCTCTGCGACGTGATCATCACGGCGATGGTGGCGCTGCGGACGCTGACACCCGACGCGGGCCAGGTCTTCACGGAACACCTGACCCGCGTACGGGCCCGCTCGGCGGAGGCGTGAGCGGGGCGGATGCCTCGGCAGGGCGGAGCCGCTGAGCGGGCGGAGCCGTTCCGCCGCGAGTCCCCGACGGTGCCCTGTGCCCCGGGTATGGCGACACGACAGTGAAGCCAATGGGGGGACGGCGTGAAGACCATGCCCAGGGGCGCCTTCCAGCCACTCCCTACCGCGAGGTAGTCGACAGTCGAGAGCCGGCGTCCAGCCGGGGCATACCACCCCAATCCGCCCACTCGGCGAACGAATCACGTACAGAGCGGAATCAATCACGGACTCCGCGTATACACTCGCCGTTCACATAACCACCACACTTCGGGGGGTTCCCATGCATCTGCGGAATTCGGGTCGGATACCGGCCGTCGCCGCGCTGATCCTCGCCTCCGCCTGCTCCCCCGACGACGGTGGCGGAACGGCCCCCACCCCCTCGGCGACCAGCACGGCGACCGCTTCCCCCTCGCCCTCCGTCTCCCCGAGCCCCACGGCGTCGCCGTCGCCCCTGATGCCGTCGGTGACCGGGCTGGGCTTCACCGAGGCCGAGCAGCGAATAGCCGACCTGACCCCCCTCGTGGTGAAGGCCGCGAGCGCCTACCGGAATGTGCCCCTGCCGGCCGCGCACGGCACATGGAAGGTCTGTTTCCAGGCCCCCGAGGCGGGCACCGAACTCTCCACGGGGATGGCCGGTCCGACCCTCCATCTGACCGCCCCCGCCACACCGTGCCCCTCGGAGCAGGGCGCCGCCCTGCCCACCCCGACACCCACGCCCACTCCGGCGAAGAAGACGGCGGACGCCCCCTACTACCGGAACTGCGACGCGGTACGGGCGGCCGGCGCCGCTCCCCTCCACCGCGGCAGCCCCGGTTACCGCGCCGGCCTGGACCGCGACGGCGACGGCGTCGCCTGCGAACCGTACGGCGGCTCGGGCTCAGGCTCCGGCGGGTCGACGACAGGCGGCTCGGGCTCCGACTCCGGCTCCGCCTCGGGCGGTTCGGGAGGCGGCAGCGTCTACTACCAGAACTGCTCGGCCGCCCGCGCGGCCGGCGCCGCCCCCGTCCACCGCGGCCAGCCCGGCTACGGCCGACACCTCGACCGCGACGGCGACGGAGTGGGCTGCGAGTAACGACGGCGCGGGTACCCCGCCTGCACGGCGAGCGGTGCCCGCCCTACAGGCGGGGGCGGCCTTGGCGGCTTTTGGATTCAGCCGTCGTACTGAAAGCGCGCCGACTCGCCGAGCACCGAGCGGGCGCTCTCGAAGTCGGCCAAGCGGGCCGCCACCGTGGCCACGGCGAGGCGTTCCGGGAGGGCGGCGGAGAACTTCAGGCCGCGTACGGCCCGGCGGTCCACGTCAGGCAGGACGAGGTTCTCGCCGACGTTCTCACGGGCCGTACGCCAGTCGGCCGGGGTGAGGTCCTCGCGCAGACGCAGCCAGCTGTCGGTGGGTCGTTGCAGAGGGTCGGTGACCGACTGGAGGGTGGCTGCCAGGGTGGCGTTGGCGCGGTAACCGGCCCAGGTCCACCAACGGACGTCGGAGCCGACGCGCGTGATCAACGTGCCGCCCGGGTGGACGGTGTCAGGTGCGTCGGTTTCGCGCTGTTCGGCCAGGCACGCCTCCGCACGCCGGGTGAGGGAGACGGGCGGGGCCGTGCCCAGCAGCACCTCGCGCATGGCGCGCGTCAGTGCGTACGACAGTCCGGCGACGCCGCCGTTCATCCACTTGGCGATGCCACCGCCGTCGGCCGGCTCGACGAAGACGCGTTTGCGCAGCCAGTCGATGTACGTGACCTGCCAACTGCGTCCACCCAGGAGCAACCGCCTGGGGCCGGGGCGTTCCTCTGTGAGCACACTCGGGTCGGTGCGGCCGATCTCCGTGCGTCCGGACAGGACGGTGAACTGCGGAGGTGCGGTAAAGGAGGCGGTCAGTTCGATGAAGTGCCTTTTGCCGAAGCGGCGTTCCGCCTCGGGCCCGACGAACAGCATCCCACCGTCGCTGTCGAGGAAGCCCTCCTCGGTGAGGAAGCGCAGGATGGGGGCAGCCGACTTGTCGAAGGGTGCGAGACCGTTCCACTGCCGGTCCCACAACCGGTCGCCGAGCTTGTGCTGTTGCAGGGTGACGGCCAGCAGTTGCTGGGCCACCAGGTGGCGCGGCTCGGGCGGAGGGACGACCGGTTCCACCCAGCCCCGCGACCACATCAGCAACAGGCCCGCCGCCTGCAGCAGTGTGTCCTTGCGGGTGGTGAGGAACAGACAGTTCCGCACAGTCCCGGGACGCCGGCCGGTGCGACCGATGCGCTGCAGGAACGAGGCGACGGAGGCCGGTGAGTCGATCTGGATGACGCGGTCCAGGTCACCGACGTCAATGCCGAGCTCGAGGGTCGACGTGGAGACGATGACGCAGTCGCGGGCCTCGGCGAACGCCTGCTCGGAACGGGTGCGTTCATCGACGGAGAGCGAGGCGTGGGACAGGAAGACGGTCACCTCACGCGCGCGGAGCGCCGCGCCCAACTCTTCGACCTGGCGGCGCGAGTCGCAGAAGACGAGCCGCTTCTCCCCTCTGTGCAGCGCCGCGATGAGTTTGGCCGCGTTGTCGAGGGAGCCGACGTAGTCGAGTTCCACTTCGCCCGCAGGCATGCCGGACGGCTCGGGACTGGCTTTGTCGCCGTGTCCGCTGCCGTCGGTGGCCGGCAGACGCACTCCGGGGGCGACCACCTGACCGGTGCGGCTGCCGACGCCCGCGCCTTGCAGCCAGTGCAGCAGCTCGGCCGGGTTGCCGACGGTCGCCGAGAGCCCGACGCGCTGGATGGGCCGTCCGGTGACCCGCTCCAACCGTTCGAGCACGGCGAGCAGGTGCCATCCCCGGTCATCCCCTGCGAACGCGTGCACTTCGTCGACGACGACGGCCCGGACGCTTCCCAACAGGCGGGCGTGGTCGGTCTTGACACCGATCAGCATCGCTTCGAGCGACTCGGGCGTGGTCAGCAGGATGTCCGGCGCCTCGGCCCGAATGCGCTGCCGTCGCGACTCCTTCGTGTCACCGTGCCAGAGCGCAGCCCGTCGCCCCAGCCACTGGGCGTAGGTGTCGACGCGGCCGACCAGATTGTTGAGGAGTGCCTTGAGCGGACACAGGTACAACACGGAAGTGCCGGTCCACCTCTGCTCGGCCATCGCCGACAGCAGGGGGAAACAGGCCGCCTCGGTCTTGCCCCCCGCCGTCGGAGCCAGCAGTACGGCGTCCTGTCCTTCCATGAGCGGCGTGATCGCCGCCCGCTGCAGAGGGCGCAGATCGGGCCATCCGAGGGTGTTGACGATGTGATGCAGGACGACGGGGTCGAGTCGGTCCAGCACGTCGGCGTCCTCGTCACCCGGATCTTTCCCGGCCTGGCCTGCCGCGTCCGCCATCACAGCTCCAGGTCGATGTCATCGGCCGACGCGGAGCCCCCTGAGACCGTGGCGGCCAGGTTCCGCTCGACATCGGTGAGTTCGCTGCCGGCGACGGTGAGCCTGTAGTGCTGCCGGGGGTCGAAGTCGTCGAACTGGTCCACGCGGTCGAGTACGTCCCCGACGAGTTTCTTCAGGAACAGCCGGGGAGCCACCCCGACCTTCCCGCCCAGCGCCCCGCCGACGGCCACCGCGAGGTCGGCGACATACGCGTCGTCGACGACCTTCCGGACGCGCTCGGGCATGTCCGCGGCATCGACGTACAGGTCACGGATGGTGAGGCCGAGTCCGACCAGGGACTCCTGGTTGAAGCCGGGCAGCCTGATCTGCACGGCGCGAGGGTTGTCGAAGCGCGGGTCGGTGGTGAAGTCGGTGGCCAGCCGCTGAGCGAGCGGGGCCAGACGCTGCACGCCCTGCTGACCGTCGTAGAAGGCCGGGGTGCCCGTGATGACCAGATAGAGGCCGGGGAAGCGGCCCGAGTGCACCTCGTCGATGAGCTGCCGCAGCGCGTTGAGTGCCTTGTCGCGGGCGTCGGACCGGACCCGCTGCAGCGTCTCCACCTCGTCGAGGACGACGAACAGCCCGGTGTGCCCGGAGTCGCGCAGCACGGTGAGGAGGCCCTGCAGGAACCCGAGCGCACCGAAGTGGTCGAGGTCTCCGCGTACCCCGGCGGTCCGGCGGGCAGAAGCCGCGACATGCGGCTGGCCGCCGAGCCACGCCAGAACGGCCGCGGCGGTCGCCTCATCGCCGTCCGCGAGGGCGGCCCGGTAGCCGCGCAGAGCCGTGGCGAACGACGGGGCGTGCCGGGAGACCTCGGCGAGTCGTGCGACGAGCAGCTTCTCCACCTCGCTCGGAAGCTCATCCTCGGTCGCGCCGGCCGCGAGGGCGTCCTCCTCCAGGGCGTAGAACCAGGCGTCCACCACGGGCCGCAGCGCGCCGGCCGGGAAACTGGAGGTGGTGAGCCGTTCGGTGAGCCGCCGGTAGACCGTCTCCAGCCGGTGCAGCGGGGTCTCGTTCTCCGAGACCTGGATCTCGGCCACGGCGAAGTTACGGCGCTTGGCCCGCTCCCCCAGCCAACGGGTGAAGAACGTCTTGCCGGACCCGTACTCCCCCCGCACGGCCTTGAACACCGAGCCGCCGGACGCCACGGCGTCCAGTTCCGCGTCCAGTGCCGCTTCGAACCGGTCGAGTCCGGTGGCCAGCAGGTCGAGTCCGCTGTCGGGTACGGCACCGCGTCGCAGCGCGTCGATGACGGTACGGCGGCGGGCGGCGCTCACCTGTGCGGGGCGCTGGGATCCGGTGGTGCTCACGGCAACCAGTCTTCCATTTCCACGGGCACGCCCGTGCGGGGACCGGAAGACGGCCGTCGGTCGGTCCGCGCTTTTCGCGGCGCCGTGGTGAGGCGCCCACTTCGTTGAATCGGTTGACGGTCACCCGGAGACGCTGCTGGAATCACTCTCCGTACATACGCCAGGGTGGGAGTGGGACGAACGTGGCGGCACTCGACAAGGTGAAGCTGAAGTACGTCCGCGCAGCCCCACCGTTCGGCGCAGGAAGCCACCAGACGCAGCCCCGGGGTGCCTCGACGGAACGCCAGAGGCACCCCGGACGCCGTCAGCTCGCTCGGAGGGCGAACTGCTCGCGCAGCAGCGCCTCATGGAGCCGTAGCGTGCGCCCGTCCGGCAAGGTCTCCAGCACCTGTACGCCGTCGTAGTTGAGGAGCTGCCTCAGGACTGCGGCGAAGCCGTCGCCCCGGCTGGTGGGCATGCCCGCGCGCTGGGCGAGCGCGGTCACGGGCAGGGTGCCGCCCGCGTCGAGCAGGGCGGCGAGGGCCTTGTGGACCTGCTCCTGCTGCGGCTTGCGCGCCAGACCGTCGAGCTGTACCTGATACGTCTCCGAGTCGAGCAGCGCCGTGACGAGAGCCTCGGTCCGGGAGACGACGACCGGCGTGAGCAGGGCTTCGTCTCCTCCGGTGGTCAGCGCCACGTCGAAGAGCGCGTCGGGCAGCGTCCCGGGTTCGGGTTGCTTCTTCCGGGGTTTCACCGCCGCTTTCTTCGGAGCCGCGCCGGCCGACTGAGCCGGGCGCCCGTCCGACACCGGCTTCCCCGCCTCCTCCGGAGCCCACCAGGGTGGCCGCTGGTCCCCCAACTCCCGCCATCCCTTGGGTGGTTCCGCCCCGAACGGCAGGAAGGCGAGCACCGGGATGGTGAACTCGGCGAGGGAGGCCCCGCCGTGGTAGCCGGCCTTGAGGGCGGTGTAGCGGGAGTCCGCGTCCCAGAGCGCAACGATGGACGCGCCGGGCTCGGGCCACACCACGCGCGGCCCGGAAAGGGCGATCTCCCGTTCGCCGAGCGGGCCGCCGGGCAGTCGGTGCCGCGCGGACGCGGGCTCGGTGGCCGCGTCGGCCTTCGTTCCGTGCCGGTCGACGACATGGCCGTGGTCGCTGGTGACGATGACCGCCATGCCCTGGGCCGCCGCCACCCGGAGGAGGTCGCGCAGGCCGGGTACGTCGTCGATCCGCCACGCCCCGTCGCCCAGCTTCTGTTCCTTGGCGAGGCGGTCGTCGATGGCGTTGAGGACGACGGCGACATGGGTCCTGCCGTCGGTGAGCGCTTCCGTGAGGGCCGGGCCGAAGGTGTCGCCCGCGGTCTCGGTGCGCAGGTCGTCCTTGTGGAAGACGGCGGCCGGTGCACCGCTCCACAGCTTCAGCGCGGGGAAGAGCCGCTTCTCATCGGCCTGGGTGCCCTTCATCAGGGTGGCCGCGAAGAGCGACGTCCGGGACACGGCTGTCACGGTGGGGAGGGCGGCGGCCATCGCCCGCCGACGCGGGGCGTCCTCGGCCAGCGGGTCGAACTCCGCCCAGGAGCGGCGCAGTTCCTCGCCGAGTTCGTTCGCTATGGCCGCGCTCATGCCGTCGAGCACGAGCAGCAGCACCCGCCGCTCCTCTCCGCGCCGGACGACGGGCCCGACCACCCGGTCGAGGAAGGTCTCGACGGTGAGCATGCCGCCGGGCCGGGTGCCGTCCTGCGTCCAGCCGGCCAGCGAGCGCGCGAAGGACGCGTCGATCTGCCGCCGCCGGTCCCTGACGCGCGCCCCGAGCGTGTCGTAGGCGGCCTTGAGGACGGGGTCCGGGTCGCCGCCGGCCTCGATGTGCTCCAGGGCGAGGTCGGCCCAGCCGGTCTCGGCGACGTGCCGCTGTATGCCGTCGGCGACGGTGGGTGCGTCGGCGGACGGGTCGGTGGCCAGCCAGAGGGCGAGACGCTGCCCCATGCGGGCGCGTTCGATGCGGGCGGACTCCTCCGGATCGGCGGCGAGCCTGTGGTCCGCGAGCCGTCGCACGGCCTCCGCGACCGCGGCCGTGTCGCCCGCCGCGAGGGCCTGGCCGACGGCGGTGAACCGGGCTTCCAGTCCGCCGCGCAGGACGGGGCTCGCCGCGACGGCCGCCTCCGCGCCGAACTGGCGGGCCAGCACGGCGGCCCGGTCGAGCACGATGCCGCTGGTGCGGCGTGCCTCGCGGGCCTGGTCGGCGTCGGCGCCGCCGCCCCGGTGCCCGGCTGTCAGCAGCGTGCTCACGTACTCCTCGGCGTACTGGCCGAAGACGACCACCAGGGCGTCGAGTTGTTCGCCGACGGCTGGGGGCTGGTCGCCGAAGTAGCGTTCGGCACGGCCCCGGGCCTGATACGTCTCGGGGGCGGGCTCGGCGTGCTGCCACAGGGCCTCGCAGACGAGGCCGAAGGCGGCGGCGTCCGCGCCGCGCTCGGCGTCGACGAGGGCGAGCAGGGCGCGTCCGGCGAGACCGGCCTGGTCCTCCTCGCCGAGGAAGGCGGTCAGCCCGGCGCGCTCGGGACCCCGCAGGCCCAGCAGCCGCTCGGGGGCTCCGGGCCGGGTCGACCAGTGCAGCAGGGTCTGCGCGTCGAGCCGGTCCTCGCCGGGGCGTCGCGGGCCGCCCTCGGTGTCGTGGCGGCCCAGGCGCAGGCGGCGCTGGGCGAGCGCGGTGAGGGCGTACTGCCGGGACAGCCAGCCGCCGGGCACCGGCGGCCAGCCACCGGGCGGGGTGGCGTCGAGCAGGGCTTCCGCGGCCCAGTTGACGTCCTTCAGGCGCGGGTCGATCTGCCGGGCGCCGAACGCCTCCCGCACGACGTCCCAGCTGTCCACCATGTCGATGCGCCGCTTGTGGACGCGGGCGGTGATCGCCGGGTCGAGTTCGTTCTGCTCGCGGTCGGTGAGGACGACCAGGACGGCGGGGCCGGGGCGGCGGCCCGTCAGATGGTCGAGGACGAGTTCGTGGACGGCGAGCGGGGATGGCGCCGCCGCGACGCCGGCCGTCCGGCCTTCGCCCCAGGCGGGTTCGGCGGGCCCGTCCCACTGGGGCGCGGACCGCAGCAGCACGACCCGGCGCCTGCCCCCGCCGTCTCCGGTCAGGGCAGCGGCGAGGGAGGACTGCGAGGACAGGTACTGGGTGACGGTCGCGGTGTTCAGCCGGACGGCGCCCGGGACAGCGGCGACGGTGTCCGTCATTCGACGACCTTCCAGGTGATCTCGATGGTCGCGTCGGGGTGGCGTGCGGCCAGTTCGGACAGTTCCGCCTGGAGGTCGGCGGCGGCGCGTGCCACGGTCGTACGGCGGCCACCGGCCGTTCGCGCGGAGCCGCTGCCGGAGGAGGCCGGTGCGGGCGTCTCCTGCGGGGCGTAGGGGATGCGCGGGTCGCTGGTCGCTGTGTTCAGGGACAGGTCGTCGGCCTTGGGCTGCGGCGCGACGGGAGGGGGCGGCGGGGTGGCGGCGGCCTGGCTGCGCTTCAGCAGGGCCACGACCTCGCGCTGAGTGCGGGCGAGCGCGTCGCGCAGGTCGGCGGTGCGCTGGTCGTCGCGGGCGATGTTGCGCAGCGAGTCGAGCAGTGCCGCGCCCTCGGGGCCGAGTCCCTTCGCGAGTTCGAGGGTGCTCCAGGGCGCGGAGGCGACGGCCTCCGCGACGGCGCGGGCCTGCTTGATGGAGGTGCCGTACCGGTCGGCGCTGGTCTCGCCCAGGTCGAAGGAGGCGAGGGCCTCCACGGTCTTCTTCGCCCCGGCCGCACCTTTACCCGCCTCCGCCGTGAGCGCGTCCAGCAGTTGCAGGGAGCGGCGGGCGAGGGCGAGCCGTCCGGTGTCGGCGGTCCGGTCGAGGCCGAGGAAGGTGGCGTGGGCCTCCAACTGGTGCACCAGGTCCGCCGCGTGGTCCCGGTGGGCGCGGGCGACCTCGATGATCTGGCGGGCGAACTGGTTGACCATCCGGCCGCGCCGAAGGGCGGGAGCCTTCTGCCCGAAGATCGTCTCGAAGCGCTGCCGCGCCGTGTCCCAGTCGGACTCGGCGGGCAGCGGCTGGCTGCGCAGCGCGTCATGGTCCTTGATCGCGGACAGTTCGGGCGCGGGGTCGAGTACGGTGCCACCGCGCACCCACACCCGGTCGTCCATCTCCGCGAAGGCGGCGACGACGAGCCGGGCGAGGAAGTCGGGCAGGCCGCGCGGGTCGGGCTTGTCGGTCCAGTCGGTCAGGGTGATCAGGGACAGGTCCCCGGTGACGCCCTGGGCGCTGGCGAGCTGGCGGAAGTGGTCGGCCCAGTAGCGGGACAGCTCGAAGTACGCCTCCTTCTGCTGCCCGAGCCGCAGGGGCCCGGCGATCCGCTGCATGAGCTTGCGGTCGGCGGCCGGGACCTCCACCCGCCCGTCACGCGCCTCGGCGGCGGCCCGCACATGGGTGAACACCTTGCGGGTGTCGGCGGATTTGACGGCGGTGCCGGTGCCGTCGGGGTCGAGATCGGGGTGCGCCGGGTACTGGTGGGCGAGCAGCTTGCCCGCGACATGCCGGATGCCGTCGTGCAGGCTCTGCCCGAAGGACAGGGTGAGGCCGTCGACATCGGGCAGCGGGACGAGGTGGTCGTCGAAGTCGGGCACGACGTCGGCGGCCTGCTTCTGGGCGAGCCCGTACGCCTGCTTGAAGGCACCCTTGACCTGCTTGAGCAGGGCCTCGCGCTGGGTTTCGAGTAGGCCCTTGGCGCGGCTGCGGTTGTCGGCGTTGAGGTGGCCGGCGTACTGGGTGTCGAAGCGGTGCTCGTCGGCGAGGGCCTTGTCGATGACGACGAGACGCCGGAAGTCGGCGAAGCGCTGCGCGGACAGATGGGCGGGCAGCCAGGCGACGATACGGGACCGCTCGCCCTGCTGCCGTTCGCGCAGCCGCCGGATGCGGTTGACGTCCTCGACCGGGCCCCACTCGCCCTCGTCGAAGGGGAGGTCTATGGCGATCCGCCAGCGACCGTCCTCCTGCGGCATCAGGTCGTGGTCGGGCAGCTCGTCCTCGTCGGCGACGTTGCCGAACACGATCTCGGCGGTGCGGGAGGTACCGCGCCAGATGAAGCCGAGCTGGTCGCTCAACTGCCCGTGCTCGACGCCCAGTTCCTCGGACAGCAGACGCCTGGCGAGGGCGACGCGGTTGCCGGGGTTGTCGTTGACCTGAGCGTTGGCGATGACGGAGTCGACGTCGACGCCGGACAGCTCCAGCCGTACGCCGGGGTTGGCGTCGGTGCCGGTCTCCTTGATCTCGGGGAACCGGGCCGCCCACTCGGCGACCTTGTTCTTGATGATGCCGACCTCGGCGCCCGGGATGGGTGCGAGGACCGACCCGTGGTTGAGGGCGCCGAGCCGCCGGATGGTCAGCTCGGCCAGGGAGGGCACGCTGGGCGCGAGCGCGGACAGCAGCAGGGTGCACACGAGCCGGTTGTCGCCGACGAACATGCGGCAGCGGTTGAGGCGCTGCGGGTCGGTGACGGCCTCGGGCCGGTTGACGTACTGCTCGACGTCGTCCTCGGTGATGTCGTACGAGCTGAGGAGGTAGGGCCGGAGCTTGGTCTTGTAGAGCTTGTCGGCGGCCTCGAAGACGACCTTCAGGCTGTCGGTGAACGGCTTGTCGCCGCCGGCCGCGATCACCGGGTAGAGGTCGCCGACCGGGATGAGCTGCCCGAGCCGGATCTCGTTTCGGTGGTCGGCGAGCAGCTGACCCATCAGCTTCAGACCGGTACGGGAACGCTGCAGCGCGGACGAGATATGGACGAGGGTGTCCATGAACGCCGGCGAGAACGGGTACGTCAGCCGGAACGACTCCGCGTCCGCACCGGTGGTGCCCTTCTCCGAGCCGAGGAGGGTGTCCCAGACCTGGGTGCCGACCCGCTTGGTCTGCTCGAAGGCCGCGTCGACGAGCCGTTCCGCCTCGGCGTCCTTCGGCTTGAGGATGCGCGCGTGAGCGATCTGCGGGAGGTTGCGGTCCTCCAGGGTGATCTTGTCGAAGCGTCCGGAGGCCAGGTTCAGGGTGTCCTGAATGGAGGCTTCCGCCGCGCCGGACACCTCTTCGCCGACGAGTTCACGCAGGTCGCGCTGGCGGGCGATGAACGACACGACGGGGATGGCACGGCGGGCGTCACCGCCCTCCACGAAGTTCGTGATCTTGCTGGCCTCGCGGGCCACGAACTTCTGCTCGTGGATGAGGGTCGCGAGCCAGAGGATCAGCTCGTCCAGGAACAGGATCAGGCCGTCGTAGCCGAGCGACTTGGCGTGCTCGGCGATGACGGACAGACCGGCGTCCAGGGAGATGAAGCCGTGCTCGTTCTCGGTGGCGTTCTTGGCGAAGCCGGGGAAGAGGTTGGTGCCGGCGTCGTTGACCAGCTTGGCGCGCAGCTCGGCCGGGGTGGAGGGGTTGCGGAGGTTGAGCGGGGTGCCCCCCTCGTGGTTCTCCTCGGCGGCGAGGGCGGTGTCGAGGAGCTGCGGGGTCCAGGCGAAGCCCTCACCCCATTCATCCGTCTCGCCGTCGCCCGCGTCGCCGCCGCCCAGGCCACGGATGACCGCCTCGTCACCGTAGGTGGCACGGTTGGCGCGGATGTCGGCGAAGAGGGAGTCGGTCCGGTACACCTGCGGGGTCGGCGCGTCCGGGTGCAGCTTCTTGACGTGCGTGACGTACCCGCCGAGCACCCGCTGTTCGAGGGCCTTGGCACCGAGCATGTGGTACGGCACGAGCAGGAACCTCTTGCCGTCCGTGGTCAGCCACTCGTGCTTGGTCAGCACCGGGTCGAACTCGGTACGGGCACGAGCGGCGGGGTCGCCGCTGAGCAGCGCGTACAGCACGGCCATGAAGTGCGACTTACCGGAACCGAACGAGCCGTGCAGGTAGGCCGCCTTGGAGCGGTGCCCGTCGAGCGAGGACTTGATGAGCGCCAGCGCCTCGTCGAAGTTCTCCAGCAGCCGCTCGGTGACGACGTAGTCCTTGAGCGCGTTCCGGGCGCCTTCGGGTGTCGTCGCCTCGGCGAGGGACAGCACGAAGTCCGAGGTGGAGATGTTCTCCTTGATGTCGATGACATCGCGGAGGAGGGGCGGCTGCTGGGCCATTACCTGTCACGCTCTCCATCTGGCGGCTTCCCCGCCGCTTGGTACTCGATCGTGTGGGATGTCTGTTGCCGGGCTGGCTGGCTGCCCGCCCCGACCCTCGGTATGGTCGACGGTATGGCAACCAAGAAGTACACCGTGACGCTTCCCGAGGAGCTCGCCGAGGCCATCCGGGCCGAGGTCGGCCCCGGCGGCTTCAGCCGCTATGTCACGCACGCCATAGAGCGCCAGCGGGAGCGGGAGCGTCTGCACGAGGCGGTGCAGTGGTGGGAGTCCGAGTACGGGGAGATCACCGAGGCGGAACTGGCCGAGGTCGAGGCCGAGCATCGCGACCTGGAGCGGCAGCACGCCGAGCGCACCAGTGCCCGCGAAGCCAGTGAGCAGCCGCACGGGCAGAAGCGAGAGGCCGCGTGACCGGAAACCGGATCTACGTACTCGACAGCGAAGGGCTTTCGCAGTGGGTGCGCGGGGAGCGTCGCATGGGTGCCTACCTGCGGCACGCCGACGATGCGGGCATCCCGGTCGTCACCACCTCGATGACTCTGATCGAGGCCTACGACCCGACGCGCCACCTCCCCAAGTGGCACTGGGCTCTCTCCAAGATCCGTGTCGAACCGGTGACGGAGGAGGTCGCCAGGAAGGCCACCGGCCTTCTCAAGGAGGCGGGTCTGCACGGCCACAAGTACGCCATCGACGCGGCCCTCGCCGCCGTCGCCCTGCGGCAGCCCGGCCCGGTCACCGTGTTCACGTCGGACGAGGACGACATGCGCAGGCTGTGCGCCGACCGCGTGGTCGTCGTGAAGCTCTGAGCCGAGCACGGCCCGTCCCCCTTCGCACTTCGCTTCCTCCGGTGTGCCCGCACTCCCCCTGTCGCCCGGACGGAGCACACCGACTCGACCCACGTGGTGCGGTCCGCCGCCCCGGCCCGGGGCCGACCACCGGTCCAGATCGTAGGGGAGAATCCGGAAATACGGGTAGGCGGCGATACACGCGACCTGCCAATCCTACGGACGTCCGAACGCCCGACGTCACCGGGCGGAGGCCAACACGCGTGAGCGGCCGAATCACGGAGTACACACCTCGACGTCGCGCACCCCGCTGTTCATCCGCCAGGCGGTCGCGGCGGGCGCCATCGACCCGATCGGTACGCGTCCAGCAGCTGGCGGCTCGCGACCGTGAAGGGGTGTCCGGGGCCCAGGCCGCGTTCCCGCCGCTCGACGACGTCGGTCATCAGCGCGATCCCCTCCTCCACGTGTCCGAGCGCGGCCCGGGTCCGGGAGAGGAGTTGCCGGGCGGCGAGCACGATCGGGTACTCGGGCCCGAAGCGCCGCACATACGTCTCGGCGACCCGCCGGATCTCACGGTCGGCCTCGTCGAAGCGGCCCAGGACGTACAGCGCCCACGCGTGGTTGTGCCGGGCGCCCAGTGTCACGGTGTGGTCGGGGCCGAGGAACCGATCACATTCCGACGGCAGCGTGAGCAGTGTGCCGCCCTCCTCGGTGACCACTTCGGCGGCCGGCAGCATCTCCAGCAGGCTGGCGCGGGCCCGCAGGGTCAGCGGATGCGCGGGGCCCAGCGCCGAGCGCCGCCCGGCGACGGTGTCGCGGAGCAGCGCGACGGATTCCTCGCGTCTGCCGAGGTTCGCCAGCACGAGCTGGAGGCCGTAGCCGCTGTCCGTGGTGTCGGGATCGTCGGCGCCGAACAGGCGCCCCTGGGCGTCCCGGACCGCGCTGAGCGCCGCTTCGGCTTCGGCGTACCTGCCCAGCCGGAACAGTGCCCGCCCCGCCCTGGAGCGGGCGGCGAGGACCGTACGGTGCTCCGCGCCGAGGAGTCGCTGTGCGAGGTCCGCCGCGCTTCGGGCGGTCTCCCAGGCGGAGAGGTAGTCACCGGTCCGGTGCAGGGCGACCGACAGCCGCGTCGCGACGGCCAGGGCGTCGGCGGCGGACGGCCCGCCGACGCGCCTCAGCAGGGCCAGCGCGTGAGGTACCAGCAGGCGCAGTCGCGGATCGTGCGGACCCGCGTCGGGTACGCCGGGCACGGCCGCGTCGAGCAGCCGGACGGCTGTCGTGTCGAGGGCGGGCACCAGTTCCGCGGGGGTCGCCGCCGAGACGCTGTCGAGCAGGATGCCGTGACTCTGTACGCAGCGCGCGCCGGCGGCGTCGACCAGTTCGGACAGCGACTGGTCGAGGAGGGCCCTGAGGGCTGTCTCGGTTCGGGCACGAGGCAGTACGGCGCCGATGCCTGCGTGGTTGAGCAGAGTCAGCGGCAGCGGCTCGGCGGCGAACCGGGCCAGCAGTCTGAGCAGGGCCGCCGCTTCGGGCAGCCCGCGCACTTCGAACGCGTCGAGGGTCAGCTGCCAGGTCAGGCCGACCAGATGCCGGGGGTCCGCTTCGGACAGCGCGTCGGCTCCCCGGTCGATCAGCTGGACCCGTTCGTCTCCGTCGAGCTGGTCCCCGTAGGTGTCCATCGTCCAGGGGTCGATGACCTGGTGGGAGAGGAAGCCACCCGCCAGGGTGAGGGCGAGGGGCAGCCGCCCGAGCCGGTCCGCGACCCGCGCCGCCTGCTCCGTCGTACCGCTGTGCGGTGCGAGATCGCGCAGCACGAGCGCGGCGTCCTCTCGGGGCAGTACGCCGATGTACTGCAGCTCGGCGCCCGGCCACCACCGGGCCGCCGCTCGCCGTGTGGTCACCAGGACGGTGCCGCTGGGGCTGGTGCGCAGCCAGTTGCCGTCCCGCAGGATCTCCGGCTCGTCGGTGTTGTCCAGGACCAGTAACCAGGGTTCGGCGGAACGGTCGAGATACGTCCAGGCGAGATCGGCGGCAGGTCTGAGGCCGTTGCGTGCGGCGAGCAGTTCGCCGTCGCCCGCTCCTCGGTCGGCGGCGACGGCGAGCATGCCGGCGCGCAGGCTCGCACGGTCGGAGGCGTTGACCCACAGGCCCACTCGGCCCTGTTCTCCGGTGACCTCCTGGAACAGGGCGCAGGCGACCGCCGTCTTGCCCGAGCCGCCCATGCCGTAGAGCACATAGACCTGGCCGCCGCGCTCCGCCTCGACGCTCGCCCGCAGGCGTTCCATCACCTCGCTGCGGTCGCGCAGCGCCACGGGGGGCCGGCCGACCGCCGGGTGTCGCACCGAGTCCGGTCCGCCGCGCTCCGGCCCGTCACCGCCGTAGTGGTGATGCTCGCTGATGTGCTGATCGCCCGACGACTGGTAGACACGTCCATGGTCCTCGGCGTGGCCGTCCGTCCCACCCGTCATCGCTCTGCGATGTGCTGGTCACGTCCCGCTTGGTAGACCCGGGCCTGACCGGACGCGGTGGCGTGCTGGGTGATCTGCCGGGCGGCCGAGCCACCGGGATCGATTCGGTCCAGCAGTGCGCGCAGTTCCTCGACGGCGGCGGGCCGGGCGACGAGCAGCCGCCGCACCAACCCCTGCCACTGAAGGCGTAGTTCGTCCAGGGTCTCCTGGTCGTCCGCCGCCGCGGCGGCCAGCACGTCCTCGCGACCGGTTTCCAACTCGGCGGCGACGATCTCGGCGCGCTCGGGTTGCGTCCGGCGCCAGAGCTGCGTGATCCCGTCACGCACATGGTGCCAGGCATCGGTCGCCATCAATGTGACCAAGGTGGCCCCCGCGCTCTGTGCGAGCAAGGTCACTTCTGGGTCCACAGCCGCCCCTCCGTTCACCCGATTTTCGACAGCACAGATGGAAAGCTTCACCTGTCAGGCGTTGGCATGATTTTCCTTTCCGATCAATATCATTCCACCTCTGAGCGGCATGGGACAAGGATGGATCAGTCCTCGCCATTACCCCCGTTGGCCGGTTCCCACACATGGCCAGGCAGGCGAGTTGCACGCTACAGTGAGGGATCCGACCGATCGAGGGGGCGATGGAAATGGCCAGGCCATGGGAAGCAGATCCGGACACGAGTTTCAAACAGCGCCTGGGAAAAACACCCCAGGAACTCGGAAACACAACCGGAACTCCTGACTGCCCGGACATCTGGGAACTCACCAACGGCGACATCGCCGTCATCGGCCGGGACCTCACCCGGTCACTCGGCAGGAACCTGCCCGACGGGGTCTCGATCGGGTCGGACGAACGCCTCGTGGTCATCCCCAGGAACATGCTCATCGCGGCGAAGCCGGACATCCCCAGTGTTTGACTCCTTCCCCGGCGGCGCCTCCGAACGCCTGGACCGCCCCAGCTACCACGCGGACTTGGGCCGGGTCTACACCAGCGGGATCGGCTTCCTCAACAAGCTTGAGCGCGGCCAGCACTTCAGGGAGCGCGGCTTCCCGAGCTGGGAGGCCTTCGCCGACGGTGACTGGGAGAGGGCCCTGTCCCTGGCCGACGAGAGGCGCGAGGACTACGCCCAGGAACTACGCCAGGCGTCGCGACTGGGCGTCACGCACCGCCGCCTTCGCGTCGTGGAATTCCCGATCACGCCGTATGTGCAATGGGAGTTGTTCGTCCTGCGCGTACGCGTGGACCTGGGCGACGACATCAAGGTTCTCGACGCTCGCGATATTTCGAACATCGAGCGGACTCGCCCGGTTCCAGAAGTAGTAATTCTCGGCGATGTGGCCATGTATGAGGTCGTTTACGACGAGGACGGAAACGCGGCCGGAGCCAACCGCTACACCGAACGCTCACTTATCCGGGAAACGTCGCTCGGATTCGACACGCTCTACGAGCGCGGTGAGGATTTCTACGATTTCTTCAACCGGGAGATCGTTCCGCTGGCCCCGCCTCAGGGCCCCGGCGTTCAGGCGGCGCGTCCCGGATCACAGTGACCGGCGGGGCCGCGCACACCTGCGCCTCCGCTCCGAGACCGGAGCGAAGGCACAGGTGCGTGACGTGACTACGCGCGGAGCCGCCCGTCCCGTGCGGTCCTGGACCAGCCGTCGCGGATCGAAGCACGAAGACGCTCTTGACCGGGTCCGTCACGGAGCGACCGCGCGCACGAGGAGCGTCCCGATGTGCCCAGGCTGAGGCGCGTCGAGCACTCGCGCCTCAGCCGTGGCGAACCCGGCCCGGGTGAGCAGGCGCTCCCAGACGGCCGGACGGTAGCTGTAGCGGTAGGTGAACATCGCCTTTCCGGCGAAGCCTCCCTTGTACATGCCCTGCGGCCCGTACGCGCCGGGGATGGCCGGCGGCTGCGAGAACACGAACACGCCACCGGGCCTGAGCCGCCTGCGGACAAGGGGGAAGAGACGGCCCGGGTCGGTGAACCATGCGGCACCGAAGATCGAGTAGACCGCGTCGTACACCTTCTCGTGCTCGCTCAGGTACTCCAGCACCTCGGAGCACACGAACTCCGCGCCGGTACCGGCCCACTTCGTGGTGGTCTTCTCAACCATGACGGGAGACAGGTCGACACCCCGAGCGGCGATGCCGTGCTGAGCGAGGTGAGCGAGGGCGCGGCCGGTGCCGCAGCCGATCTCCAGCACGGAGCGCGGGTCGCCCAGCAGCTCCGGGCCGGGTCCGTGACCGGCGTACTGGGTCCAGCAGAAGCCCGGCTCCGCGTCTTCCTTGAATGCGGAAGCGGCGAAGGTGTCCCACAGCTCCGTCTCGGCGGCGATGTCGGTTGTGCGGGCAAGGCGATTCCTCTTCGCGAAGGCCGGCCCCTCCTCCGGGGCCGAGGACAGGAAGCTGGCACAGGGCCGTTCGGGTGCCCACCGCCTGGGCTCCGGGTATCGGCGCCTCAGCGTGCGGGACAGGGGTGAATCCGCTGAGGTGGACCATGACGCGACCGGGCTGTCGGTCGGTGCCCGGGATCGACTCCTCTCAGACTGCGCTGGCCTGCTGGGCCAGCAGCAGTGCCAGCGGGCCCCCTTGGAGCAGGAAGCGTCCCTCGGTGGCGGCCCGGATCGCCTCCGGCATCGGCCACCACATGAGCTGGAAGCTCTCTTCGCTGGGCGTGAGCTGCTGCGGGCCACAGGTGAGACCTTCGGCCAGGAAAAGGTGGATGCGGGCCGCGGAGTTCAGGGTGATGGCGTACGAGCCGAGGGGCAGCCACGTCTGGGCGGTGACGCCGGCTTCCTCCCGCAGCTCGCGCCGGGCGCACTCTTCCGGTGTCTCGCCGTCCTCCCGGCGCCCCCCGGGCAGGAACATGTGCTCACCGCCGTGCTGGGGGAACTCGGCTGTCAGGACGGCGACCGTGCCGTCCGCGTCCCGGGCCACGATGACGGAGGCGTCGCGCATCGCCCCCCGTTGGGATGTGTCGGTCATGGCCGGGGAGCGTAGCCGCCTACTCCGACAGCCAGGCCGCGAACGGCACGTTCAGCACGGTCGGGTGAGCGATGCCGCGGCCGTGGTAACCGTCCTCCCCGAAGGCGTCGCCGTGGTCGGCGCACATGATGATCAACCATCTCTTCTGCCGGTGAGCCCGTCGACCAGGCGACCGAGGTGTTCGTCCGCGTACGCGAGCGCGGCGGCCTTGGGACTGGTGGGAGTAAATGTGGCTGGCGGCTGCCGCCCGTGCCTCGGCGGCGGGCACCTCCCGGCGCACCACTGCTACGGTCGCGTCCATGACGCTCTCGGTCTCCACGGGTCAGGCTGTTGATCTACGGGTACAGCCGGTTGACGAGGTTCTTGATCGCGTCGAGCGGTCTCTGCGAGTGCGCTTGCTCCCGGACACGGTGGTGCGCAAACGCCGATCCGTGGGGGCCAGAACAGTCCGCGACACCTGGGTGCGGATCGAGCGGCGCTTGCTCGCCAAGATCCCCGATCAGGGGTGGAACGGCACTGAAAGTGCCGCGCGTCTGGACGGCATCGCCCAGCCCGAATGGCACGGATGTGTGGTCTGGCGGGACACGGACGAGCCGGTGATGTGGCGGGCCGATGAAACTGACCTCCTTCCGGGGGCTCCCGTCGGAAGCGCCATCTTGAGCGAGGCCCCGGAGCTGCCGGACGACTGGTGGGCGGCGTTGAACGCCTCGCTGGACGCTCTGGCGGCACAGGACACCGGGCGGGTCGCCACACCGGACACCGTCACCATCACCCAGGCCCTCGTCACCGAGTCCATCCGCGGTGTTTTCTCCGGCGACTTCGATACGACTGTGGACCGGTGGGTGCCGGCACACGCGGACCTGAACTGGGCGAACATGACCGCGCCGACCTTCAGTCTCTTCGACTGGGAGGACTGGGGTAAGGCACCGGTGGGGCTGGATTCGGCCTCCCTGTGGGCGAGTTCCCTTTCTGTCCCGGCTCTGGCAGATCGCGTACGGCACGAGCGCCGGTCCGACTTCGAGAGCCGGGACGGCAAAGTGATGACGTTGTTCGCCTGCTCGAAGATCCTCGGGCCGTACGCACACCCTGAGGACCCTCGGCTGGAACCCGCCCAGCGCATGGCCGAGCAGTTCATCAAGGAGCTTCAGGCGGGCTGACCGCGCGAGCGGTCTCGAAGGAGACTCCGGTACTCCTGGACGATCCGCTCCTCGACCTCGCCCGCCAGGGCCCCGACAAGTTCGCTCAGATGGGCGGGCTCATCGGTGGCCACGGCGACGGAGTCGACCCGCGGTAGGTGATAGGCGGCTCTGAACGCCGCCTGCGACCGCCTTCGGGGTGGTGCGTCGCGGCCAAGGCCTTCGGTGCCGGGGCGCCCTGCCCTGTCTCTGTCAGAGTGCCGCGAACTCGACGAATGCGGTCCACGCCGTGGGGGCCACGGCGAGTGCGGTACGGGTTGTGTCCTTCGAGTCGCGGACGTGGACCCTGGCTGGGCGGTGGCGACCTCGACGCATACGCCGCCTTCCTCGCTGCTGTAGCTGCTCCTGCGCCATACCAACTGGTCTATGTGCGGCTGATGTACGTGCGCGTTCATAGCTTTCCCAGCAACTTCCCTACACACGACAATGATTCACGAGGAGTCAGGGCCAACCGTGGCGGTCAATGGACTACTCCTTCGAAGGCAGGTCGTACCAGGACCGACCCAGGCTTGCGCCGTCAGGGCTTGCGGTGACGGCCTCGGCCGGGCCCGAGGCCCGGGTGGGCGGGCCGGTCGTCGGGCCCGTTCTCGGGCTCAGGGGTGATGGGCACGTGGCCGAGGAACTCCCTGGCAGCGTCCGCGTTCGAGACGACGCCGACGGTCACCCACGCGTGCCCGTCCCATTCGAGCAGGGCGCGCGGGGCGTCGGGGGCAACATGGGAGGCGCGGGCTCCGTCGGCGAGGGGGACGGCGCGGCGTGTGCCGGTCATCTCACGTTCCGCCGCCCGGCGCCGGTCGCGTCGGGCGGCCCACTCGTGCAGGGGCTCCTCTTCCGCCATCGCCCGCGTCCTCCTGGTGCTCGTTGCTGTCAGACCTTGGACCAGGTCATGGTCTGCCCGGCAGGGGTGACGGTCACCTCGAAGTGGTCGAGCCCGGGGGCACCGTCGGCACGCCATAGGGCCACGGTCTCCTCGATGTCGTCCCACAGGCGAACGGGTCCGCCCTGACGTACGGTCCAGCTGTCGCCGTCCCGGACGAGGGCGGCCCAGGCTCCCGCGTCGACGTCGACCAGAAGGTGTTCGGTTCGACCGTCCCGGTTGATGCTGAGGCGCTGTGCGTGGGGTGCTGCGAGTTGAGCGACGAAGCGCGTGGTCCAGTCGTCGAGGGAGTGGGCGGCAAGCGGCGTGTCGCGTTCGTCGTCGCCGTCGTCCAGATCGGGCAGCAGGCCGAGCGGGGGTGGGAGCTGGGGGCGGGCGATCATGAAGGAGATGTGGCCGTCAAGGAGTCGGCCTCGGGCGGTGCCGTCCTCGCCCACGGTGAGGCGGGTGAGCTCGGAGGAGTGGAGCCAACCGGACAGGGTGGCGAGGATGGTCCCGCCGGGCCGGGTCTGCTCCACCCATGCATAAGGCAGCTCGGTGACGCCGCATGTGGCGATCAGCCGGTCGTACGGGGCGCCGTCAGGGTGACCGGCGAGCCCGTCACCGACGACCAGGCGCGGCGCGTACCCGGCGTGCCCGAGTGCGGCACGGGCGCGGGTGGAGACCTCCGGGTCGATCTCCATGGACGTCACGAGGTCGTCGCCGGTCCGGTGGCAGAGGAGGCCGGTGGAGTAGCCGGTGCCGGTGCCGATCTCCAGCACGCTGTGCCCCTCTTCGACCTGGAGGTCTTCGAGCATCCGAACGACGAGGCCGGGCAGGGTGCTGGATGAGGTGGGCTCGCGCAGGATCTCGCCACGGATGTCGCGAGGTGCGATCGTCCCGGCGATCTGGGTGACGAGGGATTCATCGTCGTAGCAGCGGCCCAGCCATTGGGGGTCATCGGGAAGGACGGGCTGCCAGGCGGTCTGACCGGTGCTGTCGGCCCGTTCGAAGAAGCCGCCACGCAAGAACTCGTGCCGGGGCACGGCTTCGACGGCTGCCCGCCACGGGCCGGAGCGCAACTGGCCGCCGGCGGCCAGGCGCTCGGCGAGGGCGAGACGGAGTCCCTTGTCGTCGGTCACGCCGTGGTCTTCCTCTCCAAGAGGTCTGCCAGGGCCGCGCACATGGGCAGGCCTGTCTCAGGTTCCAGCCAGTACCACTGGCCGGAGGGGTTGCATTCCAGGAACCACCATGGCCCGTCTTCGGCCACGCAGAAGTCGAAAGCCCCGAAGACAAGCCCGAAGTGGTCCATGTAGTGGCGGAGGGCCGGCACGATTCCATGCGGCGGCTCCACGGGCGTGTAGATCAGTCGGCCGTAGTCGGTGCGCCAGTCCAAGAGGTCGGAATCGATCCGGACGCAGAACACTTGATCGCCGATGACGGTCACCCGTACGTCGGCGGTCTTGGAGATGCGCCTCTGGAACAGGTGGGCGGTGCCCGCCACGCCGTCGTCGATGTCCGCCGCGGACACCTCGGCGACCTTCACGACGTTCGAGACCCCATCGACTCTGTAGACGGGGTTGTGCAGCGGCTTGTAGATGACCGAGCCGTGCCGCTTGATGAAGGACCGAGCGGCGTCGGGGCTGGAGGTGATCAGCGTGGGCGGCACCAGGAAGCCGGCCTCGACGGCTACGGCCAGACCGGAGGGTTTGAACTCTGCGTCTCCAATGTGGTGGGGATGGTTGACGTAGAGGCAGCCCGGCAGTGACGTCAGCACTCCGCCGAGCCCGTACCGGGCCTGGGTGATGGCGAACCGCGCGTCCTGCTCGTCGAGGTGCGGGAAGGCGAACCCTGTCGGCCGACGGTAGTAGAGGGCACGGACGTTGGCCAGGTCGGTGATACGGGACGAGGTGAGGAGGCGGCCCTGGATGCCATGCGGGGTGATCTCGGCCTCCACCGACAGTGATGCGGGGAAGTCCCCGGAGTCGAGCCGCACGACCGGGATGTCCCGGCCATGCAGCTCTCGGATCACCACGTCGGCGGTGGGGTCGTGCAAGCTGGTGACGACCAACACCGGACGCGGGTCGTTCACTGGTCGCTGTCACTCCCGGTGTCGGTGTCCGTAGCGCCCTGGTTCTGCCCGTCGGGGCTGGTGCCGGTGGAGGGACTGGTGCCGGTGCTGGTGCCGTGGCCCGGCATCTCCATGACCTGGCCGGCCGCGTCGAAGAACACGGCGGTCTGGGTGGCCGGGTCCAGTCGTACGGTGGTGTACTCGGGGGCCATGGTGGGGTACGGAGCCATGCGGCCGACTCCCCACGGCGCCGGGGTGATGATTCCCTGCGGGACCGCCGTGCTCGTGGGCAGACGGTCGGAATGGACGAACATGCCTCTCCTCGGTGTCGCAGTAGGACCCGCCTGGGCAGGTCTTGGCCCTTCCCTCTGCCGCTGAGGCCCGAAGGGGACAGGCCCAGCCTCATTCCCGCCTTCGCCGAATGCTGCTCGGTCACGGGCGGAGCTTGTCACCTGCCCAACGGCCGAGGCCGAACCGGCAACCGGACTGCCGGACTGCCGGACTGCTGCGCCTGTTGCGTTGCAGCCATGAACGGGACGGTAGAGAAGGCAGGGGCCGGGAGACAGGGAAGTTCCTCGAAGTTGCTTGACTTCGCGTGGGAGTTCCTCGAAGTTCCTCATATGGCCCGGCTGAACAGCGCGCATGAGGCGCCGCCCGTGGGCAGGCTTGACGCATCGGTCCCCTGCGAAAGGAACTGCTCATGGTGCGACGGCTGCGATTCAACGGGACGGGCAGCGGCGTCAACGGGTGTCCGTCTGTCCATGAGGACCTCGACACGGGCGAGGTCATCGTGCACGGCCCGCCACTCACCGACCCCGAGGACATCGCCCGACTCCGGCACCTGGGCGAGGGCGAGGTGCCGGTCGTGGTGCCACGCGAACTCCTCGTGGATTGGGGGCCCAAGGACATGACCCGCAAAGCGAAGGTCATCGACCTGGACGAGTTCGACCGGCTCTTCACCCAGTTCGAGCACACGGCCTGGCGGCTGGAAACTCGGCGTCGCTACGCGTCGGACGAGGTCACCGAGACCTACGCCCAGTTCACCCGAGGTGAGCCGGTGAACTGGAACGACCAGGACTCGGAATGGTGTGCCAACCGGCGCGCACAAGCCGCGCTCGGCAAGCGAGTGGGACGGGTGCGCATCGTCGACGACCCGCCCACGACAGGACAGCTGTACTTGCTCGACAACGCACGCCGCAACAGCGCTGTCGGCGAACGGATCATGAATCTCCGGCGCGTCGACGCCGACCGGCTGAACCTCCCCTCCGAAGACTTCTGGATCTTCGACTCACGGATGGTCGCGTTGCTCAAGTTCGACGATGCCGACAACCTGGTAGGAGTCGAACTGATCACGGAGCCCGCAGAGGTCGTGCGGTACTCCATGGCGCGCGACGCGGCCATGCACCACGCCGTCCCGTACGAGGAGTTCGCGGCCAGCCTGGCCGTGAAGGAGTAACAGAAACAGGTGTGTACCGGTGAGCACGGACTACCAGAAGGCACGCGAAGCCCTCGGGATACGCCTCCGGGAGCTTCGGCTGTCTGCCCTCGGCGGTCGTCTCACCGGTACTGAGCTGGCCGACAGGTGCGGATGGCACAAGTCGAAGGTCAGCAAGCTGGAAAACGGCCGGACAACACCAACGCCCGACTGCCTGCGCAGGTGGGCGGAGGCAACCGGCCGACCGGAGGCGTACGACGAACTGCTCGGGCGGCTGCGGGGCTTCGAGTCGCACATCCGGTCATGGCGGCGACAGCTGGCCTCTGGGCACAAGGCGGTCCAGGACACTCACCTGCGCGCCCATGCCGACGCCTCTGTATTCCGTGGCTGGGAGTCGTCCATGATTTTCGGGATTCTCCAGACGCCGGACTACGCGCAGTCGATCTTCACGAGATACGCGGAGCTACAGAGATCGCCGCGCGACACCGAGCAGGCAGTGCGCTCCCGGATGAAACGGCAAGAAGCGCTCTACGACTCGTCGAAGCGTTTCCACCTCATCCTGTGGGAAGCCGCCCTGCACGCCCAGATCTGCCCTCCGTCGGTGCTCGCCGCCCAGCTCGACCGCCTCATGGGAGTCATCGGCCTCACCACGGTCGAACTGGGGATCATCCCGCTCTCCGCCGCCCTCAAGATCCCTCCGGCCACCGCCTTCTGGATCTACGACGATCGCCAGGTGATCGTGGAGAACTGGCACGCGGAGTTGTGGATCGACGACGAGACCAGTGTGGACACCTATCTGCGCACCTGGAGGACACTCCAGGAGTCCGCCGTGTACGGCGTTGACGCGCACCGTCTCATCAGTGCGGCGCGGCGGGCGTTGCACTGACCGATCCGGACGGCAGGCCATGCTTCAGAGGAGCGACTCTCATCAGCTCGCGCACCAACCCCTCCCCGGCGGGCAGTCGCTCATCCCCAGCGGACAAAGGGCCGTAGCCGTGATGCCGAACGCGGGAGGGTCTGTCCCCTGTTGAGAGAAGGGCTGGGCCCTCGGCACGTGCACACCTGCCGAGGGCCAGCGCCTGTCAGAGTGCCGCGAACTCGACGAACGCGGTCCACGCCGTGGGTTCTACGGCGAGTGCGGCGCGGATTGTGTCCTTCGAGTCGCGGATGTGGACCCTGGCGGGGCGGGTGGCGACCTCGACGCATTCGCCGCCAGCCCCGCTGCTGTAGCTGCTCTTGAACCAGGCCGACTCAGGTACAGGCTGTTCGACGTTCATCTCTCTCCAAGCAACTTCTCGACGAAGGCCAGCGACTCGCGCGGAGTGAGCGCTTGGGCCCGAAGGAGTCCGTACTGCTCCTCGATCTCCCGGACTGGCTTCCGCGCCGTGTAGAGGCGACTGTCCTGCTGAGCCTCCACGTACGCGATCCTCCGCCCTTCCTTCGTCTCGATCAAGGTGAACGGACCAGCCAGTCCTGCGTGCTCGTCCCGCTCGGTCGGCAGCACCTGGATCTCCACGTTACGCCGCTGGCCATGAAGCAGGATCTGCTCCAACTGCCCGCGCATGACGCCCCACCCACCCAGTGGCCTACGCAGAACCGACTCCTCGATGACGAAGCTGATGGTGGGCAACTGCGCGCGGCAGAAGATCTCCTGCCGGGCCAGTCGCGCTGTCACCCTCTGCTCGACCACGTCTTCGTGCAGCAAGGGCCGCCAGTTGATGAACACCGCCCGCGCGTACTCTTCGGTCTGCAAGAGTCCAGGCACCGCCTGGTTGGCGTAGACATGCAGCTCGATCGCCTCGGCCTCCAACTTGGCCGCATCCCGAAAGAACGCCGGATATTGAGCCCGAGCCACCTCCTCCTTGCTCGCACTCAACACTCCACCCGCATCCAGCGCTTCATCAGCCTGGTCGATGAACTTCGGCGGCGGGATACGTCTCCCCTGCTCGAACGAGGCAATCGTCGAGGCCGAGTACCCGGTCAGCGACCCGAGCTTCGCGCGGTCCATCCCCGCCCGCTCCCGGAACAGCTTCAATTGCCGCCCGAACACGCACAACGTGCCTGTCCCGACCTCATACTCCGGCTGCTGAACCTCGTCGTCCACGCCGCGACTCCTCCCGTACGACCACCACAGCCACCGGACTCCGCCCGCCCAACGCACGGCCCTGGACCCGGTCACGCCCGACCCACGTACAAGCGCACGGCCGACGTGTACAGCCCGCACCCGTCAGCGCATCGCTCCTGGTCAACGCTACGCAGAGTCCGCCACCGTTGACCCCATGAAGTCAGCAACTCCCCCGAACGGGCATATGCCACAGCGCCCCGCACCCGAATGCGAGTTCACCATGCGCTTCACCTCAACGCCGCGCGGTGCCCGCCTCGCCCGCCGACTCGTCTCGCACCGCCTGAACGACTGGGGCCACCCGTACACGACCCCGGCCAACGAGACGCTCACCCTCATCACGGCAGAACTATGCGCCAACGCCGTACGCCACGGCCACGTCCCCGGCCGGGACTTCCACGTCCAACTCACCCTGGACGAGGACACCTTCCGCATTGAGGTGACCGACACCCGCGCCGAGAAACGGCCTCCGGCCAGTCCCCCGGCGGCCGACTCGCTTTCCGAGTCCGGCCGGGGCCTGCTTCTGGTCGCCGCCCTCGCGGACGACTGGGGCGTAACTCCTCGCCCAGCCGCCCCCGGCAAAACGGTCTGGGCGAAGCTGCGCGTACCGACCGGAGGCCACCTGTACGCACACCCTGCGGCCCCTCGTCCGACCGACTCCGTATCGGCGTACGGGCACAACACCGAGCCGTTTCCGGCTACTTCTCCACGGCGGCGCGACGACCTCGTGTTGCGGCCGGACAACGCCAGTTGCTGAGGTCGTCCGGCCTGGACGAAGCCGTGATCAACGTACTCGCCGAGGCCAAGGACGTGGTCACCGACGCCGCTACTGGTCCAGGTCGTAGGGAAGGATCCGGAAGTACGGGTGGCCGGTGAGCGGTATGACGTGCCGGTAGTCCTGATCGGTAGCCAGGAGAAGATTGGTCGCGTGCCGCTGGGCAAGTACGACGTTCACGGCATCGGCCAAGTCGAGGGAGCCGGGCTTGCGTCGCTTGCGCTCCATCTTCCCCTCGTACTGAACGATCAGCCGTGCGGCCTGCGCATAGTCCTCGGCCACCGGAGCGGCGATCTCGTAGAAGCCCCCCGCCACGTCCTCAAGGAACGCCGCGGCAGCGTCGGGCACACCGCCCGCGTTCAACAGGTAGCGCACCTCGGCGATGACGAGTGGAGAGATGACCGCGGCGGACGCGCGGGAAAGCACCTCGCAGAACTCCTTGTGGCGTGGTTCCGCGGTGTTCATCGCCGCGATCGCTCCCCCGCTGGCGACGATCACCTTCACTCGCCGAAGCCCTCCATCAGCTCGTCGAGCCGCCCCACCATGGCCGGGCTGTTGAAGCGGGCCTTCATGGGGGGCCGCTTCGCCAGGTGGTCTTGGATCACCTGGTTGATGCCGTCCCGAATGAGGTCGGCCTGCGAGCGGCCGGTCAGGACAACGACCTGTTCGAGATCACGCTTCTGCTCATCGTCCAGATACACACTCGTCTTTGTCATGCCATATATCACACCCTACACAATGCCCTACATGCCTTTCGCGGGCCGCCGGCCACGGGTTGCTGCGGCGGGGCGCCAAGCACGCAGGTCGTCGTCGGTGAGTCCGTGCTCGCCCTGCTTCTGCTGGCGGTAACCGGCGAAGAAGTCCGCCGGGGAGCCGCTGTAGAGCATGTCGAACTCGTTGTGCCACTGGGACAGCCACGGCTGGAGTTCCAGCAGGCCGGCGAGGAACGGTGTGATCTCCTCGGTGGACAGCGCGGTGTTGGTGAAGTACGTGGCGAGCGCCTGCGCCTGCTCCCGCTGGTCCCAGCCGGCCCACCCGTACAGCTCGGGCGTGGCGGCGTTGGTCTGCCCATAGGAGATGAACCGCTCCTTGGACACGTCGAGCTTGCCGCGCGCCTTCCAGTAGGAGGGGCGGAGGAAGTCGGCCGAGGTGTACTTCGGCGGCACGGGGATGGAGTCCCGGATCTTCCGCTTGGCGGGCTCGTCCGGCGCGGCGTCCTCCTTGCGCTGGAGGTCCCACACCTCTTCCCAGTCGGCGCGCTTCTTGAGGCCGGAGGGCTTGTAGCGCAGGGCGGAGAGGAACGGCACGTGCTCGTCGGTGATCAGCTCGGCGACGACCTTCGCGAGTTCCTTACGGGGCGCGTAGAGCTTGGCGACGGAGACGAAGTCCTCGTCGCGGGAGAGGGCGTCAGTGAGACGGGCCAGGGTGAGGATGGTGGGCTGACCGTTCTCGTCGAACCAGTGGTCGCGATTCTCCATCCGGTCGAGCAGCCAGGAGCGCAGGGCCTTCTCCTGGAGCGCGTCCCAACCCTCGGTGGCCCAGCGGCGCTTGTACTCGGGGCGCTCGACCATGCCGATGGCACGGTTCGACTCAATGGCGTCGATGCGCTTCTGGACGATTTCACGGTAGGCGGCGGGCCAGTGGGCGGGGATCTCCGTGATGGGCGTGGAGTTGTGCCGCTTGAACCACTCGCCGCTGGCCTCGCCTGCGGCTACGCGGCGGGCTAGGACGATCTCGAAGGCGCGCTCGCCGAGGGCGAGTTCGGGGATGCCGGGGTCGTCAGGGTTCTCGGATACTCGGAGATCTTCGGGGTGAAGGCTGTAGAGGGAGTAGACCTGCCAGTCCAGCTCCTCTTGGAGGGCGATCATGCGGGCGCGGATGGACTCCCAGCGGATCTTGGCCTCACGAAGGACGGTGGCAGTAAGGGTGGAATCGCCTGCAACTGCTGTAGGGCTAGTAACGGTGAGTTGCTGGGCGAGAGCGTCGAGGGTGGTGGCAAGGGCGACGGGATACCCAGCGGGAAGCGGGAACTCCTCAAGGTTCGCACCTGAAAACTCGTAGCGCTCTTCCCAGGCTTCGCTCTGAATGCCGCGCCCAAGGCCACTGCCACCCTTACTCTGGCTCACCATTTTGAGCCAAAACCCAGCCGTGGAGCTGTTAAGCAGCCCGAGCAACTGCAGGTGCTCCTCCTCACTCACCCCCTGCCGCAACTTGATCACCGGAGCGGACTGCTTGAATACCTTCCCGCCCCGATCCAGCACAATGTGGTTATGCGTGGCTACAAACGCGAAGGTCAGTGACAACGGGGTGCGGAGCTTCCTAGCGGTCAGGCGGCCATACTCCGTCCAACGAAGACCTGTTTCAATCTTTGTCTTGCCGCCAAACATAATATTGCGCGAGATAACAGTTCTCCCCGGCCACATGTAACGGAGCACGGGAGGCATATCTTCAACCTTTATTGGCGAGAAGTCCTTGTCGTACGGGAAGACCGCATCATCAAATCCCTCACCACCCCAATCCCGGATAAGGTCACCGGTGACCATTGGACGCCGATATTCGGCAGGCAAACCGCGCCTCTCCGCACTTGCTGAGGGAATTAGGTAGAGGTCATCTTCGAGAGTGAAGCTAGTGATGCCGACGGAATCAGCGATCGCGGACAGTGGTGAAACGCTGGTCCGGGATAGCCCCTCAACCATTTCCAGGCCACCATCAGCCAAGATCCACGGTTGCTTGTTAAAATAGCGCTCACGCTCAAGATCGTCCACCGAGACCCACTGACTCACCGAGCCTGGATTGTCGATCTGATCGACGATTGCCTGCCAGACCAGTCCCTTCTCAGGGTTGTCCGGCGCCGACGGCTCACCCTGCACACTGCGAACGGTCCGGATGACCGGCGTTCGCCCGTCACCACCTCGCTGCTTTCCAACGAGAATGACTGTCGGTGTCCCATGCCCTGGAATGTAAGCTCCCGAGGTATCGATTACCTCGGTGAGTTCCACCGCGTGCCCGAAGTAGCCTTCGATGAGCTGCGTCCCGAACTCCCGCTTCATGAACGAGTTCGCGGTGATCTGGCCGACCAAGCCGTACCCGTGCCCCTCAGCATCCCCGCGCTTGGCTAGCTCAAAGAACCGCTGGGCAAATGGCACCGACAAGGCGTACTTGCCCGCGCACGCCGGATACAGCTCCCGGTAAAGAGCGTTGAGGGTCTTGTCCTTGACCGTGATGTACGGCGGGTTCCCGACCACCACGTGATACCGCCCCGGCCGCAAAACGTCCGGGTACTCGTTCAAGTCCTCTGTCGCGTACTTGAACTCGGCCAACTCGTCCACGAAGTCCTCGTCCACCCCGTCGAACAGGTTGCCCTGCTGGGAGCGGCGAGACTTGATCAGGGAGTCCCCTACCGCCAGATGTACCGGCCAGTCATACTTCGCCGCCTCCGCCAGCGTCCGCACGCCACCCGCCGCCATCGCCGCAACCAGCAACCGGAACCGAGCAACGGCCACCGCGAACGGGTTGACGTCCACACCGTGCACCGACCTGAGCGCAGCCGCTACCCGCTCATGCACATCCCGCCCCGGCTGCCCCTCCCTCCACAGCCGCACCAGCCGCCGAAACGCCCCCAGCATAAAGTGCCCCGACCCACACGTAGGGTCGATCATCTTCAGTTCCTCGTACCCGAACTCCCGCACCGCCGGGTTCATCGTCCGGTCGAGGATGAACTCCTCCACGAACTCCGGCGTCTGGAGCAGCGCATACGTCTTCCGCGCAGCCTCGCTCAGGTCCTGGTACAGATCCCCCAGGAACCGCGTGTCCCACCCCTCCGTACCGTCCTCGTTCAGCGGGTCGGTGAAGTCGTGGACGAGGACACCCACCTCATCCCTCCTCCGCCAGAACTCGACCAGATCCCGCGCACCGTCATGCGACAGCGGAACCTGGTACAGGGGATTGTGCCGCTTGTCGAAAAGCAGCCGGCCCGCCTGCCCCCGCCCCAGCTCCTCGAACGCCTTCTCCAGCCACCCCCGGTACGTCGGATCCTCGTCCGACTCCACATACGCGTCGTACCGAGACTCCGCCAGCTCCCGCCGGTCGCCGTCCGGGCCCGTCAGGTACGGCTCCGGGATCAGCCGGTTGTCCTCGCAGAACCGTACGAACACAGTCCCCAGCACCCACGCCACCGCGACCTGCGTGACCCGCTCGTCCAGCCACGAGGTCCGCGTCGCCGCCGTACGCCCCAGCTTGCGCGCCTGGTCGTACTCGGCCCTGAGCCGCGCGCCGACATCCCCCAGCGCCTTCACCTGTCGCCCGAGGTCGGCCTCGACCGCCCTGACCTGCTGCTTGAGGTCGTCCAACAGAGCCTTGCGGTCGATCACCTGACGTCTCCCTCGACACCATCACCACTAGCCACAACCTCGCCGGACCCGCGATGGGCGTTGCCCACCCACGTGTCCGGAAGCTGGATCCACTCCCCCAGGCCGGCCTGGTACGGCACGGCCACCTGCCCGAGCCGGGGCTCGCGCGAGGGGTCGGCCTGCGGGACCAGGAGCCACAGCCCCCGCCCGCCCCGCCGGGCCGCCGACGCCAGCCGGTCCAGGACGCCCATCGCGTCGTATCGCGCGAATACCCCGGCCTCCGTCAGCAGAACAGGACCGACAGGACCGGCCACGCCGCCCCCGTCACCGTCGCCCAGCAGCTCCGCGATCCGGGGCTCCACCGCGCCCCACGCCGTCCGCGCGTACTCCGCGAACCGCACCGCGCCCTTCGAACCCGGCTCAGCGGCATCCGCCTTGAGCAGGGTCTCCCAGGTCGGCTTGGTGCCCGGCGTGACCTGCGCGTGCAGGGCCTCCAGGAACAGCTCGGTCACCGAGACCGCCTCCGCCCCCAGCCGCTCGCTGCTCAGCCCGGCCACAGCCTGACGCACCGACCGCTGCCCAACGGTCAGCACCCGGTACCCGTCCCGGCGGGCCGACGCGAGCAGTCGTTCCTCCGCGCGTACCGCGCCCGCGAGCTGGGGGTCATCGGCGTACCGGGTCACCGCACCCGTACGCGTCGACTGCCGCCACGCACCCGTCGTCAGGTAGCTCGACGCGTCGTCCACCCGCGTCGGCAAGTAGCGCAGCACGCCCTCGCGTTCATGCATGCTGAGCGACAGTTCGAAGCCGGCGTCGCGCAACGCCTTGGTGAGCGGACCACCCGTCGGCAGTTCGTGGTGCGTGCCGCCACGCCCGTCAGGGACGACCATCTCCGGGAAGCGAGCACGGACCCGCTCGTGCACGGCCTCGCCGGTCAGGCCCGGCTGCTGCCCCTCCGGCATACCCGGGATCCAGCGGACGAGCCCGGCCTGCGTGAGCCGCAGCGCCCGCACCAGCGACAGGTCACGCGGATAGATCTCCAGGCGCGGAGTAGCCGCAGCATTCACCGACGCCGCAGCCGCCAGTTCCACCATGCGCCGCTCGTCCCAGTCCACCGTGCCCGGCGGTACCGTCAGCGCGCCCAGCTCGGCCAGGACTGTCGCGGCCGTCGGCAGGGTGTCCAGCCTGGCGAGCCGGTCGGCCGTCTTGCCGAGGCGGGTCGCGTACTCCAGCAGGCCCGGCGCGGTCGGGGTGTCCGGGCCGTCGTTCTCCCGTACGTCGAGGGCGAGCAGGCCGGCGCCCAGGGACTCGTCCGTCGCCTTGCGATTCGGCTGGTGCTGGAACTCGGCTTCCTGCGGGAGCAGTTGCTCGACCTCGACCACGGCCCGTACGGCCGCCAGCGCCATCGCGCGCCGCTGCTCGCGCCCCGCGAGATGCGTGCCGCGCCGGACCGCCAGGGCATCCGCGATCTCCACCGCCGAGGCGACGCGGCCCATGCTCACCAGCAGGTCGATGATCTCCTCGCGCAGTGCCTGGACGGCGGGCTCCGCCTTCCAGCGCTTGCGCTCGTCCTTGAGCATCTGCGGGATACGGCCCTGGCTCAGCCCAAGACCCTCCGCGACGTCCTTCTGCTTCGGCCAGACCCCGATGTCCGGCAGCACACCGTGCTCGTCGGGCAGGCGCAGCAACAGCCGTACCATCTCCGCCTTGTTGCGGTTGGAGCCGTTGTTGTTGACGGCGGGCACGAAGACGGTGGCGAGGGTGTCGAGGCTGACGGAGCGGAGCGTGCGGGAGGAGAGCGCGCCCGCCGACTCGCCGGTGGCGAGCTCGCCGACGAGGGCCGACTCGGCGGCGCTGAGCTGCTCCAGCTCCTCTTTGGCCTCCGCGCGGCCCTTCGGGGTGAGCGGCGAGACGGGGATCTCGCGCAGCCGTTCGCCCCACTCGCGCTGCCGCTGCTGGACCTCGTTGCGGGTCTTGGCGCCCAGTCCGGGGGCGTTGACGAGCTTGCGGCGGCTGTAGTCGAGCAGTTCGCCGACCGTGGTGATGCCGAGGCCGTAGAGGAAGGACTGGGCGGCGGGCGTGAGGCCGGAGACGGTCAGCGGGGTGTCGCGGGTGACCTCGGCGGCGAGGCGGTCGCGCTGCTGCTCGGCGGTCTCCGGCTCGGCGTCCGCGATCGCCACCGCGGCGGTGCCCTCGGCGGGTGTCCCCTCCCCTGAGGTCGCGGGCGCCGGGTGGCGGGAACGGTGGCTGGACGGGACGGTCTGCGAGGCGTCGAGGAAGACCTTGCGCCAGGCGTCCCGCATCGGCTTCAGCTCGGGGTACCGCTTGCCGGCGTCGCGGTGCAGGGCCTTCTGGAAGAACGCGACGAGACCGTCCCGTACGGCCGGGTCGAAGGCCTCGGCCGCGATGGTCGGGTACGGCCACTCCTTGGCGTCGGTCATGCGGGGCAGGACACTGCCGTCGCCCCACTTGGGTAGCTCGCCGGAGGCCATCTGGTGCAGGGTGACGGCGACGGCGTACCGCTCGGCGTGGGAGTCGTACGAGCCGCGGGTGATGACGTCGACGAAGGGGTCGAGGTAGCCTTCGGTGCCCGCGTTGGTGCTCTTCGCCGGGTAGCCGGCGAGGGAGAAGTCGATGAGGACGAGTTCTCGGGTGCGGTTGGGGCGGATGCGGATGGCGATGTTGTCGGGCTTGATGTCCCGATGCCAAACGCCCTCGCCCTCCAGGAAGTCGACGGCGCCGAAGAGGTAGTCGCCGTACGCCTCCAGCTGGTCGACCTGGAGGCGGCCGTTCTCGCGGAGCTGGCGGGCGACGGTCTCCTCACGGCGGCGCGGGCGTCCGCCGCCCTCGGTGCCCTGTCCGTTGTCGTCGCGCTCGTCGCCGACGTACTCCAGGGCCAGGACGGTACGGCCGCCGATGTGCAGCGGCTCGGGTTCGACGAGGCGGATGATGCCGGAATGGGGGCGTAGACGTCCCATGGCCTCGGCCTCGCGGGCGAGGATCTCGCTGCGGCTGTCGGAGAGGGCGACCTTCAGCACGGCCAGCGGGCGGGTCCTGCGGGCTTCGGCCTGGAGGTCGCGGACGAGGAAGGCTCGGCTGGTGGAGCCGGTGCCGAGGCGGCGGCGGATCTCCCACCGGCCGGCGAGCACGTCACCGGCGACGGCCTCCAGCGGGTCCTTGTCGGCGGCGGCCTGGTCGTCCTCGTCGGCCGGCCCTTCCGTGGCGGTGGCCGCCGGGGCCGGGGCGGTGAGGGAGTCCTCGACAACTTCCAGCAGCTCCAGGAACTCGTCCACGCCGGACAGCCGCTGGCCCGGCCGGTAGGCGGTGGCGGCCTGGACCAGGTCGTCCACGTCCTCCGACAAACCGTCCACCAGGGAGCTGGGGCGCAGGCCCTCCCCCGCCTCCAGGCGGGCCAGCAGCTCGGCCTGGCCGGCGGCCGGGGCCTTGCCGGTGACCAGCAGGTAGGTGAGGACGCCGAGCCCGTACACGTCGAGGTGGACCGGGTCGGGGTTGAGGGCGGTGAGTTCGGGAGCGAGGTAGGCGTCGGCGTCGTCGGCCAGGTGCATCGCGGACAGGGCGGTCGGCGCGAAGCGGGTCATGCCCTGGCCCTGGGAGGAGTCGCCGCTGCGCTGGGTGGCGATCTGCCAGTCGGAGATCTGGAGGTGCGGGGTGAGCCAGGCGGCTTCCTCCCCGACGGCCCGGCCCTTCCGGCCGCGCGGGCGGGGGACGACGAGCACGGAGCGGGCGGCGAGCGCCCGGTGGTGGATGCGGCTGGAGTGCGCGGAGCGCATGGTCTCGGCGAGCTGGCGGACCAGCGCCATCCGGCCGAGGATGTCCAGCTTCTCGCCGTACTGGACCAGGTACTCGTCCAGCTTCAGGGTGTCCGGGTGGTAGTCGAAGATCAGCGCGGGGCCGGCGGTGTGCCCGGAGGGGAAGTACTGCTTGAGTTCGACCACGCCGGGGTGCTTGAAACGGCCCAGCACGGCGGCTTCGCGCCGGGCGGCGTTCTCGACGGACTGGCGCAGGGAGGCGTCCGAGCCGCGCTCGCTGAGGTAGATGCGGACGCGGGCGGCCTCGGGGAGGTCGCTGTGGCGGGCGAGGTAGTCCGCCCAGGTGGGACCGGAGTCGAAGGACTTCCGCTCCAGCTCGTACGGGCCGACCTTGTACTGCGCGTCGCTCTTGCGGATGCCGATGTTCTTGAGGGCAGCCTCGATCTCGCGCGAGCCGATCGCGGTGATACGGCGCCGCTCGTCACGCGGAGGCTGCTTGAGCATCTCGACCAGCTGGTGGACGGTGTGGACGCCGTTCTGGTCGTGGGCGGGCAGGCGTACACGCAGGCTGTTGTCCGTGAAGCAGACGGCCTCGGCGACCCAGACCCGCTTTCCGCCGGGCAGCGCGAGCAGGTCGGCCAGTTCCTTGGCCTTGCGGTTGACCAGGTGCAGGGGGTTGCCGTGCGTACGGCGGCGGCCACCGGGAGTGGTCTGCACCCAGGTGCCGTTCTCCGAGGTGACCGAGCCGTGCCAGTCCTTCAGCTCGATCATGCAGACGCCGCCGGGGGCCACGACCAGCAGGTCCACCTCGCGGACGTGGCCGGTGTTCGCGGTGAAGGTGAAGTTCGACCAGGCACGCCAGGGGTCGGAGTCCGGCAGCTTCTCCCGGATCGCGTCCAGGCCACGGCGTTCGTGCTCGAACTCGGACTCGGTGACCGTGACCCACCGGCCTTCCCGCATGCCTGTTCCCCACTCCTCGTGTCCCGCAAGGGCGACCGTTCCCCGTGGTCAGACCCTTGACGCAGATCCTAGTGGCCGGCGGTGCCATGAAAAGAGACGGTGAAGGACGGGAGTACGGGACATTCCACCCCTATTGCCCGAATCCGGCGACTTGCGGTGCGCGGACCACCCATATTCTGGAGCCTCGCCCGTCCCCTCAGGTGAAAATGCGCAAACTCCGCACAGCCGATGCCATCCCGACCGACGCCGTCCCGTCCGGCGCCAACGCGTCCGGCGTATGGACGGGGACCCGCGGCGTCCGAAAGCGATGTGCACCAACTGGCGCGTGTACTGACGTGGTTACCTGCTGCGCACCTTCCCGGAGGGTACGTCGGCGGTGTTCGAGGTGCCGGTCCTCGGCGATGAGCGACGAGTGGTCTCCACCGCGTGCCACACGCGGTGTGACTGCGGATGCCCGGTAGGGCGATCCCTGCCATTCCCAGCTCACGCTCAGGAGTGGAAACCGATGAACCCCGTTGAGTACAAGCCTGCACGTCGTGACCGGATTCGTCAGATTCTGGTCGACGTCACGGTGGGAGTCATCACCAATCTGCTGGTGACGGCCCTTGCCGTGGTAGCACGCCTGGTCTTCTGACCGGCAGGTGGCGGGCCCGGGAGCCCGCCACTCCACCTACCGGTCCACCGTTTCAGAAAAGACGCATCTCGCCGGGCGGCGAGTCCTTCTTCTGACGCTTCCTGCGGCGGCGCCGTCCTCGGCCGGGACGGGGCAGATGTGGCTGTCGCGCCTGCTCCGGCAGGTTCTCCCAGGTGGGTCGCAGACCACAGACATCATGGCCGGATATCACCGCTCACGGCCGCGGAAGGGGCTCCTCGGCAGGCCGTGGCTCCGGTCGGCGGGACACCAGTTCCCGCAGCTTCTCGCGCGTCTCCGGATCCGTCGAGTACACGATCGTGCCCACCATGCCCCGGGTCAGCAGCACCTTGTACGTGTTGCGAATCAGACGGTCCACGTCCGTGTCGGGAGTGGACTTCCTGAAGACCGGGTCCTTCGACGCCGTGCGGTCCGTGATCCAGCGGTCGCCACGCCAGAGCAGATCGGGGCCGATGATGACGCCGGACCAGTCGTACTCGAAGCCCTGGGCGGTGTAGACGCAGCCGACCTGCCCGAAGCCCGCCGGATCCGTGGCCCACAGGGCGGCCGGGGGTGCGCCGGAGACGGAGCGGTCACCGCGTAGATTCCAAGGGCGGGCCCAGTCGCCGATGGCGACGTCGGGCGGGAGCGAAGCGCCGGGCCTGGGTTCCGGAGACCAGCGCCAGCAGTAGCCTGCGGACATACGGGCGCCGTAGCCCTGGGACCGACGAGCTTCGAGGAAGGACTCCATCTCCTGCGGGCTGTCGGCGACCAGCAGCTGCATGCGGTCGTCGGGCTCCCACACGACCGGCCCGCCGGGCTCGAGCCCGAGGAGCCGGACCACCCAGCGCAGGTAGGCGTCACTGCCGCCGCAGCGGAACTGGCTGTCGAGCGGGACGACCTGGCACGGGATGCCCCGCTTCGCCGCTGCCGCCCTGATCTCGGCCACGGTGCCCATCTCACCAGGGCGGACGACTTGGTGCTCGTCGAGGAAGAAGACGGGCACATAGGCGACGTCGATGAGTTCGTCGATCTGTGCCCTGCCGGTACGGTTCTCGGCGCGCGTGTAGCGGTTGGCCGAGGTCTCCCGGATGCGGTGTGCCTCGTCGCAGATCAGGGCACCCAGGCTGTTCTTCTCGGCCCTCATGAAGCTGTTGAAGTACTTGAACAGGTCCTGGACTTCCCGCTTGCGGGCTCCGGCGACCTTCCTCATCGTCTTCGTGAACGACTGCGATCCGGTGGCGTGCAGTGCCGGAACCCCACGCCGGTAGAGCTCACCGAGCAGCTGGAGAGCGATGACGCTCTTGCCGGTGCCGGGGCCGCCCGTGACGATGACGACCTCCTTGCGATCGGCGTGCTTCGCCTTCTCCACCGCGTTGAGCACCATCCGGTACGCGACCTGCTGCTCGTCGAGGAGGACGAACTGTGTGCGTTCGCGCACCTCCTCAGCGGCCACGGACATGAGCTGCTTCGACGGCACCGTGGCGCCTGCCTGAAGTTCGTCCGCCGCCCGGGCCCCCCGGTGCTTGTCGCTCAGCCTCGTACGAACGTGGTCGATGAAGGCCCCGCGGCGTTCCGCGGTGAAGAGCAGTCCGTGGCCGTCACGCTCGATCTCCCTCAGCCCGGTCACACCGAACTCGGTGGCGTTGTGCAGATATGCCACTCCGGCCACCCGGTGTCCGTGTTCGGCCACCGCCCCGTTGAAGTTGACGAGGTATTCGCAGTAACGGCGGACCTGCTCGATGGGGTTCAGGACCGGATGAGCATAGGCGTCGACATGACACAGGGTGGGGTCGTCCTCGTGGGGCAGTGCCTGGCTCCACTGCTTCAGCTCCACCACGACGTAGGACGGCTCTCCCGTGACCGGGTGCACTCCCGCGAGGACGACATCGGCACGCTTGCTGTTCAGCGGTAGTGCGTACTCCAGCATGACCTCGACGTCGCCCAGGCCGGCGTCGTTGAGCGCGGCAGCCAGGACGGGGATGCTGCGCTCCCAGGAGCGCACCTCCGAGGCGCCGGGCCGATAGCCGTGCATGTGAACGAACTTGTCGGTGAGGTGCAGAAACAGCGAACCGTCGAGTGCCATGACGGCGACCGTTTTCGCGGACGCGCGGAACAGCAAGGACTTCCCCCAGGCAGCACGAAAGGACTCGTGCGGGTGGGGGCATGTCCTTCGAGACTCCACCGGAGTGGAGCGGAAGCCCGTCGGGCCGCGTTGACGATGCGTCTGAGGGTACCTGGGTGGTCGCAGCGGCGGCAGCGGACGCCGTGCGACGAACCACACCTTCCTCGTACTCCGAGGGCACGGACGCGCCTGCGTTCCGCCCAGGTTGAACGGCCACAGCTACGTGGACGGGTAGGAGGAGTTGAACGACGCGGCGGAGTGACCGCAGACGTGGGTCGAGCGACCTACGAACTACAAATCCGCGTGAACAAGCCATTCTGATGCGAAGAACGCCTCGCTTCCTTGACCCGGCACAACCGCTTGGGATGCGTCGCAACGCAAGAACCCGCAACCGGCTCGGGACGGGAAGGCACCACGGCCCTAGAGTTCGTGGGCATCGACCCCGAGACCACCGGAGGAGCAGCAGGACCTGCGCGCGCAGGCGACGGCTCGAATGACCCCGCTCACCGGCCCCTCCGCCCGCACTCTCATGGTGACATGTCATTCCGGGTGGGGCGTCTGCGCGTGCGCCGCGCCAGGGGCCGAGCCGACCGCCGGCGCGGCAGCGGTGCGCCCGGCTACAGCGGGGTGGCGGCCTTGAGGATGAAGAACAGGCTCACCGCGGCGTTGGCGGACGAGAACGCCGAGACCGTGGTACCGGCCGCAGCTCCCCAAGCGGCCAGGCCGGCCGCGGTGAACGCCGGCGGCCAGTACCGGGCGGAGGGCGCCGGCCCGAGCAGAGCGACCACGCGGCGCGGGACCGGCCCCGGGGCGGCGAAGCCCGCCAAGGTGACACCGGGGGCCCCGAGGGACACCAGCGCCGCCTTGCCCACCGCCCGTGCCACGAGCCGACGGTCGCCCACGTGGGTGGCGGCTTCCTCGTCGGCCCAACGCTCGGTGGTGTACGCGACGGCGGTACGCAGCGGGCGCAGGAACGGGTTGGCGCGGGCAGCCAGTTGTACGGCGAGCAGGAACCGGTGGTGGCGGCCCGCGAGATGGGCGCGTTCATGGGCGAAGAGCGCGCGGCGCTCCGGCCCCGTGAGCACGTCGAGCATGCCCGTCGTGGCGACGACACGGTCGCGCTTTCCGGGCAGTGCGTACGCGTACGGGACATCGTCCGGCAGGACCGCGACGGATCGCAGGGGCAGGCCGTCGAGGGCGCGGCTCGCCAGGAGCCGCACCCGGTGGTGCCGCCAGGCCGCCCGGCCGCAGGAGGCGAGCACCGCGATCAGGGCGGGGATGGCCGCCTTGCCCGCCACCTCGTCGTGCGGGACCGCCTCACGGACCTCGGGGTCGGACCAGCCGTCCGGCAGCGGGTTGCCGGGGAGCTGCGCGGTGCCGACGACCATCAGCAGGGCCAGGCACAGGGTGCTGCAGACGGCCAGGACGACGGCGACCGCGGTGAGCAGCCAGGTGGCGGCACGCGGATGGAGGTGCTGCTCGGCGAGCCGGGCTATCGGCCACGCCGAAAGGGGCAGGACGAGGGGGAGAAAGACGAAGACGCCCACCTCGTCAGCCTTCGGCCTGGCCGGTCTGCTGGGCGAGCAGGCCGCGCAGGAGCTTCTCGTCGTCGGGCAGCAGGGCGGTGACGAAGCTGGCCAGCACCGCTTCCCGGTCCGCCTCCGCGTCCAGAAGGCGACGCATCCGCAGGGCGGCGAGGCCCGCCTCGTCGGCAACCGCGGTCCACTCGAAGGCGCGGCCCGCCCGCTGCCGCGCCACCGCGCCCTTGGCCTGGAGCCGGGTCAGGATGGTGATCACGGTCGTGTAGGCGAGTCCCTGGCCGAGGCGCTCCTGCACGTAGGCGGCGGTGACCGGGTGCGACGCGCTCCGCAGAGCCGTCAGGACCGCGGCCTCCAGCTCCCCCTGCGCGCGGCGGCCGGACTGTCGACCGACGACGCCCTCGTTCCGTTCGGTCATGGCACCCGCCTTCCGCTCACCGCCCTCGCCCATGCGGCGAGGGCGTTCATGGTACTGAACCTTTGCCTGTCCCTCCGGCTGCTCGACAGGGCCGTCACGCCCCACGGTGCCGCGTGGAAGCACTCGCGTCCATCCATCTTCTACGGCGTTGTAGGTGACGTACGGCCATGGGCTCCGGCGGCAGGCCGAGGTGCTCACCGCCCGCCCGGGGGTGCCCGCCACCGCCGCGACAGGGGAGGCGTCAGGAGGCGACGCGGTCACTCTCACGCTGGGCCCCGACTTCTCAGGAGTACGCGGCTGACACCCGCCCCACGGCACGGCCGAACGTCCTCCTTATCTTCTACACTGCTGTAGATTTGGTTCTCCGGGCACTGCTCGGGCCCGGCGGCCACCCCGATCCGGCCCGTGGACACGAGAGGAACGACGACATGGGTGTGACCCTCACCAAGGGCGGCAATGTCTCACTGAGCAAGGAGGCCCCCGGCCTGACGGCTGTGGTGGTCGGGCTCGGCTGGGACGTCCGCACCACCTCCGGAACCGACTACGACCTCGACGCCAGCGCCCTTCTGCTGAACGACTCGGGCAGGGTCCTCTCCGACCGGCACTTCGTCTTCTACAACAACCTCACCAGCCCTGACGGCTCGGTCGAGCACACCGGCGACAACCTCACCGGTGAGGGCGAAGGCGACGACGAGAGCATCAAGGTCGACCTCGCCGCCGTCCCCGCCGAGGTCACCCGGGTCGTCTTCCCCGTCTCCATCCACGACGCCGACAACCGCGGCCAGAGCTTCGGCCAGGTCCGTAACGCCTTCATCCGCGTCGTGAACCAGACGGGCGGCGCCGAACTCGCCCGCTACGACCTCTCCGAAGACGCCGCCACCGAGACCGCCATGGTCTTCGGCGAGCTCTACCGGCACGGCTCGGATTGGAAGTTCCGTGCCGTCGGCCAGGGATACGCATCCGGGCTCGCCGGAATAGCCGCCGACTACGGCGTCAACGTCTGACCGCCCCGCACACGCACGCCTGAACGCCCGCACTCCGACGCCGGAGGCGAGGCCGACCCGGGCACGCCGACCCGGACACCGCTCCGGACACCGCTCCGGACACCGTCAACAGCTACACCCACACGGGGATGAGCATGAACGAGCCCGTACCGCTACGCCCTGAGGACAGGGCCGCGTTCGAGCACGCGCTACGAAAGGCGCTCGACACGCCCGAGATCCGTGCGGCACTCGGCCGCCCCGGCGCGCCTTACACGGCGGACGAGCTGCGTGCCCGTGCCCTCGCGGCTGCCGATTCCCTCGCCGCCGAGGCGGTGTCCGAGTACGCGGCCCTCCTGGATCTGCGGTCCGGCTCGGCCGCGGAACCACCGCCCGCCGACGGCGAGGGCGTGAAGGCCGCGATGGCCGCTCTGGCCGTGCTCACGCCGCTGCTGTCCGCCGCGGCGGCGGCGATCTTCCTGCTGCTGGGCTACGCATTGCGCATGGCCGGAGCCGCGCAGGCGCTGGCCGACACCCTCGTCGGCACGGGCTGGACCGCCGCGGCCGTCGCCGCCGTCGCCGCACTCGTGTCTGGTGGCGGCCTGGCGTTCACCGCCGCCCGCCACCGTGCCACGGCGCACGGCGCCCCACCCTCGTCGGTGTCCGTCGCAGAGGCGCGCGCGGCATGGCAGGAGGCGCTGCTGCGGCGAAGCCTGCTGCCCCGTCTGCGGCGCGAACTAGGCATCCGCGACTCCGCCGACACACCACGGGCCTCGGCACCGGTCCCCTCGCCCAGGAACCGTACGCGGCTGGGCTACAGCCGACCGGACTTCACCGGTCCGGACTTCTCAGGCCCGGACTTCTCAGGCCCGGACTTCTCAGGCCCGGACTTCTCAGGCCCGGACTTCTCAGGCCCGGACTCCATGGGCCCCGGCGGGCCGTCCCGGCAATAGCGTCTGTGAGACGTCCGGCACCGGAGGTCCGCGGCACGGGGCGACACCGTCGGGGCGGGACCGCCCCCGGTGCAGAGCCCGTCACCCCTCGTTTCCGCGGTGCCGCACGACGGCGACCGGGCAGTGGGCGTGGTGGAGTACGGCCTGACTGACCGAGCCGAGGACCAGCCCGGCGAAGCCGCCCAGACCGCGTGCGCCCACCACCAGCAACCGGGCGCCTTCGCTCTCCTCGATCAGGACCTGCCGCACATGGCCGGTCATCAGCCGTGGGCTCACCGTCACCCCCGCCCCCGGGCGCTCGCTGTCGGAGAGCGCATCGGCGAGTACCCGTTCCCCCTCGGCTCGGGACGCTGCGGAGTGCGCGTCGGCGGACACGTACACCGCCATGAGTCCGGTACCCCGCATCGCGGCCTCCGCGGAGGCGAACTCCGCCGCCGCCCGCGCCTCGGCCGAGCCGTCGACAGCCACCAGCACCGGCCCCCGCGGGTCGGCCCTGCCCCGTACCACGATGACGGGGCAGCGGCTGTGTCCGGCCAGGTGCACGGCCACCGACCCCACGAACACGCCCGCGAACCGCCCCTGACCTCGGCAGCCGACTACCAGCAGCGCCGCGTCGCGCGACTGTGCTTCCAGTACGGACAACGGCTCACCGGCGATCACGGCATGGCTGACGTCCACCTCGGGAGCCTGGGCCACGGCCCGGTCGGCAGCTTCGCGCATCACGCGCTCGACGTCCTCGCGCAGGGCGCCGTGCGCCGGTCCCAGCAGCGACGGCCCCGCCGGTACGTGCATGGCGGGCCACACGAACGCGTGCACCAGGCGCAGCCCCACGGAGCGCATCCGCGCCTCACCCGCGGCGACGTCCACCGCTTCGAGACTCGACGGGGACCCGTCGACACCGACGACTACGGCTCCACCCATGCGCGCACCCCATTTCCCTCCTGCGACTCGCGGCGGGCCGTTCCCGTACGACGACCGCGCTCCACCGCTGCTACCAGCCTCTCCCTCAATGCCTGAGCACGCCACAGGCCACTCGGCCCTCATGGGTCCGGTCGGGGGCGCGACGCCCGGCCACGCGCCCCTCCCGTGGGCTTCTACAGTGCTGTAGATTCGCCTCATCGTCCGAAGTGGCCGGTCTCGCCCCGCTTCGCCCTCGACTCAAGGAGTAGCCAGTGGCAGTCAACCTGACCAAGGGCCAGCAGATCAGCCTGGAGAAGACGGGCGGGGGCACGCTCAGCGTCGTCCGCATGGGGCTGGGCTGGCAGGCGTCGCCCAAGAAGGGCTTTCTGGCGCGGCTGACCGGGCCGAACGAGATCGACCTCGACGCGTCCGCCGTGCTGTTCGCCGACGGGGAGCCGGTGGACGTCGTCTTCTTCCAACACCTGGTCAGCGAAGACGGCGCCGTACGCCACACAGGGGACAACCTGGTGGGTGGAGCCGGCCAGGGCGGCGACGACGAGGCGATCCTGGTGGACCTCCCGCGCCTGCCCGCGCACGTCGACCAGATCGTGTTCACCGTCAACTCGTTCACCGGCCAGACCTTCGCCGACGTGCAGAACGCCTTCTGCCGTCTCATCGACGAGACCACCGGGCAGGAACTGGCCCGCTACACCCTGTCGGGCGGTGGTGTCTACACCGCCCAGATCATGGCGAAGGTGCACCGGTCGGGCGGGACGTGGCACATGTCCGCCATCGGGGAGCCGGCCCAGGGGCGTACGTTCCAGGATCTGCTGCCGACCATCGCCGCACACCTGTAACCCCTGAATCGCCCACCGTAGACGGGAGACGCACAGCCGTGTTCGACAGTCTGAAGAACCTCAAGGACAAGGCCGAGGATCTCGCCGCGGATCACGGGGAGGCGATCGCCCAGGGCCTGGAGAAGGCCGGCGACTTCGTCGACGAGAAGACCGGCGGCAAGTTCAGCAGCCAGATCGAGACCGGCGTCGACACGGCGCAGGACCTGGTAGAGCGCCTGGGCCAGAGGAAATCGGTGGACTGACACCTCCCTCGCCGCGTACGAGAAGGTGCCCGCTACCCGGCTTGTACCCGGGGAACGGGCCCTGCCTTCTCGCGTGCATACGCGGCTCGTGAGCCCATGAGACGGGCGAGGAGGTCGTCGAGGCTGATCAGGCCGGTCAGCCGGCCGTCGGCGTCCCGGATGACGGCGAGGGAGGCGCGGTGCCTACGCAGTTGATCGACCGCGCGGGAGAGGCTGTCCGTGCCCTTCAGTTCCGGAACTGGCCGGGCCAGTCGCCGGGCCGTGGCGTCGTGTCCACGGGCTCGCGCCACCAGGGCGTCCCGGGCGTGCAGCGAGCCGAGGAGGGTCTGCCCGTCCGTGACGAGAAGGCGTGCCCGGTCCGCGGCCGTGGCCGTCGACAGGATCGTGTCGACGTCGGCGTCGGCGGGCACGGTCACGATCCGGTCCGCGGCGACCATCAGGTCGGCCAGGGGAGTCTGCGGCTCCGTCAGCGAGCGGGTGATCAGCTCCGAGTCGGTCGCGTTGATCAGGCCGAGTCGCTCCGACTCGGCGACCAGGTGGGTGAGCTGCTCACGGTTGTGGACCGCCGTCAGCTCATCGCGCGGCTGCACACGGCACATCCGCACCAGGGCGTTGCTCACCTTGTTGAGGAGCCGGATCAGCGGCCGTACGGCGGCGACCATGACCCGGAAGGGAGGGCTGAGCAGCATCGCGGAGCGTTCCGGGTGGGCGATGGCCCACGACTTGGGGGCCATCTCGCCGACGACCATGTGCAGGAAGACCACGAGGGCCATGGCGAAGGCGAACGCGATGCCGTAGCTGAGCCCGGCGGGCAGGCCGAGCTTCACCAGCAGGGGGTCGACCTGGTGGGAGATGGCGGGCTTGGAGATCGATCCCAGCCCCAGCGTGCAGATGGTGATGCCTAGTTGGGCGCCCGCGAGCATCAGGGACAGCTCGCGCATGCCCGCGAGGGCGGCCTTCGCGCCGCGCTGTCCTTCCGCGGCGGCCTTCTCCATGCGGTGGCGCTTGGCGGCGACGAGGGCGAACTCGGCGGCCACGAAGAACCCGCTGGCGGCTAGGAGCACGACGGTGACGAAGAGTGCCATGGGGAAGCTCATGCCTGGGCCTCCTCGGCCGCGGAGCGCTCGATACGGACCCGTGCCGGTACGTGCCGGTCCAGGCTCAGGACCTCGATGGCGACGCCGTCCACGGTGAGCCGGTCCCCGATGGCGGGGAACCGCCCGAGCCGGTCGATGACCAGACCGGCCACGGTGTCGTAGTCCTCCTCCTCGGGCAGCGCGATCCCGGTGGCCTGCTCGACCTCGTCCAGGCGGCGCCGGGCGTCGACGAACCAGCCGGCCCCGTCGGGGACGGCGAGCCGCACGACGGTGTCGGTCTCGTCGGCGATGTCGCCGACGAGCTCCTCGGCGATGTCCTCGTACGTGACGACACCGGCGACGCCACCGTGCTCGTCCAGGACGACGGCGAACTCGTCGTCCCGCTCCCTCATCCGCGTCACCGCGTCCGGCAGCGGAAGCGTGTCGGGCAGCAGCAGCGGACGCCGGGCCGCCTCGCCGACCGTCCTGGTCCCGAAGTCCGCCGCGGGTAGCCGCATCAGCTCCCACACGCCGATGACGCCCGCCACGTCGTCGGGGTGGTCGCCGAGGACCGGGTAGCTGGAGTGGCCGTGCTCGGCGATCACCTCGGCCGCCTCCGCCAGCATGGCGTCCTTGCGTACGAACACCGCGTCGACGCGCGGCACCATCACCTCGTCGAGCGTGCGCTCGGAGAACTCCAGGGCGTGGTCGAGGAGCTCGGCGGTGTCCGCGGGCAACTGCCCCTGCTCGTGGGACTCACCGATGAGGTGGCTCAGCTCTTCCAGCGTGGCGCCGTGGTGCAGCTCCTCCACGGGCTCGATACCGACCTTGCGGAGCAGCTTGTTGGCGGCGCTGTCGAAGACGTGCACGACCGGCCCGACGAGCTTCAGGTAGAGGAGCGTGGAGGCGCCCAGGGACTTCGCGAGGCGCTCCGGAACGGCGAGTGCCAGGTTCTTCGGGGCGAGTTCGCCGACCACCATCTGGAGGACCGTGGCGACCGTGAAGGCCAGGACGACGGAGACCGCCGTGGCCGCACCCCCGGTCAGCCCGACCCCGTCCAGCACGGGCTCCAGCAGCGCCGACACGGACGGCTCGGCGAGGAAGCCGACCACCAGGCCGGTGACCGTGATGCCGAGCTGGGCACCCGACAGCATGAACGAGAGCCGCTCCAGAACCTTCAGCGCCCGCGCCGCGCGCTTGTCGCCCGCTTCGGCCTCGCGGGCGAGCGCGAGCCGGTCGGCGGCGACGTACGCGAACTCCTGCGCCACGAAGTACCCGGTCCCCGCCGTCAGGACGAGCACGGCCAGCAGGCCGAGTGCGGCGCTCACAGGGCACCGTCCAGCCACGCGCCGGCATCAGGAACGGCGGCACGGGACACTCCGGGACTGCCCCCTGGGGGGTCCGTCGGTCTGGCGGGCAAGGCGAACTCCTTCACGGCTCTGTCGAGTGGGGCGGTCGGGCGGGAGCAGCCGCGTCGGCCTCGACCCGAGTCCACCACGACCATGCCCGGTCTCCGTGCCGCCGCCGCACCGCCCGCGCCGCACCCGATACTTCTACACGCATGTAGATCATAGTCGAACCGCCCCCTCGCGAAGCAGGGACGGCATTCCTGGGAGCGTCCGTGCGGCATGCCGGCGTCCGGGTCAGGCGGTGGCGACGGTGTCGGGTCGGGTGCAGCGCCGTCCGGGGGAAGGGCTGGTCGCGGTCGGTGTCGCCGAGGGCGTCCTTGATGTGGAGGTAGCCCAGGATCGTGCCGCCCGGCCCGGTGACGGGCAGGCGGGAGAAGCCGTTCGCGGCCGCGGTCCGCTCCAGCTCCTGCGGGGTGACGGCGTGGCCGACGGTGACCACGCGGTTGAGCGGGACCATGACCTCGCCGACCGGGCGGGTGCCCAGTTCGAGGGCGTCGCGCAGGCGGTCGCCGCCCTCCGGGTCGAGGAGGCCGGCCTCGCTGGAGTCCTTGACCGGGCGGACGAGTTCGTCGTCGGTGCAGACGGAGGAGACCTCGTCCTTCGGCTCGACCTTCAGCAGCCGCAGGATCGCGTTGGCGAAGGCGTTGACGCCGAAACCGTCCGTTCATCCCGGCACTCGCCCCACAAGGCGGCGTCCAGCCCTATGCTTCTACATGCATGTAGACCAAAAGCGGTACGGAGCGTCAGAAGGGCATGCCTTCATGGCGGTTGACGCCACACCGGACCGCTCCATCACTCGCGGGAGGGCCTTCGTGGCTTCGATAGATCTGGACAAGGTGCTGGACAAGGCGTGGGCGGACAAGAGCCTGCCGGAGATCCTCGCCGCACCCGTGGGCGCGCTGAAGGGCGTGTCCGAGCGGGACGGCGAGCTCCTGAAGGAGGCGTTCGGTGTGAAGACGGTGGCCGACCTCGCCGATCTGAAGTACGTCCGCTGGGCCCAGGCGCTGGCCGCCCTCGACGCGGCGTCGAAGTAGCTCTCTCCGGGGCCGCCGCCACCACCACCGCCGGCCAGGCCGGTGGCGACGGCCCCTCTCTCTCCGTACAGCAACGCGCATCATGAAGGAGTGAACGCCACGATGGTGTTCAAGCGACTGCTCGGCTCGGTCGGCATCGGCGGCCCCTCGGTGGACACGGTCCTCACACCCGGAGCGGTCCAGCCGGGGGGCGCCCTCACAGGCGAGGTACGCCTCAAGGGCGGCAAGGCCGACTTCGACATCGAGCACATCACGCTCGAACTCGTCGCCCGCGTCGAGGCCGAGCACGACGACGGGGAGTCCGAGGGCGTGGTCGCCTTCGAACGGTTCACCGTGGCCGGTGGCTTCCGCCTGACCGAGGGCGAGCAGCGCAGCGTGCCGTTCAGCGTGCACCTGCCGTGGGAGACGCCGGTCAACGAGCTCTACGGGCAGGCCCTCGGCATCGTTCTCGGTGTGCGCACCGAGCTGGGCGTGGCCGGCGCGAAGGACAAGGGCGACATGGACCCGCTCGCCGTCGGGCCGCTGCCCGCGCAGGAGGCGGTCCTGGAGGCGTTCGGGCAGCTCGGCTTCGGCTTCAAGTCGGCCGACCTGGAGTACGGCCGCATCGGCGGCACCGGCCAGCAGCTGCCGTTCTACCAGGAGATCGAGATGACCCCGGCGCCGCAGTACGCGCACCAGGTCAACGAGATCGAGGTCACCTTCCTCGCCAACCCGGGCGGCATGGAGGTCGTCCTGGAGGCCGACAAGCGCGGCGGCCTCTTCTCCGGCGGCCACGACGCGCTGAACCGCTTCACCGTCAGCCACCAGGATGTCGGCCACACCGACTGGAACGCCCTGGTCGAGTCGTGGGTGCACCAGCTCGTGGAGCGCCACTCCGCGCACGGCGGCCACGGAGCCCACGGCGCGTACGGCCACAGCGACCCCTATGCGCACAAGGGCGACCACCACGGCCACCACGGCCACCACGGGCACGGCGACGGGCATCGCTCCGGCCCCGGCATGGGCACGGCCATCGCGGCCGGCGCCGCGGGCGTGGCGGTCGGCGTGGCGGGCGGCCTGGTCGCGGCGGAGATCGTCGACGAGGTCGGCGACTTCTTCGAGGGCGACGACGAAGGCGACGAAGGCTGA
>NZ_VSRY01000139.1 GCF_008271805.1 Streptomyces sp. TRM49041
TGAGTGATGCCACTTCTTCCTCGTTTCCTGTTCAGGACAACCCTATTGGGTCCCTGTCCGGAAACTTCGTGGCCCCTCAGGCGGGGCGGCTGTCCGCGACCCCCAGGGCGCGTAGCGGCGTTGTCAGGTTCGTGGTCGGGGGCTGCGGGATGATCGTCTGGTTGATGGTTCCGGGGAGGGGATCTGGTCCATCACCAGACGGGCATGGAGTTCGACGTCGTAGCGAACGCCGTCGTACTCGAGCTTCTGCCTCTGCCGTCCCTCCACCGCGAAGCCCGCAGCACGAGCCACTCGGCATGAGGCAGGATTGTTCACCCGGTGCCCAAGCTCCAATCGGAAGAGCTCCGCATCGTCGAAAGCCCAGCGGGCCACTGCGCGGCAGGCACGGCAAGCCACGCCCCGGCCACGAGCCGACGCGGTCGTCCAGTAGGACACCCATCCGGTTGAATGACGCCGATCCACCGGGCCGACACGCACCTGGCCCACAACGAGGCCGCCCTCGTCGATCACGGCGAAGGAATACGCAAGGCCCGCATCCCACTGGTCACCACAAGCCGCTATCCACCGCTCGGCCGCCTGGACGGAATCAACCGGCTCGCTGGACTGCCCACGCATGAGTGGATCCGCGAACGCGGTCATCACCGCTGAGACGTCCCCGGCCTTCCACCGCCGCAGCACCAGGCCACCGGAAGCATCCACACGATCTCGCATGACGCGAGTCTTCCTCGGCAGGCATCGTCTGTCACACGGTTTCCAGCAGTCGGCGCCCCAGAGGGAGCAGCGTGGCCCTCATCGACGGGGTGCGCCTGGCACCGACTGCCTCCGGTCTGTGGCCCGTCGGGCTGACCGCACACGGCCGGTTCGCCCGGCCCGGGAGGGCTGTTTCCCGGAGGTGTGGCAGCAGGATCGGGCCACCGTGTCCAGAGCCTCAACCTCGGGCGGTGAGGGCGGTGACGGCGGCTTCGATGGCGGCGCGCGCGGCGTGCTGCGGTTCCGGCGGGGTCCCGGGAGGCTGGCGGACAGCCATCCACAGCAGGCCGTCGAAGAGGGCGAGGAGCAGTTCGGCTGCGGCGTGGGGGTCCTGGTCAGGGGCGAGTTCGCCGGTTGAGCGGGCGTAGGCCAGGAGTCGGCGCAGGTTGTCCCGGGCTTCGGTGTCCAGTTCGTGCAGCGCTTGGGCGAATGCCGGGTGGACGGTGGCTTCGGCGTAGAAGGCGACCCAGATGCGAGCCTCGGCGAGTCGCCGCTCGTCCTCCGGAAGGAACGTGAGGAGCGCCTGGCGCAGTCCCTCGGCGAAGGACAGCCGGTCCGGGCCGACGGCGATCTGGCTCATCCTCTCCCGAGCCTTGGCGACGGCCTGGTCGAGGGCGAACCGGAGCATCTCCTCCTTGCTACGGAAGTAGCGCTGAACGGCGCCGAGCGACAGGCCCGCCTCGTGCGCGACGGTGCGCATGCTCACGGCGCTCAGTCCCTCCCGCGCGACGATGCGGAACAGGGCGTTCGCTACGGCGCGGCGTCGCGCGTCCTTGTCCACTGACCTGGGCATGTGCGCATTCTGCCGCACCTCCATTAGAGTACGATCGTATCGATACACACGTATTCTCGGAGGGGCTCATGACATCACCGACTCTGGAGCCACTGACACCGCCGGAGTCCCGCCCTGCCGCGGCTCGTGACGGGGCACCGGTCGGCGACAGCAGCCGGCCCGGCCGTCCCCCGCGATGGCGCGCGGCCCTGAGGGGCATGGCTCTCGCCGCCGCCGTGATCCTCGCGCTCCTGGCCGTTCTGGGCGCGGCAGTGGTCCTGCTGCCGCCTCCGTCCTGGCTTGCATGGCAACTGGGGCTCCTCGTGCTGGAGTTCAGTCTGGTGTTCGCGCTGCTCGCTGTGCTGGGGCTGGGGCTCGCCCTGACCGCACGCGCACGTCGTCCGCGCTCCTGGGCGCGGGGCCTGGCCACTTCGGCCGCGTGGGTCAACGCGCTGGCGCTGTGCGGCGCGCTCCTGCCGCCCGCTGCCCTGTGGTCCGCGGCCCGGGACCATGGAGCCGACCTGTCGCTCGGCGGTTACTTCGCCGGGCTGTCCTTCAGTGCCGACCGCGAGCCGGTGACCCGCACCTACGCCCGCATCGGCGGCGAGGACCTTCGACTGGATGTCTGGGAGCCGGCTGAGCGCGCTGACTCGACGCGCCTGCCCATCGTGGTCAACGTGCACGGCGGCTCCCAGGACTTCGACCAGAGCATGTTCCCGCGCTGGGACACCTGGCTCGCCGACCAGGGCTATGTGGTCTTCGACGTCGACTACCGGTTCGACTTCCCTGCCGGCCAGTGGCAGGGCCCGGCCGCGGACGTCAAGTGTGCGATCGGCTGGATCGCCGAGCACGCCCCGGAGTTCGGCGCCGATCCCAGCCGGATCGCCGTCATGGGGCAGTCCGCAGGCGGGCTGACCACCCTGCTCGCCGGCACCACGACATCGCGGGAGGTCACTCCGTCATGCCCCGGGCCGCAGCCTTCACCGGACGCCCTGATCGCCTGGTACGCACTGACCGACGTGACGAACGAAGCCGCGGAGCTGCCGTGGCGGCAGCGGCACTCCCCCATCGGCGCCGAGTTGCAGGAGCTGTTCGAGGAGACGATGGGCGGTTCCCCCGACGAGAAGCCCGAGCTGCACCGCGCTGCCTCCCCCATTACCTACGTCCGCGAGGAAATGGCACCCACCCTGCTGATCCAGGGTGGCTGGGACCTCTTCGTCACGGGGGAGGACCACCGGCGCTACGCCGAGCGCCTGCGCGCGGCGTCCGTGCCGCACCGCCTGATCGAGCTTCCTCTCACGGAGCACATGTTCGATATGAACTGGGGTGGCTTCGCCAGCCAGATCGCCCGCCAGGAGATTCTCCGGTTCCTGGACGAGCACCTTGCCACCACCTGAATCTCCGGCACCTCTGCCCCCCACCCAGCAGCTCGCCCGGCCGGACACTCACGCGCTCAGGCCAGATGCAGACCGCGCTCGCCACAGCGGAGCCCACGCTCCAACGTCTGGCCCAAGCCCCTGAGACGGTGGCCGACGTCCCGGCCGAGCCGCCTTTCGTGGTCGGTCGTGAAGTCGGCACGCCGAGTGCGGTGGTGGGGTCGGTGGCACCTGAGCGGGCTGCGGGCATGGCAGTTCCCCGGCCACCCCCTCAACCAGGCAACCGAGCGTCCCGGTCCTGCACGCTCGCCGCGGTCACTGCGAAGGGCAGGACCAGGCCGAGGCAGTCCGCCACCAGGTTCCGCTTACGCCCGCCCGACCGGCACCAAGGCGGCCGCAGCCCGCAGCACGGTGGCCGCTACCAGGCCGGTGCCGGTCCAGGCTAGCGCGGCACATCGGCCCGCCAGCCGCGGCCCTTCAGCCTCCACGGTTGGTCCTCTCCTCCGCCGTGACATGAGAAGCGGTTGTCGTACCGCAGCGAGCTCGCATGATTGAACAGGGTTCCTGCCCCTGTCCGGCCACGCCCGCGGCCTGCCGTAGCCTCTACGGATGCAAGTCGTGGAGGGCGGAGGTCAGCTGACGGTAGTGCGTCCTCCGTCGGGCGGGTTCCCACGGCACAGTCACGACGAGTACGTGATCAGCGTCAACCTCTGCGGCCTGGAGCGGGTCCGGCTGGATCACACTTCGTTCGACGTGAGCCTGGACGAGGTCACCGCCTATAACCCCGGCCAGGTGCAGTCGTGCACCACCCAGGTCCCGCCCGACGCGTCCTTCGCGGCCGTGAGCTGGTATGTCCCGTCAACGACGGTGGAATCGTTGACGGGCGGGGCCCCGGTCGACTTCGAACGGCCCGTCGTCCGCTCTCCGCACCTACGTGGTGACTTCCTCGCCGCCGCCAGAGCCTTGCGCGAGCCAGCGCCGGACGGGCACCTTCCGCCGGCTGAATCCGCCGTCCTGGTCCAGGAGCGGCTGGTGCTCGTGTTGTCGCGGCTGCTCGACCTGGCTGCAGGGCGGCGCATGCGTGCTCCAGAGCCGGCTGACGCCCGAATCGCCGCGGTGCTCGACCGGCTCCGCGCCGACCTGTCCGGCACGCCCCCGCTGGCCGAGCTGGCCGATCAGGCTGGGATGTCGCGGGAGCATCTGATCCGGACGTTCACACGCGCCACCGGCACCCCGCCCTACGCCTGGCACCTGTCGGCCCGGCTGGCCGAGGCGCGGCGCCGGCTGCGCAAGGGTGAGCCCGTCGCCGATGTCGCGCACGTGCTCGGCTTCGCCGATCAGGCGCATTTCCACCGCCACTTCGCTGCGGCCTACGCCATCACACCGGGCCGGTACCGTCGGCTGTGCCAGGTCAACATCTGACAAGACCGCACAGACCGCCCCCGCCACAGTGGTCGGCATGACCGAGATCTTCATGGTGGCTCTGTGGTTGGGGCTGGTGTTCAACGCGGCGCCGGGCGCGGTGTTCAGCGAGTCTCTGCGGCGCGGGATCCGGGGCGGGTTCGGCCCTGCCTTCGCGGTCCAGGCCGGCTCGCTGATGGGCGACGCCGTCTGGGCGGTGCTCGGCCTGGCGGGCGTGGGGACGCTGTTCGCGGTGCCGGCCCTGCGCGTGCCGCTCACCGTGGCCGGGTGCTTGCTGCTGGCCTGGCTGGGAGTGTCGGGCCTACGCGACGCGCTCGCGCGGAAAGGGCCCGATCCGCTGGCGGAGCCGTACGGCAAGCAGGACCGCAAGGCCATGGCCGTGGGGCGGGCATGTCGCTGGCAAACCCATGGAACATCATCTACTGGTCGGGCGCGGCCGGCGGGGTGAGTGCCGTGCTGGGCCAGACCGACGTGGCGGAGCTGGGCGTCTTCTTTGCCGGGTTCATGGCCTCCTCAGTGCTGTGGTGCCTGATCGCGGCGGGGCTCATCGTGGTGCTGCGCAGGGCGCTGCCGCCACTGGCCGTGCGTGTGCTCGAGGCGTGCTGCGGTGTCTCGCTACTCGTCTTCGCGATTCTCCAGCTGAGCCGACTCATGTGACGACATACCGGCCATCGGGTTTGACGACTCGGGAGGGGTACCAGCCACGGGTGGCCTCCGCTACGCCTGCGCGGAGAGCGGCAACGTCAGCCCCACCTTGATCGGGCGCATGACGATGCTGGTGGAGAACCGCCGTACATTGGGGTTGTCGAAGAAGGTCCGCTGGGTGAACTCCTCGAAGTCCTCCATGTCCCGGGCCGTCACGATCAGTATGAAATCGTACGCTCCCGTCACGTAGTAGCACTGCTGGACGTTCTCGTCGGCGTCCATCTGGTAGCGGAAGGCGTCGTGTACGTCCGACCGCTCGCGCTCCATCTCCACCTCGACGATGAACGTCATCGCCAGGCCGAGCGCCTTGGGATTCAGCACCGCTACCTCGCGCCTGATCACGCCGGTCTCACGGAGCCGCTTGATGCGCCGCTGAACCGCGGCGGTGGACATGCCCACTTCGGCGGCGATCGACTCGGCGATCGTGCGGGCGTCCCGTTGGAGGCGCCGGAGTATGGAGTAGTCGAGCTGATCAAGACTGGGTGTGCGCATGACCGCAGGATAGGGCCGGACCACGCAGCTCGGCCGCAGAATCTATCGATCAGGCGCGGTCCGGCCGCGCCTGGCCCTTCTAGTGTTTCTCACCATGATGAGAAGTTGGCTGAACACGGCCCGAGACATCTACTCCCCGACGGAACGCGAGCTGGTCGGCCTCGACCACGCTGCGTCTGCTCGCGCCTACTTCCACCGTCATCCGTCGTACCGTCCCACCCCGCTGCGCTCGTTGCCCGCTCTGGCCGGTACGGCGGGCGTCGCCTCGATCCGGCTCAAGGACGAGAGCGCGCGCATGGGTCTGAGTAGCTTCAAGGCTCTGGGCGGTATGTACGCGGTCGCCCGGCTGGTGCGTGCCGAGGCCCAGGAACGCCACGGCCCGCACGCCACCGAGGAGGAGTTGCGTGCAGTCGCCGCACGCACTCCGTTCATCTGCGCGAGCGCCGGCAACCACGGCCTGTCGGTGACGACGGCAGTGCGCCAACTCGGCGGGACCGTCGTCGTGTTCCTCAGCGAAGGCGTCCCCGAGCAGTTCGCCCGCGGCCTGCGTTCGCTCGGAGCAGAGGTACAGCGCAGTGGACGCGACTACGAGCAGAGCATGGCCGCGGCCCGGGAGGCCACCGAGAGACACGGCTGGCGTCTGGTCTCCGACAGCTCCTGGGAGGGGTACACCGTCGTTCCGCTGAATGTCATGCGCGGCTACACCGTGCTGTTCGAGGAGATCGAAGACCGTCCCACGCACATATTCGTCCAGGCGGGAGTGGGCGGACTGGCCGGTGCGGCCGCCGCCTATGCTCGCGATCGCTGGGGCGAGCGGCCGCGGATCGTGGTCGTCGAACCGCAGGCCGCCCCGTGCCTGCTGGTGAGCGCGCGTGAAGGACGGCCGGTGCGGGTCGAGGGCGGACCGACCGTGCTCGGACGTCTGGACTGCCGCGAGCCCTCCCTGCTTGCCTGGCAGCTGCTGTCCCGCCTGGCGGATGCCTTCGTTACCGTCACCGACGAGGAGGCCGAGGCCGCCGCGCGGCTCCTGGCCGCCGAGGGCGTCCGGGTCTCCGCCTGCGGCGCGGGCGGAGCAGCGGGCCTGCTGGCGCTGGAACCCGCTGTGCGCACCGCGCTGGGCCTGGGAGCAGACGCCCGCGTCCTCGTCATCGGCACCGAAGGGGAGTTGTGATGCCCCGACTTGCACGGCTGGTGCGTTATCCGCTGAAGGGCTTCGCCGGCCAGGAACTGGACCGGACGGCGCTCCGGGTCGGCGGTGGCCTGCCCGGCGACAGGTCTCTCGCCCTTGCGGACGGGCGCGTCCCCGTGGACCCAGAAGGCGGCTGGACCCGCTGCGAGGCGTTCGTCCGGCTGACGACCAACCCCGATCTTCCGCTGTTCCGCCTGGCCGCCGACGAACGGGACCTGACTCTGGTCTCACCCGACGGGGAAGAACTCACGATCGCCCTCGACAATCCGGCGGCCGCTGGTGAAGTGCTCGCCGGGTGGTTCCCTTCCTCGTCCACCCGGCTGGTCAGGGCGGACGCCGGTTACTGGGACCACGAGGACGCCCACGTCTCGCTGATCAACCTGGAGACGGTCCATGCTCTGTCGGACGCGGCAGGGCAGTCACTCGACCCCTTGCGTTTCCGCGGCAACCTCTACCTTCAGGAGATGCCCGCGTGGGAGGAACTCGGCCTGGTCGGGCACCGGATCAGGATCGGTGAGGCGGAGCTCGACGTGCTGCGGCCCATCGACAGGTGCCGGGCGACCTCGATCAACCCCGTGACCGCCGGCGCGGACATGAACGTACCGCTGCTGCTCGGACGGGAGTTCGGGCACATCTTCTGCGGTGTCTACGCCAAGGTGGCCAAAGGGGGGCCGCTGGCCCCGGGAGCCCCCGTCGTCGACCTCGGACGGAACGCCGCAGCCGCCGCGGTGGATGCGACGCAGGGCGGCCCTGCGCAGTGGCCCCGACCGGCACGGATCGTCTCCCGCTCGCGCGAGAGCCGCGACGTGGTGAGCCTGTGGCTGTCCGACCCGCTGGCGGGCCGGCGCGAAGCATCGCTGCCCGGCCAGCACGTGCGCGTGCACGGCCGGGACGATGACGGGCCGCTGTGGCGCTCCTACACCGTGTCCGCGACCGATGGCGACCTCCTGCGCATCAGCGTCAAACGGGACGGCCGTATGTCAGCCCTGCTCCATTCCACCGCTGATCCCGTGCTCATCAGCGGACCCTTCGGCCACATGACCCTGCCGGAAGCCGACGACGGCCCCCTGCTGATGGCCAGCGCAGGCATCGGGATCACGCCGATGATCGCGATGCTCAGAGCCTGCGCCGACCGCGGTTCCACCCGCCGCGTCACGCTCCTCCACGGCGCCCGTGACGGACGCGCCCTGGCGCTGTGGCCGGAAGCCGAGGAACTGGTGCAGCGACTGCCGAACGGTGAGGCGCGGCTGTTCCTCAGCCGACCCGAACCCGGTGACATCGCGGCGTACGACGCCACCGAAGGCAGGGTCGACCTCGGTGTCCTCACCGACGCGGCTCAGCTCGCCGCGGCCCACCTGTGCGGTCCCCCCGCCTTCATGCGCCAGGCCAAGTCGGCACTGATCGCAGCCGGAGCCGACCCCGGCCTGATCCACTACGAGCTGTTCACGTCACCCGACGCGGCCCACGCGAATGCCGTGAAACCACCCGCACCCGGCCCCTTCACCGTCCACTTCGCCGCCAGCGGCGTCCGGGCCCGCTGGGACCCGGACGCCGGAAGCCTGCTCGACCTGGCTGAGGCCCAAGGACTCCAGCCACGAGCCGCCTGCCGGAGCGGCGCCTGCCGTTCCTGCTTGCAGACCGTGTCCGCCGGGACCGCCGCCTATCTGTCGCAGCCGCTCGCGTCCATCCCCGCGGACTCGGTCCTGCTGTGCAGCGCTGTCCCCACCAGCGACCTGACCATCCAGTGCTGAATGGGCCGGTTACCCAGTTCATCGGTCACTGCCAGGACCCGCTTCAGGGTATCGAGCGTCCCGCGCGCCCGGCAGTGTGCGCTCAGCGTGGGCCCCCGTCCCCTACCCGTAGTACTTCAGGGCTACATGGAAAGTGAGCTCCCAGGCGGGACGTCGGTCATGACGCGTGATCCATAGCTTCGGTACCGCAAAGCACGACAGAAGTCTGGTACCAGAGGAGATCCGCCATGCCGTTACACCCGCGAGGGAGCCGCCTGTGCCGCGCCCTGCTCGCAGTGCTGGTGACCGCTTCGGTGGCCGTGCCATTGTCGTGTGCGGCTCGTCCTGCGGCTGTCCCGGCGCCGGCGCCGGCCGCCCTCGGCCCGATGCGGGCCGCGCCCCCCGCCGCTCTCGCCGAGCGGTACGCTGCCAACCGCGAAGGTATCAGGGCGGCTGAGCGGATGGCCGCGAACTGCGGAGACAAGAGGCGGGCCGCCACACTGCGCGCGATGGTGGACCCGGCGCGCCAGTTCCTCTCCTTCGACGGCCGATACGGCGGGCGCACTGCCGAGGTCTTCGGCGACCTCTCCCGGGCCGAGCGGATCGCGGTTCTGGTCCCGGGCTCGGACACCAGCCTTAACACCTACGAACGCTTCCAGGCCGGTGCGATGGTGCTCCAGTAGGAGTTGGGCGGCCGGTCCGGTCTCGCCCGCCTTCGGCGCCCGGCTCTTCACCGCCGGCGATGGCGGTCACAGCGACTACCTGAAGCCCGGTTCCGTACCCCTTCGGAACATCGCTCGGATTGTCTCCGGGCAGATCCCTTCCGAGGAGGGTCGTCGTGCGTGACCTCATCCGTCGGATCAATTCCGAAACTCCGCCCGACCGCGACCGTGCCGTCGACGCGCTGCGCGCCCTGGCCATTCTTGGTGTGGTGCTCGGCCACTGGCTGGTGACCTCCCTGGCAACCGACAGCGGCACGGTGCGCGGCACCAGCCCGCTTCAGCACATGCCTCGACTCGCCCCGGTTTCCTGGGTTCTCCAAACCTTGGCGGTGTTCTATCTGGTGGGCGGACGGGTCGGGACGCAGAGTTACGAGTCCGCTCGCGCCCGAGGCACGACGTACCGGCAGTGGCTGGGCGCCAGGCTGGACCGGCTGTTCAGGCCGGTCATAGCCGTGCTGGTGGTGTGGACCGTGGCGTCGGGCGCGATGCTTGCCTCCGGGGTCGGCCTGGACACCGTACAGACGCTGGTCAAGCTGGTGCTGTCCCCGATGGTTGGTGGCCCGCCGCTGTGCGATTGCTCAGGGAGTGTTCGCGGTCGCCCAGGAGCGGAACAAGGCGAGGGCTTCGGTGAGGTTGCCGGGGCCGCATCTGGCGTGAAAGGTCTTCTCGGAAGTCCACGCCCAGACCCAGTCGTGAGGGCTGCGGTTGACGTCCTGGCGGGGGTACTCATGTTGCTCCAGGTCCGTTTCCTCCAGGTCGATGGTGACGGTCCAGCCGGGGTTGTCGAGCGTGGCGATCTTCACGCCCCACTCGTGCTCCCACTCCTCGTTGCACTGCGCGGCGTACCAGTGCTGCAGCCAGTCAAGAACATCCTCCGAATCACTCACGACAGGGGATGCTAGTGCTCTGACCATAGGTTCGCCGGGTTGTTCAGGCCGCGGTGGCGAGGGGGCGTCCGCCCCAGCGGATGCCCTTCTCGCTGCGGATGCGGGCGCGTTCCTTGCGCTCGGCGGCCAGGACGTCGCGGTGGCGGGCGTTGGCGTTGCGCCAGCGCAGGTAGGCGTGCAGGGCCCGGGTCTGCACGGTGTGGTTGGGGTGGTTGGAGTTGGCGATGGTGAACTGCCTCAGCGGTCCGAAGTGCGCCTCGATGGGGTTGGCCCAAGAGGCGTAAGTCGGGGTGAAACACAGCTCGACCTTGTTCTTCTTCGCCCAGCGACGGATGTCGGCGCCCTTGTGAGCAGACAGGTTGTCCATGATCACGTAGATCGGGGCACCGTCCGGGCGGGCGGCGCGGATCGATTTGAGCGCAGCCAGCGTGTTCACGGGAGGCGCTCAGCAACGCGATGCGGCACGCGCCCGGAGCGGCGTGCGGGTGGAGATCGGGTACCAGCCGGACAGTCTCACTATCCGCGTCGCCAACACCGCACCGGACAAGCTCGGCCCTCCCTCGCAGGGTGCCGGACACGGGCTGCTGGGCATGCGCGAACGCGCCACCATGCTGGGCGGCGATCTGGCCGTCGGCCCTACCCCGGACGGCGGCTACGAGGTGACCGCGACCCTGCCCGCCAACGCCCCGAAGCTGCCTGCCGACTCTGTTGAGGACAGCCCATGACGACCATCCGTGTACTGATTGCCGACGACCAGATGATGGTCCGCCAAGGCTTCACCGTGCTGCTCAACGCCGAACCCGGCATCGAGGTCGCCGGCCAGGCCGTGGATGGCCTCGACGCTGTCGCCAAAGTCGCCGAACTTGTCCCTGATGCCGTATTGATGGACATCAGAATGCCAGGTTTTGGCGGCATCGAGGCGACCCGTCGCATCACCAAACCCGCCGGCACCACCGTCAAGGTCCTCGTTCTGACCACCTTCGGCCTGGACGAGTACGTGTACAAGGCGCTCCGCGCGGGCGCGTCCGGGTTTCTCCTCAAGGACGCGGCGGCCGATGAACTCTCCCATGCGGTACGGGTGGTGGCGGCCGGCGACGCCCTGCTCGCCCCGAACATCACCAAGCGCCTCATCGCCGAGTTCTCCCCGGTGACCGCCACGCCGCGCGCTCCGCTCAAGGACCGCGTCGGCGGCCTGACGGAACGTGAGACCGAGGTCCTGTCCCTGATCGCGAACGGCCTGTCCAACGGGGAGATCGCCGAGCGTCTGGTAGTGGCGGAGCAGACCGTGAAGACCCATGTGAGCCGGATCCTGGTCAAGCTGGGCCTGCGCGACCGGACCCAGGCAGCGGTCTTCGCGTACGAAACGGGACTGGTGCGCCCGGCCGGATACTGAACTCCCCTTCCGGAGAGGACCCCAAACTGCCGCTATCGGCTGCTGCACGCAGCCGCCCGCATCACCCGCGGAGGCCGCCAAGGGATGCGTTACGCCGCAACTGTAGCGGAATGGCGCCTGCTGCCCGGACGACTTGTTCCCCAGTTCCGGCTGTTCGGTGGGCCGATGGTCATGCGCGGTGCGCGTGTGTCGCCAGGCTCTGCCGCGAGGACGCCAGCGCGATGCCGAGCGTCGTCCCCCGCGCCCCACAGCGCTCCCCGTCCGGCGTGGCGCGCCGTTCGGCGATGTCGGCTCGCTGCCGGGCGCGCAGCGCGGTGGCGTCCGGGCGTGCTCGATCTCTTGTTTCGAGCCGCTGCTTTGGCAGCGTGAGTTCAGGGCTGTGCTATGCCTGATGCTCCGTTGCGCCGAGGTTCGGAAGCTTCTCCATGAAGGTGACGGCCCGGCGAAGGAGCGGAACGGTGACCGACCCGGCACCCACGAGCGCAATTTGCAGCGCTTCGAGCACTTGGTCGCGAGCAACACCCTCTTCGTCGCACCGCTGAAGGTGGTAGTAGACGCACTCTTCGCAGTCCTTCATAACGGATACCACGAGGCCGAGCAGTTCCTTCACCGATACAGGAAGCGCACCGGGCTCGTACGCCGATGAATCCAGCGCGAAGAAGGGTTCGAAGAGCGAACCGCTCTGGCGCAGCCGCTCGTTGCCCTCGGCCTTGGCCGCGCGGAAAGCTTCCGGGGAAGGCGTATTGGTCATCGAAGTCACTCCACAACACGTGATGGCCCTGCTCCGCTGACAGGGTCGGCGGCGCACGGCCCTGGATATTTCTGCGCTGTCCCGTGCTTGGGCAGCCCTTGAGCTTGATCTCTTCAGCGGGCCGCTTCTTGGGGCCCTGGTCCGTCGAGACCGTTTCTACGACAATCACGGAATCCGTGATCGTACCTGGCTTGAAGGCCTTGGACGACTTTGCGGTCTCCTTCCCCACCACGCTCTCGTCGGCCAGCCCCCAGACGTGGACTCGTCGAAGACCAGCCGGTCCTCGACCTGACCGCCGTCCATTCCGATGGTTGTCTCCAGGGCGACTGCGCCCGGCCGACCTTGCGCGTCCTTGACCTGGCCGATGATGGTGAGCCCTTCTGCTCCTGAGAACACGGCGCAGTCAAGTCGCCCTCGTATCAGTACCGCGCGCTGCCGGGACTGCCGCAGCGGCTGGCCATACTGGCTGATCCGCGGCACGGCACGGCACGGGAAGCGTCACCCGTTTGCGGGCGTGCTGCTGATCGCGTGCTCGGCCGGGCCCGCTCGTTCGCCGCGATCGGCCAGCGGGCCATGAACGCTCCGCAGGAGGCTCTCGCCCGGCCCGGTGCCCGCACCACCAGCGTGTTCGCCTTCCGCGTCGCGCCGAGCCCGGAAACGCCACCTTCCCCGCGGACTGACCGACCTGCTCGGCGCCGGCCCAACCGGGTCCTACACCCTGGCCGTGGACGGCAAGAGCGCCCGCGGCTCGCGCAGCGGCGACAGCTCGGCCGCACATCTGCTGGCCGCGATGACCGATGCCGGGACGGCCGTCACCCGACTGCGGGTGCCGGACAGACCAATGAAATCACCTGCTTCGCCGCCCTGTTGGAGCCCTACGACCTTGACCGGCGTGACGGTGACCGCCGACGCCCTGCACACGCAGCGCGCACACGCCCACTTCCCCGTCGAGGAAACAGCGGGCCACGCGAACATCGCCGTCGGCCTCCCCGAGATGTCCTACGAATCTTCCGCCGCCCGCTCGACCTCCTGGACCTCACCTGACCAGCAACAATCCAAGATCACGAGACTTTGCCGCAGCCATGGACGCCCCGCACGCCCGCCGATGGCCACCTGGCCGGGAGGTGAGCGTGGAGGACCAGCGCTGGTGCTCGTGGCACCACGTTGTCACGGAGGTCGGCGGCGGTCCAGGCATCATGCACTAGGCCTGCCGCCACTGCCGCACTGACTTCGGGCTCGTGCCCCTCGACGCGGCGGTCGAGGAGCCCGTGAACAAGCGGCACCCGACCGGCCCCGAACACCTTGTCGAGGCGCGTGTGCGGCGCGCCTTCGAAGCCCGTATGCAAACGATCACTCCCTGTTGCGGTCGCCGCTGCGCCGCCTCGCCCTGCCGCCGGCCGCACTCGCCACCACCGCGGCCATCGCCATCGGCTACATCATGCTGGCCCCGAACACCCGACACACCTGCACCCGCGCCGCCCACTCCCCCGTCGACCGGCACGGGACCGACGGGGAAGCCCTCGGTCTCAGCAGCCCCGAAGGCATCTTCGACGCCGCCCCTAGGCTAGTGCGGCATCAGGTGTCTGATGCCGCACCAGCTAAGCGGCCTCGGGGAGCCGCTCAGCGGGTCGCGGGGGCCTCGCCCGCGCGGTCGGCGGCGGCCGTGGTGAGGATCGCGGACGTGCCGACGACCGTTCCGGCTGGGCCGGCACGGTCGTCGACGAGGACGGTGCGCACGCCGAGGAACACATACGTGGTCCGGTCGAAGATCCACTGCTTCTGCCGACCGTGGGTGGTGCGGGCGATGGTGACGCCCGCGCGGCCGGCGGCGTCCTTGGCGGTGCCGGCCATAGTCACGCCGGGGATCTCGGCGGCGGCCCGGTAGAGCGCGGCGGACACGTGCGGCGGCGCGGCGGTCTCTGCGAGCAGCTCCCCGATCGCCTCGAAGGCCCGCTGATCGGGGTCCTGGCCCTGGCCGCGGGTCTGCTCGCGGATGAGGGCGAGGAGGGCGTCGGGGTCGGTGGGGAGGGAGGCGACGAAGGTGTGGGAGGGGTCGGAGACGGACGGCGCGGAGGAACTCGCGTCGACAACCTGCGAGTCGGGTCGGCCGTCCTCACGCACGAGCCCGGCCCGACTCCCGTCGGCGGAGAGCCAGACCTGGCGGGTCCGCACGGACGAAAGCGCGAGCGGCCCCCCGTCGGCGCTCTGTCCCGCATACGCGACCTTGCTCTCGACGTACACGAACTGCTCCGGTCGAATGGCGGCCGGGGTCCGCGCCCCGGCGGCCAGCGCGATCCGATCGAGCAACTGCGCGGTGGGGGCAGCCTGATGGTCGCCGTCGGCGGACCGCTCGCCGCTGACGACCACGACCCCGGCAACGGTGACAACACAGGCGACGAGGGGCACAAGGACCCGAAGGCGGAGGCCCCGGGGCCGTCGAGCAGGGCCGGCCCGCAGTGCGTGCCACAACACGGCCTGCTTCAACAACCGCCCCCGCTCACACGGGAGATCGGGCACGGGCGGCGGTGGCAGCAACGCAGCAAGCTCACGCCGCTCGGCCTCATCGGCAGGACGGCGGGGGACGGCGGCGTTCATCGGCGGTTCTCCAGGGGGTGAGTGGGGGAGGGGGCGGCGGCTGAGCGGGCAGAGAGCTGGGCGTCGGCACGCGAGTCGGCACCGGCGTCTGGCGGAACGGCGGCTCCGGCCTCCCGGCCGGCTGCGCCGCCGGCTCTCGGACGGCGGGCGGCGCGGGCGTCCGGCGGGGCGGCCGGTTGCGGCCGACGGTGGGGTTCGCGGCCGGGCCGCGGCCTGGCCGCCTCCTTGTCGGCCAGCTCGCGGAGGCGGGTGCGGGCTCGGGAGAGGCGGGAGCGAACGGTGCCGACAGGGACGCCGAGGGCCTCTGCGGCGGCGGCGTAGTCGAGGCCCGCCCAGACGACCAGGGTGAAGACCTCGCGGTCGCGGCGTCTCAGGTGGGACAGCGCCACCTGAGCGGCCCTCAGTTCCTCTGCGTCCGCCAGCTGCGCCACCAGGTCGTCCGCGAAGTCCGGGACCGAGCCGCGCTCCGGCAGGCGGGCGAGGGCGTGTTCGCGGAGCCGTCGCGTACGGGCGTTGCGGCGCATGACGTTCGTCGCGATGCCAAGGAGCCACGGGCGCAGCCCGTCCCCCTCCGGCCGCAGCTTCTCACGGCCCCGCCACGCCTCCAGGAACGTCGTCGAGACCACGTCCTCCGCCTCCGCCCAGTTCCCCGTCACGCGCAGGGCGTACCGGTGGAGCACTTGGGCGTGCTCGTCGTAGAGTTCGGCCAGCGCCTCGGGGTCGCCGCGGCGGAAGCGATTCCTCATGAATGTTTCCACACTCTGCTCTGCCGCCCGCGTTGCGCGGGTTCCGGTGACATGCACCACGGGAACCCGGGCCGGGCTCCCGGCAGTGCACCGGCATGAACCTTTCTTCTGCAGCCCGCCGTCGCGTCCTGCGCGTCCTCGTCGCCGCCGCCGTCCTGGCCACGGTCACGCCCGCCACCGCCACCGCCGCCTCGCCCGACACCGTCACCCTCACCATCCGGCACCTCGACCGCGCCGGCCGCCCGACCGCCGCCTACAAGACCACCGTCGCCGGCCTCTCCGGCGCGGGCGCGGACGCCCACGTGCAGCCGTACGACGCCGACGGCACGGCCACCGTCCGGCTGCCGCGCGGGCGGTACGTGCTGGACAGCGCCCTGACCGCCGACGCGGACGGCGGCGACGACTGGATCGTGCAGCCGCGGCTCGACCTCGACCGCGACACCACCGTCACCGTCGACGCCCGCACCGCGCGCCCCGTCGACGTGCGCCCGCCCGACGGCTCCGCGCGCTTCCTGCACAGCGGGATGTTCCTCACCGTCTCCCACAGGGGCGCGGAGCGGTTCCTCAACCGGATAAACTCCCGCCCGAACCTCCGCGTCGCGCACCTCGGCCCGGCCGCCGAGCCCGGCTCGGTGAAGCAGTGGTTCGACGCGTACTGGTCGTCGCCGAGCGGCGTCGACTACGCCCTCGGCCATACCGTCACCGGTCGGCGCGCCCTCACCGGCCTCACGAAGCACCCGGCCGCGCAGGACCTCGCCACCCTGCGCATCCGCGCCGCGCGCCCCGGCTCGCTCGCCCTGCAGCCATCGGCCGGGCCGACCGTCGGCGTCTCCCGCGCGCTCACCCCGACCGCGCCCGCGACGTACCTCGTCACCCCGGACCGCGGCACGTACGACGTCTCGTACACGACCGACGGCAGCCGCTGCAACGCCGACGGCGTGGCCGTGCGGGCAGGGCGCACCACCACTCTGACCTTCCCCAGCCTCTAAGATGATCGATTCCAAGGGGCGCCCGTGGAGACGTGAACGAGGTGTCCAAGATCGTTGTGTGGCGAACAACCTGGACACCCTCGCGACCGCACTTCACGTGACGACCGACGACCTGCTGAAAGCCGCTCCGTACCTGGCCCCCTGGCGACCGGCGGTGGCATAGCACCCAAGCTCAGCGACGCCGAACTGGCCACCCTGGCGGTGATGCAGGCCCTGCTCGGCTTCACCAGCGAGGCCCGCTGGCTGCGCCATGCCCGAGCCCATCTGCGCCATCTGTTCCCGTACCTGCCGCACTGCCCTGCCGAGGCCAGCCACCTGACCAGCGGTGCCGCCCCTTCCCACCTCCTGAGCGTGCGGGTCGCCCGAGGGTGAGACCCTCCGAACACCCGACTCTTATCGAAAAACAATGCTATCGTTTTTCGATAAGAGTCGGGTGTGGGTGCATGCCTGACGCCTCAGCCGTGGAGGGGAGCACATGAACACGAGCAAGAATCAGGATGGCGCTGCTGAGGTGGGTGTTGAAGAGGAGGGGGAGCCGGTCGCGACGAAGGACGCCCTGGGCGGTCTCGCTGTGCTCGTGCTTCTGGTGCTCTGCGCCGGGGGGCTGTTCTGGCTTCAGCGCCGCGCGGGCTCGGTGCTCGGGGGTGCCGAACGGCACATTCCCATCGGTGTTGCCTTGCTTGCCGTGGGCGCAGCTGTGCGGAACAGGGCCGACCGCGAGGCGTCAGGGTACTTCCGGGTTCTATTGGGCGCCTTGATCGCAGTCAGTGCAGTCGGCGCCGCGGCGGCCTTGGCCACCGGCAGGACGATCACCGAACTGGTCGAGCACCGAGGCGTGGGCCCACTGGAGGTGAAGGCCGCGGTGACCCCCGAATCCATCACGGCCGTCGGCGGTGCCGCAGGGAACGGAATACGTATCACGGGTGGCGAGGCCGTCGTGAGGCTGGCAGATCCCTCCCTCGCGGACCAGCTGGCTGTCCGCCTGGTCACGGCCGGTCCCCTGCTCGTCCTGCTTGCGGTGTCCATCGCTCTGTACGCAATGGCACGCGCCACGAAGGCGGGTGAGCCGTTCGAGGCCCGAGTGCCACGACGCCTGCGGCAGGCTGGCGGCATCTGCGCCTTCGCGGGCCCCGCCGTCCAGGTGGCGAGCTTCGCCTGTACCTCCTACCTCGTAGACCATGCGAATATTGGTGGGAAGCTCGACGTCGCCTTCAACCTTTCGCTCCTGCCCATAGTGGGAGGGCTGGTGCTGTTCGCGCTGGCCGAGGCGTTCGACCACGGCAGCACGCTCCGCAAAGAGGTGGAAGGACTCGTCTGACCCATGGCGGCAGACCCCGACAGCCCGCACCGCATCAGAGTGCACCTCGACACCTTGCTCACCGACCGCGGTATGACCTTGACCGAACTCGCGGACCGGGTGGGCGTCACCATCGCGAACATGTCGATCCTCAAGAACGGCCACGCGAAGGCCGTCCGCTTCTCCACACTGACGGCTATTTGCGACATCCTCGAATGCCAGCCAGGCGACCTCCTCAGTTGCGAGATTGCGTCGAATGATGCCGGTTAGTACTCCAGTGTGGTTTCGTGATCTATCCAGTGGGTTCGCCGTCGGTAGTGGCTGCGTCGGGCTGTTGCCTGGTGGTGTCTGCGCCAGGTGGACCAGTGCAGCAGTCTGGCTGCCGACACGAGTGGCGGGCGGAGGACGGTGCGGAGGAGGTGGCGGCTTTCCGGGACGGTCAACGCGATGGGGTTGCTGCTGCGGGCGGGCTGGTGCGGATCGGTGGCCCGTTGTTGTGCCGCGTCGGCGGCGACGGCGGTCAGGAAGGCCAGGGCGAGCATGGCGAGGGTGATGTGACGGTGCCACGAGGTCCAGTGCCTGACCTGGTAGTGGTCGCGTCCGGCCGCCCTTGGCGGCCTGGAAACACTCCTCGACGCTCCAGCGGACACCGGCGACGCGGACGAGCTGTGCAAGGGTGACCGTGGCGGGTGACCAGCACAGGTAGAAGGCGAGTTCCCCGGTGGTGCGGTTGCGGCAGATCAGCAGGTGGCGGTGCTCGTCGGTGCCGATGTGGATCCAGGCCCAGTCGTAGTGGCGCGTGCCCTTCGCGCCGTTGCCCGCGCTGTGCGGCTGCCAGCCGGTGGCGGGCAGGCGTTCGGCGACGGTGTCCGCGCGGACAGGGGTGCGGCCTTGGTTGATCCGCACCCGCGTCGAGCAGGCGACGGCCATCACGTAGCCGGTGCAGCGTGTCTCCAGAGCGGCACGAAGCTGCGGGTCCTGCCCGCAGGCTTCGTCGCCGGTCACCCACTGCGCCTTCACCCCGGCTTCCAGCGTGGCGGCGATCATCTCCCCGGCCAGGCGGGGTTTGGTCGCGAACTGCACCTCCTGGGGTATCCCGGCAGCCTGGCGGCGCCCGGGATCGCCGCACCAGGACTACTCGGGCAGGTAGAGCCGGCGGTCGACCAGCCCCTCCCCCGGCTGGTGGCGTAGGCGAGGAAGACGCCGACCTGGGAGTTCTCGTTGCGCCTGGCGGTGCCGGTGTACTTGCGCCGCACTCCCGCCGAGGCGTGGCCCTTCTTCACGAAGCCGGTCTCGTCCACGATCAGCACGCTGTTGCCGGTGCCGAGGTGATCGACGGCGTAGGCGCGGACGTCGTCGCGGACGGCGGGTTTTGCGATTTCTCGCCCGCCGTCTCGGGTTGCGCTCGTACGCTCCGGCGCATGGTGGACCCCGAGGTGCATGAGCGGATCACCGCGCGCCGCGAGGAACGGGGGCACCGAAGCTGCTGGGCAATTGCGGGAGCAGAAGCTCTTGGTCGGGCCGCTGCGGGAGCAGTGGCCGGCCCGGTTAATCGGTTGCGGACCTTCGGGATGGAGTGTCTGATCCCGGCTATGACGATTGTGCTGGGTACGCCGACTGTCGACGGGGTACGCGAGGCCATGGCCGCGCTGCGGGAGTGGCAGTACGACGAAGCGCCGATGCAGTTGCATTCCGGGGACATCGGCTGGAACTACCGGTTCGGAACGGCCGAGACGGCCGCGGTGGTCCGGACCTGGAGTCGGGACGGGCGGATTCTCGCGGTCGGGATGCTCGACTCGCCGACGCTGGTGCGGATGACGGTCGCTCCGGACGCTTTCCAGGATGAGAACTTGGCGCGGCGGCTTGTCGAGGACTTCTCGCTGCCTGAGCGCGGCGTGCTGCCGGAAGGAGCGGTGTCCATCGAGGCGCCGCTGGGCCTGCTGCTCCACGACCTGCTGAGCAAGGAGGGCTGGGGCGTCGACGAGCCGTGGACGCCGCTCTTCCGCGACCTCACCGAGCCGGTGGAGGACCCCGGCGTGCAGATCAAGTCGATCGGCCCGAAGCGGGCGCAGGACTTCGCCGACGTTCTGCGGTCGGCGTTCAACACCTCGCGGCCTACGCGCGAGTACTGGCACGCGATGTCGGCGGGACCGTTCTACGCCGACGCCCGCTGCCTGGGCGCCTATGACGACCGGGGCAGCGTGGCGGCGGTGGTGACGGTGTGGTCGGCCGGCCCGGGGAAGCCGGGGCTGGTCGAGCCGATGGGCGTCCACGAGGACCACCGTGGTCGCGGCTACGGCCGGGCGATAACCGTGGCCGGGGCGTCCGCGCTGCGGGAGATGGGCTCGTCGAGCGTACGTGTGTGCACGCCGAGTTCCAACGTCGGTGGCGTCGCCGCGTACAAGGCGGCCGGGTTCGAGGTGTGGCCGGAGGTGCGGGACCGGATCCGGACGGCCTGACGCCGGGGCTGCCAGGTAAGGCGGCAGTCTGGGACGTAGATCGTCTGGCAGGTACGGGATTTGCGAACTCTCATCCGCCGTCTTGGGTTGCGCTTGTACGCTCCGGCGCATGGTGGACCCCGAGGTGCATGAGCGGATCACCGCGCGCCGCGCGGAGCTGGATGAACTCGAAGAGCAGCTGGTCAAGCAGCTGTCCGAGGTGCGGGCCGAGCGGGACGGGCTGGCCCTGGCGGTGGGGGTGTGGCAGCGGATGAGCGAGCAGCTCGCTGACGAGCGGGCAACGGCCGGGTCGCCGGTGGTGCAAGTGGCCGGTCGGGCGGTGCGGCTGGTCCCGGACCGGGCGTCAGGGGTGGCCGAGTCCGCGCTGCCGGCGGACTACCAGCGCATCCTGGCCGCCGTGCGGTAGGCCGGCGGGCCGGTCGCCACCCGGGCCGTCGGTGAGGCGTTGGATCTGGACACCGGGGTGCGGGGCAAGCTGGAGCCGCTGCGCGGGAAGTTGACCAAGCTGGCCGATCGGGCTGGCTGCACAAGCGGGGCGACGGCAAGTTCGCCGTGCGCCCGTAGTCGCCGGACTCGAAGAGCGGGTGGGCGTAACCGGTGGGCACCCGGCGGCAGTTGAGTTTGGTGTGAAGAAAGCAACGAAACCGTCGAGGGCCCTGACGGCCTTGTCTACACCTCCCGCCTGCCGCTGTCGAGCGCCACCTTGAACTATCTCGCCGATCTGATCCGCGGCCACTGCAAGCAGATCCGCTCGCCGTGGCGGGCGCTGCCCGCCGGGAAGATCGCCGGGATCGTGCTGGCGGCGCTGCGCTGTGATCAGCGGCCCGGCGACCTGGCCGGCGGCAACGGCATCCACCGCACCACCGTGAGCCGGTGGGTACGCGAGGTCGTCGGCCTGCTGGCCGCCCGCGCCCAGCGCCTGGATCGCGCGCTCAAGAAGATCGCCCGAACGGGCGGCGGCATCGTACTGCTGGACGGCTCGCTGATACGCACCCGACGCCGCACCGGAGACGCGAACCGGAAGAGCTACTCCGGTAAGGGCAAATTCCACGGACTACTCGTGATCGCACTCACAGATGATCGTGGCCGGCTGCTCTGGGTCTCCGCGGCCCGGCCCGGATGCACCTCGGAGATCACCGCCTGCCGGCACGACCACCTCACCGCCCGTCTGCGCGCGACCGGCCTCGGCGCCATCGCCGACCTAGGCTTCATCGGCCTCGATGACAACGACAACCCGGATGCCGGCCCGGCCGTGCTCACCGGCTACAAGGCCGCCCGCAACAGGCCCCTGACCCCCGGCCAGAAACTGTCGAACACCGTGCTGGCCGCAGTCCGCGCCCCGGTCGAGCACGGCTTCGCCCACCTGAAGAACTGGCGCGTCCTTACAAACCTCCCCACCGGCCCGAAGTCGGCGACCGCGCTGGTCAGGCCCTGCTGGTGCTGACCAACCGCGAAATCGCCCGCTGACCGATGATCTTCGCGAGAGGCATCCGCCCACTACCAGCCCGAGAATTCCGAAGACGACTCACGCCAGACCCGTGACCTGCGACTTCACGATGCACACTGCTCAGTGACTCGCGCAGGGCGGTGTCCATCACGCTCATCGTGCCGCCACCTCGTGCGGACGAGGGCCGCCTCGAAGTTCATGTGATGGACCGTGGTCACCGAGCAGACGAAGTCGTACCCCGAACCGGGAAGTTCTGCGGCGAGGAAGTCTCCCTCGACGAAGGTGAGTTGCGGGCGGCCGGCAGCCAACTCGCGTGCGCAGGCGATCATGTCCGGCGACTTGTCGATCCCTATGACGTGTTTCGCCCGCCCGGCAAGCTTCCGCGCCAGCAGCCCGTCCCCGCAGCCAACGTCCAGGGCATCACCGCACCCCTCAGGAACAGCCCGGAGGATGCCCGGGTGCCGGGCAACGTTGGTGTTCCAGTACGGCTCTGCGGCGGGCTGACGCATCGGATCATCGTAAGGGCCGGTCACGGCCTGCCGAGTGCACACCGACGGATTCGCCGTCCCCATGGGGAGTCGTGATCGCAGGGATGGGGAATTACGTGACGCTGATCATGCAGATCGTGGGGAATTGCCTGACCGTCGACAGCTGCCCGCCACGCACCAACGTGATCCGCGTGCCAGGGTGGTCCACAAGGTCTGCAGGTACTGCACGCACGGCACAGGCAGGCGCTGCGCCTCATCGACCACCAGCACCCGCGCCTCGCCCAAAGCCCCCGTGACCACGGTGTCGGCCAGCGCAGATATGTGCGAAAAGCGGCCCGGCAGCGCCAGAGCGTCGAACACCGCCCGCCTCATGCCGGCCACCGACGGCCGAACCGGCACTGACACCCACGTCACCTTTCGAAACCTGCAGGCACTCCGTGGAGCGCCATCCGCACGGCAACGGTCTTCCCCGGCCCGGGTCGCCGAACACACACCGCGCCCTCCGTCGCCATCGCCTGCCCGACCGCCTGGGCCACCGCCCGCACCGACGACGACCGCACCAGATGCGCTCCCACCGGCAACGCCACACCCGCCACCGCACCGCCCTCCCCCACCGGCAAGCCGCTGGTCGCATCCGGTCCGAGACACGGTGGCGCAGACATCTTCACCGCGCCCCTCCCGCGGCCCGGCCAGGGCGAGGTCAGCCAGCGCCTGATTCGTCTGCTGCTCCTCCCGCTCCCGCCGCACCACCACGCGATCCGGCAGGATCCTGCCGGCCTGAAGATCCCTGCGTACCACCCGGTGCAACGACGCCAGCGAGGGCATCTGACCCCCGGCCTCCTTCAGTCGCGGGTGCAGCGCCGCCACGTTCCCCGCCTGCCTGTGCCAGCACCTCCCACGCCCGGTCGGACAACTCCAGCCGGGCTCGCGCCTGTGCTCCACACGGCCATCCGCCCGCGCCGCCTCCAGCCACCGCCGCACCGTCCGCACAACTCACCCCACCGACCTGCGCGCCCGCACGCACATGCGCCGTGGTCGACGCCCCGGCCGCATCGAGCTCCAGCAGCCGCGCCACCAGCGACATATGGACGTCCGCGCCGCCCAGGAGCCGTCCGCGCGGGGGCGGACGGTGACCGAGCAGGAGCCGGCGGCGATGTCTGGGGCGCTGGAGAGAGAAAAATGTCTTAGATGCCCACCGCAGTCGGCGGAAGGCGCTCCGCTCTGTGATCAGCGCATCTCGCTGGGTTGCCGTACTGGGCCGGTCGGGCGAGATCCGCGCACAATGGGACCATGCGCGGGACAATCGCCGCTGAGACGGCGGAGCGCGAGGATCTGCTTGCTGCGGCCGTCGTCAAAGCCGTCGCAGGAACCGGCGCGCACGCCGGGAGCGTCTTTCTCCGCTCCGGCGACCGCCGCTCGATTGTGCTCGCCGCGACGTGCGGGGTGCCGCCCTCCCTGCTGGGCGGCTGGCGTCTCATTCCGGTGAGCAGCCCGATCCCGGTCGCCGTGGCGTACAGCTCCGGGCGCACGGTGCACCTGGCCGACACCGACGAAACGATGCGCCGGTTTCCTCAGCTCGCGTTGGCTCTGCCGCATGCCTTCGGCTCGTGCTCCGTGCCGGTGAGCGCAGCGGGCGAGACCTTCGGGGCGCTCGCGGTCGTCTGGGGGGCGTCTCAGGGTGGCGAAGGGCTGTCCAAGGCCCAGCGCCGCCAGGTGCGCACCATCGCCAACCGGCTCGGAGCTTCCCTCGACGCGCTCCGGGCCCGTACCGGCGATCCCGTCGAGTGCGACCCGCAGACGGTTCCCGTCGAGTTCCCGGCTCCCTCGGAGTCGGCTGTGCGGGTCGGATTGTTCGACTGGGACCTCGTCGCCGGCACCTTCACCGTGGACGACGAGCTCTGCGCGATCTTCGGTATCGACCCGCGCGCTTTCGACGGACGAGCCACAACGCTTACTTCCCGCCTGCACCCCGGTGACCTCGCTGCCTTCCGGGCCGCGGCCCGCGACGCAGCCGACGAGGGCCGGATCAACGGACGGCGGCTGCGCATACGAGAGCGAACGGGCCATGGCGAGGCGTACCGGACCGTCGAGCTGTGGGGCCGCGTACCGGAGCCTGACGGCGCGCAGGCGCGCACCCATCTGGTCGGCGGGGTCGTCGACGCGCGGGCCGGCAGCGCGGCCGTTGCCGCGGTCGAGCGGCTCCGGGACGGGTTCTTCTCCCTCGCTCCCGACGGACGGATCAGCCACGCCAACCACAGGCTTGAGCAGCTGCTGGGCGTGCGCGGCGACGAGCTGCTCGGCCAGTGCCTCTGGGACGTGCTGCCGTGGCTGTCCGACCCCGATTTCGAGTACCGGCACCGGTCCGCGATGATCTCGCAGACGCCGGTCTCCTTCCTTGCATGCCGCCCGCCCGACCGGTGGCTCGCCTTCTACCTCCATCCGGAGGCGGACGGGGTGACCGGCCGGGTGGTCTCCGTGGAGCATCCTGCCCCGGGTGCGAAGGCAGGGGCTGCCCCGCCCGCGGGAACAGCACCTGCCCCATCGGCCGTGTCGGCACCCGCGGCCGCGTCGGCGCGTCTCGGCGTCATGTATCACGTCCTGCAGCTGGGCAGTGCGCTGACTGAGGCAGTCACCGTCCGCGAAGTCTGCGATGTCGTCGCCGACCAGCTTCTTCCGGCCTTCGGCGGCCAGCAGCTGGCGATCTACGTGGTCCGCGAGGGAACGATGCATTTGCTGTTCCACACCGGCCACCACGAGAACTTCCCCGACCTGCCGGAGGGCGTACCTCTGCACGCCCGCCTTCCCGGTACGGAGGCTCTGACCTCCGGGGCCCCGCTCTTCATCGAGTCACGGCAGGACCTCTCCCAGGGATACCCGGACATACCCGCGGGCGAGGTGAGCTCCTGGGCATATCTGCCGCTTATCGCCTCCAGCCGCCCCGTGGGCACCTGTGTTCTCGGCTTCGACGAGACCCATCCGTTCTCCGCGAAGGACCGCGGCGTCCTCACTGCACTTGCCGGGCTGATCGCCCAGGCCCTGGAACGAGCGCGGCTCTACGACTCGGAATTCGCCCTCGCCCGCGGTCTGCAGCAGGCCCTCCTGCCACACCGGCTGCCGGCAGTCCCGGGCGCCCGCAGCACCGCGCGCTATCTGCCCGGCACCAGCGGAATGGACATCGGCGGCGACTGGTACGACGTCATCCTCACCGGTGACGGAGTGTCTTTCGTCATCGGAGACGTGGAGGGGCACAGCATCGCTGCCGCGGCAACAATGGCTCAACTTCGCAGTGCGGTACGGGCCTTCGCGGCGGTGGGTCTGACGCCCGGTGAGGTGGTGGCGGGCGCCAACCGGACCCTCATCGATCTCGATGCCGGGCTGCTGGCCAGCTGCTGCTACATCCGTTTCGACCCCCGCAGCCACCAGGCATACGCCGTCAGTGCCGGCCACCTCCCGCCTCTGCTCCGCCGCCCCGACGGGACGACCGACGTCCTCGACCTGGACGTCGGCCCTCTTCTCGGTGTGGATCGCACGAGCACCTATCCGGGAACCCGTCTCGGCCTCCCACCGGGCTCCGTGCTCGCCCTCTACACGGACGGCTTGGTCGAGGAGCGTGGCACCGGCATCGACGTGGGAATCGACCGGCTGCGGGCATCCCTGGCCCACGCCCGCGCGGATTCACTGGACGAACTCGCTGACCGGCTTCTGCACGACGCCCGACGCTCCCCGTACCGCGCCGACGACATCGCCCTGCTGCTCACCGAGTACGGTCCGGTCCTGGCGCCGGATGACGCATGAGCCAGGCCTGCGGTCCGCTCGGTGCTGCTGGTGTACGGCCGCAGGTAGGCCCATTCTTCGAGCAGGGTGCGGTTGAAGCGCTTGACTTTGCCGTTGGTCCGGAGGCGGTAGGGCCGGATGCGTTTGTGGGCGATGGCGCCGCGGTGAGGTCGCATGGTTACCCATCGCTGAAGGCGTGTCGCACGTCGAAACCAACTCCCCCTGGTCAGTCTGCTTCGGGAAGCTCCAGTGGTCAGCCGGAGACAGGGGCCCTCAGGAACGGTCATGACCGTAGCCACGAGAGCACCTGCAAGACCACCAGCCTCAGGAGCCTTGGCTCACACCGGATGATGGGTGAGCGGATCACCCTGATGGACTGCCGGCCACTTGATCCTTCGGGACGTCTCCCCCGCCGGAGGCGGTTCCGGCGATCCGGTGCAACGGCTGCAACGGCTGCAACGGCGGTGGATGCGCACCCGTGTGCCGCCTGGCCCATGCAAATGCTGCGCTGCAGTCACGACACCACCTGACGACCTTGGGGCACGTCACGGCCATAGCCGTCGATCGGCAGGGGTTTGAGAGGGCGGTTCGTGAGTCTTTGAGTAGTCTTGCCGTCGCCTGATGGCGGTGCCGCCCACGGAATCCGGCTCCCGCGGACGCGAGCGGTCTTTGGAGCCGCATCTCGGCGGGCAGGCCCTCTGTCGACGGGCCCGAACGGCGACCCCTGACCGCCACGCCCTTCCCGTGCACCGACGGGGCGTGGCACGGGACGGCCGTACGAGGGGCGGGAGTCGGGGGGAACGATATGTGGGATGAGGAGCGGGAGCGTCACCTCGAGGATCAGCAGCGGTGGGGCGACACCCACCGCGGCCCGACCCGAAGCCGGGGAGGCTGCTGCTCGTTGGCGGCTCTGCTCGTCCTCGCCTACCCCGCCTATCTGCTGTACGAGTATGCGCACCGCGACAGGGTCCGGACGAGCACCGTGGTGGTCTGCCGGAAGGGAGAGTCGGGCGGTGAGCTGACCATGACCACCAGCTCGGGCACCTTCCGCTTCGTCGACTCCGGTCCCTCGACCGCGCGGACGTCCTACGACGAGGTCAGGGTGGGTTGGATGTACGAGGTCGCCTACCAGGGTGGCCGTACGCCCGGTGCGACCCCGTTGGAAGTACGGGCACTGACGCCGCGGTCCGCAGTGTCCGGCGCAGAGTTGCGCCACGCCTGTGCCGGAGTTCAGGCCCCGTCCTGAGGCTCCACCAGGTCACACCAGGTGGCGAGTTCGGCTCGGGTCGCTATGGTGGCCGGGTGGTCGGGGCCAAGGACGCGTTCGCGGTCGGCGAGCAGCCCGGCGAGTGCGGTGACGGCGCCGGCCGTGTCTCCCGCCGTGCCCTGCCAGCGGGCCAGGTCGTGGCGGGTGGTGAGCACGTGCGGATGGTCCGGGCCCAGTACGCGCATCCGGTGTTCGAGGAGGTCGGTGAACGCTTCGACGGCACCCGGAGCGTCGCCCGCCTCGCCGCGCCAGAAGGCCACGCCGTGCCATGCTGCCAGGGTCAACGGATGATCGGTGCCGAGGACGCGTTCTCGGTCGACCACCAGGTGGGCGAACGCGTCGGCGGCACCGGAAGGATCGTCCGAGCGGCCCTGCCAGCGGGCGAGGTTGCCGCGGGCGGCCAGCGTGTCGACGCAGTCGGGACCGAGCACACGGCCCATGGTGCGGACGAGTTCGGCGGTCATGGTCGCGGCGCCGCCCGTATCCCCCGCCTCACCCCGCCAGCGGGCGAGATGGCTGCGTACGGTGAGGGCCTGGCGGCTCTCGGGCCCCAGGACGCGTTCGCAGTCGTGCAGGAGGTCGGCGAGCCCGCCCGCGGCACCCGCCGCGTCGCCCGCCTGCCCGCGCCACGAGGCGTGCTCGAAGCGCGCCGTGTGCGTCGCGCGGTCATCGGCTCCGAGTCGCTCGGCGGCTGTATGGGCGAGCTCGTGGAAGTACTGGGTGGCGGCCGTGACGTAGCCGCTCTCCCCGAGGCTCGTGCCCAGGCGGAACAGCAGGGCGTGGGCGCCCGGCTCCCACAGTGCCTCGGGGCTGTGCCGCAGCAACGCGTCCGCGTTCGTGCGCAGTGCCCCCGCGAGTACGGTGTCGCGCTGGATCTCGGGCCAGGCCGCGGCGAGTGCGTCGGCGGCCGTGCGGGCCACCTGGTGGCGGCGCTCCTCCGACAGCCCGTCGCGGACGGAACGCTGGACGAGCTGGTGCACGCGGATCGCGTGATGGGGCGTGTCGGGTATGTGCTCGAGAAGGCTGAGCCGGTTCAGGACCCTCAACGCGCCGGTGACCTGATCGGCGGGAAGCGGCTCGGCGGCGGTGCCGAGATGGACCAGCACCGGTGCCGCACTCATGACGGCGCCGGGGATCCCGTTGGGGTCGAGCATCGCGGCCAGGTGAAGGACCCGGGGTGCCAAACCCCCGGGCCGCATGGTGCCGGCACGGTCGATGGAAAGGGACCAGGTTGCCGCCGCCGTGGTCGCCTGGTCGTCAGGGAGGAAGCCGCCCTCCTCGGGCATCGTGTCGCGGAGTTTCGTCGTGCGTGCGGCGAGCAGCCTGCGGTACGCGGCGCAGTCGAGGCCCTCGTCGACGAGGTGGGCGGCGGCCTGCGACAGCGCCAGCGGCAGATACCCCAGGTCCGCGGCCAGGGCTGCCAGCTCCGCGGGAGGTTCTCGACGGTCGCGGGCGGCCAGAACCTCCGTGAGGTACGAGACGGCCTCCTGCGCAGTGAACAGGCCCACGGTCACCATCCGTCTCCCGTGTCCGCTCAACGCGGCGTCCTTGCGGCGGGTCGTGACCAAAGTACGGCCCAGGGGATTGCCGGGGGGCCACAGTCCGCGCATGTCCGCCAGCTCGGACAGGTCGTCCAGGACGATCAGCCACCGACAGCGCGGGGATCGCGGTTTGGGTTCGAGCCAGGCGAGGAACTCCCGGGCGGCCTGCTCCGGCCGCTCCGGGTCGGCGCCCAGAACGTCGGCCGCGGCGTGTGCGTAGCCCGACAGGACTTCGGCGCGGCTGCTCGCGGTCACCCACAACAGCAGATCGACCGCGCGCTCCCGCCACGCTCGGCGCGCGTACTCGGCGGCGAGCTGCGTCTTGCCTACACCGCCCAGCCCGGAGAGGACCTGATGGAGCACCGCAGTCCCACCATTCCCCACAGCCGTGTGCAGCAGCCCGGACACGGCCCGGTACTGGAAAGCCAGAGCACGGGGCGGGATGACACCGACCTGGTGCGGCAGGTGCTTCCGGGCCCGCGGCGCCTCCTGGTGCACGACGGTCAGCGCATGGATATAGCCGCTGTTGGCCACGGCCCCACGCCCGGACGCCGTGGCGTTGCCGGTGCCCGCAACGCTCACGGTGCCGGACTGCCGCCCGTCACCGGACGGTTCCGGTCCCCGGTAGCCGGTCGTCGCCCTCCCTCCGTCGCCGGCCTCGGCGTCCCCCGTGTCCGCCACTTCCACGGAGGGCCCCGGCGCCCCCGGCTCGGCTTCCGAACCCATGGCCCCGGCACGCGTGTCAGCACATCCTTCGTCGGACCTCATTGCGGCACCGGCCCTCAGTCGTATTCGATGCCGGTCGAGGCAGCGCTGCCCGGGCCGTGTGCCGCGGCGTCACCGGTCCGCTCGGCCCGCGCAGAACCGGCCCCGTCGGCGGCTCCGCGACGCCGTATCCCCGTACGAGCCGCTCCCCCATCCGTACTCTCGGCCTCTCCCGTGTCGACGACCGTGTCGTCCGGCCCTGCCGGTGGTCCGCCCGATGGCTGAAGCAGCGCCCATACCACCGCCGCTACGCCCGTACCGGCCTGGATCGACGCGCCCACGAACTGCCCGGTGTCAGGACTGTCGAGCAGCCACACCACGGGCGTCAACGCCGTGACCAGCAACGCCACCACGATAATGAGGATTCTTCGGCCGCCCCGCACCATGTGTGCCCCCTTGGCGTGACCCCCTGTGCGTCGCGGCTCCCCCTCGACGCACCGCCTGGGCAAAGGCTTCCCCGCTCCTCGCTGCCGTACACGGTGGTCCGTGCCGCATCAGGATCGTGCGAGTGGACGCCGCAGGCGGGGACAGCCCCGTATCCTCACCGCGTCCCTGCACGGATCGAGACCACGCACACGGCGCCCTCGGGACGGCGTCTGAGCCGCGCCGCCGGTCACCGGACTCCGTAGCCAGCGCTGTTGTCGCCTGCGACCCGGCTCCCGAGGACGTCCAGACCGCCGGCACGACTTCCCGACGGCGGGCGGCGTCTCCCAGCGCCATGAACAGCGGCTCGGCGCCGACGGACAGGGTGACTAAGTCGGCTTCGCGTTCGTAGCGTCGGTGGAGTCGGCGGCAGCCGACGAGCCGGGGCATGGTGCGTTCGATGGTCCAGCGGTGGCGGCCCAGCCGTTGTGAAGTCTCGATGCCTTTGCGGGCGATGCGGTGGGTGATGCCGCGCTCGCGTAACCATCGCCGCAGGTGGGAGTAGTCGTATCCCATGTCGCCGTGTAGCTTGCCTGGCTTGCGCCGTCTGCGTCCGCGACGGGACCGGATTGGCGGTATGCCCTTCACCAGCGGGATCAGGGCCTGACTGTCGTGCAGGTTCGCCGCCGGGATCCCGACAGAGATGGACAGACCTGTCCGCTCGGTGATCAAGTGGATCTTTGAGCGTACTTGCCCCGGTCGACAGGAGTCGGACCTGTCAGGTCCCCCCTTTCAGGGCCCGCATGTTCACCGAGTCGATCGCGCAGCGGGACCAGTCCAGCTCGCCGCGGGCGCCGAGCTCATCGAGCACCACGCGGTGGAGTTTGGCCCACACCCGAGCCTGCGACCACTCGCTGAACCGCCGGTGAGCCGTTGCCCCCTGACAAGCCGAAGGACGCTGTCGGCAGCTGCTGCCACGTACAGCCCGACGTGGCCACGAACACGATCGCCGCCAGCACCTCCGGTCGCCATGCCGACGCCGACCATCGCCCTGAGGCCGACACGGCGCGTCCAGCACCACCCGCTGGCGAACTGTCGCGCCTACGACTTGCTTGAGCAGTCGGTCTCGGTCCAGATCGCCCGGAGGTCACGGCAGACAATGGTGAGTGTGCCCTCCCAGCAGGCGACTTCGTGGCTGCAGCCGTCCCTGTGCGGCAGGACCTCGTCGAGAATCACCGCCCCGGGGTCCGCCCCTCGGTCCTCGTCGACAGGATCGATGGCGAAGCTAGACACCCCTGTGTAGCGGATGACGAGGTCTCGGTCATGTTTCCAGCAGTTGTGCTGGAACTCGACCTCCATCTCCTCGCCGCCGGCGCCCCGGACGGCCCCAAGCGTCAGGTCCTTCACACATCGCCTGCTCTGGAAGTCGTAGTGGTCCCTGTCAGTGGCGAAGGCCCGAGCACCCGGCGGCAGATCACCGGAGATCGAGGGCAGATGGTCAAGGTAGCGAGCCGGGTCCAAGACTCCTGACAGGTCGCCGACCTGCGCATCGAGATTGACGTACTCCATCGACCTTCGCCCCTGCTCGTGGCTTCCTACTGGCCGACGAATCGTCGCACGGACTCACCAAATGAGATGACGTCTAAGTGATCGACCACCTGCGCGAGAAGGGTCGCGGGGTCGATCCGATCTGCCGGATCCTGCAGCTGTCGCCGTCGACGTACTTCGCCCGCAAGAAGCGGCCGAAGTCGGCCCGAAGCCTCCGCGACGAGCAACTCATGCCGCTGATCGAACAGCTTCACGCCGACTCCGGTGGCACCTATGGCGCCCGCCGGATCACCCGCGCACTGCGATGCAAGGGGATCGTCGTGGCCCGCCGCACGGTCGAGCGGCTGATGCGCGAGCTGGGTCTGGAGGGCGTCATCCGCCGTCGGCGGCGGACCACTGTCCCCGATCCGTCGGCGCCCCGCCCGCCGGACCTGGTCGACCGGGACTTCCGAGGTGGCAACGAACAGAATCGCGGCCAGGACTCCGCGATCGTCAGCCCTCCGACGTCCACCGCCTTGCGGACGCACCGGCGCCTCGGGCTTCACTCGAAGGAAAGGATCCCACAACTGTCTGGCACCAGCTGCCGCACCAACTCCCTGCCATGACAACGAGGACCCCGGCCAACCGTCGACAGGAAGGTACTCGATGCCGGCACGAACGACTCCGGCAAGCATCTTCGAGGGGGCATGACCGACCATGACCGACTACCTGCAGGCCGTCGCCGCTCAAGGCCGGTCCGCACGGGTCGGGGCGGCTCTCCACGAGGACAAGTGAGTAGCGCGTGCCGAGGGGACCGGCCGGGTTCCGGGGTGGATCGGATCAGTCGCGTTCGACGATGGCGTTCAACTCCCGCGTCAGGCGCTCTACGGCGTCCTCGGGTGTCTCCCTCTGGGCCAGGGTGTCGTGGACCACCGCCTGGATTACGCTGCTCACCTGTTCGTACTGCGTGCTCTTCGGCCGCGGCTGGGCCGCCAGCACGCTGTCGCGCAGAGTCGGCAGATACGGGAACCGGCGCACCAGGGACGGGTCCTCGTACACGTCGGCCCGCACAGGTGCGAGCCCGCCTTCGGTGAGCATCCGGCGCTGGACCTTCTCGCTGGTCAGATAGGCGAGCAAGTCGGTTGCCGACGCCTTGTTCGGGGAGTTCTCGTTGATCGCCAGGTTCGACCCTCCCAGGACGCCGACGGCGGACTCGTTCAGACCGGGCAGCGGGGCCACATCGAACTTGCCCGCCACCTTCGAGTCCTTCCCGCTGGCCAGTGGGTAGACGTAAGCCCAGTTGCGCAGGAAGAGCAGGTTGCCGTCTTGGAATGCCTTGCGGGACTCCTCCTCCTTGTAGGTGAGCGCCTCCCTGGGGATCCATCCGTCGCGCACGCCGTCGGCCAGGAAGGCCAGGGCCTTGCGCGTCTTCTCGGAGTCCACCGTCACCCTGGTGCCGTCGTCCGAGAGGATCGAGCCGCCGGCCGACTGCACGGCCTCGGTGGCGTTGACCGTGAGCCCCTCATACGGCAGGAACTGCCCCGCGTAGCCCTGGAGGCCGTACTTCGGAGCCACCGTCTTCGCCAGGTGCTCCAGCTCCGCCCAGGTGCGCGGTGGGCGCTCGCCGGCCCGGTCGAGGATGTCCTTGCGGTAGTAGAGCATCCCGGCGTTGGTGATGTACGGCAATGAGTACAGTTCCCCGTCAAGGGTCGCGGTGTTCACGACGGGCGGCAGGAATTCCTTGATCGGGAATCGGTCGGCGTTCAGCCGTGCGAGCCAGCCCGCGGCGGCGAACTCCACCGTCCACGCCACATCGAGGTCGAGCACGTCGAAGCGGTCGCTGCCCGATCGCAGGTGGCTGGCCATTTGGGCGCGTGCCTCGTCCGAAGACCAGGGGAATTGCAGCAGGGTGACCTTCTCGGTCGGGTGAGTACGGTTCCACTCGGCCAACACACCTCGCGTGTAGCCGGACGGGTCCGCGCTCGCGACCATCGTGAGGGGACCACGGCCATCCGATCCGCCTTGGTTTCCCGAGGAACATGCGCCCACGGAAGCCGCGAAGATCAGCGCCGTGGCCAGAAGGCCCCCGATCGGAGCACGATTCCGCCGCATCGGTTCCTCCCGGCCCATCGGTGCCTGCCGCCTCATCCGGTGCATGCATATCGGTTAGGCAAGGCGGATAATGGATAGGGGAATCTGGCCGTGGGCAATACGGCTCACGGCCGGAGGTGTCCACTCAGCAAGAAGGTATTCCAGGAGGGAGGACCCCGGTGCGTCTTCCCCTCTTGGCTCTCCTCGCGAAAGGCCCGGCTCACGGGTACGAACTCAAGCAGTCCCTGGAGAAGCTTCTAGGGACAGCATATCCCGAGCCTAATATCGGACAGATCTACGTCACGCTCGGTAGGCTGGAAAAGGCTGGGCTGATCGAAGGGACGGATGTCGCCCAGTCGACCCGGCCGAACAAGCGGATCTACCAGCTGACCCCTGCTGGACGCGACGCTGTGGCCTCATGGCTCAAGGAACCGGCCGAGGAGCCGCGGTTGCGGGACGAGTTCTTTCTGAAGCTCGCCCTCGCGCCCGACACGGAGAAACGGATCGCCCTGATCAACATGCAGCGGCGTCACTACCTCAACACCATGCGTGACCTGTCCAAGCTGGCCGCGTCCGAGGACCGGGACAACCGTTTCTCGCAGCTGCTGATCGAGGGCGCGATGCTCCACCTGCAGGCGGACCTCGACTGGCTCGAACGCTGCCAGGAGGACCTGGAATGAGTGACGAAGCCCCTCCCGTCACGGCAGGCGGGAGCACCTCCGCCGATTCCGAACCCATCGTGCGAGCACAGGGCCTGGTCAAGACGCACCAGGCCGACGGTGTCCCCGTGAAAGCCGTACGCGGTGTCGATCTGCGCGTGGAGCGCGGCGAGTTCCTTGCCATCACCGGGCCCTCGGGAGCCGGCAAGTCAACCTTGCTCCACCTGCTCGGTGGCCTTGACCGGCCGGACAGTGGACAGATCTGGCTCGGGGACAAACGGGTCGACACCTACGGTGAGGCCCGCTGGGCCGTGCTGCGCCGCCGAAGTATCGGCATCGTCTTCCAGTTCTTCAACCTGATATCCAACCTGAGCGTGGCCGACAACGTCGAGCTGCCGGCGCTGCTTGCCGGGTACTCGACCCGGGAGGCCCGTCAGGCACGCGCCGGGCTGTTGGCAGAGCTGGGCCTGGAGGGCAGGGAGCGCAGCGTGCCGGGCGAGCTCTCCGGCGGTGAGCAGCAGCGGGTCGCGCTCGCCCGCGCGCTGGTCAACCACCCCACCCTGCTCCTGGCGGACGAACCCGCGGGCAGCCTTGACAGCAAGGGCACCCGGGAGGTCCTCCGGCTGCTCTCCCGCTACCACGAGCGCGGCCAGACCATCGTGATGGTGACGCATGACGCCCGGCTGGCCAGCGCCGCGGACCGGGTGATCCACCTCTTCGACGGGCGGATCGTCGACGAGGCCACGTTCGGCAAGGAGCCCCCACGCGCGGGGGGCGTCGCCGGCACGATCGAACTGAAAGGCTGAGTGGCGATGAGGGCCCCGGTGCGCTGGGTACGCGCCGATCTCCGGGCAGTGCGCGGCGAAGCGCTGCTGGTGGTCCTCGCAACGGCCGGGATCATCATCTCGCTGCTGCTCGCCAGCGCCTTCCTCTCCTACGCCACCAACCCCTGGCAGCGGGTCTTCACCCAGTCGTCCGGCGCCCATGTCTGGATCCACACCACGGCATCGGCCGACGCCCGATCACTGGCCGACATCGACGGCGTGGAGAGCGTGTCGGGGCCGTTCAGCACCGCGGAGGCCACAGCGGAACTGCGTGGCGTCGATGCGACGCTGGAGATGCGCGCCACCGCCTCCCAGCCGCCGGACGTGGCGCGCCCACTGATCGTGTCCGGTCACTGGCTCACGCCTGACGACCCCGAGGGCATCGTGCTGGAGAACTCGGTGGCCCAGGCGCTGGTGGCCGAGCCAGGCGACTCGCTGCAGCTGCGCGGCACCGACGGAACCGACCGCACCCTGCGCGTCGTGGGCACCGCCGACACCGCGGAACCGCGCTATCGCGCGGAAGAAACCCCCGGCGTCGGATGGGTGCTGCCGACCGTCCTCGCCCAGGTGGCGCCCGACCCCGAGCGCCGTGGTCAGACCATCGGGCTTCGGCTGGAGAATGCCGAAGACACCGACTTCGTCGTCCAACGGGCGGTCACCGAGCTCGGAGCCGACCAGGTGGCCAGGGTCTCCACCTGGCAGCAGGCCCAGGGCGAGGCCGAAGGCGGGAGCCGGCTCCTCGGTCTGCTTCTCGGGGTATTCGGGCTCGGCGCCCTGCTGGCCGCGGTCCTGGCGGTGACGGGCGCCATCAGCACCCGCATCCGGGGACATCTGCGGGACATCTCCGTGCTCAAGGCAATCGGTTTCACCCCCGCGCAACTGGTGCGGATGTACCTGGGGGAGCACCTGTTGCTGGCACTGGTCGGCGTCGTGTGCGGGACGCTCGCCATCGAACTGCTGGGCCCGCTGCTGCCTGGCCGAGTCGGTGAGGCGATGCAGCTGTGGCAGGCGCTGCCCGGCCATGCGTGGGTGCCCGCGGCGATATCGGCGGGCACGCTGCTGCTCATCGCCGCCACGACAGGGGCGGCCGCCTGGCGGGCCGGACGTGTACCGCCCGTGCCGGTCGCGCGGGCAGCGGTCCCGACCGGCCGCCATTTGTCCAGAAGCGTACGCCGTGCCCTGGGGCTGCGCCTCCCACCTGCCCTCGTGCTCGGCTGGCGCGGTGCCTTCGACCGCCCGGGGCGCGCTGTGGCAGCCGTCGGACGACTGGCCGTACCACTGTTGCTGATCACTGTGGCCCTGGGCACCTGGACCACGCTGGACGCCTTTGAGCACCGGCCGCAGGCGGTGGGGCTCGCCGCCTCGCTCACCGCGCGCGGCGAGGGTCCCGACCAGGCGTCCGTACGACAGCTGCTGACGGCTCACCCCGAGGTGGCGGCGGCATACCCGGGCTCCGAAGTCGCGGCTCTGGTGCCGGGGCAGACCGGCACGATCAGGCTCCGGGGCCTCGGCGAGGAGGACCGCCCGTACCCGTTCGTCGTCGCCGAAGGACGGACACCGAGCGGTCCGGACGAGGCGGTGGCGGGGCAGGGCCTGCTCGATCTCCTCGATGCCGAGGTCGGCGACTGGGTGCGCGTGACGGTGCAGGGGAACCCTCAGGTGCTCCACATCGTCGGGCGCAGCATCGAGCCGGAGGACAACGGACGCGTGATCTCCACATCCCTGGACACACTCCGGGAGAGTAGTCCTGCGCTGCGGCCCGGCTTCCATCATCTGGTACTCGAGAACGGCGCCGATGCCGGCGCGGTGAAGGACGATCTGGCCGGGACCGCCGAGGGCAGGCTCGACGTCCGCGAAATCGGCAAACCTGCGGAAGCGCTCCCACCGGTGCGCAGCGTGATCATCATTGGCCTCATCGTCGTGCTGGGGCTGATCGGATTGGCCGAGCTGTCGGCGACCACCGCCGCGGGTGCTCAGAACCGGCGCCGGGACCTGCTCGCCCTCAAGGCCATCGGGCTCACTCCACGCCAGATCATGTCGGTGATCGTGGCCGACACAGGCTTTATCGCACTTGCCGCCAGCGTGCTCGGAACGGTCGTCGGGGTGCAGGTCTCGGACTGGCTGATCGATCTCCAAGGCCATTCCAGCGGCATCGGCGCGGGCATCGCCCAGAGCCCCCCGCCGGCCTACCTGATCGTTGTCGTGGCCGCTGCGGTGACGGGCGCGGTTGCCGTCTCGGCGCTACCCGCCGCCCGGGCCGTGCGACAGCGCGTCACGGATACGCTGAGCGACTCGCTGTGAGCCGAGGCCGCACCGCAACGGCGGCGACACCGGCGTCCGGACCGGGGGCGGTCTAGTAGCCGGTGGCGACCACCGCAGAAGTGATGCGCAGGCCCGCCCGGCTGCGCCAGCCGTCCCCGTCGGGGCCGAACTTGGTCCAGATCGCCAGGTGATCCACGATGCCCAGACCTCGGCCGTGTTCGTCCTCGGCGACAGCGCCACCCTGGGCCCGGGGGCGGTCCGAAGCTCCGGTGTCGACCACGTCGACACATATCTCCTGGCCGGTCAGGGCCAGGCTGACGGTCATGTCCTTGCCGCCGTGCCGCGCGGCATTGCCGGCCAGCTCGCCGATGACGAGGACCACGGAGTCCCGGTCAGGCTCGCTCAGCCCCCAGCGGGACAGATGAGCCGCGCTGAACCGGCGGACCGTGTGAACCCGGCGCTCCTCGGCCGGCAGGGTGATCACGACGCGGTGGGCGGTGACCTCACCGGTCGCGAGCCGCTTGGCGGGCGACGTTCCGTAGCCTGCGTGGAGGAGGCGACGCCCGCGCGATGCGGTGGGGCAGATGGTGGTCGGTGCCAGAGCCATGACCTTGCCTCGCTCATCTCATCAGCAGTCCGGGCGAACGGCGCTGAATCCTCACGCCCGGCTTCATTCGTCACGAGCGTCACACCCGATTCCCGTGACCTTGTCCGGCTCGATGCCAGTTGCTGTCCCTCGCCGGACCTGTTGTACATACATGTTAGGTATGCCCGGAAGTGCTGGTCAAGGGGTGAGGGAGAGTATCTGCCTCAAACATGCCCATATCGTTCGATTCATGTATGAGATGCCGCTGGGCGCGGTGAGTACCGAACAGGTAGGCAAGCCCGCGCACAGGTGTTGATCGCCGGATGGGCCGTACGTTTCGGTGTGCTCCTGCTTGTCCAGGCGGGGTCGGCGGGGTCGGCCACATGGCGGGCGCCGGCCTGGGTGACGCCCCGGGCAGGCGAGCCGAAATCGAAGCAGCCGCTCGCTCCGGCTCTCGGTGAGCAACGCGCTGGGCCGCGTGATCCAGGAAGTGATCTTGCGGGTGCTGGGGATGTACGCGCAGACGATGCGGCGCCAATCACGGCGTCCCGGCCCCGGGCCTAAGCCCGGCCACGCCTACGCCGTAAGCCGGGACCGCGGGCGATCTTCTGAGAGAGGGCTCAGCGCACCGTCACCCCGGCGGCAAGTGGCGGGGCGAGGTTCTGGCTTTCGAGCCAGTTGAGGAGATGGAGGAAGGCGACCGCAGTCGCCGGCGGGCGGGCGTGAGCCGGGCCGGCGTGGAGCTTCGGATGCCTTTGCCTTCTCTTTACAACCCGGCCCTCTGCCGTGTCGTCTCTCCGCTCGACCCATCACCCAGCCCGTCCGCACACCGGGCGGACAAGAAAGAGAGCGAGTCGATGCGCCGAATCATCCTCAGCGCCATGGCACTCACCGCCACCGCCCTGACGGCAAGCACCACGCCCGCATCCGCCGACGGGACCTCCACGAGCCCGGCCCCCAGCCCTACGGCCACCGTCCCCTCGGCCACTGCCACCCCGGCCGACGGTGGCGAACCGACCCGGGCCCCCTCCCCCGTCCCCTCACCGCCGTCGGCCGAACCGACCCGGGCGGCCGACGGCGGCCAGGTCTCCGTCGTACCGTCGGGCGCTCCCGACACCGGAGTGACGGCGGCCGCTTCTGGGTCCGGGACCGGACGAGGTGAGCTGATCGGCGGTGCAGCCGCCGCGATACTCGCCGTCGGCGGCACAACGGCCTTCGCCGTACGGCGAAGGCGTGCGAACGGGGCATGACGCCGCTCTCCAGGCGCGCATTCGCCGCGGCGGGCGTGGCTGTGCTGATGGCGGGGTGTGCCGGCCGCGAAGCCGAGCAGCAGGACTCCACCAGACGTCCCCGAAGGGCGAGCGGCGCTGCGGGGGGCACGCACAGAAGTGCCGAGGACACGCCACCGCCACCCCCTCCCGCGCCCTCGGCATCCGCGAACACGGCCCGTTCCCTCGGACGCTCGGTCCCGGTCAGGCTGCAGATCCCGGCGATCGGGGTCGACACCCCGGTCATCGGGCTGGGGCTGGCTCCGGACGGCACCGTGCGGGTGCCGCCGGTCACGGCCGACGACCGGGCGGGCTGGTACCGACACTCGCCGACCCCGGGCCAGGCCGGTCCGTCGGTCATCCTCGGCCATGTCACCGTGGGCCCCTACGGGGACGGGGTGTTCCGACACCTCGCCCGGATGCGCCGGGGCGACCGGATCGTGGCACGCAGGCAGGACGGCGCATCGGCGGAGTTCGCGGTCAGCGCCGTACGGACCGTCGCCAAGGCGTACTTCCCTGCCGACGACGTCTACGGCGACACGAGCCACCCGGAACTGCGGCTGATCACGTGCGGCGGCCCTCGCACGGGCGACGAGTACCGCGACAACGTGATCGTCTTCGCCCGCCTGGCCGCCTCTACGCCCCCTGCCCCCTGACCCCAAGAACACGGCACGCACGGAGACCGGAACGTCGGCAGCCGACCGGAGGTCGGCTGTCGGCGGCCCCGCATCCTTCCCCACCGAACCGTGCGAAGCCCCAACGACCATGGAGAGCGTTGAAACGGTCCCGAGACAAGGCAGCTTCCGAACTGTTCACCGCCCTCTATCCGCGCCTGGCGGGCTGGTGCCGCGGCCTCGTGGACGACGACGAGACCGCACACGAGATCGCCTCCGAATCCTTCACCCGGCTCTGGGCCCGCTGGAGCCAGGTGAAGGAGCCGCGCGGATTCCTCTATGTCACCGCGGCCAACCTCGTACGGGACCACTGGCGCAAACTGGAGCGCGAGCGGCGGGCGATACGCCGGGTGACGACGCAAGCCGGAGTGCACTCACACAACGAGCAGGCCGACCCCTCGGTACGCCTGCTGGTCCAGTCCCTGCCGGAACGACTCCGCACCCCGATCCTTCTCCACTACTACGCCGACATGCCGATCCGGGAGGTGTCCATGCTGACCGGGCGCAAGGAAGGAACCGTCAAGGCCGACCTCCACGCGGCCCGCGAACTGCTCCGCACCCAGATGAGGAGAAGCCTTGACCACACGCTTTGACGACGACGTGGACGGTCCGGAGCCCACACCCGACGACCACCTCACGGCGGTCCTGCGCGCTCCCTCCGACCACCTGGCCCCGCCGCCCGGCCGCTTCGCGCAGATCCGCCGCACAGCATCCCGCCGCCGCACACTGCGCACGGCGGCGGGGCTCGGCGTGACCTGCGCCGTCGCAGCCCTCATCACCATCCCGCTGTACCTCGCAAGTCCGGTCGCCCCCACGTCCCCGACGCCACCGCTCGCTCCCCCGCCGGCCGGCGACCGGACGACGCCGACCCCACCGACGCCGCTACCCACACCGTCGGCGCCGACGAGCCGTCCGGCACCACCCCAGCCCTCAACGCCCCCAGCCACCACAGGCGACGACACCAACCAGCCCTCAACGCCCCGTAACCCGGTCCCCACCCCCGCGCCCTCCACGGCGGCACCGGTCCCACAGTCCCGGGCAGCGGACGACAATGTCGGCGGGTGAGACACCACACTCACAGCTGTGTGCGCGTCGCCCGTCCGCGGGGCCGCGACGACTCGTCCCTGTGGCGACGCCGCCCGCCGTCGCCTGGAGCGAGCGCGCGCGGCGAGCGCGGCGAGCACGGAGTGTTGTGAGCTGCGGGCCTTCATGAGGTCGCGGCGCGGCGGGATATCCGTCCGCGGGTTCTGCACGAGGTGATAGGGCCGGTCGCTCGGGGCTTCCGGGTGCCTCTGGCACCCGAGGGCGCGCCTCGCCCGTCACGCCCCGCCGCCGGGCAGTGACACCGACAGGCGCCGCGTGCTGCCCGGCCCGTATCGTCGCCTGCCCGCGGCCTGCACGGTCACGGACGCCGGGGTGCGGCCGGTGCCCCGCCCGGCCGCCGTGGCCGGGCGGGGCACCGGCCTGTGGGCGACCAGGGCGGGGACCGTGCCATCACGCCGGACAGGACCAGACCCCGCAACGCCCCGCAGCAGCAGCACGGCGGCCCGATCCAGGTCGCGGCCTTCACGGCCCGGTACGGGAGGAGGCCGCGCGCAAGCCCCGGCTCGCGCCAGAGGTCAGCCGGGTGCACCCGGCCTCCTCGGCGTGCCGCGGGTCTCCTTCCTGGTCGGCCCCGCGACGGGGGCTCGGGTGGGGACGGTCAGAGGGCATTCCATTCCCGATGCGTGAAGGACGGGTCGGGTGCGCCCGAGCCGGGAAGGATGGGTTCGGAAGATCGGGGAGGGGAAATGTCGAAATTATCCGAGCGGTTGGCGGCATTCTGCCGCGAGTTGGCCAGCGGGGACCTGCGGCCCGTCGCTGCCGACGCCGGTGCCGCGGACGCCGTCGATCAGATCCTGGCCGACCTCAGGTCCGGGACGCCGGAGGAAGCGCTGGGGGCAGAGCTCGACCGGCTCGACGCTGCGCTGATCCGGTACGGCATCGTGGGCGGCCTGACACCCACGGCCCGGCAATACCAGGCCAGCCCGGCCGCTTCCGACGGCGGCCATCTGACGGCGGAGGTCTGGGCCTGCCCCCGCGGGCCCCAGGGCCGCTGTGGCCGCTGGCACGCCATCGGCGCGGCGACGGATCCGCCCGCCTGTGCCGTCGACGACTCCCCGCTGGTCCGGAAGCGTCCGAGCCGGTGACCACGCTGCTCTCCGAACTCGGCAAGAAGCTTGCCGAGCGCTGGGTCGCGCTCCTGGTGCTGCCGGGTCTGCTCTATGTCGGCGTTGCCGGTGCGGCGCTGCGGCTGGGACACTCCCAAGCTCTGGACGTCGGGGAGCTGGGCCGATGGATCACGGCACGGGCCTCGGACCCTGCGAGCCACAACGCCGGGGTCATCGTCCTGCTCCTCGCCGCGACGCTGATCGCGGCTGCCGGGGCCGGGCTTGCGGCAGCCGCGCTGGGGCGCCTGGTGCACGGTCTGTGGACGCTGTCCGGCAGCCGGCCACCGCTGCGGGTGCTCGCCCGGTGGCGGAAGCGGCGATGGGAGAAGGCCAGTCGGCGGATCGGTGAAGCGATGGGCGCGGTGCTGAGCAGGCCCGGCCCGGTGCCGCAGGCGGAGCTGCGTTCGGCTGTGCGCGCCCGGGACCGTGTCTGCCCCGTTCCGCCCACACATGCCAGCTGGATCGGGGATCGGCTGGGGTCCGCCGACTTCCGCTGCCGGGAGGCATACGATCTCGATCTCGCCGCGGCCTGGCCGCGTCTCTGGCTGGTGGTGGCCGAGGAGACACGCAAGGAGCTGGTGACAGCGCATGACGCCTACTCCGCGGCCACACGCCTCATGGGGTGGGCTGCCCTGTACGCGCCGCTCGCGGTCCTGTGGTGGCCGGCGGCCGCGATCACCCTGGTCGTGGCGGCGACAGCGCAGGTCCGCGGCCGCGGCGCGGCAGCGGTGCTGGCCGATCTCACCGAGGCCACGGTCGACTTGTACGGTGCCGAGCTGGCCGGGAGGCTGGGCATCGTCCATTCCGGAGACCTCACGCAGGAAGTAGGTGCCGCGATCACCGACCGTACCCGGAAGGATCAGCTCACGCTGTCGCACGCCGAGCCGGTGCCCTTGTCCCGGCGGGCGCGCTAGCGGGCGCCATCACGGCGGGCCGCACCGTCGGCGAGCGGCGCGCCTGCCGCTCATACCGCGCCGACGTGCACATAGGCCGCCCACACCAATGAGGGTGTGGTGCGACGCAGACGCAGCATGGCCTGCCGCAGAGCGTGCGCGGCGCGATCGGGTTCGGGACCGCGGCCGTCACGCGGGATCAGGGCGGCGTAGAAGTGCTCGGCGAGCTGACGTGCCGGCTGGTCGTCCACGGGCCACAACGTACCGATGACATGCCGGTAGCCGGCAAGGTGCAGGGACGCGCCGAGGTGGATGGACTCGTCGGGCAGCCAGTCGCCGGGGGCCGCGGTGTGGCATGCGGACAGGTAGGCCAGCGTGGCATGCGGAAGTTGCAGTCGGGCGACGTCGAGCACGGTCAGCGGGCCGTCCGCGAGCATCATCCGGCTCTGCGAAGGGTCGTTGGGATGGTTGTGACCGTGGCAGGCGAAGTGGGCGATGCCGCGGCGGCGGATCTCCTCGACCACCCGGTCCCGCGTCGCGTCCGGCCCGATCAGCGGCAGCGCGCCGGGGAGCAGCGTGGTGAGCGCCCGCGCCTCGGCCTCCGCCTGGTCGAGCGAACCTGCCGCCTCGGGAGCGGGCGCCTGGCCGGCGTCGGGGACCGCCACCAGAAGGGGCCCGCGGCCGGGTGCGGATGGCCCTGGGTGCGGCACCGGCACCGGGCTCACCCGTGTCCGGGCGTGCACCAGGGCGCCCACCGTCGGGGCGAGGCTCGACACCGCGTACTCCAGCACGCTGCGCCGGACCGGTGGCCCCTCCTGCCTGCCGTCGGCAGCCGTGGGGGCGTCGCCGGTGCGGTCTCCGGCGGCCGGGACGGGCAGCAAGGACATAGGCCCGGTGAGACACCACCAGATGTGCGGTACCTCCGGCGTCGGCTCCTGAGGCGCCGGGAAGAGGCCCAGCTCGGCGAGGACCGGTTGGGCGACCCGGTCCCAGAGCCAGCGCAGAACCTCGTCCGCCGTCCGCTGCGCCTGGAGACGCGCCGCGAGGCCGAGGTCGGCTGTGAACGCCTGCCGGGCCGCGGTCACCAGGCGGACGGCCTGCCGGGCGGTGTCTTCGAAGGTGATGTCGAGCGGGAGGGCCCTCAGTCGGGGCTCGCCCGCCGTGTGTGAGCAGCAGGGCATGGCACGCGTAGCGGGACACGTTGACGATCACGACGGGACCGTACGCGGCCGCGGAGGCCAGCTCCTCGAACGACGGCGGCCGCAGGAAGGTCTCGAAACCCTTCCGCGTGCCTACGCCGGTGACCAGGGCGGTGAACCGGGCGTCGAGCCGTGCCAGTCGGTCGGCGTTCACCTGGCGTAGGGTCTCGTCGAACCGGGCCGCCCCACCGGCTGTGGCCGGGTCGCCGTCGGCCGGATCGAGCGCGGCGTGGGTCAGAGCGTCGATCTGGTCCCGGAGGGCGACCAGGGTGTCCGCGGTCGGTGCGTCCACGCGGCGAAGCCGCCGCAGATCGCCCCGGACGTCGAGCCGGTCGGCGGCGATGACGCCACGGGCTCGCTCAAGGAACTCGATCGCGCGGGGGAGTTCGCCGCAGGCGATCGCCGCCGCCGCGGCGTCGGGGCCGAGCCCTGCCAGCCGGCCCAGCCCCAGCTCCCGGTCGCGGCGCAGTGACGCCCGTGCGGAGGCCAGGGGAAGGGAGTCCACCGCCTTCTGGTACGCCGCCAGCGCGTCGGCGGACCGTCCGGCGGAATGCAGTGCCGCGCCCAGCCCGCGCGCGGCCTGCACCTGCACGAGCCGTCCGGCCTGAGGGCTGTCGCCGGCCTCCCGGTACGCCTCGGCCGCCTCCGGATAGCGCCCCGCGGCCAGGAGGCGGGCGCCGAGGTTGGCCAGCGCGAAGGCGAGTCGTCCACGGTAGGCGCCGGGAGCCTCCGCCGACAGGGTCCGGTACGCCGTCACCGACTCGGAGGCGGCCACCACGGCCTCGTCGTGGCGGCCGGCCGATTCCAGGCAGAGGGCGGCCGTGTCGAGGGCGATGGCCAGATCGCCGCCGTAAGCCCTCGGGTCCTCGGTGGCGAGCTCATGGTAGGTGCGCACCGCTTCTCCCACGACGGCGAGCCCTTGTACCCCACGGCCTGTGTCGAAGAGCCGGTTCGCCCAGTTGTTGAGGCTGCCGGCGAGGTCGGCTCGATGAGCATGGGGTTCCTTCGCCACCAGTTCGCGGCGGATCGTCACGGCCTCGGCGATCACCCCCTCGGCCTCCTGCGGGAGCGCCGCCTCCACCAGCCGGTTCGACAGGTTGTTCAGCGCGGCGGCGAGCTGCGGCCGGTGTCGCGGGGACGTGGCGGCGACCCGCCGGTAGATGTCGGCGGCCTCCTGTGCGGCGGCGAGGGCCTCGGCGTGCCGGCCCGCGTCGGAGAGCCAGATGCTGAGGTTGTTGAGCGACAGCGCGACATCTGGCGAGGCAGAGCCGTCGGCGAGCTCCCGGTAGAGCGCGACCGCTTCTCGTGCCGGGCCGAGCGCGTCGACCGGCCGTGCGAGGTCGCCCAGCCGGTTCGAGAGGTTGGTGAGCACCATGGCCAGGTCCGCGCGGTCTTCAGCGGTGTCCAGTGGCAGGCCGCGCCGGATGGACTCGCTTCGCTCGGCGGCCTCCAGCGCCTCGGCCCAGCGGCCCTGCTCGGCGTACCGGTTCGACAGGTCGTTGAGGGCGTCCGCCTGTGCGCCGAGATCGGTGTGCAGCTCGGCTGCCTCCTCCGCCGCGGCGGTCGCCTCCGCGGCGAGCCCTGCCTCGGCGAGGCAGCCGACGAGAGTGCCGAGCGCGTCGCCGAGCATGATCTGGAGGTCGGGTCGGCCGCCGTCGGGGAGCCGGCGGCAGGCGTCTACCGCCTGTCTCGCCGGTTCCACGGCCTGCGCGGCGCCGAAGGCCAGGTACGACCGGTGGGCGACGCCGCCCAGCGAGGTCGCCAGGTCTGCCAGATAATCGTCGTTGTCGTCGGCCAGCGCCCGGTAGATCCCGGCGGCCTCGCGCTCCGACTCGACCGCTTGGGCGAACCGTCGGGCCGTGGTCAGGTCGACGGCCTGGGTGTGCAGCGCCATGGCCAGATCGGGCAGGTGCGCGGGGTCTTCCTCGGCCAGACTCCGGTACGCCGAGACCGCGAGACCGATGGCTTCCACCACTGGGGCACTGTCGCTGGGCGCTTTGTCGGCCGTCGCCTCGGGCGTCGCCTCGGCAGCCTCGGCCGTCGCCTCGGCCGCCGGCGATCCGGTGAGCTCGCCCAGCCGGACGGCCCGGTTGTACAGGCAGTCGGCCAGCAGTGCACGGGTTGCCCGCCGCGCCGGGGTGGCGAAGGACGTGAGTGCGCCGATGACCGCCGAGAGATCGGCGGGGTCCGCGCTGTGACGGTACCTCTCCAGTCCGGAGATGGTCTGCCGGATCGGATCGGGGAGTTCGTACGCTGCCCCCTGGTCCGGCGACAGCTCGACCGACGCGGCGAGCAGCGGGTGCAGCGCGCTCGGCACCATCCGGCTTTCGACGGCGTAGACCGGCTGGAGGCAGCGGACCGCTGCCTCCAGGTCCGATTCGTCGTCTGGCTGGTCGGGTGTGGTGCGCGTGTGCGTGTGTGTCCCGTGCCCCCTCACCGGATGCGGGCTGTCGCCGTCCAGCGTGACCAGGTGACGCGACCAGTGGTACAGGCCCAGGACGAAGCGTGCCTCCCCGTCCAGCCGTGCGTTGGTGGCGAGTTGGGCGGCCATGCTCCGGGCCGCCTCGTCGAACAGGGCTGCCTCCGGGCCGGGTTGTGAGCGCCCCTCCAGCACCGCCATGGCTTCCGCCACCCGGTTCCGCAGCGCGTCCAGTGCTTCTTCCCGGGTCACGTCATGCTCCGGTTCACGTCGCTTCCAGAGGCGTCACGATCCCAACCATCCCATGTCCGTACGCGACAGGCATCGGAAACCGACGGACCGTCACGGCGACAGCGCCTGCTCCGAGCGGATCGCTTTCGGAGGGCCGCCCGGCAGGGGGGCGTGGCCGGGTCGGCACGGCGATGCGGACCGTCGGGCTCGACGCCCCGGGTTCTCCCGTCTCCCGGCGAAGGCACCGGTTGGTGGGCGGTGATGTCCGGCAGGGCGAGTTCGGCATCGCGGAGTCAGAGCCGACGTGGAGTCCTGCGGTCTCGCTGAGCCGGCCGACCGGGGGCCGAGGAGCGGCCGACGCGGGCCGGCTCTACTGCTCTCTCATGCCCCACGGCGAGCCGTACGCGGTCAGCAGGTCCAGGAAGGGGCGCGGCGGGAATGCCTCGGGGCCCAGGACTCCGGAGCCGGTCCACATACGGGTGGCGAGCAGTTCGAGCGCCACGACAGGGTTGACGGCGGTCTGCCAGACGACCGCCTGGCAGCCGTACTCCGCCATGGACCACTGGTTGTCCACCACGTGGTACAGATACACCTCGCGCGGCGCCCCGTCCTTGACGCCGCGGACCCAGGTGCCCGCACAGGTCCTGCCGCGCATCCGCTCGCCCAGCGCCGCCGGATCCGGCAGGCAGGCGGCCACGACGTCCCGGGGCGAGACCCGCACCGGGCCGTCCGCGCCCGGCACGGTCACCGGCTCGGTGCGGTCCAGGCCCAGCAGGCGCAGCGTCTTCAGCGTGCGGATGAACTCCTCACCCAGGCCGTACTTGAAGGTGACCCGGCGCGCGCCGACCCAGCGGGGCACGAGCAGCACCTCCTCGTGCTCCACGTTCACGCACTCGACCGGTCCGATGCCCTCCGGGAAGTCGAACACCTCCGGTTCGCTGAAGGGTTCGGTCGTGAACCAGCCGCGCCCGGCCTCGTAGACCACGGGCGGGTTCAGGCACTCCTCAATGGTGGTCCAGATACTGAAGGACGGCGCGAAATCATGCCCGTCGACAGTCAGGTCCGCACCGTCACGCACGCCGATCTCCTCGATCTCGTCGAAGAGTTCGTCGGCGGCGTACCGGGCGAAGACGTCCGACAGGCCCGGCTCCACGCCCATGCCGACCAGCGCCAGGGCTCCTACCTTCTCCCATTCCCCGGCCTGCGCGAACTGTTCGTCGCCGAGCTTGATCCCGCACTCCTCGTACGGGCGTTCCACGTGCGGCCGCGACAGCGACATCGCCATGTCGACATAGGTCGCGCCGGCGGCTCGGGCCGCCCGGAAGAGAGACATCACGAAGCGCGGATCGGTGGCGTTCAGCAGCACATCGCAGTCGTGCCGCGCCAGCAGGGCACGGACCGCCGCCTCGTCACCGGCGTCGACCCGCGCGGCCCGGAACCGGCCTTCCGCGTCGCCGGCGGCGGCCACCGCCGCCTCGGCCCGTGCCGGGTCGTAGTCGGCCACGACCATCGCCTCGAAGAACGACCGCCGGGCCGCGATCCGGGTGATGGCGGTGCCCACGCCACCGGCGCCCACGAGCAGTACACGCATGACAAGAACTCCCTCGGCTGAAGGTCTACGACGTGATGGGGCCCCGCCGGAGATGCAACCCGTCGGGACGGGCTAAGGTCAATGGCGTTGGCATAAGGGCGGGAGCCGTCCGGAGCGGAGCGAACAGCAAGGGAGACCCGTGGTGCCGAAACCGGTCGTGCCGGAGGAGAAGCGGCGCAGGCGCCGTCCCACCAAGAGCGGCACCGTGCTGTCCGAGCAACTGATCGTCGACACCGCGCTGCGTATGCTCGGTGAGCACGGCAGCGCCGGGCTCACGGCACGGCGCCTCGGCCTGGCCCTCGACTGCGACCCGAGCACGCTCTACCGCTACTTCCGGGGCATGGACGACCTGACGCTCGCCATCGGCGACGCGCTGATCGGACGGGCGCTGCACGGCTGGCGGCCGACGGGAGAGTGGCGAGCCGACCTGCGGGCCGTCGGACTGCGCATCCATGCCGCTTACGTCGCCCACCCGCAGGCGGCCCAGCTGACCACCAGCCGTGTCACCGGCCGGGCCAACGAGCTGGCCGCCGACGAGGCCGTCCTGGACGTGCTGCGCACGGCCGGCTTCCCGCCGGCCGAGACCGTGCGTATCTACCACGCCTTCATCGACCAGACCCTGGCCTTCGCCGCCCTCGACGCGGCGGCCCTTGTCCTGCCGCGTGCCTCCCAGCGCGCCGACGAGGACATGTGGCGCTCGACCTACGCGCGTCTTCCCGCGACCAGCCACCCCCGCATCGCCGAGGCGGCCCCCCTCCTGGCGGCCCGCATGGTGACCAGCGCCTACCCGACCGCCCTGGACATGCTGCTGGACAGCGCGGAGGCATGCCGGGAGGCGCTGCGGTCCGGCTGGGAACCGGCGGACGCTCCGCCCGAGGGCGCCGTCGGCAACGGGGACTGACCGCGCGTTCCGGCAGTACTCGCTTCTGCGCCGCGTGGTCGGCTCCCTGTCCGGGTTGCCCGGCGCGGTCCAGGTCGCCCCGCGTGGGTCCGGCCGGTTCCGTACCGGTGCCGCCGCCGCTCGCGGCCGGTGTCAGGGCATCCGAGGACGTCGGGGCCGTACGCGTCGAAGGGCTCGATGCCGGTTTCCGGGCGGAGTCGCCGGCTATGCGTGGTCGTAGACCACGGTACGGATGTCCCGCGCTCCCAGGGCCTCGGCGATGAGGGGTTCCACACGGTCCCAGGTGCCGCCCGCCAGACCGCAGCCGATGCGGGGCATGTGCACGGAGGCGTGGAGCCGCAGGGCGTGCTCCGCGAGGGTATGCAGGGCTTCGCGCACCGCGTCGTAGCGGATGGGCGGGCCGCTGTCGGGGAGCTCGGTGCCGCGTTCGGTGGGCTGGGTGCCGGTGTCGGTCCGGATGCCGGTGCGCGTCCGGATGCCGTGCTGGCCGACCAGGTTCGCCACCCACAGGTCCGGCTCCGTCTGGACCAGTTGCACGGCGCCGAGGCGGAAGCCCTCGGTGGCGCGATCGCGGTACCAGCGCCGGAACTCCCGCTCGGGCTCCGGCCAGCGGTGGGAAAGCGCTCGTACGAACCCGGCGCCCCAGGCGCCCATGTCGTTGCAGACATGCGCGATGATCTTGTTGTCGCCGGTCTGCGGGGCGGTGGCGTCGCCGGTGGTGTACTCGATGGGCAGCACGTGTGAAGTTCCCTTGCTGTCGGTGGGTGGGTTCGGGTCAGTAGGGTCGTCGTCGGCGGAGATGAAGGCACTGCCCGCAGGCCCCGGCAGTTCGCCCCCCTGGCCTGGTCGTCGACCGTCTCCTCGGACCACGCTTCTCGTGATGAAACAGCGTAGGGCGTGGGTGGGCCGAGCTCAGGCGAGAGCCGTGCCGGCCGGGGCCGGGGATCCTCGTCGCCGTGAGCAGCGCGGAGGAGCTGTGTGCACTACATGTGCGGAGCTGGTCGACGGTGGTCTCGTCGTCGCCGAGCTGGTGGCCCCAGGTGCGCCCGCCTCGCCTCCAAGTCGCCGGAGGCGAGGCGGGGTTCTCCGCAGGCGTCCCGGCGTGGCCCGGGCTGCTGGGGACCTTGGTCCCCGGTCACGGGCTCCGCTGCATGAGTGCACGGCGTATCAGCACTTCGGTACGACCCTCCTCACATCGTTGTGCGGGGTCTTGGAAGGATTGGCGTCCGCGCGTCGGGGGGCCGGTGGTGTTCAGCGCAGGGTGAGCGGGTTCGCGGATGCGACGTGGGACAGTTTCTCCGGGTTGCGGACGTAGTAGAGGCCGGTGATGCGGGCGTCCTCGACACGGATCGCCATGACGCCGTCGAGCTCGCCGTCCAGGCGGACGAGGAACGCCGGGTCGCCGTTGACCACGGTCGGTTCGGCCGTGAGCCTGCCTTCGAGCTTTCCGATGCCGCCGGCGAACATACGGGCCACCTTCTCGGCGCCGGCAACCGGCCGCAGTGCGGCGTGCTTCACGCCGCCGCCGTCGCTCACCAGGACGACCTCGGGGGCGAGCACTTCGAGGAGGTCCTTCGGGTCCCCGGTTTCGAGCGCGCGCTGGAACGACTCCAGGACCGCCTCGGTCTCGCCCGGCGAGACCACCCGGCGAGGGCGGCGGGAATCGACGTGCCGACGGGCGCGGTGCGCGATCTGGCGGACGGCCGCGGGGCTCTTGTCGACAGCGGCCGCGATCTCGTCGTAGCCGGCATCGAAGACCTCGCGCAGCACGAAGACGGCGCGCTCGGTGGGCGACAGCGTCTCGAGGACGAGCATCAGCGCCATCGAAACGCTCTCGGCGAGCTCGACGTCCTCGGCCACGTCCGGCGTGGTGAGCAGCGGCTCGGGCAGCCAGGGACCGACGTACGCCTCCCGGCGGCGTTTCATGGTGCGCAGCCGGTTGAGCGCCTGCCGGGCCGTGATGCGGACCAGGTAGGCACGCTGGTCGCGCACCTGCCCCTGGTCGGCCTTGACCCAGCGCAGCCAGGTCTCCTGGAGGACGTCTTCGGCGTCGGCCGCCGATCCGAGCATCTCGTAGGCGACGGTGAAGAGCAGGCTGCGATGGGCGAGGAACGCCCTGGTCGCCGGGTCGGTGGCGTCGTCGCTCATCTCTCGGCCCTTCTCCTCGTCCTTCGCGGTCGGCCCTGGCGGCCGTCCGCGTTCACGTGCGTCCACAGCAAGATCCTCACGGCACGCACCGGTCAGGCTGCCCGGTCCGCGGCGGCCGGTGCCCCGGCGCGCTTTGCCCGTAGCAGCTGCCGGCGCTTGGCGGCACCTCCTGCCATGCGGTGCAGGCTGTACGAGCCGGGCTTGTGCGCCTCGTCGGCAAGCTGCTTGTGGACGGCCTTGCAGGCGGCCTCCTTGAGCCTGGCGCCCAGTCGGTCGTCGATGTGGAACCACACCGCGACATCCGACCTGTTGGCGAACTGGAAGATACCGGCGCGTCGGCCCAGGCTGATGCACTGGGCGTGGAGCGACTGGTGAAGGTTCTCCGGCTGCTCACCCACGAGCCGGCTGAGCACGGTGTCGGCGGCCCGCGCGCCCTGCGGCATCGCGGCCTGGCAGCTCATCCGCAGTGGCAGGTCGGACGGTGCCGCCGAATCCCCGGCCGCGACGATGCGCGCGTCGTCCACACTCGTCAGCGTCTCGTCCGTGAGCAGGCGGCCCAGGGTGTCAGTGCTCAGCCCACTGCGCGCGGCCAGGTCCGGAACGCCGAAGCCGGCGGTCCAGATGGTGACCTGGCTCGGCAGCTCACGGCCGTGCGCGAGCCGCACGGCGTCGCGGGTCACGGCCCTCACCTTCGCGTCGGAGCCGTCGACGACCGTCACACCGAGCTTGGCCAGCCGCTTGGCGACGGAACGTCGGCCGCGGGTATGCAGGTACGGGCCGAGCACGCCGCCGCAGACCAGGGTCACCGTGCGGCCGGACTCCGCCAGCTCGGCGGCGGTCTCGATGCCGGTGGGACCGGCGCCGACCACCGTCACGCGGGCGGTAGCGGGCGCGGCGTCGAGGACCGGGCGCAGCCGCTGTGCCTCCTCCAGGGTGGAGATCGGGTAGGCGAACTCGGCCGCCCCGGGCACGCTCGGGCCGGCGCCGCCGCTGCCCACTGCGTAGATCAGGTAGTCGTAGTCGAGCGTGCCGCCGGCCGCCAGTGTCACGCTGCGCTCGGCCGCGCTGATCCGGGTCACGGTGTCGACCACCAGCCGGACGCCGCCGGCCAGGACGTCCTGGTAGGCGACGACCGCGTCGTCGGACCCGCCCACCAGCTGGTGCAGGCGGACCCGGTGGACGAAGGTCGGGCGCGGGTTGATCAGCGTCACGGTCACGTCGGCGCGCCGCGTCAGCCGGTTCGCGGCCATCACGCCCGCGTATCCGCCGCCGATTACGACCACGTCGGTGTTCTCAGTCATGGTGCCTCCTCCGTTTCCAGGTGTTCGGCCTCAAGACACCGCGTCATCGGTCGCTGTGACAGGACGTGACTCAGATCACTTCACGGGGCTCGGCTCGTGCCACCGCACGTAGGCGTGCAGGGCCCGGGTCTGTACGGGGTGGTTGGGGTTGCTGGAGACTCGCAGTTGACGAGGTGTCGCGAACGGGCAGAGCCGCTTTTCTGCCTCATGTGAGCCCCTTCCGGGGCGGCCGACGAAAAACCGCGTGCCGCGGCCGCCGCGCCGGAGCAGAATCGCCCCATGGCGGACATGGAGGCGTTCCGGGACGCGGTCACCAGCTGGGCGGCGGGCAGCCCCGGTGGGCCGGCCGGTGAGCTGGCCGTGCGGCTGCGCGTGCGCACTGCGGTGCTGCTGGAAGGGGCGAGCGACCTCGCCGCCGTCGAGACGCTGGCGGCCCGCTATGGCCGGGACCTGGCCGCCGAGGGGGTGTGCGTCATGCCCATGGGCGGAGCCATGAGCGTCGGCCGTTACGCCGGCCTCCTCGGGCCGCCGGGGTTGGGGCTGCGCCTCACCGGACTGTGCGATGAGGGCGAGCAGCGCTTCTACGACCGCGGTCTTGAGCGGGCGCGCGCGCCGCGCCAAGGGTTCTTCGTGTGTGTGGCCGACCTGGAGGACGAACTCATCCGGGCGCTGGGCGTGGCACAGGTCGAGGAGATCGTCCGGGCCGAGGGTGAGCTCCCGGCCTGGGAGACCTTCGTGCGCCAGCCCGCACACCAGGGCCGGCCCCCGCAGCAACAGATGCGGCGCTTCCTCGGCACGAAGAAGGGCCGCAAGATCCGCTACGGCCGCCTCCTGGTCGAGGCCCTCGATTCCGAGCGGGTACCTGCTCCCCTGGAAAGTCTGCTCGCGAGCCTTTGATCGAAGCGCTGATCGAGGTCGGCAGCAGCTGCTACGGCCGGTGGTCGGCGGGGGCCTTGTCGTGATCGGGGGAGACGGGTGCCGTGCCGGGCCCGGGCGAGCCCGGCACCGGAAGGGGCGGCAGGGGGGTACACGGCCCCAGGGCCTCCCGGGAGCACGCCGAGGCGGCGCCGAGGACGGTGTCGGCTCGCGTGCCGACGGTGCGGGCCGGCGCGTCTGCCGGGCTCCTGAAGGGACAAACGGTGGGTCGCCGCGGGGACAGTACGGGGCCCGCGCGGCGTCGGGCCGCGGCGGGTCGCCGGGCGCCCGGCGGGGAGCGTCCTCGCGCTGCGGGTGCTGGTCGGACCGGCAGCCGTGACGGCTGGCCGGGGCCTCAGCGGGCGAACCAGCGTTGTGGCGTGGGGGCGGTGTTCTCGTAGATGTGTTTGGTCTGGCGGTACTCGGCGAGGCCCTCGTGGCCGAGCTCCCGGCCGATGCCGGAGCGCTTGAAGCCGCCCCATTCCGCCTGTGGCAGGTACGGGCCGAAGTCATTGATCCACACCGTGCCGTGCCGCAGGCGCCGTGCGACGCGTTCGGCGCGGGCGGTGTCCGTGGTCCATACGGCGCCGGCGAGTCCGTAGTCGGTGTGGTTGCCCAGCTCGACGGCGCGGTCCTCGTCGGTGAAGCGCTCGACGGTCAGGATGGGTCCGAAGGTCTCCTCCTGCACGATGCGCATGTCCTGTGTGCAGTCGTCGAACACGGTGGGCCGGTAGAAGAAGCCGTTGCGCAGCTCCGGTTCGTCGGGGCGTCTGCCGCCGGCGACCAGTTTCGCGCCCTCCTGGATGCCGAGTCGGACGTAGGACTCGACTTTGTCGCGGTGCTCGGCGGAGACGAGGGGGCCGCTCTCGGTGTGCTCGTCGAGCCCGTTGCCGAGCCTGATGCGCTCGGTCCGGTCGACGAGCTCGGCGAGGAACACGTCGTGCAGGGAGTCTTCCACGATGAGCCGTGTGCCCGCCGAGCAGACTTGCCCGGCGTGGAAGAACACGGCGGTGAGGGCGTGGTCGATGGCGGTCTCGACATCGGCGTCCGCGAATACGATGTTGGGGTTCTTGCCGCCCAGTTCCAGGGCGACGTTCTTCACGGTGTCGGCTGCCGTGCGCATGATCATCTGTCCGGTCGACAGCCCGCCGGTGAAGGACACCAGGTCGACGTGGGGGCTCTCGACCAGCGGCGCGCCGGCCGTCGCGCCCGCGCCGAGGACGAGGTTGACGACGCCGGCGGGTGCACCGGCCTCCTCGATCAGCTCCACCATCTTGACGGTGGTCAGGGGGGTGATCTCGCTCGGCTTGACGACCATGGTGTTTCCGGCGGCCAGCGCGGGGGCCACCTTCCACGACGCCTGGAGCAGCGGGTAGTTCCAGGGCGTGATCAGCGCGCACACCCCGACCGGCTCGTGGACGACACGGCTGCGCACCCTCGGGTCACCCGCGTCCACCACCCGCCCGGCGTCCGCCTCGGCCTGGCCCGCGTAGTAGCGGAAAACCGCTGTCACGTCATCGACGTCGATACCGCTCTCGACCAGTGTCTTGCCGGTGTCCCGCGTCTCCAGCCGGGCGATCTCCGCGCGGTCCCGCTGGAGGTAATCCGCCGTTCTGTGCAGCAGTTCGGAGCGCTGTCGCGGGGTCCATGAGGGCCAGGCTCCGTGGTCGAACGCGGCCCTCGCCGCGGCCACGGCCGCGAGCGCGTCGGCCCGGTCTCCCTCGTCGACCGTTCGGACCACGGACTGGTCGTAGGGGTTCAGGATGTCGCGTGTGGCGCCACCGGAGGCGGCCATCCACTTTCCGCCGATGAACAGACTGGACGTGGCAGTCCTTCCCCGGTTGAGCCGAATGTAGCCGGCACCGTTGTGCGCAGAAATTCCTCGCCGTTTATCTTTAGCGCGTCACGCTGGGGAGCGCAAAGAACCCGAGGAGCGGCATGGGCCGGACGGAGTACGACTACATCATCGTCGGCGGAGGCTCGGCAGGCTGCGCACTGGCCAACCGGCTCAGTGCGGACCCGGGCAACAAAGTCCTCGTGCTGGAGGCGGGCCGGCCGGACTGGATCTGGGACATCCTCACCCATATGCCTGCCGCGCTGACGATGGTCATCGGTAACCGGTTCTACGACTGGTGCTACTACTCCGAACCGGAGCCTTTCATGGACGGCAGGCGCGTCAGCCACGGACGGGGGCGACTGCTCGGCGGATCGAGTTCCATCAATGGGATGATTTTCCAGCGCGGTAATCCCATGGACCTGGAACGCTGGGCGGCCGATGCCGGAATGGAATCCTGGGACTACGCGCACTGCCTGCCGTATTTCAAGCGGATGGAGCACTGCGTGGCCGGGGCCGACGACTGGCGCGGCCAGGGCGGCCCGCTGTGGCTGGAGCGCGGTCCTGCGACCAACCCGCTCTTCTCCGCGTTTCTGGAGGCGGCGCAGCAGGCCGGCCACTCGCTGACCTCCGATGTCAACGGCTACCGGCAGGAAGGGTTCGCCCGCTTCGACCGCAACATCCGCCGGGGGCGGCGCTGGTCGGCCGCGCGTGCCTACGTCCATCCGGTGAAGAAGCGGCCGAACCTCACGGTGCAGTGCTTCTCGCAGGTGGACCGGGTGCTGTTCAAGGGCAAGCGGGCCGTGGGGGTGGCCTACCGCCGGTGGGGCCGGGAACACCGGCAGGCCCACGGCGGCGAGGTGATTCTCTGCGGCGGCGCGATCAACACGCCACAACTGCTGCAGTTGTCAGGTATCGGGAACCCCGACGAACTCAGGCCGCTGGGTATCGACATGGTGCACGAGCTGCGCGGCGTCGGGGAAAACCTCCAGGACCACCTGGAAGTCTATGTGCAGCACGCCTGCAAGCAGCCGATCTCGTACAATCCGGCGCTCAAATGGTCCCACCGCCCCGCGATCGGGCTCCGGTGGCTGCTTTTTCGCACCGGACCGGCGGCTACGAACCATTTCGAGGCCGGCGGATTCGTACGCGGCAACGAGACGGTGCAGTACCCCAACCTGATGTTCCATTTCCTGCCCATCGCCGTGCGCTACGACGGCACCCCGGTGGGCGCCGAGCACGGCTACCAGGTGCACATCGGCCCCATGTACTCCGATGTGCGCGGGTCGGTGAAAATCAAATCCCGGGATCCGAAGGCGCATCCGGCGCTGCGGTTCAACTATCTCTCCACCCCCAACGACCGGAAGGAGTGGGTGGAGGCGATCCGCGTCGCACGGGACATCCTGTCCCAGCCGGCCTTCGCCGACTACGACGCGGGCGAGCTGTCTCCCGGTCCCGGGGTGAACACGGACGAGGAGATCCTGGACTGGGTGGCCCGCGACGCCGAGACCGCCTACCACCCGTCGTGCACCGCCCGCATGGGTGTCGACGAGATGTCCGTACTGGACCCGACGTCCATGCGGGTGCACGGCGTCGAGGGGCTGCGGGTGGTCGACGCGTCGGCGATGCCGTACCTCACCAACGGGAACATCTACGCCCCGGTGATGATGCTCGCCGAGAAGGCCGCCGACCTCATTCTCGGCAACACGCCGTTGGCGCCGGCCACGGTCGATTTCTACCGGCACCGGACACCGGAGAACTGACACCGTGTCGATCGATCGGACGAGCGGCGACGCGGCGGAGCAGCAGGACCCCACGGCACCGGCCCCGGGGAGGGACAGCAGGCTCAAGCCCGTCGTCTTCTTCGGGTCGTCGGTGCTGATCCTCGCCATCTCGATCTGGGCGATCATCACCCCGACAGGCGCCGAGGACGCCATCGGCGTACTGGTGGGATGGATCTCCTCGGGATTCGGCTGGTACTACTTCCTCGCCGCCACCCTGTACCTGTTGTTCGTCGTGTTCGTGGCGGCGTCCCGGTACGGGGCCATCAAGCTCGGGCCGCAGCACTCCACCCCCGACTACGGGCTGTTCGCCTGGGCGACCATGCTGTTCGCGGCGGGTATCGGCATCGACCTGATGTTCTTCTCCGTCGCCGGGCCGGTCACCCACTATCTCGCGCCCCCGGAGGGAGACCCGCAGACCGTGGAGGCGGCGCGGCAGGCGGTGGTGTGGACGCTGTTCCACTACGGCATCACCGGATGGGCGATGTACGCGCTGATGGGCATGGCGCTCGGCTACTTCGCCTTCCGCTACCGCCTCCCGCTGGCGATCCGGTCCGCGCTGTACCCGATCATCGGCAGACGCATCCACGGGCGGGTCGGCGACGCGGTCGACCTCGCGGCCATCCTGGGCACGGTCTTCGGTATCTCCGTGTCGCTCGGCATCGGTGTCGTGCAGCTGAACTACGGGCTGACGTTCCTCTTCGACGTCCCCCAGGGGACCGCCGCGCAGATCGGCCTGATCATCGTCGCCGTGGTCCTGGCCACCGTATCCGCCGTGGCGGGCGTGGACCGGGGTATCCGGCGGCTGTCCGAACTGAACGTCGTCCTCGCCATCATCCTGATGCTCTACATGCTGTTCGTCGACAGCCCCATCCGGCTCCTCAACAGCCTCATCCTCAACATCGGCGACTACGTCAGCCGCTTCCCGTCGATGACGCTGAACACCTTCGCCTACGACCAGCCGACCGACTGGCTCAACGCCTGGACGCTGTTCTTCTGGGCCTGGTGGGTCGCCTGGGCACCGTTCGTCGGGCTCTTCCTGGCCAGGATCTCGCGCGGCCGCACCATCCGGCAGTTCGTGGCGGCGACGCTGGTCATCCCGTTCCTGTTCACTCTGACCTTCCTGTCCGTCTTCGGCAACAGCGCGCTCGGCCTGGTGCGGGCCGGCAACGCCGAGTTCGGCGCAACCGCCGCGAACGCCCCCGAACAAGGCTTCTACGAGCTGCTCGCCCAGTTCCCCGGAGCAACGTTCAGCGCCGGACTGGCCACCTTCGTCGGGTTGCTCCTCTATGTCACCTCGGCGGACTCCGGTGCGCTGGTGATGAGCAACCTCAGCTCCCATCTGCGCACCCCACTGACCGACGCGCCCTCCTGGGTGCGCATCTTCTGGGCGGCGGCGACCGGACTGCTCACGCTGGCCATGCTCCTCGTCGGTGGTGTGCAGGCGCTGACCAACGCGACGATCATCATGGGCCTGCCGTTCTCGTTCGTGATGTTCCTCATCATCTGGGGCCTGTACAAGGCGCTGCGCATCGAACGGATGAGGGAGGACGCGCTGACCACCACCCTGCCGTCGTCGCTGTCGGGACGGACCATGAACCGCGGCCAGACCGCGGAGTGGAACTGGCGGCGGCGCCTCGCGAGGGCGATGAGCTTCCCCACGAAGCGGGCCGCGACCAGGTTTCTGGACGAGGTATGCCGCCCGGCGTTCCAGGACGTCGCGGCTGAGCTGAGCCGGCAGGGTGCGGAGGCATCGATCGTCGAGGGGGTGGACGAGGAGGTGGGCGTCCCACACATGGAACTGAGGGTTCCGATGGGGGGAACCGAGGTCTTCGTCTACCGCGTGTGGCCGGTGGAGGTGGCCACCCCGGGGTTCGCGATCCGAGCCGTCACGGAGCACGACACATATGTGCGTTTCGAGGTGCACCTGGCCGAGGGCAGCCAGGGCTACGACGTGATGGGCTACAGCAAGGAGCAGCTCATCGGCAACATCCTCGACCAGTACGAGCGGCACCTGGAGTTCCTGCGGCTGCACCGCGAGGCCACGGCCCGCTCTTCGCTGCCCGACCATCGGCCCGACACGGCCGAGGTGCACCTGCCCGAGAAGGACATCTGACGCCTGACAACCGTGCGGTCCGGACGCCGCCCCGGACCGCACAGGGTGCCGCGCCCGCTTGAGGTCGCACCATCCAGTGAGCGGAACGACCATCCAGTCCGTGGTACAACCCTGTACCACCGCTCTTACCGGCAAGTAACATGCGCGCACCAACCAGCCGCACTCGCCCGCCTCCCCCACGGCGGCAAGGAGCAACCTCCATGTCGTACCACCAGCCCTTCCCGGATCCGCCCCCCACGCCCGGAGCCTGGAAGCCGGTCACTCACCCCTGGGACGCGCCCCCGCCGCAGCGTGAAGACCCGCTTGAGCCGCACTCGCCCCACGGCGACCTCGCCGCGCTCCGCTCCGGCTACCGCAGACTGCGCCGTGTCGCGACGCTCACCGCACTCGGGTATTTCACCCTTTTCCTCCTCCTCGCCGCCTTCGCGCCCGGGCTGATGACCAGCCGGATCAGCGGCGGGCTCAACACCGGCCTGCTGCTGGGGCTCTGCCAGCTCCCCGTGGCTCTCGCGGCGATCGCCCTGTACGAACGCATCGCCCGCTCCCGCATCGACCCGCTCACCGCGTCCATCCGTGAACACACCGGTCGGGCCCCGCAGGAGACCCGCACGGCCCGGCCCCGCGGCGGCCCCTGGGCGGAGGCTCCCGGGCGGCCCCTCGGCCGGGGACAGTCACAGTGGCCCGGCGCGCCCACGGGAGGTGCGCGGTCATGACCGAGTTCAGCTCCCAGGCCCAGACCATGTCGCTGATCGCGTTCATCGCCGTCGTCACGGTCACGCTGCTGCTGTGTGTGATGACCGGACCCGACGACGAGGACCTGAGCGAGTACTACACCGGCTACCGCTCGTTGTCGCCTGTGCAGAGCGGTCTCGCCATCGCGGGTGACTACATCTCGGCCGGCACCGTGCTCGGCACCATCGGCATCATCGCGCTCCTCGGCTTCGACGGCGTCACGCTCGCCCTGAGCACGGTGCTCTCACTGGTCCTGATGATGTTCCTGCTCGCCGAGCCTCTGCGGAACGCCGGCCGGTTCACGCTCGGTGACGTCTTCACCCGCCGCGCCGCCGGTCCCGCCGTGCGGATCACCACGACCGCGGTCACACTGACCGCGCTGCTGCCGCTGGTGATCTTCCAGCTCGCGGGCGCGGGCGACCTGCTCGCCGTCGTACTCGGTTTCCATTCCGACGGCTTCAAGTCCGGGGCGATCGTTTCCCTCGGCCTGCTGATGATCGTGTACGCGGCGATCGGCGGGATGAAGGGCACCGCGTTCATCCAGATCGTCAAGACCGTCGTCCTGCTCAGCGCGGCCACCGCCATCGCGGTGCTGGTGCTCAACCGGTTCGACTTCAGCCTGCCCGTGCTGCTGGACACCGCCCAACGCGGGAGCGGGGCGGGGGACGCGTATCTTGCATCCGGGCTGCAGTTCGCGGGCGACGATCTCGACATGATCGGAACACAGTTGACGATCGTGCTGGGCGCGGCGGTGCTGCCGCACATCACGATGCGCATGTTCAGCTCGCGCAGCGCGGCGGCCGTGCGGCGCTCGATGTCCTGGGCGGTTTCGACCGTCGTCGTGACCTGCCTGCTGCTCACCGTGATCGGCTTCGGAGCGGCCGCGATCGTCGGGCACAAGGGGCTGGTCGCCGGTGACCCGCAGGGGCAGACCGCATTTCTGATGGTCACTCAGGCCGTACTCGGCACGGACCCCGACACCATCGAGACGCTGCTGTTCACGGCCGTGGCCACAGCCATCTTCCTCACTCTGCTCGCCTCGGTCGCCGGGATCACCCTGGCCTGCGCCAACACCCTGGCGCACGATCTGATCGCGCACGGGTTGCGCAGGGCGGCCCCGAAGCACTCGACGGAGACGGCCATCGCGCGGGCCGCAGCGGCGGGCGTCGGTCTCCTCGCGATCGCTTTCGCGGCCGCTGCCCGGGACCTGAACCTTCAGGCGCTGCTCACACTTTCCTTCTGCGTCGGCGCGTCCGCGATCGCCCCGGCGCTCGTCTACAGCCTCTTCTGGCGCCGCTACACCCGTACGGGCCTGCTCGCCACCCTCATCGTGGGCACCGCCGCCTCGCTCATCCTGATGGCCGGCAGCAATCTGATGTCGGGATCACCGCAGTCCGTCTTCCCCGACCACGACTTCAACTGGTTCCCGTTCACCACGAGCGGCATCGTCTCCGTACCGCTCGGCTTCCTGGCCGGCTGGCTCGCCACGGTGCTCCACGACCGGGGCGCGGCGGATCAGCGCCGTCGTTACGAGGAGGTGGAACCGATCTTCCTGGCCGGCACGCCGACCGGGGCGGACGGCACCCGGTCCTGACCGCGGCGAGCCGAGGCAGTCGGCCGGTACGCCAGGGGCCTGGCGGCGGGGGTCGGCGGCTGAACGGGGGATGTCAGTGGAGGCGTTTAACGTGACGGGCATGATCGATGCCGAGGTGGTCCGCCGTGTCGCGATGTCCTTCCCCGAGACGGTGGAGAAGGAGGCGTGGGGCATGCCCACGTTCCGCGTGGCCGGGAAGATGTACCTGACGATTCCCGATGACGAGACGTCCATTGCGGTGCGCTGCCCCAGACAGGAGCGCGGAGAGCTGATCGCCGCCGAGCCGGAGAAGTTCTGGGTCCCGCCGCACGAGGCGAGTTCCGCGTGGGTCAGGGTACGGCTCGGTGCTCTGGAAGACCTTGACGAGCTGCGCGACATCGTCGTGGACTCGTGGCGGCAGGCGGCGCCGGACAGGTTGACCGAGAAGTACCCCGGCCTGCGCCCTGGCGCGGCGCCCGGCGAGTGACCGCGCGACGGCACTCGCTCAGCGGCGTGGCGGCGCACTGCTCGCACGGCAGCCCCTTCCTGGTGCCCGGTGCAGTGCCCAGGCTCGACAGCCGTCCGTCGGGGCGGGCCCGCGCAGGGGACATCCAGGGGGAGCGTGCCCTTGGGAGTGGCTATTCGAACCGTGCCGTGTCGCCGGCCCCGCGGCGGACGATCTCGGGCTCGCCACCTGAGAAGTCGATCACGGTGGTCGGCACGGTCCCGCAGTCGCCCGAGTCGACCACCGCGTCGAGGACGTGGTCGAGCCGCTCCTTGATCTCCCAGCCCTGTGTCATGGGCTCCTTCTCGCCGGGCAGCAGCAGCGTGCTCGACACCAGCGGCTCACCGAGCTCGGTGAGTAGTGCCCGGGTCACCACGTGGTCGGGAATCCGCACCCCCACGGTCTTCTTCTTCGGGTGCTGCAGCTGGCGCGGCACCTCCTTCGTCGCGGGGAGGATGAACGTGTAGCGGCCGGGCGTGGCCGCCTTGAGCGCCCGGAACACATCGTTGTCGACATGTACGAACTGCCCGAGCTGGGCGAAGTTCTCGCAGACGAGGGTGAAGTGGTGCCGGTCGTCGAGGTCTCGGATCGTACGGATCCGTCCCAGGGCCTCGCGGTTTCCCAGTCGGCAGCCGAGCGCGTAGCAGGAGTCCGTCGGGTAGGCGACGAGCGCGCCGGAGCGGATGCTGTCGGCCACGTTGCCGATGGCGCGTCGCTGGGGGTGGTCGGGGTGCACATCGAAGTACTTCGCCATCCGCCGAGCCTACGCCCAGTGTCGACGACAGGTGCCCCTCCTGCCCGTTCCGTCACTCTCACGTCCGGCCCGCCACCCGCCGGTACGTCACCCGGCTGCGGTCCCTGTCTGAGCGCAGCAGGCCGCCACCCCATGGCCGGTGACGGGCACGATCCGGCGGCGGAAGCACGCGGGAGATCACAGTGAACGCACGAAACCCCGGGTAGGTGCCGTCGCTGTTGACGAGCGGTCCGCCCGGTCGGCTGCAGACAGCCCGAGTTGTTGGGCCGGCGGGGTGTGCAGGAATGCGGGCCGGGGTGTGATCGTTGATTTCTGGAGTATCCATCGACGACGTAAGGATCGACTACCCGTGAGCAAGGTCCCCTCCATCATCCTCAACAACGGTGTCACCATGCCGCAGCTCGGCTTCGGAGTCTGGCAGGTGCCGGACGACGAGGCGGCCGGTGCGGTGGGTGCCGCTCTGGAAGCCGGTTACCGGAGTGTCGACACCGCTGCCGTGTACGAGAACGAGCGGGGTACCGGACAGGCCATCACCGCGTCCGGGATCGGCCGTGAGGAGTTGTTCGTCACCACCAAGCTCTGGAACAGCGACCAGGGCTACGACTCGACGCTGCGCGCCTTCGACGCCTCGCTGGTGCGGCTGGGGCTCGACTACGTCGATCTCTACCTGATCCACTGGCCGGTGCCGCGGCTTGACGCGTACATCGACACGTACAAGGCGTTCGAGAAGATCCTCGCCGACGGACGTGCCCGTGCCATCGGCGTGTCCAACTTCCTGCCCGAGCACCTGGAGCGGCTCGTCGACGCCACCTCCGTCGTGCCGGCCGTCAACCAGATCGAGCTGCACCCCCAGCTCGCCCAGGCCGATTCCCGTGCCTTCCACGCCCGCCACGACATCGCCACCGAGGCATGGTCGCCGCTCGGGCAGGGGAAGGGCCTGCTGGAGGTGCCGGCCGTCGTGGCCGTCGCCCGCAAGCACGGCCGTACCCCCGCGCAGGCGGTTCTGCGCTGGCACCTTCAGCTCGGGAACGTGGTCATCCCCAAGTCCGTGACCCCGTCGCGGATCCGGGAGAACATCGAGGTCTTCGACTTCGAGCTCGACGCCGAGGACATGGCCGCGTTCGCGGCCCTCGACGAGGGTCGGCGGATCGGCCCCGACCCGACGGTCTTCGGGTCTCGCTGAGACCCCTCCCCCGGCGGCGATGGACGCGATACGGCGCGTGCGGTGGGCCGTGCGGCCGCACGCCGACTCACCCAGGCGGGCGGCGGCCTTCAGATCAGGGGCATACGGAGGGCGATGTCCCGTATGTGGAGGTTTCCGTGAGTGCGCGTGGCGTGCAACATCCTGGGCGGAACGTGAGTCTTACTGAGTGAGGGGGAGCGGTCCGCGCCCCCACGGCACGTACTTCGCACCATGCCGTTTCGCATCTCGCGAATCCACGGGGGGATTCACGCATGGCTGATCGTCGTTTCGCCGCACGGGACGCACGTGTCCGGGCCGCCGAGGCCCAGTTCCAGCGGCCTGCTCCGCTCCACATCGCCAACGGTGAGGAAACGGACCACCCGCTCTTCGCCACGTACTCCAAGGGCCTGCCCCACAACAAGTACGGTGAGGTGGAGCCGGGCGCGTACCGGCTGCTGCGACGGGCGCTGGCCACCGGCAGCCACGAGGACTTCGAGCGGATTCCGCTCGGGGACACACGTAAGCTCGTCAACCCGCAGGCCGGGCTCTCCTTCGACCCGCAGGGACCGGACGCCCAGGCCCTCACCATGCCGCCGGCACCGCGCATCGACAGCGCGGAGGTCTCCGCCGAGGCCGTCGAGCTGTACTGGATGGCGCTCTGCCGGGACGTACTGTTCACCCGGTTCGGTGACAGCGAGCCGGTCGCCGAGGCGGCTTCGGAACTGAGCCGGATGTCGGACTTCCGCGGGCCCGGGCAGGGCGGGCAGGTGACGCCGGAGACGCTGTTCCGCGGGAACACCCGTGGGGACCTGGCGGGGCCGTATCTGTCTCAGTTCCTGCTCAAGGACATCCCGTACGGCACGCTGCTCGTCCCGCAGCTCCAGGACACCCTGGTCCGACCGATGGACCACCTGACCACCTGGGGTGACTGGCTGGAAGTACAGAACGGCTCCGAACCGGACCCCGACGAGCGTGACCTCACCACCCGCCGGTACCTCCAGAGCCCGCGCGACCTGGCACACTACGTGCACTTCGACGCGCTGTACCAGGCGTACCTCAACGCGGCGCTCATCCTGCTCGGCAGCGACGCGCCGACGGACCCGGGCAACCCGTACGCCTTCTCGGGCAACCAGACCGGCTTCGGTACGTACGGCGGGCCGCACCTCCTGTCGCTGGTCACCGAGGTGGCGACACGTGCCCTCAAGGCCGTCTGGTTCCAGAAGTGGTACGTGCACCGGCGGCTGCGCCCGGAGGAGTTCGGCGGCCGCGTCCATCTGCAGCTGCGCGGCCGGCGCGAGTACCCGATCGACCGCGAGGTGCTGGACTCGGTGGCGGTGAAGCGGGTCTTCGAGAAGTACGGCAGCCACCTGCTGCCGCAGGCGTTCCCGGAAGGCAGCCCGACGCACCCGGCGTACGGCGCGGGACACGCCACCGTGGCGGTGGCCTGCGTGACGATCCTCAAGGCGTGGTTCGACGTGTCGCACGTCCTGCGCGACCCTGTCGTGCCCACGACGGACGGCACCGCCCTCGAGCCGTACACCGGGCCCGACGCCGGCCGGCTGACCGTGGGCGGCGAGCTCGACAAGGTCGCCTCCAACATCGCCATCGGCCGCAGCATGGCGGGCGTGCACTGGCGGACGGACTACACGCAGGCCGTACGGCTCGGTGAGGACATCGCCATCGGCCTGCTGCGGGAGGCGAAGGAGTCCACGCTGGAGGACGCGGAGTTCACGCTCAGCCGCTTCGACGGCACGACGATGTCCATCTGACGCCGCCCGGCCGGGCCCCGCGCGGGCCCGGCCCCCGGCGACCGTCGACCCACCCGCCAGAGCGGCCGGCCCGGACCTGTGCACGCAGGCACGGGCCGCCCGGGCCGGGCCGCGGCCGCTCGGTCGAGGCGCATCGCGTTCCAGTGTTGCCGCCCACGGCGAGGTGCGTTGCCGTTCGCCTCGCGCTCTGTCGCCGTGCGACTGACAAAGTCTGTCCCGCACGTTGGCTGATCTCCAGCGCTCGCCGTGACGCTTCGAGTGCCTGTTCCACGTCGGACTGTTCTGGAGGCTGAACCACGTGCGCAGATGGACTCATCCCAAGGGCGGGAGATCCGGGCGGCGGCTTGCCGGTCCCCTTGCCCTCGTGCTCCTCGCCGAAGCGAGCCTGATCGCGGCAGTCGCCGCGCCCGTCGCAGCCGTGCCTGCCGCGGCCGGGCCTGCGGCGACACCCGCCGCGCCCATCGGTGAGGAGGCCGCGGCACGGCTCACCGCCGGGGCGCAGGACCGCCGTGTCGAGGTGGTCGGCGCCCGTACCGAGAACACCACCTTGTGGGCCAACCCCGACGGCACCATGTCGCTGGAGACCCACGCCGGACCCGTCCGCTTCCGCAAGGGCGGCGACTGGGTGCCGGTCGACACCACCCTCGTCCGTGGCGCGGACGGCTCCGTCGGTCCCAAGGGCCACCCACGCGGTCTCCGGCTCGCCGGCCGCACCGGCGCGGGGGGCGGCGACCTGGTCACCCTCGGCACCGGCGACCGTGAGGTGGGCCTCGGCTGGCGGGGCGCGCTGCCGCAGCCGGTCCTCGACGGCAACAAGGCCACCTACGTCGACGCACTCCCGGGTACCGACCTCGTGGTGGAGGCCACCCGCACGGGCTTCGAGCAGTTCCTGGTCGTCAAGGACCGGGCGGCGGCCGCGCGTGCCGCCGGCTTCAGTCTGCCGCTCAGGGCCAAGGGGCTGAAGGTGACCAAGAGCGCCGCCGACACTTCCCTCACCTTCACCGACGCCGCCACAGACAAGACGGTCGGCAAGCTGCCGACGCCCGTCATGTGGGACGCCTCGCGGGACGAGCGGGGCCGAGCCGCGACCAACCGGGCGACGGTCGGCCTCGACATCGCGCCGGACGCGGAGGGTGACGGGTACACTCTTGCCGTCTCCGCCGACCGGGGCTTCCTCGCGGACAAGGACACGCGGTACCCGGTCACCATCGACCCTGCGATCTACTTCGGCACGAACTTCGACACCACCGTCGTCAACGGCGAGACCGCCGATCTCTCCGCCGACGTCGGCCTGCGCGTCGGGCGCGAGTGGCAGAAGGACGAGGCCAGGTCGTTCATCTCGTTCCCGCGCGACGCGGCGGTCACCGGGCAGGACGTCCTCAACGCCGAGCTGAACCTGTACGCCGTGTGGTCGGACTCCTGCGAGGCCCGCTCCTGGGAGGTCTGGGACACCGGGACCGCGTCGTCGTCCACCCGCTGGAGCAGCCAGCCGGTCTGGCGCACCAAGGCGGCCTCCTCCACCGCGACCCACGGTCACACCGACTGCGGTCCGCGCTGGATCTCGGAGGACATCACCTCCGTGGTGAAGCAGTGGTCCGGCGTCGACCGTACGGTGGACACCCTGGGTCTGCGGGCCACGGACGAGGCCGACTACAAGTCTTTCAAGATCTTCGCGTCCAGCGACGCGCCCGCCAACGCTCCGTCGATCCTCGTGACGTACGAGACCCCCGCCGACCCGGTCAAGGACCACGTCGTCTACTGGAACGACGTCCTCCAGCAGACCTTCCGCGAGGCCGGCGGCGCGCCGGGGCCGCTCGCACGGGCCGGGGCCATGATGCACGGCGCCGTCTACGACGCGGCGAACTCCGCCAAGTGCGCCGAGGGCGCCACCCGCTGCCTGGGCGCCCCCTATCTGACGAAGGCGACGGCCTCCAACGGCGCCCTGCCGGACATCAACAGCGCCGTCGACCACGCCGCCTTCGACGTGCTGCGCGCGGTGTTCCCGGGTGTGGACTTCGACGACGAGCTCTCCCGGGCACGCTCCACGATCCCCGCCGCCGTCACGGCGGAGCAGCGTGCCGCGGGCACGTCCGTGGGCCAGCAGGCCGCGGCGGCGATGCTCGGCGCCCGCCAGGGCGACGGCGCGGCGACCACCGTCGCGTACACCGGCAGTGAGACGCCCGGCTACTGGCGCCCGACGGACAGCGACCCGGCGACCACCCCCGGCTGGGGCCTGGTCAAGCCGTTCGCCCTCACGTCCGGCTCACAGGCGCGGCCCGCCGGGCCGGGCGGGCACACCACCATGGACGGCCTGCTGGCCGGCTCCGCGTACGCCGCGCAGGTGAACGAGGTGAAGGACGTCGGCCGCGCCGAGTCGACGTCGCGTACCGCCGACCAGACGCAGGCCGCGCTGTTCTGGGCCAACGACCTTGACGGCACGTACAAGCCGCCGGGGCAGCTGTTCGAGTTCGCGCAGATCCTGTCGCGGCAGCAGCGCCTGTCCGTGGCCGCCAACGCCAAGCTGTTCGCGCTGGTCGCGTTCGCCATGGCCGACGCGGGGATCGCCGCGTGGGACAGCAAGTACCTGACCGACATCGACCTGTGGCGTCCGGAGAGCGCGATCAGGCTCGACGGGGACGGCAACACGGCGACGACGGCCGACCCCAACTGGCAGCCGCTGTCCCACGACCGGGACGGCCGGCACTTCTCGCCCGCCTTCCCGGCGTTCGTCTCCGGCCATGCCACGTTCGGCGGTGCCTGGGCCAAGGTCATGCAGCAGTGGTTCGGCACGGACAGCATGACCTTCACCGGGACGACGGAGGACCCGCACGCCCTGGGCGTGACGCGTACCTTCGCCAGCTTCTCGTCGGCCGCCGAGGAGAACTCCGTCGGCCGGGTCTGGCTCGGTGTCCACTACCGGTGGGACGGCACGGACGGCGTCGCCAGCGGCGTCAAGGTCGCCGAGCGGGTCGCCACGACCAAGCTGACGCCCAACTCGGCGGCGGACTGGGTCGAGTACGAGGATCTGCACAACCTGGGCGGCTGTGACGCGCTCGGCAAGCGGCTCGTCGCCGAGCACCGCTGGAGCGGCTATCAGTGCGTGGCGGTCTCCCCGACCGACAGCCCCGACCACGTCCTCTACGTCAAGTAGCGCAGGACAGAGGAGGAGACAGAAACCATGCGTCTGTTCAACAAGGCGTCCCTGGCGGTCGTCGCCGCGCTGGCCGCCGCCGGGATCGCCGCGCCCCTGTCCCTGGCGGACCCCGGCACGGCCGGCACGCGGGCTGCCGCGCGGCCCGCCGACCCCGGTACGCTGCTGGCCACGCCGGACAATCCCCGGGTCTCCGACGGGGCCTACGCGGGCTTCCAGTTCTGTGCGGCGCCGCGGAAGCCGGTCGTCACGTCCGGCTCGGCGACGCTGGCCGCCACGCTGGAGGCCGTCGCCCCGCCCGGCACCGTCGAGAAGCCCGGAGCACCGGGGCGGCCCGGCCGCCGGGTGGTCTTCGAGGTCGAGCGGGCGAACGGCGAGCGGGTGCTGCGCAGGCAACTGGTCAGCGAGACCAGCCAGAACGCCGCCTACCAGCTGCCGCGGGACGAGCTGACGGGCGGCGACTACCGCTGGCGCGTCCGGGTCCAGGACGGCCCGGCCGTCTCGGAGTGGACGGCCTGGTGCGATTTCACCGTACGCGGCGAGTGATCCCACGGCCGCTCATGTGACAAGGTCCCCCGGCTTCTCACCGGCCGGGGGCCTTCGCGTGCCGGGGAGCCGCGTCGAGGCCATGGCCTCCCGGCCGGCCGAGAAGGTGGCACCGGGTTCGGCGTGGTCGACGGGACCGGCGAACCGTGCCGAGGCGCGTTCCACTGCCTGCCGCGGCGTGAGGAACCGCCCGACGTGCGTGACGACCAGCCGTCGCGCGCGGGCCGCGCCGGCGGTGTCGCCGGCGTCCTCCGGTGTGTGGTGCACCTGCTCGCCCTCGGTCGGTGCCTGCGCGCTGTCGGCCTCGCACAGCAGCACGTCGCAGTCCTCGGCCAGACTCGTCAGGGCGGGGCAGGGTGCGGTGTCCCCGGAGTACACGAGCGACCGGCCCGCGGCGTCGACGCGCAGGGCGAAGGAGGGGATGCCGTGTGCCACCGCCCGGCTGGTGAGGGTGAGCGCGCCGACACGTACGTGGTGTCCGTCGTGCAGTTCCTCGACGGCGAAGGCGGATTCGACCGGGCTGCGGGTCGTGGTGTTGGTCAGGAAGTGCGCGAGCCGGTCGGCGATGCCCGGCGGGCCGTACAGGGGGATCGGAGCGGCGAGCTCGATGTCGGCGTAGAGCGCGCCGTAGTAGGCGGTGAGCAGGTCCGCGCTGTGGTCGGCGTGCAGGTGCGAGATCCAGATCGCGTCCAGCTCGTCCAGCCTGACATGTCGCTGCAGTTGAGCCAGCGTTCCGCTGCCCGCGTCCACCCACACCCGGGTGTCTCCGCAGGAGACCAGGTAGCCGGAACAGGGGTTGTCCACGGTCGGGTACGGCGTCGCGGAGCCCAGAACCGTGAAACGCAGATCGTTGGCCATCCGGGGAGTGTAGAACGCCTGATCCAGTGACCGAGGGGGCATGCCGACCCCTGCCTGCCGTCGACCGGCAACCGGCCCGGCCATGCCTCCGGCTGGTGGTTACCTGTCGGTCCCGGCGTCGTAGCGCGGTGCGCGCAGGCGGATGTTGCCGGACTCGGCGTTGTCCGCCGTTCCTGCGGCATGCCGCTGGGCCACGGCTACTGGGCACCGCTCACCTCCCTCATGACGATGCGGCCCGATTTCGGTCAGACGTACGCCCGGTCCGTAGCCCGCTTCGGCGGCACTCTGGTGGGCGTGGCGCCGGCGACGGGGTCGTCCGGGTGGCGGACCCGGGCACGTACACCTCGGCCGGGCTCGCCGCTGTCAGCGCGTTCGGGACGTTTCTGCCGACGCGGTCCGGATACGCCGCCGCACGGGCCCTGCTGAGCGGGGTCCTCGCGATGCCGGCCTACGCCGTCCACCCCGCCTGGGAGACGCCGCGGCTGCGCGGCCGGCCGGCCGAGTGGCTGGTCGCGACGGCCCGGTACGGCTCCGAGGTCCTGGCCCGGTACGCCCGGCCCGCCTGGCAGGAGGCCGTCGACCGCGCCGCGCACGAAGCGGTCCGGCGCGGGGACTGTCCCGGGCGGCCGCCGACGCCTCCGGTGCGGCGCTCGCCCGGTTCGCGCGGGCCACCATGCTGCCTGGAGGCCCACCTGCCGGAACGGGGCGTGTCAGGTCCTCGACGCACTGGAGGCGCTGTCGGAAGCCCTCGACACGGCTCAGGGGTGTTCGGTGCGGCCGGGGCGTCACCGGTTCGTCCGTCACCGGGCGCGGGTGGCGGGTCCTGGTGCCACGCTGTTTGCCGTAGGGCTCCACGCCTGCCTCGCTCCCTGGGACCTGTTGCCCCGTGACGGAAGGATTCTCGTGATCACCACTGACTTCGCCACCGGCTCCCCGTGCTGGCTCGACCTGGGCGCGCCCGATGTCCGGGCGGCGGCCGAGTTCTACGGCTCCGTGTTCGGCTGGGAGTTCCAGGCGTTCAGCCCCGAGGCGGCGGACTACGGCTATCTCAAGCTGGACGGCAGGACGGTCGCAGGGCTGGGGCGGCTGACGGAGGAAGGGGCGCGTTCGGCGTGGATGATCTACTTCTGTACGCCGGACGCCGACGCCACTACGGAGGCCGTGCGCCGTTCGGGCGGCACGGTGCGGGTCGATCCGATGGACGCCGACGGTGAGGGCCGGATGGCGCAGTACACCGACCCCCAGGGCGGCCAGTTCGCCGTGTGGCAGCCGGGCACGACCAAGGGGGTCGACACGGTGGACGGGCCGGGAAGCCTGTCGTGGGTCGAGCTGTATACGACGGACGCGGCCGCCGCCAAGGAGTTCTACGGCAATCTGTTCGACTGGCAGACCCAGGACATGGAGCTGCCGGGCGGAGGTGGCACGTACTCACTGATCACCCCCGCCGGGCTGCCCGAGGAACGGATGCACGGCGGCCTCATGCAGGTGCCCTCCGAAGTGCTCGCGCCTGCCGGCGGGAAGCCCTACTGGCACCCGGTGTTCGGCTCCGCGGACTGCGATGCCACGGTCGCCAGGGTCGCCTCGAACGGCGGCACCGTCCAGATGGGTCCGGAGGACGCGGAGGGCGTCGGGCGGCTGGCCGTCTGCGTGGACCGGGCGGGTGCGGACTTCGTGGTGCTCACGCCCGCGTCCGGCCAGGGCTGACGGCCGGGCCGGTCGGCCGCCCCGGCCGTCAGGGCGTCCTGCGGCGGCGGGACGTCAGGAAGCAGGCGGCTGTTATGCCCACGGCCGCGACACTCGCCAGCGTCTTCGGCAGGACCGTCCGCTCTCCGCCGTGGGTGTCGCCGCCGTGGCCGCCGTGGCTGACCGTGGACTTGGCGGCGCCTGCCTCGATCTGCCGTTCCGTGGGGGCCTGCGGCGCCGCGGCTCGTGCGGTGCGGGAGAAGTCGACGTCGGAGCAGCTGTAGAACGCCTCCGGGCTGTCGTTGCGCTGCCAGATCTTGTACAGAAGGTGGCGGCCCGTCCTGTTCGGGAGGGTGCCGGTGAACTCGTACCAGCCGCTCGGGGCCGTCCTGGCGACATCGGCCACGGCGACGGGGGCGTCGTCCAGGTCCGACCACTTCAGGGGCTTCGTGGGGTCGTAACCCTCCCTGGTGATGTAGACGGTCATCGTGCCCGGATGCGCGGCTGTGACGCGGTACTTGAAGTCGAGGGGGCCCGGGGAGACGGGTGTGGCGGCCCAGTCCGTGCGGGGCCAGTCCAGGGCCTTGTACTTCTCGCGGTTGGCCGAGCAGAGCTTGCCGTCCGGGATGAGCCGGCGGTGCTGCCCGGCTGCGTCGGCGATATTGACCTCGTTCCAGTCGTACAGCGGCTGCGTACCGCTCGCCGCCACGAGGTCCTTGCACACCTGCGAGTCCGGGTGCTCCGGGCCCTCCGCGTAGCACGTCGCGACGCGGCTCACCGGGCCGTACATGGTGCCGTGGGCGGCTGCCTGAGCGGGGGTCAGGACGAGGAGCAGAGGGGCTGTCGCCACGGCCGCCGCTAAGCGGGTGGTCCTGCGGGCTGTCATGTGGGGGGTCCCTTCTCTTCGGTCGGGGGCCTCAAGTCGGGCGGCTCAAAGGCAGCTTCGCATTGGACTAGACCAAGTTCAAGAGGTGGGGCGGGACTTCGCCCCGTGTCGTCGACCCTGCCTTCTCGTTGGAGATTTCGGCTGGAAAGTGACCTTTCCCTCACCTCAACCTCAGGAGCGACATATGAGTATGTGCACCGGCACCCGTCTCGTCACGGTCTGCGTCGGCATCGCCGGAGCGGGGATGGCGGCGGCCGTTCCCGCGGCCGCCGAGGCGCCGCCCGCGTCCGTGGGGGCGCCGGTGGTGTCCAACCTCTCCACCGGGCTGCTCGGGTCCCCGGCGCAGGGCAAGGGCGACGGCCCGGGTCAGCCCGCCGGGCTGCCCGTCGGCGGCGGGCTCCTCGGCGGTCTGCCCACCGCTGGGCTGCCGCTGGGCGACTGACAGCTCCGCCGCCCCTCGGGCGGTGCGTCGTCCGCCCTTCGGGCAGTACGCGAGTCGCCTCGGCGGCCCCTCGGCCGGTTGGGGCGGACGGCGTGCCCGGCGGACGGCGCCGGGCGGACGGCGTGCGCGGGGCGCGGACGGCGTGCGCGGGCGCGTGAGCCTGCCGGGGCCGGCCGGGGGGCGGCGAGGGGGTGTAGGGGTGGGCCAGGGGTTTCCCTCTTTCCGGGGATGCGCGGGGCGCGTTTCACTGTCGGCACCCCACAGGAGAAGCGCCTGTTCACTCGTCGTCCGGAAGGGTTTCTCTTGACTGTCACCCCAGCCCGTGTGAGCGCCGCACTCGCTGCGGCCTGCGCCCTCGTCCTGGGCGCGGCCCTGCCGTCCACCGCGATCAGCTCGTACAACGCGGCCCCGGCGCCGGAGCGCACCGAGGTCGGTGCGCTCGTCGCCACCTGGGACAACGACGACAACCCCGCGACGCCCGACCGGGTCGACTGGGTGTGCTCCGGCACCATGATCGACGCCGACACCTTTCTCACGGCCGCACACTGCACCACCGACTGGCCGGAGAACGTGCGGTTCCATGTCTCCCTCGACCAGGACGTCGAGGGCGCGCTGGAGAGGGCGGCCGAGCGTCACCCCGGCGACCCGGCCGCCGTCGCACGGGAGGTCGCGGTGGAGGGGATCGCGCACAACCACCCGAAGTACCCCGGGCCCGCCTCGGACACCTACGACATATCGGTGATCGAACTGCCGGCGGCGCAGGTCGCGGCGCGCTGGTCGTTCACCCCGGCCACACTGCCCGAGGCGGGAGCGCTCGGCGCGCCGGGGCCACGCGGACTGAAGGACACATCATTCGTCGTGGCCGGATACGGGACGCAGGAGGCGCGGCGCGGGCCGGGCGGGCACACGCATCCCGGGGGCGGTGTCCGGATGAAGGCACCGGTGTCGTACGACGCGCTCAACCCGGCGTGGGTGCGGCTGGCGATGACCGCTCCGCAGGGGAACGGCGGCGCCTGTTACGGGGACTCCGGCGGGCCCAACTTCGCCCTGCTGGACGGGAGGCTGACGCTGGTGGGCACCACCATCACCGGGGACTCGCCGTGCTACGCCACGAATGTGGCATACCGGCTGGACTCGGACGGTGCCCGCGCCTTCCTGGCGCCGTTCGTGACGCTTCCCTGACGGCGAACGGGTGACGGGCGCGTGATGTGGGGCCCGGCCGGCGGTCGGGCATGGCCCCACGACAAGGACTGGTCATGATCAAGAAGGTTCTCGCCGGGCGATGACCACGTGAGTACGCGGAACGGCGACCAGTCCCACCAGTCCTACGGCAACACCGGCACCGAACAGGCCGACGTCCCGCTCCGGACCCCGGAGCAGGAGGAGGCCCTTCTACGGGCGCTGCGGTGAGGAGGGCCGCGCGGGCGGACGGCGGGTGACATTCCCGTCGCCGTCCCGTGCGGTTACCGTCGGCGCCGGTCCTCGGCCCCGGTCCCCCTAATGGGGGCCGGGGCCGATCGTATGGGTGAGCCGCGGTGGTGCGTGCTTGACGGGTGTGCGGCGCTGGTACCGAGGTGGAGGCAACCTCGGCGGGCCGACCCGCATCTTCCGGATGCGGCGGGGACCGCAGGGGCGTCCCGCATCGGCGTGCATGGAGTGGGTCAGCAATGGTGGAGATCTCGATCGTCGTTCCGTGTTTCGACGAGAGCGAGGTGATCGATGTCTTCCATGAGGCCGTGGTGACTGCGATGCGGCCGACCGGGGTGTCCTTCGAGATCTGTTACGTGGACGACGGGAGCCGCGACCGGACCGTCGACCGGCTCCGCGAGCTGGCACGGGGCGACGCGCGGGTCCGCTTCACGTCGTTCAGCCGCAACTTCGGCAAGGAGTCGGCGATGCTCGCCGGGATGCGTATGTCCCGGGGGGCGGCCGTGGTCCTGATGGACGCCGACCTCCAGCATCCGCCGGAGCTGGTGCCGCGGATGCTGGAACTGCACCAGCACGGCTACGACCAGGTGGTGGCGGAGCGGGACCGGTCCGGTGAGAGCGCGGTCAGGAAGGCGCTCAGCCGCGCGTACTACCGGCTGGTGCGGCGGTTCATGGACGTGGAGATCGTGGACGGGGCCGGTGACTTCCGGCTGCTGTCACGGCGCGCCGTCGACGCGATCCTGTCGCTGCCGGAGACCAACCGGTTCTCCAAGGGGCTGTTCTCCTGGATCGGCTTCGACACGGTGAGCTTCCGCTACGAGAACGTCGAGCGGGCCGCCGGCGCCTCGAAGTGGGGTGGGCGGAGGCTGCTCAACTACGGCATCGACGGGCTGCTGTCGTTCAACAGCCGACCCCTGCGGATGGCGATCCACACAGGTTTGTGGCTGTTTCTGTCCGCGCTCGCGTACGCGCTGTGGATCGTGGCGAACGCGGTGCTGAACGGTGTCGACACACCCGGGTACGCGACGCTGATCACCGCGATCGTCGGGCTGAGCGGAGTGCAGCTGGCGACGCTGGGCGTGATCGGCGAGTACGTGGGCCGGATCTACCACGAGTCGAAGCGGCGGCCGCAGTACGTGGTCCGGGAGACCGAGCGGGACGCGGCCGGGGCCCCGGTGGCCGGCCGGCCCGCCGCCCGGGCGGGCCGGCCGTGACCGGAGGCCTGGCTACGGCGGCTGCTTGCCGTAAGTGACCTTGTCCAGGTGGTAGTAGTCGGCCACGCAGCGGGCCGGCCACTGGTTCTTGCCGTCCCTGCCGAAGGGCTCCAGCATGCGGCTGACGGAGTTCGGGGTGTACGGGGCCGACTCGGCGCCGCTCGCGGCCCGGTCGCGCAGGTACTGGTCCTGGCGGTCCCAGCGCTGGGCGCGGGCCGCCATGTCGTCGCCCAGATGGTGGAGCGGGACGGCCAGGCCCAGGACGGTGACCGCGCAGACGGCCGCCGACGTGGCCGCGACGGCGTACGTGACGGGCCTGGGGCGCCGGCTCAGGCGCACGGCGCGGCCGAGGAACGCTCCGGCGGCGACGAGCAGCAGAACGTACAGGAGCAGGTAGTCGTTCCACGTGCGCTCCGTGGTGAGGACCCGCGTGCCGAAGGCCGGGTACGTGATCACCGTGCACAGATAGCCGGAGGCCAGGAACGCGAGCGCGCCGAAGGACAGCAGCCGGAGCGGGCGGCAGGGCAGGAGGACGGCGGGGCCCGCGTCCGGGCGGCGGCGGGCGAGCAGCCCGAGGAGGACGCCCGCGGCGACGGCGCCCGCGTACTGCCAGGTCGTGAGGACGGTCTCCATGATCCGTACGAACAGCTTGAGGGACGTGAGGAGGGAGTCCGGAGCGAGCATGGAGGCGGTCTCCGCGTCGTACCGCTCCCGGCGGTTGCGGGAGCCGGGGGAGGTGACCAGCAGGACCGTGCCGACGGCGACGCCCGCCATGCCTGTCAGCGACCATGTGACGGCGTGGCGGCGGGCCCGCTCGGTGAAGATCCAGCGGGCGAGGACGACGGCGCCGCCGAGGACGACCAGGGCGACCACCGATGCCTCTTCGGACAGGAGGCCCATGAAGACGCCGGCGAGGAGGACGGTCGCGAGGGCGGCGATCCTGCCGCGTCCTCCGCGTACCCGGAGCAGTGGCAGGGCGGCCGCGGCGGCCAGCACGGGCGCGAGGGTGTGCGAGACGGAGGCGGCGGGCCAGTAGAACGTCTTGTACGTGTTCGGGGTGGCGAACAGGAACACCGCGGTGATCATCGAAGCGGCCAGGAGGGCCGTGCCGCGCGGCGCCCACTGGCCGGCGCGGCGCAGGAGCTGGGCGGTGAGGGCCCACAGCAGAGCCAGCATGAGGACGCCGCTGACCACCGCGTACCACCGGTGTCCGGCGACGGGGAACTTCGCGTAGAGGCCGACGAGCAGCCCGTTCGTGAGCCGGCCGTTGTCGGTGGCGTAGAACTGTCCGACGATCCCCGCGATGCCGTGGTCGCGGACCAGCGGCAGGAAGCACCACTCGTCGGCGCTGGGGCGGACGTGACGGCCGAGGTAGGAGGCCATCGCCAGCAGCCCCAGGGGCAGGGACGCGAGCCCCAGGGTCGCCGCCTTCACCGCGGTCGCCGTACGGGGTGGGCCGTCGCTCCGGTCCGTGTCCTCGTCGTCGTGGTCGGTGACGCTGGGCGCGCCGACGGCCATTCTCACCACTGCCTTTCGGGGAAATCACTGATCAAACACTGATCCGACACCGTAGAGGGGTTTTTCGGCGCTGCCGTTCCGCCGTTGGCGTGGCACGCCGCGTGACGGCCCCCTGTCGCATTGAAAGTGGGCGAATAGGGCACTCCACGTGTAAACGGTGAAAGGATGGACGCGGCGGACGACGCGTGAGGCGACACCGGGATGGTTGGCACATGACCAGAGAACCGACAGCTGCCGCGGCTTCGGGAGCGACATCGAGCGCCGCTGTGTACGGCGCGCCCTGCTGGGTCAGTCTGATGACCAAGGATCTGCGGTCCTCGCACGATTTCTACGGGTCTGTCATGGGGTGGGAGTTCCGTCCCGCGCGGCTCGGGGAGGAGTTCAGCGTCGCCCTGTCCGACGGCAAGGCGATCGCCGGGATCGGCGCGCTGGCGTCGGCGTTCCATGTGGCCGTGGCCTGGACTCCGTACTTCGCCGTGCGGAACGCGGACGAGACGGCGTCCCGCATTCGGGAGCGCAGCGGGACGGTGGCGGTCGGTCCGGTCGCGTTCGTGCTGGGCCGGGGCGCGCTGGCGGCGGACCGGGACGGTGCCGTGTTCGGGATCTGGGAGGGCGAGCTGCCGGCCGGGTGGGAGGTGTGGCAGGCGGCGGCGCCGGCGTGGGTGCGGCTGCACACGCGGGACGCGTTCGAGGCGGCGATCTTCTACGGGGAGGTCCTCGACTGGGCGTGCGGACGTCCCGGCTGTTGCGACGTGGAGTACGAGGGCGACGAGGTCGTACTGCGGAGCGGCGGGCGGGCGGTGGCGCGACTGTCGTCGGGCGCGCTGGAGGCGGCACCCGACCCGGCGATCCGGCCGCGCTGGCAGGTCCACTTCCCGGTGTCGGACCTGGAGCGGCGGGTCACGGCGGCGCTGCAGCACGGCGGGACGGTGATCGCACACGAGCCGGAGGTGCAGGCGACGCTGCGTGACCCGGACGGGGGGATCTTCACCCTGACGGTGCCGGGCGCGGCGGAGCCCCGTGACCGCTAGGCGACGCCGCTAGGCGACGCCGCGGCCCACCATGGGCGGTGTGGCCATGCCGGCGCCCTCGCGCAGGCCGTGGAGCAGCTCCTGGAGAGCGTCCAGGGCGCTGTACCGGGGCCGCCAGTCCAGCTCGTTGTGCGCCCGGGTGCAGTCCATGAGGGGCAGCCGCAGGAAGGCGTCGAACAGCTGGGGCGACGACGGCACCAGATGCAGCGTCCAGGCGGCGGCCAGCGCGGTCCGGGCGGCCAGGCGCGGCAGGTGTACGACGCGGGCGTCGAGGAGCGCGGCGAGTTCGCGGGCGCCGACGGGCGGGTCGGCGGCCAGGTTGAACGCGCCGTGGACGCCGTCACCGAGGGCCGCGCGACGGTAGCCGTCGGCCGCGTCGTCGGTGTGGAGGGCCTGGAAGAGGAGCCCCTCGATGTCCGGCACGGCCGGGACCACCTTCGGGCTGGCCAGGCGGCCGGGCACGAGGCGGCCTGCGAAGATGCGGAGCTGTTCGCTGGCCGACGTCTCCTTGAAAAGGAACGCGGTGCGCAGCCGGACCACACGCATGGCGGGGTTGCGGGGTTCGAAGGCGTCCAGGACACGTTCGAGGTAGGCCTTCTCCCGGCAGTACGCGGCCTCCGGCCAGCCGTGGGTGGGCCAGGACTCGTCGACGGGCCGGTCCTTGGGGCCGGGCGAGTAGGCGCCGACGGACGACGCGTACACGAGGGCCGGGACACGGGCCGCGGCGGCCGCGCGGAAGACCCGGAGGCTGCCGAGGACGTTGGTGCGCCAGGTGGCCAGGGGGTCGTGGGTGGGCTGGAAGGCCCAGGCCAGATGGATGACGGCGTCGGCGCCGTCGAAGTGGGCCGTGAAGGCGCGGTCGCCGTCCTTCTCGACGTCGGCCTGCGCCCATTCGGTGCGGGGCGGCGACCACTGCGGGAGGCGGCGGGCCAGGCCGAGGACGGATCCCACCCGGGGGTCTTCGGCGAGGGCCGCGACGACGCTGGTGCCCACGTTGCCGGTGGCTCCGGTGACGACGACTCGCTTGCCTGGTTGTGTGCTCACCGCTGCTCTCCTCCGTCGGTTCCTCCATCGGCTCCTCCGGCGCACGGGTGCGCGCACCAGGGTGTGCCGGGTACCCGGTTCGCGCCGGTTCACATCCGCCGGCGGGGGCGTCGGGCGGTTCGTGGGCGGGGTGGCCGTCCGGGCAGCGTGCGGCCGCCCGGACGCGCGTCCGGGTGGCCGCACGGACGCGCGGGCACATCCGGGCGTCAATATCGAAGAGCCTCGTTCACCTGTGCCGGTGAAGGTAGGGGCCGATTGTGTGTGCGGATGCCGCGCGGGGCGGCGGACCGGGGAAGACTGGCCGCACGTCGGCTGTCGACGGCGGCGCTCCGGGCCGCTCACTCAGGGATTCGGCCATGGTGGCTGGATCCCGGCTGGCCTTTGACATATGCCAGAAGCACCACCGGATCGAGTGTTGCCAAATGCCTTACAGCACGTCTCCGCCTGTGCGACAGTCGTAGCCGGTCCTTGCTTTTCAGGCCCTGGCCGCCGCGCCTGTATCGGAGTACGACATGCCGTCCCATCTGTTCGCGGACCGTCCCAGCCAGCAGCCGCCGGAGCGCGGCGCGGTGGACGCCCTCATCTCGCAGACCCGCAGGCTGCGCGGAGAGGTGGACGCCGTACGCCGGGACGCCACGGACGAGAACGATCCACAGGTCCGCTGGCAGCGCGCCCTCTGCGACCTGGCCGTCCATCAGCTCGACGACCTCCGTGCCCACTTGGGCCACCTCAGGAACGGTGTCCCGGAACAGCCCACGGAGGCATGCCGGGAGGATGGCGGTGCCCCCGGCGCCGCGACCGCACACAACGGCCGGCCCTCCGCCGAGCAGGCCACGGGGTCGCTTCTCAGCCGCGTCGGCAGCGCCGAGTGGAACCTGCTGACGGACGAGGTGAGCTGGTCCGAGGAGCTGTTCCGGATCTTCGGCCGTCATCCGGAGACCGGTCCGATGTCGCTGGACGAACTGCCGTCCGCGGTCTTCGCCGACGACCAGACCGTGCTCACCCAGCTGGTGACGGGCTGTCTGATCGACGGCAAGCCCATCGACAGCGAGTTCCGGATCGTACGGGCCGACGGCCGGGTGCGGACCCTGCACATGGTGGGCGAGCCCGTACTCGACAGCGAAGGCTGCACCGCCTCCATGTGGGCCGTCTTACGCGACGTCAGCGAACTGCGCCGCAGCGAGCGGGCGGTACGCGACTCACAGGACTCGCTCCGCCGGCGACAGGAGGTGGAGCAGACCGAGCACCGGGTGGCGGTGGAACTGCAGGAGGCGGTTCTGCCGCCGTGGCGCGGCCCTCTGCGGCTCGCACAGGGCGGCCCGGCGGCCCTGGACCTGGCGGGGCACTACCTGCCGTCCGGCAGCAGCACACGCATCGGCGGCGACTGGTACGACGCGTTGGAACTCCCCGACGGCGACGCCCTGCTGACGGTCGGCGACCTCACCGGGCACGGTGTGTCCGTGACCTCCTCCATGGCCATGCTGCTCGGCGCCCTGCGCGGTCTCGCCGTGGCCGGAATCCGCCCAGGGCCACTCCTCGGGCACCTCAACCAGCTGATGGAGTCCTCCGCACAGCCCGCGCTCGGCAGCGCCGTCTGCTGCCGCTACCACCCGGCGACCCGGACGCTCAGCTGGTCGCAGGCCGGACACCCCGCCCCGCTGCTGTTCCGCGACGGGACAGGGCGCGCGCTGAGCCGACCGGACGGTGTCCTGCTGGGAGCGACGGCGTCGGGCGCCGCCTACGAGCAGGCCGAGGTGCGACTGCTCCCCGGTGATCTGCTGCTGCTCCACACGGACGGACTGACCCGCGCCGCGGCGGGGCTCGGCTCGGACACATCGGGTACGGAGCGGCTGCTGGCCCTCGCCCCGCGGTTCGCCCGGGCGAGTGACGCGCAGGACTGTGTGCGGTCGGTGATCGAGGAGTTCGGCGACACGGCGCGGGTGGACGACGCCTGTGTCGTGGCGGCCAGGGTCGGCGACCTGTCGTAGCCGGCCGCTCGCCCGTGAGCCGCTCCCCCCGTTGTCCCCTCGGTGTGGTGTGTGTGCGCTGGTGTGGTCGGTGAGGGATAAGCGATGGAGCGGGGTGTGAGGCGGGCGGGTTCCCAGCCCGCCTCTGCTAGATATCCGTGATGCCCAGCTTCTTCGCCTGGGTCTTCGGCAGCGCCACTTCGATCCGCTCACGCAGGTCCTTGATCTTGGCGTAGCCGGAGTACCGGGCCGTCAGCCGGTACATCTCGCGCAGGCGGTCCCAGGTGCGCTGCGACGAGTTGTTGCCCATCGCCGAGAGCGCGAGCCTGGCGTAACGGTCGGCCTGCTCCGGGTCGTCGGCGATGAAGCAGGCGGACGCCATGGACAGATGATCGAAGATCAACGACCGTTTACGGTGGTCGACCCTCAGCTCCATGGCCTTCTGGGCGTAGTACTGCGCCTGCTTGGCGGCGGCCGGGTCGTGCTCGGCGAGCGTCCGGTAGGCGAGGGCCTGCATGCCGTACAGGTCCTCGCTCTTGAAGGTCTGCATCCAGCTGGGCAGCGGGACGTCGCCCTTGTCGGAGACGAACAGCTCCTCCGCCTCGCCGAGGGTCCGCCGCATGGCCTGGCCACGGCCCATGGCGGCCTGCGCCCACGCCTCGATGGTGTGGAGCATGGCCTGCGTACGCGGCAGGATCTGCTCGCCGGAGCCGGCCTTGGCGAGCTTCATCAGGTCCAGCGCCTCGTCCGGGCGGCCCAGGTGGACCATCTGGCGCGCGGCGCGGGAGAGGGCCTCGCCGGCGCGGGGGCGGTCGCCGCCCTCGCGCGCGGCGTGCGCGGCGATGATGAAGTACTTCTGGGCGGTGGGTTCGAGGCCCACGTCGTGGGACATCCAGCCCGCGAGGACGGCGAGGTTGGCGGCGACGCCCCACAGGCGCCGCTGGATCGATTCGGAGTGACGGTAGGCGAGCATGCCGCCCACCTCGTTGAGCTGGCCGACCACCGCCTTGCGCTGGAGGCCGCCGCCCCGGGCCGCGTCCCAGGCGCGGAAGACCTCGACGGAGGTCTCCAGCTCCTCGATCTCCTGCCACCCGATGGGGGCGGCCTCGTAGCGGTCGTACCCGGCGGGGTCGGCGTGCAGGGGGTCGGGCGTGCCGGCGCCGGGGGTGCCGGTCTGCGGGGTGTCGTTGCGGAGCCAGTCGTGCATGGCGCTGGTGATGGCGGAGCCCGCGGTGAGCGCGGCGCCCGCACCCACCAAGCCGCGTCGGTTGAGCATGAGGTCCATTCCCGTGAATTCGGTGAGGACCGTGGCCGTGCGTTCGGGCGCCCAGGGCAGCCCGTCAGGGTTCTGGTTCTGCCTGACGTCCCGCCGTTTCCCGGCGCGCCCGTGCCGTACGAACCCGAGGTCCTCGATGGTCACGACACGGCCGAGTCGCTCGGTGAACAGGGCTGCCAGCACTCTCGGCACCGGATCGCGCGGGGTCTCCCCCAGGTCGATCCACCGCCGGACCCGCGAGGTGTCGGTCGCCAGCTGCGGGTGGCCCATGGCCGCCGCCTGCCGGTTCACCATCCGCGCGAGCTCGCCTTTTGACCAGCCGGCCAGGCCGAACAGATCGGAGAGGCGGGTGTTGGGTTGTCCTGTCACGTCAAGCCCCCAGGTTCTCGGCTGAGTTGACAGTAACCCCGTGTCATAGGGCTGGCGACTATTCGCCAGGGTTCGCCAGGGTGCGCAACATGGTTAGCCACCCGCGGGCCGGTGTCAGGTAGGAAAGCGCCACCCCGTCCCGGCGACGGCCCCTCATTCCCCAGGGTGTCGGACCGGCGACGGGACGGGGCAGCGTACGCAGTCGTCGGCACACGAAGGGATCTGTCTCGCCCATGTACACAGCATCGTCCTCCGTGTCCGCCCCGCCCCGGCCCCGTACCGTCCCGGCCGGCAGCGGACCGTACCTGGGTCCCGCACAGGCGGGCCGGGCCAGGCGCTGGGCGGGGGCGGTGACCGGGCCCCTCAGCGGAAGAATCGACCTGTCCGGCCCTCAGGGGGCGCAGTTGCGGAAGGCCATCGCGTCGGTCCACCGCATCTGCCCGGAGTTCAACCCGGTCCAGGTGATGCGGCGCAGCGGACGCTCCGTGCTGCTGGTCGGCACGACCGGACGCGCCACCGCCGTCGCGAAGTGTTTACTGGACCACTCCCCCGTGTGGGTCGAGCGATTCCGGCACGAGATCGCCGCTTACCGGACCTTCGTACGGCACCGTCCTCCGGTGCGGGCACCGCGGCTGATCGCGGCGGACCCGGACAACTGCACGCTCGTCATCGAGCGGATGCCCGGCCGCGCCGCGGCGCTGAGCCGGCACCCGGTGGAGGCGCCGCCGCGTGCGGACATCCGGGCCGTCCTGGGGGCGATCGCGCGCCTCAACGCATGGCGGCCACCGGCCGGGACGTTCGACGCGCCGCTGGACTACGCGTCGCGGATCTCGCGCTACCACGAGCTGGGTCTGTTCACCGACCGGGACCGGGACGACCTGCAGAAGCTGCTGCACGGCCTGGCGCACGCGGGTGGCAGGCAGGGCATGGGCCAGTTCTGCCACGGTGACGCGCTGCTGTCGAACATGCTGCTGTCGCCTGCCGGTCCCGTGCTGGTCGACTGGGAGCACGCGGGCTGGTACCTGCCCGGATACGACCTGGCGACGCTGTGGGCCGTGCTCGGTGACGCGCCGGTGGCGCGTCGGCAGATCAGCCAGCACGCGCAGGCGGCAGGCCCGGCGGCGCGGGACGCGTTCCTGGTGAATCTGATGCTCGTGCTGACGCGGGAGATACGGACGTACGAGACGGCCGTGCAGCGCACTATACGAGAGGCGCCGCCGGCGGGCTCGATCCCGGTCCAGCCCGGAGCGGTCTCACCCGGGGAGGAGCAGCGGCTGTTGCTGCGGCGGCTGCACGACGACTGCGCGCTGGCACGGCGGGCCGTGCGCGCGGCGGTCGGCACACGCTGACCGTTCGACGGGGGCAGGCGCGCCGTGCGCCCGGTGCTGATCGCACCGGGTGTGCGGTGCGCCCTCCTGCGCGGACCGCCGGGTGGGTGACGGTTCGTACAAGTGGGTGGGGCGTACGGGGGCCGTCGGATGGATGGCACGGGGGTTGTCCGCAAGGGTGGTTGTGCGTGCGGACTGGTCCGCGCACGCTGCCGACCTGCGGGTTCGCGCTGTCCGGGGAGCATGCGTCACCCGCGCCCGAACATTGACGTTCATATGACTTATATGAGCTTCGCGTGGGCTTTCCGGGCCACGGGTAGAGGCTCGCGCGGTATGGCCCCGTTCACCGAAAGGCATGGACACGCATGGCGCAGCCGTTCGCACTCCCGGAGTTCTATGTGCCGTATCCGGCACGGCTCAACCCACATGTGGACGCGGCTCGCGCCCACACCAAGGAGTGGGCCCGGCGCATGGGGATGCTGGAGGGCTCCGGGATCTGGGAGGAGCACGACCTCGACTCCCACGACTACGCGCTGCTGTGCGCGTACACCCATCCGGACTGCGACGCGGAGGCGCTGTCCCTCGTCACGGACTGGTACGTGTGGGTGTTCTTCTTCGACGACCACTTCCTGGAGATCTTCAAGCGCACCCTGGACCGGGAGGGCGGCAAGGCGTATCTCGACCGGCTGCCCGCCTTCATGCCGCTGGACCTGTCGGCGCCGATGCCGGAGCCGGAGAACGCGGTCGAGGCGGGCCTCGCGGACCTGTGGGCGCGGACCGTGCCCGCCATGTCGCCGGCCTGGCGGGAACGGTTCGCCGTGGCGACCGAGAACCTTCTCAACGAGTCCCTGTGGGAACTGTCGAACATCAACGAGGGGCGGATCGCCAACCCCGTCGAGTACATCGAGATGCGCCGGAAGGTGGGCGGTGGGCCCTGGTCGGCCGGGCTCGTGGAGTACGCGGCGGGCGCCGAGGTGCCCGAGTCGGTGGCGGAGTCGCGTCCGCTGCGGGTGCTGCGCGACACCTTCGCCGACGCGGTGCATCTGCGCAACGACCTGTTCTCGTACCAGCGTGAGGTGGAGGACGAGGGCGAGAACAGCAACGGTGTGCTGGTGCTCGAGCGGTTCCTGGACTGCTCGACGCAGGAGGCCGCGGAGGCTGTCAACGACCTGCTGACGTCACGGCTCCAGCAGTTCGAGTACACGGCGCTGACCGAGGTGCCCGCCCTGTGCGCGGAGAAGGGCCTCGGGCCGCAGGGCGCCGCAGCCGTCCTGGCGTACGCGAAGGGGCTGCAGGACTGGCAGTCCGGCGGCCACGAGTGGCATATGCGCTCCAGCCGCTACATGAACGAGGGCGCCCTGGGCGCGGAACCGGGCAGCGGCGCGTTCGGGATGGCGGCCGCTTCGATCCGGCTGACGCCGCGCGCGGAGAGGGCCCGGTGGCGGGGCTTCTCGCATGTGCCGTACCAGCGTGTGGGGCCCTCGCTGCTGCCGCACATCGAGATGCCGTTCCAGGTGACCCTCAACCCGCACCTGGAGGGTGCGCGGCAGCGGTGCGTGGCATGGGGCCGCGAGATGGGCTTCCTCCGGGCGCAGCCGGGGCAGCCCGGCTCGGACGTCTGGAACGAGCGGAAGATCGCCGGGATCGACCTGCCGCTCTGCGCGGCCGGGCTGCACCCCGAGGCGAACGCCGACGAGCTGGATCTGGCGTCGCACTGGCTGGCCTGGGGCACATACGGCGACGACCTGTACCCCGTCGTGTACGGCAGACCCCGGGACCTGGCGGGGGCGCGGGCGCAGAACGAGCGGCTGAAGCTGTTCATGCCGCTGGACGGCGCCTCCGCGTCGATGCCCGAGCCGGCGAACGCGCTGGAGCGGGGCCTGGCGGATCTGTGGCCGCGGACGGCCGGACCGATGAGCGACGCGGACCGTGCGGCGTTCCGGGCCGCGGTCGACGTCATGATCGCGAGCTGGGAGTGGGAGCTGGCGAACCAGGCGCACAACCGGATCCCGGAGCCGGTGGACTACATCGAGATGCGGCGGGCCACGTTCGGCTCCGACCTGACGATGGCGCTGTGCCGGATCGGGCACGGCAACAGGGTGCCGCCGGAGATCTACCGGAGCGGTCCGGTGCGCGCGCTGGAGAACGCGGCGATGGACTTCGCGACGCTGATGAACGACCTCTTCTCGTACCAGAAGGAGATCGAGTTCGAGGGCGAGGTCCACAACTGTGTTCTGGTGGTGCAGAACTTCTTCGACGTGGACCACCCGACGGCGGTGGAGATCACCGGTGATCTGATGAACTCGCGGATGCGGCAGTTCCAGCATGTCGCCGCACACGAGTTCCCCGTGATGTACGACGACTTCGGGCTCGACGCGGAGACGCGTACGGTGCTGGACGGGTATGTGCGGGAGCTCCAGAACTGGATGGCCGGCATCCTCAACTGGCACCGGGGCTGCAAGCGGTACCAGGAGGAGGTGCTGCTGCAGGACCGGGCGGAGGCGGCCGCGCCGCTCGCGCCGGCGCTGCTCGGGCCGACGGGTCCGGGGACGTCGGCGGCCCGCGTGGCCGCGCTGATCGCTTCGTAGCGGGCCCGGTCAGGGGCGGCGGGCGCCGCGGAGCTGGTCCAGTTCGCGGCGCTCGCGCTTGGTGGGACGCCCGGCGCCGCGGTCGCGGACCGCCGCGAGCGCGGTGTGCTCGCGGGGCGGCGGGGGCGGGGTCCTGTCGGTGTACGCCTCGGCGGCGACGGGGGCGCCCACGCGCTTGGCGAGCAGTCGCCTCACCTCGACGATGCGCTCCCGGCCGGCGTGGAAGATGCGCACCTCGTCGCCCGGCTTGACGGGCTGGGCGGGCTTGACTCGGTCGCCGTTGACCCGGACGTGTCCGGCGCGGCAGGCGGTGGCGGCCTGCGAGCGGGTCTTGGTGAGGCGTACCGCCCAGATCCAGCTGTCGACGCGTACGGTCGCGGTTTGCTCGTCGGTCGCTGTCGCTGCCATGGGTTCCTCGGGGTCAGCCCTGCTGGAAGAGTTCCGCGGGGAGCGGTTTGAGGAGTGCGTACAGGTCGTCGGTGATGGGGCGGTCCCAGCTGGCGATGGTCACCAGGACGTTGTCGCTGCGGTCGAACTGGACGCAGGAGATCCGGCTCTCGCTGAGCTTGACGCGGCGCACGATGAGGAGGTTGTCGCCCTGCATGACCGGGACGTCCTCGGTCTCCGTGACCTCGACGGGCTCGTCCATGTCCAGAGCCGCGAGCAGCTGGGCGACCTCGAAGGGGATCTGGCCCTCGGCGAGGTCGCGGGCCGGTGAGCCCTCCGGGAGGTTGCCGATGATCATCGCGGGACCGCGGCCGCCGAACAGGTCGTAGCGGAGGAAGACGCCCTGGCAGCTGCCGTCGGGGGCGGGGAGCAGGCCGGCGCCGAGGTTTCCGGGCCAGTCGCCCGGGTCCATGGCCAGGACGTCGAAGTCCGGGCCCGCGGGGGTGGAGGGGGTGCGGCGGCGGAGGAAGGACATGCCGCCATGGTACGTGGCCGGGGGTGCCGGACGGCGGGCGGGTCGGGCGTCCGTGGCGCCGCGCCCCGGGTCACGGGAGGCGTTCCCTGCTGGGCGGTTCACCGGTTCGGGGGACGGGCGAGGCCCGTGGCGTCTCCGCCTTGGACGGGGCACCCGCCCGTCCGGCCATGGCCTGTCAGGCGAGGTCGAATGCGCCTTCCCTGGTCCTGTGGGCGAAGGTGTGCCATTCGGCGGGGGTGAAGAGGACGGAGGGGCTGTCGGGGCGGGTGCGGCGGTCGCGGACAGGGTGCGGCGGTCGCGGACAAGGGGCGGGCGGTCTCAGCGCGTGGGAGGGTCGGCGGCCACCAGCCACATGGAGAAGAACTGGGCGCCGCCGCCGTACGCGTGGCCCAGGGCGCGGCGGGCGCCGTCGATCTGGTGCTCGCCGGCCCGGCCCCGTACTTGGAGGGCCGCCTCGGCGAAGCGGAGCATGCCGGAGGCGCCGATGGGGTTGGTGGACAGGACGCCGCCGGAGGGGTTGACGGGAAGGTCGCCGTCGAGGGCGGTGGCGCCGGACTCGGTGAGTTTCCAGCCCTCGCCCTCGGTGGCGAAGCCGAGGTTCTCCAGCCACATCGGCTCGTACCAGGAGAACGGGACGTACATCTCGACGGCGTCGATCTGGCGGCGCGGGTCGGTGATGCCGGCCTGCCGGTAGACGTCGGCGGCGCAGTCGCGGCCCGCGCGCGGGGAGACGAAGTCCTTTCCCGCGAAGAGGGTGGGTTCGCTGCGCATGGCGCCGCCGTGCAGCCAGGCCGGCGGGTGGGGGGCGCGGGCGGCTCCGGCGCGGTCGGTGAGGACCATGGCGCAGGCGCCGTCGGAGGAGGGGCATGTCTCGGAGTAGCGGATGGGGTCCCAGAGCATCGGGGACGCCTGGACCCGCTCCAGGGTGAGGCCGTGTTCGTGGAGGTGGGCGTAGGGGTTCTTGAGGGCGTTGCGGCGGTCCTTGTGAGCGACGAGAGTGCCGATGGTGCTGGGGGCGCCGGTGCGGCGGATGTAGGCGCGGACGTGGGGGGCGAAGAAGCCGCCGGCGCCGGCGAGGAGGGGCTGCTGGAAGGGGACGGGGAGGGACAGGGCCCACATGGCGTTGGACTCGGACTGCTTCTCGAAGGCGAGGGTGAGGACGGTGGTGTGGACCCGGGCGGCGACGAGGTTCGCGGCGACGAGGGCGGTGGAGCCGCCGACGGAGCCCGCGGTGTGGACGCGGAGCATGGGTTTGCCGGTGGCGCCGAGGGCGTCGGCGAGGTAGAGCTCGGGCATCATCACGCCCTCGAAGAAGTCGGGGGCCTTGCCGATGACGACGGCGTCGATGTCGGTCCAGGTGAGGGCGGCGTCCGTGAGGGCCCGGTGGGCGGCCTCGCGGACGAGGCCGGCGAGGGAGACGTCGCGGCGGGCGGCGGTGTGTTTGGTCTGGCCGATGCCGGTGATCGCCACGGGCTCCTCAGACACGGTCGTCTCCTTCCAGTACGGCGACCAGGTTCTGCTGCAGGCAGGGGCCGGAGGTGGCGTGGGCGAGGGCGCGGTCGGAGTCGCCGCGGTGGATGCGGGCGGCGGCCTCGCCGAGTCGGACGAGCCCCGCGGCCATGACGGGGTTGGCGGCGAGGGGGCCGCCCGAGGGGTTGATCGTCGTGGTGGTGCCGTCCAGGCGCAGTGCTCTGCGGAGGACGACCTCCTGGGAGGTGAAGGGAGCGTGGAGTTCGGCGGTGTCGGCCGGGCGGTCGAAGGCTCCGGCGCGTTCGGCGGCGAGGCGGGTGGAGGGTGAGTCGGTGAGGTCGCGTACGCCCAGGGCGTGGGCTTCGGTGCGGTGGTCGATGCCGCGGATCCAGGCCGGGCGGGCACACAGGTCGCGGGCGTGGCCGTCGGCGGCGAGGATCACGGCGGCGGCGCCGTCCCCGATCGGCGGGCAGTCGCCGGTGCGCAGTGGGTGGACGACGGGGTCGCCGTGCGGGACGGCGCCGGTGAGCTGGGCGTGCGGGTTGGTGGTGGCGGCGGTGCGGCTGCGGGCGGCGATGGCCGCCAGCCGGGTCTCGTCGGTGTGGCCGGCGTCGATGAGGGCCTGGGCCTGGAGGGCGGCGAGGGCGACGGAGTCGGGATGGAGGGGGGCGAGGTAGTACGGGTCGAGCTGGCGGGTGAGGACGTCGCGGAGCGGGCCGGGTGAGGACTTGCCGTAGGCGTAGACGAGGGCGGTGTCGGCCTCGCCGGTGAGGAGCTTCACCCATGCCTCGTACAGGGCCCAGGCGCCGTCCATCTCGACGTGGGACTCGGCGATGGGCGGCCAGGCGCCGACGCCGTCGAGGGCCATGGTGAAGGAGAAGGCGCGGCCGGCGAGGTAGTCGCTGGAGCCTGAGCAGGTGAAGCCGATGTCGGCGGTGCGCAGGCCGGTGGCGTCGAGGACCTCGTGGAGCACCGGCATGATCATCTCGACCTCGGAGAGGTCGTCGGTGCGGCGCCGGTGGGCGGTCTGGGCGAAGGCGACGATCGCCACGTCCCGGGCGGTCACAGCAGTTCCCTGTAGGTGTCGTAGTGGGCGTCGGGTTCACCGGTGGGCCGGTAGTGGCCGGGGTGGCGGGCGTCGTCGTCCGTCCAGACGGCTTCGACGCGCAGGCCCATGCGGACCTGGTCGTGGGGGATTCCTGCGATGCGGCCGTGGAGGGCGAGGTCGGCGCCGTCGAGTGCGATGTGCGCGTACACGTAGGGCACGTCGATGTCGAGGTTCTTCGCCTTGATGTTGACGACGCAGAAGGTGGTGACGGTGCCGCGGGGGCCGACGGGGACGGCTTCGGTGGTGGCGATGCCGCAGGTGGGGCAGGCGCCGCGGGGTGGGACGTACACCTTGTGGCAGGCGGGGCAGCGTTCGCCGAGGATGACGCGGTCGGCGAGGGCGCGCAGATGGCGGCCGGCGGCGCGGCCGGGGCTGTAGGTGTAGTCGAGGCGGGCGGGGGTGGTGATGGCGGTGACGGGGTCGGGGAACCGGCCGGTGTGTGGGCGGGCCCGGTGGGTGGGTTCGGAGTCGTACGGGGTGAAGCAGGCGATGTCGGTGATGGCGCCGGTGCGGTGCTCCGCCCAGCGGACACGGACGCGCATGCCGGTGCGCACGGGTTCCGGGCCGGGGGTGTCGAGGGCGTGGAGGAGGGCGGTGTCGGCGCCGTCGAGGCGGACCAGTGCCCAGGCGAAGGGGGTGTCCAGGGGCTGCCCGGGGCGGGGGGCCGGGTTCCACGCCCAGGTGGTGACGGTGCCGGTGGGGGCGACCTCGACGAGGTCGCCGATGTCCTCGGCGGTGACCGGGTCGTATTCGACGGGCGGGACGAGGACACGGCCGTCGCGGGTGCGGACGCCGAGGACGGTGCGTTCGCGCAGGCCGGTGAGGAAGGCGGACTGGACGGGGCCGAGGGAACGGGTGAAGGGGAACTCCACGACGAGCGGGGCGGTGAGGACGTCGGACACTGCGCTCACTCCTGGGGTCAGGCCCGGCGGTAGACGGGCGGGCGCTTCTCGGCGAAGGCGCGGGCGCCCTCCCTGGCGTCGGCGGTGTCGAAGACCGGCCAGCCGTGCCGGAGTTCGGCGGCCAGGCCGTCGGACTCGGACAGGTCCGCGGTCTCGTACACGGACGCCTTGACGGCCTCGACGGCGAGCGGGCCGCAGGCGTTGATCCGCTCGGCGACGGCGAGGGCGTGGTCGAGGGCGGTGCCGTCGGGGACGACCTGGCCGACGAGGCCGATGCGGGCGGCTTCGGCGGCGGTGTACGGGCGGCCGGTGAGCAGCATCTCCAGGGCGTGGGTGCGGGGGATCTGGCGCTGGAGGCGGACGGTGGAGCCGCCGATGGGGAACAGGCCGCGGCGGACCTCGAAGAGGCCGAAGACGGCGGATTCGGCGGCGACGCGGATGTCGGTGCCCTGGAGGAGCTCGGTGCCACCGGCCACGCAGGGGCCCTCGACGGCGGCGATGACGGGTTTGCGGGGGCGGTGGTGGCGCAGCAGCGCCTTCCAGTGCAGGTCGGGGTCGGCTCGCATACGGTCGCGGTGTTCCCGGCCGGCCATGCCGGCGCCGGCGAGGGCCTTGAGGTCCATGCCGGCGCAGAAGCAGCCGCCCGCGCCGGTGACGACGACGGAGCGGATGTCGTCGTCGGCGTCGGCGCGGAGCCAGCCGTCGTGGAGGCCGACGAGCATGGGGATGGTGAGGGCGTTCTTCGCCTCGGGCCGGTCGAGGGTGAGGATGAGGGTGGCGCCGTGGCGCCGCACGGTGAGGTGTTCCGTGCCGCCGTCCTGTCCCATGGGGGCCTCCCGTCGCTTCGGACTGGAACAGGTTGCAGGAGGCGGGGTGGCAGTTCAATAGTTTTCTGACAGACAGTCAGATTCTTTGGTGACGGGCCTTCCCCGTTCCGCGCTGCGGCGCTCTAATGACCGCCGGACCCGCCCGCCGGACCGGTGGAGGAGGAGCGGTGGAGTACAACCTTGCCGATCTGTTCGAGTCGGTCGTGGACGTGGTGCCCGACCGTGCGGCGCTGGCCTACCTCGACCACCCGGGCACAGGGGCGGAGCGCCGGCTGACGTACTCCGCGCTGGACGCCGCCGCCAACCGGATCGGCCACCACCTGCTGGAATCGGGGATCAGGCCGGGTGAGCACGTGGGGCTGCACCTGTACAACGGCGTGGAGTACCTGCAGACGCTGCTGGGGTGCCTGAAGGCGCGGATCGTGCCGGTGAACGTCAACTACCGTTACGTGGCCGGCGAGCTGGCTCACCTCTACCGGGACGCGGATCTGGCGGGGCTGGTCTTCGACGCGGAGTTCACCGTACGGGTCGCGGCAGCGGCGCCGCGGGCGGGGCGGCTGCGGCATCTGGTGCGGGTCGGGACGCCGCCGGAGGGCGCGCCGGAGATCCCGTGCGCGGAGTTCGCGGAGGCGGAGGCGGCCGGGGCGCCGGAGCGGGGGTTCGCGGCGCGGTCGGCGGACGACCTGTTCATCATCTACACGGGCGGCACGACCGGGCTGCCGAAGGGTGTGATGTGGCGTCAGGAGGACCTGTTCTTCGCGGGCCTGGGCGGGGGCGCGCCCACCGGCGAGCCGGTCCGGCGGCCGGAGGAGCTGGCCGAACGGGTCGCGGCCGGCGGTGACGGGATCACCTTCTTCCCCACTCCCCCGCTGATGCACGGCACATCGACACTCACCGCGTTCGTCGGGTTCGGCTTCGGGCAGCGGGTGGTGCTGCACCGCAGGTTCGTGCCGCACGAGGTGCTGCGCACCGTCGAGCGGGAGCGCGTGACGAGCGTGTCGCTGGTCGGGGACGCGATGCTGCGGCCGCTGATCGACGCCCTGAGGGGGCCGCTCAAGGGCACGGACCTGTCGTCGCTGTTCAGCGTGTCGTCGTCCGGGGCGGTCATGTCGGAGTCCGTACGGGCGGAGTTCACGGAGCTGGCCCCGCATGTGGCGGTGCTGAACAACTTCGGGTCCTCCGAGTCCGGCTTCAACGGCACGGCGGCGGACGGCGCCGGCGCGGGCACGGGATTCCGGCTGCGGGTCAACGCGCGCACGCGCGTGGTGGACCCGGTCACGCACGAGCCGGTCGCGGTGGGTGAACCGGGGCGGATCGCGCAGCGCGGACATGTCCCGCTGGGCTACTACAACGACCCCGTCAAGACCCAGGAGACGTTCTTCCGGAAGGGCGGCGCGCGGTGGGTGCTGCTCGGCGACATGGCGACGGTCGACGAGGACGGCCTGGTCACGGTGCTCGGCCGGGGGTCGCAGTGCATCAACACGGGCGGCGAGAAGGTGTACCCGGAGGAGGTGGAGCAGGCCCTGAAAGCGCACCCCGACGTGTACGACGCGCTGGTCGCGGGGGTCCCGGACGCGCTGTGGGGCAGCCGGGTGGCCGCCGTGGTGCAGCTGCGGGAGGGGGCGGCCGGGCTGTCGCTGGGCGAGGTGCAGGGGCACTGCCGGGCCCGGCTCGCCGGGTACAAGGTGCCCCGCCGACTGGTGATCGCGGACCGTGTCCGCCGGTCACCGAGCGGGAAGGCGGACTACCGGTGGGCGCGGGCGGTGGCGCTGGGTGAGGAACGGGAGGACGGGGAGCCGGGGGAAGACCGGCCCCGCCTTGCCTGAACACGCGGGGTGGAGAGATCCTTTTATTGGGACGATTCCGCGCCCCGCGATTGGGGGACATCATGTCCAGCATCAAGGAAAGCGTCGTGATCGACCGCCGTCCTGAAGAGGTGTACGCGTACGTCTCGGATCCGACGCACCTGCCGGAGTGGCAGGAGAGCGCCGTCGAGGCGCACCAGGTCGGCGACACGCCGCTGGGCGTCGGCTCCAGGGTGGAGGTGACCCGGCAGGTCGGTAAGCGGGTGATACCGATGACCATGGAGGTCACCGAGTTCGATCCGCCGAGGAGCTGGCGCATGCACGGCGTCGAGGGCCCCGTCCGCCCGGACCTTCGGGGGACGGTCGAATCCATCGACGACGGCACACGGTCCCGGCTGACCCTCGATCTGAACATCGAGGGGCATGGCAAGGGCAAGCTCCTCGTGCCGATGGTCATCCGCCCGTTCGCCCGCAAGGAGATGCCGAGCAACGAGCGGAGGCTGAAGAGCCTGCTGGAGGGCGGCGACACCACCGCTTAGGAACGCGGCGCCCTGCCGCAAGGGGGTGGTTCCGTGCCCGGCCGACCACGCCGGGCGGGCACGCAGGGTGGGCACGGTCGGAGGTGCCCCGACGCAGCGGTGTGAGGTGCCTCGCCGTCGGCTGCGCTTCGCGGCCGCACCCGTACGCGCACCCATACCCGTGCGTATCTCGGCCGTCCAGGGGCTTGCCTGCGAGGCCCTGGGCTGGATAACTGATCAGGAGCGACACGACCGAATGGTCGGTTGATCGATTGCCGGGACGTACGGGAGGACGGGCATATGGCGGAGGATCTGCTCGACGCCGGGGAGCGGATGGGGCGCGAGGAGCTGGCGGAGACGCAGCTGGAGCGGTTGCGGGGCACGCTGCGCCACGCGTACGAGAACGTGCCGTTCTACCGGCGGTCCTTCGACGGGGCCGGAGTGCGGCCGGAGGACTGTCGGACGCTCGCGGATCTCGCGCGGTTCCCGTTCACCACGAAGGCGGATCTGCGGGACCAGTACCCGTTCGGAATGTTCGCCGTCGAGCGGTCGCGGGTGCGGCGGATCCACGCGTCGAGCGGGACGACGGGGCTTCCGACGGTGGTCGGCTACACCGGGCGTGACCTGGACATGTGGGCGGACGTGGTGGCGCGGTCGATCCGGGCGGCGGGTGGCAGGCCCGGGCATGTGGTGCATGTGGCTTACGGGTACGGGCTGTTCACCGGCGGGCTCGGGGCGCACGGCGGGGCCGAGCGGCTGGGCTGCACGGTGGTGCCGGCCTCCGGTGGAATGACGGCACGTCAGGTGCGGCTGATCCAGGACTTCCGGCCCGAGGTCATCATGGTGACGCCCTCGTACATGCTGACGCTGCTCGACGAGTTCGAGCGGCAGGGCGTCGATCCGCGGGCGACGTCGCTGAAGGTGGGGCTCTTCGGTGCGGAGCCGTGGACGGAGGAGATGCGGCGGGAGATCGAGGAGCGGTTCGCGATCGACGCGGTCGACATCTACGGCCTGTCGGAGGTGATCGGCCCGGGCGTCGCGCAGGAGTGCGTGGAGACGAAGGACGGGTTGCACATCTGGGAGGACCATTTCCTTCCCGAAGTCGTCGACCCGGTGACCGGTGAGGTGCTGCCGGACGGAGAGCGGGGCGAGCTGGTGTTCACCTCGCTGACCAAAGAGGCCATGCCGGTGGTGCGCTACCGCACGCGGGATCTGTCGCGGCTGCTGCCGGGGACGGCGCGGGCGTTCCGGCGGATGGAGAAGGTGACGGGACGCAGCGACGACATGGTGATCCTGCGCGGCGTGAACCTGTTCCCGACGCAGATCGAGGAGGTCCTGCTGCGTACGCCGGGGCTGGCGCCGCACTTTCGGCTGCGGCTGACGCGCGAGGGGCGGCTGGACGCGCTGACGGTACGGGTGGAGGCGCGGGCGGACGCGGCACCGGAGGTACGGGCGGAGGCGGCGCGGGCCGTGGCGGCGGCCGTCAGGGACGGGATCGGGGTGTCGGTGGCGGTCGACGTGGTCGATCCGGAGACGCTGGAGCGGTCGGTGGGGAAGATCCGGCGGATCGAGGACCTCAGGCCGGGTCACTGATCGCGGCGGGTGTGGCGACAGCCGGTCGGGAACCGGGGGCGGGGAGACCGCGGGGCAAGGGCGGCGTGGGCCGGGGACGGCGTGGGCCGGGGACGGCGTGGGCCGGGGACGGCGTCAACCCCTGTGACGGCTGCGGGCGTCTGGTGAAGTGGGCCGGCGTGGTGTGCGCTCCGTCGGGCGCACCATGGCCGACTCACTTCTGTCGTTGTTCTGTTGGGAGGAACGTTGCACCTCCGTACCAGCAAGAGACGTGTCCGCCGGGCGTGGTCGGCCACCGCCGCCGTGGCCGCCGCCGCCCTGGCCGCCGCCGTCCTGCCGTCGGCGGCCGTCGCGGCGCCGGACAGGAGCGGTGAGGAGCACAGTCCGTCGGGGGGCGGGCTGTCCGCTGTCGTCCGGTACACCGAGTACGGCATTCCGCACATCGTGGGCGAGGACTACGCGGACCTGGGCTTCGGCACCGGGTGGGCGCAGGCGGCCGACCAGGTGTGTGTGCTCGCCGACGGGTTCGTGACCGTACGGGGCGAGCGGTCACGCTACTTCGGCGCCGAAGCGCGGTCGGACGGATCGCTGTCGTCGGCGCGGAGCAACCTGTCGAGCGACCTGTACTTCCGGGGCCTGCGGAACGCGCGCACCGTCGAGCGGCTGCTGAAGCGTCCCGCCCCGGCCGGACCGGGACGGGACCAGAAGGAGCTGATGCGGGGCTGGGCCGCCGGGTACAACGCCTGGCTGCGGCAGAACCGGGTCACCGATCCGGCGTGCGCGGGCGCCGAGTGGCTGCGGCCCGTGACCGCCGTGGACGTCGCCCGGCGCGCGTACGCCCTGGCGGTGCTCGGCGGGCAGGGGCGGGCCGTGGACGCCATCACGGCCGCGCGGCCGCCTCGGCCGGACGGCGCGTCCGCGCCCTCCGTCGACCCGGAGGGCGCGGCGGAGGCGGCGCGGAAGCTGCTGGACACGCAGAACGCGACGATGGGCTCCAACGCGGTGGCGTTCGCGGGCGGTACGACCGCCAACGGGCGCGGCCTGCTGCTGGGCAATCCGCACTATCCGTGGCACGGCGGGCGGCGCTTCTGGCAGTCGCAGCAGACCATCCCCGGTGAGCTGAACGTGCAGGGCGCGTCCCTGCTCGGCGCGCCGCTCGTCCAGATCGGCTTCACCGACAAGGTGGCGTGGAGCCACACGGTCGCGACCGGAGTCACCCTGAACCTCCATCAGCTGCGACTGGACCCGGCCGACCCGACCGTCTACCTGGTGGACGGCGAGCGGCGGCGGATGGTGCGGCGGACCGTGACGGTGCCTGTCGCGGGCGGGGACCCGGTGACCCGTACGCAGTGGTGGACCCGGTACGGGCCCGTCGTCACATCGCTCGGCTCGGGCCTGCCGCTGCCGTGGTCGGAGACGACCGCGTACACGCTGAACGACCCCAACGCCCAGAACCTGCGCATGGCGGACACGGGGCTCGGGTTCGCCAAGGCCCGCTCGACCCGCGAGATGGCGGACGTGCTGCGCCGTACACAGGGCCTGCCGTGGGTGAACACCGTGGCCGCCGACCGGGACGGCGGCACGCTGTACACGCAGGCGCAGGTCCTGCCGCGGATCACCGACGAGCTGGCCGCGCGCTGCTCGACGCCGCTGGGCCGTGCCACGTACCCGGAGTCGGGGCTCGCGGTGCTGGACGGATCGCGGGGCGACTGTGCGCTCGGCAGGGACCCTGACGCGGTACAGCCCGGCATCATGGGCCCGTCGCGGATGCCGGTGCTGAGGGACGCCCCGTACGCGGAGAACTCCAACGACAGCCCGTGGCTGGCCAACGCGGACCGGCCGCTGACCGATTACGAGCGGGTGTTCGGCGACATCGGAACGCCGCGCTCGGTGCGGACCCGGGGCGCCGTCGAGGACGTGGCCGGGATGGCGGATCGGGGCGGGCTGACCGTCGCGGACCTCCAGAGCCAGCAGTTCTCGAACCGCGTGCCCGCCGCGGACCTCGTCCTGGACGACGTCCTGCGGGCGTGTCCGGAGGCGGCGCCGGGCGGCCGTGAGGCGTGCGACGTGCTGGCGCGGTGGGACCGCAGGACGGACACCGGCAGCCGGGGCGCCCTGCTCTTCGAACGGTTCTGGTTCTGGTTCTGGCACCCGTCCACGCGGCCGGACGACCCGTGGAAGGTACCGTTCTCGGCCGCCGACCCCGTCCGTACGCCACGCGGCCTCGACACGGCGGCGCCCGCGGTCGCCGAGGCGCTGGGCAAGGCCGTGGACGCCGCCGTGGCGGAGCTGCGCGGCGCCGGCATCGCGCTGGACGCCCCGCTGGGTGAGCACCAGTTCGTGGTGCGGGGCGGCGAGCGCATCCCCGTGCACGGTGCCACGGGCGCGATCGGGGTGTGGAACATGACGGTGCCCGTGTGGGACGCGGCGGGCGGCGGGTACACCGAGGTGGCGCACGGGACGAGCCACGTCCAGGCGGTCGGCTGGGACGGCGGCCGGTGCCCGGTGGCGCGGACGCTGTTGTCGTACTCGCAGTCGTCGAACCCGCTGTCGCCGCACTACAGCGACCAGACGCGGCTGTACTCGGCCGAGCGGTGGGTGACGGCGCGGTTCTGCGAGAAGGACATCCTCGCCGACCCCGCGCTGCGGGTCGTGAAGGTGAAGGAGTGACCGTCAGGGGCTGAGCCCGCGCGTGTGGCGCGTCCGGGCACCGGGGCGGGGATCCGGGCCCGGGCGCGCCGCCGCCGCGCATCGGCCGTGTCAGGTCACACGGGGCGGTCGTGGTGCTCCCAGTACGGGGCGCGCAGGCGGCGTTTGTACAGCTTGCCGTTGGGGTCGCGGGGCATGGCGGCGACGAAGTCGAGGCTGCGGGGGCGTTTGTACCCGGCTAGGCGGCGCGTGCAGTGGGCGAGGAGCTCGGCGGCGAGCCGCTCGTCCGGGGCGTGGCCGTCGGCGGGTTCGACGATCGCCTTGACCTCCTCGCCCCGGTCGGGGTGCGGGACGCCGAAGGCGGCGGCGTCGGCGACGGCGGGGTGGGCGAGGAGGGCGGCCTCGATCTCGGCGGGATAGATGTTCACGCCGCCCGAGATGATCAGGTCGATCTTGCGGTCGCGGAGGAAGAGATAGCCGTCCTCGTCGAGGTATCCGAGGTCGCCGACGGTGAAGAAGTCGCCGACGCGGTTCTCGCGGGTCTTGGTGTCGTCCTTGTGGTAGCGGAATCCGCCGGTGGTCATCCGCATGTAGACGGTGCCGAGTTCGCCCGGCGGCAGGGGGCGGCCGGCGTCGTCGAGTACGGCGAGTTCGCTGATCGGCCAGGCACGGCCGACGGTGCCGGGTTTCTTGAGCCAGTCGTCGGCGGTGGCGAAGGCGCCGCCGCCCTCGCTGGCCGCGTAGTACTCCTCGACGCAGTGGCCCCACCAGTCGATCATGGCGCGTTTGACGTGGTCGGGGCAGGGCGCTGCGCCGTGGATGGCGTGGCGCATCGAGCTCACGTCGTACCGCTGCCGGACCTCCTCCGGGAGGGCGAGGAGGCGGTGGAACTGGGTGGGGACCATGTGGGTGTGGGTGCAGCGGTGGGTGTCGACGAGGCGGAGCATCTCCTCGGGCGTCCACTTGTCCATGAGGACCAGGGGGTGGCCGATGTGCAGGGCGGCGGCCGCGAACTGGAGCACGGCGGTGTGGTAGAGCGGGGAGCAGACGAGGTGGACGTGCCCGTCGAAGGGACGGATGCCGAAGATGCCGAGGAAGCCGCCGAGATGGGCGTCCTCGGGGAGGATGCCGGGCAGGGGGCGGCGGATGCCGCGGGGGCGGCCGGTGGTGCCGGAGGTGTAGTTCATGACCCAGCCGAGGGTGCGGTCGGCGGGGGGTGCGGAGGGCTGTCCTTCCAGGAGGTCGCCGTACGGGCGGAAGCCGTCCGCCGCACCGACCACATAGCGGTGACTCACGGGCAGGGCGGCCTCGTCGGCGGCGTTGCGGGCGGCGGCCGCGAACCGTTCGTGGGCGATGAGTGCCCTGGCTCCGGAGTCCGCGACGATCCAGGCGATCTCGGGGGCGACGAGGTGGTGGTTGACGGGGACGAGGTAGAGGCCGGCCTGGGCGGCGGCGAGATACGCGGTGAGGAACGCGGGACCGTTGGGCAGGACCGCGGCGAAGGCGTCGCCGCGGTGGAGGCCGGCCGAGCGAAGGCCGTGGACGAGCCGGTTGGCGTCGGAGTGGAGGCGGCCCGCGGTCCACCGCTCGCCGCCGGGTGCGGTGAGGACGGTGCGTGTGGGGTCGGCGGTGGCCTGGGCCCAGAAGCCGTTCGGCGTGTGCGCGGGCCGGTGTATGAGGGGCTGCCGGTTCATGAGGGGCTCCGTCCGGCGATGCGGTTGATGCGGTCGACGGCCTTCTCGAAGCCGCGGGTGAGGTCGTCGAAGACCTGCTGGACGGTGCGCTGCGAGGTCATGCGGCCCACGATCTGGCCGACGGGGGTGCCGAGCAGGGGCTCCGTCCCGTACTTCTGGATGCGGGTGAGGGCCTCGGCGACGAGGAGGCCCTGGAGGGGCATGGGCAGGGGGCCCGGGCCGTCGGGGTCGTCCCAGGCGTCGGTCCACTCGGTGCGCAGCTGGCGGGCGGGTTTACCGGTGAGGGCGCGGGAGCGGACGGTGTCGCCGGAGCCGGCCGCGAGGAGTTTGCGGGTGAGGGCGTGGGAGTGGAGGTCCGCCTCGGTGGTGGTGAGCCAGATGGAGCCGAGCCAGACGCCCTGGGCGCCGAGGGCGAGCCCGGCGGCGATCTGCTCACCGCTGCCGATGCCTCCGGCGGCGAGTACGGGCAGCGGGGCGACGGCGTCGACGACCTCGGGGGTGAGGACCATGGAGGCGATCTCACCGGTGTGGCCGCCCGCCTCGTAGCCCTGGGCGACGACGATGTCGATGCCGGCGTCGGCGTGGTGGCGGGCGTGCCGGGCGCTTCCGGCGAGGGCTGCGACCCGGATGCCGTGGTCGTGGGCGCGGCGGACGACGTCGGGTGGCGGGGAGCCGAGGGCGTTGGCGAGGAGTGCGACGGGGTAGTCGAAGGCGACGTCGAGCTGGCTGCGGGCCACCTGCTCCATCCAGCCGGTGATGCGCCAGCCGGACGGTTCGCCGTCGGCGAGTTCGGGGACGCCGTGCTTGGCGAGGAGGTCGCGTACGTAGTGGCGGTGCCCTTCCGGGATCATCGCCTCGATGTCGGCCTCGGTGACGCCCTCGACCTTCCTGGCGGGCATGACGACGTCGAGGCCGTAGGGCAGGCCGTCGGTGTGGTCCTGCATCCAGTCGAGGTCGCGGGCGAGTTCACCGGGGTCGGTGTAGCGGACCGCGCCGAGCACGCCGAATCCGCCCGCCCGGGTGATGGCGGCGGCCACCGCGGGGAACGGCGTGAAGCCGAAGATGGCGTGCGCGGCGCCCAGTTGCTTGCTCAGCTCCGTCTCCATGGGGCGCAGGATGCCGCAGCGGGGCGTACGAGGGAAGAGATTCTCTGATGGTGCGTCAGTTATGTTGGGGTCATGTCGGCGCCGAAGGATTCCTTCGAGGAGGATGGCGATGACGCGGGAGCCGTCGGGCAGAGGAATCGGCCGCCGGGGTTTCGGCGGCGGGGTGCTGGCACTGGGAGGTGCGCTGGTGATCGGTCCGGTTCCGGGGACGGGCGCGGGGGCGTCGCAGAGGGCCGGTGCGGCAATGTCGCCGGGGGACGGTGCGGGGGCGTGGCCGGTGCTGCGGCACGGGACCGCCGAGCGGGCGGGGCTGCTGCCCGCCCACCTCGACCGGCTGGCCGCCGACGCCGAGCGGTTCCTCGATCCCTCCCCCGTGCACCCCTGGTACGCGGGCGCGGTGCTGCTCGCGGGGCGTGGCTCCACGGTCGCGCTGCACCGGGCGATCGGGTACGCGGTGCGGTACGCGGCGTACGACGAGACGACCGGGGAGGGGGTGGAGTTGCCGCCGGAGCGGCGGATCGCGATGCGCGAGGACACCGTCTTCGACCTGGCGTCCCTCACCAAGCTCTTCACCTCGGTCCTGGCCGTGCAGCTGCTGGAGCGCGGGGTGCTGGAGCTGGAGGGCCGCGTCGCGGGCCGGCTCCCGGAGTTCGGTGGCGGAGGCAAGGGCGGCATCACGGTACGTCAGCTGCTGACGCACACCTCCGGGCTGCGCGCCTGGCTCCCGCTGTACCGGGAGCCGACCCGCGAGGGCATGCTGCGGCTGCTCTGGGACGAGGAGCCCGCGGACCCGCCGGGCTCGGTGTACCGCTACTCCGACCTCAACCTGATCGCGCTTCAGCTGCTACTGGAGAAGGTCACCGGCCGCCCGCTGGACGTGCTGCTGCGCGACCGGATCACCGGGCCGCTCGGGCTGCGCAGTACCCGATTCGCCCCGCCCGCCTCCTGGCGGCCGCGGACCGCCGCCACCGAGGACGCCCGGGAACCCTGGTCGGGCCTGGACCGCGGGATGGTGTGGGGCGAGGTGCACGACGAGAACGCGTACGGGTTCGGCGGGGTCGCCGGGCACGCGGGCGTGTTCTCCGACGCCTGGGACCTGGCAGTCCTCTCCCGTACGCTGCTGAACGGCGGCGCGTACGGGCACGCCCGGATCCTGCGGCCCGAGTCCGTGGAGCTGATGTTCACGGACTTCAACACCGCGTTCCCCGGCGACGAGCACGGGCTCGGCTTCGAGCTGTACCAGCACTGGTACATGGGCGCGATGGCCACGCCGCGCACCGCCGGGCACACCGGGTTCACGGGGACGAGCCTGGTCCTGGACCCGACGACCGACTCGTTCCTGGTGCTGCTGGGCAATTCGGTGCACCCGGTGCGCACCTGGCGCTCGGGGTCGGCGCCGCGCGTCGCCGCCGCCGACCGTCTGGCCCGGGCCGTCCCGGTGCGTCCCGCGCACGGCCGCACCGCGTGGTTCGCCGGGACGGCGGCCTCCGCGACGGCGACGCTCACGCTGCCCGCCGTGCGGCCGGGCACGGCGAGGGCCCGGCTGCGGTGCGCCCTGTGGTGGGACACGGAGCCTGGTGCGGACAGCCTGGTCCTGGAGGCGTCCGCGGAGGCGTCGGCAGGGGCCCCCGGGGGCGGGGCGTACTGGCGGCCGGTGCCGTTCACCACCGTACGGCCGGACGGGGAGGCCGCGGCGCATCCGGGCGGGGTGGTGACCGGCTGGTCGGGGCGGGTCTGGCACCGGCTGGAGGCGGACCTGTCGGAGTGGTGCGCCGCCGGGCCCGTACGGCTGCGCTGGCGGTACACGGCCGACGGGCGGTACACGGGGCGGGGCGTGTACGTGGACGCGCTGCGGGTGCTGGACGGCGAACGGGCGCTGTTCGACGAGACACGGCCGGCGGACGCGGCACGGATCGAGGCGAGTGGCTGGGCGCCATCGCCGGACTGACCCCGGCACCGTACCGGACGGACGCACAGGTTAGGGTCAACAGCCATGATTCCAGAAGGTTTTGCGGGATATCTGGACCGGCTCGGCATCACACCCTCCGGTACGCCCTCCGTCGAGGAGCTCTTCGCCTTGCAGCGGGCACATCTGGAGCGGGTGCCGTACGAGAACATCGGCATCCAGGTCGGCCGGCCGCCCGGGATGGACCCGGAGCTGTCCGTACGCCGGTTCACCGCCGGGCAGGGCGGCTACTGCTTCCATCTGAACGGGGGCTTCGCCGCACTGCTGAAGGCCCTCGGATACGACGTCACCCGGCATGTCGGCGGTGTCCACATGGAACCGGAGGGGCGCGGCGCGAACGGCAACCACATGGCGCTGACCGTGCGGGTCGGCGGCGAGGCGTGGTTCGTCGACGTCGGACTCGGCGACGGCCCGCACGAGCCGCTGCCGCTGCGAGCGGGAACGTATGAACAGGGGCCGTTCACATACGGACTCGAGCCCTCCGTCAGCGAGCCGGGCGGCTGGACGTTCCACCACGACAAGCACAGCACGTTCCCCGTCATGGAGTTCCGCGGGCAGTCGGCCGCGCCGGCGGAGTTCGCCGACGAGCACCGGCGGCTGTCCACGGCGGCGGACTCGCCGTTCATGACGACGTTCACCGCGCTGCGCCGTGACCCGGACGCCGTGCACGTGCTGCGGGGCAGGGTCCTGACGCGGATCGACGCGGTGGGGCGCGCGGAACGCGAGGTGGACACGGCCGAGGCGTGGTTCGGGCTGCTCGCCGGCTTCTTCGGACGGGACCTGGCCGACCTGGACGCCGCCGACCGTACGGCCCTGTGGGAGCGGGTGGGCGACGCGCACGAGAAGTGGCTGCGCTCCCGTGCGGACGGGGGCGCCGGCCAGGGGTAGCGGCCGGTGCGGGAACGCCGCTCCGGGTCCCTCGGCGTTCGGAGGCACCGGCCGGCGCCGCTCCCCGCGAAGGTGAATGCCTGCCTCCCCGCCAAGGCGACGCACTCGTCGAGCTCCGTCGTCTTCCGGGCGTGCCTGCTGTTCGAACCTGCGCACTCGTGCAACGCCGCCACCGGGACGAGCTGGTGGTGACGGGCGCGGTGACCGTTGCCCTCCGGGATGCGGACAGCGGGTACGGCGGGGAAACTGAAGGTCAGGGGGTCGGTCTGCGAGAGGATGACCCATGTCCATGATGGACAAGCTCAAGAACATGCTCAAGGGGCACGAGCACCAGGCGGCCAAGGCGACCGACAAGACGGGTGACTTCGTCGACGACAAGACCCAGGGCCGGTACAGCGGCCGGGTCGACGCCGCTCAGGAGAGGCTCAAGGAACAGACGGGCCAGGAGCAGTCCGACCGCCGTCAGGAACCGCCCCAGCACTGATCCCCCGGTATTCCCTGCTCCGGCCCCCGGGCCGGCCGCGATGTCACCTGTGTCGTCACGGCCGGGCCGGGGGCCGTTCACGTCCGGGCCCCCGACCGCGGCGTGCGGGGGGGCGGCGGGACCACCCGGTCGTACGTCCCGGCGTGCGGTGGTGCGGTCGCGGCTGGTGAAGAGTCGTGCCGCGTCCCCCACTGCCCGGTCGTGAGGCGGTCAGCCGCCCGTGGCGCGCCGCTGCCGGACCGCGGCGACACGCCGGTAGAGCTCGACGGCCTCGGTGTGCCGGCCCAGTTGCTCCAGACACTGGGCCTCGTCGTTGCGGCTGGCGAGCGTGTCGGGGTGGTCCGGGCCGAGGACCCGCTCGCGGGCGCCGGCCACGTGCCGATAGCCGGTGAGCGCCTCGGACCAGCGGCCGAGCCAGCCCAGGCACACGGCGACCTCCCGGCCGCTGACCAGGGTGTCCGGGTGGTCCGGGCCGAGGACCCGATCGCGGATCGCGGCGACGTCGCGGGCCTCGGCGAGGGCCTCCTCCCAGCGGCCCAGGCGGCCCAGGTTGACACCGAGGCCGTGCCGGGCGCGCAGGGTCTCCGGGTGGTCGGGGCCGTGCACGCGGATGCGGGCGGCGGTCAGTTCGCGGTACAGCTCCAGCGCCTCGTGACCGCGGCCCAGGCGGCCGAGGCCGATGCCGACCTCGTAGCGGGCGGCGAGTGTGTCCGGGTGGTCGGGGCCCAGCGCCCGGGCGCGGGCGGCGGCGACCTCCCGGTAGGTTCTCAGGGCGTCCGTCCAGCGGCCCAGCCGGCCGAGCGTGTAGGCGACTTCGTAGAGGGTGACCAGGGTGTCGGGGTGCTCGGGGCCGAGCAGTGCGGCGCGGGCCGTGGCCACGTCGTACGCCATCCGGTAGGACTCCTCCAGGCGGCCGAGTCTGCCGAGCGTGAACGCCAGGTTGTGGCGGCAGCGGAGGGTGTCCGGGTGGTCGGCGCCCATGGTGCGTTCGCGGGCGGTGAGGACGGCGGCGTACACCTGGTGGGCCTCGAAGTGGCGGCCGAGCCGGCCCAGGACGTACGCCATCTCCTGACGGGCCGTGAGGGTGTCCGGGTGGTCGGCGCCGAGGACGCGGGCGCGGCCCTCGGCGACCCGGCCGAACTCGTGGAGGGCGTCGGCGGCGCGGCCGGTGCGGCTGAGGGTGAAACCGATCTCGTAGCGGCTGGCGAGGGTGTCGGGGTGGTCCGGGCCCAGGACGTGCTCGCGTTCGGCGGCGACGGCGCGGTGCACCTCACCGGCCTCCGCCCAGCGGCCCAGCCGCCCGAGGCTGAGGCCCGCGCTGTGCCGGCCGGCCAGGACGGCGAGCAGCTCCGGCGGGGTGAGGCGCTCGGGGGCGGGCGGAGCGGGCAGGGCGGGCGGGGCGGTGAAGGGGTACGCGGCGGAGCGCGGGACGGCCGCGGTGGCGGTCGTCCACTCGCCGGTGAGGCTCGCGGCCGGGTCTTCCGCCGCCGGCGCGGTGCGCAGGGCGGTGGCGCCGAGGGCCTTCCGGCCCGTCTTCATGGACCGGGTCCAGGCGGGCAGTCGGGGGGTGTCCGGGGCCGGGGCGGCGGTATGGGGGCCGGCATGGAGGGACGGGTGGAGGGACGGGTTCAGGCCGGGGAGCCGGCCCGGAGCCAGGTCCGGACGGTAGGGCCTGTCGTCGCGCAGGACCGTGGCCGGGCGGTGGGGGGCCTCCGTGGGGAGGACGGTGCGGCGGCTGCCGACGATGCGGCGGCGCAGGTCGCCCGCGTCGGTGGGGCGGGCCTCCGGGGTCTTGGCGAGAAGGTCGAGGACGATCCGCTCGAACAGCGGGGGCAGTTCCGCGCGGTGCTTTCGGAGCGGCTCGGGCGGGGTGTCGCGGTGGCCGACGAGGACAGCCCAGGCGTCGTCCTGGTCGAACGGCGGGACGCCGGTGGCGATCTCGTACAGGACGCAGCCCAGCGAGTACAGGTCGCTGCGGTGGTCGATCTGGCCGCCGCTGATCTGCTCGGGCGACATGTAGTGCGGGGTGCCCATGGCGATGCCGCCGCCGGTGAGGCGGGAGGTGAAGCCGATGTCGGCGCCGAGGCGCGCTATCCCGAAGTCGCAGATCTTCACCGTGCCGTCGGACAGCCGCATGATGTTCGCGGGCTTGAGGTCGCGGTGGACGATGCCCTGCCGGTGGGTGTAGGCGAGCGCGTCGGCGACCTGCTCGGCGATGTCGACGACGTCGTGGACGGGCAGCGGGTGGTGCTTGTTGTCCTCCAGGAGCTGGCTGAGGTTGCGGCCCTCGAGAAGCTCCATGACGAGGTACAGGGTGCCGTCGGACTCGCCGAAGTCGTGGACGACGGTGACGCCGCGGTGCTGGAGGGCCGCGGCGACGCGGGCCTCGCGGCGGAAGCGCTCACGCAGGACGCGGACGAAGTTCGGGTCCTGCTGCGGGCCCAGCGGCTTGAGGCACTTGACGGCGACGCGGCGGCCGAGCGACTCGTCGGTGGCCCGCCACACCTCGCCCATGCCGCCGCGCCCGATCACCTCCAGCAGCCGGTAGCGGCTCTGGATCAGCCTGGTGTCCGCCATCGCGTGCTGTCGCCCCCGTCGGTTCGCTGCGCCCTCCCCGGCCCGTCCAGTATGGCGCCCTGTCTGCGGAGTTTGTACGGGGCCGGGCGGGTGTCGGCACGGGCGGGGGCGGGGAGTGGTACGCGCACCCGGCCACGCGCCGCCGGAGCGGTGCGCGCGCCGGGTGCCGTGCGGGGTGGCCGTACGGGGTGCCGTGCGGCCGCCCCGGGCCGTGGTGTCACCGGCGGACGCGTGGCATGCCCAGGCCGATCCAGGAGATGATCTCGCGCTGGATCTCGTTGTTGCCGCCGCCGAAGGTGAAGATGACGGCCGATCGGTAGCCCCGCTCCAGGTCGCCGCGGAGGACGGCGCCCGCCGAACCGGCCTTGAGCGGGCCCGCCGCGCCGACGACCTCCATGAGGCAGGCGTACGCGTCACGGCGGGCCTCCGAGCCGTACACCTTGACCGCGGAGGCGTCCTGCGGGGTGAGGGTGCCGTGTTCGACGGCGCTGACCATGCGCCAGTTCAGGAGCTTCATGGCGTCCAGGCGGGTGTGGGTGCGGGCGAGGCGCTGCCGGACCCAGCCGAGGTCGATGACGCGGCGGCCGTCGGCGAGCTTGGTGGCGGCGGCCCAGCGCTGGACGTCGTGCAGGGCGCGGATGGCCATCGTGCCGTGGGCGGCGAGGGTCACGCGTTCGTGGTTGAGCTGGTGCGTGATGAGGCGCCAGCCCTGGTTCTCGGGGCCGACGCGGCGGGAGACGGGGACGCGGACATCGTCGTAGTAGCTCGCGGTGGTGTCGTGGCCGGCGAGGGTGTGAATGACGGTGCAGGAGTAGCCGGGATCCGTGGTCGGGGCGAGGAGCATGGTGATGCCCTTGTGGGGCGGGGCGTCGGGGTCGGTGCGGACGGCGAGCCACACCCAGTCGGCGGTGTCGCCGTTGGTCGTCCAGATCTTCTGGCCGTTCACGACGTAGGTGTCGCCGTCGAGGACGGCACGGGTGCGCAGCGACGCGAGGTCGGTGCCGGCGTCGGGCTCGCTGTAGCCGATCGCGAAGTCGATCTCGCCGGAGAGGATGCGGGGCAGGAAGTGCGCCTTCTGCTCGTCGGTGCCGTACCGCATGATCGTGGGGCCCACGGTGTTGAGGGCCATCAGGGGCAGCGGGACGCCGGCCTGGGCGGCCTCGTCGAAGAAGATGAACTGCTCCATGGGCGTGAGCCCCCGCCCGCCGTACTCCACCGGCCAGCCGACCCCGAGCCAGCGGTCCGCGCCGAGGCGGCGGACGGTGTCGCGGTAGAAGCGCTTACGGGCGGTGTGGTCGGCGTCCTCGGGCGCGGGTTCGGGGACGGCGTCGGCGAAGTAGGCGCGCAGCTCTGCGCGTAACCGCTGCTGTTCCGGCGTGTATTCGAGGTGCACGGCCCCTCCAGGCGTCTCGCCCCCGCGGCGGCGCGGCGGCTCCCTCTGCGGCGGGCGCACAGAGTAGAACGCGTTGCAGTAAGGGGGAAGGGGCGTGCGGGTGTCCCCTCGCCGCGTGCTTCGGTCCCGCGAGGGCGCCTCAGCGCGTGTGCCCCCGCCGGGTGGAGCGAGGCGTGTGCTCAGGCGGAAACGGTGGGTCACGGGGCGGTGCGGACCCGTGGTCACAGAGCGATGATGATGGCCATCGCGGCGAAGAGGGCCGCTACCAGGAGGACGACGGTCAGGATCAGCGCCAGGGGGGCCTTGGCCCACCCCTTCGGGGGGTTGTGGGTCTCTTCCGGGCCCGCGCCCGGGAGGCTGGACTCGGCCGGTGGGGTTTCGCCGGGGGGTACGCCGCCGCCTGCGTCCAGGCCGGGGGTGCGGTCCGGGTCGGGGTCGGGGTTGATGTGGGTCATACGGCACGGGTGCGCAGCTCGGGGGGTTTCATGCGGCTTCTCGCCGGACTGCTTAGGAGTGGGGGCAGGGGGGTACTCCGGACCGACGGTGACGGTTCGGCCCGCGGCCGGCTAGGAGGTGCTGACATGGTCTACGACCCCTCTTCCGGTTCACTGTGGATGGAGTACGCGCCGGGGCCCGGACGCCCGGCGCTCGACGGGTCCGTCGAGACCGAGGTCGTCGTGGTGGGCGGCGGGGTCGCCGGGCTGTGTACGGCGTGGGAGCTGGCCAGGGCCGGGCATCCGGTGGTGGTGCTGGAGGCGGACCGGATCGCCGCGGGGGTGACCGGCCACACCACGGCGAAGCTGTCCGCGCTGCACGGCCTGGTGTACGCGGACATCCGGTCGCTGCACGGCGCCCGGGCCGCCCGGCAGTACGCACACTCGCAGCAGCTGGCCGTCGAGCACGTCGCCGAGGTGAGCGACGAGCTGGGCATCGACTGCGACCTGGAGCGGCTCCCGGCGTACACGTACACCGAGGACCCGGAGCGGGCCGACGCGGTGCGGGCGGAGGCGGACGCGGCGCTGGAGGCGGGGCTGCCCGCGTCGTACGTGACGGAGACGCCGCTGCCGTTCCCGGTGGTGGCCGCGGTGCGCGTGGAGAGCCAAGCGCAGTTCCATCCGCGGAAGTACCTGCTGGCGATCGCCGCGCACCTGGAGCGGCTGGGCGGGCGGATCTACGAGCGGACCAGGGTGACCGGCCTCAAGGAGGGCACGCCGTGCGAGGTGGTCACCGAGCGGGGCCACGCCGTGGTGGCCCGGTACGTCGTGGTGGCCACGCACTATCCGGTGTTCGACCGGGCGCTGCTGTTCACCCGGCTGGAGCCGAAGCGGGAGCTGGTGGTGGCGGGCTCGGTCCCGGCGGACCGCGACCCCGGCGGCGCGTTCCTGACGCCCGAGGGCGGTACGCGGTCCGTGCGGACGGCGCCGTACGGCGAGGAGGGGCGGCGGATGCTCATCGTCACCGGCGAGAAGTTCGCGCCCGGGACGGCGGCCGAGGGCGAGGTGGGCGAGCGGTACCGGCGGCTGGAGGGGTGGGCGCGGGAACGGTTCGGGGACGTGGAGTTCAGCCACCGGTGGGCCACGCAGGACAACTGGACGCCGGACCGGGTGCCGTACGTCGGGCGTATGCACGCCGGTGCCCGGCACGTGTACGTCGCGACCGGGTTCGCCGGGTGGGGGCTGAGCGGCGGCGTGATGGCGGGGGCGCTGCTGGCGGACCGCATCCGGGAACGTGATCCGGCCTGGACGTCGCTCTACGACCCGGTACGGCTCCACCCGGTGCGCGAGGTGCCCGCGGTGCTGCGGCTTCAGGCGCAGGTGGCCAGGCACTTCGTGGCCGACCGGGCGCCCGGCGCGTACGCCGACTCGGTGGCGGAGGTGGGCCCCGGCCAGGGGGCGGTGGTACGGGTCGGCGGGCGGCGGCTGGCGGTGCACCGGGACGCGGCGGGGGCGCTGCACGCGGTGTCCGCGCGGTGTACGCACCGGGGGTGCCTCGTGCACTTCAACGACGCGGAGGTCGCGTGGGAGTGCCCCTGCCACGGGTCGCGCTTCGACGTGGAGGGGCGGGTCGTGGAGGGGCCCGCGACGCGGCCGCTGGAGCGGGCCGAGGTGGAGGACGCGGCGGACGACGCGACGGAGGGCGAGGGCACGCCGCCGGGGGCGTAGCGGAGAAGTCTCGGCGGAGTAGTTGCGGAGTAGTTGCGGAGGGCGGCGTGGAGGGGCCACGCCGCGATGGTGTCCGCGGCGTGGCCCGGGGGACGGTCGGGTCAGGGCAGGAGTTCGTCGAGGGCGGCCTTCCCCTTCTCGGCCATCCTGCGCTCGGCCCAGGCCAGATTCTTGGGGTTCACGTCGCGCCCGGAGGCGAGGACCAGGTCTTCCGCGGTGAACTCGCCTTCCGCACCGCTGTGCAGGATGGCGTCAGGGGTGACGCCACCCCGCCGGGAGGTCGTTTCGGGCTCTTCTCTCATGCCGCCTCCTTGTTCGTCCGGCACTGGCCATTGTCGTCGCCGCCCAGCGGGAGCGCATCCCCTCACCGGGCGCCGTCGGAGGCTCCGGGGGCGGGCGCCCGGGGACGCGGGCGGCGGACGAGGGCGGCGGCCTCCTTCAGCGTGAGGGCGGCGCCCTCCGCGTACGCGGCTGCGTAGCCTGCGGGGGCCAGGGCGGCCCGGGCCACGGCCTCGGCCTCGTCGCGCACGTCCCTCTCGGCCTCGGGCGTGAGCTGGCGGAGGCCCGTACCGCCGTGGGTGTCGCCGTGCCGGTCGTACGCGCCGACGAGCCGGGCGGCGGTGTGCGGGTCGCCGAGGCGGGCCAGCGCCAGGGCGGCGGTCGCGAACTGGCCGAGCAGCAGGGGTGGGGCGACCAGGTGGGCGAGGGTCTCCAGGCTGCGGACAGCCTCGGCGACCCGCTCCAGGGCGCGGGCGTGGTTGCCCTCGACGCAGTCGAGCCAGGCGCGCAGGCCGGTGACCATGCCCGTGAACATCTCGGCCGTGCCGGGGCGCAGCTCCCGCCCGATCATGTCGACATGCGCACGGGCCTGCGGGACGCGGCCGGTCAGGCCGTAGTGCTGGGCGAGCAGCAGCCGGGCGGTGCTGATCACCTCGGTGTTGTGCTCGGCGGCCTCGTCGGAGGCGGCCTCCAGCATCCGCTCGGCGCGGGCGCGCTCGGCGGGGCCGGTCGCGGTGTGAAGGCGGACGGCGGCGAGGCGGGCCCGGAAGACGGTGACCTGCGTGGGATCGCCGATCCGCCGGGCGCCGTCCATGGCCCCCTGGAAGTCGCGAGCCGCCTCCGCGTACCTGCCCGCACGCTCGTACGCCTCGCCGCGCGCGGAGAGCGACTGGGCGATGCCCCACGGATTCCCGGCCTCCTCGAACCGGGCCAGGGCCTCCTCGGCGTCGGCGGGGTCGCCGGGCAGCATCTTGGCCCGCATGAGGAGGGCGAAGCCGATGTCGCCGGCGTCGCCGTGGGTGCGGCAGCAGTCGAGGCAGGAGTCCATGGTGGCGCGGAGGGACGGGAGGTCGCCGGTCATGAGGCGTACGAAGAACCACATCGCGCCGGGCTGGCGGCTGTTCTGAGGGTGGCCCGGCCGATAGGCGTCGACGACGGCCCGGAGGTACGCGCGCATCTCCGGTCTCTCCAGGGCGGCCGCGCCCAGGTCGCCGTCGGCGGCGAGGACCAGGAGCCGTACGCTGCGGCGGGCCTCCCACAGCTGGTCCTCCGGCCAGGGCGGCGGGGTGGCCGTACAGGGCTCGGTGAGCGGGACGGCGGGGCGGACCGGCGGCAGGAACGGGTCGGGACCGAGCGCGGCGACGGCGGCGGACCAGAAGCCGGCGTCCGGCTGGTGGCCGCGCAGTTGCCAGTACCAGCTCATCGACATGACGAGGCACATTCCCTCCTGCTCCTCACCGCGGTCGACGGCGGTGCGCAGGGCGGCCCGTACGTTGTCGTGCTCGGCCTCGAAGACCCGTAGCCAGGCGGCTTGGCGCGGGCCGCGCAGCTCCCGGTCGCCGGTGCGGGCGAGCTCGCGGTACGCCGCGAGGTGGCGGAGTTCGGTGGTGTCCCGCTCCCCCGCCTCGTCGAGGCGTTCGGAGGCGTACTCGGCGACGGTCTCCAGGAGGCGGTAGCGCATGGTGCCGTCGGGGGCGGGGGCGGCGACGACGAGGGACTTGTCGATGAGGGAGGTGAGGTGATCGAGGGTGTCGGCCGCGGGGCCGGGGTTGCCGGGAGCGGCGCAGACGGTCTCCGCCTGGGCGGGCGCACAGCCGCCGGAGAAGACGGAGAGGCGGCGCAGTACGGCACGCTCGTGGTGGTCGAGCAGGTCCCAGGACCAGTCGACGACGGCGCGCAGGGTCTGCTGGCGGGGCAGGGCGGTGCGGCTGCCGCCGGTGAGGAGGCGGAAGCGGTCGTCGAGCCGGTCGGCGATCCGGCGCGGGTCGAGGGCGCGGAGTCGGGCGGCGGCGAGTTCGATGGCGAGGGGCAGGCCGTCCAGGCGGCGGCAGATCTCGACGCACGCGTCGGGGTCGTCGCGGACCTCGAACCCGGCCCGGGCGGCGGCGCCCCTCTCCCCGAGGAGCCGCAGCGCCGCCTCGGCCGGCAGGGGCTCGACGGGCCGTAGGGTCTCCCCCGGCACGGTGAGGGGCTCCCGGCTGGTCGCGAGGACGGTGAGGCCGGGGCACCGTTCGAGGAGATGCTGGGCGAGGTGGGCGGCGGCGGAGACGACGTGCTCGCAGTTGTCCAGGACGAGCAGGACGCGGCGCCGGGCGCAGCGCTCCACGAGCTCGGCGAGCGGGTCACGGCCGCCCGCCTGGCCGGTGTCGGCCGACCACCGGATCGCCTCACGGGCGCCCAGCGCGGTCAGTACGGTCTCGGGGACGTCCGCCCCGTCCCGTACGGGCGCGAGCTCGGCGACCCACACGCCGTCGGTCCAGGCGGCGGCCACCGCGTCGGCCGCCTCCAGGGCCAGCCGCGTCTTGCCCACCCCGCCGGGGCCGAGGAGCGTCACCAGCCGCCGCTCCCCCAGGTCCCCGGCGAGCGCGGCGAGCTCGGCGCCCCTGCCGACGAAGGACGTGAGCCGGGCCCGGAGGTTTCCCTGCGCCTGCGGCACGCCGGGGCCGGGCTGACCGGCGTGCGCGGGTGGTGCTGTCGGGCTGTGGGCCTTCGGGGACGGCGGGGGCGTTGTGGGGGCGGGGGCGAGGAGTTCGGTGTGGAGGGCGCGTAGTTGGGGGCTCGGGTCGGTGCCCAGGTGGTGAGAGAGGTGAGTGCGGGTCTGTTCGTAGGTGTGGAGGGCCTCGGCGTGGCGGCCCGCGGCGCGGAGGGCCCTGATGTGCAGCGCGGCGAGCGGCTCGTCCAGGGGGTGGGCGGCGGCCAGCTCGGCGAGGCCGGTCAGGGCCTGTTCGGGGCGGCCGAGCGCCACCTCGGCGGCGAGGCGGTCGCGCCGGGCGCCCGTGCGGAGGCGTTCCGCCCGTACGGCGAGGGGGTCGTCGTCCCGGCCGGGCAGGTCGGCCAGGGCGGGACCCTGCCACAGGGCGAGCGCCCGGTCGAGGAGGTGCGCGGCGGCGGCCGGGTCGTCGGCGGCCAGCGCGGTGGCGCCCTCGGCGGCGAGCCGTTCGAAGCGGAACAGGTCGATGTCGTCCGGGCCCCCGGCGAGCCGCAGCCGGTAGCCGCCCCGCGCGAGGTCCACGGCCTCCCTGCCGAGGGCCCGGCGGAGGCGGCCCACCAGCGCCTGGAGGGCGGCGGGCTCGTCGGCGGGCGGGGTGTCGGCCCAGATCTGGGCGGCCAGCTCCCCGGCGGGTACCGCACGCCCGGCGGCCGCCGCGAGGGCGGTGAGGAGTGCCCGCAGCCGGGGACCGCCGACGGGTGCCTCGGTGCCGTCGGGGCGGAGCGCACGGGTGGCGCCGAGTACGCGGTAGCGGTGTGTCACCGGGTCATTCTGCCCCGCCCCGGGTTCCGGTTCCGGGCTGGAAGCCGCCGGTCACGGTGGCCCGGCCGCCGTCCGCCGCCGTCGCGGTGACGGTGTAGCGGTCGCCGCGTGCGTCGCGGCCGCCTTCGGCGTGGTTGTACTGGGCGGCGAAGACGTGTTCGCCGGTGGGGACGGTGTGGACGCGGCGGAGGGTCCAGGTGTGGACGAGGGCGCCGTTCTCCTCGCGTACGGAGACGGTGAAGTGGTCGGCGGGGAGGGTGCGCCAGTGGCCGGTGCCGGCGACGCCGCCGGTCTGGGCGACGCGTACCTCGACGGTGAGCGCGGTGAGCTCGGCGCCGGTGTGGACGGAGATGTTGGACTGGGCCCAGAAGCGGTTGCTGTGCGGGTCGACCCCGGCCGGTGGCCGGGTCCCAGGTGGGGCCCTCGCCCAGTGCGGCGGTCTCACGGACGGCGACCTCCAGGTGGGCGGAGCTCACCCCGGGCCCCGGTGGCCGAGGCTGGCGGAGAGGTCGTCGGCGCCCTTGGCGGCGAGTTCGGCGAGCTCGGCCTCCCGCTCCTCGCTCCATCGGATCATGGGAACGGAGATGGACAGGGCTGCGACGACCCGGCCGGCGCTGTCGCGGACGGGGGCTGCGACACAACTGACATCCGGGTGGGACTCGCGGTGCTCGGTGGCGATGCCGCGCTCACGGACGACGGCGAGCGCGGCGCGCAGCTCGTCGGGGTCGGTGAGGCTCTCGGGTGTCATCGCGGCGAGTTCACGGCCGTCGATACGGGTGTCGAACTCGTCCTGCGAGAGCGATGCGAGCAGCATCTTGCCGACGGACGTGCAGTGGGCGGGGAGGCGGCGCCCGGCGGCCGACACCATGCGGACGGCGTGGGTGGAGTCCACCTTGGCGATGTAGATGACGTCCAGGCCCTCCAGGATGGCGACATGAACGGTCTCGTCGCAGGTCTCGGCGACCTCGCGGGCGACCCGCTCGCCCTCGGCGGCCAGGTCGAGCTGTTCGGCGTACCGGCTGCCCAGCTGGTACGTGCGTACGCCGAGCCGGAAGCGGCCGGGCTGTCCGGGGACGGGCACGAGGCAGGAGCGGGCGGCGAGCGTGGTGATGAGCTCGTGCACGGTGGTGCGGGGCAGTTGCAGCTTGCGCGTGATCTCCGGCGCGGAGAGCGTGCCGTCGCCGTCGAGGAACAGTTCGAGAATGTCGAGCGCTCTGGTCACCGCGGGAACAAGCCGTCCCATGAGGCCACCCACCCTTTCATTCGAAACCCCGACCACCGGTCGGTATGACGAACGAAGGCTACTCACCACCCCCTTCACGGGCAATGGCCCTGCCGTCTCAGGCCGATGGCGGCCCGACACCGGTCGACGAGAGAGCCATTGGCACCCCGGCGGGGCTGCGGTCACGCCACGGTTCGAACGTGTGACGAGGTATCGAACCCCCCGACGTACCGAACGGACCCCAAGGGCAACTACCGCGCGCATCAGGGCAGCATGCGAGGCGTTCGGGTCTCCGACGACCGTCCCCGCCGACTCGCGGGCCCCGGCGGACACTCCATCAACCCGATGACACAAAGTTCAGCTTTCTTCCGCGGGGTGGGATCGGAGCAGCACCAGGGCCGTGTCGTCATTGCGGGGCGCGGTGTGGCGGGCGTGGTGGACGAGGGCGTCGGCGAGGCCGTCCAGGTCGCGTACGTCGCCGTGGGCGAGCCGGGCGGCGAGGTCGGCGGTGGTCTCGTCGAGGCTCACCCCGGGGATCTCGACGAGCCCGTCGGTGTACAGGGCCAGGAGCGTGCCGGGGGCGAGGGGGACCTCGGTCTCCGGGTACACGGCGGTGGAGTCGATGCCGAGGAGCAGGCCGGGCGGCACGGGCAGGATGTCGGTGGTGCCGTCGGGGTGCCGGCGCAGGGGTGGAGGGTGTCCGGCGGTGGCGAGGACGGCGCGGTGCCGGGCCAGGTCCAGGTGGGCGTAGAGACAACTGGTGAAGAGGCCGGTGTCGAGGTCGATGAGCAGCCGGTTGGTGCGGGCGAGCACCTCGCCCGGCGCCGCCCCGGCGGTCGCGTGGACGGCGGTACGGACCTGGCCCATGAGGGCGGCCGCCTCGACGTTGTGGCCCTGTACGTCGCCGATGGTGACCGCGGCGGTGGTGTCGCCGAGCCGGATGACGTCGTAGAAGTCGCCGCCGATGTCCATGCCGTGCCCGGCGGGCAGATAGCGGGCGGCCACGTCCAGGCCCGGCACGCGGGGCAGGCTGTGCGGGAGCAGCCCGGCCTGGAGGCGGTGGGCGAGGTCCTGCTTGGCGTCGTAGAGGCGGGCACGGTCCAGAGCCTGCGCGACCAGGCCGGCGAGCGAGCTGAGGACGGCCCGCTCCGACGTGTGGAAGCCGTGGGGCCCTGCGTAGCCGACGACCATGGAACCGACGGGACGGCCGGAGGCGATGAGCGGTACGAATGCCCAGGCGGCCGCCGGGGGCCCGGCACAGCCCTGGGGGAAGGCCGTGCGCAGTTCCTCGGAGCCGTGGAAGAAGAGCGGCGCGCCGGTGGTGAAGACCCGGACTTCGGGGGTGTCCGAGGTGAGCGGGACAGAGTAGAGGTTCTCGGTGAGTTCCGGGGCGCAGCCGCTCTGCCCGACGAGACGCAGCCGGCCCTCCTCCGCCAGGAGCAGGGCGATGGACTGCGCACCGAGGGCTGTGGTCATCTGTTCGACCGTCCGCTCCACGACGTCCTGGAGGCCCACGGCCTCGGAGAACGTGGCCGCCAGGTGCATCAGGTGGTAGAGGGCGCTCGCCCGGCCCGTCGCGACGGGCGGCGCGTGGTCCTCTGCGGTCGCCTCCTCCCCGGCGCGGGCGCCGGTGTCGGGGAGTGGGGTGATACGGACGCTGATGCCGGTGCCGTCCGGGTGGAGGCGGAATCGCAGCCGGTGGCCCGGCGGGCGTACGGCGGTGAATGCCGTGGTCTCCCGGCCGATCACGGCCGCCCGGTAGTGGTCCTCCACGGCGGGGTCGTCCAGCCAGGGCAGCGCCTCCCACGGCAGGGCGCCCAGGAGACGACGCACGGGCAGACCGAGGAGGTCGGCGGCCGCCGGGGTGACGAAGGTGATGCGGCCGTCCAGGTCCAGGGCGCAGCTCCCGCCGGGGAGCCGATCGGCGAAGGCCATGGCCGCGACGGCCTGGTCCGGCTCGGCGGCGGGGAGGCGGGGATTGACCACCAGCGGCAGGCCGCCGGGCAGGACGGGCCGCCCGGAGCGGGTGGCGTCGTCCAGGACGGCGGCCATGCGATCGGAGGCCGCCCGGACGGCGTCGGCCTCCGCTTCCGACAGCGTCGGCGGGTGGGAGCCGGGCCAGAGCATGACGAGCCCGCCCCAGGTGGCGGCGCCGGTGGCGAGCGGGAGGGCGGCCAGCGCGAACCGATACGGCAGTACCAGCCCGGGCCGGGGGTAGCGGCGAGCCATCTGCTCCTGGTCGCCGAGCCACACCATGCGCCCCTGGGCCACGGCGTCGGCCACCGGGATGGGGTCACCGAGCCCGACGCGGGTCCAGGAGGCGGCCATCTCCAGGGGCACTCCGCTGACCACGGTGAGGCGCAGTGCCCGGTCGTCCGGCGGCAGTAGGTACACCATGCCGACGGAGGCGCCGGTGTCCTCCATGGCGGCCGTCAGGGCGGCGCCCAGCTCCCGCATCTCCGACCGCACGCTACGCTCCACGCCTCCAGCCTGCCCCGCCGGGCCGCGGAGCGCAGTCCGGCGGGGTCGCGGCTGGTGCAGTCGACGCCGGAGCGGCTCGTACTGCTGCCCGCGCCGCCCCGGCTGGGCGCGCGATGCGCTGCGCGGGATACGTACGCGGAGCGGTACGGAGGCGTGCGCGGCGACCTGGTCGGGGCAGATCGCCACCAACACGTCCTCCGGCACTGAGCGGCCCCGCTGACGTAGGAGGCCGGCAGCGGGTCGGTGGCGGCCTCGCTCTGGACGACGAACGCGGTCGTACCGGGCCGCTCGTCGCAGACGCGGGCGAGGGTGGCAGCGTAACCGCCCTCGTACGGACGGCACAGGAGGCGGACGCCCAGCTCGGCGCTGCGCTCCCGCAGACCGTTCAGCGTGCGCTCGGCGAAGCCGGTGTGCCGGTCGTACACCGCGGCGGCTCCCCGATGGGGAACGCGCCGAGCATGGCACCTCTCCCCTGGCGGAACGCATGCCCGCGGTGGAGCCGGACGGGGCGGTACCGGCGGGGGCGGGCTCGGGAGCCGGTCGGGTCAGACCTCGCGGTTGGGCCAGTCCAGGAGGCGGGCGCCGATTACGGCTGTCTGGAGCGTGTAGCGGTGCATCGGTTCGGCCGGGTTGGAGCCGGTGAGGCGGTGGATGCGGTCCAGGCGGTACGTGAGGGCGCGCACGCTCAGGCTCAGGCGGCGGGCCGCCTCCGCGGCGTTGCAGCCGGAGTCGAAGTACGCGGTGAGCGTGTCCAGCAGAGGACGGGCGCCGCCGCGGGCCTGCTCCAGCGGGCCGAGGGCGCTGCGCACGAGGTCGGCCATGGCCTGCCGGTCACGCGTCAGGACGGGGAAGACCAGCAGGTCGGCGGCGCGCAGCACCGGTTCGTCCAGGTTCATCCGCTCGGCGAGGTCCAGCGCGTTCAGGGCCTCCTCGTACGAGTGGACGACGCCGCCCGGCCCGGAGTGCGGGCGCCCGATGGCGACCCGGCCGCCGTCGGTGGCGGCGTGCGCGTGCTTGGCGAAGAACGCCATCACGTCGTCCTGGTCGCCGGGCGCCACGCACACCAGACGGCCGTCCTTGGTGGTGAACAGGATGCGCCGGTCGCCGAAGCGGCTCAGCAGGGCCTGCTCGACCTGGCGGGAGACCGGCCCGGCCTCGTCGTACGCCGTGCGGGCGTCGGCCACCGCCACGGCGTGCGCGCGGGCGAGGCGCAGCCCGAACCGCTCGGCGCGCTCGGCGAGCCGGCCGAGGTCGCTCCGGCCGTACAGCAGGTCGTCGATGAACTCGCGGCGGGCGGCCTCCTCCTGGCGCACCGCCAGCCGCTGGGCCTGCTCGTAGCCCTCGGCGAACGCGTCGATGGCCTGCTGGACGGCGGCGAGCACGCTGTCCGTGGAGTGGTCGCCGGGCCATGCCTCCCGGGTCGCCGCCAGGTGCATGACGACGAGGGCGCGCAGGCCGTGCCCGGCCTCGGCCGCGCGCTCGCCCAGGGCGCGGCGGGCGCGCAGCTCGTCGCGATTGAGGCGCCGCCCGGTGGCCGAGACCTCCGCCAGGATGGCGGCGTACCCGTCCAGGTACTCGCCGAATGTCTCCCGCTCCCGCGCCGCCACGCTCTTCCCCCACTGGTCCTGTGTTCCGGTCGTCCAAAGGCGCTCTTGACGCGCTCCTGACGTGCACTGCCGTGGGTAAGGGTGCCAGACCCGCCGTCGGACGTCCGCCCCGTTATGTTTTTCGCGGTCCTGCAAGAGGGCCGCTGGCCTCCGGGCCCGGCATGACTTTTGCCCCCTGTCGCACGGATGACCGGGGGGGGTGGTGTCACCGGGCCCGGGAGGTGCCGTCGGAGACGCTGATGAGAGGTCCGACCACCGCCTGGCCGGGCGCAATGCCCAGCCATCCGCGGGCGGCAGGTCTGCATAACGTGGATGCGCGAGAACGGCCCCGATGCCCAGGCCAGCACGTAACGAACGAGTGGGGGCACAGTGATCGACACTGACGGCGTGGGCGTCTTCCTCGGCTTGGACGTCGGCAAGAGCACGCATCATGGGCACGGGCTGACCCCGGCCGGGAAGAAGGTCTTCGACAAGCCGCTGCCGAACAGCGAACCGAAACTGCGGGCCGTCTTTGACAAGCTGCGCGACAAGTTCGGCACTGTCCTCGTGGTCGTGGACCAGCCCGCCTCGATCGGCGCCCTCCCGCTCGCGGTGGCCCGTGACGCGGGCTGCCAGGTGGCCTACCTGCCCGGACTGGCCATGCGGCGGATCGCTGACCTCTACCCGGGCGAGGCCAAGACCGACGCGAAGGACGCCGCGGTGATCGCGGACGCCGCCCGCACCATGCCCCACACCCTGCGTTCGCTGGAACTGACCGACGAGATCACCGCCGAGCTGACCGTGCTCGCGGGCTTCGACCAGGACCTCGCAGCCGAGGCCACCCGCACCTCCAACCGGATACGCGGCCTGCTCACCCAGTTCCACCCCAGCCTGGAGCGCGTTCTCGGGCCCCGCCTCGACCACCAGGCCGTCACCTGGCTGCTGGAGCGCCACGGCTCTCCGGCCGCCCTGCGCAAGGCAGGCCGCCGCAGACTCGTCGAACTGATCCGCCCGAAGGCCCCGCGCATGGCCGCCCGGCTCATCGACGACGTATTCGACGCGCTCGACGAACAGACCGTCGTCGTCCCTGGCACCGGCACCCTCGACATCGTGGTCCCCTCCCTGGCCCGCTCGCTCGCGGCGGTCCACGAACAACGCCGGGCCCTGGAAACGCAGATCAACGAACTGCTGGAGGCTCACCCTCTTTCCCCGGTCCTGACGTCGTTGCCCGGCGTCGGCGTCAGGACCGCCGCAGTCCTCCTGGTCACCGTCGGCGACGGCAGCTCGTTCCCGAGCGCCGCCCACCTGGCCTCCTACGCCGGCCTCGCGCCGGCGACCAAGTCGTCCGGGACCTCGATCCACGGCGAACACGCACCCCGAAGCGGAAACCGGCAGCTCAAACGCGCGATGTTCCTCTCCGCGTTCGCCGCTCTGCATGATGCCGCCTCCCGCACCTACTACGACCGCTGCCGAGCCCGTGGCAAGACCCACACCCAGGCACTTCTGCGCCTCGCCCGCCATCGCATCAGCGTCCTGTTCGCCATGCTCCGCGACGGAACCTTCTACGAACCCCGCACACCCGACGACGTCGAACTCGCCGCATAACCTCAGCAAGCACCAACCACCCCAAACCCGACAGGGGCGCCTTGACGAAAGACATAGAGGCACCCCC